>NZ_CP116477.1:2400000-3600000 GCF_028335745.1 Pectobacterium sp. A5351
CTGAGCCATTCGCAGGGACTAATTAAGAAATTGAACAATGATTTACAGGATCTGGATCCGTTGATTGTCCAACCAAACGCCTGTAACGGCGTACTATCAACGGACGATATCGACCTCTTCCCACTGCTCCGCTCGCTGTCTATCGTGGCGGGTGTCACGCCGCCTTCACGCGTTGCAGACTATCGGGATAACATGGCGAAACAAACTCAGGTAACGCTGCTCAGCAGCCTGGCAATCTAACCCTTCGATTTTACTCCGCCGCTTCGTCCTGAAGCGGCCTTTTTCTGCTGTTTCAGTGCTATCCTATTGTTTACCCTGTGCATCAGGTGCACCCTGCCAATGCGTAATCGTGTTGATTGTTAACACCAATAGATTGCCCGTATGAACACACGCCACCGATGAGTAGATTGTGCGCGTCAATAGCATTAAGAGGTCAGAATAATGAAAAAATCAGGATGGATGGCAGCGGCCGCAGTGCTGCTGGCTTTTACACTCAGCGGCTGTAATAAACTCACGCAATACACGCTCAGTGAACAGGAAGTGAATGAGTATCTGCAAAAACACAATGATTACCAGAAACAGCTTGGCGTACCTGGCGTGGTGGATGCGCATATCGTTTTAACCGAGCTATCCAGCCAGATTGGTCGGGCCGAACCGGGGAAAGTCACGTTAGCGGGCAATGCGAAGGTCGATATTTCCTCCCTGTTGGGCAATCAGGCTGCCGATATGAAGCTGACGCTAAAAGCACAGCCGGTATTTGATAAAGCGCAGGGCGCGATTTACCTGAAAGACATGGAATTGGTTGATTACACGGTACAGCCTGAAAAAATGCAGACGATAATGAAAACGCTAAGCCCTTACCTCAATCAATCGCTGAAAAGCTATTTTGACCAAAAACCGGCTTACGTGTTGAATGCGGATAAGAGCACGACGGAATCGCTGGCGAAGAAGATGGCGAAAGGCATCGAAATCAAACCTGGCCAGATCGTTATCCTGTTTACTGACTAATACCTACTCGCCGATAGCACACATCGTGTCTGCTATCGGCGTCATACGATTTCATAGCAGCGTATTATTCTTCTGCTTCCGACTCGTCTTCTTCATCGCTTTCACCCAGTTCATCTCGCATGGCTTCCAGCGCTTCACGGCACACTATTGCCAGCGTACGATAAAATGCGGTGGTGGCGTGGCTTTCCACTTTCCCGAGAAAACGATCGCTCCACGGCAAGAGATATTCATCAAACAGGGTAATCTGCGCTGCCGTCTCGTCTTCTTGTGCCTGATCTTCCAGCCAGGATGCCGCAAGCAGCAAGCTACCGAAATGACCAACCGCCCCGTCATTTAACGGCATGCCGCGCTGTTGTAGAAAAGTACGAATTTCCGCATCATCCGCATCGCTTTCATAGGATGAGCGCAGCGGCGATACCGAGCCGTTTTCACTATCAAACAGCGCCTGATAATCCGCCGCCATCGCGGGTAAATCCAATCCCTTTTGCAAACGAGCCAACAGGGCATCCTGCTCCAGCGGCCAATGCTGCGCCAATTTCCCCTCTTTAATTAGCGTGAACAGCGGCGTCAGCAAAGGATCCTGCGGCTGGCGATAAAACAGCGTGCCCAATAGGCGGCACACAATAGAAAACTCGTTCATTGATAACCCTATTTATTTTTAAGTGATGACGCCTTTAAGTGACATAGCTTTTAAGTGACATAGTTTTTAAGTGACAATGTCACAAATCAGCAAGCTCAGCGATAACAGGCATTCCCCGCTGTTCGAGGAAATCCAACACGCGCCGAGGGCTTACATTCAATATCCGATCCTGCGGGAAATTCACGTCCTGCAAAATACGTTCGCAGTGGGTAAAGTCTCCCAGAGAAAACGCAATATGGGAATCAGAACCTAAAGAAAGTAACCCACCTGCATCACGAACGGCTTCCGCGATCGCCCGACAGTTTGGTTCACTGCCTTTGCGCGAATGCATGAAAGAGGAGTTATTCAGCTCCAGCGCCACATTGTATTTCGCCGCGGCTTCCGCAATTGCGCGGATATCGACAGGAAATTTTGGGTTACCGGGGTGGCTAATGATATGGGCGTCGCCGCGTGCCATAGTCGCGATCATCGCCGTAGTGTGCGTATCTTTATCCTGTGGTGGAAAAACCGGCTCATGAAAGCCCGCGATAATCACATCCACCTGATCCAACATGGGCCCGGTGCAGTCGATATCGCCTTCAATGTTTTTAATATTCGCTTCGATACCGCGCAGGATACCCACGCCATCAACCAGACGCGGCCAAACGCGCATATTCATGAAGTGCCAGTAATGCGGCGCATCCGCCATATCCGGGCCATGATCGGTAATGGCGAACAGGCGGATATTCTTCTGCTGTGCTTCAGCAATGTAATCATGCAGGGTACTGTAAGCGTGCGTACTGGCAACGGTGTGCATATGTAAATCGACGGGATACATAGGTTCTCCTGGGTCAATGTTTGCAAGGCAGCATACCATTTTCAGGGGTATTCCGCAGCCAGCGAGCGAAATTACAACGCATGATTAACACAAATGAAACATCAGCGTTTTGCGTCACGACGGGAAATGGATGAAGGTGAGCGCAAAAACGGTGAGCAAAGCAACAAATTGCGTTAACTTTAGCTAATTGCGCGCATTGAATGCAGAAGTTTGTTGACGCTGTTCGGCAATTTACCTACATTAGCGCCGTCCGCTGAGATGCAAGACGGCGAGACCACGGTGAGGTGTCCGAGAGGCTGAAGGAGCACGCCTGGAAAGTGTGTATACGTGAAAACGTATCAAGGGTTCGAATCCCTTCCTCACCGCCATATAAAAGAAAACGCCCTTGACGCAAGTCAGGGGCGTTTTCTTTTATGGTGCTGGAACGGATGAGAAACCTTGACAGGGTTCAGCCGGATACCTGAACCCCGCCAGTTTATGGCAACTATCTTGCCCCCAACGCCAGATAGCGGCCTGCGGATTCATCAACGCGGAACTGTTCAACGGTGCGTGATAGCTCCTGTGCCTGCTCGCTCAGCGAGTGTGCCGCCGCCAGCGCTTCTTCAACCAGCGCAGCGTTCTGCTCAGTGCTCTGATCCATCTGCGATATCGCGAGATTGACCTGTTCAATCCCGGAGCGCTGCTCTGCGCTCGCCACACTGATTTCACCCATCATGGACGTGACGCGATGCACGCTTTCAACAACCTCACTCATCGTATCGCCAGCCTGCTTCACGAAATCCGTGCCCTCACCCACCTTGGCCACAGAGTCATCAATCAGGCCTTTAATTTCCCGGGCGGCGGACGCTGAACGCTGTGCCAACGTACGGACTTCACTCGCGACCACGGCGAAGCCTCGACCTTGTTCACCGGCGCGTGCCGCTTCTACCGCCGCATTCAACGCCAGAATATTGGTCTGGAAAGCGATGCTGTCGATAACACCGATGATATCCACAATTTTGCGTGATGATAGACTG
This sequence comes from Pectobacterium sp. A5351, assembly GCF_028335745.1. Lineage (NCBI taxonomy): Bacteria > Pseudomonadati > Pseudomonadota > Gammaproteobacteria > Enterobacterales > Pectobacteriaceae > Pectobacterium > Pectobacterium sp. A5351. The sequence continues at coordinate 2,403,482 of NZ_CP116477.1, forward strand.
ATGGAATCCATCGTCACGACAACCCGGCTGACAACGTCACCACCGCGCACTGCGACATCCGATGCCGATACCGCGAGTTCATTCGCATAACGTGCATTGTCCGCATTCTGTTTCACTGTCGCGGTCAGTTGTTCCATTGCCGCCGCCGTCTGTTCTAATGCACTGGCCTGCGATTCGGTACGCGCAGACAAATCGCCGTTACCTGACGCGATCTGCGTTGAAGCGGTAGCAATGGAGTTGGTACTGCTGCGTACCTGATTAACCAAATGAGACAGGTTGTCGCGCATCGCGCGGATAGCGTAAAGAATACTGGTTTGATCGCCCTGCTTTGTTTCAACATCGACGCGTAAATTACCTTCCGCAATTTCGCGTACGACATCCACGGCATACTGCGGCTCACCACCGAGCTGGCGCATCAGCGTACGCAACATATTCCACGCAAACGCGGAAATGATTAACAGCAGAACCAACCCTAAGGACAACAGGATCAGCGCATTACGCCAGAATGTTTGCTGGATATCGTCAATATAATCACCGTAACCAATCGTCCAATCCCAAGGCTCGAATTTCATGACGGCATACAGTTTCTCAACCTTATTCTGCTGCCCCGGACGCGTCCCTTCTGCAATCACGGTGCCGATCGTATTGCCCTGGAGCGAAGCGCGATAGCGTTCCCCTGCTTCTTTGCCGCCATTGGCGTCGATGATGCCGATACGTTTAGGATTAGGATGAACGTAGTTCACATCATTCGTATAACCGCGCACAAAGAAATAGCGATCGCCCTGATGGAAACTGCCGATCGTGCGTTTAGCCTCTTTTTCTGCGTCCTCGTGCGACAGCTGACCGCTTTTTTCAAGGTCATATGCCTTTTGTGCCGCCGAGTGAGCCAGTTGCACCAGCGTAGAAAGCTGACCGACACGTTCGCTCATCATCGTGTTATAGAGCGTATTCAGCGCCACCGCAGATAAAATTAACATCCCTAATAAGGTCGTACCACATAGCAGTGCAATTCTGGTTCGTAATTTCACGATATTTTTCCCTCTAATCACTTTCAGAAAATTCCGAACAAAAAATTACACTACATTCCCGTTCTGAACCATACCATCCAGGGAGTAATGATAGATTTTTTAACAAAAAATAATGAAAAATCACCTTATTCGCTCAACATAAAGACGATATCGAACAATAAAGACTAAAAATCATAATAAAAATGATCGAAATCGAAATTAATAGGTAAATGACGTTACAGAAATGACAACGCCCCGGATCGTTATCTGAAACCTGATAGGTTTGTCGATCGTGTATGTCTATGACGTGCGTTGATGACGTTCGTGGGTCGTGTCTGTCGATGGCTTTACATCGATGAACAGAGAGAAGAAGAATCAGGATATATGGCCGCTAAAAAACAAAAGCCTCCGCAAAAGCGGAGGCGTTCCCTCTAATGACAAGGCGCGCTAAGCGGTAACAGCCCTGTCTTCCATGGCTTTTCGCCAGCCTCCCAACCAGTAGGATCGGGCATTAATGGATTGATAAGGACAAAATTCCTTTGGTCTACCGACAATACCTGCTTGATAACCACGTGAATGAGCCCGTTCCAGGCGATCGCGTTTCTGTCTCTTCATGCCTTATTTCCCTCATTATTTATCTGGTGGAAAGAAAACAATGATTACTTTATAAGCAACCACAGACTATCAATACCTATTCTGTTGCCAAAGGTCAAGGCGCAAAATTCACGCCAGTGTCATATTTGTGATCCAAAATAGGAATTTCCCCCACTCAATAACGGAAAATCGTAACTAATTAAAAATAATAAAAAACCTCTAAAAACGTAATGCAATCACGGCATTACATCTTTAGAGGCCTGATTTTTTAGAAACGTCGTTGTTTCAAATTATGATCGGACGATACCGAGCATCTGTAACGATGATTACCAAGTAACAGCTAGTTCAGCGCCGCTGCCTGCTGGGCAACCGACTGAGAAACCTGCTGCCAGCCTTGCGCCAGCGTTCTCACCAGCGCGTCATAGCCGTCTTCCGTTTGTGGCAGCACGACGCTAAAGGGGCGCTTAACCACTTTTCCCTGATAGGTCAGCATCCACTCTCCACGTACGATAACGTTGCCATCATAGCGGCCATGAAATCCCGTAACAGCGACGTTCAACACCGCCTGATCGCTTCCCTGCGGCTGTGTGGTCACGACCCAACCGGGCAGTTTATGCCCCAGGTTCGTCACCAACGCCTGCTGCAATTGCTGATCCAGTGGACTGGCCCACAGGTTGTTGCTGGCAATGACATACTGCACATCGTTAGTCTGGTAGACCAAGCCTGCATTGGCGAGGTAGTCCGCCACGCTAACATGTTCAACCCAAAGCGGGTGACCCTGAGTCACCGCCCCCTGCGTCGTAGTGGTATCTGCTATTGTTGGCAGTTGATAATAGGTTTTCTGCGAATTGCTACTGCTGCACGCACTCAATACCAGTACCAGTACCAGAGCTAGTGTCCATGCTTTCATCATTATCTTGCCCTCTTAGGCTGAGGATCCTGACTCCCCGAAGCCTCAAACACCAACGCATTACTTTTCTCGTTCAGGGTACGCAGCACAGGCTGTAGCTCCCGCAATACCTGATCCAACCGCTGCATATCCGCCACCATCTTGTTATACGCCGGCGAGCCGGGCTGAAAACCTTTCATACTGCGGTTCAGTTCGAGCAGCGTTTTTTGCATATCTTCCGGCAAGTCCTGCATCGCTTTGCTGGACGTCAGCTTGTTCAACGTCGCCAGTGTTTTTTGCATTTCACGCAGCGTTGCCTGACTTTCCGCCAGCGTCTTCGTCGCTTCATTGACCATCGGATTCAGCGGCAGGTTATTCACCTTATCTAACACTGTCATCAGCTTCTGCTGAATCTGTGACAGGCCGCCGTCAATGGTAGGCAGGACCGGGTAGCCATCCAGAACGAACTGTTGTTTATCCGCTTTCTCTTTTGGATAAAAATCGAGATCGATATAGAGCGCCCCCGTCAGGAGGTTAGCCGATTTCATCGAAGCACGCAGCCCAAGCGATTGTGCCTGCTTCAGATGCTGTTCAAAGTCGAACGAATCGCCAATCGTCTTTTGGAATCGATCGGGTTCAATACGAACCAATACTGGAATACGATAATCATCATCCAGCTCCTGCGTCATATTACGCGGGAAAAACGGCGCTTCAGCAACCGTGCCCAGACGAATACCACGGAACTCAACCGGGGCCCCGGCCTGTAAGCCACGGATCGATTCACTGAAGAACAGCAGATACTCTTTATACTCGGTGTATAGCGAATCCTGAATGCTGCGCTGGCTATCAAAGAGTCGATACTGCGCCATGGTTTGGGCCGCATCCCCCAGCTCCCACCCCGAAGGTACATCAAAGCTGACGCCCCCGCTGAACAGCGTGGTCAGAGAGCCCATTTCGACACGCATTCCCTGTGCTGACATATCAAACGCAACGCCACTATCTTTCCAGAAACGGACATTGGTCGTGACCAGACCGTCATACGGCGCAGAAATAAATAGCTGATAGCGCATCTTACGCGCTTTCGGATCGAACTCGCTGGTTTCCACCGATCCCACCCGATAGCCGCGGAACAGAACCGGATCGCCCGCATTCAATTGCCCGGACTGTTCACTGTCCAGTATCACCCTGATGCCTTTCGCATCCGGTGACGCCAGCGGCGGCGCATCCAGCAGGGTAAACTCGCGTTTATCCTCCTTATTAGCACCGGGCTGTAGCTCGATATAAGCACCGGATAACAACGTCCCCAAACCGGAAACCCCTTCCCGACCAATTTGCGGCTTCACCACCCAGAACGCAGAGTCCTGCTTGAGCAGTTTCTCCATACCGTCATGCAGACGCGCTTTGATCTCCACCCGATGGAGATCGTCGCTCAGCACCACGCTTTCTACCACCCCAACGTCTACGCTACGGCTCTTGATGGCGGTTTTGCCCGCTTCAATGCCTTCGGCGTTGCTGGTAACCAACGTAATTTGCGGCCCTTGATGGCTAAAATGGTAAAACAATATCCAGGCACCGATCAGCACCGTGACAATCGGCACAATCCAGACCGGCGACCAGCGTTTAATCGTTTCTACATCCGCAACGGCATGATTATCTTTCGCCAACGGCAGGCTCCTTATGAAGAATATCATTGCGACGATCCCACAACAGACGGGGATCAAACATCATCGCGGCAAACATGGTCAAAATGACCACGGCCGCAAACAGCACCGCCCCAACGGCGGGATAAATACTCATCAGTCGACCAATCCGCACCATCGCAGACAGGACGGCAATCACGAACACATCAATCATCGACCAGCGTCCGACAAACTCAACCATCTCATAGATGACATGCATCCGCTCGCTGTCCTCCGTGCTTTTGGTTTTGCCGTTGGCCTGCCAGCAAAGCCAGCCTAGCGCCAGCATTTTTAGCGATGGCACCATGACGCTGGCGACAAAAATCACCATTGCAACGGGGTAAGACCCCATCCCCCACAACAGGATGACGCCCGACATGATCGTCGATCCCATGCGATCGCCGAAGGCTTCGGTCACCATGATCGGCATCAGATTCGAGGGGATATACAACATCACAGAAGTGATCAGCAGGGCCAGTGTCCATTGTAGGCTATGCTTCTTACGAGCATGTCCACGTGAGTGGCAGCGCGAGCAGACTAACTGGTTGGCTGGCAGGATAGCGGTGCAGCATGAACACGAACGCAGCCCTTGTGATAGCCCACTTTCCCCCAAGACCGGGGGCGCAGGCAAGGCTGGGGGCGGCACGATGTCATTCCATAGCCAGCGGCGATCGAGGCTTTGGAAAGCCAGCAGTTGCAATACACAGAACAGGACAAAAGGCATAAAACTGGTGCCGATACCGATATCGCCATAGGCCATCAGTTTGACAAAGCTAACCAGCACACCAGCCAGAAAAATCTCCGCCATTCCCCAGCTTTTCAGATGGAATAGCATCTTGCCCATACTTTTTTTCAACGCCATCGGCAGCGAGGCGTGCAGGCAAAGCAGAATAAGGGTCGCCATACTTAGGGCTGGAACCAGTTGCACAAAAAGCATAAACAGCGTCGCGACGCTGGCATAATTTTCCGCCACCATCACTTTAGGAATCTGTATCAGGGTAATTTCGCTGGTGATGCCTGCCACGCGCATAGAAACGAAGGGAAAGAGGTTTGCCAGCAATAGCATGAATAGCGCGCTCAGCGCGTAGCCAACCGGCCGTTTGCGCGGTTCCGTCTGTCTGCTGGTTAGTGCCGTTTTACAACGCGGACAGGTCGCCTTCTGACCGTGCAAAAGTTCAGGTAGCTCCACCAGCAGGTCACACTGCGGGCAAAGCATATAGTCATCATGGTGATGATCGTGTTGAAGATTACAGTCATGCCGCTCATGATGGGAACACACTCGTCCTCTCCTTCAAAACTCGTCAGCTTCTGACTGAAAACCCCATCAATGCGGCACATTACGCCCGTCTTGATGGGGTCATACAATCACGTGAATTAGCCGTTTTTCTGTGCTTCCAGCTCTTCCCAACGTTCGAAACAGGCCTCCAGCGCGCTTTCCGCTTCCGCCAGCGCGTTTAAGACCTGCTGCGTCTCTTCACGTGGACGGCTAAAGAAACCCGCATCATTCATCTGCGCCTGTAGCGACGCAATGTCCTGCTCCAGTTGCTCAAGACGTTGCGGCAACTGCTCTAATTCGCGCTGCTGGTTATAACTTAATTTTCCCGCGCTTCGTTTAGCGGACGGTGCGGTGCTCGCTGCCGTCGTGGTTGTCGCTACCGCTGGCGCTGTCGTTGTTCGCAGTGGCGTTGCCGTGGCGCGCTGCTGCTGTGCATCGTAATACCCACCAACGAAGCGAGAAATCTTGCCTTCACCTTCAAAGATCCAGCATTCGGTCACCGAGTTATCGACAAACTGACGATCGTGGCTAACCAGCAAAACGGTTCCCTGATAACTTTCGATCAGCTCTTCCAACAGTTCCAGTGTTTCCACATCCAGATCGTTGGTTGGTTCATCAAGAATCAACAGGTTGCTGGGCTTGAGGAACAAACGCGCCAGCAGCAGGCGGTTACGTTCCCCACCCGACAACGCTTTTACCGGCGTCATCGCGCGTTTCGGATGGAACAGGAAATCCTGCAAATAGCCCAATACATGACGTGAGCGGCCGTTGACCATCACTTCTTGTTTGCCTTCCGCCAGGTTGTCCATCACTGTACGTTCTGGATCGAGTTCAGCGCGGTGCTGATCGAAATAGGCCACTTCCAGCTTCGTTCCACAGTGCACGCGTCCACTGACCGGTTCCAGGTCACCCAACATCAATTTTAGCAGCGTGGTTTTACCGCAGCCATTCGGCCCCACCAGCGCAATCTTGTCGCCGCGCTGTACCTGAGCGGAGAAATTGCGCGTCAGGACTTTCTTATTCCCCTGCGCGCCTTGATCGACATGATAGTTCACGTCTTCCAGTTCAAACACAATCTTGCCGGATCGGGCGGCCTCTTCAACCTGCATTTTCGCCGAGCCCATCACTTCGCGGCGCTGTGCGCGTTCCTGACGCATGGCCTTCAACGCACGCACACGGCCTTCGTTACGGGTACGACGGGCTTTGATGCCCTGACGGATCCACACTTCTTCCTGCGCCAGCTTGCGATCGAATTCCGCATTTTGCAGATCCTCCACCCGAAGCGCTTCTTCTTTTCCTTCCAGATACTTATCGTAGTTACCCGGCCAGGAAACCAATTTGCCGCGATCGAGATCGACAATACGAGTCGCCATATTGCGAATAAACGAGCGGTCATGGGAGATGAAGATAATGCTGCCCTGGAACGTTTTCAGGAAAGTTTCCAGCCAGTCAATCGTCTCAATATCCAGATGGTTAGTCGGTTCATCCAGCAGCAGCACACGCGGCGAACTCACCAGCGCTCTGCCGAGTGCCGCTTTACGCAGCCAGCCGCCGGAAAGTGACGCCAGCGGCGCATCAGCGGACAGACCAAGCTGTTCCAACACTTCGTGAATACGGCTTTCCAGTTGCCAAAGGCCCTGATGCTCCAGAACGTCCTGCAACTTAGCCAGCTGATTCAGGTTCTTTTCGCTCGGATCGCTTTCTACCAAACGCAGCATGGCGTGATAATTTTTCAGGTAATCCGCCTGTGCAGCGACCCCTTCGGCGACAAAATCAAAGACGCTGCCCACCACATCACGGGGAGGATCCTGTTGTAAACGTGCAACAATCAGATCCTGTTCATAGATAATGCGGCCATCATCCAGCGGAATCTCTTTGGCCAGAATTTTCAGCAGGGTCGATTTGCCCGCGCCGTTGCGCCCAACCAGACAAACGCGCTCATTCTCTTCGATATGGAGTTCGGTGTTATCCAACAGCGGCGCATCGCTGAACGACAGCCATGCACCTGAAACACTGATTAAAGACATCGATTACTTTTCCTCACCGGCATGCGTCAGCAGCCAGCAGTTATGAATCTGACGATTACGGGCAAAATCCTGCGATTGGGTCTGCGCGGTAATTTCTTTGGCATTCAGCCCCAGCGCGGCTAAACCAGCGCTATCCATCTGGAAGCCGCGTTTATTGTTCGAGAACATGATGGTACCGCCACGACGCAGCAGACGTTTGAGATCCTTCATCAGCGCCAGATGATCGCGCTGGACATCAAACGATTCTTCCATCCGTTTTGAGTTAGAAAAGGTCGGCGGGTCGATGAAGATCACATCGAACTGTTCATTCGCATTATGCAACCATGTCAGGCAATCAGCCTGAATCAGGCGATGCTGACGTCCGGTCAGGCCATTCACCCGCAGGTTTTTCTCCGCCCATTCCAGATAGGTGCGTGACATATCGACAGTGGTCGTTGAACGTGCGCCGCCCAATCCGGCGTGTACGCTCGCCGTGCCGGTGTAGGCAAACAGATTGAGAAAATCTCTGCCACGGCTCATCTCACCCAGCATTTTGCGGGCGATACGGTGATCGAGGAACAAACCGGTATCGAGGTAATCGGTCAGGTTGACCCACAGCTTGGCGCCAAACTCTTCCATCAGCAGGAAGTCGCCTTTCTGCGCCAGCTTCTCATACTGGTTTTTGCCTTTCTGACGTTCACGCGTTTTCAGCACCAATCGGTTTGACGGCAATTCCAGCACGCTCAGCGTCGCATTAATAACATCAAACAGGCGCTGACGGGCTTTTTGCGCATCAACGGTTTTCGGTGGCGCATATTCCTGTACAACCACCCAACTGCCGTAGCGGTCGACCGCCACATTATATTCAGGCAGATCGGCATCATAGATGCGATAGCATTCAATCCCCTGCTGACCCGCCCATTTCTCCAGCTTGCGCAGGTTCTTACGCAGGCGGTTGGCAAAATCTTCCGCGATTTGCCCTGAGGATGCACTTTGCGTTTCTGCCAGTTGATAATTTTTCTGTACGCAGTCTAACGGGCCGTTTTTCGCCTTGAATTGGCGCTCGGCACGCAGTTGCAGACAGCTCAGCAGCTCCGGCGACGCACTGAACAGCGAGAGCTGCCAGCCGCCAAAATCACTTTTCATCTTACGGCCCAGCATATTATGCAGGGCAATCAGCGCAGGTTCACTTTCCAGACGCTCACCGTAAGGCGGGTTACTGATGACCGTACCTTTAGAGCCTTCCGGCAACGGATTCTGGAGCTGTGCTGCATCTTTTACACCGAAATAAATCAGTTCAGCCACGCCTGCACGACGTGCATTGGCTTTAGCGATATCAATCACCCGGCGGTCATTATCCGATCCGAAGAAACGTGAGGTCGTTGCCTGCAAGCCTTGACGGGCGCGCACTTGTGCTTCCGCCGTCACCTCGCGCCAGAGTTCGGCGTCGTGTTTTAACCAGGCATTAAATCCCCAGTGCGTACGGTGTAAACCGGGTGCGCGATCGGCGGCCATCATCGCCGCTTCGATCAGCAACGTCCCGGAACCACACATCGGGTCGACCAGCGGCGTGCCATTTTGCCAGCCGGAACGTAACACAATTGCCGCCGCCAGATTTTCTTTCAGCGGTGCCAGTCCCGCCAGATCGCGGTAGCCACGTTGATGTAACCCTTCGCCGCTTAAATCCAGCGAGACACTCGCTGTATCACGCTGTAAAAAAACGTTAATACGAATATCCGGTTGCTGCTTTGCCACATCGGGCCGCTGTCCGGTTTTGCGCGTAAAGCTATCCACAATCGCATCTTTGACTTTTAACGCGCCGTACTGGCTGTTGCGGATATCTTCATTGGTGCCGGTAAAATGGACGGCAAAGGTTTTATCGATGCTGAAAACCGTTGACCAGTCAATCGCCTGCACGCCCAGATACAAATCCAGGTCGCTGTGTACCTTGAATTCATTCAACGGTAGCAGAATGCGCGACGCCAGACGGCTCCACAGCAGGCTCTGGTACATCAGGCGGTTATCACCCTCAAAATGGACACCACCCTGCACCACTGTACAGGACTGCGCACCCAATGATTCGAGTTCGCTTTTTAATAACTCTTCCAGTCCCCGCGCCGTGCTGGCAAACAAAGCATTCATGTCGTCACTATCACCAAAATATGTAAAAACGAACTATACCCTAAATAATTCACGTTGCGTGAAGGCGACAACCGCATGAATCCCCAGGAGCTTACATAAGTAAGTGACTGGGGTGAGTAAGGGCGGTCAACGCACAAGCAGCTTGAAGTATGACGGGTATAGAAAAAGAAATTGAGGCGCATTATAGCTAATCCGAGACGCTTGTCATAAAGTTGCCGTTTTACTTTGGCGAGGAACAGGTCAGTGATTGGCGTAACGCGGCTTTATATTCATCCGGTAAAATCAATGCGAGGGCTACAACTGTCCCACGCGATGGCGTCTGTCAGCGGGTTGGCGAACGATCGTGCCTTCATGATTACCGAACTTGATGGAACCTTTATTACCGCTCGCCAGTATCCACAAATGGTGTTGTTTACACCGGCGCTGCTGCCGGACGGGCTGTTTATTGCCGCGCCGGATGGCCAAACCGCCACCATACGTTTTGCCGACTTCACCGCAGCACCGCAGCCGACAGAGGTGTGGGGAACGCACTTTACGGCACTCGTCGCTCCTGATTCCATCAATGTCTGGTTAAGCCACTATTTTCAGCGCGCCGTCCAGCTGCGCTGGGTGGGCAATGAACCGTCGCGACGGGTTAAGCATTATCCAGAAGTGCCTTTGGCATTTGCTGACGGCTATCCGTTTCTGTTAATCAATGACGCCTCATTTCAGGCGTTACGCCAGCGTTGCCCCGCCGGCATTAAAATCGAGCAATTTCGCCCCAATCTGGTGGTGACAGGCGCAGACGTCTTTGCCGAAGATAGCTGGAAGACCATTCGTATTGGCGAGGTTATTTTTGACGTCGTCAAACCCTGTAGCCGCTGTATTTTCACCACCGTCAGCATCGAACGTGGCCGTAAGCACCCTTCAGGAGAACCGCTGGCAACACTGCAATCGTTTCGTACTGCCGAGAACGGCGACGTTGATTTTGGGCAAAATCTGGTCGCCAGAAATACGGGCATCATTCGTGTGGGCGACACATTGGAAGTCTTAGCGACCAAACCCCCGCGTCCTTATGGCTCCGGCCAGGTAGTCGAAAGCCTTGTCGTTCCCGAAAAAAGCGAACAGGCCGTCACCATCCACTATCAGGGAAAATCGTTACAAGGGAACAATCAGCAGATTTTACTGGAACAGTTGGAACAACAGGGTATTCGAATCCCCTATTCTTGTCGGGCAGGACTATGCGGTTGCTGTAAATTGACGCTGGTCAGCGGAGAAGTTTCCGCACTGAAGCAAAGTGCCATCAGGGAAAACGGCGAGATTCTTAGCTGTAGCTGTATTCCTCAGAGTGACGTTCATTTGCAATAGCCAAAGAAAAAATAGCGTACATGCAGCTTGAAGTATGACAAACCTATACCCTAAATAATTCGAGTTGCAGGAAGGCGGCAAGGGAAGGAATCCCGATGAGCTTACTCAGGTAAGTGATTCGGGTGAGTGAGCGCAGCCAACGCACATGCAGCTTGAAGTATGACGGGGATATGACGGGGTTTAGACGACCTTGGCATACTCAAATGCCGACGTGCCTTCACCCAATGTGGTTTCCCACTCAGCGCTATTCTGCACAGCGGCAGGCATTAATCTGTCGTGCATGATTTTTATGGCATCACCCAACCCCATCGTCTTCCCATTTAATGACAACTGCTCTTGCGCCAGCAAACAGAGACAGGCTTTATCTCCTGCTTCCGCCACCAGGAAACAGGCCGTTTCATGGGTCTCAGTGAGCTGTACCTGCACAATATCCCCCGCCTGCGGCGAATGGGGCACAGCAGCCGGCTGTTGGATGAAATGCCAGCTTTTCGGCATTAACGGCTTGAGGAATCGGGTCGCCACCAGCGCGTTCAAAACTAATTCGCCTTGAAGGTCGCGGTGCAGCGCCGCTTTCTGACATTTGTCGTTATAGGTAAAAAATAACGCGGCGTCGTCAACGCAGAAGGCACATTCATTGAAAGCATCCGGCGTTAACATTTTAGAGGGAAAACGAGAACGGAATAACATGCCGTTAGCCAGATCCAACATCAGGCGATCGTGTTCGGTATCAAAATACCAGCGCCAGTTATCGTCAGGTTTTAACTTCATATTATTTACCCTTCGTCTTTACAGTAGAAATATCAGAAATGGCTGATTGTGTTTTCTTACACTTCATTAAGTGTTCATCGACATAAACGTCGCGGTAAGAAAATCAGACATCGGTTGATAGATTATTTACGCAAACGGATAAAATATAGACTAGCTGGGGGGATAAATAAACCCCCAGCTAAAAATGAAAGGAATTTCAGATTAAATATGTGTAACGATATCTTTAATCAGACGAGGGCCGTGGAAAATAAAGCCCGAATATATCTGCACCAGCGATGCGCCAGCCGCCATTTTTTCACGTGCGGCGACCAAAGAATCAATTCCGCCAACGCCAATAATCGGTAGACGTCCCGCTAATTCCTGTGACAAACGACGGATAATTTCCGTGCTGCTGGTCTGCAATGGACGTCCACTTAATCCGCCTGTCTGCCCGCAGTGGTTTAATCCCTGAATCAGTTTTCTATCGAGCGTGGTATTCGTGGCAATCACACCATCGATGTTATGACGAACCAGACTATCGGCAATTTGGATCAATTCTTCCTCAGAAAGATCCGGCGCGATCTTTACCGCTACAGGGACATACTTCTGATGTTTCTCTTTTAATTCTGCCTGCTTGTTCTTTATTGCCAGCAAAAGATCGTCCAGTGCTTCACCATATTGCAGGCTGCGTAACCCCGGCGTATTGGGTGACGAAATATTGATCGCGATATAGCCAGCGTGGGCATAAACCTTATCCATGCAGATCAAATAATCGTCTTTACCTTGCTCAACCGGCGTATCTTTATTCTTGCCAATGTTGATCCCTAATACACCGCCAAAGCGTGTTTGCTTTACATTCTCAACCAGATAATCTACGCCTTTATTATTGAAACCCATCCGGTTGATCAACCCTTCCGCTTCTACTACGCGGAATAATCTCGGTTTATCATTACCGGATTGTGGACGCGGCGTGACCGTCCCCACTTCAATAAAACCAAACCCCATTGCGCCTAATGCATCAATACATTCGCCGTCTTTATCTAATCCCGCCGCCAGACCGAGTGGGTTTTTAAAAGATAACCCCATGCAGGTAACTGGTTTAGTTGGAACAGATTGACGGACGAGAAATTCAAAAGGCGTGTTGGTAATACGACGTAATTGTTGGAAGGTCAGCTCATGCGCACGCTCTGGATCGAGCTGAAACAGGGCTTTTTTGATAACGGGATAGAACATATTGTCTCCTGAGATCCCTATCGCAAAGGTATCTTGCCTACGCTGAAAGTAAGCAATCGTGGATTAGCGCTTGATAATAACGTTACGTCACGCTGTGGTAAGGGATAGATCGTAAAGACGCTGCAAGTACATCCCTGTAAGCTCGAGCCGCGCCATCCCTGGCGCGGACGCTTTACTCTTCTATCCCCAACCACCGTTATCATTCCGCAGAAAATAATCGTCACAATCTAAGATTATGAATTCACGGGCGGTGATGGTAATTCCATCTTTGCGGAAAGTAAAACGTTTGCGGAAGTGAGAAATGGCATAAGAGAGAATGCCACACGCGGCAGGATACCGCGTGTGGCTGGGCTAATCGCGTGGCAGGATTAGTCTTGCAGTGCCTTGCTGATCTTCTCGAACAGATCGCCAGACAGGTTTTCCAGCGTCTTCAGTTGCTCCAGCGCCTGACGCATTTGCGCCTGACGTTTGGCATCATAACGTTTCAGGCGGATCAACGGTTCGATCACGCGAGCCGCGACCTGCGGATTGCGGGTGTTCAGATCGCTCAGAATCTCCGTCAGGAAGCGATAGCCGCTACCGTCTTCGGCATGGAAAGCCGACGGATTAGCGGCCGCAAACGCCCCCACCAACGAACGCAGGCGGTTAGGGTTATTCAGGCTGAATGAACGGTGTTGCAACAGTTCACGCACGCGGGTCAGCACATCGGCTGCCGGGCTGGTGGCTTGCAGCACAAACCATTTATCCATGACCAAACCATCCTGATGCCAGCGGTTATCAAACTGCGTCAGCAATTCATCACGCACCGGCAACTGTGCCTCAACCGCCGCCGACAGCGCCGCCAGCGAATCGGTCATGTTATCCGCCTGACGAAACTGCGCCTGTACCAGTTTATCTGCCAGCGCGTCATCGCTGAATGCCAGATAATGCAGGCAGACGTTGCGCAGCGCGCGTTTACCCATATCCGCATGTTCGATGCGATACTGTGGCGCCTGATTCGCGTGGTATACCGCCAGCCACTCATCCGCCATCTCTTTCGCCATCGTATGCGTCATGCTGTCGCGTACGGCAGCGATCGCCGTCGGATCGATGATATCAAACAGCTCAGCAATCTCGTTTTCGCTCGGCAATGTCAGAATCTGAGAAGCCAGCATCGGATCCAGTTTGTCGTCCAGCAACACGCCACGGAAAGCATCGACAAAATGCATCGGCACGGAAAGCGGCTGTTTCTGCTGAAAGCGTGAAACGTTCAGGCGGATATAGTTGGCCAACAAGCTCTGTGCCGCATCCCAACGAGAGAACGCATTGCTCGCATGACGCATCAGGAACGTCAGTTGTTCATCGCTCCAGGCATAGTTCAGTTTTACTGGCGCAGAAAATTCACGTAATAAAGAAGGAATTGGGCGGCAAGGTACCTGATCGAAAATGAACGTCTGTTCGGATTCGGTCACATTGAGTACCGACGCCAGCAGTTGGCCGTCTTTCTGTAACGGAATCACCTGCCCTTGCGGATCGTACAGTTCGATATCCAGCGGAATGTGCAGTGGCAGTTTGGGTTGTTTGTCGGCACCGACTGGCGTCGTCTGGCTCACGCTCAGCAGATATTGTTGTGTCTGCGGATCGTAATCATCACGCACGGTCAGCACCGGCGTGCCAGACTGGCTATACCAACGACGGAACTGGGTAAGATCGACACCGGAGGCGTCTTCCATCGCCTGCACGAAATCATCACAGGTCGCCGCGCTGCCATCGTGACGTTCAAAATACAGACGAATGCCGGCCTGGAAGCCTTCTTCACCTAATAAGGTGTGCATCATGCGGATCACTTCCGATCCCTTTTCATAGACCGTCAGCGTATAGAAGTTATTCATCTCGATCACCTGATCGGGACGAATCGGATGGGACATCGGGCTGGCATCTTCGGCGAACTGCGCACCGCGCATCACACGTACGTTATCGATACGGTTCACCGGGCGCGACCCCAGGTCAGAGCTGAATTCCTGATCGCGGAACACCGTCAACCCTTCTTTCAGGCTAAGCTGGAACCAGTCGCGGCAAGTCACGCGGTTACCCGTCCAGTTATGGAAATATTCATGGCCGATCACCGCTTCAATGTTCAGATAATCTTTATCCGTCGCGGTTTCTGCCTTGGCCAGCACGTATTTAGAGTTGAATACGTTCAGCCCTTTATTCTCCATCGCCCCCATGTTGAAGAAATCAACGGCGACGATCATATAAATGTCGAGATCGTATTCCAGACCGAAACGCTCTTCGTCCCACTTCATCGCATTTTGTAACGAGGTCATCGCCCAGCCAGCGCGATCGAGGTTGCCACGGTCAACATACAACTCCAGCGCAACATCACGGCCAGAACGTGTCGTGAAACGATCCTGAAGGACATCAAAATCGCCAGCAACCAGTGCGAACAGGTAAGCTGGTTTCGGGAACGGATCCTGCCACTCAATCCAGTGGCGGCCGCCTTCCAGCTCCCCTTGCGCCATGCGGTTGCCGTTAGAGAGTAAATAAGGATAGCGTGCTTTATCCGCCGTAATGCGCGTAGTGAATTTTGCCAGCACATCCGGCCGGTCGAGATAGTAGGTAATATGACGGAAACCTTCGGCCTCGCACTGCGTACACAGGGCTTCACCGGATTGATATAGCCCTTCCAGCGCGCTGTTAGCGGCGGGATTGATTTCCGTTTCGATGCTGAGCGTAAAACGCGCAGGTAATTGCGCCAGAATCAGGCCATCGTCCTGCTGCTGATAATGCGTCCACGGCTGCCCATCAACGCTCAGCCCGATCAGAACCAGCCCTTCGCCATCCAGCTTCAACGGCGCGCCAGCGTCCCCCTGCAACACCACCTGACTCACGGCTTTTACGCGCGTTTTCTCGGCATGGAGATCGAAATCCAGTGCAATGTCGGTAATGGTATAATCCGGCGTACGGTAGTCATGGCGATATTTTATTTGCGGCTGTTGATTCATATAAAGTTTCCACCTCGTCATAAGCATCAAAGATCAAGTCTAAGCCTGTTATCTTAATGTTACCACGACAAAATAATGAGGATAATCATCGTACCGTGGTTCGTGCCCGCACGTCTCGCTATGTTGTCGTAATGTAATAAACGGATAATCAAGGTATACTGGCCGGACATTGCTGATTGTCCCGATGGTGGATAGGCATCTTACGAGGATGCTGTAACGCATTATGACTTTGCACACTTCCCCGATTCTACACGCATTGCTGGATACCGACGCCTACAAGCTGCACATGCAACAGGCGGTGTATCATCACTATTATGATGTTGACGTTGCAGCTGAATTTCGCTGCCGCGGTGATGAGTTATTAGGCGTTTACGCCGACGAAATAGCCCATCAGGTCGATCTGATGCGCTTCTTGTCATTAAGTGATGACGAGTTTGCCTATCTTTCTTCTCTGCCGTTCTTTAAGCCGGATTACCTGCACTGGCTGCGAGGCTTTCGTTTCAATCCCCAGCAGGTTTCTATCAAGAATAACGCTGGCAAGCTGGATATCCGCATCACCGGACCGTGGCGTGAAGTGATTTTGTGGGAAGTTCCCCTGTTGGCGGTCATCAGTGAAGTCGTGCATCGGCATCGCTCGCCCGACGTCACAACCGAGCAGGCTCTCGCCCGACTCTCCGTCTCGCTGGAGAGCTTCCGCCAAAACAGCGCGGATGTGGATCTCAGCCGCTTCAAGCTGATGGATTTCGGCACGCGTCGGCGTTTCTCTCGTGATGTCCAGCAGACGATTGTGACGGCACTGCAAGCTGATTTCCCTTACCTCATCGGCACCAGTAATTACGATCTGGCACGCCGTTTGGGTATCACACCGGTCGGCACACAGGCGCACGAGTGGTTTCAGGCTCATCAGCAAATCAGCCCAACACTGGCCAACAGCCAGCGTGCCGCACTACAAATGTGGCTACGTGAATATCCCACACATTTGGGGATTGCGTTGACCGATTGCATCACTATGGACGCCTTCCTGCGTGATTTCGATTTGTCGTTCGCCGAAGCCTACCAAGGGCTGCGTCACGATTCCGGCGATCCGGTCGATTGGGGAGAGAAAGCCATTGCACATTATCAGCGCCTGAATATCGACCCAATGAGCAAAACGCTGGTCTTCTCCGATAATCTGAATCTGGATAAAGCGCTGACGCTGTACCGTCATTTCGGGCAACGCGTGAATCTGGTGTTTGGTATCGGCACGCGCCTGACATGCGATATCCCCAGCGTGAAACCACTGAATATCGTCATCAAACTGGTGGAATGCAACGGCAAACCGGTGGCAAAGCTCTCCGATAGTCCGGGTAAAACCATCTGTCAGGATCAGAACTTCGTGTGTGAGTTACGCAAAGCGTTTGACCTGCCCCGTGTGAAAAAGGCCAGTTGAGGTTTCCCGTATACCCTAAATAATTCGAGTTTCAGGACAAAACGAGTTCGTTTTGAATAACGCGAAGCGTTAGCCCTTTAGGGCGATGCTCATTTATGAGCATCGTAACGCGGCAAGAGAGGGAATCCCGACGAGCTTACTTAAGTAAGTGATTCGGGTGACTGACAAATCTGCCAGAGGCAGATTTGAACGCTGCTTGCAGCGGCCCCAACGGGGCGAGGTACACGTTAGTGTGCCGAGTAGCGTAGCCAACGCACATGCAACTTGAAGTATGACGGGTATTTGACCAACTTTGCAGCAGATTCACTGTAATACGCGAAAACTTCGCGCCATTCCGGTGATTTCTGCTTGTGTCCTGTTGCATCGCAAGTAACATAGCAAATGGCTCGGATTGGGCCATTTGGCGTTTTAACCACGATATATTTCTTAAACACGATTAATTAAAGAGAGAATTTTATGAGCGTAGTGCCTGTAGTCGATGTACTGCAAGGCCGTGTCGCCGTTGACAGCGAAGTCACCGTGCGCGGCTGGGTACGTACCCGGAGAGATTCTAAAGCCGGTATCTCCTTTATCGCCGTTTATGACGGCTCCTGCTTTAATCCGTTACAGGCTGTCGTTAATAATAATCTTTCCAATTATCAGGATGACGTACTGCGCCTGACCACCGGTTGCTCCGTAGAAATCACCGGTAACGTCGTTGCTTCTCCGGGTGAAGGCCAGAGCTTCGAGCTGCAAGCCACCAATGTCAACGTCGTCGGTTGGGTTGACGATCCCGATACTTATCCGATGGCGGCAAAGCGTCACAGTATCGAATACCTGCGTGAAGTGGCGCACCTGCGTCCACGCACCAACCTGATCGGTGCCGTTGCGCGCGTTCGTCATACGCTGGCGCAGGCCATTCACCGTTTCTTCCACGAGAACGGTTACTTCTGGGTATCTACCCCGCTGATTACCGCATCCGATACCGAAGGTGCGGGTGAAATGTTCCGCGTTTCTACCCTCGATCTGGAAAATCTGCCGCGTACCGAACAGGGTAAAGTGGATTTCAGCGAAGATTTCTTTGGCAAAGAAGCGTTCCTGACCGTATCTGGCCAGTTGAATGGCGAAACTTACGCCTGTGCGCTGTCCAACGTGTACACCTTTGGCCCAACGTTCCGCGCGGAAAACTCTAACACCAGCCGCCATCTGGCTGAGTTTTGGATGATCGAACCGGAAGTTGCTTTCGCCACGCTGGATGATATCGCGGGTCTGGCTGAAAACCTGCTGAAATATGTTTTCCAGGCCGTACTGAACGAGCGTGCCGATGATATGGCGTTCTTTGCCGAGCGCGTCGATAAAGAAGCTATCACCCGTCTGGAAAAATTCGTCAGCTCCGATTTCGCTCAGGTGGATTACACCGATGCCGTCGAAATCCTGCTGAACTGCGGAAAACAGTTCGAGAACCCGGTTTACTGGGGCGTTGACCTCTCCTCCGAACATGAGCGTTATCTGGCGGAGCAGCACTTCAAAGCACCGGTTGTGGTTAAAAACTACCCGAAAGACATCAAAGCTTTCTATATGCGTATGAATGACGACGGTAAAACCGTTGCCGCGATGGATGTTCTGGCACCGGGAATCGGCGAAATCATCGGGGGCTCTCAGCGTGAAGAGCGTCTGGCGCAGTTGGATAGCCGTCTGGAAGAGATGGGACTGAATAAAGAAGACTATTGGTGGTATCGCGATTTGCGTCGTTACGGCACCATTCCACATTCCGGTTTCGGTTTAGGTTTTGAACGACTGATTGCCTATGTTACCGGTGTACAAAATGTGCGCGACGTGATCCCTTTCCCACGCACGCCGCGGAATGCCAGTTTCTAAATAAAAATTTAATATAAGTAAAACAAATATGTAGAAAAGAAGAGTCGGGTTTCCCGGCTCTTTTTTTTTAATTTTTGTTATGTCTCACAAAGTTCCCTAGTTTTTACATTTAGATACACATTATTTCCATTTGTTACTCGATTACGAAGTTTGTAGCATCTTTAGGGTGGATTAACTCGCGAGTGAATGGAAAACTGCGTTCAGACACAGGAAGACACCAAACTTTCAGGAATAGTTCCCAAAGAATTATTTATGGCAGTGGCAGGTGTCTAAATAACACCAATGAGGGTAATAATGATGAAACGCAACATTCTTGCAGTAGTAATCCCAGCTCTGTTAGTCGCAGGCACAGCCAACGCAGCAGAAATCTATAATAAAGATGCGAACAAGCTGGATCTGACTGGTCGTGTACACGCAGGTTACACATTCAAAAACCAGAGTGCAGAAAACGAAGACAATACTAACGCGCGTCTGGGCTTTAAAGGTCAGACTCAGATTACCAGCGACCTGACTGGTTATGGCACTTTCGAATACCAGTTCGATGCTAACAACGCTGAAGATACCAACGCAGGGGAAGGGAAAACTCGTAAAGCCTTTGCTGGTCTGAAATTTGCTGATTTCGGTTCTCTTGACTACGGCCGTAACGTAGGCGTCGCTTACAACGGTCTGGCTTATACCGACGTCCTGCCAGAAAACGGCGGCGACAGCAGCGTTACCGATACCCTGACTGGTCGTGTCAGCAGCGCAGCAACCTATAACACCTCTAACTTCTTTGGTCTGGTTGATAATTTAGGTTTTGGTCTGCAATACGTTGCTAAAAATGAAAGCAGCTCTCGTATTGAGCGTAATCACGGCGATGCATGGGCTACTTCTCTGTCTTACGACACTGATTTCGGTGTTGGTGTTGTGGCTTCTTATGGTTCTTACGAGCGTGTTGGTTCTACTAACCTATCTCTTGACCAACATCGTTCGACTGCCGGTGGTGAGCGTGCTGACGTATGGGCTACGGGTCTGAAATACGACGCGAACAACATTTATGTTGCTGCAACCTATGGTCAAGCTCGTAATTTCTATGCGCCAAACCGTACAACAATGGCTGATGAGAGCAAAATCTTTGAAGTGGTTGCACAGTACAACTTTGATTTTGGTTTGACTCCAACTATCGCTTACGTATCTCGTAAAGATAAAATCAACACTGCGGGCGCAGATGTAAACGGCTACGGTGTTAAATATGCAAGCGTTGGTGCAACTTACGCATTCAACAAAAACTTCTCTACCTATGTTGAGTACGACATCAGCCTGCTGGATAAAGATCGTACTAAGACATTTGGTCAAGAAAATAATGACCGTGTAGACGTCGGTGTTGTTTACCAGTTCTAAGTTGTCACAGCATAACGTAACGAGTTAATCGTTCGTATTGCAGAAAAAGGCAGAGCTTCGGCTCTGTCTTTTTTATTGCGTATCGGATAGCGTTACGACGTGCCATCGTAAACGAGATTGGAAAACGCGCACGGTGTATTTTGTTTCTGCTTTGCGCCAATTAT
Organism: Pectobacterium sp. A5351; assembly: GCF_028335745.1. Taxonomy (NCBI): domain Bacteria; kingdom Pseudomonadati; phylum Pseudomonadota; class Gammaproteobacteria; order Enterobacterales; family Pectobacteriaceae; genus Pectobacterium; species Pectobacterium sp. A5351. The sequence goes on from NZ_CP116477.1 coordinate 2,424,216, forward strand.
TCTCACCTAACCAGTCTTTTATTTCGTCTCTCTCCTCCTCCCTGTTATTTCCCTTTCTTTTTAACCTCAACGGTTGGCAAAGCCTTTTACTGACGGTACTCTGAGAATTCTTATTTCATCTCAGTTATGGAACATTCTGGCAATGTTTGAAAATATCTCTGCCGCACCGGCCGATCCTATTCTCGGGCTGACCGATCTTTTCCGCGCCGATGACCGCGCGAATAAAATCAATCTGGGTATTGGTGTCTATAAAGATGAAACCGGCAAAACGCCGGTTCTGACCAGCGTCAAAAAAGCAGAGCAGTATCTGCTGGAAAATGAAACCACCAAAAACTATCTGGGCATTGACGGTCTGCCAGCATTCGGTCAGCGCACGCAGGAGCTATTGTTTGGCAAGCAGAACGCCATCATTGCCGACAAACGTGCCCGTACGGCGCAAACCCCAGGCGGAACGGGCGCGTTGCGCGTAGCGGCGGATTTCATTGCCAATCAGACGTCTGCAAAACGCATTTGGATCAGCAACCCAACCTGGCCAAACCACAACAACGTCTTCTCTGCCGTCGGTTTGGAAGTGTGCCAATATGACTACTACGATGCAGCGAACCACGCGCTGGATTTTGATGGCTTGCTAAACAGCCTGAACGCTGCCCAAGCGGGTGACGTAGTACTGTTCCACGGCTGTTGCCATAACCCAACCGGTATCGACCCGACTGCTGAACAATGGGCCAAGTTGGCCGAACTGTCAGTAGCGAAAGGCTGGTTACCGCTGTTTGACTTCGCCTATCAGGGCTTTGCCCGCGGTCTGGAAGAAGATGCTGAAGGCCTGCGACTCTTTGCCGCGAAGCATGATGAACTGATCGTATGCAGTTCGTACTCTAAAAACTTCGGTTTGTACAATGAGCGCGTCGGTGCCTGCACACTGGTTGCTACCGATGCCGCAACGGCAGATAAAGCATTCAGTCAGGTGAAAGCGGCTATTCGCGCAAACTACTCTAACCCACCGTCACACGGTGCGACCGTTGTGGCGACCATTCTGGGCAACGATGCACTGAAGGCCATTTGGGAACAGGAATTGACGGCGATGCGTGAACGTATTCAACGTATGCGTCAGCTATTCGTGAATACTTTGCAGGAAAAAGGCGCGCAGCAGGATTTCTCCTTCATCATCGACCAGAATGGGATGTTCTCATTCAGCGGCTTGACCAAAGAGCAGGTTCTGCGTCTGCGTGACGAATTCGGCGTTTATGCAGTGAACTCTGGTCGTATCAACGTTGCGGGAATGACGCCGGAAAACATGGCACCGCTCTGCGAAGCAATTGTTGCCGTACTCTGATGCATTTAGCGATCAAAAAAGCCGACACTTGTGTCGGCTTTTTTATTTCTGTTCTTTGCGGATAAAAAGTGCAGAAACTACCAAATCGCAGCATCTTCACGCAGGAAAGGATTCGTTTTACGCTCATGTCCTAACGTCGACATCGGGCCGTGCCCTGGAATAAACGATACATCGTCACCCAGCGGCAGCAGCTTATTCTTGATGGACGCCATCAACGCCTGATGATCTCCTTGGGGGAAGTCGGTGCGCCCCACGCCGCCGTTGAAAATAACATCGCCCACCTGTGCCAGACGCGATTCCACATCAAAGAAAACGATATGACCGGGTGTATGGCCAGGACAGTGGAAAACGGCCAGCGTTGTTTCACCCAGGCTGACCTCATCACCTTCCTGCAACCAGCGTGATGGCGTCAGCGGCGCGCACTCTTCCAGACCAAACATCCGGCTTTGTGCCGGTAACCCTTCCAGCCAGAATGCATCTTCAATCTGCGGGCCAATAATCGCAACCTGATAGTGCTCGGCCAACTCCGCCGCCGCGCCGACATGATCCAGATGGCCGTGTGTTAACAAAATCTGCTTAACCGAAATCCCTGCGTCCGCAACGGCACGTTTGATTTTCTCTGCATCACCGCCAGGATCGACAATCGCCGCATCATTGGTTTTTTCACACCATAACAACGTGCAGTTCTGGCTAAATGCCGTCACTGGGACAATTTGATATTTCATATCACTCCATGTTGAATAAACTGAGCGGCTCGCGCTATAAGCGAACCGTATCAGAAAAAAATTTAGCGCTGCGCTGTGGTAGCGAATTACCAAGTACGGACCGGGCCGGTATCGATGTGAACGAAATCACTGCTCGGATAGTAGCCAACCCCACCTGCACGCATCTTCATCGCCGCTTTACGAATGTTGGCCAGTTGAACGCCTTCAATATGGAAATCCATCGCCTGCCCTTTGGTGTGATAGCTCTGCTTTGCCACACCTCTGCTGTGCGCACGTAATTCATTATTCGTATCTATCGCGCGATAACCGGAAATCAGCTGTACGGGCTTATTGGTGCCCAGCATAACCTGTAAACGATAGAGCTGATCAAAAAGTTGGGGGTCAATTGTTTTGACTTTATTGGCGCGATAATCGCGGAAAAAGTGATTCAGGCGGGAGAGTTCTGATTTGTTATACCGTTTACCATCAAAAAATTCCGTTTTTAGCCGTTCTCCGGTGTTCAGATTGTCCAGCGTCAAAATTCGTGGTCGGGGCGTAGATAACGTTGCAAATGCCTGACCGGGAAGCAGTGCGATACCAAACGCGGCACCACCCAGTGCAAGCCACTTACGGCGATGGTTGTCAATGTGATCCATAGAACGAGTACCCTGGCTAAAATAACGGTATAAAAGGAGGCAAAAAGCGCACCGCCTTGAACCTTAACTGCCAGAGAAAAGTGAGTCAACCCGCTTTGCTTACGGGTTTGCGGGAGATCCCATCGATCCCCCACAAAACGATAAAATACCAATACCACTAATGTCCGTATTTTCAATACTTACTGAAGCAACAGCCCTGCTCTGGAGAGCACTTTCGTCCCGGCTCGGGCAGTATCATCATAATTGTAAATATCTGTGCGGAACTGCGGCCTGCCATCTTCCGCTACCCACGCCGTCAGATAATAGAGATTGACTGGAATCCGGTGTTTCATTGAAACAAAGGTGGTATTCCCCTGATCCAGCGTGGAAGAAATACGACTATTATTCCATCCCGCATCCTGCAATAGCATGCTAGCCAATTCCGATGCCTTATTCACTCGCACACAGCCAGAACTCAGCGCCCGAATATCGCGCTGGAACAGGTTGTGATTAGGCGTGTCGTGCAGGTAAATTGCTTCCGAGTTCGGCATGTTGAATTTATAGCGTCCCAACGAGTTATTTGCACCAGGCGCCTGACGCAGGCGATATGAGAAGCGTTCTGGTGATACCACCTGCCAATCGATCATAGAAGGATCGATCACTTCGGCATCCTGACTCCAGCCGGACAACACCGTATAACCATGGCGTTCAAGATAACCAGGATCGCGCACCACTTTAGGAATGATATCTTGCCGAATCAGCGTCGTCGGGACATTCCACGGCGGATTGACCACCACGTTATACAGCGAGCTGCTCATCAACGGCGTTTTACGCTTAGGCTGCCCGACAATGACACGCGACGATAAACGCTCAGCACCATCCTGATAGTAGATCAGCGAATAATTGGGGATATTCACCATAATCCCGGTGTGCACATTATCCGGCAGCAGGCGCAGACGCTGAATATTCAGCGCCAGCAGCGTCGCACGCATTTGCGGGGACACATTGAGCCAATCACGCGTACGCTTACCAATAACGCCGTCGTCCTCCAGTCCTTGCCAATGCTGGAAGCGTTTCACCGCTTCAACCAGTTCTCCCGAGTAGAGATCGCCACCCACCGCATCGCTATAGGCCAGCGGAGCCTGCCCGTTCGCTACCGTCGTCACGGCGGTATTTTCGTTAAACAGCGTAATACGCTCCGTTGACGACAGCATGCCGGTACGTTGCAGAATTTCACGCAGTACCGCCAACTCCCGGCTCTGTTGCTCCGGACGCAGAGATTCCGTCATATTCAGGCTCGGCCAAGGACGATGATCCGTCAGCATCGTCTTCAGCGCCTCATGCATTTTGGCGTACTGCGAGTGCTGCGGTGCCAGCGAAACCACATAGGCGGCGCTGGTACCGGATTTAACGGCCTGTTGCCACTGAGACACAATATTGATTGCTGGCGATTGCAAACGATAAGGCACACTGCTGTACAACCAGTCATTGCCGTTACGCTCGACTCCAGAGACGAACTGCAAATAGCCCAGCATCGCATCGGATAAAACAGCATCACGCGCAAACCCGGTCAATTGCGGATCGGTCAGCCAGGTCACCCACGTGGTGAACTGCGGTTGTATGCCCGCGATCGCTATTTCAGCAAGCTGCTGTTGAAACTGTTGCACCGCGCGGTCATCCGCCCACATCGGTTGCATCTGATGTTGGGCATAAAGTGAAGATAAATCAGAGAGATAATGTAACGTCATACCGTGCGGCAGCGCTGACAGAAGCCCTGCACGGCTATTTTCGACGGACACCACGCCGGAATTTTGCGCTAAGCCAGATACCACCGTCGGAGATGCTGCCAGCACCGAAAACGAAGGAGACAGGCTTCCGACCCAAATACAACCCACGCGCAACAGCAGCCTGACCATTTTTCGTTTATGTAACAACATCCATTTATCCCCTGTACTTATTAATCACTATACCCGTCATACTTCAAGCTGCTTGTGCGTTGGCCGCCCTTACTCACCCCAGTCACTTACCTGTGTAAGCTCCTGGGGATTCGCTCGGTTGCCGCCTTCACGCAACTCGAATTATTTAGGGTATATGCTTTTACGACAATCCACATTGAACATGGAAATAACAAACCGAATTCGCTCGCACTGGCGTAAGCTCATTTTTTCGTCTCCTATTGTAGAAAACGATAAAGAATGAAAGATGATCGTTTTTTATATAGCGCCCGCTATGCATGGTCGCAACGGTACAATATACAGCCGCAAATCCTTCTACGGTCTGCAATCGTTTTATCGTCAGTATATAAAGAGAAAAATATTTTTGCTTCTTCTTCTGGTTATTATCTTACGAGTTTGACGCACCTATTCGCCGGCAGCATTTTCTTTACGTAATTCTTTATGAAAAAAATAAAGCCGCTTAAAAAAGCGGCTTTATCATTATAGCGGAAAAGTGCTGCCACGTTGGCAACGATAAACGTTATCGCGCCTCACTACGACGCTTGCTCCTGCGTCTCAGGGGCTTCTGCTCCAAAACCACGCAGCCCGACCACATGGACGTGTTCGTTGTTCTGATAGACTTTACGCACCAGCTTATACGTCGTCCCTTTTTCGGGACTGATATTTTCCGGTGCCGCGATGACCAACTGCATCTCCAGACGATCGCAAAGCTCGAACAGCGTGGCGATCGATTTGGCATCCAGTCGCGCCGCCTCATCGAGAAAGAGCAAACGGCATGGAATAATATCTTTGCCGCGCAGGCGCTTAGACTCTTCTTCCCAGCTCTGCACCACCATGACCAGAATAGACATCCCGGTACCAATCGCTTCCCCGGTAGACAGCGCCCCACTTTCCGCTCGCAGCCAACCATCCGCGCCACGGTTAACCTCAACTTCCATTTCAAGGTAGTTTCGGTAGTCCAGCAGCTCTTCACCGATCGTTTGCGGCGTGCGCTGTCCCATATCAATTTCAGGATTCAGGCGCTGATACAGTTTTGCCAATGCTTCCGAGAAGGTCAGGCGGTTGCTGTTAAACAGATCCTGATGCATTTCCTGCTGTTCGGACAACACATTGAGTAGCGTAGTATGCGTTTCCCGTACGTTGACGTTGAGACGAACACTCTTCACCTGACCAAACGCCACCGCTTGCAGCCCCTGATTCAGCATCCGAATACGGTTCTGCTCACGTTGGATCGTTTTACGGATAATGTTTGCCACGCTGCGTGAGCTGATTGCCAGCATCTGCTCACGCGCCGTCAGCTCTTCAGTCAGACGATTAAGCTCGATTTCCATCTGCTCAATGGCTTCTACCGGGTCATCGGTGCGGATAATATCCTGACGGATACGTTCACGCAGATGCTGGTAAACGGCAATGTAGAACTGAATTTTGCGCTCTGGCCGCTTCGGATCTTCCGAAAGCCGCAGCACATCGCGCAGATGTTCGTTATCGGCCACCGCCAGACGCAGCGCACCCAGCGCCTTATCCGACATGGAACGTAATTCATCGCCTTCCATATACGCCAGCTCACGGCGGTGTAGGCGGCGTTCAACGCCGTTGTCTTTCACCAAACGCATGACCGCACACCAACCGGCTTTCGCGGTGACAACCTGCTCGCGCATCTGGTGATAATCACGTTCCAGCTTGCGCAATTTCTTCTGCAAGCTGTCCATTTCGGCTTCACAGAACGTAATCTGTTTTTCCAACTGGTTACGCCGCGAACGGTTAGCGCTTAATGCCGCATGCAGCTCATCACGGCGCTGACGGGCACGCTCTTCGGCATCGGCATCCGCACGTACGCCGATATCCTGAAGCTCTTGTGTCAACTCCTTCAGCATATCCTGTTTGGCATCGTAAGAACTTTTCAGCGACGCCTGAACCTGACTGTACTGCGTCAACTGTGCCTGATGCTGGCGGAGCTGTTCGCGCGCTTTTGTCCGTTCCGCCTCAGCCAGTTCCAGACGATGGCGCAGTTTGTCATTCAAACCAGCGTTTTCACCCAGCATGCCGACCGAATCGGCATAGCTGAAGTGCGCACGACGCTGTACCACTTCAGTCAGCGCAAACGCCTGCTGTTTTGCCTGCCGCTGTGCGTTCTGTGCCTGAGTATAATCTTCCTGCAACTGCTCATGCTGCTGCGGGTCGCTTTGCAAGACAGAAACCAGCGGTTCCAGCTTAGCCAGTGTCGCACCATGCTGTTGAATGAACCGAGCGGATTCTTCGGCCTCATCCAACTCCGCACAAATCTCTTCCACGCGATCCTGCAGCGTCTCATCACAAAGCAAGCTAATACGCGGAATCAGTTTATTCAGCTGTGCGCTTGCTTCTTTCGCCTGATCATATTGCTGACGCTGCTGCTGGTTTTCGCCATCAAAGCTGGCCATCGCACGATCCAGCTCGCCACGGCGGGAACTGAGTGTACGAATTTCCGCTTCGGGATCTTCATCAAAAACGACGGCCAGATGTGTACCGATGAACCGGCTGAAAAACTGGTGCAGGCGCTGCGTTTTCTGCACGTCAAACGACAGCGTCGCGTACTGTTCGGCCAGCGCTTCGCGCTCATCACGCAGGCTCTCCAGACGCATTTCCCGCGCGGCGCGACCAAACAGCGGCACTTCCGGGAAGCGCGAATAACGCCACTGGCGCTCCGCGACTTTGACGACGACGGCGCGTTCCAGTTCTTCAACAGCAAACACGCTGTCATCAAACGACTGCGGATCCCCCTCGATCAGATACAGATCTTCCGGGCAATCTTCCAGACCCGCAAGCTGATCGCGCACCAACGAGAGATCGGACACCACAATGGCATGACGGGACGGGCCATAAAGTGCCGAGAAGTACGGCGCATCATCCAACGTCACGTCATCATAAATCTCAGACAGCAACACGCCACCAAAGCGCTCTGCCAGCGCGTTCAGACGCGGGTCTTCAGAACCGCCGGGCTGACTCAACCGTTCAATCTGCGCTTCGATCTGCCGCTTGCGGGCAGAAATGTCGTCACGTTCAACCGTCGTTTCACGCTCACGCTCCAGCAACTGCTGCATGAACGCCGTCACCTGACGGCTATCTTCAAACGTTTCGCCGCTCTGCTCGCTCAACTGCGTCAGCATTTCCTGTGCAGCCAGCCAGACTGGCGCACGTACCGTCAATTTCTGAATGCGTTGCTGGATTTGCTCCAGTTCCTGACGCAGCGCCATACGGCGCTCACCCGCCTCCGCCACCAGTGATGACAGGGTTTCAATGCGGGCATCAAGCTCTTGCTGGAGCGATTCCAGCGCTTCCGGCTGATAATCCTGACCGTTGCGCTTGCTGAAATCCTGCAATAGCCGCTCGGCATCCTGCTGCTCACGCAAGCGCTGTTCAAGCTCGGACAGGCGCATCCGTAACGGCTGTACCCGCTCCGCCTGATAGCGTTGCGAAGAGCTGTCACGCAGCAAATCGCGGGCAACCTGCCAGGCTTCATTACGATTCACCGCACCGGCAATCTTGCTCACCAGCTGATAGGCTTGCTCAAACTGGCCGTGCGCCGCATCGGCCACGCTCAGTTTCTGCTCCAGCATCAGCAGAATTTCTGTCGCTTCCTGTTCTTTCGCCTGATAGCTGTCCAGCCACTCGTCCGCGTTATCTGCCGTTAAATCCGGCAACTGACACAATGTGCGAGCGCGCTCCAACGCCTGTTGCGCCTGCTGGTACTGAATGGCACGCGTTTGCTGAACGTCCAGCGCCTGCTGATAATCGGCAAGCTGGCTTTTCAGTTCATCCACTTCCAGCTCAGCAGCATCGGCGCGTTCTTCGTTCTCCGCCTGCTGCTCACGCGCTTCTTCTACCACCTCGTTCTGTTCTTCGAGGCGATAGCTTAGTTCTTCCAGATCGGCGTTATAGCGCTCGATTTTTTCCTGTTGGCGCATCGCGGTTTGCACCAGATTCAGGTGGTCGCTGGCTGCCTGATAATCCGTTTCCAGATCGCCTTCCGCACCGCTCTGCTCCGCGAGTTCCCGCGCCATTTCCACATGACGGTACTGTTCGCTCGACAGCTGCTTACGGCTGGAGAACAGGTCGCGGCGCAATTCCAGCGCGCCATCCAGATGAATACGACGCTCATTGGCGTGCCGCATGTAGTCGGCGGCAACATAGGACGTCGCTTCAGAGATAAGGTGTTTAAACAGATCGCGATCGGACTGGGTAACGCGAATCGCTTCCAGCGTCATACGGTTTTCACGCAGCGCCGCTTCCATATCCTGGAACGCTTTACGCACGCCGCTATTTTCCGGCAGCAGATAGTCACGCAGCGAGCGAGTAATGGCGCTGGAGATCCCACCGTACAACGAGGCTTCGATCAGGCGATAGAACTTACTGCGATCGGAAGCAGAACGCAGGCGACGCGGTACGACGCCTAAATCGAACATCAGCGAGTGATAGTCGGTAATGGAGTTAAACTGCTTGAACTGAACGCCTTCCATCTCTTCGACGCGCTCTTTCAGCTCCTGCAACGAAAGCACTCGCGCCTGGCGATCGCCAACCACCTGCGTCAGGATTTGCGTCGGTTGTATCGCCGTTGGTAATCCCTGAATAGTGAAAGGTTTGATATCGACTTTACGGTCACGCCCTGCAACCTGCTGGAGACGAACGCCAACCAGCACGCGCTGATGACGCGAGTTAACGACATCCAGCGTGGAGTAGCAGACACCGGCACGTAATTTACCGTGCAAACCTTTATCGCGAGAACCGCTGGTGGCACCGGCTTCGGTGGTGTTTCTGAAGTGCAGCAGCGTCAGGTCAGGGATCAGCGCCGTAATAAAGGCGGCCATCGTGGTGGATTTCCCAGCACCGTTACCGCCGGATAGCGTGGTAACCAGTTCATCCAGATCGAAGGTGCGGGCGAAAAAGCCGTTCCAGTTGACCAGCGTTAGTGAGCGAAATTTACCGCGTTCAATCATTCCTGTTCATCCTCAACACTTATTCATCCTCGCCCGTTTCTGGCGCGGTATCATCGGTGCGATCGTTATCGTCGCTGTCATCTTTCAGCGACAAACTACCTTCAACAGGCATCGCTTCACCATCGCGAATCATACGTAGCTGTGCTTCGCGGGCATCATCGCCGCTGCGTACATCAGCGCCGAAGCGGAACACCGACTCGGTAATTCTGAATTTGCTGCTGTCATTGCCCATAAAGTAGATCATGCCTAGCCGACGTAAGCGGTTCAGCGAAGTTCTGACTTTTTCCTGCAGCTTTTGGCGATCCAGATCGGAACCGGTAGAGCGCTGGTTAACCAGCTTCAACAGCTTGCTTTCATCTGCCAGACTCAGCAGCTCTTCATACAGTTCCTGCTGGCTGAAAATGCCTTCGTGCGCTAAACGCTCCGGGCTCAGGTAGAGATAGCAGAGAATTTTCCCTACCATCATATCCAGCTCAGACAGCACCGAGCGAGGGATCAGCGTGGTGGAGCGCGGGCGCAGATAGAAAAAGCCTTCCGGCGCGCGAATCAACTCCACGTTGTAGCGGCTGTAGAATTCCTCCAGCACTTCCTGGAAATCCATCAGAAAGACGTGGTTTTCCAGCTCTTCAATGCCAATATGACGCCCGGCGCGCAATTGGCTGTCCAGCGCAGGAAAGAGGTTATTCGACAGCGCGGTTGCCAGCTTCACTGGCATAAGTTGTTCAATATTTGTCGATGACATGGGCCTGCACCTTGGCTCCGTAATCATTGATTGCCCGCCACAATGCGGGTAATCCGGTGAAATCAGCTTCGGCTACGCCCAGGCGTACTGCCTGGTCGACCACGATTCGGGCAACATCAAAATGCCGCGAGCGAGGATGCTGCGCGAGGTATTCACGCATCACTTCCCCCAAGTCCAGCGGAATCTGTTGCGCTTTATATTTATGCAGCGCCTGCTCGACCAGCGCGATCAACTGCTCGCGCATTTCACTAAACTCTTCGTATTCCAGCTCCGGCGGCAGTTCGCCGGTCACTTCTTCACTACGCAGCGTCAGCTCTTCGTCACGCATATCCAGCAGACGATCCGCATTAGCGAACGTCAGCGCCCACGGGCTATCGAAGTAACTTTGCACCGACTGACGCAGGCGCTGGGCGAAGACACGGTTTTTATCCATATCAATCGCAGTACGGATAAACTTATGGACGTGGCGATCATAGCCAATCCACAGGTCTATCGTCTGCTGTCCCCAGCTCACGATGCGATCGAGTTTGTTTTGCAGGTCAAACACCAGTTTGTCGACAGATTCCAGATTATGCGCATTATTCATAATCGCATCCTGAATGCTCAACAGGCTCGCCTGCAACTTGTCGCCTGCGGCTTCCAGCGTATCCTGCAATTCACGCAACGTAGACGACGTTTCCGTCAGCAGTTGTTCACAGCTGCTGATCGCTGCACGCCAGTCCTGGTTTAACAGCGCCGCGATATCGTCTTTCACGCCCTGCTGCTGCTCATCCATTACGCGCTGTGACAGATCGATACTGTCAAAAATTTCAGCGACGGAGTATTTCAGCGGCGCAAACACGTTGCGATGCCAGTGAAACTCATCGCCGCCTTCTTCCGCTGCATCGGCCGCACGGCCTAACTCCTGCGCCACGATAGAAAGCTGCATGGAAAGGCGCAGCGTCGAGAACTCACGCTGGCGGATATAATAATCGGTAATGCCAATTCCCAGCGGCGTCAGACGATAAATTGCATTCCCTTCCGCCTGTTCGCTGGTAAAACGGTTAAGCAACCGCTGGCGCACCAGATCGTTAATCGCGTTATTGGCGCGGACGGTAATGGTTTCGTTCGTCTGATCAAATCCCTGACTCACATGGCGGAAAGCATCTATCAGTTCACCTTCACTCATTTCACCATCCATGCGTTCGCCGTTAAGCGTAGCGATCGCCATCAAAAATGCCAGGCGTTCGGTGGGGAGGGAAATGGAGAAATCGTTTTTTCGTGCCCAGGCGACCAGTTCGGGTACAGTCTGGGAAAAATCACTCATAATGCATCCTTCAAATGGGGTTTATGCGCCATGACATGGATATAACGGCCCAAACTCACAAAAGGCTCTTGCCGACAATACCGCTGTTCGAGCGCCAGAATGTCGTCAAATTTATCAATTTGCTGCTGCTTATTCTGTAGATAGTCATGAAACACACGCACGCCAGTTTTTCCGCTAATGGTCAGCCCCATTTCATCAAGCCAGCCGTACACGGCTTGCGGATCCAGCGGGTGATCGGGCGATAGCGAACGCCGTTTATTCTTCGGCATGCCGGCCTGAACATAATCAAAGTTGCCCAGCACCATGTTACGCATCAACAACCCATGATGGTTATAAAACATCAAAGACAGCGCGCCACCCGGCGACAGGCAATCATACAATATTTTCAGCATCTGCTGCGGTTGCGCGACCCACTCCAGCACCGCGTGGAACAATATCAGATCGGCGGGGCTTTCCATATATTGCGCGATATCCTGTGCGGCACACTGCACAAAACGCATATTATGGTCGACGCCCTGCGCCGCTGCCGCACTTTTGGCGCGCTGAATCATCTCATCGGAAACATCGCACAACAATACCTGATGTCCTAAAGCCGCCAGCCGACACGCCATCTGCCCTTCACCGCCCCCCGCATCAAGGATGCGCAACGGCCGTGCCGGAAGCTGGGTCAAAAGATCGCTAAGATCCTGCCACAATACCGCCAGCCGAAGTTTCCCCTTCGTTGTGCCATAGATATTCTGAGCAAATTTTTCGGCGATATCGTTAAAATTGCGATCCTGCATCAGTCATTGTTCCGCATCATATAAACGGGGATCTCGTGCAGCACATGTCTGCGCGATGCGATGTTTCCAGCCTGCCATTTTGGCACAGGCTGGCTTAGAATAAATGGCCTTACCGCATGATATCTTCCCGGATGCGGTTTTTTCACTCAAAAGGAATGCAATTTTATGCTTTTCACACTCAAAAAGTTCGTCGGTGGCCTTCTGCAGCCTCTGCCATTGCTCTTGCTTCTGATGGGTGTTGGCCTGCTGCTGCTCTGGTTTACCCAACGGCAGCGTACGGGAAGAACGATAATACTAGTCAGTTGGCTGGCGCTTATTCTGCTCAGCCTGCAACCTGTCGCCGATAGGCTGTTATTACCACTGGAATCACACTACCCAACCTGGCGGCAAACGCCGCAGGCGAGCAAAGCCGACTATATCGTCGTACTAGGCGGGGGGTATACCTATAACGCGGAATGGGCTCCCAGTTCCAATCTCATCAGCAATAGCCTCCCCCGCGTGACGGAAGGCGTTCGCCTTTATCATGCCAACCCCGGCGCAAAATTGATTTTTACCGGCGGGGCGGCACAGGGTAACCCGGTGAGCAGTGCTAAAACTGCGGCGCTGGTAGCAGAAAGTCTGGGGATTCCGCAGCAGGATATCGTTATTCTGGATACGCCAAGGGATACGGAAGAAGAAGCGGTGGAAACCGCGAAGATTGTTGGCGATCGCCCTTTCTTGCTGGTGACCTCGGCCAACCACCTGCCTCGCGCCATACGATTCTTCCAGGCTCAGGGGCTTGCGCCAATTCCGGCTCCAGCGAATCAGATGGCGATCACGTCCGCGCTCAACCCGTGGGAGAAAGTTTTTCCATCCGCGTACTATTTATCGCACAGCGAACGCGCCTGGTATGAAACACTGGGTCGCCTCTGGCAATCGCTGAAGGGAGCCTCAATACCACCGCACAACACCGAACAACCACAGGCTCATTCCAGCCAAGGGGACAGCTCCCGGGAAGCCACATCAAAGAGCTGACGGTCTAATTGCCCCGTGTGGATATAACGGGCCACGGCCTCCCAGATAGCATACAGCCAGCGCCGGTAGACAAAGGATTCCGCTACCGGTGCCTGTTTCAGGTAGTGATACAGTAACTGTTCTGGCATGCCGGATTCACAAAGCCGGAAGAGTTCATACTCTCTCGGTGCCCACAACATCATGCCCGGATTAATCATCGCCAATAGCTGATCGCTACGGGCATCCTTCAACATGCTGCGCAGGGAAAAATTACCGTGTACCAGCACACAGCCATCCTCAAAATCTTCAAACAGCATCGCCAGACATTGGCGAGAGCGATAAAGCACACCCCGATCCTGTTGCGTCAACTGCGGCGCATTGACATTGAGCAGCGTCGACCACAACACTTCCACACGCTGTTGATACCAGCTAGCCCAGTCGTTGTCTTGCGTGCTATCGACAGAACCGACGCAACCATGGCTATCAATGCGATGCCAGGCTAATACGCTTTCAACAATCTGATCCATCAGCAGCGTCCAGCGCTGTCCGCTTCTTGGTGGCGCCTCCACCGACACCCCCCGCAAACGCTCAATCAGCAGCAGTTCCCGGTACGGCTGCTGCTGCGTCAACACCAGTCCGTAAACGGTTGGCAAACGAACATCACCCTCACGCGCCAGCATCGAGAGTTTGTAGGCTTCCTGCTGCGCTACCCCCTGGCAAACATAGCTCTTAGCCAACAAAGGAATGGCGTTGCCTTCTTTATCATACAAGGCATACAGATCCGCATAGGGCTGTTCGCTTATGCACTCAAGCCGGCTGAGGCTTTCCCCCAACACCGTGCTGAGCTCCGATTTCAACTGTTCCATAAACGGCTATACCTCCGTTGAGCCAAATGACTCCACCCACCATGATGCGGCGAGCAGAAGACAAATACTTCAACGCAGATCAAATAAAAGGGGATCAATGACAGCAGGGAACACGCCCTGCCGTCATGATTGCAGCACTATTATATAGTAGTACTATCCCCTGCACGATCAGCAGAGGATAGTGTGAGTGGCAGGCTAGTGAATGAATACGCCGCCATTATTCGCGTTCAAAGGCACCCAGATCGGGCGCTGAACCTTTGTAAGGCAGTTTGACATCCCCACCCTTGTTGATCAGCGCGCTACCTGACGCAAGGTGCAAGCTCTTCAGTACCGGCAAGCTGCCATCTGCCTGACGCGGTGCATCCCACCCGGTTACGGAAACGCTCTCGAAATCAGAATCCGATACCGCAATTTTCAGATCCCATGAGTTATAACGCATGTTCGCGCCATCGGAGAACGACAGGTCTTTACCGCCATGAGAAACGTTATTGCGCAGTGTACCCAATGCAATCGCCTTTCCGTTCGCATCAATACCGCGGATATTAAAGTTAGGGTTATTTTTATAGCCGGTGTTGTTAAAGAAATCGTTCGCTACCGGGTGGTGGTTGGCATAAAAACCGGCTGCTTTATTTAAAAATGCAACCGAGTTACGCACGGTATGTTTCACCGCATTTGCCACATAGACACCACCGTAGCCGCCGATTTTAAAACCATTACCATTACCTGCTGCCAGCGACTGCGTCGTCCCCGGTAAATAGCCATGTGACCAGGCCCAGGAATTTTCAATCAGCACCGGAGAATAGGCGTTAATTAAATCGAAGCCATCATCCGAATTTGACCACGCGCGGCATCCCCGAAAAATATTACCTGGCTGATTAGCTGGGATATGCGCACCAAATCCATCTCCACTTTGGCCTGCACCATTGGATGTCAACGGGTCGTAATTATGGTGAGAGTCGCTATTCAATACCAGATTATATCCGCCACGCTGGATAAACAAACCCGTCCCCATAATGTGGTGAATATTTAACTGCTCGAATATATTATTACTGCCCCTGATCCACACCCCCCAAGATTCATGGTTAAGGTTATTACGCTGAGGAACCCCAGTGATTTCCAGACCTTTCAGAGAGATCCAATCTGCAACAACGTTGAAGCCCTTGACGCGGCAATCATCCTGCATCTGGCTGAAATCAAACACGGGCACTTCCCCGCTGTACGCCCAATATTCAATACGTTTACCCTCCGTGCCGCTTTTATTCAGCGTGATCGCGTTCACCACATCGGTACGTGTCGTACAGACATTAAGCCCTTTGGTAAACACGTAGTTACCACCACGAATCCACAGACGATCGCCGGGAATTAAGTTTTTTTGTGCATGGTCGATGGATTTCCAGGGGGCGTTTTTACTGCCGCTATTCGCGTCATTGCCATTGGGTGCCATGTAATAAACCGCCGCGCTGCAGCCCGCAGCTACCCCCATTAACATACCGCCGAGAAAAAATCTTGTGATATAACGTTTAGCACTCATATCGTTACCATCCTTAGTTGAAATAACAAAAACGCCATGCAAAAACATGGCGAATTGATAGTAGCATTTAAATATAAAAATAAAAGTTCCACTCGCTACTCATCAATTCAGAATGAAAATAAATCATCTGCAAAATAAGCGGTGTAGTGCAATTTGAGAATTTTTAAGAATACTTATATAAATAAGTGCTATAGCCTAAATAATTATTAAAAATAATATGTCGTATAAAGAAAAAACGTCATGGAGAAAATCTATTTCGGTAAGGGTAGATTCCCCATGACGTATTCATCGCAGTATAGCGTGATAGATCTTACTGATTCGCTATGAAGTGCCGCACACGGGCCAGATCTTCTGGCGTATCAACGCCGACGCTAGGCACCGCTTTCGCAACCGCAACGTGAATCTTCTCGCCGTACCACAGCACGCGTAGTTGCTCCAGTAATTCGATTTGCTCCAGTTGGCTCGGAGCCCAACTAACATAACGGCGCACAAAACCCGCACGATAGGCATAAATGCCGATATGACGCAGGAAATGATCGCCAATGGTTTCCTTAGACTGAGCAAAACGCTCTCTGTCCCAGGGGATTGTCGCACGGGAAAAATACAGCGCGTATCCCTCGGCGTCGGTCACCACTTTTACTGCATTCGGGTTGAATGCTTCTTCGCTGGTTTCAATCGGCACCGCCAGCGTTGCCATTCCCGCTTTACTGGCAGCGAGGTTTTCCGCTACCTGACGAATGATCACGGAAGGAATGAGTGGTTCATCGCCCTGAACGTTAACGATGATGTCATCGTCGGTAAAACCGTAGCGCTCGATGACTTCAGCCAGACGTTCCGTACCGGAGTTATGATCGGCGCGGGTCAGGCAGACTTCACCGCCGACTTGCTGCACAGCCATTTCAACATCGGGATGGTCTGTGGCGACAATAACGCGCTGCGCCCCCGATTCCAACGCCCGCTCCATCACATGGACGATCATCGGTTTGCCGTTGATGTCCGCCAGCGGCTTACCGGGCAGTCGGCTTGACGCAAAACGCGCAGGAATGATCACGGTAAAGGTCATTGTGTTATCTCATCAGCGCCAAGCTTACGCGCCTCGTTTTCCAGCAGCACGGGGATACCATCACGAACCGGATAGGCCAAACCATCGACCTTGCATATCAGCTCCAGTTTCTCTTTATTAAAATACAGCCGACCATTACAAACAGGACAGGCAACAATCTCAAGTAAACGGTGATCCATGCTTCCTCCATCTTTGGCCGATCGATGACCGGCTGAGGGTGCTGGCAAAGCCCGCTGGACGATGATGATGGGTAGATCGTAAAGACGCTGTAAATACATCCCTGTACGCTCGGATTGCGCCATCCATGGCGCAAACGCTTTACTCTTCTATCTCATCATCACCGCTTTCATTCTGCGAAAAATTTGCCAACGTTATGGGCCAATCTATGACCGACATGTTCTTTCTCGCTATGGCAGCGATCTACTATGGCGATACCTTCAAGAGATATCTAAAACCGTGGTACGGCGATTTACGTTCTGCTACCAGCATGCTGCTTCAGCACATATTCCAATTTTTCAAGCAATTGTGTTCCGTGGGGCTCAGCGAGCACGGCATCGACTGGCAGATACCACCAGTTATCCTGAGCAAACGTCTTACATTTTACGGCATCTTTTTCCGTCATCAGCAGCGGCTGCATTGTATCCTGAGTCAGGGATTCGAGCTGTTCTGGCTGGTACGATTGATGATCGGCAAAAGCAATTTCACGTGCAATGCTGACGCCAGCCTCACGCAGCGTAGCAAAAAAACGCGGGGGATGTCCGATACCCGCCATCGCGACCACATCCTGCAACTGGCTCAGCGGTCGGGACTCACCAGAAAGTAAGTTAATCGCCATACCTGCGGTTAATGTCATGCCTATCTCGTTTGTTCGCGGCGTGCCGCCGTTAACAATGACAGCATCCACCGAGGCCAGACGGCTTTCTCTTTCCCGCATTGGACCTGCGGGCAGCCACCATCCGTTGCCAAAGCGCCGCACTCCATCAATCACAACCAGCTCAATATCTCTTTCCAACGCATAGTGCTGTAACCCATCGTCGGTGATCACCACATCTAGCGTGTGCTGTGCCAATAACGCACTCACAGCATCCCGACGGCAAGGGGCCACCGCAACAGGTGCGCCCGTACGTTGAAAAATCAACACCGGCTCATCGCCAGCCTGCGCCGTCGTCACCGACTCATCCAGCAATAGAGGATAACGTTCAGCTTTCCCACCGTAACCACGTGACACCACGCCGACACGATAACCTCTGCGCTGTAGGTACTCGACAAGCCAAATGACCACCGGAGTCTTTCCATTGCCGCCTGCCGTCAGATTTCCGACAACCACGACAGGAACGGGAGCTCGCCAGCTTTTCCGCCATCCGAGTTGATAGCTCTGGCGGATCAGAAACGTGACGAATCCGTATAGCCACGAAAACGGCAGCAACAGCCAATAAAGCCGCGAGCGACCAGACCAGATACGTTCAATCATTCGCCAAACTGCATTCTGTGTAGCTGCGCATAAGCACCGTTTGCCGCCAGTAATGCAGCATGGTTACCACGCTCAATGATTCTGCCATCTTCAACCACCAGAATCTCATCCGCTTTTTCAATCGTGGAAAGGCGGTGTGCAATCACCAGAGCAGTACGATCTTTTTGCAGTTCGTCTAAGGCTGCTTGGATCGCGCGTTCCGATTCCGTGTCCAGCGCCGACGTAGCTTCATCCAATATCAGGATCGGGCTATCACGCAGCAGCGCGCGAGCAATTGCGATACGCTGCCGCTGCCCACCGGAAAGCATCACGCCATTTTCACCAATCACCGTATCCAAACCATGTTCCATCTTATTGATGAAATCCATCGCATAAGCCATTTTCGCCGCACGTTCAATTTCTTCACGGTTATAATGCTCATTACGAGCATAGGCGATATTGTTAGCTATCGTATCGTTGAACAGATGCACGTTTTGAGAAACCAGTGCAACCTGATTACGTAAGGAAGACAGGCGATATTCGCGTAGATCGTGACCATCAAGCAGAATTTCACCTGATTGAATGTCGTAAAAACGCGTAATCAAACTGGCAATCGTTGATTTACCTGAGCCAGACCGACCAACCAACGCCACCGTTTTACCCACAGGGATATGCAGATTGATATTCTTCAGCGCCAGGTTTTCTCTTCCCGGATAAGCGAAATTCACCTGGCGGAACTCGAGTTCGCCTTTCGCGCGCTCGATCTCGAGTTTGCCCGTATCACGTTCCTGCTCCATGTCCAGAATCGCAAACAACGTCTGGCACGCGGCCATCCCACGCTGGAACTGCGCGTTAACGTTAGTCAGGGATTTTAACGGGCGCATCAGTGCAATCATGGAAGAGAAAACCACCGTGATCGTCCCGGCGGTTAACGTTTCCATCACGCTAGGGAAGCTGGCAGCATACAGCACAAATGCCAACGCCAGCGAAGCGATCAACTGGATAATAGGATCGGAAATCGACGACGCGGACACCATTTTCATACCCTGCTGACGCATCCGGTTGCTGACCTGATCGAAACGCTGGGTTTCAACATCCTGGCCGCCAAACATCAGCACTTCTTTGTGGCCTTTCAACATTTGCTCGGTGCTGGTAGTCACGTGCCCCATGGTGTCCTGCATGTTCTTACTAATATTTCTGAAGCGTTTGGACACCATGCGCATGGCGATCGATACGATCGGCGCAATCACAATCAGAATGATGGACAACTGCCAGCTGTAGTAGAACATCAGAATAAACAGCCCGATAATCGAGGCACCTTCCCTGACAACCGTAATCAACGCGCCAGATGACGAAGCCGCAACCTGCTCCGAATCATAGGTAATACGGGAAAGTAGCGTTCCGGTTGACTGCTGGTCAAAGAACGCGACTGGCATCCCCATAATATGGGAGAACAGACGTCGACGCATATTCATCACCACCTTTCCTGAAACCCAGGCGACGCAGTAGCTCGATACGAAACCTGACGCCCCTCTTACTAACATCAAACCAATGACGACCAGTGGCATCCAGAGCAATACAGAACGTTCCGCTTTACCAAATCCTTCATCCAGTAAGGGCTTAAGCAGTGAAAGCATTAATGTATCGCCGGCTGCGTTAATGATGAGTGCAATTGCAGCAGCAGCAAGCCCTGCCTTAAAAGGAGAGATCATCGGCCATAGGCGGCGAAAGGTCTGCCAGGTGGAGAGATCTTTATCATTCAGCATGTAGTAAACCTGAAGCGGGAAGAAATAGCCGACCATTTTACTCATTATACCGTCCTACGCCAAACCACTGATGATACCAACGAGGCGATATATGATCCCTGAACCGCAGAATGTGCCATGAATCGCTGAAAAAACGTGCACTTAACTGACCAAATGACGCAGTATCAAACCATGAGTAACCATATTGCTGGTATCGTTCGACAATCTTTACTGAAGGCAGCCGCCACGGGTTATAGCGTGCCGCCGAGGCGATAACGAATTCGGCATTCACCGCACGAATGAAGGGAGGGGAGGAGGATGTCTTACTGCCATGATGAGGGATTTGTAACAAATTCGCACGCAGCGCGCTGCCCTCTAACCGAATCAACGCCCTTTCCGCATCCGATTCCAGATCGCCCGTTAATAAAACACGGTGTTTACCATCATCAACGCGGATCACACAGGAGTCGTTGTTTTCCGCTCGTTCAGTGAGCGCTAGCGGCCACAGCACGGTAAACGTGAGATCCTGCCAGCGCCAACGCTCACCCCGTAGACAAGAGCGATGATTCATCGCGTTGGTGGCGCTATATATCGTAGCTTCAGGGTAGGCTGCCTGTAGCGTCTCCAGTCCCCCGACATGATCCATATGGCTGTGGCTTAGGATAATGTTTTCCACGTCGACTCCCCGCCAGCGTAGGTAAGGCAGAATTTCTCGCGTCGCCATATCGCCCCCTTCCCAGCGGTTTCCCGTATCGTACAGCACCGCCTTTCCACGTTGCTCAATCACGATGGCCAAGCCGTGGCCGACATCCAGCATGTCCACACGCCAATCCGGTTCATCGCTCTTTATGCGGAAAGCCAATAAAACCAGAATCAACACGCCAACACTCGTCGGATGGATCCACCACCAACGAAAGCGCCATATGACAACGGCTCCCCACCCCGCGACGCTCCCTAGCAGCAGTGATGCATCAAGATATACCCACCCCGTTTGCAGATACGTCAGCGGTGCGAACACCACACGTAGCGAAACATCCGCCAGCCACCAGAGAATGCCACTCAGCGGCGCGAATGCCATCATGCTCAACGCCAACAAAATAAGCGGCGTCGTCACGAACGACACTAAAGGCACCGCCCATAGATTGGCTGGCAGGGAGGTGATGCTAAAACCGTGGAAAATATGAAGCTGCAAGGGCATCAATAGCAAAGTGATTCCCGTTTGCAGATGGATCCAACGTAGCCAGAACCAGCGGCTCCTTGTCTGTAGCCGATGAGGAAGCGGCACCCATTGAAACCAGAAAATGAGCGATGCCACCGCGAGACAAGATAACCAGAAACTGTCTGACAGCACGCTCAACGGATCGCTCACCAGAATCAGCGCCACGCACCATAGCCAGACCTGCCAGGCTGAGCAGTTAACGCCCCACATTTTCAGGCAGAGCCATACGCTAAGCGCCAGCGCCGAACGTACCGCCGGAGGGTTCCCCCCCGCCAGCCAGACATATCCCCAGGCAACCACGACACTCGCGATCAATGGGAAACGATAGCCAATCCACTGCACGGGAAAGCCATACTGCAACGCCCGTGCCATTCCCCATCCAACCAGCCCCGCAAGCACAATATGCAGACCAGAGATCGCCATCAGGTGCATCGTACCGGTATTCTGAAGGAGCGCCTTGAGCGCTGAGCTAACCGTTTTCATCTCACCAAACGTCAGCGCCAGTAAAATAGAACGCCACGCTAACCCCTGTACCTGCTGTTCCGCCTGTGCGATCGTGCGCTGGCGGAAATCACAGCGGCTGTCAGCGACCTTTGCCGCGAGTATACGACCCGATAACGGTTGTCGTTTGGCTATCGCCCAGCGCTGGCTATCAAAGCCGCCTTCATTTAGTCGACTATGGATAGGACGAAAACTGGCGGTTATCGCCCAGCGTTGGCCGCCGCACCAGCTTTCCATCGCCGATGACAGGGCCAGTTGAGCATATAGCGGTGGGAAGATCCGTTGCTGGTCTATCTCTTCCAGCCGAACCGTAATCCCGTCATCAGCGTGTTCGCTGAACCGTATGCTGCTGATTGTCACGACAGCATTAACCGGATCCTGCGTGAAACGATCGATTTGTAGCAGCAGGGTTTGAGCATTCAACGTAGCCCAACAGAAGCTCACGGCAACAAGGGCGACAAACCGTACCCTTGTGTGACTATATCCGCCCAGCGCCACACAGGTAGATAGCCCAACACCCCACCACAGCAGCGTTGGCGCTGGGAGCTGCGGTAAAAAAAACAGCGGCAGAATACCCAGCACGCTGGCCCACGCCAGACTATTTACCGACATCATCACTTTTACTGATATCGTCCATTACCATGACACAACCTTCCCTCTTTCCCTGTTGTTCGTTCCAGAATGTTGCAATAACTCAAGCTCATGCGACAGAAAGAAAAACTCAGGTAGGAAAATGCCTCGCAAGAAAGTGGCGACATTGCAAAGAATGACATTCGGTTGTGCGAGCTGGATTACAGTTCTCACAGCGTTTGGCATCATCATCAGCGACAAAATCATTAACGACCGCCACCGACGCTCAAACAAGTGGGTAGACAAAAAGGCAGGATGTGGCGTAAAAGCTAAAAGAAAAAGGACCGCAGAAGCGATCCTTTTACAGTAGAAAACAATTTACAGTAGAAAACGGTTTACAGTAGAAAACGGTTTTCCCGTAAAAACGGGACGTTAGGTTATTTAACTTCGCCCATCGCTTTCAGCTTTTTAGACAGATCACGGCGTTCTTTCGACAGATCGGCGTTCTTGATGATGTAGTCATCAACGCGATCTTCATAATCACTGCGCATATTGGCGATGATATTTTGCACGTCCTCAATGGACATACCCGGTTTCAGATATTCGCTCAGGTTGTCCAGCAGCAGAACGCGCTTCTGGTTATCGCGAATTTTCTTTTCGTTGTCGACGATTTCACGCTGAAGTTTATTTTTGCGACGAAACATGCGCACGAATTCCAGCACATCCTGGAAACACGGCTTAGTGTCCTTATCCATCTTTTACCCTTACCTTAAGTCATACATAAATTCTTTATGCATTCACCATACAGGTTATACCCAGCGTCTTTCAAGCAGTGCTTACACCCTTTGCGCAAACGCCCCGCCGAGCGGATAATCTGTCATCAAACCATTAACGATAATATACCGCGATACGCTGATTATGAACCTCTTCAATGGCCACTTCAGTATCGAAAATATCTTCCAGGACGTCGGACACCATAATGTCCTCCGGTTTTCCCGTATAGATAATCTGCCCTTTGCGCATCGCAATAATGTAGTCTGAATAGGCAGAAGCAAAGTTGATGTCGTGGATAACCAGCACGATGGTTTTGCCTAGTTCATCCGCCGCACGGCGGATCTGCTTCATCATCGCCACGGCGTGTTTCATATCCAGATTATTCAGAGGTTCATCCAGCAGCACATATTCCGTGTCCTGACACAGCACCATCGCGACATAAGCACGCTGCCGTTGGCCGCCGGAAAGCTCATCTAAAAAACGATCTTTCAATTCGGTCAGATTGAGAAACGCCAACGCGGCGTTAATACGCTCACGATCGTCAGCGTTCAACCGCCCTTTGGTGTAAGGATAACGGCCAAAACCCACCAGCTCCGCCACCGTCAAGCGGCTGGTAAACTGGTTTTCCTGCCGCAGCACGGACAAACAGGTAGCAAGCTTATCGCTTGGCGTTGTCATCACATCCATGCCATTAACCTTTACCTGTCCGCGATCCGCTTCCAGCAAACGGCTGATGATGGACAACAATGTCGACTTCCCCGCACCGTTCGGGCCGATTATCGACGTGACGCCACCGCGAGGCACTGTCGCCGTGACATTATTTAATACCGTTACGTTATTATACGTTTTGGTTACATTGCCGATCTCAATCACACGGAAACCTTTTTCAGTAGCAACACAATAAACAGCGACCCACCGATAAATTCGAGGACGACAGAGAGCGCACCAGCCATGCCAAGCAGATGCTCCAAAATCAGTTGCCCCCCCACTAATGCGATAATGCCAAGCAAAAACGCCGTTGGGAGAAGAATACGATGTTGGCTGGACCCTGCGATCAGATAGGCTAAATTGGCAACCATGAACCCTAAAAAGGTCAGTGGCCCCACTAATGCCGTCGAAATAGCAACAAGTATGGATACCAATAACAGTACGATGGTGACATGGCGCTTGTAGGCGATCCCAAGATTAATCGCCGTATTTTTCCCTAACGCCAACACATCTAATTGGAAACGCAACCGCCACACGAACAGCGCCACAATCAAGATGATGACCGCTGATAGCACAATTAATTCTGGGGCTGCTCGAGTAAACGTGGCGAACATTCGCCCCTGTAACACGGCGAATTCACTGGGCGTTAAGAGACGTTGCATCAGGCTTGACGCACTGCGAAACAACGTACCGCAAATGATCCCGACCAGCAGAACCAAATGCAGATTGCTGTGACGACCGGTAAACAACCAGCGATAAAGTAACGAGGAGAACAGAACCAACAACAACGCTTCGAAGACAAACTTACCACTGACGCCAACCGCTGAAATACCTTGCACGCCGAAAAAGAACAACACCATCGTTTGCAACAGGACAAACAGCGCCTCAAATCCCATGATTGATGGGGTCAGAATGCGGTTATTGGTCACCGTCTGGAACAATACCGTTGATACACTGGCAGCAAATGCCACCAGTATCATCGTAGATAAAATCTGCCCTCGATGTATCAGGATATAGCGTAGGTTCCCCCCCAGATTGATGGTCATGAACACGACGATTATCGCTAATGCCCCCGCACTCAACCACCATAAACGCCGATAAGGCGCGGCGCTGGGCTCGACTGGCGCTGTTGCAGGGCGGGTATCAACCTTAAATTCATTAACTGACATGGCGTTTCTGACTCAACAACAGGGTAAGGAACACGACAGCACCGATCACACCCAGAATGACGCTCACTGGAATCTCGAACGGGTAACGCACCACACGACCAATGATATCGCATAGCAGCACAAGCCCACCGCCAAGCAAACACACCCAGGGGATAGTTTTCCGCACATTATCGCCGATGATCATGCTAATCAGGTTTGGCACAATCAGTCCCAAAAACGGTAATGCGCCGACGACAACGACGACGACACCGCTTATCACCGCAATGATAGAGAGCCCCAGCAACATAACCTGCCGGTAATTCAGGCCAACATTGACGGAGAACTCCCGCCCCATTCCAGCAACAGTAAAACGGTCTGCCGTCCAACACGCTAATAACGTCAGGATTCCCACCAGCCAGAGCAATTCATATCGGCCTTGTAAAATCCCGGAAAAATCCCCGGCTTCCCAGCTACCGAGCGACTGTAACAAGTCATAATGCATGGCACCGAATGTCGTTACCGCACCGATGACGGCACCAAACATGATCCCGACCAGCGGCACAACCAACGCCGATTTGAGGACAATGCGGCGCAACAGCATCATAAACAGCAGCGTACCAATCATGGCAAACACACTGGCGACAACCATCTTCACCATCAAGGAAGCGGATGGCGCAACCACCATCACCACCAGCAAGCCAAACCCCGCAGACTGCGTTGTACCAGCCAGTGAAGGTTCAACAAAGCGATTCTGTGTCAGCAGTTGCATGATTAGCCCGGCAACGCTCATGGCGCTTCCCGCCAATAACAGCGCCAAGGTACGTGGGACACGACTGATAAAAAAAATGTCACGCATCATCGGGTCGGTCCATACTGCATCCAGCGTAACTTGTCCCGCACCAATAAATAGGCTACAGGTAATCATCCCCAACATGAGGATGATACCTGCCGAAAAATAAAACGCTTTCATTACTGAAGTCACGATGCCGTCTTAAGGTTTCGCATCAAGTGCTTTATTGACATCGTCGATCAGACGCAGATAACTTTGCAACCCACCCGCGATATAAATCGAAGAAGAGTCCAGGTAAACCACGCGATTATTCTGCCAGGCATTGGTTTTATTCACTAATGGGTTATCCAAAACCTGTTTCGCTGATTGACCTTCCTTCTGGTTACCAATCGCGCTGTCACGATCGAAGACGAATAGCCAGTCCGGATTGACACTCAACAACAGTTCAGATGTCACAATATTCCCGTGGCGGCCTGACTCAGGAAACTCTGTCGCGGGTTTAAATCCCAACTCATCGAAAACAAAGCCGAAACGGGATTTCGGGCCATATGCCGACATTTTCCCCCCCGTCACCATCACCAATAATGCAGACCCTGCTTTATCGGCTTTTTCACGCGTTTGAGCGATACGATTTTTAAAATCATTCAGTTTGGCTTTAGCTTCATCCTGCTTGCTAAAAATTTCACCCAGTTGTTCCACTCGCTGCGTAAAGCTGGCCATAAATTGACGATCATCGATATCCAACGCAATCGTTGGTGCGATAGCATTTAATTTGTCATAGGCATCACGAGCGCGACCGCCACCAATAATCAAATCCGGCGCAGCACTGCTGATGGCTTCATAATTAGGCTCAAACAACGTGCCAGCATTCAGGTACTTACTGTCTCGGTATTGCGCGAGAACATCTGGAAATATTTTTGCGTCGCCTTGTGGCACGCCAGCAACATCGATGTTCAGCGCGGTCATCGTATCCAGAATGGCGGTATCAAACACAATGACTTTTTTCGGATTCACGGGAACCTGCGTGACACCTTTTGTATGTTCAATCGCTACAGTTTGTCTTGCCACAGATGTTGAATCAGCCTGATCGCAGCCAGCCACCACTAACGCGGAAGCCAGCAGCGTCATGTTAATCATTGAGGGAAACCGCATTCCTTTCTCCTTATTTCGGCATGAAGCAGCGTGAATAACGTCGCAAAGTATCGAATTTAATTATCATTCGCATTAAAACGAAAATTGTAACCGAATGGACACACTCATGCCTAGCGATTATGTCTACCCTTCTTTTGATGTAAGTCAGGGAAGTGATGTAAGCCAGAGAAGTGATGTAAGCCAGAGAAGTGATGCAAATCAGGAAAGCGCCACAGAAAAGTCGATTCAATGGTATCCTTGCCGTTTTCCAGATTGTTTTGCCTGATTTCAGGCTCAGCGCGCACACGTAGCTAACTGCATATATGGCCGAGAAAACACAACCCACTTTTTTCATACATGACTACGAGACGTTCGGTAAACATCCAGCTCGCGATCGCCCCGCGCAATTTGCGGGTGTCCGTACCGATATGGATTTCAATATTATCGGTGAGCCGCTGGTCATTTATTGTCGCCCGTCGGATGATTACCTGCCGGAACCAGAAGCGGTGATGATCACCGGAATCACGCCACAGGTCGCGCTGGCAAAAGGCGTCAATGAGGCAGAATTCGCTCGTCAGATCCACGACGCATTCAGCGTGCCCGGCACCTGTATTATGGGCTACAACAACATACGTTTTGATGATGAAGTCAGCCGCAATATTTTCTACCGTAACTTCTACGATCCTTACGCTTACAGCTGGCAAAACGGCAACTCTCGCTGGGATCTGCTGGATGCGTTACGTGCTTGCTATGCCCTGCGCCCGGAAGGCATCGTCTGGCCGGAAAACGATGACGGCCTGCCCAGTTTCCGCCTTGAGCATCTGACGAAAGCCAACGGTATTTCACACGAGCAGGCGCATGATGCGATGTCCGACGTTTATGCCACCATCGCCATGGCGAAACTGTTTAAACAGGCACAGCCCAAGCTGTTTGAGTATCTGTTCACGCTGCGTAACAAAAACAAAATTTCCGCACTAATTGATATCCCGCAGATGAAACCGCTCGTGCACGTGTCTGGCATGTTTGGCGCAGCAAGGAGCAACACCAGTTGGGTCGTGCCGCTCGCCTGGCATCCGGACAACCGTAATGCGGTTATTATGTGCGATCTGGCTGGCGATATGACGCCGCTGCTGGAGCTGGATAGCGAGACATTGCGTGAACGGTTATACACCCGTCGGGATGCGCTGGAAGCCGATCAGAGTGCGGTTCCGCTCAAGCTGGTACACATCAATAAGTGTCCGGTCTTAGCGCCTGCCAATACCTTACGACCAGAAGATGCGGAAAGATTGGGCATCGATCGTCAACGCTGTCTGGACAATCTGGCGCTGCTGCGTAACCACGCGAACGTCAGAGAAAAAGTGGTGGAGCTGTTTGCCGATGCCTCCGCGTTCGCCGCCTCTGAAGATGTCGATTTACGGCTTTATGATGGCTTCTTTGGCGATGCCGACCGCATGGCGATGAAGATTATTCAGGAGACTGCCCCGCAGAACCTTCCCGCGTTGGATCTCACGTTTGCCGATAATCGCCTGGAACCGCTGTTTTTCCGCTATCGCGCTCGCAATTTCCCCGGCACGCTGGACGACCGCGAACAGCAACGGTGGTTGCAACATCGGCGTACGGTATTTACGCCAGAACGCTTGCAGGACTATCTGTCAGAACTCAGCAATTTGTATCAGTTGCATGAAGACGATAAAGAGAAGATGGCACAGCTAAAAGCGCTGTACGCCTATGCACAGGAGCTGGTGGGATAAAGCATAAAAAAGCGGAGCACATTGGCTCCGCTGGAAGTTGCTGACAAAGTCTGTTGAGCGGTAGTAACGGATAGATCGTAAAGACGCTGTAAACACATCCCTGTACGCTCGGATTGCGCAGATATGAATCTCATCCCTGAGATTCACCCTTTCAGGCTGAGGGATCCCCACAAAATCATCGCTAATAAACCAGCACCATATTTCGGTAGGTGCTGGTGAGTTGGGCTAAAATACTCTCCAGCTTCACTCGCCTGATTATTCGCGGTGAATGCCGCAGTACATTTTCCGCCAGTGTCAAAAACGATATCACTCTTCGACTTTTAAGGCTGTTCGCCTGATAATGAAGATGAAGACCTTTATTTTCAAAATGATATCCTAATAACCAGAGAACAATTGATGCCAGTGTTGCCAGCAAACTCAGCACCCAAAGCCGCTCACCCGTTTTGCTTCCACAGGCGCGTAAGCCAAAGCCAAATCTCTCACTCTTTTCATCGCGAAAGTTTTGTTCAATCTGCATTCTCCTGCTGTAGAGTTTCATAATTTCATGGGGCTTGAATTCATCAGTACTGGTAAATAGCAGCCACGGCTCTTTAGCTGACGCACGCTGTTCTTTTTCTGTTGTGGGATGGCTCGGTTTCCCTTTGCGACGTTGGCTTTTTCGGCCTTTCGGCGCTTTTTTATAAAGATAAAAATGTCCGTTGCATTGCGCCTTTTTTGAACGCGCCAGCGTTCCGGCTCCCAGATATTCCGCGCGCGCCGTGCCAGTACAGTCTTTCACGTTCAGCCAGCGTTCCGGGCCATGATGAAGGCAAAATTTTACGTTTCCCCGGATGCGACCAATAAAGCCCCATCCCAGTGCTTTGATATGCCGAAACCATTCATTGTGGAAGCCCGCGTCGGTGATGAGGGTGACTTTCATTTGCGGGGCAATAGCACAGGCAAGCGCGTCAAGAAAGGCTTTCTGTATCAAAATATTGTTTTGCTTTTCTGACGGAACCACCTGACTCATCAAGGGGATAGCGCGGCCATCACAGACAAGGCTGGCACGCAGGACATGAAAAGCCTGAGAGGGATAGCCACTCCAGTCGACGGCAATATGATGCGCCGCGCGATAAATGCGGCACATTCTGCGCGATAAATGCATCGCTTTAACTATTTCACATATCGTAAAAAAATTACAAATCTCCCTTTATGAACTCGGTACAATCGGCCACTCGATATCTGTAGCGCTCACATCAACACGGCTCAGTAGCACTGCATATTTTTGCCACGCTGTCAGCGAGGCTTTCTCTTCATCGGTCGCAATATCCAAATTAACAGCATACGTCAGCTCATTGATGCGAGACGTGGCAGCGGCTTTGCGTGTAGCAAGCTCCTGCTGTGCAGATTTTAGCGCTGCGACAGCTTGCGCGGCCTTGTCGATCACCCATGTTTTACCGTTCCACACGTCGAATTCGGTAGCCGGTTTCAGCAGCGTGACGTTATCCGGCAGTTCGCCAAACTGCGTCACAGTCTGCGGCTGGCGTGTTTCCGTGATGTAAACCGTCTGGCCGCGATAGTCCGGCACCTGTTCCCATGATTTACCGTCAGCCGCTCGGCGCAGGGCTTGACCAACGGGCGGTAATTCAGGCTCATCGGCGTAGCTGTCAGCGGGTAACCCGACGCCTTGCATGACATATTCATAACTCGCGCTCTGATATTCTCGCGTTGCGGGGTTAACGTGATAAACAGTAATCCAGCCCGCGTTGATTGCCAGCCCACTTTCGTTCAGTTCTGCGTTTTTGATTTGTGTTGAATAGTTGCTCATTATGCTGCTCTCACGATGTAGTTAAATGTAATATTGCGGGGGCGGGTTTCTGTATTGCCTGCTTCTGACGTGAGACTATCGTAATAGAGCCACATCCTATTGTCCGAATCTGTTCCCTGTGAACCTACGTTACTGTTGTAATTCAGTGGCGCAGTTTCTGAATATGCGACGTTAATGCCATTCCCGTTTTCAATGTAATAGCGGTCTCTGTATTCATGAGCGTGGCTCTGAATAGTATTACCCTGCGCTGAAAGCAGCGCACGACCGCTATCAACCCCGCGCCCGTCATCCCACCCGCGAACAAACTCACCGCGTAAATCGGGCAGGAAACCGGACGGATAGCGGGACGCTAAAACAGGAAATTGCGCCGTGTCGAATTGCTGACCGTTGCATTTCAGCCAGCCAGCAGGTGCGACAGCGCCAGGGAATAGCTGCGGCATACCCACCAGTTCAGCAGACGGCATAGCGCCGATTGCGGCAGAGGTAAGGTTGCCTTCATGATAAACGGCGCACCATTTACCACCTGCAACCGCAATGTATGCTCTGTCATTTGTATGAATAACGGCTGAACTATTCGGTCCGCCAAAAACGACAGTATCATCCGGCGATAACGACAGCATTTGCCTGTAGCTACCATTAGGCATCATGCCAACCACCGCGCGGGTTGCAGGTAAATCTATATTTCCCCTATCAATTCGAATGCCACCCTGAATCACACCGCCTGTGATAGGGAGTGCGCCAACGTCATTGGCCGTCGGCAGATGTCCAGTGTGGTAGAATTCTACGGGGACGCCATAGGTAGCCCCCCCATCTGGTTTCACGACAATATTTCTGCCAAACAATCGATATGGGTGATTAGCATTAGAAACTGACTCTTGCATCAAACTAATTGCGCCAGCGTCTTTTTTATACGATTGCAAAACGACGCCGAACGCACTCGGCCAATTCCCGAAATCTCCGTTATAAAAACCGATCCCCATGAATGGGTTTGTCGCTGCCGAAACCTCCCCGTTAATCAATCGGCATGAATCATTAAAAATCTCTGTCGGTGATTGCCACTGCCCTTTAATTACAACTTTATGGAACTGACGAAATTGCCCGCCAGATGGCGTGTAGAATCCCACAATATTTAGGACACCGTAAAACGAACCATCATTACCAATGAACCGACGCCAGTTTAAAAAGGCATCTGAAATTGGGATTTTCAGAACATCAGGGTTACCGCCAACGATATAATTACCGTCCGGCGTGTTTACATTAAAATACTGCTCTGTGTCGACAGTTCCGAGTACCACGCTATTTCTGCGAAACTCACCGATATCTATGTTTTTGCGAAACAGTGACGCATCAAGAATATCCGCGCCATTCTGGTCTTTTGCCAGTTTTCCAGACAACGCATTCAATATCGAGGTGGAAAAGTTAGGGTCATTCCCTAGCGCGTTCGCCAGCTCTTGCAGTGTATCCAGCGCAGCTGGTGAGCCGTTTACCAGAGCTGCAATAGCCACTTTCACAAATGCCGTGGTGGCCAGTTGCGTGTCATTAGAACCGGATGCTGCAGTTGGGGCGGTTGGCGTTCCTGTGAATGCCGGACTCGTTTTCGGCGCGTATTGGGGATGTGCATCAAGAGTTGATGCATGGGTATTCAGCTTATTTGTCGCGTCGGCTTTGGCATCAGCAATCGCATTAAGCACAGTGGTTCTGAAGTCCGGGTCATTCCCCAACGCATTCGCCAGCTCCTGCAGCGTATCCAGCGCTGCTGGTGAGCCGTTGATTAACGTAGTAATCGCAGCTTTAACGAATGCTGTAGTCGCAATCTGATTACTGTTAGCTGTTTGAGCGGCAGTTGGAGCGGTTGGCGTTCCTGTGAGGGCTGGACTCGCTTTCGGCGCATATTGGGTATGAGGATCAACGGCACCGACATGCGTGGCCAAATCACTTTCCGTTTTTTCCTGCTCGCTCTTCAGATAAGTCGTGCGGCTAGCCAACTGTTCAGCCTGTCGGTTGGAAATACCTCCGGGGCCACCGACAACAGGGTCTGATGTTTCCAGTTGATAAATGCCGTCGATCCACGTTTTTTGTTCAGGCAAGTTAGCCATTTATGCACTCCCGTAATTATAACTGCCGTCATACGACGCGGTTTCGTTATAGCGAATAGGCACCCCCAGATATTCCAGACTGGCCAAGAGGCAGCGGGCGGGGGCAATCATTTCCAATGTGTTACGCAGCATCTGCGCCTGGTCGTTGGTGATGGGTTGTTGCAGCAAAACGCGGTAGACAGGCCATTTGTTGCTATCGCCGTAAACCATGTGACCGTTATAACTGCGAGTACCGTTGTAACTTAGGCGTCCGATGTGTTCGATTAACTCCACATCACCAAATCCGAGACTACGGATAACGTCACGAACGGCCCATTCCGTCCCTTTGAAGCGATGCCGCTCTATCGCTGACTTAATCATTGCGCGGCGGGCATCTTCAGATTCAGCCAGTTGCCAACCGTCCTCCTTCAGAGAGAATTGCTCAGCAAGCGCATCCAGTGCGCTGCTGTCAACGATGTCGACCAGATAGACAATGACGGCTTCAACCTGCAGAGCGTCAAATCCATCCAGTAACGATGCCAACACGCTAAATCGCAGATCAGACGCCAGTGAGGGCGGGAGAAGGTCTTTACTCATCAGCCGCACCTGCAATAGCTATTGCGATGTCTGTACAGATAGCGAGTTGCCAGTCATCAAGCACCAGCAACGCAGGGGACAGCAGCTCAACGCTGTAAACCCCATCGAGCAATAAGGCGGCATTAATCTGACTGGGCACGATGTCCTGCCCCAATGTTGCCCGACGTTGTTCTGTCCAGGCTAACGCAGCCTGTTGTGCTGCTTGTTTAACTGGCAATGACTGCACATCGCGTTTGAGCGTCAATCTGGCATGCAGTGAGTATTCAATCGGAACCGGGGATTTTGCCGCGACGGTGTCCGTGAGTGGCCGGACTTTTTCATCAGAACAAACGCTGATTACTTGCGCCAGCACACTGTCATCAGGCAGGCCAGTGGACAGCAGCGGATATAAATGAACGGCGCCAGGCTCGGCTCTGACTACCGCAACGTCAACAATATCAGGGTGAGCGCTCAGCGCATGATAGCGGTACGCTAATTTTGAGCCTGCCGTGCTGAAGGACTCAGGGGCTAATTGGATGCGTTCGCGCAGCCGGTCATCGGTTTCCTCATCAGAACCACCGACGCTGGCGGTAAGATTCCTCACCGTGAAGTCGATATCGTCAATCTCATCCACCAACGTGCTGATTTGCGCCGGTTGCCAGTTGTTGCCCACTAACCCCGCCTGCGTACAGGTCGCTGCCACTGTTGCGCTCAGTGTGCCAGCCTTCATTATCACATCGCTGTCGGTTGCAAATAAGACGCTGTCAGATGCGCTGACGCGCGTTCCCACAGGGATCAGCGTATCAGTCAACAATGCGCTTTCGACGCTAAACTGCAACGTCGTTTGTCCGGCCAGTGCCGCGAGGCGGTACGTTCCCACCAGTTCGCCGAGGTAGTCCAGCATCGGCGCACGGGCATAGCGCACCAAATTCTGTTTGGCCGCATCCTGAATCGCACTGCGTACCAGCATTTCACGGTAGGCCATCAAGTCAATCAGCAGGCGTTCAGCCTGGGCGGGATACAGTGTCTTACCGCTGTCTGCCTCATATTTTGCAATCAGTTCTGCGGTAATCTTCGCGGCATCACGCTCAATGAAGACAGGTTCAGTCGTTACCGCCATAGCACCTCCGTAGCCTGTAGCACGCCGCTGGTTGTTTCCCAGCTCAGGCGCAATGTCATATGCGAGCCATCAATCAATGGCTTCACGGCCAGCAGTTTGCAGCGCGGCTCCCAACGTTTGATTGCTTCGACCGTCTCCCGCACGACGTGCGGAATTGCTCGGTCAATCGGGTAGTCAATGTAGTGATGCAGGTTGCTGCCAAATTCGGGACGATGGGGATCGCTACCGCGTGGCGTGCGCAGAATGATGTGAATGGTTTGTGTGATATCGGCAACGCCCTCGACGAGTTCGCCAGGGTGTTGCAGGGCCGGTTGCCAGTAAACAGAATTAGTATTCATGGGGGCAGTATCGCCCCCGGTGGGATCGGTGGTTATTAACGTGATTTAGAAAGGCTGGATGAACTCTAGTGAGAATGGTGATTTGAATTACCACCGGCATCCATCACTGTGCCGGTGGCATCAATATCCCCCTGAACGCTGACATGGCCTTGAATAGTTGCCGCTGCGCCCCCCCCGCCAGAACCCGCCATGCCGCCCTGATAGGTCAGCTTACCTTTTACTAATAGATTGCCCGTGACTTCTGTATCTGGTGCATCAATGGTGACTTTTGGTGTTGTCACTGTTACGTGCGTACCGCAAGCGATCACAATATGCTCAATGCCGCCATTGATGATTAAAGTATGCGCCTTACGGTCGTAGTAAAACGCGGCGCTGTCGGAATAGGTCACACCGCGAGCGTCTGGGTTATTGACCGGCGGTTTATCGATGCTGGAATAGACCGCGCCCAGGATAACGCCGTCCTCGCCATTTTCATCCAACAGCACGACAACTTGTTCACCGACATCGGGCAACCAGTAGTCCTTATTGTTCTGGGTATTGTGTTGCAGGACATCAAGCCAGTTGGTGCGCATATTATCGCATTCAGGCAGACGAACGCGGGCGCGAACGCTCTGCGGGTCAACGGCGCTGACGGTGCCCACCTGTCGTGATACGCTCATTTTTTCTTTTCCTTCACGGTCGTTGTCGTCGTGGTCGTGCCATCCGCTTTGTAAACCGTCAGCGTCTGCGTTTTCTTCTTTTTCTTGCCGTTGGTCACTGGGCCACGCGCAACCTCCAGTTCGGTCACGTAACCGCTGCTGCGATCAAACGAATGTCGGGCGCTGGTAATAAGCCACTGCCCGGATAACTGACCAAATTTTACCAGCGCTATTTTGTTGCCGGCTGTGAGTTGCGGCGTTCCCATCACCGTCAGTGAACCGGTCTGCTGATATTCGTTATGTGAATCCAGCGCGGCGTCGGCTTTGAGCTGCGCACTGTCTTTGTTCGCTGAGCGGCTGGTGACCTTGAGCGTATCCGCACTGGTGGTTTTGCCACTCTCTTTTACCGTAGCTGTCGTCGCACTCCCATCGGAATGGTACGTCACCAGTTTCTTGTCACTGGCCTTTTGGTGCTTCAGCTTTGCCGATTTATAGATCTGATTGATGGTGTCACGCAGAGAATAGCGGGCAACGTCGGCGGGCGATAACTGCTTAACGGGATCGAGCTGTCGCAAGGTGGCCAGATGGGAAAATATCAATTGGTCGCTGACAACCTTAACGGCATAGCCATACTCGCTGGCCAGTCGCTTCAGGAAGCCGACATCGGTTTCCGCATACTGCGTGACGCGATCGACCTTTATTGACTCAATACCGCCGACCAGTTTCAGGCTGTGCTTTTTGGCAATACGTCCCGCGATAGCGGCCAGTGTGGTATTTTCAAAACCACGGCTCGATTTGGTGCGCAGCGCAGTATTGACCGACGTGGCCACGCCGCGAATGGATACCGTTGACGGCGGCGCACTGACGTCGATCTCATCAATAGAAAACGTGCCGCAGGACAGCAGCTTCTCACCACTGTAACCGAGCTTCAGCGTCAGCGTATCGCCTTTACCCGGATACCACTTATCCAGCCAGCGACCATCGGTGTCATCCAGTGTGACTTCAATTGTGTCTGACTCCGATTTGATATTGTCGGTATAGCTGACGCGGGTGACGTAAAGCGCAATATCGTTTGTGATATCTTTTTTCAGATACCACAGAGTAAATACCGGCTGCAGGACTTCGGAGGTTCCCGGAGGCGGTACTGTTTGTTGAGTTAACGTAGCCACGGTGCAACCTCCTCGTCATTTTCGACTTCATCCTGTTCAATCATTGGGATCAAGAGAACGATGCCGGACGGTAATGATGGCGTAACAGCCACATGCGGGTTTGCCATGATGATCCGGTCATAGCCCAACGGGTCGCCATAATAATGGTGTGACAGCGAATCCCAACGGTCACCCATTTTTGTCACATGTTCGATGTACCTCATGCTTTCCTCGCCACAATGGTCGATGTCATTTTACTGAGTGCCGGAGAATTATTTTTCAACAGCACGCCAGCGGCATCAAACTGCCCGGAAACGGTATTCAATGCAGCGGCCAGATTGCGGCTGTCAACGCCCGCAAGCGATTGTCGCGCCGATGCCACAAACGTTGCGGCCTGACTGGTATCACGGGCTAACCGCACTGCATCAGGAAAGGTATCTTTGACGGCATTTAGCGCAGGAATAGATGACATTAGCGGTGCAGTCACGCCGCCTATCTGTGACATCAAACCGGGAATGCGGGTTAGTGCAACCGTCGGATTGGTCGCCATCTTCTGCACCGCCCGTACCGTACTGGCTGCGGTGGTGAGGGCAGATTGCGCTTTCTTTGCATAGCTCACGGCATCGCGCACCGATTGCGCCATACCGCTAGGTTTGGTGACGGCGCTGGTGACAACGCCCGTCCCCGGAATGGCACTATTAATCGCGGGCGGTTTGAGCGGGCTTTTCGGGTCGCCGATGTACTCGCGCAACGTCACTTCCGCCGTCATGGCCATCACGTTACCGGACGAATCGGTCTGCTGGCTGCTGGCCGTCACCGCCGTAATCACGAACCAGCCACGATAATCGCCATTGCCGAATACCAACGCCAGCGCCTGATGTGACCGCATCGCCTGACGTAACCGCGACAGCTCGTTATCCGGGGTGCAATACAGGCTGTGGAACACCAGGCTAATGCGAAACTCATCGAGCTGTTCGCCGACGAACTGCAGCCCTGGCTTCCCCTCAATACGGCTGTGTTCGGCATAATCGACGCCGAACGTCGATTCAAAACCGTCCCAGTAGGTAATCAACTCAAACTCAATATCACCCAATACCGCAAACATCAGGCATACCCCCGGCGTTGTTGTTGCGCCACAATGCGCTCCATCATCTTCTCCAGTTCGTGCAGGGACAGATTCAGGGCGTTGGTGATTTCCGGTGTGGCTGGCGTTTTCTGCCCATTGAGATAGATATTGGGTGAGAACGTGACATGGATACCGTTGCTGGCTCCATTGGGGGGAGCGCTATTGGCTGAACTGCGGCGAACCGAGCCATCAGCATTCAATAACGGAATAGGGATAGCAGGAACGTCTGGCGTCAACGCACCGGCTAACCGTTGCCCGGCTTTTGCGGCCAGCGGTGTAGTGCGGCTAATTCCTATCGCAGCCCCCTGCGATATATTATCGCCGAATGACGCAAATACCCGGCTGGGGGAATGAATACCTAATTTCTCGGCAAACCAACCCTTAATATTATCGCCTAATTCACCGACAACCTTTTTTGCGCCTTCCCATGTATTCCTAATACCGTTCACCAGGCCACTGATAATATTTGCGCCAAAGTCGGTAAACTTGCTTGGCATATCGATGCCGAAATATTTCATCACCTCGGCAAATACGGTGTAAAAAATACCGATGGGCGACCAATTCAGAATCAATTTTGTTACGCCGCCAATGCCACCGCTAAATGCGGTTGTAATATCATTCCAGCGTGCCCGGAACCAATTACTGATAGGCTCCCAGTAGCGATAAACCAAATAGGCCGCGACGGCGATCCCCGTCACCAATAGCCCTATAGGGTTCATCAATAATGCGCGGCCCATAATCATCACGGCACGACCCACTAACGTAATACCGCGCATTAAGCCGCCGCCGAGAATTCGT
Source organism: Pectobacterium sp. A5351 (assembly GCF_028335745.1). Lineage (NCBI taxonomy): Bacteria > Pseudomonadati > Pseudomonadota > Gammaproteobacteria > Enterobacterales > Pectobacteriaceae > Pectobacterium > Pectobacterium sp. A5351. The sequence goes on from NZ_CP116477.1 coordinate 2,462,512, forward strand.
CCCAGCGATAGAGCACCACGGCCAAGTCGGGTAAACATCCCTAGCCACTGCCGCGCACGCCCACCGGCACCGAATGATGCACGGAGCAATAGCCATTTGGAGCGCAGCAGTACCGCGCCTTTCCAGAGGTCAACAACGGGGGACAGCAAAAGGTTTAAGCCCAGTTTGGTGCCGATAGCCGCCGCTTTAAAGGCCAGCAGTCCCGCGGCGGCCATCACCACGCCTTTCACAATTTCAGGGTTGGCGGCGATCCATTTTCCCGCCTGATCGATAAGCGGGATGATGGTTTCGCCCAGTGAGATTAGCGCTGGTTTTAATGACTCGCCAATGCCGATAGCTGCTTCATTCATACGGATTTGGATTTGTCGCCAACGTGCCTCTAACGTATCGTTCTGCTTGGCGGCGTCTTTATCCAGCGTTTGTTGAGATTCAGGGCTATTCATTTCTGTTTTATTTGACTGATATTTCCCCCAGTCCTGGCGCATTGAAATCAAATGCTGCGCAGTCTGAATATCAGTAAAAATTTCTGCCAACCCGAACGATTCAAATAATTTTTGCTGAGTCTCTTTATCACCCTTTGCACCTGCTTTCTGCCATTGATCGGCGAATGCTTTACCCTTGCCATCAATAAAGCGATTGGCAATCATGAGCGAGGCTTCATATTGCGAAAATCCCTTTGCAACATAATCCTGCATGGAGGCTTTATAGTTGATTCCCGCTTTTTCATACTTCTGAATGGTGTCGCTACGGTTCATTGCAGCCAGCCAGTTGGTCATATTGGTGACAGCTTCTTCAGCAGAGCCAGAGCCTTTCGCCACCTCAAGACTGGCGACAATCTGGGTAATGGCGTCTTTACCGACGATCCCTTTGGCCGCAAAAGATTTTGCGAGTCCCGGCAAGGTTTTTGCCATGTCTTTTAATTCAAATGAACCCAGCTTTGCGCCTGTTGCAGCAATCGCGAATGCCTCTTCCATCTCTTTGGGATCGGTAATTTGCAATGCGGAGCTGAATGCGTAGGTCATTTTTGCCAGTTCAGTCATATCCCCTTTAGTCGCAGTTGCGGTTTTACCCAGCATGCTGGCAAATCTTGCCGCTTCCACAGGGTTCATCCCATCCGCAACCAGTTGCCCAACGCCGCCCAGTAACGCTTCCTGTGTCTGGTTGACCTTCAATGCTGCTTGTCGAATCGCTGTCCCAATAGCCTGCTCCTGCGTCTTATCCAGATCGCCCGTCACAGCAATATCCCGTAGCCCCGATTCAAAGCTGGCGTATTGCTTTACCGAACTGACAATCGGTGACGCTACCGTTCTGGCCACGGCATAGGTCTCGGCACCTTTGGCATAGAGCGCCATTCGGTTTGCCCGTGCCGCATCGCTGGTTGCCGCTGCTGCAGCAAGTCGGTTCTGCTGGCGCTGTAGCTGCTCCATTGTCCGCCCGACACGTTGCAGGTCGCTGTTCAGCCGCTGACTGGCGCGTGAACCGAGCTGACCATAACGTTCTGTGGCCCGCGTAAGCGCATTTTGGCGCTCCTGCAGCCGGCGCGTGGTCTCACCAATTGAATCCAGCGTGCGGCGGGTTCCCGTTACCGCACTGCGAAACGCGCCGGATATGGCTCCGCCAATAATCACGCCTATGGAAAATTCTGTGGCCACGATTTATGATTCCTTTTAACAATGCGAAACAGGGATACGGATATGGAAAATGCGCTGATGTTATGTAAAGGACTGCTGATAACGGTATTTGGCGGGATATATATTTATCTGCTGGCAAAACTGGTTATCTATACCGTTAACAGCAGCAGTGAGCCGTTTGTCTGGGTGCTAATGATTGGCGGCGGTGCGGCATTATTATCGCTTGCAATGGCATTAGCCGCGTTTCTCCTGCAACCCGCCGTCTATTTGCTGGCCGCGATATTTGCGGGCGTCGGTGCCCTGATTAGTCGCTATCGCCGTTCTCACGTTTAATCTGTTCGCTGGCTGTTTCCAGCCAGCTCTCAAACTCATCCAGATCCAGCTCGTTCAGCTCACTCGGCTGAAACCTAAACCACCTCGCCAACAGCGCCTGCGCCTGAATCAGCGTCTTCGGATGATGCAACCACCCCTGTAAGGTGCTGAAATCGTTTTTGCAGCGCCAGATAGTCAGCTAAATCCATCCCATCCAGATCTTCAGGTGGCAGGCCACTGGCACGGGCAATCAGCAAGTCATCCCAATCTTCAGCTTTATCACTGATTTTGCGCACGGCTTTCAGGTCTTTGACCTGCAGACGCCGCAGGGACAGGGACTCCAGTTTGACGCCGCCAGCGGTGGAGTAAGGGATCGATAACGAAAAGGTTTCAGACATAGTTATGCTCCTGACGAAATTAATGCGAATTAGCGTTCAGGGGCAGTATGGTGCGAGGTGGGGAAAATCAATATTAATGGCAGTTAACGAAAAAAGGAGGGAACCAATCCCTCCTTTGTAGAGAAAATACAGCGGTTGCTTAGTCCAGTTGCAGCACGCCATGCTGCTCGGATTCGGAATAGGCAATCAGCCCGCTATACTCCGGCACCATCGAGCCATCATCGGCTTCAAAAGCGGGAATAGTGCCGTGGGTGATGGTATAAGCATACTGGCCTTCCGACTCTGCAAACTCAGCCAGCGCCTTAATCTGATCTGCACGTAATACGATTTTCTCACTCATGCTATTTTTCTTAACCCCCGATATTCATGCGATAGTCCGTCAGCTGGTCGATGCCACCGACGCGGAAGATATTGGCCAGATAATCCAGCTCCAGCAGCTCTTCGCCGTCCAGTACCTGTTTCAGATAGGAACAAGTGAAGCTACTGGAGAACTCAGCGTTCTCATGCTGCTTGAACGTACCCAGAGGGTTCTTCTTGAACATGATGGTCATGTACGTCACCAGCGGGATTTCATCGATACGCCCTTGGGAGCTATAGCGCTCGACGCTGGAGCGGCATTGCAACGCCAGCGTTTTATACGGGTTCGCCGCACCGAGCATGGCGTCACGATAGAACGAGTTCCACTTGATCTCGCCTTCCAGTTTGTCGAACCCGGCAGGCAATTCAACCTTGCCCACCATCCCCAGTGCCTTATGCTCTTGCATCACCATGCTGACGTCCGGCAACTTTACTTCTTCAGCCCGCCCCAGCAGGTTCACCCCATCCAGATAGATATTGGCGTTGGTGATGCGGTTTACTTCAATTTTCCCAGCCATCAGCTATTGCCCTCCAACGTGACCAGATATTCGGAGGTGATCTCCGTCTCGAACGTCAACCGCTCTAACGGCGGTGGCGGCGTGTATTTGTAGCTCAGCAACAGGTGGCCCGCTGCCAGCTCCGTTTCTTCATTACGTGCCGGGTCATACCAGCATTTGAAGCCCAGCAGCGCACCGTCACCAATCAGCTTGCGGCCATAGCCGTTCACCGATTCGGTCAACGCGTCGATCAGTGCCTGGGTTATCGGCATATCGATGTATTGCTGGCTGAAATAGCGGATGGACTCATTGATTACATCACCGGTGCGGCGCACGTTCTCAAAGTTACGCATATGGGTAACAGTTGGCCACGCCGCGCAGCGATTGCCCCACAGACGCAACCCGGAGCCGTAGCTGTTGAACACGGTGGTAATGCCTTGTTCGTTCAACAGGTTCACTTCACTGTTCGGGTCGTCGATCATCGCCGATAGTTGACGCTCCACTCCGGTGATGCCCAGCAGTTCCTGATTGGAAGACGACCACCAGAAACCTCGCTCTAAATCGACTTTGGCACGCAACCCCGCCGCACGCTGTGACAGCGGCTCCAGCCGTTCGCTGTTGGTTTGTGCGTCATAGACTTTGACATGCGGATAGCACAGCCGCACGCGGTCTGAACTGGTATTGAAATTGATGCTGCCAGTTGGCCCACGACCTGCCAGCACCTGCGCAAAGGTGGTGCCAATCGGCGCATCGATATAGGTGATGGCGTCCAGTTTGTCAGCCAGCGCGATCAGTTCCACGCTGACGCTGTTCTGGGTACAGAACACCGGCGCAATAAGGATTTTGGCAAAGAAGCCGAACTGGTTATAGGTATCGTGCAGCAGCTTCATGCCGGTACGATTTCCCGCTGCGTTGACGGCACCGATAATCTCTGCCGCCGTCACTTTCGTCGGGTCGGCATAATCGTAGCTGGCCAGCACCGCGTCATCGGTCGGGATGTTGCTGTTCAGCCGGGTAACTACACCGGTTTGCGCATCAAGCTGGTAATCAGTTCCGTCAATATAGGGCGTGGTTTCCAGCGACTGACGCAACACCAGTTTAGCCACTGCACGCTGCGCCAGTTGCGCTTTTCCTGTCGCGGCGGCAAACGTCACACTGGCATTATCAACGTGGGTTTTATGCACATCCGGGTCGAGCACATTAATCACCAGCACCGTTCCCGCGCCGTGATCGTAAATCGCATCCAGCGCCTGCGGAATGGTGAAACCGCTGTATTGGCTACCGAACTGTGCCGCATCTTTCTCTGACAGACATAGCGTAACGGTATTAACTGCTCCCGTGGGGGCAGTGCCGATCAGACCGATAACGGCGGACTTCACGGTTTTCACTGGACGTGCGCCGTTTTCTACCTCAGTGGTTTCGACGCCATGTAAATAGTTAGCTGCCACTGATCACCTCCAATTTCTCTTCACTGACATTTTTACGGCGGGAGGCGGATGCGGTGGAGACATCCGGCTCGGCGTGTAAATGTTGCAACGCAACCAGCGTTTTCACGTAGTCGTGCGCCTCTGGCAGGTCAACGACACTGTCTGGCCACAGCAGCACCTCGGTGCCGTCAGCTAGCGTGACGCCACTGGATGGGCCGGTATAACGGTATTTCATGATTCACTTTCCTCATAATTGACCAGGGACAGTAACGGCCCATCGGGTAAATCGGTGTCTTCCAACTGGATGGATTCGGTGGAGAAATCCAGCGCGTACTGCCACAGCCCGCCGACATTGCCCAGAAACACATCGCGCACCAGCCAGATTTTGCGGCGGCAGTTCGGCGGTTTGTAGCCGCACAACACCCGACGAACGACATCCAGCACCGCTACCGCACCATTTCGCCCGTTTAACTGACGGAAAACGACGGTCGTGTTCAGGGTGATCGTGTGGGACTGCATCACCGCGCCGATATCCTCCGGCTTGCCAAAGCGGGAACCGGCGTAGCTCACCAGTACTGCCCCAACCGGATGATTGAGGCGAAAGTCGGCGGGCTTCTCCGGGAAATACTCAATCTGTAGCTGGGGCAGTTTTTCCTTCAGACGGGCAACCACTGCCTCGATAACCGGATTGACGTCCATCAGTATTTCTCCAGCATGCCATTGTTGCCGCCAAAGGTTGGCCGACGCGCCCGCACCCGAAACTCGCCGGACTCTGGTACATCCTTACTGGTTGACGGTAAGGCCAGCGTCAGCTTCGCATCACGAATGTCCACCAACTGACGCGTTGCCACTTTGTTGTCGTCTTTTACCGTATCCGGCATCGTCCCTTCCGGGCGACGGGCATATAACCGGTAGCGAGTCAGCGTGACCGCAATGTCGCGTAGCACGGTGGGGATTTCTGTCAGCGGCAAGGTGTAACGCCCGCGCAGATGGGCGTCGATCAGCTCATCGGCATAGCGAATGCAACTGTCCACTACCGTGGTGTTAACCGGAGGTGGCGCATCGAATCCCACCGTTTCATTGGTCAACTGGATCAGCGTGGACTCCGGCACCTGTTCGAGTAAATCCGCCAACGTGCAGTACATGGTTATACTCCGCGCAGGATTCGGATGACGTCGCCTTCGGCGAGGGCCGCATCCAGTGCGATGCCATTTGATACGCCCGCTTCCGTCAGCAGAACGGCACGGGCAGTCTCGTCAGACTGGACAGATTTACCGCGCTCGATAGCGGCCCCGACCTCCACGGCAACGATACCGAGTACATTAACCGGCACGGCATCACCTGCCGCGCCATCCACTTCGGCAACGCCCAATGCGGCAGCACCCGCCTGACACGGAGCGTTGTCTGCACCGACAAAACGCTGCTGTGCCAGGGCAGCGGTGGCCAGCACCGTGGTGGTCAGAATGACCTGTTGAGTGGCTCCCATAATGCCTCCGTTATTTCAGGATATTGGTGATGAGATACCCGGCATCGCCGCCAACCACTGCGACTTTGTAGATATCGGTGAAACGCGCGTAGGAGACTTTTCCACCCACGCCCGGATATTTGTCAGCAACAGGCATCCCTTTGCGACGGAACGTATAACCGAATGACGGCTCATTTTCGTCCGCGCTTTCCGTATCCGGCTGCGGCGGTGAAACGTAATGCAGCATCAGGTTGTCAGCCCAGACATCGATAGGGGTTTTCTTCGCGTCCTGGCTGGACACTGGCTCACCGATGACCACTTTGGGAATTTGGAAAATATCCTGCAGGATTTCTACTGTGATGCGCTTGCGTTCATTGGCACCAATCTGTGCCTGAATAGCGGGGTGATAGCGCAATGCCGACATCACACTGGCCCCCATCGTCATCAGGTTCGGGCGTAAGCCAGTTGCATTACGAACCGCTTCGATCCCCGCTTCAATCAATGTGACCGGTTCACCTTTGCCGTTTGCCCAGCGTTCTGCAGCAGCCAGTGCTTTTTTAGAGTTAGCTAGGTAGACCTTCGGGTCTTGTGCCAACCGGGCGGCATACAGTTCGCGCTTCAGATTGACGCCGTTAGTCGCACGGCGAATAGCTTTCGCTTCTTCGTTGAACAACGACTCGGCCTGTTCGCGGTAGTCGACTGGTGCAGCTAAATCATGCTCGTTGAGCACCAAGTCCATTGAACTGGACTTCTCACGTAGCAGAACATTACTTTCTGCACCGACGGCACGCTCGGTGTCATATTCAACGAATGCACCTTTACCGAACAGCGGCACCACGATGCCTTCTTTTTCCACCTGAACGAGGGGGAAGATGTTTTCACCGATAAACGCGGCATTTCTGTAACCTCGTGCCACACTGGTCAGCACCGGGTCAACGACGCGTTTACCTCTTAAATAATCAGACATGATGTTTCCTTTTCTTACGGTTACGGATTGCGGCGGTTACAGGCAACGTGCGACGGCAGCGTCGTAGCTAATCCCTTCTTTCTTCGCCAGCGCCGTAGCTTTTTGGTGCAGAGCCAGGCGCTCAGGATCGGCTTCAGCAAATTCCGCCGACGTCGTGGAGAGATCGACGTTGACGCGGTCTTTGGTGGCGTGCTCACTGAAATTCAGCACGGGACCAGTACCGCCTAACAGTTCTTTAAACGCGCTGGCCAGCGGCTTTTTCACTTCCCCTTCGGCGAACTCAACGGGCTTGTCGCCTTTAGACACTTCATCCAGTAGCGCGACGACAACGGCTTTTGCCGCTGGCACCAAACGGCCTTCCGTCACCAGTTTCTCTGCAAAGGCGACGTTGCCGGCATGCACCGTTTCCTGTCTCAGCTTCGTATCAGCAGCCAGTCGGGTGGCAGCATCTGCCTTCAGGCGGGCATTTTCAGCCTGCAGAGCCTCAATTTCTTCTTTGGTCACAGTGGTGTCCTCATGGGGGGATGTTGGGTTAACGGGAATGGGTTCATTAAATGCCGGGTTGGCTTGTACGGTTTTGTCCTCTCGCATCGCTTCATCACGCAGCGTGTCCAGTTGCCACGACGGCAGGACGCTGTCGGCTTCTTCCATGCCAAATTTGCTGATGATGAACTCACGCAGGCGGCTAAACAGGCTGGCGCTGGTCATCATTCCCCAGTCGGCGAACTCGACCACACCGTCTTCCTGTTCATTGAAAGCCACCTGCCGCAGCCCCTTAATCGACGGCGGCTGTGCGCCGAGGAACCCGACGTGGCGCAGATAGAGCGTGCCGGGCTTCGGGTTATTGGGCGAATCAGGCAGGTAGAACGAGGCGGAAATTTTCTTGTAACGTCCCGCATCCACCAGTTCGGCGAACTGCGGATCGACCTGCGTAGGTTCAGCCAGTAGATCGCCACCGTTGGTTGACAGTGAGGCTACCCAGCCATAGGCCGGTGCATCCGCTTTCGGGTGGCCGATCACCATCGGTGCCTCATGCACTGCGGGGTCATACGCCGCTGCACACGCGGCCAAATCAGCAAGCGTGTACGGCAGTTTCGTGCCGTGCATATCGGTATGGGTGCCGGATTTAAAAATGTGGAGTGGCATAGTGCTGTCCCGGTTTGGAAAACTCAGGACAGTGTCAACGGAAGCAATAAAGTTGGCTGTTAACCCCCATTAAGAAAAACAGGGAGCAAAGCCGGTTTGGCGTGGCGGGAAGAGTGCGGCTGTAAAGCCTTTATAAAGGAATTTACGCCATTTTTCTGGGTAGGCGGCACATTGGCTTAACTGTGCCGCCTGAAATCAACGCTGAGCCGCAGATTCAAGATGGCGTTGGATGGTGTCCAGCACCGAATTGACAGCATCTGGAGACAGATTGCCACTGTCATCAACGGGCAGATACGGACGGGCGGGTAGCTCCAGCGATTTATTACGGCCTGTTTTACCACCGAACTGATGAATGGCTGCATAGACCGTATTGGTGCCAACCATCGCACGGCTGGCATCATATTCTGTCGACACCGAACCCTGCAATCTGCCCGTATTGCGCAGTGTCTGGCCGCTCCGGTCTTCTGCCGCCTGCGATACCATCCATTCAGGACGTCCTCCCTCATCAAAATTGATATCGGTTTCTGCATGCAGCGTACCAGCAATCTGGCGCATCGCCGGGGTCATATCCGCCGCTGCGCTCTCCAGCGCCCGCAGCCCACGCCGCAGATCGCTGTCGTTAATTGTGATGGTAACAGTGCTCACGATGATAACTCCTGTTTAGCCAGGGACGCGAGGTTGCCCTGATAACGAGCCAAATCCGGGCGATACGCCGCGCCCGGCGCATACGACCATCCTATGTCGGTACTGATTTTGGTGCTGCCGGTGTTGAACGTGGCCACGCGTTGCATCTCGCCGGTTTTCTCTGAGACCAGCTTCAGTTCCCAGCCCATCGCATTAATGGCGTTGGCCACCTTCAACCCGCGCCGTTCGATATCGTTCTGACTCAGGGCGATCACACTGCAGCGGCAGCGCCAGCCGTTCGGCGGGTAGAATGCCTGCCAGAACGGATCGTCGAAACGAAAAACCAGCCCGTGCATCGACAGATGGCTTTGCCGCGTATGCTTGTCACGAATGGCGCTGTACATCCAGTAGGGCCGATCATCGGCATTTTCCATCTGCTCAGCCCAGCGGCCAGCGCTGTAGAGCACCGACATATTGGTACGGAAAATAGTATCCAGCCGCCACGGGCTACCCTGCTGAATAGTGACGGGTTCACCGGTCACCGGGTCGGTTGTATCACGCAGCCCCCACCAACCTTTCTTCTGTAGCACCGGCTCCAGTTCTTTACGAAACCAGCGGTCAGTCTTGCCGTCATCCAGTGCTTCCTGCAAGGCGCGGCGGATATCTTCAAGAATATCCAGCCGGGTCACTTTAGCGACGGTAAACGCACGGGCATGAGATTCCTGCCAAACGTCTTCCCAGTCCCAGCTTATCGCATAGCCTTTCGTCTGTAGGTAACTGATAGCCCGTTTAGGCGGTAGCGTCATGCAGTACGCCAGTTCAGTCGCGGTTACGCTCATGCAGACGCCCCCAGATATTTGCGACAAACAGAACCCGCGCCAACCGCTCTTGCAAATCGTCGGCCTTCATCTGCGGATACAGCTCTGCCAGTTCGCCCAGCAGATCGCCGGGGCGCACGCCGGACTGGAGGCGCTCAAACAACGGAGCCAGCAACGGCTCTAACGTGTCATCAAACTGTCCACCGTTCATCACAACATCCAGCGCCGCATCGAGCGCGTCCTGTGCGTTGACGTCGGCATTGACGGCTTCCGCAAACGCCAGTGATTGACCTGGGATCTTCTCTTTGGGCGTTTCGTCGATATCGCCGTCCTGCAACTGGTACTCACGCTTCCAGTATTGCGGGGTGAAGACCACGCCTGCGCTACTGAGTCGTTCGTCACGCTCGGCCTTAATCTTATCGACGGATTCCTGCTCCCACAGCTTATACACTGGCGCGATAACGTTACTGCCGAAATTAAGGTCAACCACCCAGCGGATAAGCTGGTTGATAGCCCCTTCCACAATGTCGGCATCACCATCACGGATATCGTCGGTGACTTCCAGTCCGGCCTGTGCTGAGGCTTTGTTCGCTGTTGCTTCGGTGGTCTGGTTCTGCCCCAGCAACGCAATAGCAATTTCGCCACGCGATACAGCGATCAGATTCTGGTAAATCTCACTGCTGTCGGCTTTGCCCGCCGCTTCTTTGATATCAACGGAGGAATCATCAGGAATAGCGGCAACGGCGTCTTCGATCATCGATTCCAGTGAATCCAGCAGGTTGTCGATTTCCCCCTGCGGCGTGCCGCGAGGATGCTTGCCGATCACCCACGGTGAACCGTATTTCTCGGCAAACCGCACCCAGAATTTCATCCCTCCTTTTTTAAAGGTGACGGGCCAGAAGCACATCGACAGGTCGGGGAAACCATACGGGTTGTCATAGGTCGCATCCTGACGCGGCACCAAGAACTTGTAGTCCGGCACAACTTCGCCTTCAAACCCGCTGTCACGGGCACGGAAGCGTAGCCGGTTGTCGGTATCGAACTGGAACCAGTCAGCGGGCTTACCGACGATGTCGCCAACATGCCAGCTTGTCCCGGAGCGTTGCCACATCACTTCACAGGGCTGGTAGCCGTATAGCACCGCGTCGGTCATTTCCCCGATAATGCGCGACATATCCATGTCCGTCAGCATATCGCGGATAAAGCTGAATACCCTGACAGGGGCATTCCCTCTGTCCACGCCGCGCTCCAGCGCTTTCACTGCGGCCTTGCGGCGACGAATACAACCGCCGACCAGCGGATCGGTGCGCAGCTCACGATAAATACGGATATCCTTTCCCTGCGCTTTCAGGATCGGGTCGGGGTTCGGCAGATACATCCCCAGCCCATAGAAATCCATGCTGCGGTCACGTGAGGCGATCTGTTCGCTGAGTGATTTCGCAGGCTCGGAAAAGGAAACAAATTCGGTGGGAGAAACCCAAAGTCCGCGTGCCATTAGTAGTTCTCCAGTAACCGTGCAGACGTTCTGCGTCTGCGAGAGGATGCCGTCACCGGCCCTTTGTTGATTTCCCGGCTGGCGTAATAGGCCAGCGCCAGTGCAATGGCTGCGTCACCGTGGCGTTTACCGCCGTCTGATTTGGCTTTTGAACGCTGTTCCGGCACGCGGGGGACGCCATTCACCACCTGAATAGCACGCAGATCATCCAGCGTGTCTTCGTCCTTTGGCAGGTCGACAAGATTACCGTCTTCCAGCGCGGCTTTGACAGGCGGCATATTGTCCCGATACCAGCCTTCCGTGGGCATGACCTGCTGCACCCGGCTGGCACCGTAGCGCTGCATGGCGTATTCCGCCAGATAGGCACCGTTGCCCCGCGCATCGAATGCCGCCCCCAACAACATCGGCAGGCCGTCCATCAGATACCAGGTGATCTGCTCCTGCTGCTTGAACGGCACGTTACGCAGCTCCAGCACGAACGGCACCTGACGTACCAGATTCTTTAGCTGTAACAGGGGATAATCTACCGACAGGTCACCACTGCGGCCAAAGTCACGCCCCAGAAACGAGCGGGCCCCCCTCGGTAGCGCATCCAACAGCGGTTTCAGATGGGTGTCCAGCCAGTCCTGTGTTTCGCTCCAGCGGGTTTCATCGGATTTCAGCTCATAGCCTTCCGGGCAGGTCAGACGTAAAACAGGGGTATCAGCTGACATTCGGGATTCGATCAGGGCGCGAGACAGCCAGGCTCCGCCACCATTAGCAGGGATGCAGTCCAGCTCTTCGGATGCACCCGCACCATAGAATTTATATACCGAGGCCATCCACTCGGCTTCCGCTGCGGCAGACCATTCACGCCCGGTACGCAGGCATACACGGCTGAATAAGCCCTCCGTCACCGCCTCTTTAAAGGTGATACGTTGGACACTGCCGCCTTGACGTTCAGCCCGTATATCCCCGATCAACGTATTAAAGGGGTTGTCATCACCGTCATGGGTGGAAATGACGCGCACCTTACCGCCCCAAATCAGCATCGCCAGTGCGGCCTTCAGCAGTTCATCCAGTTGCTCATGGAATGCGGCTTCATCAATCACGATGATGCCCTGACGGCCGCGTAGGTTAGATGGACGGCTGGACAACGCTACGACACGAAAGCCTGAGTCGGGAAATTTGATGGTGTAGGTTTTGATGTGCTTGTCGTCTTCGTCTTCCTGCCAGAAGCCTTCTTCAATCTCGCTGGCTGCGTAGTTGAAAACTCGCGCCCACATCGCGCACGCCTGAATATACTCGACGGTCATATCCTGGTTGTAGGCGATGTAATAGACGTTCATTCCACCTGCAGGTGCTGAAGAGGCGGCAGTCAGCACATTATCGGAGGCTTCCGCCCAGGTAATACCGGTACGACGGCTTTTCTCAATGACCTTGAGCGGTGAGGTATCGGCAACCCAGCGTTGCTGGTATGGCATAAGTGCGACAGGTGCGTCCATCTGCGAGGTATCGGGCAACACTGGAGCAATATTTACAGATGACGTTGTCATGACGCGATCCCCAGAATCTCCCGACGCAGCGCCTGTACCGCATCAGTTGACAATCCACCTTTGCGGGCGATCTTCTCGGCATTGCTTGCCGCTTGCTGTGCTTTGGTTCTGACGTCAGCCTGGAACTTCTTCAGGTTGACGCTGGCCCGCGACAGCGTGGCAACGTTCTTGGCCACTTTGGACAGCAGCGCCACGCGTTCCTGCGGGTCGACTTCACCTTCGTCAGCTTCCTGCAACTGGACGATACTCTCGAACAGTTCAGTCTGGATCAGCGCGATGACCGCCTCCGAACGCGCATCCTGATCGTCGGCTGCGCCTTCGGTCAACATCCGCGCGGCGTCTGTAGCGGCACGAATGGCACCGAAACGCTTTTCAATCTTCTGGCCATAACGGTGGATCGCCGATTTACTGATGATGTAACCCTGCTCACGCAGCAGGCTTTCCAGCTCGGCATACCCACTGAAGCCGGATTCGGTCAGCGCCCGCTCCAGCCAGCGGCGGGCATCGTCCGGCAGTTTGTCGATAGTGCTGCGACGAGCCATATCATTCGCTCCAGTATTTTTCAGGTCGGGCGATCCCTGGGCCACACTCCACGGTGTACTCGACGATATCAACGCCCAGCCGCGTTAAATCAGCAAACCAGTCACCGCTGGGGCGCTTGGTCAGATCGACCATCTTGCGGTCAGACAGATAATCCAGTTCGCGCCGCAGCTCCAGCGGCGTGGTGTCTGGATAAATGGCCCGTGCGATATCCAGCAGCAGCGTCTCGCTGGCGGTATAGGGGCGGGTTTTATTGAGCGCGACCAGCAGACTCCAGCGCAGTCCCTCACGGCGCACGCGGGTGATATCAACCATGTTGTCCTCCGTTCATTCGGTGCTGTTGCACCAGTTCCAGCTTGTTGTAAACCGCGTCCAGCTTGGCCTCTATCACTGTCTGCCCACGGATGTAGTCCTCGCGCCGGACATAGGTCACCGGAAGGTCAGCCCGAAACTCAAGAAACTCCCGCTCCAGCCGCTGCCAGCCTCTCTCGCTCTGAGAGCGGGCCTGCTCCAGTGCGCCAAAACGTTCATTCAGACGCTGTTCTATCTGCGCCAGCAGAATTTTCCCGGCAGCAAAGACGAATCCTAAAAAACCCAGCAACAGGCCCACCAGTTGCCAGAACTCCACTTCAATTTTCATTATTCCGTCCTGTTCTGTAGTGCAGCGAGGTAATCCAACAGGTCATTTACCTGCGCGGCAAGCTGCTGGTAACGTTCTCCGGCGTCGACACTGTGGGCGAGGATGTCGCGTTGGGTAACGCCGGAATCGCGTAACCGGGCGTCAAGGGAGGCAACGGCTGCGGACGTATCGCCAGCCCCGCGGGCAGCGGTGGCAGCGCCAGCTCCGGTACCGGCACCAAAGGCGGCGTTGTACTGCTGCACGAAACCAGCAGTAAACACGCATTCAATAGGACGGCTCTGACCGCGTTCATCAATCCAGCGTTGGGTGACATCATCAATTCTCCGCTTCAGGTTTTCGTTTTGTTGGCGCAATGACACCGTGGTAGTGAGGTATTGCTGCTCGGCAGCATGGGCGGACGCGACAAGCTGCTGATAGCGCTGCTGCCATGCCTGTAAGGCGGCATTGGCCTGTTCCGCACGCTGCTGTTGCTGCTGTGCGATATCAGCCTGCAAACGCGCCAGCGTCGCATCGGATGCCGATTTCTGCTTCTCCAGTGCGGCATTGCCAGCGGATTCCGCACTGGCGAATCCATTCTCATAACCGTTCTGGTAAATCAGCCACAGCGCACAGAGCACGGCGGCAACCCATAGCAAAGTTTTCCACGGCAGCGTTTTAAGTAGGTTGTTCAGCACAGCTACGGCCTCCCCATATCAGATAGCGCGGCGCTAACGCCAGCAGGATGCGCTGCGGGTAATACCGGTTCTCACGCCAGTTAGCCGCAGAACGCCCGGCATTGACGGTAGCGACATGCCCAAACCAGCGCTGGCGGTCTAACCCACGCTGCGCCGCCAGTTGCTGATCGCGTTGCACCCAGCCCAGCCCGCCGTTGTAGCCGGAGAGCGTCATCGCCATCCGCTGGCAGTCGTCAGCCGCCGTAATGCGTTGCCAAATCCAACGGTCATATTGAGTTAAGGCCCGAATCGACCAGGCTGGATTAAACGGCTGATTGGCTTTTAGTTCCGGCATGATGTCGCTAATCCACGTCGCCGTAGCGGGCATAAACTGAGCTAATCCCTGTGCGCCAACGGGCGAAACGGCCCGTGGATTCCAGCCGGATTCCTGATGGAGTTGCGCCGCGAAATCTGCCACAGGTGCATTCAATCCCCAGTCCAGCCGGGCATTACGGATAAGGTCGCTACGGTATTGCTGGGCGGCGGCAGGCGGTTGGGCGGCATGAGCCTGACTGAAGAAACCGCCGCACCAGAGCAACCAAGCCGTAGCCAGTGCGCCGAATAGCGCCCACCAGAAGCTGTGTTTATCCGTGCGTGGTTCGCCATGTTTCATCAAGGTCATACCTAACCCCAGCGACACCAACGCAATCCAGGTAATTTGCGGCCAGTTCATGGCTATAGCCCCATCGCCACGGCCAGACAGACCGCCGCCACGATAATGGCGCGACGGATCAATGCCGCAGCAAATACCCGCTGGTAGCCATTTTTGACCGGGTATTCGCCGTGCTTCATCAGTTCCGAGTCATGTACCAGATACTGGCCCAACAGCGCTTTGGGGAACAATGAACGGTCAAGCCAGTAGCCGAGAACCGCAGCGAGTGTGATTAGTGAGATTTTGTAAATGACGACGGGGAGTTGCTGCGGTGATACCAACGCGATCACAGCCAGCAGCAACACGGCAGTCAGTTGCCAGCCTAAAAGGCGCTTCAGGCGAGTGAGTCGAAAGAGGTTGAGTTTCATTGCTGTCTCCTTATGTAAGTGGAGACAGCATGACGCATCGCGTCGCGCGGGGATTTTAAACGGCGTTAATAGTGGCAAAACAAGGGGGAACACCAGTATGGCAGGGAAAAGAGCGGCCTGTCTGGTGGTGGAACACCGGACAAGCCGTCAACACACAGATGCGACCTGTGAGTCAACCGAGGCTCTCCCGTTCTCGAGAACCGGAAAAGCCTACCGTATTTTCACCCTGTGAAAAAGGCTTACAGATAATGAAAGAGCAATCTTTGCCCATCGTTCCGTGGATTGGTGGAAAACGCCGTCTGGCCAAACACATCCTGCCACTGTTTCCTGTTCATACCTGCTATGTCGAGCCGTTCTGCGGCGCGGCAGCGTTGTATTTTCTGAAGCACCCTAGCAAGGCCGAGGTGATCAACGATATCAACGGCGAGTTGGTGAACCTCTACCGGGTAGTTAAACATCATTTGGAAGAGTTTGTACGGCAGTTCAAGTGGGCGCTGGTCAGCCGTCAGATATACAAATGGTTGCAGGCTGTACCAGAAGAGACGCTGACGGATATTCAGCGTGCAGCTCGGTTTTACTACCTGCAAAAACAGGCGTTCGGCGGCAAAGTGGAAGAGCGCACGTTTGGCACCGCAACGACTGCTCCACCACGTTTTAACCTGCTACGCATTGAGGAAGAACTGTCAATGGCACACCTGCGGCTATCCCGAACGGTGATTGAACACCTTGACTGGGCAGAGTGTATCCAGCGCTATGATCGTCCACACACGTTGTTCTACTGCGACCCGCCATACTGGGGAACAGAAGGCTATGGCGTTGAGTTTGGGTTGGAAAACTACGTTCAGATGGCGCAACTGGCGCGGGAGATCAAAGGGAAGATGATTATCTCGGTGAACGATATACCAGAAATGCGACAGACGTTTGAGGGACTGAATCTACAGAGTGTGGGGATCAACTACAGCCTGTCTGGGAAACCAGCCCTACGGCGGGAGCTGGTTATTTGTAATTTTTGACCGAATCGACAATTTTCTGAAATTCTATCATTCAATAGGATATTACTGTCGGTTATTATACATGGCACATTTTATCGTAACGAGAAAAACCATGAAAAAGTCAATTATATCAAGGGTGTTATTGTTTGCGTTTACACTCACAGCCGCAGGCTCCTGTTTGGCCGATAGTGTTATGAAGGCAGAGTTTAGAACTATGCAAGAATGCTTATCTTCTATAAAGGCCCATTCAGGATCATCATCCTTGAAGGTGATTAGGGACAAGCCGGATATTGTGACGGGTTATTTATCAAACGGGAAAAATTTCGCCTGCGAAAAGAAAGAGACAGGAACTAAAGGAACTTATTACGAAGGCTGGTATATGGTCAAAGATTAATTCTGGCGTTCGATCAGGGCCATATTCACACGAATCTGGCCCTGATTATAGGGTGGTTTGTTGTCTATAGCGGTTGTGCCAAGAACCAGTTACCAATCTGCTGGCTTGGAACAAATCCAAACTTAACTCCGTTAAGAATAACCTCCTGAGAAGTCTCTGGTTCGTTCTGATAGTGTTCTACCAACTTCATCATAATTTTTGCAGGCTCGCCGGTGCCCATTGTGTTTTCGCCAAGAACGGCAGAATACGCAGAAATTACAACAGCCATAACGTTCAAGCCAGATTCAGTTGTACCATCCCCGCTAGTAATAATCGTTATTCCGGCTAATAGCCCTGTTTTTTTATCTACAGAACCAACCAGACCAATACGCTCATTAAACGAGTGATTAAATGTATTATTAACTTCACCCGATTGAATTTTTATCTTTAGACGAAATGGTACGTCGTTTTTTGTTAAGTTTGCATTTATCCGCTTTGCAAATTCCTGCGGTGTTATATCAAAATATTTTTCTACTTGTTTTTTTGTCTCAGCTTTATCCTGTGGTGCTGGTGCTGGTGCTGGTGCTGGTGCTGGTGCTGGTGCTGGTGCTGGTGCTGGTGCTGGTGCTGGTGCTGGTGCTGGTGTCCTTTTATTTTCACAGTTCCATTCTGAAGAACCATCAGCTTTGTATGTTTCAAGGCATCCGTCATGTGGTTTTTGCGTGTTTTTGATCTCAGCAGATACATCTTGCACCGGCGCTTCTTTTTCTGGTGTTGGAACAAACGCTAGAAGAAAAGCTAAAGCAGCAACAGCACCAACACAAACACCGCTGAATTTACTTAACCACGGTTTATTACCTTTCTTAATGAAAGTACGCGAAAGGTATTTAGCGACTAAGATCCAAATGACAATAGAACCAGCAATAATCAAAAATTCCTTCATGTAATATCCTTATCTAAATAAAAAAGATGTAAAAAATCCTAAAAAGAAAACACCGACAAATACTTTAGGGTGAGTTTTTATGAGTTCTTGCCAATCCACTGCTTTAGGCTGTATGGGGTTTGGCTGGTGTTGCCGCAATTCATCTCGATCAAAATGGTCAAACGCTACTTGAAGTTGTTCACGGGATAAATCGTTGAGCGTTTTCGTACCAAATTTTTTCAAACAAAATCTATCGCGTTCTGTTGCGGTATCCACGGTTAATCGCAATATTTCGCTGACTAATCGGCGGCACTCTTTTGCCAGCTTAGCCTCTGCCAGTCTATGTCGCAGATACGTCTCAGCTTTATGATATTTCTTGGTTGTAATGCCATTGATACTGTGAACATCAATATGGGCATGAACGGCTCGCCACAGATCTTTCTTAGGCTCGCCGCTGGCAGTAACAAGGTCATCTAGCAATTGGTGCAGGCGATGACGCTGAGCTGGAAGTAGCGACTCATCATCTGTCGGGTTTTCACCTGAAGGGGGATGTATATTGATAATGTCTCTGGATGAGAACTGTCCCTGTGCAGTTCCATTAAATTCCTGCCGCATCCTATCTCCTTTATTACTGTGTGTTACTCGTTCTATTTATTTTTTTTATTACTGACCGCGCCATTATTAACAATCTGATTACCGGCAAATTGACCACTAATATCGCCATTGAATATCTGAGGAGCAGCACCTTGCGGAACAGAACCAACTGTTAAAGCTGCGAGTACAGCAGACTTGACCGCTAATGGTGCAGATCGATAGTGATTAATCAATTCCAGTTCATCATTGGGTAAAGCCGCACTTGCTCTTACCCCTGTGACAACATACTGAACATCTAAGCCAAATTTTGCTAGCGCAGCCAAATAAGAAGCATCAGGAAAACGCTCACCTTTTTCATAGTTTAGCTGGGTAAGTTTTTTCACTCCGCCGATCTCTCCCATAGCGGGCTGGCTCAATCCTAACCGTTCACGTTCTTCTCTTAGGCGCTCGCCGATATAATTTTGCATACTAATCTCTATTGACTGGTATAAATTTTTATACCATAATCTACCACGTATTCTACAAACATCATTGCATAACCGGAGGCCATAGCATGACACCCGAACAAGTTAAAAACCGCTTGCAGCAACGCGGTATCACCATCACCCAATGGGCACGAGAGAATGGCTACTCTCGTGAAGCGGTCTATCGCGTACTGAGCGGCATAACAAAAGCCAAGTACGGCCAGGCACATGAAATCGCCGTCAAACTCGGCCTTAAAACCACGGCCCGTGCCGCCTGATATCTATCATCCTGCGTAACAGATTATCACATATCGCAAAAAGGGGAATGACATGACTAAGGCAAATGTTTCCAGCGCAGGCGCTCGGATCTTGCGCGTTCTCAAAGCGCTACGCGGCCATACCCTGAACGGGGTATCAAACGGTGAACTGGCGGCGGCGCTGGACGATTCTCCGGCCAACGTTAACCGTGCCTTGAACACCCTTATTGAGGAAGGACTGGCGCAAAAACTGGATAACGGCAGGTTCGCCCTCTCGATGCAGGCGCTACAAATCGCCCAGGCACATGCAAACGAAATTTCACGGGCGCAAGACCGTATTAACGAAATGAACCAACGCCTGCTGGCTGGCAGTCGCTAAGGATAAGAAATGGCACGCACCAAGTCACAAACGGTTGAATTAGTAGAAGATGCTCCGTTAGCGGGCGATCTGAATGTGAAACTCAATGCTCTGACGGAACACCGGATGCAAGTCATGGATCAGTTTGGCGATGGTTTGCCATATGAACGTTCCCGTATTGTTCATGAAGCACGGTTTTATATGACACAAAGTGCAGAGGCGATGCTTGAAGCAGGGAAACGTCTGGCTATTCTCAAGGATTGTGAACCACATGGAGAATTTGAATCTATTGTTCGGGACGAGTTAGGTATTCCTGAGCGAACAGCTCAGCGCCTAATGCAAGCATCAATTAAATATATGTCTCCACAGTTAAGTTCAAAAGCGCCAGCGCTGGCGCTTTTGGGAAAGACCAAGTTATTTGAATTAATGACCGAGGATGATGATGTCCTCTCTGAGTTAGCCGATGGCGGTACAGTTGCAGGTATGACGCTGGATGACATTGATCGCATGACCAGCCGCGAACTGAAAGCCGCACTGCGCGAAGCCCGCGAGACCAATACCGCCCAGCAACGCGTTCTGACCGACAAAAACCAGAAGATAGATGACCTGACCACCAAACTGGATAAGAAATCCCGCATTCAGCCACCGCCGCCCGATCAGGAAGCGGAGAAGCTACGTAAAGAAGTCAGCGCCATTGCCTTTGAAGCGGAAGCTGCCATCACCGTTCGTCTTCACACAGCATTTTCAACCTTGACCACCTTCACATCCGATAACGATGTAGAGCCACCGTATGATTTTATGGCGGGTTTGGTGTGCCAGATAGAGCGTGCGTTACACCATATCCGCGCAGTTTTTGACCTTGAGGCAGCACCTACAGGTAGCGAACGTCCAACGTGGCTAGATGCGCCGGAACCTGTGATTCCGCGTACAGACGCATAAGGGGACGCCATGAGTGCCGCCCTGACAGAACGATTAGTAGCTATCGCGCGTGTCGCACGGCAGGCCGGGCATGGCGAACGCGGTGCCATCTATGACGCCGCCTGTATTGAGCTGGGGCTATCTCGCGCCACGTTGCTACGCAAGTTAAAGGAGGTTGCCGTGACTGACAAACGCAAAAAGCGTGCCGATGCTGGACAAAGCGCCTTGACGCGGGATGAAGCTGCCATGATTTCCGCCACATTGATGGAAGCAACCCGTAAAAACGGCAAACGCTTGTACTCCATCGCTGACGCCGTAGAGACCTTGCGGGCAAACGACATGATCGCTGCTGGGCGCATTGATGAAGCCACGGGCGAGTTTTATGCCCTGTCAGAGACCGCTATCAGCCGCGCTCTGCGCAATTACGGCCTGCATCCCGATCAGTTAAGCCAGCCTGCGCCCGTGACCGAGCTGGCCAGTCTGCACCCTAACCATGTATGGGAAATCGACGCCTCACTTTGCACCCTCTATTACCTGAGCAACGGACATAAGGGCTTGCAGGTGATGGACAGCGCGAGGTTCTACAAGAATAAACCAGCAAATGTGGCACGTATCGCCAGTGACCGCGTCTGGAGCTATGAAATCACTGACCACACCAGCGGCTGGATCTACGTCGAGTATGTGATGGGCGCTGAATCTGGCGAAAACCTGTGCTCTGTGCTCATCAACGCCTTGCAAGAGCGCGGCGGCGCGGATGTGCTGCACGGCGTGCCTAAGCTGCTGTATCTCGACCCCGGTTCTGCCAACACCGCAAGCATGACAAAAAACCTGTGTCGTGCATTGGGTATCGATTTGAAGGCGCATAAAGCCCATGCGGCGCGTTCAACAGGCAGCGTTGAGAAGGCCCGCGACATCATCGAACGCAAACTGGAGCCGGGCCTGAAGTTTCAACCGGTTCATAGTCTGGAAGAGCTGAATGCGCTGGCTGTGAAATGGCGTTCTCACTTCAATGCTACCGCTGTTCATAGCCGCCACGGACAGACTCGCACCGATATCTGGCTGAAAATCAACGCTGAACAGTTGGTGAAAGCGCCGTCTATTGAGGTTTGCCGCGAACTGGCCGTCGCAACACCAGAAGAGCGCAAGGTCAAGCCGAAGCTGCGCGTGTCGTTCCGTGGCATTGAATACGATGTGTCTACCGTACCCGATGTGAGGGTCGGCGAGAAGTTGCTGATCACCCGCAATCCGTGGCGCACCGATGCCGCGCAAGTGGTACTGACAGGTGAAGATGGCCACGACACTTTCTTCCTGATCGATGAAGTCACCAAAAATGAATTTGGCTTTGCCGACTCTGCCGCAGTGATCGGCGAAAACTACAAATCGCACGCAGATACGCCAGCTCAAACTGCTGCCAAAGAAATTGAACAACTGGTGACGGGAACGGATAACGCGACGGATGCGGCGGCGGCACGTAAAGCGAAGGCGCTGCCGTTCGGCGGCAAACTTGACCCATACAAACACATTGACGACACCACGTTACCTGCATTTATGCCGCGTCGTGGTACGGAATCTGATGTACGCAGCCCGCGTATCGAACAGCGGCCCCTTACGCATGTTGAAGCGGCTAAGGCGCTGCGTGAGCGGTTTGCAGCCCGTAACCAGACATGGACAGCCGGACACTTTCGCCAACTGGTTGAACTTTATCCCGCTGGCGTGCCGGAAGAACAACTTGATGACGCTGTCGATGCGCTGCTAACACCGGTTTCCGGCAATGTCATCAACATCGTCAACGGGAATTAAGGGGGGAACATGCTGGTACTGAAACAACAGTTAAAACAGGCACGGCTCTCGCAGGCCGTTGTCGCCAGAAATATCGCAGTGTCAGAGGCCACGCTGGCACAAATTGTTAATCACGACCAGTGGCCACGCACCAACACCGGGGAAATTCGCCAGCGTCTGACAGCCTTTCTGTCGGCTAATGGCATTGAAACACAACGTAGTTTTGATGCTGTGCAGGACGGCACATCCCGCACAGCAGATACAACAGACCTCACAACGGAGGAAAACATGTTACTCAAAAAACAGGTGTTATTTCCAGCAACAAAAAAGGCATTCGGACTGTTCCGTGACCCCTTTTCCGATGATGCCATGCAGGGCGCGGAAGACGTTTTTACTACGCCGGATAGCCGCTATGTGCGTGAATCACTGTATCAGACCGCGAAACATGGCGGCCTGATGGCGGTTATCGGCGAGTCTGGAGCGGGTAAATCCACGCTGCGCCGCGACCTTATCGAACGTATCAACCGCGAGAACGCGCCCGTTATCGTGATTGAGCCGTATGTGATTGCGATGGAAGACAACGACGTTAAAGGTAAGACGTTGAAAGCCGCCGCCATTGCCGAAGCGATCATCAACACCATCGCCCCGCTGGAAGGCGTGAAGCGGTCACAAGAAGCACGTTATCGCCAACTGCACCGCGTACTAAAAGACAGCAGCAATGCGGGCTACAGTCACGTTCTTGTGATTGAAGAGGCGCATAGCCTGCCGATCCCCACGCTGAAGCATTTGAAGCGATTTTACGAGCTGGAAAGCGGGTTTAAGAAGTTGCTATCTATCGTCCTGATCGGTCAGCCAGAGCTAGCCGTCAAGCTAAGCGAACGCAATATGGAAGTTCGTGAAGTCGTCCAGCGCTGTGAAATCGTCGAACTGCTGCCCCTTGATAACAGCCTGGAAGCGTTTCTGACATTCAAAGTTGAGCGCACAGGCAAAAAGCTAAGCGACATTATGGATAGCAGCGCGATTGACGCTATCCGGGGCCGTCTCAGCAGCAATCTCGGCAGTCGGAAGAATGTCAGCCTTCTATACCCGCTGGCCGTTTCCAACTTAGTGATTGCTGCAATGAATCTGGCCGCTGAGATCGGCGTGCCAGTGGTTAATGCTGATGTCGTTAAGGGGGTTTAGCAGTGGCCAAAATCATTATTTCTGTACAACAACTGCCTGCTGGGTTGGTCAATGAGGATCAGGTACTCAGCCAGTCCATTAACGTTTCAATTGAAAATGAAACAGGTGACATCGTCGTGACACAACTGCTGGCAACGATGATTAAAGATGAGATGGCTAATGCGATTAATGCGGCCAACACCAGGCTGATGAAACATCTCAATGCGGCAGGAATGAGCTTCACCAGCCAAATGATGCGTAATCACAGGGATCTGCACTGAGCACCTTATATTCTGGGGGACTGATATATGACGTCTGTTTTGAATATTGATGAGCAATTATCCAATGTGCAAGCCGTCATGACGGCGCTACGAGCCATGAATGCGACGGTTCACAGTGTCATGCTCAAGGGTAGCCAACCTATTATTCGCATTGCCAGAAATGGCCACTGTGCAAAATTGATTGAAAACGGTGTGGCGCGTTATGTGCTGACTGGTGTGAATAACAATGGCCGGTTTCGACAAGGGGAATTTGAACAGCACGGATGCCGAATTATTTGGTCTGAGTCATTACATTGAGGGGAAACGATGGCAACAAAGCGGCAGTTGGCATCATTTCATCATCGTCGGTTAACGCGCATGTATCGTGAATTAATTCAGATGAGTGATCGATGGGATGATGTTGATGGATGGGCATCTCAACGCCTTTTGGATATCGCAGAGCAAATAACGTTATTAGCACGACAAATTAACGAGACTAGTAGCAGAGGGAATAAACGTGGAAATTAATAAAGATGACTACATGACTGACCGTAAAGGTCGGTTAGTCCCAATTAGCCAGATCTCTGATTACGATCTGGCAATGGATACCTTTGTAAATGAACGAGTTGATGCAGCAGAAATTAAAAGCGCCGATTTGTCTGATTTTAAAACGCGCTCTTTTGATGAGTGCTATGCGTTCATGGATTTAGTTGCAGAAAAATATGGCCGTCAGCGCGGCGGTGTGAAGGGTAACGTGACGTTCTCCAGCTTTGACGGCAACAAGCAAATCACCATCAAAGTGCAGGAATCACTGACGTTCGGGCCGGAGCTGCACATTGCAAAAGAAATGATTGATGAGTGTGTTAAGGAGTGGTCACAAGGCGCTGACGAAAAGCTGCTGGCGCTGATTTCTGACGCCTTTCAGGTTGATAAAGAAGGCAATCTCAGTACCACCCGCATTTTGTCTTTGCGCAGGGTAAAAATTGACGACGAGCGCTGGAAAAAGGCAATGGAAGCTATTTCAGAGTCATTACTTGTCGCTGTATCGAAAACATATATCAATTTCAGAAAAAAAGACAACTCAGGGAAACTGGTTAATATCCCGTTAGATATCGCCGCGATTTAAATATAAAAAAATGAAATTTGCTTTTATTTCGGCGTCAACGCCGGGGAGTCCTGCACGCGTAATTCAGCATAACCACTATTTGGAGAGCACATGATTAAAGGTATTGCACACAATCGCTCAACGCTGTACCGCATGGCGTTAAAGCACTTTGGCCCTGAAGCTCAGACGTTAAAACTTATCGAAGAAGCGGCAGAGTTAGGTGCTGCCGCATCACGCAACCTGAACGGCCTCGGTAACGAGGTCGCTTTAGCGGAGGAAATGGCCGACGTTGAGATCATGATCGAACAGTTCCGCCTGAATGGCATGGATAAGTTAATCGAACTGGCAAAGCACAATAAATTAAAACGACTGGCTGAGAGGCTGGAGGTGGAATATGTCGGGGGTGATGCGTGATTATTGGCTTCATATTACTGGTATCAGCCTGTAGCGCTGATTTCTGCGATGCCATGCCTGTTTCAGACGACATCTATCTGAACCAAGAGTCGTGCCAGTTAGTGTTGGATGCTATCCATGAACGCCGCCCTGAAGCCATATTGCTATGCGGCGAAGTCTGGCGGGAGGAAAGCGATGACAAAGAATCAACTGATTAAGTTGATCCATATAGCCAAACGCGATCTACAACTGGACGATGATACCTATCGCCAGTTGCTAATCACCGTTATAGGCAAGTCATCTACGCGGGACATGACAGTCCCGCAGTTAGATAATGTCCTGAATGCCATGAAGAAACGCGGGTTTAAGATCAAAGTGGCAAAAAAGGCTAGCAGCACCCGTCCATTGGATGATTCTCCCCAGTCCCGAAAAATCCGCTCATTATGGTTAGAAATGGCTGATGCAGGCATCATTCGTGACCGTTCTGAAGCCGCGCTGGCGCGTTGGGTGAAGCGTGAAACTGGCGTTGATAGCCTGCAATGGCTGAACTCAGAACAGGCCAGCGTCATTATTGAGAAGCTGAAGCGGTGGCAACGCCGCGTAAGGAAGCCAGAATGAACAACGGCAATAATTTCCGCAGCAAAGGGCCTGAGCTATTGGTGGAACTGGCGCAGCATACTGCAAGCACAATAAAGGAGGTTGTCGAGATCGACACTGCTATCGCTGAACAAATCGGAGAGGCAGTGGCAAACCGCATGATGCAGGTCTGGGGCGGACAAAGCGTCTACTTTCCGATGGGAACGCTATGGCGTATCTCCCAGCGCGATCACGACATATTCAACGACTTCAATGGCCGCAATCATCATGACCTAGCACGTAAATACGGCGTTTCTCTTCAGTGGGTTTACAGCGTAATCAAGCGCGTCAGAAAAGCTGAAACAGATAGGCTTCAGGGGCGTCTGTTTGATGATGGTGAATTTGATGACGAACCACAGCAAGGGGAGTAAAATTTCACAGGTCGAACAGAAGAATGACTAAATTTTTCGTCCGGCCTGTTTTTTCACATACTGTAAGAGAATTACAATTACCATCCAATCTCTTCCCAGTTCAGCCCACTCAGTCCCACAATTATCTCGCAGACTCTGTGTTATTTATCTCACTTCTAATCAGCAATAACACACCACGGCATGTTTTTGGTCATCATGGATGTAATCTGATTAAATATTTTCGGGATATCGTGATGAAGCGCAGTGTTTCCCAAAAGGCGGTCAACCCGTTTTATTTTATCTTTCACGCGAGCAGGGCCGGGTAAATAACGCCCGATGCAGGTGAGTGAAAGCGTGGCACCGCTTATCAACGCAGCGGTGGAATCAATAAGCGCATGTTGTCGATATTGATGTGTTGAAGCTAAAGCGTGACGGAAAAAAGTCTGGCATACTTTACGGACAGGCATAGGGTGATCTCATTGAATTTTTTGGCGAAAATCAGTAGATCATAAAACTCTATGCCTGTCTTGTTTTCTGGGGATTCCTCAGCCTTTCAGGGCTGTCGCAAGCGACGTTCAAAAGCGTTCCTGACGCTTTTGTCCATGGCGCAAACGCTTTACTCTTCTATTCCGTTACTCCCGTTCTCGTTCAGAAAATAGGTTTGTCAGCAGTCTGAAACGGAGCATATTGGCTCCACTTTCTCTTATGCAAGCCGTAAGCCGTCAGTGTATTTAAACCGGCTCTTCACTACATTGCGGTACTGGCTGACGGAAGCTGCGCGTCACAAATGCCAGATAGAGCAATCCAATCGTTGCCCATACCAGACCCAGCGTCATTGAGCTGGCTTCCAGATTCACCCACAGCGCCCCTACCGTCAACGCGCCCAGCACAGGCAGCACGAGGAAGTTAATGGTGTCTTTCACTGTGCGGTTACGGCGTTCACGAATGTAGAACTGTGAAATGACCGACAGGTTCACAAACGTAAACGCGACCAGCGCACCGAAGTTGATCAGCGCCGTTGCTGTCACCAGATCGAACGACACCGCAGACAGTGCAATCACGCCAACCAGCAGGACGTTCAGCGCTGGCGTACGCCATTTCGGGTGAATATAACCGAAGAAACGCTCAGGGAATACACCATCACGCCCCATCACATACATCAGGCGAGAAACACCCGCGTGAGCGGCCATCCCCGATGCCAGCACGGTAACACAGGAGAACACCAGAATAATGGACTGGAAGAATTTACCCGCGACGTACAGCATGATTTCTGGCTGAGAGGCATCCGGCTCTTTAAAGCGGGAAATATCCGGGAAGTACAGTTGCAGGAAGTACGCCACGGCAACAAAAATCACGCCGCCGATCAGCGCCGTCAGGAAGATGGCTTTTGGAATCACCCGACCAGCGTCCTGTGTTTCTTCCGACAGAGAACTGATGCCGTCAAAGCCCAGGAACGAGAAGCAGAGAATGGTTGCCCCGGTAATCATCGGCACCACATGCGCGTTCTCAGACCAGAATGGACGCGTGCTGGTCAGCGTACCCGCACCTTCACCCAGATAAACACCGTGGATCACCAGACCCAGGAACACCGCCATGATAGCGACCTGTACTACCACGATAATGGAGTTCAGGTTAGCAACCAGATTAATGCCACGCAGGTTAAACAGCGTCATCAGCCCAACCAGCGCCGCGACAAAAATCCATGACGGCACGCCGGGGAAGATGGCTTCCAGATAGATTTTCGCCAACAGAATGTTGATCATCGGCATGAACAGATAGTCCAGCAGTGATGACCAGCCGACCATAAACCCGACGTGCGGGCTGATCGCTTTCTGCGCATAGGTATAAGCCGATCCCGCAGACGGGAAACGTTTTACTAATTTACCATAGCTCAGCGCCGTGAACAGAATAGCAACCAGCGCAAACGCATAGGCGGTCGCCACATGGCCATCGGTCAGGCCAGACACGATACCGAAGGTATCAAAAATGGTCATCGGCTGCATGTACGCCAGCCCCATCATTACGACAGGCCACAGCGTGAGCGTTCTTTTTAGTTGAGCACGTTTGGCACCAGCATTAGGCAACTGAGAATCAAGCGACATGACGCGCACCTCCGTTCATCACGGCAGGCGCATACGCACCGGAAACAAATGAATGGATACAGGGCTCGCCTGAATCACGATGAGAAGAGGTAGCTGTAACAGCACCAGAAATAACTTGCGACGGCGTCGCGCCATAACCAATACCTTTGCAGCCCAAACCGGCGGGCACCGGTGCGAAACTTACTGATTGCCCCATCTTTCCTTTCCTCACTGTGCTCACAGGCACACACAAAATTATCTATCCGGATCGTTGTCCGGCCTCTTTGGTTGAAGACCCTATACCCAGCAAACCTGGGCGACAGAGAAGGCAAGAAACCACACCAATACCCCTGTAACCTGAAGGTTGACGAGCATAAATGTAAAAAAATAACCGACGCTGTTAGACGTCGGTTATTTGCAAGGCGCGTATTCTGCACCAGACGATCTCTTCTGACAAGGCTCTGAGAACGTTGGAAACAATTTATTTATCGCCGTTATACATCAAACAACCAGCACATTAGTTTTGTGCCTGTAAAACAGTCATGTTTTGTTCTACAGCTTGAAATATTTAGGGGAAATACGTTAATACTTATTATGAAAAACGTTGCTGCTATGTGTGAAGCGAAAAAACGGTGTGAAACAAAAAAATGTGTGAAGCCCAGACAAAACGTTGTGCTTAAAAATTACAACTCCTGGAACCGCTTTTTCTTTTCGTTTTGTAATCTTTCCAGCTCAAAAATCACCTGCTGAAGATCTCGCTCCTGTGCCGCGTTCAGTGAAGGGAACTTGAAACTCAGACGCTGCGTGAGTTTCACTTCGCCTTTGCTATCGACAATTTTCACCATTGCCTGACCGACGAACTGCAAATCGACACAGAAAAAACCGTGGTCAGCAAGATCCATCTCCACGCTCTTGATAATGTCGCCTTCGGTCAACAGCCCCGTCGTGTCACGGTCGGTATACAGGCTCAAGCCCCCCAGAGAGAGATCTTTAATCGTAAACAAGAAAACACTCTCATCCGGCAGTTCTCCACGGCACGTCAACGGCGGCCACAGCGGCGTGTTAATGCGGAAATAGGTTCTGCGTTGGATAAGATAAAGCAATTCAGGAATATGCGCGCTAAAGGCTGGTAGCCCGTCGTACGTCACCGTTTTCGCGATTTCAGCATGAAATTCGACTTTTGCGCCAGCAGGCTCTGCGACAAAAGACAGCGAACCGGCATACAGCGCGCGGTTGTTTTCACGCTCAATGCCGCCTAAATCGAAGACAAACACGTTGTTGTCAGGGACAACGTCAAGAATTTTACTGATGAACTGACCGTGAGAATGATGAACCATCAGAGATGTGTCATTTTTCTTTAATTCGCGTAGCGTTGCACAGATAGCCAGTTTGTTGCGCTTAACAAACTGCTCTTTCAAATTTTCATTCACCGCTTTCATCCCTACCATTTTTACATGAATTATGTGCCAATGGCTTATATTGATGCACGCCTCTCCGTTATCTTTCAAGTCCCATGTGCGCCATCACGATGCCACCGTACTGGCTGCATATTGAAAACGATTATGCGGAGCGTCTAAAATCGTACGATATAGATTCGTGAAAACGTTATCGGCAGTTTGCTCAACAACTTTAGCGGAAGAATAGAAAAAAGTGAGCAGAAGCGACCAAGTAATGGCGTTTTTTTGTACATCTCTGATGAGTAAAACATTCCCATTCAGAGCCTCTTCCGCCCCAGTGTATTGGCGTCGCAGCGCTATTCGGCAGGATAGTGATACAGCAGCCAGGTTAACGCCAGTAAATCAGCACTGCCGCCCGGGCTAAGGTTTCTGGCAATCAGCGCGTTATCCATCGCTATCAGCGCCTGCCGACCCAACGGAACAACCAGTAACTTCTGCGCGTAATCTTGCACAAACACCAGCCCGCCCATTCCACCGCGAGAAACAACATTGGTGTCAGGATTATGAGCCATCAATACCAGCAGCGTGCGTAACAGCGCGGTTTCGTCATCCGCCACGACGGCAATAACCACAATGCGCATTGCGGTTATTGCCGCGAACCTTCATTCAACGGCATTGTTGAAGGATCAGGATACTGATAGTCAAACCCAAGTTCATGGCAGATACGTTGCCCATCAACAATCCGGCCCTTATCGTTCTCGGTTACGGGGGCAAACTGTGGTGGAGATACACGCAATCGGCGTGCCTGTTCGGGATAAAAATCCTGTCTGGCCGGGTGTTCTGGCGCACACAGGTTATAGATATGTCCACCGTTCGGTAGCTTAAGCAGCAATAGAATAGCCGCCAGCACATCTTCCTGATGCACCAGATTCACACCGTGGTTGCCGCGCGGCAGATTGGTTTTACCAGCAAGAAAGCGTCCGGGGTGGCGATCGCCACCGACTAACCCAGATAAACGCAAGATATCGACGGAGGTATCAGGCAAGTGCTGTAACCACTGTTCAAGGGATGCCAATGTCTTCCCAGCGATCGTCGTCGGTTGTAGCGGCGAGCTTTCTCTTACCGTGCCGCTGCCATCGCCATAAACCGAGATCGAGCTGGCGAAGATGATGCGTGGAACATGAAAGACACGCGCCATATTCACCAACTGCTGTACCGCCTGCGCATACCCTTCTCCCCCCTCCGCCGTTCGACTCGCGGGCAGCGTCACGATCAATACATCAACCTGTTGTAGTAACGCGTTAAGCTCGTCAGCGTCGCATTCCAATTCTGGCGTCAGAGCCAATTGATAGCACTCAATCCCACTCATACGTGCCGCTTCGACGCCATCCAGCGTGGTTTTTGTTCCCGTTACGTGGTAACCGTGCCCATTCAACGCCAGAGCCAGCGGCATACCCAGCCAGCCCAATCCAACAATCGCTACTTTTTTCATCAGTCGTTCTCCCCTGCAAGGCGTCTTTAATTAACCCTACGCTATCCCTACAGAGTAAACGGCTTTGACGCGCATCGCTACGGAGCCTGCCCAATTTCAACCGGTCTTTCTGCCTATAAATCACCAATATCCCATGCAATTATGCTGGCGTATTCCCCAACCAAAACGAACTTCCCACATCTGCTAAAAAAATGTTGCACAACAGCCCGCACATGGTTTAGGTTATTCGACAGATAAATCGTTACTGATTTAATAAATACTGACACAACAATATTTGTACAACAAAGAGACAACTTATGACACGCGTTCTGTTTAACCACCATCATCACCATCATCCTGATTAGTCTTTCGGGCAGTTGGTGCTGGAAGACGTTCAGATCTTCCAGTGGCGCAGAACACAAAGAGAGCCCTCGGAAGATCATCTTCCGAGGGTTTTTTTATGCTCACTCTATTTCTAGAAATTTAAATTTGACAGGTTAATGAGGTTTCCATGCTGGATAAAACACGTTTACGGATAGCAATGCAGAAGTCAGGCCGCCTGAGCGACGATTCACGCGAACTGCTGGCACGCTGCGGGATCAAAATCAACTTACAGCAACAGCGTCTGATTGCGTTCGCAGAAAATATGCCGATTGATATTCTGCGCGTGCGTGATGACGATATCCCTGGTTTGGTGATGGATGGTGTAGTCGATCTGGGCATCATCGGCGAAAACGTGCTGGAAGAAGAGTTGTTAAACCGCCGCGCTCAGGGCGAAGATCCGCGTTACTTCACCCTGCGCCGTCTGGACTTTGGCGGTTGCCGTCTGTCGTTGGCGATGCCGCTGGACGAACCCTATACCGGCCCGGAATGCCTGCAAAACAAACGTATCGCCACCTCTTATCCTCACCTGCTCAAACAGTATCTCGACAGACAATCTGTCAGCTTCAAATCCTGTCTGCTTAACGGTTCCGTCGAAGTGGCGCCACGTGCTGGTCTGGCCGATGCCATCTGCGACTTAGTCTCGACCGGTGCCACGCTGGAAGCTAACGGCCTGCGCGAAGTGGAAGTGATTTACCGCTCCAAAGCCTGCCTGATTCAACGCGACGGCGAGATGCCTGCTGAGAAACAACAGTTGATCGATAAACTGCTGACCCGTATGCAAGGCGTAATTCAGGCGCGCGAATCAAAATACATCATGCTGCACGCGCCAAGTGAACGTCTGGAAGAAGTCATTTCCCTGCTGCCCGGTGCCGAGCGTCCAACCATTCTGCCGCTGGCCGGTGACCAAAGTCGCGTTGCCATGCACATGGTCAGCAGCGAAACGCTGTTCTGGGAAACCATGGAAAAACTGAAATCGTTGGGTGCCAGCTCCATTCTGGTTCTGCCTATTGAAAAAATGATGGAGTGATGACGATGGCTGATAACACCAACGGCACCGGCAGTTTCAGCACGCTCGTCGACTGGCAGCGCTGTTCAGCAGAAGAGCAGCGTCAGTTACTGACTCGCCCGGCCATTTCCGCATCAGACCGTATTACCGCCATCGTCAGCGATATTCTGGCAAACGTAAAAAACCGCGGTGATAGCGCGCTGCGCGACTACAGTGCCCAGTTTGATAAAGTTCAGGTGAATGCCATTCGCGTCACCGATGCCGAGATCACCGCGGCCGCAACGCGTCTGGGTGATGACGTCAAACAGGCGATGGCGATCGCCGTACGTAATATCGAAACATTCCACAACGCGCAAAAGCTGCCGATTGTCGATATCGAAACGCAGCCGGGCGTGCGTTGCCAGCAGCTCACTCGCCCTATCGCGACCGTCGGCCTGTATATTCCTGGCGGCTCAGCGCCGTTGCCGTCAACCGTGCTGATGCTGGGAACACCTTCACGCATCGCCGGCTGCGGCCGCGTCGTGCTGTGTTCGCCGCCGCCGATTGCCGATGAAATTCTGTATGCCGCTCAACTGTGCGGTATTAAAGAAGTCTTTCAGCTCGGCGGCGCGCAAGCGATTGCTGCGATGGCGTTTGGCACCGAGAGCGTACCTAAAGTGGACAAAATTTTTGGCCCCGGCAACGCGTATGTCACAGAAGCCAAGCGTCAGGTGAGCCAGCAGCTTGATGGCGCAGCCATTGATATGCCCGCCGGCCCCTCCGAGGTTCTGGTGATCGCCGACAGCGACGCGACGCCAGCATTTGTCGCTTCCGACCTGCTGTCGCAGGCAGAGCACGGCCCAGATTCACAGGTCATCCTGCTCACGCCAGACGCGGCGATGGCCAAAGCTGTGGCGGATGCCGTTGAAGAACAGCTCACGCAACTGTCCCGGGCGGACATCGCGCGTCAGGCGCTTGCCAGCAGCCGCGTCATCGTCGCGCGTGATTTGGCGCAGTGCGTTGAAATCAGTAACCAATATGGCCCGGAGCACCTGATCATCCAGACGCGCGACGCCGAATCACTGGTTGATAGCATCACCAGCGCTGGCTCCGTATTTCTGGGCGACTGGTCACCGGAATCCGCCGGCGACTACGCCTCCGGCACCAACCACGTTCTGCCGACCTATGGCTATACCTCAACCTATTCAAGCCTGGGTCTGGCCGATTTCCAGAAGCGCATGACCGTACAGCAGCTCACGCCGCAGGGGTTACTGCAACTGGCACCGACGATCGAAACATTGGCACAGGCCGAACAACTGACCGCCCACAAAAACGCCGTTACCCTGCGTGTTGCAGCACTGAAGGAGCAAGTATGAGCAGCATTGAAGAACTGGCACGCGCCAACGTCCGTGCGTTAACCCCCTACCAGTCAGCCCGTCGTCTGGGCGGCAACGGGGATGTTTGGCTGAACGCCAATGAATACCCGGAAGCACCGGAATATCAGTTGACGTTGCAGACGCTGAACCGCTACCCGGAATGTCAGCCAGTGCTGGTGATCAACCGTTACGCCGAGTATGCCGGTGTACAGCCAGAGCAGGTTCTGGTCAGCCGCGGTGCCGACGAAGGGATCGAATTACTGATCCGCGCATTCTGCGAGCCGGGGAAAGACGCCATCCTGTTCTGTCCACCAACCTACGGTATGTACGCCGTCAGCGCCGAAACGTTCGGCGTGGAACGCCGCACCGTAGCCAGTAAATCAGACTGGCAGTTGGATCTCGATGCGATTGAAGCACAGTTGGACGGCACCAAAGTCGTTTACGTTTGCAGCCCGAATAACCCAACCGGCAATCTGATTGCACGGGAAGATTTACGCCAGTTGCTCACGCTGGCACAGGGGAAAGCGCTGGTTGTTATCGATGAGGCCTACATCGAATTCTGTCCGCAGGCGACCACCTCAGTCTGGCTGGACGAATTCCCGCATTTGGTGATTCTGCGTACCTTGTCCAAAGCCTTTTCGCTCGCCGGATTGCGCTGTGGCTTTACGCTGGCAAACCCTGAAGTGATTCAGCTTCTGTTGAAAGTCATTGCACCTTATCCGCTGTCCACCCCAGTGGCAGATATTGCGGCGCAGGCGCTGAGCCGTGAAGGCGTCGCCAAAATGAAGGCAAATGTTGAGGAGATTACGTCCGCTCGCCGCTGGCTGAGTGATGCCTTGAAAGACATTCCCTGCATTGAAGAAGTCTTCCCCAGCGAGAGTAACTATCTGCTAGTGCGCTTTACCGCCTCCCCTTCGGTATTTAAAACGCTGTGGGATCAGGGCATTATTCTGCGTGACCAAAATAAGCAACCGAGCCTTGCGGGCTGTTTGCGCATTACTATCGGCAACCGCTACGAATGTGAACGCGTTGTTGCTGCATTACAATCATTGCCAGGCATCAACGCTTAATTTTAAGGAGCTCACGTGGGCCAGAAATACCTCTTTATCGACCGTGACGGAACACTGATTGCTGAACCGCCTGAGGATTTTCAGGTTGACCGTCTGGATAAACTGGCGTTGGAACCCGATGTCATTCCCTCGCTGCTGGCGCTGCAAAAGGCCGGTTACACGCTGGTGATGATCACAAATCAGGATGGGCTGGGAACCGAGAGCTTTCCGCAGGAAACCTTCGATCCACCGCATAATCTGATGATGCAGATTCTGACATCGCAGGGCATCCAGTTTGAACAAGTGCTGATCTGTCCACATTTGCCGGCGAATAACTGCACTTGCCGCAAACCCAAGACCGAACTAGTGACCGCCTATTTGAACAACGGCCTGATGGATGTGGCAAATAGCTACGTCATCGGCGACCGCCAGACCGATATCCAACTGGCGCAAAACATGGGCATTACCGGCCTGCTCTACCAGCGCGGCGGGTTGAACTGGCAAGCGATTACTAACCAGTTAACCAAGCGTAACCGCCATGCGCACGTTAACCGCGTCACGCGTGAAACCGCCATTGATGTGAACGTCTGGCTAGATCAGGAAGGTGGCAGCAAAATCAACACCGGCGTCGGCTTCTTCGATCACATGCTGGATCAAATCGCCACCCACGGCGGCTTCCGCATGAATATTGAAGTGAAAGGCGACCTGTATATTGACGATCATCACACGGTGGAAGATACCGGTCTGGCGCTGGGCGAAGCGCTGAATAAAGCACTGGGTGACAAACGCGGTATCGGTCGTTTTGGCTTTGTCCTGCCAATGGATGAGTGTCTGGCACGCTGTGCGCTCGATATTTCAGGCCGTCCGCACCTGGAATACAAAGCGGAATTCAGCTACCAGCGCGTGGGCGATCTGAGCACCGAAATGGTCGAACACTTCTTCCGTTCGCTGTCTTATTCCATGGCCTGCACGCTGCACCTGAAAACCAAGGGGCGTAACGATCATCACCGTGTGGAAAGCCTGTTTAAAGTCTTCGGACGCACGCTGCGTCAGGCAATCCGCGTCGAGGGTGATACGTTGCCGAGCTCGAAAGGAGTGCTCTGATGAAGGTCGTCATTCTTGATACCGGCTGCGCCAATCTCTCTTCGGTGACCTATGCCGTGCAGCGGCTGGGGTATACGCCCGTTGTCAGCCGCGAGGCCGAGATAGTCCTGCAAGCGGACAAGCTGTTTCTGCCGGGCGTTGGCACCGCGCAGGCCGCGATGAATCAACTGGAAGAACGCGACCTGATTGCGTTGATCAAGGCCTGCACCCAGCCCGTTCTCGGTATTTGCCTCGGTATGCAGTTACTGGGCACAAACAGCGACGAAAATGGTGGAATCCCCACGCTGGAAATTGTCGATTCACCGGTGAAAAAGATGGTTGACCATGGCTTACCGCTGCCGCATATGGGCTGGAATCAGGTGATTCCAAAGGCCGGACACCGTTTGTTCCGCGATATCGATGACGGTGCCTATTTCTATTTCGTTCACAGCTACGCCATGCCAGTCTGCGAAAACACGATTGCACAAGCCAATTACGGCGAAGCGTTCACCGCCGCGCTGGAAAAAGATAACTTCTTTGGCGTGCAGTTCCACCCTGAGCGTTCTGGTGCTGCGGGCGCGCAGTTGCTGAAAAATTTTCTGGAGATGTAGAGCGTCATGATTATTCCCGCATTAGATCTGATTGATGGACAGGTTGTCCGTCTGCATCAGGGTGATTATGGCCAACAGCGCCAGTACGGCAGCGATCCGCTTCCCCGCTTGCAGGATTACCAGCAGCAAGGGGCTGGCGTGCTGCACTTAGTGGATTTGACCGGAGCAAAAGATCCCTCTGCCCGCCAGATTCCGCTATTAACCACGCTGTTGGCTGGCGTGAGTGTACCGGTTCAGATCGGCGGCGGCATCCGCACCGAACAGGACGTGGAAGCGTTATTAAAAGCCGGGGCCAGCCGTGTCGTTATCGGCTCCACCGCCGTGAAACAACCCGAGCTCGTTCAGCAATGGTTCACCCGCTACGGGGCAGAGGCGCTGGTGCTGGCGCTAGACGTGCGTATCGATGCCAACGGTACGAAGTTCGTCGCTATCAGCGGCTGGCAGGAAAATTCTGACGCCACGCTTGAGCAGGTCGTCGAACAATATCTGCCGTTCGGTCTGAAGCACGTGCTGTGTACCGACATTTCCCGTGACGGTACGCTGAGCGGTTCCAACGTCGAGCTCTATCGTGAAATCAGCCAGCGCTATCCGCAGATCGCCTTTCAGGCCTCCGGCGGCATCGGCAACCTGGAAGATATCGCCAATTTGCGCGGTAGCGGTGTGCAGGGCGTTATCGTGGGTCGTGCGCTGTTGGAAGGTAAATTTAACGTCGCGGAGGCTATTTCATGCTGGCAAAACGGATAATCCCCTGTCTGGACGTGCGTAACGGCCAGGTCGTCAAAGGTGTGCAGTTCCGCAATCACGAAATCATCGGTGACATCGTGCCACTGGCGCAGCGCTACGCGCAGGAAGGTGCCGATGAGCTGGTTTTTTATGATATCACCGCCTCTTCCGATGGCCGTGTGGTCGATAAAAGCTGGGTATCCCGCGT
The DNA here is from genome assembly GCF_028335745.1 of Pectobacterium sp. A5351. Classification (NCBI taxonomy): domain Bacteria; kingdom Pseudomonadati; phylum Pseudomonadota; class Gammaproteobacteria; order Enterobacterales; family Pectobacteriaceae; genus Pectobacterium; species Pectobacterium sp. A5351. The sequence goes on from NZ_CP116477.1 coordinate 2,500,027, forward strand.
TGCGGAAGTCATCGATATTCCCTTTTGCGTGGCGGGCGGCATTAAGAGCGTGGAAGAAGCAGGCCAAATCCTCTCTTTCGGCGCGGATAAGATTTCCATCAACTCACCGGCGCTGGCTGACCCAGAGCTGATTACCCGACTGGCTGACCGCTATGGCGTGCAGTGCATCGTCGTTGGGATTGATACCTGGCATGATGCCGCGACGGGTCGCTATCACGTCAATCAATACACGGGCGACGAAACGCGCACCAAGGTTACTACCTGGGAAACGCTGGATTGGGTAGAGGAAGTGCAAAAGCGCGGTGCGGGTGAGATTGTGCTGAACATGATGAATCAGGACGGCGTGCGCAACGGCTATGATTTACACCAGTTAAATCTGGTGCGTGATGTCTGTCATGTTCCACTTATCGCTTCCGGCGGCGCAGGCACCATGGAACATTTTCTGGATGCATTCCAGACCGCCCACGTGGATGGCGCGCTGGCAGCATCGGTGTTTCACAAGCAAATTATTAATATTGGCGAACTGAAACAATATCTTAAGCAACAGGGTGTGGAGATTCGAGTGTGTTAAGCGAAGCGGTTTTTCTAAACGACGAACAACGAAACCAACTCGATTGGGAAAAAACGGACGGTATGCTGCCTGTTGTCGTGCAACACGCGGTATCCGGTGAAGTATTGATGCTGGGCTACATGAATCAGGACGCCTTACAGGCTACGGAAGAAAGCGGTAAAGTCACGTTTTTCTCGCGTACCAAACAGCGGTTGTGGACCAAAGGTGAATCTTCGGGACATTTCCTGAATGTCGTCTCTATTACGCCAGACTGCGATAACGATACGCTGCTGATCCTGGTTAACCCAATCGGGCCAACCTGTCATCTGGGCACCAGCAGCTGCTTCTCGCCTGCTGCCAGCGACTGGACGTTCCTCTATCAGTTGGAACAGTTGCTGGCCGAGCGTAAGCACGCCGATCCAGATAGCTCGTATACCGCACGCCTGTATGCCAGCGGCACCAAGCGTATTGCGCAGAAAGTGGGTGAGGAAGGACTGGAAACCGCATTAGCAGCAACGGTGCATGACCGCGAGGAACTGACCAACGAAGCCGCCGATTTAATGTACCACCTGCTGGTGCTGTTGCAGGATCAGGATTTAGATCTGGCGACGATCATCAATCGCCTGAAAGCGCGTCACAATAAGTAAATCTGTTCCCCGCGTTATCGATCGGTGATAACGCGGGGCTTTATTATGGCAACATCGCCGTGTTAGCTTGAGTGCACCTTACGTCCTCCTTTCCAGGTTTCCAGAACCGGAATATCACGCATCCCTTTCACCGGATTATTTTTATCTGCTGAATCATAGGTTAGCGGAGAATCCTCCAGAATAATAAAGTCGGCACATTTTCCGGCGACCAACGAACCAACCCACTGCTCCGCATGACATTGCCAGGCGGCATCATAGGTTGCGGCTTTAAGCGCAGCGAAACGGGAAATCCGCTCCTCCACATCCCCATTTAACACGGGTGAAGTAGCATCCTGAGGTGCACGTTCCATTACGCGAGAAATAGCCTGTTCCATCATGCGCAATGGGCCAAGTGGTGTAACACCGTTATCGCTGTGTAGCGTAATTCTCATCCCGTGATTAAGAGCGGATTGGCAGCGATCAAGATGTTTAGCACGCTTTTCTCCCAATATGGTCTGCTGGAATGCCCAGCCCCAATACCCCACATGGCCAATTAAGAAACTGGGTGAAATACCGCGCTGTTTCATTTCAGAAAGATGGTCGTCAGTGAGCAGTGACGCATGTTCCAGACGGTCACGGCGCTTTTCATAGGTAGCCGATGTCACACCGGCTAGTTTAAATGACTCTAAAGTCAGCCTAATCGCTTCATCACCATTCGTGTGAATCATCAATGGCCAGTTATGATCCACAACGTTCTGCACCAGCGTATTGATATCAGTTAATGGAGTAAAGTTGAAGGCACCAGAGGTTTCCTCACTCGGCGGTATGTTATAGAGGGTATCACAGCAGTACGGCGTGGATTGATACCCCGTCAGCCCTTGATTTGAACCATCTGAAATAACCTTGATATACGGCAAGTGAAAATGTTCATCTCCGTAGCCCGGTGAGTAATGACCTGCAACCTTATTATTGAAGTCATCACTATTCGTAACGATCAGCGCCCCACCTATCCGCACCGGACAAATCGGCAAATGCGCCCATTTTTCCAGAAAACTCACTTGATCGAAGCCAGGCTTACCACGTTCTTTGGGTTCGACTCCGGCATCAAGCATATACGTCACCCCACGTTTGTTCGCCAAAGCAAACAGCTTGTGAACCGATTCAAGAAGTTTTTCCGCCAATTCCTTTTTGGGATAATTACTGACAATAACATTTAAAACCGGCTGGATACCGTCTATTTCCTTAAGGATGCCGTCTGATGGAATGGCGTAATCGATATTATGCTCTTTATTAAATTGCGTAACAGTCTCGATAGCGGCATGATTGATATAGGCCAGATGCATCGAGGCATTGAGAACAAATACAGGTTGTGTCTTCGTGATTCGATCGAGGGTATTAACATCAAATCCCTTATCTCCGTCAATAAACAGCGAGGGATCGGCACCAAATCCGATAAGCCATTTATCGGATTTATGCGGTAACGCCTTATCCTGTAGATGGGATATCACCCAATTCCTATTATAATTCTTGCGTAATATCTGTTCTTCAAATGGGCTAACATCATTACCAATACCAGAAAGCATCGCGGTACTAGTGATGTGGACATGCGGCTCAATCAGCCCCGGTAACAGCGTTTGTTTGCCTGATAATTGATGCTCCGACGTGTTTTTCGGCATCTTGGCTTTCACATCTAGATACGAACCCGTCGCAACCACCAGTCCGTCATGAATGCCCATGGCTTCAACCGCAACTTCCTTCCCATCCTCTAACGTCAAAATAGCTTTTCCAGGGCTACCATCCTTATTTGGCGCGGAACGGAATAACCGCGTTTCAATATGTAGACTGTTCTCCCCCTCAGGGATCTCAACTGGCGTATCGGGGAGAAATGATTTCCACAGAGGGCTGCAACAGGAACAGCTTATGCTACCGGAATGACCACACGCTTCACTCATACACTTTCCTTATTTAGAGATAACGCATTAGAAATGTTAATGTACCGAATGAAAAGTAGGCAACAACCGTCAAAACTTCAACATCCACACAGTTGAAAATCAAAAAATTCATATTTCATGTGCGAACGGTCACTGGGTCGATCAAATAAGCAGGAAAGAAGAGGCGTACAGTGCAGGAGAGCCCCTGATTGATCATCAGTCTAAGGCACCTATCGCGTAGCATTTTAAAGACAAGAAGAATAACGATAAACATAAAAAAAGCACCCAATGAAGGGTGCTTCTATAAGGCTGGCATTTATGACTAGCGATTAACCATAAATGTTAGCGCGGTCGCGGAGTTCCTTGCCCGGCTTAAAGTGAGGGACATACTTGCCTTCCAGCTCAACTTTGTCACCCGTCTTCGGATTACGACCTACACGCGGTGCACGGTAGTGAAGTGAGAAGCTGCCAAACCCACGGATTTCAATACGGTCGCCTTCGGCTAACGTAGAAGCCATTTGTTCAAGCATTTCTTTCACTGCATCCTCAACCACTTTGGCCGGGATATGAGATTGCTGTCCAGCAAGCCTTTCAATAAGTTCAGACTTGGTCATAGCGCCTCCAAATGCGTGGTTATTGATAACCAGGATAACTGACTACCGTTACAAGAGTGAGCAACTTGCGTTGCTCACTCTACCGTTGTGATTACTCGCCTTTAGCTGCTTTGAACGCTTCTGCCATTGCGTTGGAGAAATTGCTTTCTTCAGGCTTGTTGTTGACAGTTGCGATTGCATCTTTCTCGTCAGCTTCATCTTTCGCACGAACAGACAGGCTAACAACGCGGTTTTTACGATCAACACCGGTGTATTTCGCTTCAACGCTGTCGCCAACGTTCAGTACCAGTGTTGCGTCTTCAACGCGGTCACGAGAGGCTTCAGAAGCACGCAGGTAGCCTTCTACGCCGTCTGCTAATTCAACTGTAGCACCTTTGGCGTCAACTGCTGTAACTTTACCAGTAACAATAGCACCTTTCTTGTTAACAGACAGGTAGTTATTGAACGGATCTTCAGCCAGTTGTTTCACGCCCAGGGAGATACGCTCACGCTCTGCGTCAACTTGCAGAACAACAGCGGCGATTTCATCACCTTTCTTGTATTCGCGAACGGCTTCTTCGCCAGCCACGTTCCAGGAGATGTCGGACAGGTGCACCAGACCATCGATGCCGCCGTCCAGGCCGATGAAGATACCGAAGTCAGTGATAGACTTGATTTTACCTTCAACGCGGTCGCCCTTGTTGTGGGTTTCTGCGAACAGCTGCCATGGGTTAGATTTGCACTGTTTCAGGCCCAGAGAAATACGACGACGTTCTTCGTCGATATCCAGAACCATGACTTCCACTACGTCACCAACGTTAACAACTTTGGATGGATGGATGTTTTTGTTGGTCCAATCCATTTCGGAAACGTGTACCAGACCTTCAACGCCTTCTTCAATTTCAACGAAGCAACCGTAGTCAGTCAGGTTAGTCACGCGGCCAGTCAGACGCGTGCTTTCTGGGTAACGTTTAGCGATAGCAACCCATGGATCTTCGCCCAGTTGTTTCAGGCCCAGAGATACACGAGTACGCTCGCGGTCGAACTTCAGCACTTTAACAGTGATTTCGTCGCCCACATTGACGATTTCGCTTGGATGTTTAACACGTTTCCAAGCCATATCAGTGATATGCAGCAGGCCATCAACGCCGCCCAGATCAACGAATGCACCGTAGTCAGTAAGGTTCTTAACGATACCTTTAACTTCCATGCCTTCCTGCAGGTTTTCCAGCAGTTGATCGCGCTCAGCGCTATTTTCAGATTCGATAACTGCACGGCGGGAAACAACAACGTTGTTGCGTTTCTGATCCAGCTTGATAACTTTGAACTCAAGCTCTTTGCCTTCCAGATGCAGCGTATCGCGAACCGGACGAACGTCTACCAGAGAACCTGGCAGGAACGCACGAATGCCGTTCAGCTCAACAGTGAAACCGCCTTTAACTTTACCGTTGATAATACCAGTAACCGTTGCAGCTTCTTCGTAGGCTTTTTCCAGCGTCAGCCATGCTTCATGACGTTTAGCTTTTTCGCGAGAAAGCAGCGTTTCACCGAAGCCATCTTCGATAGCGTCCAGAGCAACGTCAACTTCATCACCAACCTGAATTTCCAGTTCGCCTGATGCGTTCTTGAATTGCTCTACCGGAATGGCAGATTCAGATTTCAGACCGGCGTCAACCAGTACGACATCTTTGTCAATAGCAACAACAACACCGCGTACGATGGAACCAGGACGGGTTTCGATTTCTTTCAGGGATTCTTCAAAGAGTTGAGCAAAAGATTCAGTCATGTTGATAATCTTAAGGGTTTCAATTTAACGTCCATCTGGCATCCTGCTCGATGGGGTTGTTTAACATGCCCCGCTGTGCATCCTTACAGCGAGGTAAAAAATTCAGTTTTTTGTGATTACGCTAAAATTTCGCGGGCATAAGCCAACGCGCGCGCTATCACTTCATCGATTGTCATTTCCGTTGAATCCAGCACCAACGCATCGGCAGCCGGCACTAACGGCGCAACGGGACGGTTACGATCGCGCTCATCCCGTTCTTTTATCTCAGACAAAAGACGTTCAAAGTTAACATTAAAGCCTTTCCCCTGCAACTGTAGCATGCGACGTTGTGCGCGTTCTTCCGCACTGGCATCCAGGAAAATTTTCACAGGCGCATCAGGAAAAACGACGGTACCCATATCACGGCCATCGGCAATCAGCCCTGGGGCTTCACGGAAAGCACGCTGCCGACGTAATAATGCCTCACGAACACGAGGAAACGCCGCGGCCTGAGAAGCCGTATTACCCACCGCTTCAGTACGAATTTCATGGCTAACGTCTTCACCTTCCAGAATGACTTTTAACTGCCCGTCTTCTGCCACAAAGCGCACATCAAGATGAGAGGCCAGCGGGACCAGTGCGTCTTCCGAACTGATATCGACATGGTGGTGTAACGCCGCCAGAGCCAAAACACGATAGATAGCTCCCGAGTCCAGCAAATTCCACTGTAAAGCTTCAGCCAATGCCTTACACAAGGTACCTTTGCCTGCGCCGCTCGGTCCGTCAACCGTAATTACCGGTGCCATCACCGTCATTTCTCTCTCCTTTAATACTGGGAAGTTCCGCTTATGCCGTTTTATGGCATCACGGAGCCTCATTATACGCATCAATGCAGAGAAAGGTTACCCAAATGCCGGAATGGTGGGAAAAATAAGGCATTCTCTGAATGCAGTGCGCAATTCAGGAAGAAAAACCGAGCACCGTTTGAGAAAAATAGGGAGAGAAAAAGGCACGGAGACCGTGCCTTAGAGAGGAATCAAGCCAGCTCGCTGAGGCGTGCCAACTGTTCGAAGTAGTCGGGGAAAGTTTTAGCGGTACATTTCGGATCAAGAATGGTGACCGGCGTATCCGACAGCGCCACCAGCGAGAAACACATCGCCATACGGTGATCGTTGTACGTCCCGATTTCTGCCGCTTTCAGCGTGGTGGGTGGCGTAATGCGGATATAGTCGTTACCCTCTTCCACTTCCGCGCCCACTTTACGCAGTTCAATCGCCATGGCGGCCAGACGATCGGTCTCTTTCACGCGCCAGTTATAGATATTACGCAGCGTAGTAGTACCGCCCTGTGCGAAAAGCGCCGCCGTCGCGATAGTCATCGCAGCATCGGGAATGTGGTTCATATCCATGTCGATCGCGTGCAATTCACCGCGTTCGCATTCAATATAATCCTCACCCCAGCGCACGATCGCCCCCATCTTTTCCAGCACATCGGCGAAGCGTATATCGCCCTGCACGCTATGACGGCCAACACCAGTCACGCGCACCACGCCGCCTTTAATCGCCGCGGCTGCCAGGAAATAAGACGCTGATGACGCATCGCCTTCCACCAGATAGTCACCCGGAGAACGATACTGCTGGCGCCCCGTAACAAAAAAGTGTTGGTAGTTCTCATTACGTACGTCAATACCAAACGCTTTCATCATGTGCAGCGTGATATCGATATATGGTTTAGAAACCAGATCGCCCTGAATGCTGATTTGCGTATCCTGCGTAGCCAGAGGCGCGGTCATCAACAGCGCCGTCAGGAACTGGCTGGATACGCTACCATCGACACTGATTTCTCCGCCCTGAAAACCGCCGTGCAGACGCAGCGGCGGATAGTTTTCCTGCTCCAGATAGTCAATTTTCGCCCCGCCCTGACGCAGTGCGTCGACCAGATGCCCGATTGGCCGTTCTTTCATACGGGGCTCACCCGTCAGCACAATATCACCATCCGTCAGGCACAGCGCAGCGGCCAGTGGACGCATTGCTGTACCCGCGTTCCCTAAAAACAGCTCCAGCGGTTGCGATGCCGTAAACGCGTCCCCTAGGCCGGTAATTTCACACACAGTCCGATCGGAGGACAGATGATATTCCACGCCCAGCGCCGTTAACGCGGTCAGCATATGGCGAACATCATCACTGTCTAACAGGTTAGTCAGTCTCGTCTTTCCTTCAGACAAGGCGGCCAGCAACAGCGCACGGTTAGAGACGCTTTTTGATCCTGGAAGGTTAAGGGTACCGTTAATCAGTTTGATGGGTTGTAGGGTCAGGGATTCCTGCATGTGAAGCCTATTCTTTCAACGTGGACATAAAAACCCCGGTAAGCCCGGGGTTTATCAAAATGTATATACCCGTCATACTTCAAGTTGCATGTGCGTTGGCTACGTTCAGTCACCCGAATCACTTACTTGAGTAAGCTCATCGGGATGCCTTCTCTTGCCGCCTGCCTGAAACTCGAATTATTTAGGGTATAGCGAGGTCGTATTAATCAACCGTGGCGACGTGCGAAGTCAGCCATAAATTCAGTCAGCGCTTTCACGCCTTCCAACGGCATGGCGTTGTAGATCGACGCACGCATGCCGCCCACTACACGGTGGCCTTTCAGCGCATGCAAGCCCGCGGCAACGGATTCTTCCAGGAAGACTTTATCCAGCGCAGCATCCGCCAGCAGGAACGGTACGTTCATACGAGAACGGTTCGCTACCGCGACGTCATTACGATAGAAATCATTACCGTCAATCGCGCTATACAGCAGGTCGGCTTTCTCCTGGTTGCGTTTTTCCATTTCAGCCAGACCGCCGTGCTCTTTCAGCCATTTGAAGACCATACCGGACAGATACCAGGCAAAGGTCGGTGGCGTGTTGAACATGGAGTCATTGTCCGCCAGAATCTGATAATCCAGAATCGATGGCAGCTCACGACGCGCTTTACCCAACAAATCGTCACGCACGATCACCAGCGTCAGACCCGCAGGGCCAATATTTTTCTGCGCACCCGCATAGATCACGCCATAGCGGCTGACGTCAATACGACGAGACAGGATGCTGGAAGAATAGTCAGCGACCACAATTTTGTCGCCAAAATCCGGCTCTTCTTCAATCGCAATACCGTCAATGGTTTCATTCGGGCAGTAATGGACAAATGCCGCGTCATCAGACAATTGCCACTCACGCATCGGTTTAATACCACGCAGGCCGTCTACGCGCGTTTTCACGTCAATCACGTTAGGCGTGCAGTACTTTTCTGCTTCATTGATTGCGCTGTGCGCCCAATATCCGCCGTCGATGTAGTCCGCAGTGGTATGCTCGCCCAGAAGATTTAATGGGACTGCCGCAAATTGCGCGCGAGCGCCGCCGTGGCAAAAAAGCACTTTGTAGTTGGAGGGGATTTTCAGCAAATCACGCAGATCTTGTTCGGATTCAGCGGCAACCTGCATAAACTCTTTACTGCGGTGGCTGATTTCCATGACCGATGTGCCCAGGCCATTCCAATTACACAATTCCTGTTCAGCACGACGCAGTACTTCAACCGGCAGCATTGCTGGACCGGCGCTAAAATTAAAAATCTGAGTCATTTCCCCTCACCACACCTGAAAAATAGCGGCTGTTTTATCACCGTTGTTACAAATACCATTTTTATAAACCTGTCGGTTATAAAAATACCGCTGTTACAAGATAGTAGTTATAACGGAACGACCGCCATAACCACACTACTTTTACCCTGCTATCGGTTTTATCACTCGTCAATCGCGGCTGCAACGCTTATTGCGCTTTCATTATGCAAAACGGCACGTTACACCGTCTGTTCTTTTTCACGGTTGCTAATCTGTTATGAATACATAGAGTCTGGACAGAAAAATCCGTATCATGCCGCTTCCGTTAATCTCGATAAGAGTGAACTCCATGACTCAAACGTTTATCCCAGGCAAAGACGCCGCCCTGGAAGACTCCATCGCCCGTTTTCAACATCAGCTCCAGGACCTGGGGTTTAACATCGAAGAAGCGTCATGGCTGAACCCGGTGCCCAACGTCTGGTCTGTCCATATTCGAGACCGCGATTGCCCGCTCTGCTTCACTAACGGCAAAGGTGCCAGCAAAAAAGCGGCACTGGCTTCCGCGTTAGGCGAGTATTTCGAGCGTCTGTCTACTAACTATTTCTTCGCTGATTTCTATCTCGGCAAGACGATCGCCAACGGTGATTTCGTTCACTACCCGAATGAAAAATGGTTCCCTATTCCAGAAGATGATGCGCTACCGGAAGGTATTCTGGATGCCCGTCTGCACCAGTTCTACGATCCTGAGCAGGAATTGAGCGCTAGCGATCTGATCGATCTGCAATCTGGCAATGCCGACAGAGGCATTTGCGCGCTGCCATTTACCCGCCAGTCCGATCAGCAAACCGTTTATATTCCGATGAATATCATCGGTAACCTGTACGTTTCTAACGGGATGTCCGCCGGGAACACCGCCAACGAAGCCCGCGTTCAGGGGCTGTCTGAAGTGTTCGAACGCAGCATCAAAAACCGCATCATTGCCGAGTCGATCAGCCTGCCGGAAATTCCGCAAGCGGTGCTGAATCGCTACCCTGGCGTGGTCGAAGCGATTGCGACGCTGGAGAAAGAAGGCTTCCCGATTTTCTCTTACGATGCCTCACTAGGCGGAAAATACCCGGTTATTTGCGTAGTCCTGTTTAACCCGGCTAACGGCACCTGCTTTGCCTCCTTCGGCGCGCACCCTGATTTCGGCGTAGCGCTGGAGCGTACCGTCACCGAACTGCTGCAAGGTCGCGGTCTGAAAGATCTGGACGTCTTCACCCCACCGACGTTTGATGATGAAGAAGTGGCCGAACACGCTAATCTGGAAACCCACTTTATCGATTCCAGCGGCCTGATCTCCTGGGATATGTTCAAGAAAGACGCGGATTATGAATTTGCCGACTGGAGCTTTAAAGGGTCGACAGAGGAAGAATTCGCCACGCTGATGGCGATCTTCAAACAGGAAGATAAAGAAGTTTATATTGCCGACTATGAGCATCTGTCTGTTTACGCCTGCCGCATCATCGTGCCAGGAATGTCAGACATCTACCCTGCTGACGATCTGTTATTGGCCAATAACAGTATGGGCGCTCACCTGCGTGACACGCTGCTGGCGCTGCCTGATAGCAAATGGGAGAAAGAAGAGTATCTGGCTCTGTTACAACAGTTGGATGACGAAGGGCTGGATGACTTCACCCGCGTGCGCGAACTGCTCGGCATTGCCACCGGTAAAGATAATGGCTGGTTTACTCTGCGCATTGGCGAATTGAAAGCGATGTTGGCACTGGCCGGCGGCGATCTGGATCAGGCGCTAAGCTGGACAGAGTGGACGCAGGACTTCAACGACTCCGTCTTTACGGCGCAGCGCAGCAATTATTACCGTTGCCTTCAGACCCTGCTGCTACTGGCTCAAGAGCCTGAGCGCGACCCAGCAGAATATTACGACGCCTTTACCAAAATGTACGGCAGTGAAACGGTTGATGCCGCCAGTGCCGCCGTGGCTGGCGAAGCTTGCTTCTACGGCTTGTTTGCCGTGGATAACACCTTTACCACGTTACCTGCGCACCAGTCCCTGTTGGCGGCCTATGAGAAACTGCAACAGGCTAAACGTCGTTACTGGCAGGTAAAATAATGTCTGACTGAGGCAACCAGTGCGTCTTATATTGATGAATACGCGCTATGGCAAATAGCCATCTGCCTCTGGTCATCCCGAATAGCCCTTTATCTTAAAGGGCTATTTTATTATCTACAGGGCAATATTTATTATTCGTAATGCATAATCAGAACATTGTTATTGAATGGTGAATTTTTAATTAAATTACGTCGTCAAGGTGGTACTGAAACTCTACAAAACATGATTTTCATTAACGCTAAATCGGTAGGTTTAACCTATCTCATTCAACTCTTTTTGTAAAATTTAAAATATTTTTTTATAATAATATTCAATCAGTTAAGTGTTAAACCCGTGCTTTCCACCCACTTCACCACCCTGTTAATTTCTTGCAATATGATCCACGTCAAATTTTACCGTATACTGCTTTGTTAGTATCTCAATGCTGATAATTTTTAAGAGAGAGTTAGTGTGAAAGCTGACAACCCCTTTACTCTATTACTCCCGGCTGCAATGGCAAAAGTTGCTGAAGACGCCGGAGTTTATAAAGCGACCAAACAACCGTGTACAACGTTTTATTTGGCGATAACCGCGGGTGTATTTATTTCGATCGCCTTTGTCTTTTATATTACCGCCACCACAGGAACCTCAACGATTCCTTTCGGTATCGCGAAACTGATCGGTGGTATTTGTTTCTCCCTTGGTCTCATGTTGGTTGTCGTCTGCGGTGCGGACTTGTTCACCTCAACCGTTCTCATCGTGATTGCCAAGGCCAGTGGGCGTATTACCTGGAAGCAACTAGCCTATAATTGGGCAAATGTCTATGTCGGCAACCTGATTGGCGCACTTTTCTTCGTTGGGCTTATCTGGTTCTCGGGAGAGCACATGGTCGCAAACGGCGCGTGGGGCCTCAATGTCCTGCAAACGGCAGAACACAAGCTGGAACACACATTTGTCGAAGCACTGTGTCTGGGGATTCTGGCTAATCTGATGGTATGTCTGGCCGTGTGGATGAGCTATTCCGGCCGTACGCTTACCGACAAAATGTTTGCCATGATTCTGCCTGTCGCCATGTTCGTTGCCAGCGGCTTTGAGCACAGTATCGCTAACATGTTCATGATTCCCATGGGCATCGTCATCAAAAACTTTGCGGGACCGGAATTCTGGAATGCGATTGGAATGGTACCGTCTCAATTTGAACATTTAACCGTTAGTAACTTCATTATTGATAACCTGATTCCTGTGACGCTGGGGAACATCATCGGCGGTGGTGTCCTGGTCGGTTTAACATATTGGGTAATTTATTTGCGCGGTGGAGACAAGCACCACTGAGGTGCAATCGGCCGCAACGTCGGGTTTTAAGAAATCCATATCAAAGGTAGGTGTAAAATGACCGAGCTGAATGAAAAATTGGCCAATGCATGGCAAGGCTTTAGCAAAGGTGAATGGCAGGATAACGTCAACGTTCGTGACTTTATCCAGAAAAACTACACACCGTATGAAGGTGATGAGTCTTTCCTGGCTGGTGCAACCAAAGCGACTTCTGCCCTGTGGGACAGCGTCATGGAAGGCATCAAGCAGGAAAACCGCACTCACGCCCCTGTTGATTTTGATACCAATGTTGCCGCAACTATCACGTCTCACGACGCGGGATACATCAACAAAGGTCTGGAAAAAATCGTTGGTCTGCAGACTGACGCTCCGCTGAAACGTGCGTTGATTCCGTTCGGCGGCATCAAAATGGTTGAAGGTTCATGCAAAGTTTACGGCCGTGAACTGGATCCTCAACTGAAAAAAATCTTCACTGAATACCGCAAAACGCACAACCAGGGCGTGTTCGATGTTTACACCCCAGACATCCTGCGTTGCCGTAAATCTGGCGTTCTGACAGGTCTGCCTGATGCCTACGGCCGTGGCCGTATCATCGGTGACTACCGTCGCGTTGCGCTGTACGGTATCGACTACCTGATGAAAGACAAGTTTGCTCAGTTCACTTCTCTGCAAACCAAACTGGAAAACGGCGAAGATCTGGAAGCAACAATCCGTCTGCGTGAAGAAATTGCCGATCAGCACCATGCCCTGAGCCAAATTAAAGAAATGGCCGCTAAATATGGCTGCGATATTTCTGGCCCAGCAACAACGGCTCAGGAAGCAGTTCAGTGGACTTACTTCGGCTACCTGGCCGCGGTGAAATCACAGAATGGTGCAGCCATGTCCTTCGGACGTGTGTCCACCTTCCTGGATATCTACCTTGAGCGCGATCTGAAAGCCGGCAAAATCACCGAAGAAGAAGCTCAGGAAATGATTGACCACCTGGTCATGAAACTGCGTATGGTGCGTTTCCTGCGTACTCCTGAGTATGATGAGCTGTTCTCTGGTGACCCAATCTGGGCAACCGAATCTCTGGCGGGTATGGGTCTGGATGGTCGTACGCTGGTAAGTAAAACCAGCTTCCGTTTCCTGAACACCCTGTACACCATGGGGCCGTCTCCAGAGCCGAACATGACCATCCTGTGGTCTGAAAAACTGCCACAGAACTTCAAAAACTATGCGGCTAAAGTCTCCATCGATACCTCTTCTCTGCAATACGAGAATGACGATCTGATGCGTCCTGACTTTAACAACGATGATTACGCGATTGCTTGTTGCGTAAGCCCAATGATCGTTGGTAAGCAAATGCAGTTCTTCGGCGCCCGTGCAAATCTGGCAAAAACCATGCTGTACGCGATTAACGGCGGCGTGGATGAAAAACTGAAAATGCAGGTTGGCCCGAAATCAGAACCGATCAAAGGCGACGTTCTGAACTTCGACGAAGTGATGGATCGTATGGATCACTTCATGGACTGGTTGGCGAAACAGTATGTCACCGCGCTGAACATCATCCACTACATGCACGACAAATACAGCTACGAAGCGTCGCTGATGGCACTGCATGACCGTGATGTGTTCCGTACTATGGCATGTGGTATCGCGGGTCTGTCTGTTGCTGCTGACTCCCTGTCAGCCATCAAATATGCCAAAGTTAAACCAATTCGTGATGAAGATGGCCTGGCTATCGACTTTGATATCGAAGGCGAATATCCGCAGTTCGGTAACAACGACGCTCGCGTAGATGAACTGGCTTGTGATCTGGTTGAACGTTTCATGAAGAAAATTCAGAAACTGGCTACCTACCGTGGTGCAACCCCAACTCAGTCTGTTCTGACCATCACCTCTAACGTGGTATATGGTAAGAAAACCGGTAACACGCCAGATGGTCGTCGCGCAGGTGCGCCATTTGGACCAGGTGCGAACCCAATGCACGGTCGTGACCAGAAAGGTGCCGTTGCCTCTCTGACTTCTGTTGCTAAACTGCCGTTTGCTTACGCGAAAGATGGTATTTCTTATACCTTCTCTATCGTACCGAACGCGTTAGGTAAAGATGACAACGTGCGTAAAGCTAACCTTGCCGGCCTGATGGATGGTTATTTCCACCACGAAGCTAGCATCGAAGGCGGTCAGCACCTGAACGTCAACGTCATGAACCGTGAAATGCTGCTTGATGCGATGGAAAACCCAGAGAAATATCCGCAGCTGACTATCCGTGTATCTGGCTACGCAGTGCGTTTTAACTCACTGACGAAAGAACAGCAGCAAGACGTCATCACCCGTACTTTCACTCAGTCAATCTAATTTCCATGACTGTCTGAAAAGGCGTAAAATAAAGGCTCCACGTCAGTGGGGCCTTTTTCTCACCCCCGATTGTCGTCCAGCTTGTTAGCCTGTTTTGCCAGCCCGCTATATTGACCTCATTCTGTGGATGGCTCGCAAAACAGATTCGACGCAGCATCTGTCACACGGTGTTCTTCTGCCAGCCATCCCTGCCAGATTCACACCTGCTTTCTCATGACTGCGTTCATAAAGACCGCTATTGTTCGGTCAAATTTGGAGAAAACCTCGCAATGTCAGTAATCGGTCGCATCCACTCCTTTGAATCCTGCGGCACCGTCGATGGCCCAGGTATCCGTTTCATCATCTTCTTCCAGGGCTGTCTGATGCGCTGCCTGTATTGCCATAACCGAGATACCTGGGATACGCACGGCGGCAAGGAAGTGACGGTGGAAGAACTCATGAAAGAAGTCGTGACCTACCGCCACTTTATGAATGCATCCGGCGGCGGCGTAACGGCATCCGGCGGTGAGGCTATTCTCCAGGCTGAGTTTGTTCGCGACTGGTTCCGCGCGTGCAAGGCAGAAGGCATCAATACCTGTCTGGATACCAACGGGTTTGTTCGCCGCTATGACCCGGTCATTGACGAGCTACTGGACGTCAGCGATTTAGTGATGCTCGATCTGAAGCAAATGAACGACGATATACATCAGAATTTAGTGGGCGTATCGAACCACCGTACCCTGGATTTCGCTCGCTATCTGGCAAAACGCAACCAGCGTACCTGGATACGTTACGTGGTCGTCCCCGGCTGGTCTGATGATGATGCGTCTGCGCACAAGCTGGGTGAGTTCACCAAGGATATGACGAACATCGAGAAAATTGAGCTTCTTCCTTATCATGAACTTGGCAAACACAAGTGGATTGCGATGGGTGAAGAGTACAAATTAGACGGTGTTAAACCACCGAAGGCCGATACCATGGATCGTATTAAGTCGATTCTTGAAAGCTACGGTCACAAGGTCATGTACTAATCTCTGACATTTCCTGAAAAAATAGCGCGCTCATGGCGCGCTATTTTCATTGTAGCGAAGAGATATCCATACATCATTAAGTGCAGCGCTAAGCCAGATTTCCTGCTGCCTTGATTTTCACCTGTACCGCATTCCCCGGTAAATAAGCCAACGGAATTTCCTGGTAGTCGATGATTTCAACGCTGCCCGGCATCGCTCCCGTCTCTTCTGCCAGACAAACGGTTTGCAGTAGCAGCTCGCTTTTTATCTTTTCACGATCGTTATCCGGCATTTTCACCACGCGTTCAATCTGTGAACCGACCTTCCCTAACGCTACACCAACCGCATTTGCCGCATCAAAATTCTGCGGGCGCACAATCTGACTGATTCCCGATAAAACATCAGGCAGTAAAATACTGCCGCCACCAACAAGCACAGCGGGAATAGCCGCACTTGACGATTTGATCCGATCGATGGCACTTTCCACTTTATCAATCATCTGACGATAAACCTGCTGGCAAAATACGTTACCCAGCTCGGGCAACGGACGAGGAAGACCAGATGTCCACCGCTCAGGGTGGAGTTGCAGCATGATATCGCTGAGCGTTAACGTCTCCCCGCCAAAGCTGACGCCCTGTTCAAGCAGGCGATAGCCGACGCTATCAGGTCCAAGAGTGAGCTTTCCATCCGGAGACTGCCGCACGCAGGTTCCACCGCCAATGCCGATAGAAATAATATCCGGCATTCTGAAATTCGTTCGCACATCGCCCACTTCAACAGCGATGGCCGATTCACGTGGGAAGCCGTTCACCAACACGCCAATGTCTGTCGTCGTGCCGCCAACATCGATGATCAGTGCATTATCCAGTCCAGAAAGGTGGCACGCTCCACGAATCGAGTTCGTTAGCCCGCAGGCCATCGTCAGAATGGGGTATTGCTTCACCATACTTTCGGACATCAATGTACCGTCGTTTTGCCCGAAGAACGGCGTAGCCTTAATACCGTGTCGGATTAGCGCTTGCGTAAAACCGCTAACAAAGCGGTTGGCAGTGCTTTGTAACGATGCATTCAGGATGGTTGCGTTTTCCCTTTCCAGTAGTCCCGTGCTGCCGATCCGGTGGGATAACGACAGGGAGACTTCAGGTAATGCTGCATTCACCCATTGAGCAACCTGCATCTCCTGTTCATTATTAACGGGAGAAAATACGCCGCAAATCGCCACGCTATCCACATGACCGCGCATCCTGTCACAGGCCGCCAAGACCTCATCTCGCACTACGGGATGAATCTCGCGGCCATCAAATTCATAGCCGCCATGAATTTGGTAGAAATGCTCGCCTAATGTCCTTTGCCACTCGTCATCCCAGCCAAATAGCGGCGGGACGCTATCGCTGCTTGGCAGGCTCAGGCGTAATAATCCAACGCGATCCAGCCCTTTCCGCTCAACAATCGCATTGGTACATTGCGTTGTGCCCAACATCGCATAGCGAATATGTTGTGGCTCAATACCTGACTGTGTCAGAACGTCTGCAATAACTCGTTCGATGCCGCTATAAATATTCAGGCTGGTAGGAAATTTGGCCGTCGCAATACAGCGCAGATCTGCATCTAAAATTGCCGCATCCGTGTTGGTGCCGCCGACATCAATCCCGAGTCGGTAATCATTTTTATGTAACATCGGGAAAGCCTCAGCGATTTGCAAGCTGTTCTATCGGCACATACTGCACCGGATAACCGAAATACTCCGGCCCCGCAACATCAATCCCTTTTGGCGTTCGCCACTTTTCATTACACGGATAGGCAATGACATCAACTCGCTGCCCATAACGTAAATGTTCCGTAATAATTGGACGTCCGGTTTCACTGTCTACGATGGAGATTAAATCAGGCACAACAGCCAGCAGATTATCCTGCCTAGGATCTGTCACCTGTGAGGAGCGATAAGCGAGTAATAGTTCATTCTGGAAAAGCACCGTAAACGACTCACCCTTGTCGTTCCCCATGCCATCCAACATGACTTTGCCCCGGGCAAGCCCTCCTATGGTACGGCGGTCGACATCAACAACCTTGCCAGATGCAATGACGTGACCACTAAGTATGGTAAGCAAAGATTGCACGGGATGACTTCCCGACTGATGAGCCTGACGCAGTGTCTTTCCAATATCCTGCGCCAGCGTGAGCGTACCTTTGATTGCACTGCGCTTAAGTTGACTACCGCGCAATGGGTAATCACACATGGCACATGCCGCCCCCATTTGTTCTGCAATCACCCTGGCCAAACGCTCGGACCACATACCATCAATAGGGTTTAAGGTAACTGTATTTCCCTTTTCATCAGCTAACGTATTGGGTGCAGAAGGTAAATCATCAAGAAAAAAAGTCACCATCTGTGCTTCGGGAAAGGCCCTCCCCATCGCGTCACAATCGACGACAGGTAACCCTTTCGCAGCCGCAACGACAAACGGTATAAGCGAATTCATTCCGCCGACTTCGATTGGAAACGTTGCTGTGATAGGCCGCTCAAGCGCCTTTTCCATCGCATCAAATGCCCGAACAAACTGGCCCGCTGACATAATTTTTTCAACAACTACCGTCGTTGCGCCAATCATGCTGCAAGGCACAAACACATCATCATCTTTAATTTCATCTAAATCGAATATAGTCACTTCGGCTGCATTTTTTAATGCATGTTTTGCCATCAAAGAGCCTACATACGGATCGCCGCCGCCCCCTGTACCAAGAACAGCAGCCCCTAGTGCTATATCATCGATTATTTGTGTATTAATAGAACGAGACATACTCTACCCAAGATCTCATGTTATCTGCGTAACACGTTTAATCTGCCAATTTAGGGAAAAATTTATGTATACCGATATAAACCGCCATACTCACCATTACGCCATCCAGAGCAGAGATCGAGCTTATCGTAAATAAGTCAAAAAAATCAGGGGAGGTTAATAGGCTCACAATACTACCGAGAAACCAAGATATAGCCGCCGCAACATTCAAGAATGAAGCCTCTGATATACTTTCCTGCAAACGTGAAGATTTAATAAAATAATATTCGACGAGATAAACACCCGCGATAGGGGAAATCAGGACACCAAGCAGTGACAAGAATTGAGTAAAATTATTAATCATACCGTTGTAAGCTAACAGCAACCCGGCAATAGCCATTAGTACAACCAATACTGGTCGCGATAGCGCTCGAATAACAACGGATAGGCCCAGTGATGCAGAAACAAGGTTGGTACTATTGGTTGTCCATTGGGCAAAAATAAGCACCACAATAGCAGACATACCCAAACCAATACTGAAAAAGACCTCAACTAAATCTTCTGTCCCGACCAGATGAGTCAGAGTGAGTGCCACTACTATCGTTGAGCTATTACCCAAAAAGAACCCCAATCCTGCACCGAGAAGCGCGTCTTTACGCGTTTTTGCATAGCGCGCAATATCCGGTGACATCACGGCAGAGACTATCCAGATAGAAACAACATAAGAGATCGCGCTTCCTATACTAATTGGCGCTTTAATTATTGGAAGAGGTATTTCAGGGTGGGTATTCGCTGCTAAAATCAGGCCTGTAATGATCAATACCAGCATTAATGGCACGCTGAATACACTCAGTTTGCCTAATGCCCTGACACCCCAGATAGCAGTAGAGGTCATCAGCACCATACCGAAAACTAAAATAAGAAAACGATCTGGTTCAAATTGATAATGGAGGAGCGCCTTTTGCAGCATCACACCAAAAAAATCCAGTTGAAAAGCAAACCACCCAATCAATGATACCGCAGAGAAAATACCGATGATCTTTCCACCAAGACGCCCAAAAACGGAAATACTGAGTAGCGTTGTTGATAGCCCACAGCCATAACCGACGTTAGCACATAATGCTGCCAACACGCCTAAAAAAGCAGAACCAATAAGCGTGGCACTAACAGCCTGAGAAAAAGGCAACCCACCGCTTAAGAAAGCACCAAGAAATAGACCTGAGATGTCAATTCCCATTGCCAACCATATTAACGCGATAACATACCAGCTTTTTCTAGCTTCAGTCGGTACAGATTCGTATTCGTAATCATAGATTTGCCGTCCCTGTTGTTCTTTTTCAGGTACAGCTTTCCCTTGAGTCATATTCCCTCCATTAAATAAGCGGCAAATAATTATTGTATCGTTGTGATATTTTATAGAGGTTGCCTGACGGCGTATAGAACAATGGTGTCGTCAGCAAGCTAACAACACCATTGTGCTTATGAGAGACCCTGATGTGACGCATAAAACCACACTTTTCGTGGCAACCACATCAGCGATGTGGTGTGGCAACACCATAAATGGGTTTCATATCGATTAATACAGATATATTTTGATGTTAACATTCAGATATGTAATGTATGCGAAGGAAATGCTATGCGCTTAGATAAACTGGAGATCCGCTGGTTAAAACTTTTTTGTAAAATCGTTGAAAAACAAGGAATTACTAACGCACAAGATACAACAGGCTTGAGCCAACCCGTACTGAGCCACTACCTGTCTCGCCTTGAGGATACGCTCGGGTTAGTCCTGTGCGAACGTGGACGCGGGGGTTTTGCCCTGACAACCGAAGGGGAAGTGGTCTATCAGGAAGCTAAATCTGTCATTGCTACGTTGGACGATTTTGCTAATCGATTGGCAAGTATAAAACATCAACTTATTGGTAAAGCTCGGATTGGTTGTCTGGATAATACCGTCACTCACCCAGATAAAGTGATTTCTAATGCTATTGGAAAATTGTATGAGCAGAGCCCTGACGTTGCTGTTGAACTAGAAATTGGCGATTACACACCGCTCATGGAGCGTCTAAAAAATGGTCACATAGACATTATCCTGAGCGTTTTGCCGGACGATGTTCCAACAGAAATCTATTTTCAACCTGTTTTCGTTGAAAATAGTTATTTTTATTCTGTTTCAGAAAATGCAGCGAGGATAAAAAAAGAGTGGCAGGACGGAACACTTAACCCCAATAGATTACTCATTGGTGGTCATGCACTACACGAAATTAGCAAACAGCTAGGGCCAGTGGCAAAGAAAGGTCTGCAAAATACAGCCTGGAATTTGGAAAGTAGCTTGCTGCTTTTATTAGCTGGGACGCATGTTGGCTTTCTTCCCGATCACTACGCAGAAAAATGGGTTGAGAAAGGACAACTTACCGCGATTGCACCAGAGAAACTGGAGCTAACCAGCATATTTTATCTGGTGCGAAACGCAAAACAGCGCCTTAGCCCGGTGGCTGAAGCGCTGTGGAATAACATGGTCGAAGCAGGACAAAGCTCGTTGGCCAGTCTCGATACCGCTAGCTCAAGCAGCAGCTAACGGAGTTGGATGATGATCGGCTTTTCTGAGCAACATCATCAGGTAGAGCATGGCAACAGCAGCAATCAGTACAAACAGCAAGCGATCGGAGTAGCTCTGCATCAATACCGCAGCAACGCTTGGCCCGCAAAGACTGCCAAGCGTGTAGCTGAGGAGCAAGGCCTGATTCATCGCGACCAGCTCATCAGGGCGTACTTTTTCGCATGCCCACGACATGGCAACGGGGTACAGCGTAAACCCTGCGCATCCCAGCAGGAACAGCGACGGCGCCATGGCATAGTGACTGAGGCTTAACATGGCAATACAGCCAATAATGACAACAAAGACCAATACCCGCAGAACTAATAGCCGCCCATATCGATCGGCCATACGTCCAATAGGCCATTGACCGATAATCCCAGAGCTAATCAGCAGTGCCATCCAGTATCCAACCTGCGCATCATTCATTCCCTGATGAGAAAGATACAGCGGCATCAGGCCATACAGCGATCCTAAAATTGCGCCGGAAATAATACAGCCATGTACGCCTAAACGCGCACTGCGATACGTCAACATTTTCCACAGACTAACAGACTTTTCTTGCTGTTCTGGCGGCGTAGGAAGACGAGTAAACAACAGTGGTAATACTGCCAAAATAACTAGTGCGACCATCCACGGCAGCACGTTCAGCAATGCTGTCGGCAATACGCCAAGCAGGAGCTGTCCAATCACGCTACCGAGGTAATAGGCAATCATATACGCAGCCAGCAGTTGCCCTCGTTGCGTCGGCGTTCCGCTACACAACAAGGCGCTTTCAACCACGACCCAGATTAATGCACAGCCGATCCCAGCAAGAAAGCGCCAGAATAGCCAACTGCCAATATCCGTAGAAATACCGAGACCAGCAATCGCGATGCCAAATAATAAAGCGGCGAAATAATAGCTGCGGTTAAACCCATAAAGTTTGATTAATTTACCGGCGACTAGCGTTCCAACCAGATTGCCGCCGAAATAGGATGAGCCAACGAGGCCAACCTGCCAGACGGGAAGAGATTGATAACTCAGCCAAAGTGGTACCAAAGTATTTAATACCGCGATACAAACTGTCAGCAGCAAGAGTCCGCAGAGCAATAGCAGCACTGGGCGGGAATAAGCAGACATAGCGAAGTGGATAACCAAACAACCGGAGAAGAGTGAGCGCATCATGCCACTGCGTATATAAAAGTCAATCCGGGCAAAAAGTGCTAAAAGTCCTTTCTCAAAAGATGGATTGAAAGAATTCATCAACGCATACAAGGATGCGTTACACTTGAAAACAGGAGCAATCTATTTCACTGATTTTAAATCATTTTTAGCTTTAAAATTCAGTCAAACAGGTTGTTTAAAACAAAGAAGCTATTTTTACGATGAAAAAATATTACCGAGCGCCAGGCGTAAAAAAAGCGCCTCTAATGGACTGCACCCCAAAAGTTGGACACCCAACTGAGTAAGGTGCAGTTTTTTATGGCAAAGCCAAAATATTCCCTCGAAACCAGATTAGCTGTAGTTAATCACTACCTCGCCGGAAAAGATGGAACACATCGTACAGCTGAACGCTTTGGTGTTGAGAGAACATCAGTGCGACGCTGGGTAAGAGCCTGGCAACTCCATGGTATTGATGGCATTACCTGGAAAAATGACCGCCATTCTCCGGCGTTCCGGATGACTGTTGTCCAGACTGTTCTCAATGAAGAACTTTCGATGCGTGAAGCTGCCGCACGGTTTAATATCTCAACTGAAACCGTTGTCCGGCACTGGGTGAATGTATACAAAGACGCAGGTGAGAAAGGACTTCTGAGCATAAAACCAGGCCGGAGCAAGGACATGACAAAACCCAAAAAAACACCTCCACTTACCGATGCTGCACTGGAAAAGTTATCTCCCGAAGAACTGCGGGCTGAACTTCGTTACCTGCGCGCAGAGAATGCCTATCTAAAAAAGCTGAAGGCCTTAGTTCAAAGCGAGAAAAGCGGCAGAAAGCCGGAATAATCAGTGAGCTAAGGCTGGAGTATGCGCTCGGTGATCTTCTGCGTGCAGCGGGTATGTCCCGTAGTACGTGGTATCACAATATGAATGCGCTGAAGCGAGTGGACAGGCATGCCGGGCTGAAAGATAAAATCAGAGAGATTTACCACTATCACAAAGGGCGTTATGGCTACCGCAGGATCACACTCTCACTGAGAAAACAGGGGTTGTTGGTAAACCATAAAACTGTGCAGAGACTGATGGCGGAGCTGTCACTCCGCTCTCTGATAAGGGTGAAGAAATATCGTGCCTGGAAAGGGGAAATGGGCAAGGCTGCGCCCAATATCCTGAGCCGGAACTTCAGTGCATCGAAAGCCAACGAAAAATGGGTCACGGATGTTACAGAGTTCTCGGTGCAGGGTAAAAAGCTGTACCTGTCGCCGGTTCTCGATCTGTTTAACCGGGAGATTATCTCCTACAGCCTGTCGGAAAGGCCGGTGATGGAGATGGTTAATACGATGCTGCACGATGCGTTCTCAGCGCTCGGACCGGAGGATACACCGCTGCTGCACACGGATCAGGGCTGGCAATACCGAATGGCAGGCTATCAGGCAAAGTTAAAGGCACAGGGTATGACGCAAAGCATGTCACGCAAGGGAAACTGCCTGGATAACGCGGTGATGGAGAACTTCTTCGGCACACTGAAATCGGAGTGTTTTTACCTGAACAGGTTCAGCGATCTGAATGAACTGAGGAAGGCGATAGAGGACTATATCCATTACTATAACAACGAGCGGATCAGCCTGAAATTAAAAGGCCTGAGTCCGGTAGAATACCGAACCCGGGCCCTGATAGCCGCTTAACATGAACTGTCCAACTTTATGGGGTCAGTCCATAAACGGGCGCTTTTTTCAGGTCATCAGCGATTAGCCAATAAATTCCAGCCCGCCCATGTACGGACGCAGCACTTCAGGAATTTCAATACGGCCATCAGCCTGCTGGTAATTTTCCAGAACAGCCACCAGAGTACGACCGACTGCCAGACCAGAACCGTTCAGCGTGTGAACCAGACGGGTCTTCTTGTCGGACTTGCTACGGCAGCGAGCCTGCATACGGCGCGCCTGGAAATCCCACATGTTTGAGCAAGAGGAGATTTCACGGTACGTATCCTGCGCCGGTAGCCAGACTTCCAAATCGTAAGTTTTGGTGGAGCCAAAACCCATATCACCTGTGCACAGCAAGACCTTACGATACGGTAATTTCAGCAGTTGCAGAACCGTTTCGGCGTGGGTCGTCAATTCTTCCAGCGCCTGCATAGAATCTTCAGGCCGGACGATTTGTACCAGTTCAACCTTGTCAAACTGGTGCATACGAATCAACCCACGCGTATCACGACCATACGAACCTGCTTCAGAACGGAAGCAAGGCGTGTGAGCGGTCATCTTCAACGGCAAGGATTCTTCGTCAAGAATCTCGTCACGCACCAGATTGGTCAACGGAACTTCAGCCGTCGGAATCAGCGCATAGTTGCTGTTTTCCGC
Organism: Pectobacterium sp. A5351; assembly: GCF_028335745.1. Classification (NCBI taxonomy): domain Bacteria; kingdom Pseudomonadati; phylum Pseudomonadota; class Gammaproteobacteria; order Enterobacterales; family Pectobacteriaceae; genus Pectobacterium; species Pectobacterium sp. A5351. The sequence continues at coordinate 2,524,721 of NZ_CP116477.1, forward strand.
CTCTTCGCTCAACGGCCGGGTATGGAACAGATCTTCGCCAAATTTAGGCAACTGACCAGTACCGTATAACGTGGCGTGGTTAACCAGATAAGGCACATAGGTTTCCTGATAGCCATGCTGTTGCGTATGCAAATCCAGCATGAACTGGGCAAGCGCACGATGCAGACGAGCAATTTGTCCTTTCATCACAACAAAACGCGCACCGGTCAATTTCACCGCCGCGGCAAAATCCAGCCCGGCAGCCATCTCGCCGAGTTCAACATGATCGCGCACCGGGAAATCATACTTACGTGGCTCACCCCAGCGAGTCACTTCCTGGTTCTCTGAGTCATCCTTGCCAAGCGGCACGGCATCGTCAGGCAGATTTGGGATCGTTAACGCCAGATCGCGAATTTCATTCTGCAACTGATCCAGTTCGGCTTTCGCGGCATCCAGTTTTTCGCCTAATGTGTTGACTTCACGACGCAAAGGCTCGATATCTTCACCGCGTGCTTTCGCTGCACCAATCTCTTTCGATCGGGAGTTACGCTCTGCCTGCAGGCTTTCCGTTTCTACCTGCAATACTTTACGACGTTCTTCCTGCTTACGCAGGGTCTCAACATCCAGCTTAAAGCCTCTGCGAGCCAGTAACTTTTCGGCGACTGCGTCTAGCTCATTACGCAGTAAATTGGGATCGAGCATGCTAATCCTGTGCTTATGATTATCAAATGAAATGATGTCGTACACGGCGCGCTACGCGGCCGGTTTCAGAAAATACCTCAATAACCTTACCGCAACGCTTAGTTCAACGGTAGCGTTTTGTCGGGCTATTTTGATCCTGAGCGGCAAGCCAGGCGAGCTTTTCACCAATTTTGCCCTCAAGGCCGCGCGACGTCGGCGTGTAATAGTGCGTATCCGCCATTTCCTGTGGAAAGTAGATCTCGCCGGCCGCATAGGCATTGGATTCATTGTGTGCGTATCGATACTCTGCCCCGAGCCCCATTTCTTTCATCAATCGGGTCGGCGCGTTACGCAAGTGTTCCGGAACATCATAGTCTGGCTTCTCGCGCGCATCCTGCATCGCCGCTTTAAACGCGCTATACACGGCGTTACTTTTAGGGGCACAGGCCAGATAAACAATCGCCTGGGCGATGGCGCGCTCCCCTTCTGCGGGGCCAACGCGGGTGAAGCAATCCCAGGCGGAGATAGCCACCTGCATCCCACGCGGGTCGGCGTTACCGACATCTTCCGATGCAATCGCCAACAGTCGTCGGGCAACATACAGCGGATCGCCACCGGCGGTGATGATTCTCGCGTACCAATAAAGCGCCGCATCCGGCGAGGAACCTCTTACCGATTTATGCAACGCCGAAATTAGGTCGTAATAACGGTCGCCTTTGTTATCAAAGCGAGCACTACGCTCACCAGCGATTTCGTTGAGGAGTGCCGGCGTTAGAACACGCATGCCCTGCACGTCGATTTCCGCCATGTCGGCCATCATTTCCAGACTATTCAGCGCGCGTCTGGCATCGCCGTTGACCAATTCAGCCAGCATCCGTGCGGTGTCAGCAGGCAAGACGATATTCTGTCCGCCGTATCCTCGCTCGCTGTCGCTCATCGCCTGCTGCAAGACCTGCTCGATATCTTCCGCCGTCAGCGCTTTTAGCAAATAGACGCGGGCGCGAGATAACAAAGCGGAATTGAGTTCGAAAGAAGGATTTTCCGTTGTCGCCCCAATGAAGGTGATCGTTCCGTCTTCAATATGTGGCAGAAACGCATCCTGCTGACTTTTGTTGAAGCGATGGACTTCATCGACAAACAAAATAGTGCGACGCCCGGCATTGCGGTTTTGCCGGGCACGCTCAATCGCTTCACGAATCTCTTTAATCCCTGACGTCACGGCAGAAATGCGTTCTACATCAGCCTGCCCGTAATGCCCAATCAATTCTGCCAGCGTGGTTTTTCCCGTTCCTGGCGGCCCCCAGAGAATCATGGAGTGCAATTGCCCTGCCTCGATTGCCCGTGGCAAAGGCTTACCCGCACCTAACAGGTGCTGTTGGCCAATATACTGCGCCAACGTCGCTGGCCGCATACGCGCGGCCAGGGGTTGGAATTCGTTGTGGGAAAAATCAAGGGACAGGTTGCTCACTCTGGCCTCACTGACGCTGGTCATCCAGCGTGACGCCTTTCGGCGGTGTGAACGTGAATTTCGCGGCATCAACAGCGGCATTTTGCTGGTTCTTCAGCACATAAGCGCTCCGCTGCCCATCCTGTTCCGTCGCGGTAAACTGCTTGATTGTGCCGTTGGTCGTCACATTAATCGCGAACTGTTTCAGATTGCCACTCGCGGATTTCGGCGTAAGCTCAAAATCATCGCCTTTCTGGCGCACATCGTATTTACTCCAGTCGCTGGCATCGTTACGCGTAATCAGAATGAACGGCGTATTTCCTGTTGCATCCTTCAGCCAGGTTGCCGTGACTTGCTCCACAAACGGATTGTAGAACCAGAGCGTTTTTCCGTCAGAAATCAGCGTACTTTCATCAGGTGATGTGGTTTTCCAGTTAAATAAGTTAGGCCGCTTCAACCACAGTTCACCTTCCCCTTCCTGCACGGCTGCGCCGTCGGCACTGGTGACTTTCTGGCTAAAATTTGCATGGAAACTGTTTACTTTATTGAGGCGACCCTGCAAATCTTTTGCCGCGTCCGCATAGACAGCGGTTGAGGTCACACCGGCAATCAGGCAACTGATAGCTAACCACTTTTTCATACGCATAATCCTTTGAATTTCCTGATATAACAACCTTCACATAATGAGGTCAGGTACCTTGCACGAGACCAATGTGATTTGTGGATCGGTGTTATTTGTCGAACTACGTTATCTGTAGATCTATGTTATTTGTAGATCTATGTTATTTGTAGATCTATGTTATCTGAACCCACTCGGGCGGTGATAGGTGAATTATCTGCTTATCACCGCTTTTACGCTTCTTTGCATAAGGGCTGCACGCGCAGCCCTTATAGTGGAGTGAGGTCAATCAATACAACGTGCTCATTCCATGGATGGCGGAGCCAATACCTCGCGATTGCCATTGTGCCCAGGGGAGCTGACGATGCCCTGCGCTTCCATTTGCTCAACGATTCGCGCGGCGCGGTTATAGCCGATTCGGAACTGGCGCTGTACACCGGAAATGGATGCACGGCGCTTATCGACCACAAACTCTACTGCCTGATCGAACAGAGGATCGAGTTCTTCATCGCCATCAAGGCCGAGGCTTCCACCTTCACCATCATCGCCACCACTGACAATATTATCGATATATTGAGGACGCCCACGCGCTTTCCAGTCCTGAACGACGGCGTGAACCTCCTCGTCACGGACAAAAGCGCCATGAACACGGACAGGTATCGAGGAGTTCGGGGCCATATACAGCATATCCCCCATCCCCAATAGCGACTCTGCGCCGCCTTGATCGAGGATAGTCCGTGAGTCAATTTTGCTGGACACAGTAAACGCGATACGCGTCGGAATATTTGCCTTGATCAATCCGGTGATCACATCAACGGAAGGACGCTGCGTCGCCAGTACCAGGTGAATACCCGCAGCACGGGCTTTTTGCGCCAGTCGGGCAATCAGTTCTTCAACTTTCTTGCCCACCGCCATCATCAGGTCAGCAAATTCATCGACCATCACCACAATATACGGCAGTTTTTCCAGCACTGGCGGCGTCATGTCCATACTGTCACCCGGCTTCCAGAACGGATCGGGGATCGGGCGTCCCATCGCATTTGCCATCATCACCCGTTCGTTGTATCCCGCCAGATTACGCACGCCAAGCGCCGACATCATCTTATAGCGGCGTTCCATTTCACCGACACACCAGCGCAACGCATTTGCCGCATCCTTCATATCGGTCACGACTTCCGTCAACAAATGTGGAATACCTTCGTACACCGAGAGCTCCAGCATTTTCGGGTCAATCATGATAAAGCGTACGTCTTCCGGCGTCGCTTTATACAACATACTGATGATCATGGCGTTGACGCCGACCGATTTACCCGACCCCGTCGTACCCGCAACCAGCAGGTGCGGCATTTTCGCTAAATCGGCAACGACAGGCTCGCCTGCAATATCTTTACCCAGCACAATCGACAGCGGTGATGGATTATCCCGGAACTGATCGCAGTCCAATACTTCGCGCAGATAAACCGTCTGACGATGCGCGTTCGGCAATTCCAGCCCGACATACGGTTTGCCCGGAATGACCTCAACAATACGCACCGCGACGACTGACAGAGAACGCGCCAAATCGCGCGACAGATTCGAGATACGCGCCGCTTTAACACCCGGCGCCAGATCCAATTCAAACCGCGTGATCACCGGGCCTGGAGAATGATCGACCACATCTGCTTTTACCCGGAAATCAGCCAAACGCGCTTCGATCAGTCGCGCCGTCTGTTCCAACGCGAAATTATCAACAGGCGCTTCGCTGGCCGGTGGCGGAGTCAACAAATCCAACGTTGGCAGCGGCGTAGTTGGCTTCTGCAGCGGTTGTTCATTGCGCATCAGGAACGGGTGAATCAAGCCATCCATTGCCGGATGATGCGTTGGTGCTGCCACAGTTTCCTGTTTCGCGACCTCAACAGGCGCTGGCGTTGGTTGCGCTGGCTGACCAAACGTCAACGGGTTACGCTCATCAGCGTCGTCGTTATCCTCACCAGCGTGCATCGGTGGAAGATCGGGTTCGGCACGATAAGACGGCTGTGTATACGTCGGCTCACTAAACGCAGGCGGCTCAGGTTCACGATTATTCTCCGCGCTAAACGGCGAGAATGAAAAAGCGTTATGCGATGCCACAGGCGTCGGCTGAACAGGTTCACTGACCGCAGGCGATGCTGTCGGAGCAGGCCTCTCCTCATCGTACTGTGGTGCATTAGCATCATAGCGGGACTGTTGCTGTGCAGCGAAATCCCTGGCGAGCTGCGCTTGCAGAAGCGCGTCTTCATCCTCTTCCTGTGACGGATATTCCTCACCGTAACGCTCGCGCTGCTGATTCAGGTACTCCTGCTGTAGCGCGACTTCCTGACGGGCAATCTCATCAGGTGTTTCTTCCTGATAGATGTCGTTCGTCAATTCCGTTTCCGCACTCTTATTCTGCGCCTGTAGCCTTGCTTGCTCTTCGGCCAGCCGCTGCGACGGCAGTTTGATTCCGTATGACGCCAATTCGCGACGAGTAGGAATACGCACCGGATTAGGGCGCGGCAGTTCCGGTCCAACGCCGCGTTTAATCTGCGGGTTGTCATCCTCATCGGCGCTGAACGCCGGCATAAAGGTATTGTTCGCGTTGAAATCTGCATCACGTGTAGGCAATGGCGCTTCAGCAAAGGGCTGAACCACTGGTGCTGTTACGATCGGCGGTACGGCACTCTCTCCGTAACTATTCCCGTAAGGTGCATACGCACTGCTATGAAGTTCAGGCGACGTCGCAATCTCTGGCATCGCTGCTGGCGTTTCAGGGATTTCAAACGAATACAGCGGCGGATTCAGCGATGATGTCTTATCGATCGTTGATGGGGCAACAGGTGGCACAATAGCAGACGATGCATCAGGCAACGCAGAATCAGACGCGGCCAGTTCAGGGAATGTTGACGCTTCTGCGGAGAAGCTCGCTGGTGTAGTGGTCGACGCATTTTCGGCTGAAGAGGATAGTGATGCTTCCATCTTATTGTCTGCCGCAATGTCGTTTGCTGCATCAGCCACAGAAGGCGCAGAAAACAGCACATCATCGTCATCGCGCGGTTGCGTTACCGCCTCGTCCGCCGCTTCATCGTGGCGCAAGTTAAGCACGTTGCGTTCATCTTCTTCACGGTCGTTTTCTTCGCGGTAGTCTTCATCGCGACGTGAACGGTTTGACATAAATGTCAGGCAGCCCAAGACACCGGCACCAATTTTTTCAGCGATCGTTAACCATGACCAACCGGTAAACAGCGTTAACCCAGCGCCCCACACGCACAGCAGAATCAACGTCGCGCCCATGCTGTTAAAACGCGGGATCATTGAGCTGCTCAACAGGCTTCCCAACACACCACCGGAAGCAAAATAGTAGAGATCGTCAATATTCAACGCAGCCAGACCACACGAGGTCAGGATCAGCGCCAATGTCCCAATCAGGCGAAGTGAAAAGGTAAAGTAGTCGATAGACTGGTGGTTATCACGCTGGCGGAAAGCAGCCCAGCACAGGGATAACATAATCGGCGGAATGGCATAGGCCAGCACACCAAAAATAAAGAACAGCGTATCCGCCAGCCATGCGCCTGCTACACCACCAAGGTTGTGAATCGGTTCGTGCCATGCCGTCTGTGACCAACTGGGATCGGAGGGGCTGAAACTGAGTAGTGCGACACTGAGATAAACCGCCAAAAGTGCCACAACGATTAAAATCGCTTCAAGCAAGCGACGTGTTCCACTGAGTTTTTTCAGGGTAACGTCTTTATCTTCTGTATATTCCTGGCTCAAGAGTCTCTCCAGGGGCCTGTAAGGTTTATGACAAAGCGCCGAGAAAACCCGGCGCTGGGACTGTATAAATTCACAGGAGTGTAGCTGAATTTATCGGGTTTTGCACCCACACGTTTATCGCGTCTTAATAACCAGACGGTTGCTTTGCTTCACTTCTTCCATCACCACATAAGTACGGGTGTCGTTTACGCCCGGCAAACGCAGCAGCGTTTCACCCAGGAGCTTACGGTAAGCAGACATATCCGGCACGCGCGTTTTCAACAGGTAGTCAAAATCACCAGAAACCAGATGACATTCCTGAATTTCTTCCAGCTTCTGCACCGCAGCATTAAACTGTTCAAACACATCAGGCGCGCCGCGGTTTAGCGTTATTTCAACAAAAACCAGCAGTGACGCATCCAGATAATGCGGGTTTAGCAGCGCTGTGTAGCCGTTAATGAACCCCTGTCTTTCCAGACGACGCACGCGTTCCAGACAAGGTGTTGGCGACAGCCCAACACGTTTGGACAGCTCGACATTGGAAATACGCCCATCTTTTTGCAATTCGTTCAGGATGTTACGATCAATACGATCGAGATCTTTTCCTGGCCGTTTTTTAGTGTCTACCATTATTATTGTCTCTCTTCACTTTTCCCTGCACCCGCTTACCCCGATAGACCTCATGTATCAGAGCTACCCTTAAAGAAGACACGCTGCCTATTTTGTATATCAACAGTCATCAACTTCTCGTTCTCGCCCCACGTATTGCTCACCCGCGAAAAAGACCATCACGTCATATCCGTGCCCCAAAGGCCGACTACCTGCGCAAAAACGAATAAAAAGCCGAGCTTTTAACTGTTCACATACAAAAAATTTCCTCTTACCCAGATGTTTTCGCAAATGCACAGCCGATTGTCAAAGCAAAACAACGAAAATCAGAAGAAACTGCCAGATTGGATAAGCCAGAGCCATTCGCCAAGGTGACTTCAATCATTTTACTTATGAATGTGGCTGATTTTTCAGCTATTTGTCGTCACCATCGTCATTAACGATTAAACAAATAGCCAGCAACTTTTCTGCATACTTTTTTTACTCCTGTAATTTCCTTACAATCATTCTCATTGTCCGTGGCAGAGACTGTTCGTAATAAGGCAGCGAATTTGTCGTAGAGGCCGTTAATATGAACATTATCCGCCGTCATGAAATGAGGAAAGCATGGGTACCGTTAAACATCACAAGTTATTGATTCTGGGTTCAGGCCCGGCTGGCTATACCGCCGCAGTTTATGCTGCACGAGCGAACTTACAGCCAGTATTAATTACTGGTATGGAAAAAGGCGGTCAGTTGACGACCACGACCGAAGTCGAAAACTGGCCGGGCGACGCCGATGATTTAACAGGCCCACTGTTAATGGAACGCATGCACGCGCATGCAACCAAGTTCAATACCGAAGTAATCTTCGATCATATTGAACGTGTTGATTTGCAGAACCGTCCCTTCCGTTTATTCGGTGATAGCGACGAATACACCTGTGACGCGCTGATCATCGCCACCGGCGCATCGGCTCGCTACCTTGGTCTGCCATCTGAAGACGCATTTAAAGGCAAGGGCGTTTCCGCCTGTGCAACCTGTGACGGGTTCTTCTACCGTAATCAGAAAGTTGCCGTGGTGGGTGGCGGGAATACCGCCGTCGAAGAAGCGCTGTACCTGTCTAACATCGCTGCGGAAGTGCATTTAATCCACCGCCGCGAGACGTTCCGTTCAGAGAAGATTCTGATCGACCGCCTGATGGACAAAGTCAAAAATGGCAACATCATCCTGCATACTAACCGCACGCTGGACGAAGTGCTGGGCGATGATATGGGTGTAACCGGAGTTCGTATCCGCGATACGCAAAGCGATGCAGCGGAAGAGCTGGAACTGGCTGGCGTGTTTATCGCCATCGGCCACAGCCCGAACACGGCCGTATTTGGCGGTCAACTGGAGCTGGAAAACGGCTACATTAAAGTGCAATCCGGTATTCACGGCAACGCGACACAAACCAGCATTCCTGGCGTTTTTGCCGCAGGCGACGTCATGGACCACATTTACCGTCAGGCCATTACCTCCGCGGGTACCGGCTGTATGGCGGCACTGGATGCAGAACGTTACCTGGACGGATTGACCGTCAGCAAGTAATTCGCTGTTAAGAACGGGGCGGCGACAGCCGTTCCGTTTTCTTCCCTCTGCTTTACCTCACGCAACACAAAAATTGATCGTCTCACCCATTTCCCCTCTCCTTTTCGTTTGCAGCGCGTCCTCGTCGCGGTAACATGGCATCATTCTGCCTGATAGAAGATAATTTTGTTAACTAACAGTTACATAAGAGTTATTTTCTGTTAAGTCCATTTCTGCAATATAACGAACTGGTGCCTGATGAAAAAAACCAGACAGCAAGAACTGACCGCCTGGCTGAAACAGCAGAGTAAGCTGGCGCAACGTTGGCTACGGATTTCACTGCTGCTTGGATTCCTGAGCGGCGCGTTAATCGTGGCACAAGCCTGGCTATTAGCTACGCTGCTTCATGCCCTGATCATTGAGCATGCCCCCCGAGAATCCCTGCTCTCCCCGTTTTTTCTACTAATCGCGACCTTCATTCTGCGTGCGCTCAACAGTGTGTTACGCGAGCACGTCGGTTTTCTGTGCGGACAAGCGGTTCGACAGCAAATTCGTAAGCTGGTACTGGACCGATTGCAACAGCTTGGTCCTGCCTGGGTACAGGGCAAACCCGCCGGTAGTTGGGCAACGATGATTCTTGAGCAGGTTGATGATATGCAGGATTATTACGCCCGCTACCTGCCACAAATGTATCTTGCCGCGCTGATTCCGTTACTTATCTTAATCACGATCTTCCCGCTCAACTGGGCTGCTGGCTTGATTCTGTTTTTGACTGCCCCGCTCATCCCGCTTTTTATGGCGCTGGTCGGCATGGGCGCGGCGGATGCCAACCGACGCAATTTTCTGGCGCTGGCACGCCTGAGCGGACATTTCCTCGATCGCCTGCGCGGAATGGAGACGCTACGCCTGTTTCATCGTGGCCAGGCTGAAACCGAACAAATCCGCCACGCTTCCGAAGATTTCCGTAGCCGCACGATGGAAGTGCTGCGCATGGCGTTTCTTTCCTCGGGCGTACTGGAGTTTTTTGCCTCCATTTCGATCGCCGTTGTCGCCGTCTATTTCGGTTTCTCTTATCTTGGGGAACTGGACTTCGGCCATTACGGAATGGGGGTAACGCTCTTTGCTGGTTTTCTCGTGCTAATTCTGGCACCGGAGTTTTTTCAGCCCCTACGCGATCTGGGCACCTTCTATCATGCCAAAGCCCAAGCTATCGGCGCAGCAGAATCACTGGTGACCTTTTTAGCCGAGGAAGGAGAAACGGTGGGCTTTGGCACCCAAGTATTCAGCAGCAATACTGCCATTGCCATTCGGGCGGAAGAGCTGGTTGTCCTCGCGCCGAATGGCACACCGCTAACTCAACCGTTGACGTTCGATATTCACGCAGGCGAGCGTATCGCGCTAGTCGGCCTCAGCGGCGCAGGAAAAAGTTCGCTGCTTAATGCGCTGCTGGGGTTCCTGCCCTATCGCGGATCACTGACCGTTAACAGTCAGGCTTTAAACACGCTAACCCCTGAATCATGGCGTAAACAACTGAGCTGGGTTGGGCAAAATCCCCATTTACCGGAGCAAACGCTGCGCAGCAATATTCTGCTGGGCAACCCGCGGGCCAGTATTGTGGAGTTACAGCAGGCGATTGAGCGTGCCTATGTGCAGGAGTTTTTACCACAGCTTCCACAAGGGCTGGAAACCACGATCGGTGACAGCGCGGCGCGCTTATCCGTCGGGCAGGCACAGCGCGTCGCCGTTGCCCGCGCGCTGATCCATCCTTGCCACTTATTGCTGTTGGATGAACCTTCAGCCAGTCTCGATGCCCATAGCGAAGAGCTGGTCATGACGGCGTTGAACGAAGCCGCACGCCACCAGACCACACTGCTGGTCACGCACCAGCTCACGGATATCACCGAGTATGACGCGATTTGGGTCATGGACAGCGGTCAGTTAGTCCAACGGGGTAATTATCAAACACTCCGCGCCGAAGCTGGCCCCTTCGCGGCGCTGCTGGCACAACGACAGGAGGCGCTGTAATGGCTCAGAGAAAAACGATGCAAGTATTAAAACCGTTTCTGGCACTCTACCGCCAACACATCTGGCGCTTAAGCCTGGGCATTGTGCTGGCTATCGCTACGCTACTTGCCAGCATCGGCCTGCTCGCGCTATCCGGCTGGTTTCTGGCGGGTGCTGCACTGGCAGGCATTGTTGGGCTACTCACCTTTAACTATATGCTGCCAGCCGCCGGCGTGCGGGGTGCGGCGATTGCACGTACGGCCGGGCGCTATGGCGAACGAGTCGTCAGTCACGACGCCACCTTTCGCGTTCTGCTGCGCTTACGTGTTTTCACCTTTTCACGTATTTTGCCGCTCTCTCCGGGTGGGCTGGCGCAATTTCGTCAGGCTGAACTGCTCAATCGGCTTGTGGCGGACGTGGATACGCTCGACCATCTCTATCTTCGCGTGATTTCCCCCATCGTCAGCGCATTCGCCGTCATTCTTATCGTCTGTTACGGTCTGAGCTTCATTGATGCCTCATTGGCGTTAACGCTTGGTGCCATCATGCTGGTGCTGTTGTTATGTCTGCCAATTCTGTTTTATCGGGCAGGAAACAGTATCGGGCAGGATTTGACCGCGCGGCGGGCACAATACCGCCTCCAACTGACGACCTGGCTGCAAGGTCAGGCGGAGCTAACCGTCTTCGGCGCACTCGAACGCGTTCGTCAGCAGTTGGCGCTGGTGGAAATTAACTGGCTGCGTCGTCAACGCCAGCAAGCCAATCTTACCGGCCTGTCTCAGGCGGCGATGATTCTGTGCAGTGGGCTGACCGTTACCCTGATTCTGTGGCTGGCAGCAGATGGCGTTGGTGGTAATCCACAGCCCGGCGCGTTGATTGCCCTGTTCGTGTTTGCCTCGCTTGCCGCCTTCGAGGCGCTGGCTCCCGTCACGGTGGCTTTTCAGCATATGGGACAAGTGATTGCCTCCGCGGCTCGGGTCGATCAAATCATTCGTCAGCCCGTTGACGTCACGTTCCCGGAGCATGGGCCAGAAACCTCGCGTGAGGCGTCGCTAGACATCTCACATGTCGGTTTCACGTATCCCGGTCAACCCCAGTCCGTGCTACAGAATATTACCCTTTCCATTCAACCGGGCGAGCATCTGGCACTGCTGGGGCGTACCGGATGCGGGAAATCGACGCTATTACAATTGCTGACTCGGGCATGGAATTGTGAATACGGAGACATTACGCTGAATGGTCATCCCCTTGCCGATTGGCGGGAAGCCGATCTCCGTGCAATGATGAGCGTCGTACCACAACGCGTACATATTTTTAGCGCAACGCTGCGCGACAACCTGCTACTGGCCACCCCCACTGCGCGGGACGAAAAGCTGGCAGAGATATTACAGCAGGTTGGATTAGAAAAACTGTTGGAAAATGAAGGGCTGAATGCCTGGCTGGGAGAAGGCGGTCGCCAGCTCTCCGGCGGCGAACAGCGCCGTATCGCATTAGCACGCGCTTTATTGCACGACGCACCGCTCGTGCTATTGGATGAGCCTACTGAAGGATTGGATGCAGAAACCGAAAAACGTATTCTGCAACTGCTCCGCCAGCACTGTGCTGATAAGACGCTGATCGTCATCACTCACCGGTTATACGGCTTAGAATCAATGGATCGCATCTGTATTCTGGACGACGGCAAAGTGATCGAGCAGGGTAGCCATCAGATGTTAATGGCAGAAAAAGGGCGTTATTGGCAATTCCGCCAACACGTTTGAGGCAAACTCAGTTGAAACACAACGTTTGAAAAATATGCGCCTATACCAGCTATCGTCTCAATCGCTTCAGTTTCCTGATCCGAATCATGCGCTGGATGACCCCAACGGCCTGCTGGCCGTTGGCGGCGATCTCTCCGTTGCCAGGCTGAAAGCGGCTTACCGACAGGGCATTTTCCCTTGGTACTCCCCCGGTGAACCTATCTTATGGTGGTCTCCGAATCCGCGTGCGGTTCTCTTTCCCGGTGAATTCCATCTCAGCCGCAGCATGAAAAAGTTCCTGAAACGTCATACTTTCCATGCCACGCTCAATCAGGCGTTTGATGATGTCATTCACGCCTGCGCGCACGAGCACCAAGACGGCACCTGGATTACACCGGGCATTATTACAGCCTATCGCCAACTTCATCAGGTTGGGAAAGCCCATTCCGTCGAAGTGTGGCAGGATGACAAACTGGTTGGTGGATTATATGGCATTGAGCAAGGAAGATTATTTTGCGGTGAGTCAATGTTCAGCCGTACGGATAATGCGTCAAAATACGCACTGCTGGCATTTCAACAACATTTTACCCGCCACGGTGGTCATTTGATCGATTGTCAGGTGTTAAACGCCCATACCGCGTCGCTGGGCGTGAGTGAAATCCCCCGCGATCGCTTCCTGCAACTGCTTTCTCAGTGGCAGGATCTCACCGTCGATGACGGTTGCTGGTTACCACAATCGCTCGCCGAACCCGTACTATGACAGAGAAAACCGGGTAAATAACGTCCCAAACGTGAACGCTTCTTTACATAATGGCGGTTTTTCGGCATTATCTTGCGGTTAAAAAATAAAGGTAGTGAGACCTAGAGGATTCGATGGCCAAAGAAGACAATATTGAAATGCAAGGCACCGTGCTTGATACGCTGCCCAACACCATGTTCCGCGTTGAATTGGAAAACGGGCACGTGGTTACCGCTCATATCTCCGGTAAAATGCGTAAAAACTATATCCGCATCCTGACGGGCGACAAAGTCACTGTAGAGCTGACCCCGTACGACCTGAGTAAAGGCCGCATTGTCTTCCGCAGCCGTTAACCGGTTCGCCCATCGCTGAGAACAGCGATATATGAGGATGTGACTCCCTCCCCAGCCCTTCCCTTTCATGGTAAGGGCTTTTGTTTTTTGGAGAACGTCTGACAAAGGGATGTAAAAAAGGGATGCCTTAGCATCCCTCTTAGATAACAACATACGATATCGATTAATTAACGCTTTCCGCTTTCCGCTTCTCCGCGCTCTGGAAGCCGTAAGTCAGTTGCTGCGTCTCTTTATCCAGTTCCACCGTGACAGAGCCACCATCCACCAGCGAACCAAACAGCAGCTCGTTGGCCAGCGGTTTCTTGAGGCTTTCCTGCATTACGCGTGCCATCGGTCGGGCTCCCATGGCTTTGTCGTAGCCTTTTTCTGCCAGCCAGTTACGCGCTTCCTCACTGACTTCCAGCGATACGCCTTTCGCATCCAACTGCGCCTGAAGTTCCACGATAAATTTATCGACAACCTGCTGAATGACGTCGGTAGACAGATGGTTGAACCAGATAATGCCATCCAGACGGTTACGGAACTCCGGCGTAAATACCTTCTTGATCTCTTCCATCGCATCACTGCTATTGTCCTGATGGATGATACCGATAGATTTACGCTGTGTTTCCCGCACGCCCGCGTTGGTGGTCATGACGACAATGACATTACGGAAATCCGCTTTGCGGCCATTGTTGTCCGTCAGCGTCCCGTTATCCATCACCTGCAACAGCAGATTAAAGACATCAGGATGCGCTTTCTCGATCTCATCCAGCAGCAGTACCGCATGAGGATGCTTAATGACGGCATCCGTCAGCAGGCCGCCCTGATCGTAGCCCACATAGCCGGGAGGCGCACCAATCAAGCGGCTAACCGTATGACGTTCCATATATTCGGACATATCAAAGCGCAGCAGTTCAATATCCAGCGCTTTAGCCAGCTGTAACGTCACTTCCGTCTTACCAACACCAGTAGGACCGGCGAACAGGAAGGAACCGACCGGTTTACGCTCCTGACCCAGCCCTGCACGGCTCATCTTGATAGACTCAGACAGCGCTTCAATAGCCTTGTCCTGTCCGAACACCAGCATTTTCAGGCGGTCGCTGAGGTTCTTCAGCACATCGCGATCGCTGGCGGAGACGGTTTTTTCTGGAATACGGGCAATACGGGCGACAACGGATTCGATGTCACTCACATTAACCGTTTTCTTCCGCTTGCTGACTGGCACCAGACGGCTGCGTGCGCCCGCTTCATCGATCACATCAATCGCTTTATCCGGCAGGTGACGATCGTTGATATATTTCACCGCCAGCTCTACCGCTGCGCGAATTGCTTTCGACGTATAGCGAACATCATGGTGAGCCTCATACTTTGGCTTCAGGCCATTAATGATTTGTATGGTTTCTTCCACGCTGGGTTCAGTGATATCGATTTTCTGGAAACGACGCGCCAGCGCCCGATCCTTTTCAAAGATATTACTGAATTCCTGATAGGTGGTTGAACCGATGACACGAATCTTGCCGCTGGAAAGCAGCGGTTTAATCAGATTAGCGGCATCAACCTGACCACCGGACGCGGCACCCGCACCGATAATCGTGTGAATTTCATCAATGAACAGAATGCTGTTTTTATCCTGTTCGAGCTGTTTCAGCAGCGCCTTGAAGCGTTTTTCAAAATCACCGCGATATTTCGTTCCTGCCAGCAGCGCACCGATGTCAAGCGAGTACAGGGTGCACTCCGCCATCACTTCCGGCACATCGCCCTGCACAATACGCCAGGCCAGCCCTTCAGCAATTGCGGTTTTACCCACACCGGATTCGCCGACCAGCAGCGGGTTATTTTTACGACGGCGGCACAATACCTGAATCGTGCGTTCCAGTTCTTTATCCCGGCCAATGAGCGGATCGATGCCGCCAACACGAGCCAGTTGATTCAGATTGGTGGTGAAGTTTTCCATACGATCTTCCCCTCCTGCCTGTTCTTCATTGACGGGATTTTCAGGGTTCGGCGCCTGATCGGTTTCTTCTTTACGCGTGCCGTGAGAAATAAAGTTCACGACATCCAGACGGCTGACGTCATGCTTACGCAGCAGGTAGGCAGCCTGAGATTCCTGTTCGCTAAAAATCGCGACCAAAACGTTGGCACCGGACACTTCGCTGCGACCGGAGGACTGCACATGGAAAACAGCGCGTTGGAGTACGCGTTGAAAGCTGAGCGTCGGCTGAGTTTCTCGCTCGTCGTCACTCTGCGGTAATGTTGGTGTGGTCTGCTCAATGAACGCCTCCAGTTCCTGGCGCAGGGCGGCTAAATCTACCGTGCAGGCTTCCAGTGCTTCACGGGCGGCTGGGTTACTGAGCAGTGCTAACAGCAGGTGCTCCACGGTCATAAACTCGTGTCGGTGCTCACGCGCTCTGGCGAAAGCCATGTTGAGACTGAGTTCCAGTTCTTGATTGAGCATAGGCACCTCTCCCAATAAATCGCCTGACTTCAGGCTTTTTCCAGCGTACAGAGCAGCGGGTGCTCATTTTCTCTGGCATAACGATTGACTTGTACGACCTTGGTCTCAGCCACTTCAGCACTGAATACGCCACAAATCGCTTTACCCTGATAATGCACGGTTAACATAAGCTGCGTGGCACGTTCAATATCATAAGAAAAGAACTTTTGCAGAACGTCAATAACAAATTCCATCGGGGTGTAATCATCGTTATTCAACACCACGTTATACATGGACGGTGGCTGCAATTTTTCTTTCTGTTTATCGACAGTCAGGTTCTCGGATTGTGACCACGTACTGTTGTTTCCCATTCTCTATCCACATCATGTAACGAATATCGCGCCCCGCGACATTGGTCTGTTATTCCCAATAGATTCGAGAAGCAGGAAATGAGACCTGCGACTTGAAAGATGACGGGTATCTCTTAATGTGGCTCACTTAAGTATAGGATTAGGGGAAAACATGATGATAAGGCTCCCACAGGGATGCCTCACACCGTGGTAGCCCCCGGTATCTCGATTCTTAAACGATCGACACTACGGATATCTCTGTATTTACAGTATCACGTCTACTTTTTATTTTTCCACCTAAGGGATTAAATGGTTCCTGGAAAGTAAAATTCAAGGCCTGTAATCGATATCTTGAGTACGCAGCGCGATCGTGGGTTCATCAATAGCGTTATCTGCATCAAACTTTGACAAACTCCCCTCAACACCACGCGGTAGATCGCTTGACGCCGGGATCGATTTCACTAAAGTGTACGAATGAATTGATGGGGTTTTAATCAATTCGTATTCGTAGTAACCAAATAACCACACCTTACTGAAAAGAATACTCTTGCGAAGGATGTCAATGCATGGAGACAGGTACTGTTAAATGGTTCAATAATGCCAAAGGGTTTGGTTTTATCTGTCCAGAAGGGGGGGGTGACGATATCTTCGCGCACTACTCAACCATTCAAATGGATGGCTACCGGACTCTGAAAGCCGGACAGGTTGTGAGGTTTGATGTTCATCAAGGGCCGAAAGGCAATCATGCCTGCCTGATCGTCCCGCAAATCACCGAGGCCGCATCCTGACCCTTTCTATCACCCTACACGTTTACTCAGAACACCTACGCTAAACCGTAAAATGACTATAATGCGACAAATGCCGTTCACGACACTGAGCGGCATTTTTTTATCGTGCAACTAATCTGCACGTCCACGAGCCAGCCACAGTACACGGGAGAACATACTGCGAATCAGCGGCGGAATGGCATCGTTTCCCATCGCCGCGGCTTCCATCGCCACTTCAATCGCCAGGTCGGGTTTGGATGAACGATGGATCGCTTTGATGATGATTTTGTGCATCGATAGCGCTACCTTCTCCGGCAATTGCGCAGTGCGGTGGTAAACGTGGCTGAATCCCTCACGATACATGTAGTGCTCCATATCTGATGCAGGCAGAACGGTCAGATGATCTCGTTCGCTTTCGTCCTGTGCGGTTAACATGCTTTTCGCCGTTGCCGCATATTTTTTCCCCGCGTCATCACCATCGACCAGCACATGCCATTCAATCCCCATTCGCCGTGCGAATCTCAGTAATGGCCGGAGCCCGGACTGAGCAAACTCAATCACTTTCACCCCCTCAGCTTCAAAATGATGCCCACATTGGCGCGCCAGTTCATTCAGCATCCAGACTTCAGTTTCACCTTCCACCAGTAGCCAGCAGCGGGCAAAGAGTGAAGAAGGCCGATTCATACGAATATGAAACGCAATACGTCGACTGTCTTCCGCATTCATCCCCTGACGACCCATCCGGTACGTCGCAACCCGTGAAGATTCACGCACCAGACGGCACACCTGTTCCATCGGTACCAGCGACAGCAGTTCTCCCGAATTCGTTGTCGTGACTTTCTGGAGCGGCAATTGCGTCAGAAGCCCCCACGCTACTGACAGCATAATCGGGTGCAGGCGGGTTTCGGGGTCTTCAATCAGCAACAGCGGGCGGGCATGCGGATCCAGCACCACCGATCCTTTCGCCTGCAACAGCGTAGAAAACAACTCCAGCAGGATAATGCGGCGACTGCGGCTATTCGGGTCAGCAATCAGGCGGTTGATGTTGTCCAGCGATCGCCACGATTTACCGTTGTGCGCTCGCGCATGACGATGGTGGCGTCGGTCGTTGCCCGTGGCGTTCTGCTCGGAAAAATAGTGCTCCAGTAGTTGCCGCATCGCCACTAAGCCATGACGCAGCTCTTTATCCGTCAGCTTCTGCGGATTTTGCGCCAGCTCACGCATCAGTTGTTCAAACTGCTGCGCCAGCTTTTCATTACTATTATCTAATGTTGCCGCCAGTGTCCCGGAACGCAGACGCCGCATAAAACGCGCATCGCGCAGCCGCAGCACCGGATGCAGGCGAATAATCTCTCTGGCCAGCTCATCAATATCTTCCAGCGGTATCGGGTGCCCGTCTGCGCCGAGAAAACTACGCCAGGTGAAGACCGATTGGCTTTCGTCTACCTCCCCCTCCAGCCGATAAAATATACGACATAGCGATGCCTCACCCTCCACCCAAACGGGACTAAGTGAACGATAGCGAGGGGCTAAATGGTGACCGGGTGCGGTTTCGCAGAACGTAAAAATAATCTGAAGGTGTTTTTCCCGACTATTTTCATCTCCCGGTGTGAAGTGAAAGTCCTGCATATCAAAATGATAAAGCGGCAACGTCGGAGCCAGCAGCAGGGAGAGCGCGTCCAGCAGGCTTGATTTCCCCCAGGCGTTTTCACCAATCAGCACATTATTCTCGTCCAGCATTAGCGACAGACGATTGATTCCCCGAAATCCCAGGATTTCAATACTTTCCAGATGCATCCTTCTCTCCTGTAGCGGCTGCCTGCGGGTTTCTGCTGTCATCGCGTGTAGTGTAGATCATCTGGCTACCTTGCACGTGATTCATTCAACAAGAGGGATTTATTTTACTTAATGGTCGCCTTTTACCCTCACAGATCCCCCGTGATTGAGAGTGATTTTCATTGCTCATCATCAAAATTGCGCTAAATCAAATTTACCTAAAGTTGCAGTAAAAAAGCCTTTTTACCTGCCTCGGCTGACACTATGCTTTAAACAAGCATTTAAAATGCAACTTAAAAAAGGACATCATTATGTTTTGTGTGCAATGTGAACAAACGATTCGTACCCCTGTTGGAAACGGCTGCTCTTACGCGCAGGGCATGTGCGGTAAAACCGCAGAAACCTCCGACCTGCAAGACCTGCTGGTCGCTGTGCTGCAAGGGCTTTCTGCCTGGGTGTTGAAAGCGCGCGAGCTGGATATCATCGATCACGAGATAGACAGTTTTGCGCCACGCGCCTTTTTCTCTACATTGACCAACGTAAATTTCGATTCCCAGCGCATTATTGGCTACGCACAGGAAGCCATCACACTGCGTGAGTCTCTGGCCGTTCGCTGCCGTCTGCATGATGCCACTGCGACGGTGGATCACCCAATGGCAGCGCTGCAACTGGCTGGCAACGATATTCCGACCTTGCTGCAACAGGCGGCGGATTTTGCGCTGGACAGCGATAAAGCTCTCGTCGGCGATGATGTTCACGGCTTGCGCATGCTCAACCTCTACGGCCTGAAAGGTGCCGCAGCCTATATGGAGCACGCTCACGTTCTCGGCCAATACGATGACGCGATTTATGCCGAATATCATTCTTTCATGGCATGGTTGGGCACGCAACCATCCGATGTTGACACCCTGCTGAACAACGCCATGGGCATCGGTAAAATGAACTTCAACGTTATGGCGATCCTCGACCATGGCGAAACCAATGCTTACGGTCATCCACAGCCGACCTCCGTTAACGTCCGCCCGATTGCGGGTAAAGCGATTCTGATTTCCGGTCATGACCTGAAAGATCTGCGCATGCTTCTGGAGCAAACCGAAGGCACCGGCGTGAATATTTATACCCACGGCGAGATGCTGCCTGCGCACGGTTACCCAGAGCTGAAAAAATTCTCGCATCTGGCGGGTAACTACGGCAGCGGCTGGCAGAACCAACAGACTGAGTTTGCCAAATTCCCTGGCGCGATCGTCATGACTTCCAACTGTATTATCGATCCAAACGTAGGCAACTACGGCGACCGTATCTGGACGCGCAGCATCGTTGGCTGGCCGGGCGTGAACCACCTGGAAGGCGACGATTTCAGCCCAGTTATCGAACAGGCACAGAGTCTGGCTGGTTTCCCATACAGCGAAATCGAGCACATGATCACCGTTGGCTTTGGTCGTGAAACCCTGCTGAGCGCTGCTGATACCGTGATCGATCTGGTCGCACAGAAAAAACTGCGCCACGTCTTCCTGGTTGGCGGGTGCGACGGTAGCCGCGAAGAACGTAGCTACTTCACTGATTTCACGCTGAACGTTCCACAGGACTGCCTGATCATGACGCTGGCCTGTGGTAAATACCGTTTCAACAAGCTGGATTTCGGTACGCTGGAAGGTCTGCCGCGTCTGCTGGATGTCGGCCAATGTAATGATGCCTACTCCGCCATTATTCTGGCCGTCAAACTGGCAGAAAAACTGGGCTGTGGTGTGAACGACCTACCGTTGAGTCTGGTGCTGTCCTGGTTTGAACAGAAGGCGATCGTCATCCTGCTCACCCTACTGTCCCTCGGCGTGAAGAATATCTATACCGGGCCAACGGCGCCGGGATTCCTGACGGACAACCTGCTCGCCATTCTGAACGAGAAATTCGGTATGCGGGCGATTACCACCGTTGAACAGGACATGAACACCATTCTGGCCGCTTGATGAATCAATGCGGACGGAGGAGCGCGTTCCTCGTCACGCAGCGTGAGGTGTCGGCATTGATGCCTCACGCTAAGCCCACTGTCTTATGGGCTGCCATTTTTACACGCTTCACCGTACCCGTTTGTTATGGAGATTGATTATGACCATGCCCGCACTACAGATTGGGCCGACACCGCTTTGTTCTAACCGCATGCAGGTGCATTCCATTACTCAGGAGACGCCCGATGTCTGGACGATTTCACTGGTTAATCATGATTTTTACCCGTACCAGCCGGGTCAGTATGCGTTGGTCAGCATTGCTAACAACGCGGAGACGCTGCGGGCTTATACGATTTCTTCTTCACCGGGGCTCAGCCGCTTTATTACTCTCACGGTAAGAAGGCTGGACGACGGTATCGGTTCTCGCTGGCTGACCCAAACGCTGAAAGCCGGTGATTACCTGTGGCTGTCCGATGCACAGGGCGAATTTACCTGCACCAACGCGGTCAGCGATCGCTATCTGATGGCGGCGGCAGGCTGTGGCGTCACGCCGATTATGTCGATGTGTCGCTGGCTGCTGGCAAACAAACCGCAAACCGATATCCACGTCATTTTCAACGTGCGCAATCCGTTGCAGGTGATTTTCGCCAGCGAATGGCAAGAGCTGGTGCAGCGTTATCCGCAGCAGCTGCATCTGACGCTGATGGCGGAGTTTGACGCCGTGCCCGGTTTTCTCGCCGGACGTATCAGCGGCGATCGGTTAGTCGAACAGGTGCCGGATATCGCCAGCCGTACCGTGATGACCTGCGGCCCGGCTCCGTACATGAACCAGATTGAAGCCCTGAGTCAGCAGTTTGGCGTTGCCTCAAACCGCATCTTTAAAGAACAGTTCCGTCCAGCAGATGAAGCGCTGGATGAAGATGCCGATCGGCTCACGTTGACCATCAGCCGTCCGCTGAAAAACCTAAGCGTGCCGGTCGGTCTCAGCCTGTTGGCCGCACTGGAAACCAATAAGGTGCCGATTGTCGCCGCCTGCCGCGCCGGGGTTTGCGGGAGTTGTAAAACCCGCGTGCTATCCGGCCATTTCACGACGACCAGTACCATGACGCTAACACCAGCCGAAATCGAACAGGGCTATGTTTTGGCCTGTAGTTGCCAGTTGCAAGGCGACACCGTTCTGGCCTGATACACCCCTTGCTTTACCCCCTTCTGCCCGGTAGCGTCTGCTATCGGGCAGGCAGGCTTATCGTCAATTACCCCTTGTTATCGCAGACTTTTCGCTGTTTCCCCGTTTCCCCGTCACGAATTATTTAGGATATAGTAAGCCATGGTTATATTTTGCTGTGGAGCCGCTGGCACATGACATCCTCCTCTGCCCCGATCCTGATTCTGGGCGCAACCGGCTACATTGGCCGCCATTTAACCGAGCGGTTAAGCAAACAAGGCAATCGGATCATCGCCGCGGGTCGTCATACCGAATCCCTCGCGTCACGGAATTGGTCGGGTGTCGACTGCCAACAGGTGGATCTCGCCAAGCCAGAAAGCCTGCCTGATGGCCTGTGGGGCGCGGAAACACTCTATTATCTGGTGCACAGCATGGGCGACGGCGCAGACTTCGTGGCAAGGGAGCGGATGGCGGCCATGAATCTGTTGCTGGCACTGGCTTCCAGCCGCGTAAAACAGATTATCTATCTGGGATCGCTTCAGGCGAAAGATGACACCTCGCCGCATATGCAGGCGCGCCAGATTACTGGTGATATTCTGCGCAGCAGCGGTATTCCCGTCACGGAGCTGCGTGCGGGCATTATTATCGGCGCGGGTTCAGCGGCGTTCGAGATCATGCGTGATATGGTCTATAACCTGCCGGTGTTGACGCCGCCGCGCTGGGTGCGTTCTAAATCATCCCCCATTGCGCTGGAAAACCTGCTGGTCTATCTGATCGACATCATGCAGCACCCCGCGACAGAAAACCGCATCATGGACGCCGCAGGCCCTGAATACATCAGCTACCAGACGATGTTCGAGCGTTTCATTCAGATTAGCGGCAAGCGCAGAGTGCTGATTCCCGTTCCGATGCCAACCCATCTGGTGTCCGTCTGGTTCTTGCATCTGGTGACCTCGGTTCCCCCTTCTATCGCCCGCGCGCTGATTCAGGGGCTAAAACACGATTTACAGGCCGATGGCCGCGAACTCCAGGCATTGATCCCACAAACGCTGATTAGCTTTGATGATGCAGTGCGCTTCACGTTGCAAAGCGAAATGGAAAGTGTGCAGCAGGCCGATTGGGGCGATGACACCGAGGTTCGCGCACGCTGGAAGCCCAATTACGGCTTTTACCCTAAACAGGCGGGCCATACGATGGAAACGACCGCTTCCAGTCAGGCGCTCTGGCAGGTCATCCAGCAGGTCGGCGGGAAAGAAGGCTATTTTTACGCGAATACGCTGTGGAATATCCGCGCTCGGCTGGACGATCTCTGCGGCAACGGCGTGACTTATGGGCGCCCCGAGCGCCCGACGCTGGAAGTGGGCGACAAGATTGACGGCTGGAAGGTCATTTCGATCAAACCACAGCGTCAGTTGGTGCTGCTATTTGGTATGAAAGCGCCGGGGCTGGGTAAACTCAACTTTACTATCACGGACAAAGGCACTCACCGCACCGTGGACGTCCGCGCCCGATGGCACCCTTCCGGGTTCAACGGGCTGGTTTACTGGTTTCTGATGATGCCCGCTCACCTGTTTATCTTCCGTGGCATGGCGGCGCGTATTGCGAAACTGGCAGAGAAGGAAGCGATTTAGCGG
The DNA here is from genome assembly GCF_028335745.1 of Pectobacterium sp. A5351. Lineage (NCBI taxonomy): Bacteria > Pseudomonadati > Pseudomonadota > Gammaproteobacteria > Enterobacterales > Pectobacteriaceae > Pectobacterium > Pectobacterium sp. A5351. The sequence goes on from NZ_CP116477.1 coordinate 2,548,237, forward strand.
CTGCCGTATTTCTCCAGCAGCGCATCAACAATCGCTTCACTCTGCGCATCTGGCTGGCCTTGATAGTTCTCAGGGCGGAAATGCATCTGGAAAGCGGCAATCACCTGCCGCTTCTCACGCGCGGTCATCGTTTCCTGCACCGCATAGCCATAGCGCCCCAATTTTTCCAGCAGAACCGCCTCATCCACCAGCTGTGTCGCGGGTCGTCCGTTCAAATAAAATGCGACCCGCTGCGCATCCGGCCAGGCACCAACGCCCGCCTGTGCCAGCGCCCGCCAGGGGAATAGCGGCCCGGGATCTTGTTTCCGCTGTGGGGCAATATCGCTGTGCGCGACGACATTCTGCGGGGCAATCTGGTAGCGTTCGACAATATCGCGGGCGAGAGCCGTCACAAGTTGAATCTGCGAGGCGGTGAACGGTTCCCACGTATAGCCCGTTAACGTGCGCTGATAGCCCGCGTTTTCGATCTCAATACCAATCGAGGAATGATTCAACCGGCTAAACCCGCGCCAGCTACTGGCTCCTGCATGCCAGGCAGCCTGAGATTCCGGCACCAATTGCCAGGCAAGCGGTTTGCCGCGCCGCAAGGGTGGGTGTGCAGGAATGAGATAATGCGCACTGACGTGTTCATTCGTCAGAATATTCAGCGAGGAGGCAAAGTCTTCCGCCGTGTAGTGAATCACCAGAAAGCGGATGCGAGATTCCTGCGCTCGCGACTGCAATGCGGTCTCCAGCACATAATTATTCTGTTCCTGTAACGAGGAAGCCGATTGGCACCCCGTCAACAGCCCCAACGCTATGCAGACCATCCATTTCAACATCGTTATTCCACTATTATGTGCGCTTTTCACTACATGCTTTCGCCAACTCACACGCGTTCACTCACCCTCGCGCGCAATTATTTGAAGCCATTCGCCGCTATCTGAGAAATTTTACTGTTACTGATTATCAACGTGCGGCACTGTCAGCAACCCACGATGAGAAAGCGCGGATCCAAGCTGTAAGCCGTTATTTTGTGCTATTATTTAACCAACAAATCGCTTATTGGCAAATTTTAACCCACGGTGATTGCATAACTATTCTGCCAACGTTAACATTCGCCGCATCAATGTCTATTCAATTCTTACGCATGAGTATTCAACTAAACGGCATTAACTGTTTCTACGGCACATACCAGGCGCTATTTGACATCACCCTTGATTGTCCTGCGGGTGAAACACTGGTGCTTCTTGGCCCCAGCGGTGCGGGAAAGAGCTCGCTGATACGCGTTCTTAATCTGTTGGAAATGCCACGCTCTGGCACGCTTTCCATCGCCGGTAATCAGTTTGATTTTCAGCGCACGCCATCCGACAGCGCGATCCGTGAGTTGCGTCAGAACGTTGGAATGGTGTTCCAGCAATACAATTTATGGCCGCACCTGACCGTGGTGCAAAACCTGATTGAAGCGCCCTGCCGCGTGCTGGGGCTGAGTAAAGAAGAAGCCAAAGCGCGCGCAGACAAACTGCTGACGCGTCTGCGCCTCAATGACTTTGCCGATCGCTTCCCTCTTCATCTTTCTGGCGGACAACAACAGCGTGTCGCGATTGCGCGTGCGTTGATGATGGAACCTCAGGTTCTACTGTTTGATGAACCGACTGCCGCGCTGGATCCAGAGATTACCGCTCAGGTCGTCAACATCATCCGTGAATTGTCAGAAACCGGCATCACGCAGGTGATCGTGACTCACGAGGTTGAATTTGCCCGTAAAACGGCCAGCCGTGTGGTGTATATGGAAAACGGCCGCATTGTTGAACAGGGGGATGCGACGCACTTTACCCAGCCGCAGACGCCTGAATTCGCTGGTTACTTATCACATTGATTACTATCAGGAAAATGATAATGAAAAAATTGATTGTTGCAGCCTTATTCGCCATGGGTGCCGCCTCTGCTAACGCTGCGGATACCATTCGTTTCGCGACAGAAGCCTCCTACCCTCCGTTCGAATTTGTCGATGCCAATAACCAAATTCAGGGTTTTGATATCGATCTGGCCAATGCACTGTGCAAAGAAATGCAGGCAACCTGCACGTTCAGCAACCAGGCTTTCGACAGCCTGATCCCCGGTCTGAAATTCCGTCGTTTTGAAGCAGTCATCGCGGGAATGGATATTACCCCTGAGCGTCAGCAGCAGGTGTCATTCACCCAGCCTTACTATGACAACTCCGCGCAGTTTATTGCCCAGAAAGGGAAAGTGGCCGATATCGCCGCACTGGCGGGCAAACGCGTTGGCGTACAGAACGGTACCACGCATCAGAAATACCTGATGGAAAAGCATAGCGATATCAAAACCGTGCCTTACGACAGCTATCAGAATGCCGTGCTGGATCTGAAAAATGGTCGTCTGGATGCCGTATTCGGTGATACCGCCGTCGTTAACGAATGGCTGAAACAAAACGATACGCTGAGCACCGTGGGTCAGAAAGTGACGGATAAAGGTTACTTCGGTATCGGCCTGGGCATCGCTGTGCGCCAGAACAACGATGAGCTGCTGAAAAAATTCGACGATGCGCTCAACAAAATCAAACAGGATGGTACTTACGAGACCATCTACAAGAAATGGTTCCAGCAGTAATCTGACGCTCAATGATTGAATTTCAACCTCTTGCAAGCGCCGCCGGGATGACCGTCGGCCTTGCCGTTTGTGCACTGGTGCTCGGCCTCGTGCTGGCGATGTTATTTGCCGTTTGGGAAACCGTCCGCTGGAAAGCCGTTAGCTGGACGGGAACGGCGGTCGTCACGCTGTTGCGCGGCCTGCCAGAAATTCTGGTCGTGCTGTTTATCTATTTCGGATCGTCCCAACTGCTGCTGATGTTGGCAGACGGTTTTACCCTGAATCTCTTCATTGTGCAGATTCCGGTAAAACTGGATATCGGCATGTTTGAAATCAGCCCCTTCCTGTGTGGTGTGATTGCGCTGGCGCTGCTGTATGCCGCCTACGCTTCCCAAACGCTGCGCGGCGCGCTGAAAGCCGTTCCGCAAGGGCAATGGGAATCGGGTCAGGCGCTGGGGCTCAGTAAATCCGCGATCTTTTTCCGTCTGATCATGCCGCAGATGTGGCGTCATGCCCTGCCGGGTTTAGGCAATCAGTGGCTGGTATTGCTGAAAGATACTGCGCTGGTGTCGCTGATTAGCGTTAATGATTTGATGCTGCAAACCAAAAGTATTGCGACACGAACACAGGAACCTTTTACCTGGTACGTAATCGCGGCAGCGATTTATTTGATTATCACGCTGCTAAGTCAGTATGTGCTGAAACGCATTGAACTGCGCACTACGCGTTTTGAGCGGAGACCTTCCTGATGCTCGCTTATTTACCTGAGCTATTAAAAGGCCTGCATACCAGCCTGACCTTAACGGCTGTCTCCATCGTCGTAGCGCTGGTGTTATCACTGCTGCTGACCGTCGTGCTGACGCTCAAAACGCCTGTCATATCACTGTTGGCAAAAGGCTACATTACGCTGTTTACCGGTACGCCGCTGCTGGTGCAAATCTTCCTGATTTACTACGGCCCTGGGCAATTTACCTCTATCCAGCAAATTCCCTGGCTGTGGAACCTGCTTTCACAGCCGTGGCTGTGTGCGATGGTGGCGCTGGCGCTCAATAGCGCGGCCTATACCACGCAGTTATTCTACGGCGCAGTAAAAGCGATTCCCGCCGGACAGTGGCAATCCTGTGCGGCGCTGGGAATGAATCAGAAGCAGACATTGCGTATTTTGTTGCCGTTCGCGTTTAAACGCGCGCTGTCTTCTTATTCAAATGAAGTGGTGCTGGTGTTTAAGAGTACGTCGCTGGCGTACACCATCACGCTGATGGAAGTCATGGGCTATAGCCAACTGATGTACGGCCGGACGTATGACGTGATGGTATTTGGTGCCGCTGGGATTATCTACCTGTGTGTCAATGGGTTACTGACATTGTTGATGCGCTGGGTTGAGCGCCGCTCGCTGGTATTCGAACGTCGTAATTAATCCTTATCACACTTATCCGTTTAGAAAGCAGGCTTATCAGCCTGCTTTTTTTATGGTGCTCTGATGTAAAAACACGCGACAAATCGACTTATTAATCATATTAATTGCATATAAATTCATTTGATGGCATGGTAACTGCCATGACGCCGGAATCCTTCCGCGCAAGTATATTTATCAATATAAGAAAAACAGGAGTAGGTAATGAAAAAATTAGTGCTCGCCACCTTGCTGGCAGGAATCGCCTTCAGCGCCACCGCCGCAGACACCATCCGTTTCGCCTCATCAGCCACCTACCCGCCGTTTGAATCACTGGATGCCAGCAATGAGATCGTTGGTTTCGATATGGATCTGGCGAAAGCGTTGTGCAAACAAATGCAGGCGACCTGTACGTTCACTAATCAGGCGTTTGACAGCCTGATTCCTGCGCTGAAATTCCGTCGCTATGACGCGGTGATTTCCGGTATGGACATCACGCCAGAACGCAGCAAGCAAGTGGCATTCACGCAGCCTTACTACGCCAACTCAGCCGTGGTTATCGCGCAAAAAGGGAAATTCAGCGATTTTACAGCGATGAAAGGCAAACGTATTGGGATGGAAAACGGCACGACACACCAGAAATACATGCACGATAAGCACCCGGAAGTGCAAACGGTCTCTTATGACAGCTATCAGAACGCAGTACTGGATCTGAAAAACGGCCGTATTGATGGCGTATTCGGTGATACCGCCGTCGTTAACGAGTGGATTAAGACAAACCCTGAGCTGGCGACGGTTGGAGAACACGTGACTGACGCAGAATACTTCGGCACCGGATTGGGCATCGCCGTTCGTCCCGATGACAAAGCACTGCTGGAGAAGTTAAATAAAGCGCTGGATGCCATCAAAGCTGACGGCACGTATAAAACCATCAATGATAAGTGGTTTCCGCAATAAGATTTACTTCGCGTGGCGCGGTGTGGATGCACCGCGTTATAAAACGCTTCTACATTCCATGTCAGATAGTTCAAAGGTTTCGTGCGTGTTGATTACCGCATTTTTCTGTCATTTCATCACACGCCCGACAAGGCGCGCTCAAACGCCGCAGCGCCTTGACCACTGGCTTTTCGGCGTTAATTGCGCCGCTTCGCGGTGCCTTCGGCGTTCGTATCCGCTGTTCGGACCGTCTGCGACGCGTTCCTTACGCGGCGCAGACTTTCGCGGCGCAGACTTTCGCGGCGTCCATGCCGCTCATCCGGCGGCCACGCCCACCTCAGCGCAATTTTTTACGCCTACTGTGGCAACACCGTAAAGTATTCAGATGTCCTGACTTTGCCTTAGCCATCCTCACGCTTCAATAACGTTAGCACTTCGTAGTGCGCCGTGTGCGGGAACATGTCGAATAACTGTACGCGCAGCGCGCGGTAATTCGTCAGCTCTGTCATGTCTTTCGCCATGCTTTCAGCATTACAGCTGGAATAGAGAATATAGTCCGGTGCCATGCGGCTCAGGTAGGCGCACAGTTCGCTGCCGATACCGCGGCGCGGCGGATTGACTAGCACCAGCTCGGGAATTTCCGCTTTACCTGTCGCGAACTGCGTTGAATCCAACGCCTGAAATTCCACCTGTTTTAGTCCAAGCTGCTCCGCAGAACGACGCGCGCAGGCTATCGCCTCGGCGCTGATTTCAATACCCGTCAAACGCATCTCGGGTGACGCACAGTGCAGGCCAAAACCCCCTACTCCGCAAAACAGATCCCACATGCTGGTGATATTCAACTCTGCAACCCAGTCGCGTGCCGTCGCATACAGCGCGGCAGCCACCTGCGGGTTCGTCTGGAAAAAACTTTGCGGGCGGATATACAGCGGCACCTGATTGAACTGTTCGGCCAACGCGGCAGCCTCACTCAGGATAATTTCCGTTTTCCCTTCCATAATCGCCTGATGTACCGGCTGAATGTTGGCGGATATCACCTCAAGCTGCGGCAACTGCTGCTGTAGCCAGGGCAATGCAGCTCGCAGCTGCGCCAGCTTGGTTTCCGAACGTAAAACAAAGCGCAGCATAAACGTACCGCGCTGCGTACTTTCCGTCAGAAGCAGATATTTCAGCTCCCCACGGCGTCGTTCTACGTTATAAGGCGTCAGCCCCGCTCGAGCGATGAAGACTTTAAGCACATCGAAAACCGGTGCGAAGCTGGACGGATAAAGGGGACAATCGCAAAGATCCACCGCCGTTCCATCACGATGTAACATCCCCAGTAGCGGGCGTTCCACACTGCCGCTCACCACCATTTTGGCTTTATTACGAAAGGCGGACTGCACAGAGGGCTGTACCGGTAGCCAACGCTGCACGGCGTGCGGCTGTAGCAAGCCTTCGAGGTGCTGCTGCTTATCGGAGAGTTGCTGGGGATAGGCTTTTTCCAGCCATTGGCAGGAACGACAGGTTCCCGTGCTGTAGCGGGCACAATGCATAAAAATCTAACTATCAAAAATAATACGGAATGAGAGGATTATAACACCCTGATGGCGTTACCCTGCGATCTTTCCACGTGGTCGTGGGTAACGCCAGCAGACAGACTGACTCAAGAGAGAAATGTCTATTTCTGGCGCATAAAAAAACGCTTACTGCGTCGTGGCAGAAACAGTAAAACAATCACAAGAAGATCCGGGATCTTTTGCAGCAGGAGCTGATTCAGCACAGCGGCATTGTTCTCTCCTGAAATATGGAATATCGCCGGCATAAACTCACTGAACGACGCCAGCAACAGGTAACACACCACCACGCCCTGGCAGGCCACATAGCCCCATCGGCCCCAGTTCACACCGGCCAAAACGGCAAAGCCGCAGCGAATCTCAACGCCAACGACAACAAGCGATAGCAGTAACACCAACGTCGAATCCCAGGCTTCCGCGTTGCTGCCAATCCAGCCGCTAAAATCGCTAACCCCTAGCTCCCACACCAGCAGCAAAATCCCCAAAAAACGAGTAGCAATGATCGCAATCCCCGCCACCATGACTGGTACCGGGGCATAAACTTTGCGTTGTGTCATTTCCTTCTTTGTGTACAGAATTTCAACGCTCTCCCTTCATGCGGTCATTTATCCGCCCCCAAATACAACACCCACATAAAATGTGGATGCTGATACAAAACCTAACGCGAATATAAAACAGCAACGCCCCCATACTCTGGCGGCGTTGCTGGAAATCTTCGCTAGGCTAACAAATTACGGTGAGAGATCGAATCAGCCGCGTCTCGCTTTTTGCATATCGCGATAGCGCTGCTTCTCTGCTCTCGCCATAAACCACCAGGCGATAAAGCCAATAATACCAACGACTAACAATATCAGGGAAGCCAATGCGTTAATTTGTGGATTAACGCCCATTCTGACGCTGGAGAACACCAGCATTGGCAACGTGGTTGAGCCGGGGCCTGCCACGAAGCTGGCGATAACCAGATCGTCCAGCGACAGCGTAAACGCCAGCAGCCAGCCGGAAAGCAGCGCAGGGGCAATCATCGGCACCGTGATAATGAAGAACACCTTGAGCGGATTCGCGCCCAGATCCATCGCCGCCTCTTCAATAGAACGGTCAAGTTCACGCAGGCGCGCACTGATCACCACGGTGACATACGCGGTACAGAATGTGACGTGTGCCAGCCAGATAGTTAGCATCCCTCTTTCCGCTGGCCACCCAATGGCATGCCCCAATGCCACAAAGAGCAATAGCAGTGACAGGCCGGTAATCACATCTGGCATAACCAGCGGCGCCGTCAACATAAAGGCAAAGCCATTAGCGCCACGGAAACGGCCAAAACGCACCATGACCACGGCGGCAATCGTTCCAAGAATCACCGCCATTGTGGCCGAGGCGGCGGCAATGGTCAGGCTCAAGAGCACCGCGCTGATCATCGCCGTATTGTGGAACAGCTCGACATACCAGCGTGCCGACCAGCCTGCCCATACGGTAACCAGCTTGGAGCTGTTGAACGAGTAAATCACCAACATCAGCATCGGCGCATAGAGGAACGTAAAGCACAGCACCAAAATCACAATACGCCACGGTGAGCGAACAACAGGTAAATTATTCACGCTTCACCCTCCGCACTTTTGCTCTGATGCTTGTGGAACCAGATAATCGGCATAATCAACAGCAGCAACATAACGACGGCAACGGCAGACGCCACCGGCCAGTCTCGGTTATTAAAGAATTCCTGCCACAGAATACGGCCAATCATGATGCTGTCCGGCCCACCGAGCAGTTCTGGGATGACGTACTCTCCCACCGCAGGGATGAAGACCAGCATCGAACCGGCAATAATTCCGCCTTTTGTTAGCGGAACAATCACGCTGAAGAAGGTTTTCAGCGGCCGCGCGCCCAGATCCAACGACGCTTCCACCAGCGAGTAATCCAGCCGCATCAGCGCGGTATAGATCGGCAGCACCATAAACGGCAGATAGGAGTACACGACGCCAATATAAACCGCCAGATTGGTATGCAGAATGACCAGTGGTTCATCGATCACGCCCAGCCACAGCAGGAAGTTATTCAGGATACCGTTATTTTTCAGAATCCCCATCCAGGCGTAGACGCGAATCAAGAATGACGTCCAGGAGGGAAGGATTACCAGTAATAACAGAATGTTACGCGTTGACGGTTTGCTATGTGCCACCGCCCAGGCCAGCGGGTAGCCGATAAGCAGACAGCACAGCGTCGACACGGCAGCAACCTGAAGCGATTGCATATAGGCATCGAAATACAGCGGGTCGTCCAACAAATGCAGGTAATTCCCAAGATTCAGGGAAATATCCAGCTTGTCGTCCATCCAGGAAACCAGATCGGTATACGGTGGGATCGCCCGCGCCATCTCTGCCAGGCTGATTTTGAACACGATCAGGAATGGCAGCATGAACAGCAGCAGCAGCCACAGATACGGCAGCGCGATGACGAGCTTACGTCCGTGCTTTTGACGCCAGCGCGCCATCAGCACACGGAGCCAGAGTCTGGCCTTGCCCGGTGGTTCCGCCGTGTTATGTTCGGGAAATAAAGTCATGGCATTCTTCCTCGCTACACCGTCAGAACCACACAGCTATCCGCATCCCAACACAGCCGGACCTCATCTCCCCAGGTCGGTGCGCCTTTGCGATAGCGATAAGCATTTTGTAATTGTGCGCTGATGGTTTGCCCGCTGTTAAGCCTGACGTGGTAAATCGACAGGTCGCCCAGATAAGCGATATGCACCACTTCCCCTACCGCGAAGTTACAGCCGTCGGCTGGAACCTCTTCGCACAGCATGATTTTCTCTGGACGCAATGCGATGTAGACCGGAACGCCATCCACCACCGAGACATCTGAATCCACCTTCAGCGGATGCACCAGTCCGGGGCTTTTGATGATCAGCGCATCGTCCTGACGTTCCTGCAAGATCCCTTCAAACATATTGACCGAACCGATGAATTCCGCGCTGAAACGCGTATTCGGGTGCTCATAAATCTCTTCGGGCTCGCCAATCTGTACGAATTTACCGCGATTCATAATGGCAATACGACCCGCCATGGTCATGGCTTCTTCCTGATCGTGCGTCACCATCACGCAGGTCACGCCCACGCGTTCCAGAATATCGACGACTTCAAGCTGCATGCGGTCGCGTAATTTTTTGTCCAGCGCCCCCATCGGTTCGTCCAGCAGCAGCAGTTTGGGACGCTTCGCCAGACTACGAGCCAACGCAACACGCTGACGCTGGCCGCCGGAAAGCTGATGCGGTTTACGATTGGCGAACTCTTGCATGTGCACCAGCGACAGCATCTCTTCCACACGATCTTTGATTTCTGCGCGCGGTAGCTTGTCTTGCTTCAGACCAAACGCGATATTCTTTTCCACCGTCATGTGTGGGAACAGCGCATAAGACTGAAACATCATATTGATGGGACGCTGGTAAGGCGGCACCAATGATAAATCCTGACCATCCAGAACAATCTGCCCCTGCGTGGGGAGCTCAAAACCTGCCAGCATGCGCAGCAGTGTGGATTTTCCACAGCCGGATGCACCCAGCAGGGCAAAAATTTCGCCTTTATAAATCGTCAGGCTGACATCATCGACGGCGGCCTGACCATCGAACGACTTCGTCAGGTTACGCACTTCCAGCAGCGGCGTGGCCGCTTTTTGAGGTTTTGATTGAGGGCGGGGGATCGCGTCATTCACTTCGCATTGCTCTCCGGCAAAAGCAGAACAAGTCACACCGCAGATGCCGCCCTTCGGCGTTTTTTGCATTCAGCGATGTAACACAATATAGAGCGCAAACAGGCGGGTTATCCGCCTGTTCTTTGCCACATTTTATACCCATCCATTCTTTGGTTGCTGAAACCAGCAACCATCAAGCGCTTGGGTAACTATTCAAAGCTAAAAGGCTATTTGCCGCTCTTAACCTTAGTCCATGCACGTGTACGCGTGCGGTCAATCTGAGGAGACTGCACCTTAAGCGTAAACAGTTTGGCACGCACATCCGCCGGCGGATAAACGCCCGGGTTATTACGAATTTCTGCGTTCACCAACGGCAAGGATGCCAGATTACCGCTCGCGTAATACACATGGTTACTGATTCCCGCCATCACTTCCGGCTTCATCAGGTAATCCAGAAACGCATAGGCTTCATCCAGATTTTTAGCATCTTTTGGAATCGCGAGAACATCAAAGAATGCCAACGCGCCTTCTTTCGGAATGCTGTATTGGATATTCACCCCGTTCTTCGCTTCTTTCGCACGGTTTCCTGCCTGCAAAATATCGCCAGCCCAGCCTACCGCGACGCAGATGTCGCCATTTGCCAGATCGTTGATGTACTGCGATGAATGGAAGTAGCGAATGCTAGGACGCAGCTTCAGCAGCAGGTCGGTTGCAGACGTGGTGTAATCACCCGGTTTGGTGCTGTTCGGATCTTTACCCTGATAGTTCAACACGGTCGCAAAGATCTCTTCCGGTGCATCCAGGAAGGAGACGCCGCAGCTTTTCAGTTTTTCCAGGTTCTCTGGTTTCAGTACCAGATCCCAGCTGTCAACCGGTGCGTCAGCCCCTAGCGCTGCTTTGACTTTCTCAACGTTATAGCCGATGCCCGTGGTCGCCCACAGGTAAGGCAGGGCATATTTATTCTCTGGATCGTGCTGCGCAATCAGCTTCATCAGCTCAGGATCCAGATTTTTGTAATTCGGTAACTTGCTCTTGTCTAATGGCTGAAAAACGCCCGCAGAGAGCTGACGCTCCAGGAAGCTGGCAGAAGGCACCACCAGATCAAAACCCGTGCTGCCCGCCATGAGCTTACCTTCCAACACTTCGTTGGAATCAAACACGTCATAGACGACTTTAATGCCGGTTTCTTTCTGGAAATTGGCTAACGTGTCCGGCGCGATATAGTCGGACCAGTTATAAACATGCAGCGTTTTCTCTTCCGCAGATGCGGTGACGGACGCGGCCATCAGCAAGCCGGTGACAACACCCGATAGCCATTTTTTACGTTGGGTGAACATCCGTTCCTTCCTCCATATAAGGGGGTGATTCATGGAAATAAACCTGTATCGTTCTGATACAAAATATGTCCTGCCGCGCTCTCCAACCGATGAATACGTATGCACCGATTTTTATTCGCCCAGACACAGACATAGCTCTGATTTAGCTGTCTGTTCCTTACAGGAATAAAGCATAACCCCACAACATCCTGCGCACCATACTTGAACGTAAAAATGGGTTTTAACGATTATTTACTCACATTTTATCGATGTGATGCAGGCGTTTAGCGACAAACAAAGAGAAATATCTGGCAATAATGAGAAACAACCAGAATAAATGTCGGCGAGAGGAAAATAAGTAAAACCAATTGCTGCCTTTGGCAGCAACCGTATCAATGCAGATGTGAGGTTGTGACTCTTACAGCAGAGCCCTCTTCTTCCTCGCCGATAAACAGCAGATTATTAGCGCCAGCTTCAAGGATCACCATTGAGATCTGTTCTTCGGACTGCTGCATGAAATGTCGGAACTGTTCCACTGTCATGCCGGCGGCAACGCTGAATGACTGGCAGACAATCAGTTTCGGCAGATTATCGTCCTGAACATCGATAAACGCCTTGACGGTCAACGAGCTAGCATTGATTTGACTCAGATCGCCAACCAGAGGAATCAACGCGCTGGGCTTCACTTCAGCCAGTGCGGAAAACAGGATCACGTTATCTACCAGATCAACTTTCGCATCAAACACGCCATCAAAATTTTGCATATGAGGAAGATGGAGCGCCTGACAGGAGTCACATTCGAAATACAGAATATTCAGTTGATCCAGCCACCGCCGTAGCATAGCCAAATCCGGGACGATGAGTGAATCCATCATGTTTGCCTCATACCTGTCGCCGTAAAAACAGCGTTGTTGAAAAGAAAGCACCGCTCACACCAGAGCGATGTTAAAACGTAAACCAGACGCTGCCGTAACAGAGAAACATCGTTAAAAACGGCACATAGCTTACGGAATATTGCGCGATGATGCCATGATAAAAGCGCGCAGCCACCCGCATTCCTCGTTCGGTTGCGCGATTGCGCACGCTGCACCATGCCCACACGCCAATGAGGAACGCCGTATTTTACGGCGCAACCCCGGTTTCAGAAAGCTAACTTTTACTTATTGTTGCCGATGTTGCGAAGCGTCTCTGAGTATTTTGTTCAATAAACTCAATCATCATGCCAGCAATATCGAACCCGGTCGTCGTTTCAATCCCTTCCAACCCCGGCGAGGCATTGACTTCCATCACCAGCGGCCCCCGGTCGGCGCGCAAAATATCAACGCCAGCGACATTCAGCCCCAGCGTTTTCGTCGCCTTGATGGCTATCGCACGCTCCTGCGCCGTAATTTTCACGTTATTCGCCGATCCGCCGCGATGCAGATTTGAACGAAACTCCCCCGCTTTCGCCTGCCGTTCAATCGCCGCAACAACCCGATTACCGATCACAAGACAACGGATATCTTTACCCTGCGCTTCACGCACGTATTCCTGCACCAGGATATGGGCATTCAGCCCGCGAAAGGCATCAATCACGCTTTCCGCTGCCTGACGCGTCTCGGCCAATACCACGCCGATTCCCTGCGTACCTTCCACCAGTTTAACGACCAGCGGCGCGCCGCCTACCATCGCGATCAGGTCACCGGTATCATCCGGCGAGTGGGCAAAACCGGTGATTGGCAGGTCAATGCCTTCGCGGGCTAGCAGCTGTAGTGAATGCAGTTTGTCGCGGGCGCGAATGACCGCAACCGAGTTATTCAGCGGGTAGCTTCCCAGCATCTCAAACTGGCGCAATACCGCCGTGCCGTAAAACGTAATCTGTGAACCAATGCGCGGAATCACCGCGTCATATTTATCCAGCCGACGACCACGGTAATGCACCGACGGCGCAGCTGAATTGATATTCATGTAGCAGGAAAGCGGATCGATAATCTCAACGCTGTGCTTGCGCGCCTCAGCCGCTTCACGCAGGCGTTTACAGGAATATAACGCCCCATCACGAGACAGAATGGCTATCTTCATAAATATCCTACAGATACTAGCGTATCGCCCATCCTTGTTGATGTAAGTAGTCCAGCATGAATGGACGTAACTCTTTTTTCAGCGACCGTTCGACGTGCTCACTCCAGCTCTCGCGGCGGCTACCGGTACGTTGCAGATAATATTCCACCATGTGCTGGTCGTATTGCGCCAGCACATCACGATCGAGCGGCTGATAGATATTTTCATGCAGCATCATGGCGGTTGGCATGCGCGGCTTCAGCATCGGTTCCGCGTCTGGGTATCCCAGACACAGGCCAAACAATGGTATAACCAGCGGCGGCAATTGCAGTAACTGTGTCACATCAGCAATTCGATTACGGATTCCGCCGATAAATACCCCACCCAACCCCAGCGACTCTGCGGCGACCAGTGCATTCTGCGCCATGAGGGCGGTATCGACACAGCCAATCAGCAGTTGCTCAGCCAGCCCGGTTTCAGCCTGTGGAAAGATCTCCACATGGCGGTGGAAATCGGCACAAAAGACCCAAAATTCTGCCGCCTGTGCCACATAGCCTTGCTCGCCAGTATAGTGAACCAGCGTTTCACGCACGGCAGGATCGGTGATACGGATAATCGAGCTGCATTGTAAAAAGCTGGAGCTGGACGCGCTTTGTGCGGAGGTAATAATGGCGTGGCGTTGCTCATCCGTCACTGCCTGAGACGTAAACGCGCGAATAGAACGGTGGCGCTGTAGCAAATCAATGGTTGGTGTCACACTGGCATCCTTCAGTCGATAAAGTACATCTAATAGGCAGCTTGAAGTATGGCGGAATTATATCGTAGCTCAGGCAGAAGCTGCATTACTCCACCGCCTAATAGCTTCAGCAAATCGTTGTAACAGGTAATGACGACTTTTTTTCATCAATGAATACAGGCATAGTAACGTAATTCGCAGTAACCTCATTAACCGTAACACCTTTAGCTGTGACCTTGTCTGCAACAGACGTCACGCTATACGTTTAAAGAATGAGAACATTTTTCTAATTTTACAAAGGAGTTTACATGTTCGCTGTAATTTTCGGGCGCCCAGCTTGCCCTTATTGTGTACGTGCGAAAGAACTGGCAGAAAAACTGGCCGAGCAACGTGATGACTTCAGCTTCCGCTATGTAGACATCCATGCAGAAGGTATCTCGAAAGAAGATTTGTCCAAGACGGTAGGAAAGCCAGTTGAAACCGTACCGCAGATTTTCCTGGATGAAAAACACATCGGCGGTTGCACCGATTTTGAAGCCTATGCCAAAGAGCATCTGGCTCTGTTCCAGCCATAATCATCGAACTGACAGGACAATAGCGCGGCGAAAGTCCGCGCTTTTTTATGGCGATGCGTTTATGGTGATGAAATAAGCGCTTAGCGAAGATAGCGTCGATAAACACCGCGTAAACACAGCATACCCAACGCACCCAGCACACACCAAAAGACCGCACTCATCACGTAGGCCAGCTCTTGCCAGAAAGAGCGCATCGGCGTATTCCACAGGTGAAGCACCAGTAAACATACAGGCATCGCCGCCAGCGCACCAAACAGCGGGTAAAGCAAGCGACCACGCGCGGAAAGAAAACAGGCTACCATGCCGGGCAGCAGAAAAAGCAACATCCCCGGACTGCCACGCAACCCGTCATTCACCGCGACATCCGATACCTCAAATTTTTGGCTCAGAAATACGACGGTGAACAAGAGAAAACAGCAGATCGCGCCCACCCAACCTTTATTTTTTGCCATAAATCGCCCCTTTCAATATGCCTCCCAACCTGCATCCACCAGATACCGCAACATGCGAGAAAACATGCGGCATGGTAAAAATGATGGTTATCGTATTCCCCGATATGAAAAACATGAGGCTTCGCTACGATTTATTCGACGCGCAGGTTGTCCGCAGAAAAAGACAATAACCTGCTACATTCCTTCAACAGCGACACCACAATCATTAAATTAAACAATAATTACACTGAACAATTTTTATCGGATAAATTATACTGAACGAGGCTGATTCCTTTCAGCTGACGCGTATTGATACCGTCACGGGAATTCATGCATTTCATGGCTAAATCTAGCCGCTATAATGAATAACATCAAGAACTTACTGGTAAACAACAAGTTACATTCCATGAATATAAACGTCGCTGATTTGTTAAATGGGAATTACATTCTGCTGTTATTTGTAGTTCTTTCATTAGGACTCTGTCTGGGGAAATTGCGCCTCGGGCCAGTACAACTCGGTAATTCTATTGGCGTTTTAGTGGTTTCTTTATTACTCGGACAACAACACTTTTCGATTAATACCGAAGCGCTGAGCCTCGGTTTTATGTTATTTATTTTTTGCGTGGGAGTGGAAGCCGGACCCAATTTCTTTTCTATTTTCTTCCGCGACGGGAAAAATTATTTCATGCTGGCGCTGGTGATGGTCGGTAGCGCGATGCTACTGGCGCTGGGTTTAGGTAAATTATTTGGTTGGGGGATTGGCCTGACGGCGGGGATGCTGGCCGGTTCCATGACATCGACGCCAGTGCTGGTCGGTGCGGGCGACACGCTGCGCAATACCGCCAGTATGGGCAGCCAGCTCGGTATTGAGCAAGACCACCTGAGCCTGGGCTATGCGCTGACGTATCTGGTCGGGTTGGTCAGCCTCATTTTTGGTGCACGCTATCTGCCCAAACTCCAACATCAGGACCTGCCCACCAGCGCACAGCAGATTGCACGTGAGCGTGGGCTGGACGCAGACAGTCAGAGAAAAGTCTATCTGCCAGTGATTCGCGCCTATCGCGTCGGGCCGGAGTTGGTTGCCTGGGCGGACGGTAAGAACTTACGCGAACTGGGAATCTATCGCCAGACTGGCTGCTACATCGAACGCATCCGACGTAACGGCATTCTGGCCAGCCCCGACGGCGATGCCGTTTTACAAATCGGCGATGAGATCGCGCTGGTTGGCTACCCAGACTCGCACTCCCGCCTGAACTCCAATTTCCGCGACGGCAAGGAAGTTTTCGATCGTGATTTGCTGGACATGCGTATTGTCACCGAAGAGATCGTCGTCAAGAACCACAATGCCGTCGGCAAGCGCCTTAGCCAATTGAAGCTGACCGATCACGGCTGTTTCCTGAACCGTATTGTCCGCAGCCAGATTGAAATGCCGATTGACGATAGCGTCGTGCTGAATAAAGGGGATGTCTTGCAGGTCAGCGGCGACGCCCGTCGGGTAAAAAGCATCGCTGACAGAATCGGGTTTATTTCTATTCACAGCCAGGTCACCGATCTACTGGCTTTCTGCGCTTTTTTCGTTATCGGTATCATGGTCGGACTGATCACCATCCAATTTAGCAACTTCACTTTTGGTATCGGTAACGCAGCCGGGTTGCTATTCGCCGGTATCATGCTGGGGTTCCTGCGCGCCAACCACCCGACCTTCGGCTATATTCCGCAAGGTGCCCTCAACATGGTCAAAGAATTTGGCCTGATGGTCTTCATGGCTGGCGTTGGCCTGAGTGCGGGTAGCACAATCAACAGCAGCCTGGGAGAAGTCGGTATTCAGATGCTGGCTTCGGGGCTCATTGTCAGTCTGGTGCCAGTGGTAATTTGTTTCCTGTTCGGTGCCTATGTACTGAAAATGAACCGGGCGCTGCTGTTTGGCGCGATGATGGGCGCACGAACCTGCGCCCCTGCCATGGACATTATCAGTGATACGGCTCGCAGTAACATCCCTGCGCTCGGCTATGCGGGCACCTACGCTATCGCTAACGTGCTGCTGACATTGGCAGGTTCACTTATCGTGATTATCTGGCCCGAATTACCCGGCTGAAAAAATGTAAAAAATCGTCAATATTTTTTCCAGAGAAGTGAGAACTTTTTCTGTGCTCTAAAGTCTGAATAAGTGCCACTGCTTTTCTTTGATTCCCCTTATTGAGGAGCCCATCGTTCCCGCCTTTCAGGTTCAAGAACGATGGGCGTTTTCTTTTCTACTGTACGCGATGTAAACCCCTCTCTCTTTCTATCTCCCCCCATGCACAGATAATCACATTCGCTTCATTATTTGTTATTAAAATAACAAAAATTAATTTTATTGTTATTTTTATGACATATAAATCATTGAGTGTCATAATCGCACCATCTGATTTTTATCGATACCACCGAGGATTTACCATGACTGATTACGCACGCTATATCGACCACACACTGCTGGCCGCCAATGCCACCGAACAGCAAATCATCACGCTGTGCGAGGAAGCGGTCGCACACCGTTTTTATGCCGTTTGTGTGAATTCAGGCTATGTACCCTTAGTCGCCGAAAAGCTGACAGGCACTAACGTTCAGGTGTGCTCTGTTATCGGTTTCCCTCTCGGTGCAGGTCTGACGGCCAGCAAGGCTTTTGAAGCCAAAGCGGCGATTGATGCCGGTGCTCAGGAAATCGACATGGTAATTAACGTCGGCTGGCTGAAAAGCGGGAAGATTGACGCCGTCAAAGCGGATATTCAGGCCGTGCGCGAGGTTTGCGCCGCTATACCGTTGAAGGTAATATTGGAAACCTGTCTGCTTGATGACGAACAGATTGTACTGGTGTGTGAAATGTGTCGTCAGTTGGATGTCGCGTTCGTCAAAACGTCTACCGGTTTCAGCACCGGCGGCGCACGCGAAGAGCACGTTCGACTGATGCGTAGCACCGTCGGCAGCGAGATGGGTGTCAAAGCATCCGGCGCGGTTCGCGATCGCCAAACGGCACAGCGTATGATTGAAGCAGGCGCCACGCGTATCGGCACCAGCTCAGGCGTTGCTATCGTTTCAGGCGAAGCTGCCGCAGCAGGAAACTACTAACAACAAAAATAGCTTACGAGCTGGGAATTTTATGGAAACGCGGCGCGACGAACGAATCGGCAGACTGGCTCAGGCATTAAAGAAAACCGATAAACTCCATCTGAAGGACGCCGCACAGCTACTCGGCGTGTCCGAGATGACCGTGCGCCGCGATCTGAATGCAGATTCCACCTGCGTTATGCTACTCGGCGGCTACGTCGTGAGCGACCTGAAAAATAACGGCGTCACGAATTATTTTGTCTCCGACCAGCAGAACAAACAGGTGAGGGAAAAGCGGGCTATCGGTGTGGCTGCTGCGCAGCTCGTGGAAGCAAACGATACCGTTTTTTTCGACTGCGGCACCACAATCCCCTTCATCATTGATGCCATTCCTGATGAACTGCCTTTTACCGCGATTTGCTATTCCCTGAATACTTTTTTAGCACTACAGGAAAAAAAGGCGTGCCGAGTGATTTTGTGCGGCGGGGAATACCATCCGGATAACGCAATTTTCACTCCGCTCAACCAGCGCAGCGAGTTGGACAACATCTGCCCGAATAAAGCGTTTATCTCTGCGGCGGGTATTGAACTTAACGCGGGCGCAACATGCTTTAACTTTGCCGAGTTGAGTATGAAGCAACGCGCAATGGCAACCGCACAGCGAATCATTATGGTGGCAGACAGCAGCAAGTTCGGTAAGATTAAGCGTGCCTGTATCGGCCCGATCACGCTGTTTGATACAATCATTTCCGACAGCGCCCCAGGCGAACCGTACCTACGCTACTTCGCCAACAACGGCATTCAGTTAATCCACGCCGGGAACCAGAGTCTTTCCCAGTAGGCGTTATTGGTGCAGCCAGTTTGGACACGGACAGCGCGCAGAAACCGGAGCGTACACGTAGTACGTGAGGATTATTCGCTACGCTCACCCTACGGGCCGCCCCAAGGGGCGTTCAAACGCAATTGCGTTTGTTTGAGCACTGCCCAGGTTCAAAATGGCAAATAAAATAGCCTTAATGGGATAGGCTCTTAACCGAATAGCCCACCGAACCACTGCTGCACCTTCATCATCACCGTATCCCAGAGGCGGCTAAAGAAACCGGCCTCGGGGATATCATCCATTGCTACCAGTTCGCGCTGCCCAATGCTTTTACCATCCAGTTGAAAATCGATGGCGCCGACAACCTGATTTTTGGTTAACGGTGCGGAAAGCTGCGGCTGATTGAGCGTAAAGCTGGCTTTCAGGTTCTTCATCTGCCCTTTCGGGATAGTCAGTGCGGCATCTTGTGCGACGCCAAGTCTCGCTTCTTTCTCGGTACCAAACCAAACCCGCTGCGTGGTAAAGGGGGCATCCGCCTTGACAGGCGTCACCGTTTCAAAAAAGCGGAAGCCCCATGTGAGTAGCTTTTCACTTTCACGGAAACGGATGGCATCGGTCTGTGCGCCCAACACCACGGAAATCAGGCGCATATTGCTTTCGGTTGCCGAGGCGACCAGATTGTGCCCTGCGCCGTTGGTATGGCCGGTTTTCACACCGTCCACATTCAGATTCGTGCTCCACAACAGGCGATTGCGGTTAGGCTGGCGAATGTTATTGAAGGTAAACTCTTTTTCCTTGTGCAACGCATACTCTTCCGGCACGTCGCGAATTAGCGCCTGCCCTAACAGGGCCATATCGCGTGCGGTGCTATACTGCCCTGTGGCATCAAGTCCGTGTACGGTCAGGAAATGCGTATTCGTCAGGTTAAGCGCCTTCACATAATTGTTCATCAGGCTGACAAACGCATCCTGACTGCCCGCTACATAATCCGCCAGTGCAATACTGGCATCGTTACCAGACTGAATGACAATCCCTTTATTTAACTCAGAAACGGGAATACGGTCACCCGGCTTAAGGAACATCAGCGACGAGCCACGCAGCGCTGGATTGCCGGTTGCCCAGGCATCTTTTCCGACGGTCACTTCATCCGTCGGACTAATTTTACCGGATTTAATCGCCTGACCAATGACATAGCTCGCCATGATTTTCGTCAGGCTGGCAGGATCAAGGCGCTCATCAGCATTGCTCTCCGCCAGCACTTTGCCGCTGTGGTAATCCATCAGGATATAGGCTTTGGCGTCGATCTGCGGCACCGCTGGCAACTGTTCCGCATAGGTGAAGGGCACCAAACCAACAAGCAATACCGCGCCTACAGAGAAAGACGTGAGTCTGGTCAGGAAAGGGGTTGTTTTCATGAGTTCGCCACAATGTCCATCAGTCGTTAAAAATTATTAATTTTCAATATGCTTTGAAAACTTTAGTAACACATAAAGGTAACGCGTCATCTCTGGGATGAAAACCGTTCCTTCTGTAAAGATAGTCAAAGAAATGGAAGCCTCTAAAAAAACGCTGATAAAAAAATGACTTAGGGAAAATAAGGAATATCTGAAAATGTAGGTATCAGATAATCAGAGGAAATAACGGATGGCACGAGGAACATGGCACCCCTGCCCTCGTGCCAGTGCATGGAAAACCCTTAACGGCGTTCGCGCTTATCTGCACGCCTTGACAGCCAGTCGCCCAGCGTCTGTACCACCTGCACCAGAATGACCAGCGCAACCACGGTGATCACCATCACCTCGGTTTCATAGCGGTAATAGCCGAAGCGGATCGCCAGATCCCCGACGCCACCACCGCCGACAATGCCTGCCATCGCCGAATAGCCGATGAGGCTCACCAGCGTAATCGTCAGGCCACGCAATAATCCTGCTTTCGCTTCTGGCAGTAACACCGTGCCGATAATACGCATCGGGCTGGCGCCAAATGCTTCGGCCGCCTCCACGATGCCGGGGTCAATTTCACGCAGTGCGCTATCCACCAGACGCGCATAGAACGCAATGGCTGCCACCGACATGGGCACCGCCGCCGCCACTGGGCCAATCGTGTTCCCCAAGAGAAACTGCGTGAGCGGTAACAGCAAGACCAGCAGAATAACGAAGGGAATCGAGCGGATAATATTCACCAACAGCGTACCAAACAGATAGACGGCACGGTTTTGCCAGAATAGATTCCTGTCCGTAACGTAAATCAGCAGCCCCAGCGGTAAACCGCCGATGACAGCAAGCAGCGTGGAAATCCCCACCATCTGGAACGTTTCGCCGAACGCCGCGACCAGATCGATCCATAAATCAGCCATGCAGCACCTCCACGTTCGCCGTCCTTACCTGAATATGTTCCACCGCTTCCGTCACTTTTACGGGGTCGGATGGATGGGTCAATAGCGCCACGAGGATGCCTAGCGCACGATTGCCGATGTATTCGATCTTACCGTGCAAGATATTGACGGACACGCCAAAGCGCGTCGCGACATCCGACAACACGGGTTGTTCCGCCGATTCGCCGACGAACAGAATCTTCAATAATGTGCCCTGCAAATCTTTCAGCAGGCGCGGCGGCAAGGCGAGATCGAGCGTATGGGACACCAGTTGACGCGTGAACGCGTGCTGCGGCGTCGCGAAGATATCGAAAACATCGCCTTCTTCCACCACCCGCCCCCCCGTCATCACCGCCACTCGATCGCAAACAGCTTTAATCACGCTCATTTCATGAGAAATCAGTACGATGGTAATGCCCAGTTTGTCGTTAATCTCTTTCAACAGCGCCAGAATAGCAGCGGAAGTTTCCAGATCGAGCGCCGACGTTGGCTCATCGCACAGCAAGACTTCGGGATCGTTGGCAATCGCTCGGGCAATCCCTACGCGCTGTTTCTGACCACCGCTAAGCTGCGCCGGATAGGACGATGCTTTATCCGCCAGCCCCACCAGATTCAGGATTTCCGGCACGCGCGTCGCGATATCCGCGTTGGATTTCCCGGCGGCTTTCAGGCTAAAGGCCACGTTTTCCGCCACGGTACGCGTCTGCATCAGGTTGAAATGCTGAAATATCATGCCGATTTTTTGCCGCTGTTCCCGTAGAGGCTGACCTGACAGTTCGCTGATGAGCACGCCATTGACGCGCACACGGCCTGACGTCGGCCGCTGTAGGAGATTGATGGTTCGCAGCAGCGTACTTTTTCCCGCACCGCTGGTGCCAACAATGCCGTAAACTTCCCCGCGCTGGATGTGCAGCGACACGTTGTCTACCGCGCGGTTTTCTGGCTGCTTCCCATGAGAGAAGTCAACGCTTACCCCTTCTAACTGAATCATTATCCGCAAACTCCTGGCCTGAGCGGAAAAGAAGAAAGCCGGTCATAGACCGGCCAAAGGATATTCTGTGCAAGCCTGACGCTTACTGTGCGGGCGCTGGCGTCTTTGCCTGCATCCACTCAGGTTTCTGGAACTGGCTATACATCAATGCCGGATCGTTGATCACCGCGGCATACGCGGGTGATTCGACAATCGCCTTGGTATCTTTAACAAAGGGTTTATCGAGATCGCCGGTGCGCACGGCAATAACGTTTTTCAGGTTCTCATCCAGCGTTTCCAGCTTGATGGCAGATGACAGTTTCAGGCCAGACGCCAGCGCGAAATTACCGTTCACCAACGATGCCGTCACGCTATCCAGCGTGCGGGGCAGTTGCGCCGCTTCCATCGGTTTGAAGACCAACCCGCGTGGGTTTTCAAGAATATCCTTCTCGGAAGCCTTCGTCGGATCGATGTCCGCCTTAATCGTAATCAGCCCCAGCGATTGCAGGAAACGCAGACCACGCGCCAGATTGGTGGCGTCGTTAGAAAGCGTGACGACATCCCCTTTCTTCAGCTCATCCAGCGATTTGATTTTCTTCGAGTAGAAGCCCATGCTGGCCGTCGGTACGGTAATCAGCGGGGAAATTTTTAACCCTTTATCGGCGGCAAATTTTTCCAGATACAGCGTATGCTGGAAAAGGTTGGCATCAATACTACCGTTAGCCAGCGCTAAATTGGGCTGAACGTAATCGCTGAATTCACGCACGACGACCTTGTAGCCTTTCTTCACCAGCTCAGGTTTGATCGCCAGATTCACCATGTCGCCATACGGCCCTGGCGCCACGCCAAATGTGATCGTCTGCGGATCGCTGCTGGCCATCGCCAGTTGCATGCCGGCAGCCAGCAGAGTGATGCCCAGCACGGCACGAACAGAATGCGTCAATGTCATTGTGTAACTTTCCTGTCTGAATGTAACTTGCTGTCATTATTAAGAATGACAAGCTAAATCATAAAGACTAAAAAGGCATATCATTATTTCTCATCGACTGCTGCGGATGATCGGGCAGGCTTCACGAAGAAAGAGGGGCAGGTATGATAACGATTTGGGGTCGTGATAATTCGACCAACGTAAAGAAAGTCCTGTGGTGCGCGGAAGAGCTGGCGCTGCCTTATCAGCATATTGCGGCGGGTGGGCAATTCGGCCTTAACCATGAAGCCGATTATCTGGCGATGAACCCGAATGGCCTTATCCCCTGTTTGCGGGACGGCGAGCTGGTGCTGTGGGAGTCCAACACCATCGTCCGTTATCTGGCGGCGCAGTATGGTCAGGATTCGCTGTATCTCGCGGATCCCGGCAAACGCGCCAGTGCTGAAAAGTGGATGGACTGGGCCAGCGCCCTCGCCGTCTCTTTCGGGCCAGTGTTCATCAATATGGTGCGCGTCGCGCCGGAAAAACGCGATATGGCGTTAGTACAGAAAGGCATCGCCGAATGCGAACGCCTGTTCGATATTGTCGATACCGTTCTGGCTAATCAGCCGTGGCTATCTGGCGAACAGTTTGGCATTGGCGATATTCCGCTAGGCTGTATTGTCTACGGCTGGCTGAATATGCCGATTGAGCAGCAGCCGCACCCGCATCTGGAACGCTGGTATCAACAACTCACCGAACACCCGGCGTATCAGAAACACGTCATGATTCCACTGTCTTAAGTAGAACAGGCACCGTAAGGTGCCTGATTTCTTACTCCAGCCCGACTTTCAGCAATTTGCCATTGTCATGATCGGTCAGCAAATAGAGGTAGCCATCAGGCCCCAGCCTTACCTCACGAATACGTTCACCGCGATCGCTCAGCAAGCGCTCTTGTGAAGCGACTTTGTCGCCATCAAGCGTCAAACGAATCAGGTTCTTCTCTGCCAGCGCGCCGATAAAGACTGAATTTTTCCACTGCGGGAAACGGTCGCTGTTATAGAAGGCCATTCCGCTGATGCCCGGTGATTTTTCCCAATAAAAGTCAGGGTTCGCCATCCCTGCGATCTCTTTTCCTTTCGCTTCTGGAATCTTTAACCCTGAATAGTTAATGCCGTGTGTCGCAATCGGCCAGCCGTAATTCTCACCGGCTTTAGGGATATTGATTTCATCGCCGCCTTTCGGGCCATGTTCATTTTCCCACAGCACGCCAGACCACGGATTAATCGCCAACCCCTGCGGGTTACGGTGTCCGTAAGACCAGATTTCCGGCCGCGCATTAGGGGTATTCACAAACGGGTTATCGGACGGCACCTTACCCTCTGCCGTCAGACGCACAATTTTGCCCTGTAATTTATCCAGATCCTGTGCGGTCGGGCGCTCATTGTTTTCACCCAGCGCAATAAACAGGTGACCTTGTCGATCAAACGCCAGCTTGCCGCCGAAGTGGTTACCCGTCGACAGCTTCGGTTCCTGACGGAAGAAGACCGTGAAGTTCTCTAACCGCTTATTGTCCTCGGAGAGTTTGCCATAGCCGACTGCGGTTCCCGCTTTACCATCACTGCCCTCTTCAGCAAAACTCAGGTAGATGCGTCGATCCTGCGCAAAATCCGGCGATAGCGCGACCTCCAGCAGTCCACCCTGTGATTTAGCGAAGACCTTCGGTACACCCGCTATCGGCGCAGACAGCGCACTGCCCGCTTTCCATAAGCGTAGATTCCCGGCGCGTTCCGTAATCAGGATTCCCTGATCTTCCGGCAAGAATGCTAATGACCACGGGTGATCCAGCTTATCCTGCAATTCCGTCACCTTCGGTTCCGCCGCCAATAACGGGCTGGAAAACAGCAGCGTCGCGCTAAGCAGCAGCCAATGCGGCGCAACAAGAAATCGTCGTAACAGGGGGGGTGAAGCAGAATTGCGAGGCATCAGGCAATAGGACATAGCGTTGTCTCCATCCAACAAAAAGTCCTGTAAATTTAGGCGGCGGGCAATGTTTGTGCAAAAAAACGGGGCAAGGTTTACATTTATTGAAGAAATTCAAAGAAACCAGTAGCTAAAGCGGCGGAAATGAATAAGTGAGATTATCTCGGCTGAATCATCCTGATTTTATCTCCATCCCACGACGTCATCACACTGTTGTACAGCCACATAGGTTGCACGTTATCAAACGACCCCTCAACGATATCAAGAAAGCCATCCGGTGTAACCTCACCAAGAAACGTCAACGTCGTCGTTGAATTATCGAAAAAATAAGCACGATGGCAGAGTCGGATCATCTCAGAGAGATACATCAAGCTACGCTGATAACGCCCGAATACCTTATCCTTCGGCACACTATGCCCGCCTAATGCAACACGCTGAGTTATTCGCTCCTCGTTGAGTTCTGGATCTGACGTACAGACATAATAAAGGTAAGGTTTATAACCGCTTTCTCTTGCCGCTTTTACAAAATCGAGATGACTTTTGTGACTCATCACGGACTCATAGGTAAAAGAAAGCCGATCGCGAATCCAGTCCTCCCTCAAACCTAAGGAAATTCTCTGTGCCAGCCTGGCCGCTGATTCATCAGACAATAGTGCTTTATCGACCGTCTCCCCCAGCAACGCAGGTAGATCAATGTGCTTTGCAATATCGTCGGGGTTCAGGTACTGCCCCAAAGGAACGGCGTAGGTTTCTCGCAATTCTTTAGTCAACGTCGTTTTGCCCGATCCATTCGGGCCTGCAACCAATCTCAGGCTCGGCAAAGCAGCTCCCTGAGCTTAATTGGCGGTTGACCGTCCACGGGTTTAATTTCTGAGAGCGTACCATCAGGTGCTTGACTGACCAGCCAGCCATCTTTGATATAAGTGATTGATACACCGGAATCTAACGCTTCTTTGATTGCCTGCTTTGAGGCACGGGCACCAATCTGCATTAAGGTTCGATTATCATCAATCTTGCTTTTACGCTGATGCTTCCGCACGACTTTAATTCGTTGCACCATCCTGCCTCCTGACTCGTGGTAATGATGAAAAATTATACCATAACGTTCTGCATGCATTTACTATTTAGCGCCGCTTTGCGAAGCACCTTCCACGAGACCTCATCACCACGGCGATAAAATGCTGAGTTTTACACCACTGACTATAAGGATAATCAACTATGGTGTAGAATCCTCCGGTTTTTATTTTCTGTTTATTTTGTGAGCGAATAATATGCAACAACCACGTATCGGCTTTGTTTCCCTCGGTTGCCCGAAAAACCTCGTCGACTCCGAGAGGATTCTGACCGAACTGCGTACTGAAGGTTATCAGGTCGTCCCCCGCTATGACGACGCTGAACTGGTGATCGTCAATACCTGTGGTTTTATTGACAGCGCCGTACAAGAGTCGCTGGAAGCCATCGGCGAAGCGCTGAATGAGAACGGTAAAGTGATCGTCACAGGCTGTCTGGGTGCCAAAGAAAATCAAATACGCGAAGTGCATCCAAAAGTGCTGGAAATTACCGGTCCGCATAGCTACGAGCAGGTGCTGTCGCACGTGCATCAATATGTTCCTAAACCGACACACAACCCGTTTACCAGTTTAGTTCCCGAGCAGGGAGTGAAACTCACGCCGCGCCATTACGCGTATCTGAAAATTTCAGAAGGCTGTAACCACCGCTGTACATTCTGCATTATCCCTTCCATGCGTGGCAACTTGGACAGCCGCCCAATCGGTTCAGTGCTGGATGAAGCGAAACGTCTGGTGGATGCCGGCGTAAAAGAGCTGCTGGTGATTTCTCAGGACACCTCGGCGTACGGCGCGGATGTGAAACAGCGCACTGGATTCTGGAACGGGCAGCCGGTCAAGACCAGCATGGTCAGCCTGTGTGAGCAACTGGCGTCTCTCGGCGTGTGGGTGCGCCTGCACTATGTCTACCCTTACCCGCACGTAGACGATGTGATCCCATTAATGGCGGAAGGCAAAATCCTGCCTTATCTGGACATCCCGCTCCAGCACGCCAGCCCGAAAATTCTCAAACTGATGAAGCGTCCAGGCGCAGTAGAAAGAACGCTGGAGCGTATTAAGCGCTGGCGCGAAATCTGCCCAGACTTAACGTTGCGTTCTACCTTTATTGTCGGTTTCCCCGGCGAGACGGAAGAAGATTTCCAGATGTTGCTCGACTTCCTGAAAGAAGCCAAACTCGACCGCGTGGGCTGTTTTAAATTCAGTCCGGTCGAAGGCGCAGCCGCCAACGCATTGCCGGATCCGGTGCCGGAAGAGATCAAGGAAGAACGTTATCATCGTTTCATGCAGCTTCAGCAGGCCATTTCTACCCAGCGCTTGCAGGATAAAATTGGCCGTGAAGTGCTGGTGTTGATCGATGAAATCGACGAAGAAGGCGCGATTGGCCGCAGCATGGCCGACGCTCCTGAAATCGACGGTGCGGTTTACCTGAACGGAGAAACGGGTGTGAAAGTCGGCGATATCGTTAAGGTCAAAGTCGAACACGCCGATGAATACGATCTGTGGGGTAGCCGGGTTTAACACGCCCATCACGCTTCATGCCAATCGGTTAGGAGCAAGACCGGTATGCCCCACCACGCCAGCTTTTCTGCCCGAAAAGCTGGCGTGTTATTTTCTCGACCTTTCACCCTAACGCTGAAAATTCAATCAATAGACCGTCCCTTCCTCGCCTTCGTCTTGCGTCACTCTGTCAGGTAAAGTAGCCTTGAGGCATGATTAGTCGACTAGCCTTACCCGAGGCATAAGCATGTGGAAACGCCTGACATTCGGTTTGTTAGCTCTCATTGGCGTGCTGCTGCTCTCTGCTTTTGCCCTCGATCGTTGGATCAGCTGGAAAACCGCGCCATTTATTTACGATGAACTTCAAGCCTTGCCGAAGCGTCAGGTTGGTGTCGTGCTGGGGACGGCGAAATACTACCGTACCGGCGTGATCAATCAGTATTACTTGTTCCGTATGCAAGGGACGATTAACGCCTACAACAGCGGAAAAGTCAGCTATCTGCTCCTCAGCGGTGATAACGCGCTGCAAAGCTACAATGAACCGATGACAATGCGTCGCGATTTGATCGCTGCGGGCGTTCCGCCTTCGGATATCGTGCTGGACTATGCGGGGTTTCGCACGCTGGATTCCATCGTCAGAACACGCAAGGTGTTTGATACCAACGATTTCACCATCATCACCCAACGTTTCCACTGCGAACGAGCACTGTTCATTGCGCTGCACCTCGGCATTCAGGCGCAATGTTATGCTGTGCCTTCTCCTAAAAATATGATGACCGTGCGGGTTCGTGAGTTTGGCGCTCGTTTGGGCGCGCTGTTCGATCTGTATATCCTCAAACGCGAACCACGCTTTTTAGGGCCGCAGGTGCCAATTCCCGCAGAACATACCATTCCAGAAGATGCCCCGGATTATCCTGCCGTCCTGCCGGAGCAGGTGCTGCCCTCGCCCGTTCATCAGGCTAAACCTGACCAACCAGCGAAAACCGAGCCCGAATCCAAACCGCAGAACGAGCACGCCGCACCGTAAGGTTTTTTCTACTCGGTTTTCCCTACCGCATTGGTGAGTTTGCGCCATAGCCATTCCAGCGGCCCCTGACGGAAATAGCGCAGCCAGTAGTGAGAAAAGATCAGATTGGCGATCCAGATAATGGGAACCAGTGCCAACAATTGCAGGCGGCTGAAGGCCATAAACAGACCAAGCTGGTTAAACAGCAGCACACAAATCAGCGTTTGCAGCAAATAGTTGGTTAACGCCATGCGCCCGACATCGGTAATCCAGTACGTGATGCGCCATTGGCACAGCGTCCCCCAAAAACCGTAGCACAACGCCAGATAACCTATCGCCTGCAAGGGTGAACTCAGCTCGCGTGGAATTTGCAATAACAGCCCGCTCCAGCGATATTCCCAGTCCACCAGCCATTGCCCCACCACGCCAATGCTGTTAATCGCCACGCCCAGCGGAATCAGCCACAGTGCCACCTTACGATAGTGCGCCGTGCTGAATTCCCCTTTCAGCCAGCCACTGCGCATCAACCCTGCACCTAATAGCATCGATCCCGCCAACAGCCAGCCGTACTGCACGCCCAGCGACAACAGGCTTTCCGTGAGCAGATCGACGCGATTACTCCATGCTTCCGGCCCGCCTAACGCCCGCCAATAAGCCTCGTAGGTGACATCCGCCATACCCGGCAGCCAGAATCGCCCCGGTTGCAGACTCAGAATCTGACTCAGTACAAACAGCACGCCGATTCCCACCAGATACAGAACCGCCCCCGTGCGCATTAGCAACTGGCTGCTTTCTGCATGGCGAACCATGCCGTAACACACCAGCCCTATCAGCGCATAGTCGAGCAAAATGTCACCATCCCACAGAAAAATGGCATGAATTAGCCCGATGATCATCAGCCAGAACAGACGTGCATGTACCCAGCGTTTCCCTCGCGGCAGCAATAGCTGTAGCCCCGCACCAAAAAGGAGAGAAAACAGCGTCAGGAATTTTGCCTGCGCCAGCAGATCCATCGCCGCCCACGTCAAGGCATCGGGCAACGTGGGGTCTCCTTGCCAGGCTGGATTGAGGTATGCCGCATGCGGTAAACCAAACGCCGTAATATTCAGCAGTAAAATACCCAGGATGGCGACGCCGCGCACGAAATCCAGCGTAACTATCCGTGAAGGTGGCCGCGAAAGTGGCAAATGAGGTGACGGTATAGTGTGAGAAGGCATACAAATTACATTTTCAAATCATCGAAATAGCGATTGTATGCACAGAAAGGGAAAAAGCGAAGACGATAGATTTGATGATGTCCGATTTGACGATGACAAAGTGTATTTCCTTCATCATCGCCAATAAGAACGGGCTTAATTGTGGTGGCGAACCGCGCGTAGGAATTCCTGACGCGTGTTTTGGCTGGATTTAAACAGCCCGCCGAGCGATGTCGTGGTTGTGGCGCTGGTCGCATCACGAATGCCGCGCGCCTTCACGCAGTAATGCACCGCATCAATCGACACCGCAACGTTATTGGTACCCAATAGCGTTTGCAGCGCGACTAAAATCTGCTGCGTTAAGCGTTCCTGTACCTGAGGGCGCTGAGAGAAAAACTGGACGATGCGGTTGAGCTTCGACAAACCGATGACGCCATCTTTCGGAATATACGCCACCGTCGCTTTCCCATCGATTGTCACGAAATGGTGTTCGCAGGTGCTGGTCAGTGTGATATCCCGTACGGTAACCATTTCATCGACCTTCATTTTGTTTTCAATGATGGTGATTTTGGGGAAATTGGCGTAGTCCAGGCCGGAGAATATTTCATCAACGTACATTTTGGCGATACGAGTCGGTGTTTCAGCCAGGCTGTCATCGCTCAGATCGAGACTCAGCAAATTCATAATTTCCGTCATATGCTCGGCAATACGTTGCTTACGCGTATCCCGATCCAACAGCGCCCCGCGCAGCGGCGTTTCCAGACCGCGTGCCAGCAGGGCTTCGTGCACCATAACGGCTTCTTTACTTAGTGATGACATTATTATTCTCCTGCAGGTGTAACTATGCCTATCGCACTATCACGGCCTTGATCAGACCCTAGCGCCGTCAACACTCTAGTTGAGAGAGTTACGATTATCCAGTGATTGTACGTCATGATTGTTGAAATAGATTCAGGTTATCACACGTAGCAGGTGCCCCTGTGTACCGTAACGAGGGGCAAATTTTACGCACAGAAAAACCACAATTCAGTCATCAATGACTCCGTGATAAACAAAAAAAGCACCGGGAAAATCCCGGTGCTTTTAGCGATAAATCATCTGATTTTTGCAGGCGTCAGCGCGCTAACGCCGCGTGTCACGGGGCTATCAGAAGGTTTCCCAGTTGTCGTTAGCATTGCCTTTTTTACCGCCAGCGGCCGCTAATAACATCGGTTTCTCGACGGCTGGCGCTTTCTCCGCCAGACGCGGCTGAGGGCGACGATGCGCCTCTGCGGCCGACAGTTGGAATACCGATACCGCCTCAGTCAACTGGCGAGCCTGATCTTCCAGCGATGCAGCGGCAGCGGCAGATTCCTGAACCAGCGCGGCGTTCTGCTGTGTCACGCCATCCATCTCGGTCACCGCCTGACCAATCTGAGTAATACCGCGACTTTGCTCATCCGATGCCGATGCGATTTCCCCCATCAGATCGTTCACCCGGGTGATGGCAGAAATGATGGAATCCATCGCTTCGCCAGTTTGCGTAACCTGATTTGACCCCGTGTTGATACGTTCAACCGATTCCGTAATCAGGCTTTCAATTTCTTTCGCCGCCTGAGCACTGCGCTGTGCCAGATTACGCACTTCGCCCGCAACCACCGCAAAACCACGCCCCTGTTCACCAGCTCTGGCAGCTTCCACCGCCGCGTTCAACGCCAGAATGTTAGTCTGGAAGGCAATGCCGTTAATCACGCTGGTGATATCAGCAATTTTCTTCGAGCTGGTCGTAATACTCGCCATCGTCGCCATCACATCTGCCGTGACGTCGCCCCCTTTCTTCGCCGCAACGGAAGCGTCCTGCGCCAGCTTGGTGGCCT
The DNA here is from genome assembly GCF_028335745.1 of Pectobacterium sp. A5351. NCBI lineage: Bacteria > Pseudomonadati > Pseudomonadota > Gammaproteobacteria > Enterobacterales > Pectobacteriaceae > Pectobacterium > Pectobacterium sp. A5351. The sequence goes on from NZ_CP116477.1 coordinate 2,580,253, forward strand.
GATGAACGTTATCGGCGTTCTGTTTCACCGTCGCACTCAGTTCTTCCATGCTGGCGGCCGTTTGTTCCAGTGCCGCAGCCTGCTGCTCGGTACGTGCGGACAAATCGTTATTGCCGCTTTTGATTTCGCTGGAGCCCTGATGAATTGATGCAGAGCTGTCGCGGATAATGGACACCGTATTAACCAGACTGCCCTGCATCTCCTTCAGATAAGGAATCAACTGTCCAGCACAGTTACGACCAAACTCGTCAATCGGGTGGTTAAGCTGCCCGGCAGCCAGCACCTGAAAATACCCTTTGATCATATTCAACGGCTTAACCAGATAGTGAACCAGATAACGATCTGTCAGCAGCAGGATGATCAATCCAAGCACCGCCGCCCCCAGCAGAATATGGTTGCTCCAGCCAACCAGCTCGTAGACCTCGCTCATTGACCGCTCTGACGACGAAATAATCGCAATCTGGTACTTATCCATGTTCGCGCCAAACGCCACGCTCAACGGCGGGTAGGTTTTACGGAAAAGCTGACGGAACTCCTCCTGTCGATTCTCACGCGCAGCGTTCAGCATCGGCGTCACCCCGTTATCCAGTAACTGGGTCCACGCGGCGATCATATTGTCCGTGGTTTCTTTATCGACGCCAGCGTGCTCAACGGCTTTAAACGCAGCCAGTTGATCTGACGTGTTTTTAAACGCGGTGGTTGCTGACGTAAATACTTTTTCTGCTTCCGCCGTTTCGCCCGTTTGCTGGAAATCCATCGAGCGTAACAACCGAGTAACCGTACGAAAATACTGGTCATTGCCTTTTACCAGCATCTCTACGTTTTTACGTTGAGTTTCGCCGGATTCCAACAGTTTGGTCATGTCGCTTAACGAGGTGGTAGTAAAGAAAGACGCACCGCCCCATACAACCAGAAACAGACCCAATATTGTTAAAAGCATTGCCCTGATGGTGATATTTTTTAAAAAATTCACAGAAGACTCCTATAAATTATCTGGCGACTTTCCTCTGTGCTTTATGCAACATGGCTGCACATTTTTAATTGGAAATACGCCCAGTGTTACGTCATTTAATGAAGAGCAGAGGCTCTCATTAGTTAGAGTTATTTTCCTTTAATGACAAAAAGATACATTTCCTTACAATAACGATAAGATATTCCTATCATGCATTAACATTATCGGCACTTATGGCAGGCACTTTACGCTTTTCCATCAACAAATGCGATCAAAAGCAATAATCACGATAGTTTTTAACTATTGCTTCATTGCAACAATGGATCTGCGCATTTAACTATTTATTTTAATTATCTATTTATCTCCCCGCCTTCATTATTACGTCAGGATAAAAAACAGTTCTATTTTTCTGTGATTATTCTTATTTTCTATTCTGGTCCCATTTTTAGAAAAATATGTCCCTATTCCTTATAAAGTTGATTACGGTGCAAGTAATTCAGGCCGCCATCGTTTTATCTCTTTCTAAGCCAAAATATTAATCATGATGATAATTATGCCCGTCATTTTCATCATTCAAATCACATTCCATCACTCCGGGTTTACGTAACGTTCACATCAGTGTGGCGTAAGCCAGTTGCGAAATGCGCAGCTTGCCGCTAAAATTCACAAAAAATGAATAATAAAACCCAAGTTCATTACAAAAAGAGAAATATATGGATTTGACCCAGCTCCGCATGTTTTGTCTCGTTGCTGAAACGGGCTCAGTCGCGCGCGCCGCAGAACAGCTTCATCGGGTGCCTTCAAATCTGACCACACGGTTACGCCAGTTGGAACAGGAATTGGGTACCGATCTGTTCATCCGTGAGAAACAGCGCCTGCGCCTGTCCCCTATTGGGCACAATTTCTTATGTTATGCGCAGCGCATTCTGGCGCTTAGTGAAGAAGCGATCAGCATGACGCGCACGGGTGAACCTGCAGGTAATTTCGCGCTAGGCTCGATGGAAAGCACGGCGGCAACCCGTTTGCCTACGCTATTAGCGTCTTACCATCAGCGTTATCCCAACGTGTCGCTGTCTCTGAATACCGGTACCTCCGGAGAAATCATTGAGCGCGTGCGGGCGGGAACGTTGGCAGCCGCGTTAGTCGATGGCCCCGTCGTCTACGATGAGCTGAATGGTTGTGCATGTTTTACGGAACGACTCGTACTGATATCCGACACAACGCACGCACCGATTACTCATGCGCGGGATGCCAGCCACGATACGCTGTTTGCCTTCCGCCCCAGTTGTTCCTATCGAAAGCACCTCGAGAGCTGGCTCCGACAGGATGGCGTAGTACCCGGTACTATCATGGAAATCCACTCATACCATGCCATGCTTGCCTGTGTAGCCGGGGGGGCCGGGCTGGCCATGCTCCCGTATGCCATTCTTGAATTTTTGCCCGCTGGCGCACGCGTTCAGATACATGAATTACCGCCCGACATCGCCACCGCGTCTACGTGGCTCGTCTGGCGACGCGACGCCTTCGGCCCCAATGTCGAGGCGCTGAAAAAGCTCATTATTGAACAGAGCAGCATGATTGAACCACCCGCTCAGCAGGAATAACCCTTATTTTCTCTGAGTAACCTTTTTCGAGACAGGACGACGCGGCGATGAATACCCCGTCCTTCATTCAATTTACAACCCATAACGGAATGCCATTAGGAGTCTCCACCATGCAAATGATTAAAACCCGTGCTGCCATCGCCTGGGGTCCCAACCAGCCACTGTCGGTTGAAGAAGTGGATCTGATGCCGCCACAGAAAGGTGAAGTCCTGGTACGTATCGTCGCAACCGGCGTGTGCCACACGGATGCCTACACGCTGTCGGGCAAAGATCCTGAAGGCGTGTTCCCGGCAATTCTGGGTCATGAAGGTGGCGGGATTGTGGAAGCGATTGGGGAAGGCGTCACCAGCGTCGCCGTCGGCGACCACGTGATTCCGCTTTACACGCCAGAATGCGGCGAATGTAAATTCTGTCGCTCCGGCAAAACCAACCTGTGTCAGGCTATTCGCTCCACACAGGGCAAAGGCCTGATGCCAGACGGCACCACCCGTTTCTCTAAAAACGGCCAGCCGATTTTCCACTACATGGGCACATCCACCTTCGCAGAGCACACCGTCGTGCCTGAAATTTCTCTGGCGAAAGTGAATAAAGAAGCACCGCTGGAAGAAGTCTGCCTGCTGGGCTGCGGCGTGACTACCGGTATGGGTGCCGTGCTGAATACCGCCAAAGTTAAAGCGGGCGATACCGTTGCGATTTTCGGTCTCGGCGGCATTGGTTTGTCGGCAATTATCGGCGCACAGATGGCGGGAGCCGGACGCATCATCGGGATCGATCTCAACACCAGCAAATTCGAGCTGGCGCGTAAACTGGGTGCCACCGATCTGATCAACCCGAAAGATTACGATAAGCCGATTCAGGACGTCATCGTTGAGCTGACCGATGGCGGCGTGGACTTCTCCTTCGAGTGTATCGGTAACGTCAATGTCATGCGTTCCGCGCTAGAATGCTGTCATAAAGGCTGGGGGGAATCCATCATCATCGGCGTAGCGGGTGCAGGCGAAGAAATCGCTACTCGTCCGTTCCAACTGGTGACCGGTCGCGTATGGCGCGGTTCCGCCTTCGGCGGCGTAAAAGGCCGTAGCGAACTGCCAGGTATTGTCGATCGTTACCTGAAAGGCGAGTTCCCGCTGAATGATTTCATCACCCACACCATGGGGCTGGACGACATCAACACCGCATTCGATTTAATGCACGAAGGTAAATCGATTCGCTCAGTGATTCATTTCGGTTAATTGCACCACCGTCAGGAACAGAAAAAGGAGGCTGTACAGCGATGACTTCATCACTGGAACTGCTGGAAGAACACCGTATGTTTGGCGGCTGGCAACAGCGCTACCGCCATGTGTCAGACACGCTGAACACCGCGATGACGTTCAGCATCTATCTGCCGCCGACGCAGGATGACACGCCGCCGCCCGTGCTTTACTGGCTGTCTGGGTTAACCTGCAACGACGAAAATTTTACGACGAAAGCCGGCGCGCAGCGCGTTGCCTCAGAGCTGGGTCTGGTGCTGGTCATGCCAGACACCAGCCCGCGCGGCGATGGCGTAGCGGACGATGCTGGGTACGATCTGGGTCAGGGCGCGGGATTCTACGTGAATGCCACGCAGGCACCCTGGGCAGCACACTACCGGATGTATGACTACATCAGAAGTGAATTGCCAGCGTTAATCCAGCAGCATTTTAACGTGAATAGCCGTCAGTCCATCAGTGGGCATTCGATGGGCGGTCACGGCGCGCTGATGCTGGCGCTGCGCAACCCGGAAAAATTCCTGTCTGCATCCGCGTTCGCGCCTATCGTTAACCCCAGTCAGGTTCCCTGGGGGCGCAAAGCGCTGACTGCCTATCTTGGCGAGGATGAAACGCAGTGGTTGCAGTATGACAGTTGTCATTTACTGGCCAATAGCCAGAAGAAGCTGCCAATATTGGTCGATCAGGGGGATTGCGATCAGTTCCTCCCCGACCAGTTGCAACCGGCAAAACTGGAAGAGCTCGCCAGCCAATATGCCTGGCCGCTAACGCTGCGGACACAGTCCGGCTATGACCACAGCTATTTCTTCATCGCCAGTTTCATTGAGGATCACCTGCGCTTCCACGCCCGCTATTTATTGGAAGAATAATGGTGCTATGCTTACCTCGTTGAGCGCCGCGCTCAGGATTCTCCTGAGCGCGTTTTCTCTCCCCATCGTCATCATCCCTGAACAACATGAGCGCGCCTGCCGCGTGCAACATGACGGATAAAAAAAGAAAAAAAGGAAACCTTGATGATACACGTTCATCACCTCGAAAAATCCCGTTCGACCCGCGTGACCTGGCTACTGGAAGAACTGGGCGTTGACTATGAAATCATTCGCTACGCCCGTGACCCAAAAACGTTTAGCGCCCCGGCGTCACTCAAACAAATCCACCCGCTAGGGAAATCGCCGGTGATTACCGATGGCGAACTGACGATTGCCGAATCCGGAGCCATTGTGGAATATCTGATTGAGACTTACGGCAACGGCCGACTTCGTCCACAGAGCGGACAAGCGCTACTGGACTATCGTTTCTGGCTGCATTTTGCTGAAGGCTCACTCATGCCGCTGCTGGTGATGCGTCTGGTATTAGCGAAAACGGAATCCGCGCCAATGCCATTCTTCGTCCGCCCCGTGGCGCGAAAAATTGTGCACAGTATTGAGCAGGCTTTTATTCTGCCGCGGCTGACGACGCAGTTGCAGTTCATCGAACAACATTTGAGTACACAAGAGTGGTTTGCGGGAACGTCGCTCAGCGGTGCCGATATACAAATGGCCGTCCCGCTGGTGTTGGCGAAAACGCGTTTGGATTTCAGCCACTACCCGCACATCAAGCAATACATTGAGCGGATAGAAAGCCAGCCAGCGTTTCAACGGGCTCTCGCTCAGGATTAACGGGGTAATCAGAGCACCTCCTCATCGGTGATAAATAACAAACCGGTCAGGAGCGACAGAGAAAGAATTCTGTGAGCGTTTACTGATTATTCATGCAGTAATAACGATATCCTGCGGTTTACCCCCGATATATTTCGAGTTATAACACTATTTTTGAGGGCTCGAAAGAGGGTGGTATACCGTCAGGATGCGGCATTAATACGTTGGGAGTGATTAATTTTGCAGAGAAAACGCGTTTCATCAACAGAGTTGTTTTCCGTCGGATACGATGCAGAAAAAAGTCAGTTGGAAGTCGAACTGCTGAATGGGAGTATTTACCTCTATAGTGGCGTCGCACGTATGATTTATGAAGAGCTAATGGCAAGCAAGACGAAGTACCGCTACTACGCCAGCTACATCAAAAATTCATTCCCCTACGAGAAAACACAATAGCCTTTTAAATATAACACGCTGTTTTTGAAGATAAAACATCGTCTTTAAGGGCGGAGAGTCCTCTCCGCCTCTTCTCACCGCTCTATTCTTCCACTGCCTCAACGGTATTAAACGCCGCTAGCAGAACGTCTTCATTCAGTGCCAACGGCAGATAATGAATGGATTCCCCCTCCTGCAAGGTACGGGTAATAACGGCCTGAAGCGCCGCACGATCGTGAATATCCACATCCAACGCGGCCAGTGAGGTTGGCAAACCGAATGCCTTAAATGCCACCTTCAGTTGGCGCAGCGTCTCACAATCCCCCAGCAAAGCACTCTGCACCAGAATGCCATAAGCCACTTTAGTACCATGCAGGAAGCGTTCCGTTTGCGGCAACACCGTCAAACCGTTATGAACCGCATGCGCCGCTGCCACACGCGTGTAACGCTCACCCAGCCCGCCAACCATGCCGCCGCCAGCAATGATCGCATCGACCACATCTAGAAAATCCTGCGTCAGTTCACCACGTTTGACGGCTTCCAGCGCAGATTCACTTTGTTGCAGCAACACATTGCGGATATCCAGCGCAGCCTGCAGCCCCAGCCGAACAGAAAGCGGCAGCGTTTCTGGCTGGGGACTAAGCACAACGGCTTCATACCATTTCGCCAGCGTATCGCCGACGCCAGCCAGCAGGTATTCCACCGGTGCCGCCAGCAGAATCCTCGGTTCCACCAGCACCAGATGGTTAGCATCAGTGAAAATCTCGAAGCGCAACGCCTGTCCGGCATCGTTATACCAGACGGACAGCGGCGTCCAGGCCGCACAGGTCGCCGCAATAGTCGGAATAGCCACCAGCGGCACACCAATGTGGCGCGCAGCGACCTTCGCCGTATCCAGCACCGCCCCGCCACCGACGCCAATAACTACTCGGCAGTCATCTCCCGCCTGCGCCACCAGTTTTGCGACTTCCCCCTCACTGCAATGCGCGCCAAACTGAACGCGTCGAGCTGAAGGGGCATCGAACTCGGCAGGCAAATACGGTCGCGCCGCAGTTATCGCCCGCTCACCGTAGATCCACAGTGCGTTTTTCAGCACGTCTGGCGGATAAAACTCCAGCAGCTTACCGATAGCGCCAGAGAAAGAAAAATAGTTAGCAGGGCCAACCTGTACGCGAACTGTCGTTGTGTGCATGCTTAAATATTCCTCGCCGTGCTCTCTTAAGCCCGGCTCTTATACTATGTTTGCCTGATAGATGAATCTGCTGCGCTACCCTGTTGATAATTCCATCTTATTCACTTGCCTGCGCCAGCTTAAGAACTTTTTTACTTAATTTATGCTTTTTCGTTCATAGCCAACCAATCTCAAACACTTGAAGCTATATTAAATACTCTGAGATATGTGCTACCTTTCTTTTCCGTTATTTCATGACTTGACCGCCAAGAGCGTTACCGACCATGCTTCCTACCTCCCAAAGCCGACTGGAAATGCACAATATTTCCATCTCCTTTTCTGGTTTCCACGCCCTCAAGCAGGTTAATTTCACACTGGAAGGTGGTTCGATTCATGCCCTGACGGGCGCAAACGGCGCGGGTAAATCCACGCTCATGTCGATCTTATCAGGCGCTTACGATCACTATCAGGGCGACATTCTGATTAATGGCAAGCAGGTCGACGTCCATTCACCCCGTGATGCCAAGCGGTACGGTATTCATCTGGTGCAGCAGGAAGTTGATGTCGCGCTGGTCCCCACCCTATCTGTGGCGGAAAACATTATGCTGGATACGCTGGCGCAGGGCGGACATCTGCTGAGCTGGTCGCAGATATACCGTCAGGCGCAGACGCTGCTCGATCAGCTTGGCGTTCACCTGAATGTTCGTCAGCGACTGGATAACTGTTCGCTGGCCGAGAAGCAGCAAATTCTGCTCGCGCGCGCCTTATCCCACGAATGTCGCTTCCTGATTCTGGATGAACCCACAGCCCCGTTGGATCAGGCCGAAAGCGCGCGCCTCTTTGAGGTAGTACGCCGTTTACAGGCCGATGGCATCGGGATCGTGTTTATTTCCCACCGTATTCATGAGCTGAGCGAGATCTGCGATACATTGACCGTGCTGCGCGACGGCGAGTTTGTTAGCAGCGGCGCCATGCAGGGACTCAGCGGGGAAGCGATCGTAGAGAGAATGCTGGGGCACCGGCTTGATGACATTTTCCCACCGCGTCGAGCGACACCTGCCAACGAGACGCTGCTTCAGGTCACCGGTTTACACGACGAAACACTGCTGCACAATATTTCTCTTACGCTACGCAAAGGAGAAATTCTGGGCATTGCCGGGCTGGCTGGCGCGGGGAAAACCGAGCTGTGTAAAGCGCTGTTCGGTGCGGAACCCTGCCAGATCGCACAGGGCGAATATCGTGGCAAGCCCTGGCGACCACATTCTCCACACCAGTCCGTCGAACAGGGTCTGGCGCTGGTTCCTGAAGAGCGGCGCAAAGAAGGCATTTTTATTGATGAATCCGTCACCATGAATCTGAGCATCACGGCCACCGACAGTTTTTCCCACTGGGGCTTCTTCAGCCGCAGTAAGGCAGTGAACTGGGCGAAACAAATCGTTGAACAGCTTGCGGTTCGTACCACCGGTCCGGCACAAAAGCTGGCGCGCCTGTCGGGTGGAAATCAGCAGAAAGTGGCGATCGGCAAGTGGCTACGCAGTGAAGCACAGGTTCTGATTTTTGACGAACCCACCAAAGGCGTGGATATCAAGGCCAAACAGGACTTATTCTCGCTGATTGACAGCCTCGCCCGTCAGGGCAAAGGCATTATTTATGCGTCGGGCGAGTTCTCCGAACTGGTCGGGCTCTGCGATCGCATCTGCGTGCTCTGGGATGGCCGCATTGTCGCAGAGCTGAACGCCGCCGAGATTGACGAAGAAACCCTACTTTTCTATTCAACTGGAGGAACTCCCGCGTGAGTCACCCACTTTCATCTAACGGAGCGCTCCCCTTCCGTCACCACATTTTTGAGTTTCTCTATAAGTGGGGGATGCTGATCACGGTTGTCGCGCTGATTGCGCTCTTCGGGCTGGCGTCGGACAACTTTCTCGATCCGTATAACATCATCAATATTCTGCGCTCTATCGCCATCGTCACGGTGATTGCCATTGGCGTCTCCATTTCACTGTCCGTCGGCGGATTCGATCTTTCCGTGGGATCGACCGCCTCGCTGGCTAATGCGCTGGTTATCTCGCTATTTGTCTGGTACGGATTCGGCACTACAGGTGCGATCGTTCTGACGTTGCTGCTGTGTACGCTGGTCGGGCTATTCAACGCCTTTCTCATCGTTGTACTGAAGATTCCCGATATGCTGGCGACGCTCGCCAGCCTGTTCGTCATTCAGGGCGTTGCGATGACCTACAGCTATGGCGGCTCTATTACGCAGAACATGGTGTTGCCCAGCGGTGAGATGGCGGAGGGCGTCATTCCTGAGTTCTTTGCCACGCTGGGTCAGGTACCGGTCATTGTTGTCATCATGCTGGCAGTAACGGTACTGGTGCAGCTGTATCTGTCCCTCACCAAACACGGTCGCCGGATGTACGCCATCGGCGGCAACCCCGAGGCGGCGAGACTGGCAGGGATTCGCACGGCGCGTTATCGGGTACAAGCGTATGTGTTTTCTTCATTACTCGCGGCGCTGGGCGGCATTTTACTGGCATCACGCATCGGCTCTTCTCAAGTCAATGCCGGAGGCGGCTATTTAATGGATGCCGTTGCCGCTGCCTACATCGGTTTCTCGCTGGCGGGGTCCGGCAAACCGAACGCGCTAGGTACGCTGCTCGGCGCCGTTATTCTTGGTGTCTTGCAGAACGGGCTGGTGATGCTCTCCGTGCCGTATTACGCCATGGATATCATCAAAGGTCTGGTTCTGGCGCTCGCGCTGGCAATGACTTATATCCAGAAACGCTGATATGCGCTGACTTCCGCCCCGAGCATCCGTATTCGGGGCGGGCTCACAATACAATCCATCAATGCCAATCTGCATTAAATAGGATTTTTCCCGCAAAAAGTATATCGCCACACCCTTTTATTATTTACCAATGTTATTATTAAGGAATGAATATTCCCCCATAAGATAAAGAGGCAATTCAGAATAATCACAACGAATAACATTTTCACTTTAGGCATCATGTACACTACTTTCATTCCCGCTCAGATATCTTTCATTCCTTCATAGATATCGTGCATCTGACGTAGATAATCTATGACACAGGATTCAATCTGATGAAACGTTCAATTTTGGTAATCAATTAAAATTGATGAATATCATATTTTCGCTGCCGGGCAATATTCCCGCATACCCGGCGAAATCAAACTACATCTTATTTGTATCCGTTCTGCTGAGCATACTCATCAATATTTTCAATCGTCTTTTCCATCAACAGTTGCAGCGATGAAGCTGATGTCCAAGAGATATGCGGCGTAATCAAAAGGTTCGGCAGGGTTTTCATCGCGATTAGCAATGGATTGTCTTTTTGCGGTGGTTCCTGCGTCAGGCAGTCCAGCGCTGCGCCGGCGATGACGCGCTGCTGCAATGCCTCTGCCAGTGCGTGTTCATCAATCAATCCGCCTCTGGCAGTGTTAATAATAAATGCGGTGGGCTTACACAGTGCAAGCGTCTCCGCATTAATCAGATGCTGCGTACTCGCATTGAGCGGGCAGTTGAGTGAAATCACATTCGCCAGCCGCAGAACGTCCTCAAAAGGCAGGTAACCGGCACGACACTGTGCGGCCCCCCGGCGCTCGGCAAAAATCACCTTCATCCCCAGCGCCTGCGCCAGACGCGCGACCTCCCGCCCAATCGCACCTGCCCCGATGATGCCCAACGTCGCGCCAGCAATGTCTTTGACGGGATGATCAAAATAAGCAAACTGCGACTGGCTGGCCCAGCGATCGCTCAACTGATCGCGATACCACGCCATCAGGCTGTGCTTTAACGCGAAAATCATGGCAATCACGTGCTCGGATACCGCCTGCGTTGAGTAGCCCGGTACATTTTTGACCGTGATACCTAGCTCTTTGGCAGCAACAAGGTCGATATTGTCGGTTCCCGTTGCCGTCACGGCAATCAGCTTCAACTCAGGCAACGCAGACAGGGTGTCTCGCGTTAAAAGGGCTTTATTCGTGATGATAACGTGGGTGTCTTTTGCTCGGGCGATAACGTGATCGGGCGAGGTATAGTTATATTCAATCCATTCATGGCGGCATTGTGGCCGCCTAAAATTCGTCTTTTTCAGGAAAATGGTTTCAGGCAGTGAGCCTTTATCCAAAAAGGTAATTTTTAACATCATCGTGCCCTGGTTGCTATTCATACACTGATTGCCGATATCAAGTGCTCCGCAATCGGCAATCACGGCAAGTATTCTCATACAAAAATAATGAATTAAATTCTCTGTACGACACAAGACAACGAACGTATTAATAACGTTACACTTCCTGCCTCATCGGGAATCCATCACTCCGTAACGTGAAGCGTAGTCAGCATTAAAGCAATTAACAATACCTAATATAATGAATTCCATTCATCGACGTTGTTAACGGCGATATTCAGAAATATCACAAAAAAATAATAAGTGTGGAAGCACAATAGAGAAAGGGAGAAAGATAATCTCGGCGAAAAGCAGACAACGTGAACGTAAACGAGAGCGGTGATGAAACGTGATATGCCATCTTCGTAGGTTAAGTTCCCCGAAACGTAAGAAGCGCCGTTTCGGGGAAAAGAGTCTATCAGAAGCTGACGTTTACTGATGCCCAGTAGTTACGACCAGGAATAACATAACCCGTAGTGGAAGCTTGGGAACCGTAGTAATCACCAGCATAGTAGGTGCCAGAACGACCATTTACGATAGCAGTATAAGGATGTACATCTGAGAAATCCTTATCCAGTACATTGTTCACTGTACCATTCAATGTCACGTTTTTCGTTACTTTGTAAGACGTGCCCAAATTTACTACCGTCCAAGCCTTAAGGTCAGCGCCACGAGAGTCATAAACCAGCTTTTGCGCAGCATTCAGATTCGCATAATTAGTCGTAAAGCGTGGCGTATTCGCCCGGTATTCTGCCGCTAGCCAGCTATTCCACTGCTCATCAATCTGCCAGTTCAAGCGGGCATTCGCCATATGCTTCGCCGTTGTCGTCAGCGCCGCACCGGGATTGTCTCCACCAATTTGTTCGCTATGTGTATAGGTGTAATTCAACGCCAGAGTGACATCTGGCAAGAATACCGGGAAAGATGTCGCCAGTTCCACCCCCTGCGTTCTGGCTTTTCCAATATTGCGATATGTCCCCGTTGAACTATTGAGTTCGACCGAGTCGATGGCATTTTTATAGTGGTTAACGAATCCGGTGATATTTGCCTTTACATCCGCGGGGTTATCGTAGTACACCCCGGCTTCAAAGTTAGTGCTCTCTTCCGGTTTAAGATTCGGATTCCCGATCGTACTCGTTGTTCCGTTTCCGCCAACACCGCTAATGCCGTTATGCAATTGCGCAAGCGATGGTGCTTTATATCCGGTACTGACGCCACCTTTGACCGTCCAGTCATCGGCCACATTCCATACCAGATAAGCGCGTGGGCTCAGATGACCACCGAAGCTATCATGTTTCTCATAGCGAGCGCCTAACGTCAGTGACAACGGGTCGAGTAATTGCCAGTCGTCTTCTGCATACAACGACCAGCTCTTCTGCTCAAATGTTTCACCGCTGTTTGCCAGCACAATGCCATCTTTCAGGCGCGCATCCCAGAATTGCCCACCAACCGTTAGCAGATGATCTTCCCCGACTGGCGACACCAGTATCGTATCGAAAATAGTGTTGGTGTTTTTCAGTTCGCGATCGAGACCAGCAAAGCCAGCATTAGCGGTATTCAAGACACGCGGTGTCAGTAGGCGGCCTTTATTCTCAGTCACGGCATAGGAGAGATTTGAGCTCCAACGCCCAAACGGCAGGTCGGTATCATGCCCAATCGCCAGTTTATTACGCTCAAAGCGCAATTCATCGCGATATCCACCGCCACCAACACCAATCGGGCCCAGTTGGCTACTGCGGTTATCGTAAGTCTGGCGTGACACATCGCCATCAATCCACAGAGTATTAGCATCACTGGTTTTAACACTCAACTTCCCACCAACATTGTAGTTATCCGTCTTGGTCGGAAAAGGGATACGAGTATCGCCACCGTTGCTGTTTAATGAGGTGACGCTAGAAGCCTGACGATGCTCCAGATTACCACGTACCGCCAAACTCAATTTATCATTCGCCAATGGCCCGGAAGCATAAATCCCCAGTTTGGAGCTATCACCCCATTTACTGTGCTCTTGTACCGAGTGCGACAGGTTAACGTTGCCGCGCCATTCTTTGCTGTCTTTCTTGGTAATGATATTGACCACACCGCCCATCGCATCGGAACCATATAGCGTTGACATTGGTCCACGGATCACTTCAATACGCTCAATGGCTGACAATGGCGGCATCACTGCCGTATTCATGGTGTAAAAACCATTCGGCGTTGTATCTCCACTGGCGTTCTGACGTACGCCATCGATTAGAATCAGGGTATAACTGCTCGGCATACCACGAATGCTGATATCCAGCCCCCCCGTTTTACCCGTGCCACTGCGCACATCAACCCCTTCTACACCGCTTAACGCCTCTCCAAGATCGTGATAGCTTTTTTGAGAGAGTTCTTCCCCACTGACGACAGAAATGGATGCAGGCGCGTTCGTCAACTTTTTCTCATAACCACTCGCAGTCACAACCAAAACATCATCATTACCTGCCGCTATCGCAACATTTGTTGCTATTGCCGCCAGAGCCAGTGCGACGGCATTCTTGAGATTAACCAGAGAATTTCCTTTCATGATTCCTCGTTATTTTATTGAGTTTTTTTGCAAAAAATAGTGTAAATGAATGCGAAAAAACGTAAATGATAAGTATTATCATTATGACTTTCGTTTAACTACGGTTTAGGAATGCCGATTTTCGTAGTACGAAAACGTTACTCAGGAAGAATAAAAATGGCTAGGAAGGTTTCTGCGGCAATAATAAAATTCAAAATATTTGATATAGAATTAGGCTTTACCAAGTAAAAACGCCGCTGATAACACGTATCAGTGGCGTAAAAGACAATATTTCGAGGTAAAAAAACAGCGTGGTTACCACGCGCTTACGATTTAGTCTTTATGATCGGGGTACGTCATATCCTGATATTTGATAAAACGCGTTCCACGGCACAGCTTGTAGCCGAACCAAATCAACAGGAACAGCGGGATACCGATGTACGTCGCCGTCACACCATACCAGTCGATTTTATCTTCCAGAAATGCCTGGTAATTCTGTCCCAACGTGATGATCAGGCAGAGCACAAACGCAAAGATCGGCCCTAGCGGGAAGAAACTCGATTGATAAGGCAGACGGTTAAGATCGTAGCCCTGCATAACGTATCCGCGACGGAAACGGTAATGGCTGATGGCGATCCCCAGCCAGGCAATAAAGCCGGTCATACCGGACGTATTCAGCAGCCACAGATAAACCGTTTGGTTGCCATACAAAGAAGACAGGAAACACAGCGCAGCCACCACAGTGGTGGCGTACAGCGCATTACGCGGCACGCCACCTTTTGACAGCTTAGCGAACATGCGCGGCGCCTTACCTTCCGATGCCAGCGTAAACAGCATACGCGTCGAGGCGTACATCCCGGAGTTACCCGCCGACAGCACCGCAGTCAGGATGACCGCATTCATCACCGCAGCGGCAGATAGCAGCCCCGCGTTCTCAAACACCAGCGTGAACGGACTCACCGTGATATCTTTGACGTCATTACGAAGTAGGTTTGGATCGGTATACGGAATGATTAAGCTAATAATCAGGATCGCGAAGATGTAGAACAGCAGGATGCGCCAGAAAACCTGACGGATGGCACGCGGAATGTTTTTGCTTGGCTCCTGAGATTCCCCAGCCGCCACGCCGATCAGTTCCGTTCCCTGAAAAGAGAAGCCCACGATCATCGCCACGCCAATCATGGCAGAGAAGCCGCCGGCAAACGGCGCATCACCAATTTCCCAGTTGTGGAATCCGGCATTTTCCGCACCGCTCATAATGCCCGTAATCATCATCACACCAACGGCGATGAAAATGATGACCGTCGCGACTTTAATCAGTGAGAACCAGTATTCCGCCTCGCCAAACCCTTTCACAGAAATGTAGTTAAGTAGGAACATTAGCGCCAGGAACAACGCGCTCCAAATCCAGCCGGACACGTCGGGGAACCAATATCCCATCACCAGTTGCGCCGCCACCAGATCGACCGCGATGGTCACTGCCCAGTTGTACCAGTAGTTCCAGCCCAGCGCGA
Organism: Pectobacterium sp. A5351; assembly: GCF_028335745.1. Lineage (NCBI taxonomy): Bacteria > Pseudomonadati > Pseudomonadota > Gammaproteobacteria > Enterobacterales > Pectobacteriaceae > Pectobacterium > Pectobacterium sp. A5351. The sequence continues at coordinate 2,595,530 of NZ_CP116477.1, forward strand.
AGCCGAATCCTTCTTCTACATAGCGGGAACCATAGCTAGAGAACGAACCGGAAACTGGCATGAACGCCGCCAGTTCACCCAGGCTGGTCATCAGGAAGTAAACCATCAGCCCAATCAGGGCATAAGACAGCAGTGCACCACCTGGGCCTGCCTGTGAAACCGTCGCGCCAGACGCGACAAATAACCCAGTGCCAATCGATCCGCCAATGGCGATCATCGTTAAATGCCGTGCTTTCAGTTCACGGCGCAGGGTCGGTGCACCCTGTGTAGTTTGTTGAATATCGTGCTGAGCCATTGTTATCCCACGTGCTCGTGCTAAAAATCGAGGCGGGATTGTAGCAAATCGCGTTGTGCTGAATAGTTAAGATCGTCGAGTTATAAGAGAGCTTAATAACTCACGTCCGATTATTAGCAGCAGAAAATATTTTCGCTATGGCTTTTCACAGCAATAACTCAGGAAACGTTGCAGCACATTTGACAGATGTTTCTGCCGGTGGTGTACCAGATACAGCGTCCGTGTGAGTTTAAGCAGCGGCACCTTCAGTTCCACCAACGAACCTGACGCCAACTGTTCGGCAATAACATGTCGCGACAGGCAACTGATTCCGATCCCGTGGCGAACCGCATGTTTAATCGCCTCCGAGTTCCCTAACTCCATCACCAGATGGAAATGCGACAGGTGCGTCAGCAGCAGATGATCCAGCACTTCACGCGTGCCTGAACCACGTTCACGAAGGATCCAATGCGCATCCGCCAGCGCGGCTAATGATACAGAACCCCGACTGAGCGGATGGTCGGGAGAACAAAACACCACCAGTTCATCTTCCAGCCAGGGTTGCGTAATCAAATCAGGATGGTGGCAAGGCCCTTCGATCAAACCTAAATCGACACTGAATTCAGACACGCGAGTGATCACATCTTTCGTATTGCCAACATGCAGCTCTAGCGGAATGTCAGGGTAGTCATGGCGATAGCGGGCAATCATTGCGGGCAACAGGTAGTTGCCGATGGTACTGCTGGCATAAATGCGCAGCGCCCCATTATCACGGCGGAAAAGCTGTTCAATTTCCATCGACTGCTCAAGTAATGCCAGCGCTTTGGGGTACAGCAGACGGCCATGTTCATTAACCACCAAACGTTTGCCAACGCGATCGAAAAGTTGAACACCCAACTGCCCTTCTAAATCCGCCAACGCGGCGCTGACAGCCGATTGAGACAGGGCAAGTACAACGGAGGCCTGTGTCGTTGAACCACTTTTCAGGACTTCGGCAAAGACTTCCAGTTGACGTAACGTGATATGCATAGTGCGCTCTTTATCTGAAATACCTATAAGTTATAAATATATAATCAATTTCTCTTTTAATCTCGTGGATTATAAGCTGGCTTCTCAATTCGGTACGGTCAGAATAGGCACCAAACCCATGGCTCTTCCTACAACGTTACAAGGAATGGTTCCATCCGATGGAGCAAAAGCACGATTACCCGGTCTGCTGTTAGTCAGTTTAATAACTTTTTCACTCCTCTGGCTGGCAAATATTCCGAAAATCGCTCACTGGGGGCCGGGTTCACTGACATTAGCGATTCTCATGGGGATCATACTGGGAAACAGCGTTTATCCACGCCTTCATCCTCTGTGCGATCCTGGCGTGCAGTGGGCCAAGCAGCATTTACTGCGCTGGGGCATCATACTTTATGGTGTTCGCCTCAGCTTTCAGCAGGTGACAACCGTTGGCGTTACCGGGATTGCCGTCGACCTTACCGTGGTCACGCTGACGTTTTTACTTGCCTGCTGGATGGGCAAGCGCTGGCTGAAGCTCGACAATGAAATCGTGATGCTCATCGGTGCTGGCAGCAGCATCTGCGGCGCAGCCGCAATCATGGCAACCGCACCCGTTGTCAAAGCGTCCAGCAATGCCATTGCTGTCGCCGTTTCCACCGTGGTGATTTTCGGTACGACAGCCATGTTTTTGTACCCGTGGCTCTATCAGCTCAATCTCGATCATCACTGGATTGACGTTACACCGCAGATCGTCGGTCTGTACTTTGGCTCGACGATACATGAAGTCGCTCAGGTCGTTGCCGCCGCACATGCCGTCGATAGCGCGACAGAAAACATCGCCGTCATCAGCAAAATGCTGCGCGTGATGATGCTGGCGCCTTTCCTTGTCGTTCTCGGGTTTTACCTGAAAAAAGCGACACAAAAAAGTGATGCACAAGACGCGGTTCCGCTGGTATTCCCGTGGTTTGCACTGGGGTTTATCGCCGTTGCCGCCTTCAACTCTTTCTCACTCCTGTCTCCGACACTCGTCACGCAGTTAGTTCAACTTGATAATATTCTGCTGACCATGGCGATGGTTGCGCTGGGGCTGACTACCCGATTCAGTGCTATTCGTCAGGCTGGCACCAAACCACTGCTGCTGGCACTTATTCTATTTATCTGGCTGGTGGTTGGCGGCGCAGGCATCAATCTGTTCTTCGAACATTTATTCGGCTAACGATAAATTATTTGGCTGTTAACGTCTCATTAACCTGCATAATGTCTCCGTTACCAGAGGAGACCAACATGAAATACATCGGCGCGCACGTTAGCGCGGCAGGCGGGGTCGATCAGGCCGTGATTCGCGCACACGAGATAAAGGCAACGGCTTTTGCGTTATTTACCAAGAATCAGCGCCAATGGCAGGCTGCGCCGCTCAGCGCGGAGCTTATCGACCGTTTTAAAGCTGCCTGTGAACAGTACGCCTATACGCCAGCACAGATTCTGCCCCACGACAGCTATCTGATTAATCTGGGCCACCCAGACGACGAGGCGCTGGAAAAATCACGCATCGCGTTTATCGATGAAATGTCCCGCTGCCAGCAGCTTGGGCTGAGTCTGCTGAATTTTCACCCCGGTAGCCATCTGAAACAGATTGAAGAAGCAGACTGTCTGGCCCGTATCGCCGAGTCCATCAATATCGCGCTGGCGGAAACGGACGGTGTTACCGCCGTGATTGAAAACACCGCCGGACAAGGTAGCAATCTCGGTTTCCGCTTTGAGCATCTGGCGGCCATCATCGACGGCGTAGAAGATAAAAGCCGCGTTGGCGTCTGTATCGATACCTGTCACGCCTTCGCTGGCGGCTACGATCTGCGGACAGAAGCCGATTGCGCAGCCACCTTCGCTGAATTCGAGCGCATTGTTGGGTTCCGCTATCTGCGCGGAATGCACTTGAACGATGCAAAGAGCGCGTTCGCCAGCCGCGTTGACCGACACCATAGTCTGGGGGAAGGCAATATCGGCAAAACGGCCTTCAGCTATATCATGAAAGATGCCCGCTTTGATGGTATCCCAATGATTCTGGAGACAATCAACCCTGACATCTGGGCCGACGAAATCGCCTGGCTCAAATCCGAAGCCCAGCGTAGTTAGTTTTTTATCCCATAAAAAAGCGCCAGAAGGTTACCCAACTGGCGCTATCTCATTCACATCCTTGTGTTATGGCATGATTTTTTAACGACGATAATCAGACTTACGCGACTTTCGCCAGTTGTTCATCAGAGCGTTTCAGCAGCGCGTACAGCACACCAGCCACGATGGTTCCCGCAATGATCGCCAACAGATAGCCGATAACGGGAGTAATCGCGCCAGGAATCAGCAGCACGAACAGACCGCCGTGTGGTGCCATCAGTTTAGCGCCCACCGCCATCGACAACGCACCAGTCAGTGCACCACCGAGGATACAGCAAGGCAGAACGCGCATTGGGTCACGCGCCGCGTAAGGAATCGCCCCTTCAGAGATAAAGCACAGGCCCAGTACAAACGCCGCTTTGCCTCCTTCACGCTCGGTCGGGTTGAATTTCTTACTTGCCAGCACGGTTGCCAGCCCCATCGCCAGCGGTGGCACCATACCTGCAGCCATGACGGCAGCCATCGGCGCGTAAATCTGGCTACTGAGCAAGGTCGTACCGAAGACGTAAGCCACCTTGTTAACCGGGCCGCCCATATCCGTACACATCATCGCACCCAGAATCGCACCCAGGATCACCGCATTCGCCGTACCCATGGATTGCAGCCAGCTAGTCAGGCCAGTCAGGATTTTCGCCACCGGCGTACCGACGACATAAATCATGATAAGACCGGTGATCAGCGTAGCAAACAGCGGAATGATCAGAATCGGTTTTAGCGCCGTCAGACTTTGCGGCAGAATCAGCTTATTGTTGATCGCTTTGGCCACATAACCGGCCAGGAAACCTGCGATGATCCCACCGAGGAAGCCTGCCCCCGTACTCACCGCTAACATCCCGCCAACCAGACCCGGCGTTAAGCCCGGACGATCCGCAATGGAGAAAGCGATATAGCCCGCCAACACCGGCACCATCAGTGCGAAGGCAGAACCGCCACCGATCTTCATCAGCGCCGCGGCCAGCGTACCTTCCTGTTTAAAGGCTTCAATACCAAAGACAAACGACAGGGCGATACACAGACCACCCGCCACCACCATCGGCAACATATAGGATACGCCAGTCAGCAGGTGACGATAGGGACCCGTTCCGCCTTTCTGAGCAGACTCGTTCGCACTTGACGCACTGGTTTGCCCAGACGGCTGATACACTTTCGCTTCAGTCTGCGCTTTATCTAACTCCTGCGCCGTCTTCTTCAGTGCCAACCCTGTGGAAGTGCGATACATCTTCTTGCCAGCAAACTTCGCCAGATCGACTTCAATATCCGCAGCAACGATCACCAGATCGGCCTGCTCCACTTCTTCTGGGGTAATCGCGTTGCCCGCACCAACGGAGCCGCGCGTTTCCACTTTAACCCACCAGCCGCGTTTTTTAGCTTCACTTTCAATCGCTTCTGCTGCCATAAACGTGTGCGCGACGCCAGTCGGACACGCCGTTACGGCAACAATGCGCTTAGCAGCAGCGTGTTGCTGAACGGAAGCTGACGCGACAGCCTGATACGTCGTTGCTTCAGCCTGCGCCTTTGCCAAAAAGGCTTCCGGCTGCGAAACAGCCAGCTCAATGTCACCGACATAAACCTGCTTGCCATTCAGTGCACTGTCCGCCGCAGCGGATGCACCCAGAACGATCGCCAGTTCTGCATCGTTAGCCTGTTCTGTAAACGTCACCCCTGCTTTCGCAGCGGCAGCGCCGAGTAGGTTCTTCACCAGTTGGCTTCTCGCCAGGCCCAGTGATTTATCCAAAATCAGCAGCGTTTTCATTGTTTATCTCCTGCTGTATCAGTTAAAGGGTTTCAGGTCGACACGCGCCATCATCGCGGCCAACTGAGGACGATCGGTAATACCAACATTACTTTGGCTCACGGCCAGAGCCGAAACTGCCGTCGCCAAACGCAAAGTGTGCTCACTGGACTCACGCATTAATAAGCCATAAATCAACCCCCCAACCATGGAGTCGCCCGCACCTACCGTACTTACCACATCACAAGCCGGTGGTTTTGCCAGCCAGGCACCCGATGCATTCACCCACAGCGCGCCTTCCGCACCCAGTGAGATCACAACATGTGCGATACCCTGTTCACGCAGCGCGTGGGCGGCATCCACCACATCAGCCAGCGTAGGTAATTTACGCCCAGCCCATATTTCCAGCTCCCGGCGGTTTGGTTTCACCAACCAGGGAGAGGCTTTCAGTCCCGCCACCAGCGCTTCACGGCTGCTGTCGAAAATAATGCAAGGACACTGCGTACGCAGACGCGACATCCAGTCGGTAAACGCATCAGGATCGACGCCAGCCGGCAGACTGCCGCTTACCGCAACCATGTCGAACTGCCCCAGCCAGCTCAGCGAATCATTGACGAAACGCTGCCAGTCCTGCTGTGTCACTTCAAAACCGGAAAAGTTGAAGTCGGTAACGTCACCATCTTTTTCGGTTAATTTGACGTTAATGCGCGTACGTCCTGGCACAACCTGGAAGCGGTTAGCAATGCCCAGTTCGCTGAACAGTTGCTGAAAACCATCCTGATTGTCTTTGCCCAGAAAGCCACCTACCGTGACATCAATCCCGAGATCTTTCAGCACCTTGGCAACGTTAATGCCTTTGCCTGCGGCGTGCAGACCCGCTGTCTGAACCAGATTGACTTCGCCTTTCTCAACTTCCGGGCAATAGCCAACCAGGTCATAAGCTGGATTCAGGGTGATTGTGGCTACTCTCCTGCTCATGCTGCCCCCTCGCCCAAACCGGACGTAATCGCGTCGCCAATCGCGGCCAGTGCTTGTTCCGCATCGCTACCGCTGGCGGTGAAACGCAGTTTGTGACCTTTCTTCACGCCCAGTGCGACGACTTTCATCAGGCTGCGGCCATTTGCCGGTTTGCCTGTTCCATCCAGGTTGGTGACGGTAATCTCACTGCTGAACTGTTTGATCACGTTCACCAGCATGGTTCCCGGACGTGCGTGCAGACCGTGCTCGTTGCGAATGGTAAATTCGGCTGTCAGCACTTCGCTCTCTTCCGGTACATCGCTGGTCAAAAGTGCCAGCAGCGTCGGTGCATCAGCTGTCAGCAGACGATCCGCTTTTTGTGCAATCAGCAGGTTACTCAGATAATCGATCGGCGCAAAAGCCTGATCGTCAGCCGCAGCTACCGTGACCAATAACGCCACGTTTTCACCATCAACGCTGAAAGGCGTAGCCGGGCGCGCCACTGCGGCTGCGCTGCTGAGGTTACCGACAGCACTATCGCTGAACCACACGCCTTGTCCCAGATTCAGCGGCTTACTGCTGACTGCGGTGCTGACGAAGCTGGCATCGGCTGCGCCGACCTGCTGAAGACGACCCGCATTCAGCGCCTGAAGCGTCAGCAGATTATCGGTCGCCACATCCAGCGCAATCAGCGAGGTATCAAAGCGGAACTCCGCCAGTTGTTGCTCGCCCATCAGCAGGCTACGCAGTTCTTCTGCTGACGTGGTGCTTGCCAAGCGAGCCGCTACGCGATCGTCGCTCAGGACGTGAGTCAATTGGCGCAGCAACGCCAGATGTTCATCAGAACGGGCTGCAATACCCAACACCACGTAGGCGGTTTGATCTTCACCCCAGGCAATACCCTGAGGAAACTGAAATACTTGAACCCCGGTCTTCAATACCAGATCGCGGGTATCGGTGGTGCCGTGAGGGATAGCAATGCCGCTTCCCAAATAGGTGGATGTTTGCTGTTCGCGCTGGAGCATGCCGTCGACATACCCTGCGTTAACGCACCCGGCCTCGGTCAGTGCTGAAGCAACAAGCTGGATAGCTTCCTGCTTAGTACTGGCCGCTGCGCCCAAATGAATATCTTGCTGTGACAACTGGAACATGGCTCTCCTCTCTTGCTGAAAGTTGAATCGTTTCAGCTTTTATGAGAAAAAAATGTGTCGATTGTTAGGGCGTTTCAAAAAAATTCCGCTGAAACGTTTCAAAAGTCTCATTCTATTACGTCATTTATGCAAGCTTTCTACGCTGCTGACGTAACAGAATTTTGACATCACGCACATTTTAACGTGGATGATGCGCTGCCCGCCAACAAAAATCCGCAAATGGCTGAAGCCGTGCTGACGAAAAATAATGAAACAAGATTTCTGTTTCATTATAAACCCGAGTAGACTGTCGCGCTCGACAGCCTCTGCCTATTTTCCAAGCGCTATCAATTTATGTTCACTCCTGCAAACACAACACGACGCCCGCTTGACCTGACATCGTCAGCATTCCTGGTTATTGCCTTTCTGACCGGAACAGCCGGCGCCCTGCAACTTCCTACGCTCAGCCTCTTTCTTTCCAGTGAAGTACAGGCTCGTCCTTTTCTGGTGGGAATGTTTTATACCGGCAGTGCGGTTATCGGCATTGTTGTCAGCCAGATGCTGGCCACGCGTTCGGACCGTCAGGGCGATCGCAAATCGCTGATCTTCGTCTGCTGCCTGCTGGGCGCACTGGCCTGCATGCTGTTTGCATGGAACCGTAACTACTTTATTCTGCTTTTTATCGGCGTGCTGCTGAGCAGCTTTGGCTCCACCGCCAACCCGCAGCTCTTTGCGCTGGCGCGGGAGCACGCGGATAAAACCGGCCGAGAAGCGGCAATGTTCAGCTCCATCCTCCGCGCCCAGATTTCTCTCGCCTGGGTTGTTGGCCCGCCTATCGCTTTTGCACTGGCGCTGGGATTCGGCTTCACGACGATGTATCTGACTGCGGCGGCCGTCTTTATCCTGTGCGGTATTCTGGTCAAGCTCTTCTTACCTTCCATGCCCAAAGCGGTGGAAAAGACCACCTCAACGTTGGAATCGCCGCGTCGTAATCGCCGGGATACGCTCTTGTTGTTCGTTGCCTGTACCTTGATGTGGACCTGCAACGGGATTTACCTCATTAATATGCCGCTTTATCTGGTGCATGAACTGCATCTGCCGGAGAAGCTGGCGGGGATCATGATGGGTGTGGCCGCCGGGCTGGAAATTCCGGTCATGTTGATTGCGGGCTACGTTGCCAAACGCTTCGGGAAACGTTTCCTGATGCGGCTTGCCGTTGCCTCAGGATTGCTGTTCTTCGGCGGCTTGCTGGTTCTCGATGGGGAAATTGCGCTGCTGGGGTTACAAGCGCTGAACGCGATATTTATTGGCATTCTGGCCGGAATCGGCATGCTCTATTTTCAGGATTTGATGCCCGGACAGGCCGGCGCGGCTACCACGCTGTTTACCAATACCACGCGCGTTGGCTGGATCATCTCTGGTTCACTGGCTGGGATCGTTGCGGAAATCTGGAACTATCACGCGGTCTTCTTCTTCGCGCTGCTAATGATCGTCGGTTCCATCTATTGTATGTGGCGTATCAAAGAAGCCTAATGGCCACACGTTAAGGGGCCGTATCGGCTTCCAGCTTGAGCAGGTAAACCATTGCCTCATCCCGATGGCTGAAGCACATATCTGCGCGCGGCTGTAGCCCTGCGCAAACCGCGGGCCGCAGCGGTGAATGAAATAATCCGCAGCGCATCGCGTCATCGAGATGGATACAGGGCGTGTTCGCGGGCTTGCCGTGCGGCAGCCCCGGCATGGGGGTCGAAATCGATGGCGCGGTACAACAAGCACCGCAATGGGAGCGACAGTCCATCAGCAAACTCTCCGGTGGGCTGACAAAAGATAGAGAGCGCCACGATAACAGTCCCGCAGCGAAAAACCAATATCAGCATCTTTATCTTATCACTTGCCTGAACTCTCTGGCGCGAGTAACGTGTCGCCACAAAAATCACACTCCCTATAGCAGGAAATTTTTATGGCAAGAGCGAACGAGATTAAACGCGGTATGGTCGTTAACTATAACGACAAGTTATTGCTGGTAAAGGACATCGACGTCCAGAGCCCCAGCGCCCGCGGTGCCAGCACACTGTACAAAATGCGCTTTTCTGACGTGCGCACGGGGTTGAAAGTGGAAGAGCGTTTTAAAGGCGATGATATTCTCGACACCATCACGCTGACGCGCCGCACGGTCACCTTCTCTTATATTGACGGCGACGAATACGTCTTTATGGATGATGAGGACTACACCCCTTACCTCTTCAAAAAAGATCAAATAGAAGAAGAGCTGCTGTTTATCCCTGAAGGCGGCATGCCGGGCATTCAGGTATTGAGCTGGGACGGCCAGATCATCGCGCTGGAACTGCCACAAACGGTGGATCTGGAAATCATTGATACCGCACCGGGCATTAAAGGCGCCTCCGCCAGTGCACGCAACAAACCTGCGACCATGAGCACCGGTCTGGTTATCCCTGTTCCAGAATATCTGAGCGCAGGTGAAAAGATCCGCATTCATATTCCAGAACGCCGCTACATGGGTCGCGCAGACTAACAGTCTACATTGTGCTTTCCGCACAATACTTGTCGCCGGATGACCAATCCGGCACACGTCACCCCTCCCCCGCATTAGGAGCCTGCCATGCTAACGAAAGTCAATTTGATTACGGGATTTCTCGGTAGTGGAAAAACCACCACGATTCGTCATCTTCTATCGCAAAAGCCTGAAGACGAAGTCTGGGCGGTACTGGTCAATGAATTCGGCGAAGTGGGCATTGACGGTGCGTTACTGGCGGACAGCGGTGCCGTCCTGAAAGAAATTCCCGGTGGCTGCATGTGCTGCGTGAACGGTCTACCTATGCAGGTTGGCCTGAATATGCTGCTGCAACAGAAAAAGCCTCACCGTCTACTCATCGAACCTACAGGGCTCGGTCACCCGAAACAAATTCTCTCCTTGCTGACAAGTGACATCTATCAGCCCTGGCTAACATTGCAGACTACGCTATGCCTGCTGGATGCACGCCAGTTAAGTGAAACTCGTTACACGGAAAATGAGAACTTCCGCGATCAGCTTGCCGCCGCGGATATCATTATCGCCAACAAACGTGATACCTATACCCCCGACGATCTCACAGCATTACAGCAATGGCAGCAGGCAAGCAGCGAGGGTCGACAACTTATCGAAGCCAGTCAGGGAAATATTGACCGACAACTGCTCGATCAGCCGCAACACCATTCATCGCAAAACCGTGTGCGCGAACTTCCAGATGGCGTCCACCACCATTCACATAAGCCAACGAACGGTTTGGCCGCGCTGCAATTACCGGGTGGACAATCCTGGCGACGTTCACTCAATCAGGGACAAGGCTATCATGCCTGCGGCTGGATATTCGCACCTGAAACCACTTTTGATACCGCCGCCCTGCTGGACTGGGTTCGTCTTTCTCCCGTAAGCCGGCTTAAAGGGGTGATGCGTATAAAGGAAGGGACACTCGTCGTTAACCGTCAGGGACACGACCTGCATATAGAAACCCGATCGGCGGCCCCCATTGATAGCCGTATCGAAGTCATCAATGAAACACCGGCAGAATGGAATACGTTACAAGCCTCGTTGTTAAAGGCTCGTTTAGTTAACATGGACTAAACTAAATTTTTTTCGTCTTTGCTTGGATGCTTTGCCTTATGTCTTTTGCTCGTCTTTCTTCTATTCTAGTGCTCAACGCCTTGGGCATCGGTTTGTTCTTATCCTGGTACCTTCTGGAAAATCATGGCTTTTGGTTCACGCTCGACAGCCATATCTTTTTCTATTTCAATCGTCTCTTAGTCGATAGTCCGGCGTTTTTACATCTGGTTGCCATTACCAACAACCGCGCCTTTGACGGCTGTGCGCTCATTGCGATGGGCTTGCTGTATCTATCATTTTATCTGAAAGCCACACCTACAGAACGCCGCCGTTTGTTGATCATCGGCTTTATCATGCTGCTAACCGCCGTGGTGCTAAATCAGGCGGGGCATTTATTACCTGTGCAACACGCCAGCCCGACGCTCTATTTTAGCGACGTCAACCGCGTTTCAGATTTAACCGGTATTCCGACCAAAGATGCTTCATCAGACAGTTTCCCTGGCGACCACGGCATGATGCTGATGATCTTTGCCACTTTTATGCTGCGCTATTTCACCCGCACCGCTTTTGTTATCGGTCTGGCCATCATGGTGATTTTCTCATTGCCTCGCATCATGATTGGCGCACATTGGTTTACCGATATTGCTGTCGGTTCGCTCTCGGTTGTTCTGGTCGGCCTGAGCTGGTGGCTATTAACGCCAGCAAGCGATGCCGCTATTGCCCTGTTAAACCGACTATTTCCTAAAAAATCGACAGTATAAATTCCTATGATTTCAGATTTTTTACATCGACATTTTTTAGCTGAACACATCATTAAATCTTATAAATAAAATAGTTAAAACTTCTCGCAATCCTGCTGCTGTTGCGGTAGTCTCGTTCAGGTTTGCTTTTTAGCGCATACTGAACTAGCAGCGGCAAGAGAAATAATGTGCATTCCGACACATTTTCGCCGATGAGTGTTTGGCTAAGAAGAAACTCTGTTTTAGTCTGAGTCTCGTTTTCGTTTGGCATTTATACCCCAGTGAAATGGGGATACTACATAGCGATATTTATCGTTAAGGACAGCAAGGGAACATAACAATAATGGTCAAGTCTCAACCGATTCTGAGATATATCTGGCGGGCAGTGCCTGCCGTCGCGGTGGCGATGATGCTCTCCGCATGTGGAAGTAACAGTGCGTACAACCATAAAGCTCAAACTGATATGCGTGCAGTTAATGACAAAGATAGTCTTTTACTGCAAGCCTCTCAGGATGAATTTGAAGCGTTAGTGCGTAATGTGGACATCAAGTCCAAATTACTCAACCAATATGCAAGTTGGAAAGGCGTTCGTTATCGCTTAGGCGGTGATAGTCGCGGTGGCATTGATTGCTCAGCTTTCGTTCAGCGCACCTTCCGCGAACAGTTTGGTATGGATCTACCGCGTTCAACCTATGAACAGCAAGAGATGGGCCAGAAAATTCAGCGTAATAAACTGCGCGTTGGCGATCTTGTTCTGTTCCGCGCAGGTTCAACCGGACGCCATGTTGGTATCTACCTCGGCAACGATCAGTTCGTCCACGCTTCAACCAGCAGTGGCGTCATCATTTCTAAAATGACGGAAGATTACTGGAATAAGCGTTATCAGGAAGGACGCCGTGTTCTGAGTAAAGGAACGACGACCAGCTAATCAATATCTGCTCCCTTGCTGTGATATTGTTTTGCAAGCAAATATCGCTTTGCGAGTAAAAGAACCTTGCTGTAGCCAACGAAACGAGACGACATGAACGCCGCTTATAACAAGCGGCGTTTTTTTATGATGGACATCCTTGTCCATCACCCTACGGGCCGTTGCTAACGCAACGTTGAAAAACGTTCCCTACGTTTTTTTATGACGAACATCCTTGTCCATCACCCTACGGGCCGTTGCTAACGCAACGTTGAAAAACGTTCCCTACGTTTTTTTATGACGAACATCCTCGCCCATCACCCTACGGGCCGTTGCTAACGCAACGTTGAAAAACGTTCCCTACGTTTTTTTATGACGAACATCCTTGTCCATCACCCTACGGGCCGTTGCTAACGCAACGTTGAAAAACGTTCCCTACGTTTTTTTATGACGAACATCCTTGCCCATCAACTTACGGGTCGTTGCTGACGCAACGTTACAAATTTCTCCCAGAAATTTTTTATGCCTGCTTTGCCCGAATCCTGCTCACATCTGCCCCCTTTTGCGGCGCACTGCGCAAAATATGACTCACTCAACAACCTGAAACATTAACAAGCCGTGATTAAAGTAGGTTTATCACCTGATTTCATGATAAAAAGAAAACACACCGCTTCCCGATGGGAATGTTAATTATTTCAAGAACTTTATGCCGAGAAAATCGGCGTTGTTGACGTTATGGTATGGCACGTCTGCATCAGACGATCCCCAACCCGATAACATCCGCTCGCAGGAGATTACCGTCAGATGTTAAAACGCGTTATCGCTGCCGTATTGCTTTGCACGACCCACTTTGGGCTGCATGCCGAAACGATTGAAAACAGCACCAGTTTTGCACTTTTGGGTGAGCCCAAATACGCCGAGAACTTCCGCCATTTTGATTACGTGAATCCCAATGCGCCCAAAGGCGGTAGCATCACGCTCAGCGCACTAGGGACATTTGACAACTTCAATCGCTACGCGCTACGTGGCGTGGCGGCAGCACGAACTGAACGGCTCTATGATTCTCTCTTTGTTTCTTCCGATGACGAGCCTGGTAGTTATTACCCACTGGTTGCCCTGACAACACGCCATTCAGCGGATTTCCGCTGGATTGAAATCGACATGAATCCCAAAGCCCGCTTTCACGATGGCTCACCAATCACCGCAGCTGACGTCGCGTTCACCTACAATATGTTTATGACGCAGGGCGTGCCGCAGTTTCGCATCTACTTTAAAGATGTTACCGCCAAGGCCGTTGCACCGCTAACCGTACGCTTCGATTTTCCCGTATCCGACAAAAATCGCATGTTTAGTCTGATAACATTGCCCATCATGCCGGAAAAATTCTGGAAGAATCATAAACTCAGCGAGCCGCTATCGTATCCGCCACCAGCCAGTGGCCCTTACCGCATCACGTCCTATCGTACAGGGCAATATGTCACCTACTCACGCGTGAAAGACTACTGGGGTGCCGATCTGCCGGTCAATAAAGGCCAGTACAATTTCAACAAAATCCGCTACGACTACTATCTGGACGACAGCGTCGCGCTGGAGGCCTTTAAAGCCGGCGCCTTCGATCTGCGCGAGGAAGGGTCGCCAAAACATTGGGCAACGCAATATCAGAGCGGCAACTTTGCACGCGGCTATATCATCAAACAGGATCAGGTTAATCAATCTGCACAGGATACACGCTGGCTAGCATTCAATATCCAGCGACCGCTGTTTCAGGATCGTCGTGTCCGTCAGGCGCTAACGCTGGCCTTTGACTTCAATTGGATGAACAAGGCGCTGTATTACAACGCCTATCAACGTACCGACAGCTATTTCCAAAACACCGACTATGCCGCCAAAGGCGAACCCAGCGCAGAAGAACTCGCCTGGCTAACGCCGCTTAAGGACAAGGTGCCTGCCGAAGTCTTTGGTCCCAGCTACCAACCGCCCTCCTCCGACGGCAGCGGCTATGACCGCCAAAACTGGCTTAAGGCACTCAAGCTGCTGGAAGAAGCCGGTTGGGAATTGAAAAATCAAAAGCTGGTCAATAGCAAAACCGGACAACCCTTTACGTTTGAACTGCTGCTGCCAAGCGCTGGCAACTCACAGTACGTCCTGCCGTTTCAGCAGAGCCTGAAAAAACTGGGTATCACCATGAACGTGCGTAACATCGACAGCACGCAGTTCAACAGCCGAATCCGTAAGCGAGATTTCGATATGACGGCAACCGTTTACAGCGCGTTCCTTTACCCCAGTGACGACCTGCAAATCCGCTGGAGTTCACAGTATATCGACTCGACCTATAACAGACCTGGCGTCAGCGATCCCGCGATTGATGCTCTCGTTGAGAAAATCGTTAAGCATCAGGGACAGAAAGTGCCGCTGCTCTCACTGGGGCGCGCGCTGGACAGAGTACTGACCTGGAACCAGTTCATGATTCCGATGTGGTATTCCAATCATGACCGCTTCGCCTATTGGAACAAATTTGCTATGCCCGCTGTGCGCCCGGCTTATTCGCTGGGCTTCGACGGCTGGTGGTTCGATACCCAAAAGGCAGCTACGCTGCCCGCAGAGCGACGTTAAGGAATCAAAATGGGAACGTATCTATTACGCCGCCTCCTGCTGGTCATTCCAACCCTGTGGGCGATTATCACGATTAACTTCTTTATTGTACAAATTGCCCCCGGTGGGCCAGTCGATCAGGCCATCGCGGCCATTGAAATGGGGCACGGCAGCGGTTTTACCGCCAATAGCGGAATGGACGCCGGAATGGCACGTACTGGCACCGGCGGCGCACCGAATATCGAGAACGCCTACCGGGGGGCTCGCGGGCTCGACCCGGAAGTGATCGAAGAAATCACCAAACGCTATGGCTTCGATAAACCGATCCATGAGCGCTATTTTAAATTGCTGTGGGATTATGTCCGCTTTGACTTCGGCGACAGCCTGTTTCGCGGTTCTTCGGTGATGCAATTAATTAAAGAAAGCATGCCGGTTTCCATCACGCTGGGGCTGTGGAGTACACTGATCGTCTACCTGATTTCCATTCCGCTGGGCATCAAGAAAGCCGTAAAGAACGGCACACCGTTCGATACCTGGAGCAGTACGTTAATCATTATCGGTTATGCCATTCCGGCGTTTTTATTTGCGATCATTTTGATTGTGCTGTTCGCGGGGGGCAGTTACCTGGACTGGTTCCCACTACGCGGGCTGGTTTCCAGCAATTTTGATACCCTGCCGTGGTACAGCAAGATTACCGACTATTTGTGGCATATCACGTTACCAGTTCTGGCTTCCGTGATTGGCGGTTTTGCCACCTTAACGATGCTCACCAAGAATTCGTTTATGGATGAGATTCGCAAGCAGTACGTGGTTACTGCACGCGCTAAAGGGCTGGATGAAAAGAGCATTCTCTACCGCCATGTGTTTCGTAATGCGATGCTACTGGTGATCGCCGGTTTCCCTGCCACGTTTATCAGTATGTTTTTTACTGGTTCGCTGCTGATTGAAGTGATGTTCTCTCTCAACGGGTTAGGTCTGTTGGGCTATGACGCAACGCTGCAACGTGACTATCCCGTTATGTTCGGTACGCTGTATATCTTTACGCTTATCGGTTTACTGCTGAACATCGTCAGCGACATGACTTATACGCTGGTGGATCCGCGTATCGATTTTGAGGGACGCCAATGAGCCGCTTAAGCCCGATTAATCAGGCGCGCTGGGCGCGTTTTAAAAGTAATCGTCGCGGTTACTGGTCGCTGTGGGTTTTCATGGTGCTGTTTATCGTCAGCCTGTTTTCCGAGCTCATTGCCAATGATAAACCGCTACTGGTGAAATATGACGGCCAGTTCTATACGCCGGTTCTTATTGATCACAGCGAGAGAACATTCGGTGGACAGTTGGATACCACCGCTGACTTCCGCGATCCTTATATCGCCGAGCGTATCAGCAGCCACGGCTGGGCTATCTGGCCGCTGATTCACTACAGCTACGACACCATCAACTACGCCACGACGGCATCCTTTCCGTCTGCGCCAGACTGGCAGAACTGGCTGGGCACGGACAGCCAGGGGAAAGATGTGGTTGCGCAGGTGCTATATGGCTTCCGTATCTCACTGCTGTTCGGTCTGGCGCTTACGATCCTGTCCAGCGTGATTGGTATCGCCGTCGGTGCGACACAGGGCTATTACGGCGGGCGCCTCGATCTATGGGGACAACGCTTTATCGAAGTCTGGTCAGGTATGCCGACATTGTTTCTCATCATCCTGCTGTCCAGCGTGATTCAGCCGGATTTTTGGTGGCTCTTAGCGATTACCGTCCTTTTCGGCTGGATGAGTCTGGTTGGCGTCGTGCGAGCAGAGTTTTTGCGTACCCGAAACTTTGACTATATCCGCGCGGCGCAGGCGATGGGCGTCAGCGATCGCGCGATTATGTTCCGCTGTATGCTGCCAAACGCGATGGTTGCTACACTGACTTATCTGCCCTTCATTCTCTGCGGCTCAATTACCACGCTGACATCGCTGGACTTTCTCGGCTTTGGTCTGCCGATGGGCTCGCCGTCATTAGGCACCTTATTGCTGGAAGGAAAAAATAATCTTCAGGCACCGTGGCTGGGCATTACCGTGTTTATGGTGCTTTCCATCGTGCTTTCCTTACTCATTTTTATTGGCGAAGCGGTGCGCGACGCCTTTGACCCCAGCAAGGCGCATTAATATGTCCAGTTCACCTTTATTGCAGATAGATAATCTCAGCATTGCCTTCCGCAAAGGCGATCAGGAGCAGCGCGTTGTCGATCAGCTGTCACTGACGGTGAACGCGGGTGAGACGCTGGCACTGGTTGGTGAATCAGGCTCGGGTAAGAGCGTCACCGCGCTGTCGGTTTTGCGTTTGCTCCCTTCCCCACCCGTCATTTATCCACAAGGGGATATCCGTTTCGCCGGGCAATCGCTGCTGCATGCTGATGAAAAAACACTGCGTCAGATACGCGGCAACCGGATCGCAATGATCTTTCAGGAGCCGATGGTGTCGCTGAATCCTCTGCAAAGCATTGAGAAACAGCTGATTGAAGTGCTGTCGCTCCACCGCGGGATGCGCACCGAGGCTGCCCGCAGCGAAGTCATCACCTGTCTGGATCGTGTAGGGATTCGGCAGGCGAAAAGCCGGTTGAATGACTTTCCGCACCAGCTTTCCGGCGGGGAACGCCAGCGCGTCATGATTGCGATGGCGCTGCTGACACAGCCGGATTTGCTGATTGCCGATGAGCCCACAACGGCACTGGACGTGACCGTTCAGGCGCAAATATTGAAATTGCTGAATGAGCTGAAACAGGAGTTGGGAATGAGTTTACTGTTCATCACCCATAACCTGAATATTGTCCGTCAGTTAGCAGATAGCGTATCGGTCATGAAAGCCGGTCAGGCCGTGGAGCACAATAGCTGTCAGCAGCTTTTCAGCGCACCGCAGCACCCCTATACGCGCCAACTGCTGGACGCAGAACCATCAGGCGAGCCACTTCCGGTCGAGGATGACGGTGAGCCACTCCTGCGAGTGGAAAAACTACAGGTTTCGTTTCCCATCAAACGCGGCCTTTTACGCCGTACCGTTGATGAAAAACAGGTAGTGAACAATATCAACTTCACCTTACGGCGCGGCGAAAGTCTCGGTCTGGTGGGGGAATCCGGCTCAGGCAAAAGCACGACCGGGTTAGCGCTATTACGCCTGATTCAATCACGTGGCGATATCTGGTTTGACGGCCAGCCCTTACAGCGGCTAACCCGTAAGCAAATGCTGCCTTTCCGCCATCGGATTCAGGTTGTCTTTCAGGATCCGAACTCCGCGCTGAACCCGCGGCTGAATGTGGAGCAAATTATCGCAGAAGGCTTGACCGTCCATCATAAGTTAAGCAAAGAGGCGCTCGACCAGCGCGTGGTTGAGGCGATGCAGGAAGTTGGGCTGGATCCTGCGACCCGCTACCGCAATCCCTCCGAGTTTTCCGGCGGTCAACGCCAGCGTATCGCCATTGCTCGCGCCCTGATATTGCAACCAGAGCTGCTGATCCTTGATGAACCAACATCATCACTGGACAGAACGGTTCAGGCGCAAATTCTGGCGCTGCTGAAGTCATTACAGAAAAAGCACAAAATCGCCTACCTGTTTATCAGCCATGACTTGCAGGTTATCCGCTCACTGTGTCATCAGGTTATTGTGTTACGACAAGGCGAAGTGGTTGAGCAAGGCGAATGTAAACAGGTATTCACGCACCCTGCCGAGCATTACACGCGGGAATTACTACAGTTTTCATCCTACACAACGGAAACACCGTCGGCATAGATGAGAGAAAACCGCAGCGCCAGTCTGCTGACGCTGTGGTTTAAAAGGGGTATTGTGCCGATACCGACTCAGCAATAGCGACACCGACGTTCTTCAGACGGCACATTGCCGTACTTTCATCATTGCGATGTAAAAACAGGCACGGTTCGCCTTCCCATTCCAGAACGGCGCATTCAACCTGAATTTCAGACAGAGACTGATGCAACTGGTGCATGATTTTCCATGCAATATCGCCGTCATGGCTCAGCAGCTTGAGGCCAATCAGGTTATTCTCTTCTTCTCTGCCGCTCAGCGGAATCGGTTCAACATTGACACCTGCAAAACCCGATAACCAGCGATAACTTTGCGGCAAACGATGAACTACCGAAAGTTGGAAACTGTCCACTACTGTTTTCCTCAGGTAATAATTCACAAAATAGTAACATATTTATCATAGTAGCGTGTTCACACCATTTCTTGCCACCTTTCGTGAACAAAAAAACAACAAACACACTTTTTTCATATCGTAATAGTGGCTAACAAGCCTGATTGCAAGCACTATTAATGCCAAATCGATCACGAATCTTTCTTCTTTTCCGGCTATATGTAACCTTTTCCATTTAATATCTCAACCCTTTTCGACCCATTCGTTCACTTTTGGGTCAAATATTTTACATTCGCAAAACAAAAAGCCATGACAGGCTATCGCTGTCAGAAAGGATATGGAGAAAGAAGAAAACAGACTCAGGTGCAAGAAGGGTATTCCTGCACCTGAGAAGAAGGGAAAATCAGGACGCTACCGAGCGGTTCGCGTACATGTACAGCAGAAAGGCACCAATCGAACAGAGTGCCATTGATAGCACCATCGGCCAGGCGCTGTTGAATGAGGCCAGCGATAGAATAACACCCACCATCGCGCCAAGGCCAAAGCGCAGCGTTCCCGCGAGCGACGACGCCGTCCCTGCCATATGAGGGAAATCATCAAGGATGACCGCCATCGCATTCGACGCCACCATTGCAATACAGCCGACAAACAGCGCAACGCCAAATACCAGCGGTAAGAACCCGAGATCGAACAGGCAGACAATCACCAGCCATATTCCCATCGCAAACTGGATTACCAGCCCCGCACGGAACATCGCCAGCGCCCCCAAGCGCCGCACATTACGGCTGTTAAACAACGTCACCACAAACAGAAAGACGACGTTCAGAGCAAAGTAATAGCCAAAATTCTGAGGTGACACGCCATACAGGTTGATATACACAAATGGCCCGGCGCTCAGGAAGGAAAACATGCCGCAAAACGACAGTCCGCTCGCCACCATATAGCTGAACACCCGCTTGTGGCGGAACAGGATGGCAAAATTCCCGATAGTGGTGCGCAGATGAAATTTTTGCCGCTTCGCAGGCGGTAAGGTTTCTTTGATAAAAAAGAAAATTAGCGCAGCTGCCAGAAACGCTGCGCCAGAGATCGTCCAGAAAATGGAATGCCAGCTAAACCACAACAGCAGCCAGCCACCGGCAATCGGCGCAATGAGCGGTGCGACCGTCATCACCAGCACGACGAACGACATCATGCGAGAAAAATCATCCCGAGAGAACATATCGCGCATCAGTGCATTAATCACCACCGCCGCTGCTGCTGCAGAAACTCCGTGCAGGAAGCGCATGTAGATAAGCTGCTCTACCGTTTGCGCCAGCGCACAGGCCACGCCTGCGAACGCAAAAACCAGCGTACCGCCAAGAATGACAGGTTTACGCCCCAGACTATCCGCCATCGGCCCGTAGAACATCTGGCCTATAGCAAACCCCAGTACATAGGTACTGAGCGTCATTTGGACGTGCCCATCCCCCACGCCAAACTCGTTGGCAATAGTCGGTAACGCAGGTAAATACATATCGATGGCTAACGGCATTAGCATCGAAATCAGGCCAAGAATAAAGATCAGCCCGAGATGAGAAGAACGGCGTAATTGCACTAATAACTCCAGAGTAGAAAGAAGATCATGCTATGCAGCATTATTTTACGCTGGCGATCTCCTCATCGCTTAACTCCCGGAATTCACCCGGTTCCAGTTCGCTATCCAGCCAGATGTCGCCAATACGCTCGCGGTGTAGCTCCACGACCCGGTTCCCCACCGCAGCAAACATCCTTTTCACCTGATGATAGCGACCTTCACTAATCGTCAGTCGAACGACATAATCCGTCACTTTCTCAAGCGTAGCGGGTTTGGTGAGGCTCTTCTCGTTATGCAACTGTACGCCAGCGGTAAATTGCGCAGCAGTATCTTCGGCCAGCGGCTGCTCCAGCGTCACCAGGTAGGTCTTTTCACACTGATGCTTAGGCGAGGTAATACGATGCGACCATTGCCCATCGTCCGTTAACAACACCAGCCCCGTGGTATCGATATCCAGTCGCCCTGCCGCATGCAGTTTGTGCGCCACCGGGACATCCATAAAATATAGAATGGTAGGATGATCGGGGTCGTCCGTTGAACAGACATAACCCTGAGGCTTATTCAGCATGAAGTAGCGCGGACCGCTCTGCTGTTCCAGCGGATTACCGTCAAACTCAACGCTATGCTCGGGGGATAGCTTGAATGCGCCGTTCTTCACCACGTCGCCATCAACGGTGACACGCTGCGCGCGCAGTTCACGCGCCACCAGCGAACGGCTGATTCCCAGATGCTGGGATAAAAATTTGTCCAATCGCATTAAAACTCACTACCTGTCTCAAATACTGCCAGTCTCAAATCGTGAGACCATAAATGATGAGATCGTAGTATAACGGGGGTTTGTTCACGCGTCCTGCAATTCACCGTCCATACGTTGCTCTTTTTAGCCGGCCTTCAAGCTGCATGACCTTTGCTTATCCCTCGCGCCGGGTATTATCAACAGGCATAATAAGGGCAATTTTTTACATTTTAAGGACAACCCTATGTCATCTATTCACGGTCATGAAGTGTTGCAAATGATGATCGCATCCGGTGGGTCATTTACCACCGAACAGCTGATTAGCACGATAGAAGCCCGCTTCGGCAACGAGGCGCGTTTTCATACCTGTTCCGCCGAAAATATGACGGCCTCAATGCTGGTACAGTTTTTGTCTGAACGCGGAAAATTTATCCCGCAGGATGCGGGCTTTACCACCAGCGCCAATAAAATCTGTCAGCACTAGTTATGTCGTTCACACAGTCTGCCTCGTTCACACAGTCTTCCTCGTTCACACTACGGCCTTACCAGCGTGAGGCAGTTTCCGCCACCCTCGACTATTTTCGCCGCTATACCCAACCGGCCGTTATCGTTTTGCCTACCGGTGCGGGGAAAAGCCTGGTGATTGCTGAACTGGCGCGGCTTGCTCGTGGTCGTGTACTGGTGCTTGCACACGTCAAAGAACTGGTCGCGCAAAACCATGCCAAATACCGTGCCTTGGATTTGGAAGCAGATATCTTCGCGGCGGGGCTACAGCAGCGCGAGAGTCAGAGAAAGGTGGTTTTTGGCAGCGTGCAGTCCGTTGCGCGTAATCTCGACCAGTTCGATAATGCCTTCTCCCTGCTGATCATTGATGAATGCCACCGCATTAGCGACGACGATAACAGCCAATATCAACAAATCATCCAGCATCTGCAAAAAACCAATCCACAGCTGCGGCTACTCGGCTTAACCGCCACGCCTTATCGGCTTGGCAAAGGCTGGATATATCAATATCACTATCACGGCATGATACGTGGCGACGAGCGCTGTTTGTTCCGCGACTGCATCTATGAGCTACCGCTGCGCTATATGATCAAACATGGCTTTCTGGTGCCGCCTGACCGGCTGGATATGCCGGTAGTGCAATATGATTTCAGCAAGCTCGTCGCCCGCAGCAACGGGCTATTCAGCGAAGCTGACCTGAATCTTGAACTCAAACGTCAGCAACGCATTACGCCGCATATCATCAACCAGGTCATTGATTATGCGCAAACACGGCGCGGTGCGATGATTTTCGCCTCCACCGTCGAACATGCCAAAGAAATTACGGCCTTGTTGCCGGCTGGGCAGGCGGCATTGGTCAGCGCCGATACGCCAGCAGCCGAACGCGATGCGTTGATTGACGCCTTTAAACAGCAGTCGCTGAAATATCTGGTCAATGTGGCGGTGCTGACAACCGGTTTTGACGCCCCGCATGTTGACCTTATCGCCATCCTTCGCCCGACAGAATCCGTCAGCCTGTATCAGCAAATCGTCGGGCGCGGTTTACGCCTCTATCCAGGAAAAACGGACTGCCTGATACTGGATTACGCTGGCAACCCGCACGATCTCTATACGCCGGAAGTCGGCAACAGCAAGCCGCATACGGGTAGCCAGCCAGTGCAAGTTTTCTGCCCTGAATGCGGCTTTGCTAACCTGTTCTGGGGCAAAACCACCCCAGACGGCGATATCATCGAACACTATGGCCGTCGCTGTCAGGGTTGGGAAACGGCGGAAAACGGCCAGCGCCAGCAGTGTGATTTTCGGTTTCGGTTTAAAGTCTGCCCGCACTGCGGCGCAGAAAACGATATCGCGGCGCGGCGCTGCCACCAGTGTAACGAGGTGTTGGTCGATCCCGACGATATGCTGAAAGCGGCGCTGAAGCTGAAAGATGCGTTGGTTTTACGCTGTAGCGGCATGAGCTTCGAGTCGGGGCAAGATGCAAAAGGAGAATGGCTGAAAATCATCTACCACGATGAGGATGGTGCCGAAGTGAGCGAACGTTTTCGCCTGCACTCCACCGCGCAGCGCCACGTTTTCCTGCAACAGTTTTTGCGCGTTCATCAACGTGCACCGGGAACGCCGTTTAACTGGCAGCATGCCGACGACGTTATCACGCAACAGGCGTTATTGCGCCCCCCCGATTTTATCGTCGCCCGCAAACACGGAAAATTCTGGCAAATCCGTGAAAAGCTCTTTGACTATCAGGGGCGCTTCCGCCGCGCCAATGAGCTACGGGGCTAAGTAATTCCGAGATTCATTTGCCCGCAGAGCCATATTCCGCTAGAATTCAGCCCGCTTTTGTTCGCAAAAGCTGAATAACCCCGCCTGCTGCTGGGTCGCCTGTAGCAGGGTTACTTTATATAAGTAGAGAATAAAATGATTACTATCAAAGCAGAAGTACGTAAGGATCAGGGTAAGGGTGCGAGCCGCCGCCTGCGTTCCGCTGGTAAATTCCCAGCCATCGTTTACGGTGGTTCAGAAGCACCAGTTTCTATCGAACTGGATCACGACTCAGTGAAAAACCAGGAAGCGAAAGAAGGCTTCTACGGTACTGCACTGACTCTGTCTATCGATGGCAAAGAAGTACAAGTTAAAGTTCAGGCTGTACAACGTCACGTTTACAAGCCAAAACTGACTCACATCGACTTCGTTCGCGTTTAGTTCGCGCTGAAGTTGTTTTCTGGGACGCCGGAAAAGAAGAACGCCGCTTATGCGGCGTTTTTTGTGCCCTGACGTAGCAGGGTTCAGCCGCTGCCCTTTTCCTGACGATAAGAAAAAGGGCAACGTCGTTTTCTGGAACAATGTTTACTGCTTGCCGCTGCTCATCCGACGCTGTAGCTGATCGCGCAGATTCGGCGGCGTGCCTTTAATCGTCAACGTATCCGTTGCCGGATCCCAGAAAATCCGCTCACCGAGCAATAGCGCATCAAAATTCAGGCTGATGCCACCGCCGCTACCGGCAAATTTGGTCAACTGGCGCAATGTTCCCCGATCGGCAGGGAAGCTTTCTTCCAGCTCATAACCCTGCTCGGCTGAAAACTGCTGAAAAGTTTTCTCGCCCAGCGGCGGCAGTTCCTGCGACAGCGATGCCAGCTCGATTTCCTCACCGGACTGCAATTGCTCATTGCAGTAGCTATATACCTGCTGACGATAATTCTGGCGCTCGTTTTTATCTAACTGCGCCTCTTCACAATACTCATCGACCGCTTTCAGCAAGCCACGGTTTTGTGCTTTGGTGTCCAGCCCTTCTGACGCGGCCAGAAAATCCATGAAGAAGTCAGACACTTTGCGCCCAACACGGCCTTTAAGGAACGTCAGATAACGCGTCGATTCTGGATTGGTTTCCCATTCGGTCAAATCGATACGCGCAACGATATCGGCATGATTGATATCCAGATAGTGCGTGGTGCTGATATCCAACTGCTCATTAACCCGCATGCTGTTGCAGCTATTGAGCACCGATATCAGTAAATACTCGACCGCCAGATAACGATACTGGCAAAACAACACAATACCGCCTTCGGCAAACGGGTACTTCGCCAGCTCGTCACGCAGACGCCCGGTGGCCGCGCGTGAGAAACTCAGAAAGTCCTCATCCCCTTTGCGACAAGCCCGCAGCGCATCCGCCAGCTCGCTTTGCTCATTAAACAGCCCATAGGCCTTACTTTTGGCGCTGTAGACGCGATGCAATTCAGCCATCATCTCTTCTACTGCCGCATTGGTCGACAGCAGGGAATCACGCAACACCATTTCCAGCGTTTGTTCGTCACGTTTAATTAGCTGATGCAGGGCAATCTGGGCGATATCCAGACTCATGATAAACTCTCCTTTTGGCAAGGCGCGTATTCAAACACTGATGCGGGCGGGCCGCAACACATAAAGCCGCCCTTCATACCTTACACGCACTAAGCGTCTACACTACTTATTGATAAAATTCCGTTTATTGATAACAGTCCGTCAGGGATAAAAGTACGTTAATGATAAAAGTGCGGAAAAGCATAAGCCTATACGGTAAGATAAGCGACTTTACCAGCTTGAGATACGCCATTTTATGCCACAATCATCCCGTTATAGTGACGAACACGTTGAACAA
This sequence comes from Pectobacterium sp. A5351, assembly GCF_028335745.1. NCBI lineage: Bacteria > Pseudomonadati > Pseudomonadota > Gammaproteobacteria > Enterobacterales > Pectobacteriaceae > Pectobacterium > Pectobacterium sp. A5351. The sequence goes on from NZ_CP116477.1 coordinate 2,621,216, forward strand.
CTGCTTTCTGAGATGGTCAATGTTCTGGAAAAGCACCACGCCCCAACCGATCTTGCTTTGATGGTGCTCGGTAACATGGTGACGAACTTGATTAACACCAGCATCGCGCCTGCACAACGTCAGGTTCTGGCGCGTTCTTTCGCTGAAGCCCTACAGGCTTCGATTAAAAAAGCCGATAAAGCTCACTAAGTTTTGACCAACGTATGGTAACCAACCGTCAGCGCTACCGCGAAAAAGTCTCCCAGATGATCAGTTGGGGACACTGGTTCGCCTTATTCAACATTTTGCTCACTTTGGGGCTGGGTAGCCGCTACCTGTTTGTTGCCGATTGGCCGACCTCCCTGTTCGGTCGACTTTACGCGCTGGTTAGCTGGCTTGGTCATTTTAGCTTTATCGTCTTTGCCGCCTATCTGCTGGTCATCTTCCCGCTCACGTTTATTGTGATGTCGCAGCGCCTGCTACGGTTCCTGTCTGCGGCGCTGGCAACGGCTGGGCTGACGATACTGTTAGTGGATGTTGAAGTCTTTACACGCTTTCACCTTCATCTCAACAGCACCGTTTGGGAACTTGTCGTCAACCCTGGGCAAGGTGAGATTGCTCGAGACTGGCAGTGGATGTTTATCGGCATTCCATTGATTTTCATGGTGGAAATGCTGTTCGGTACCTGGTGCTGGCAAAAATTACGCAGCCTGAATCGCCGCCACTTTGGCAAGCCGCTGGCAGGTGTTTTCATCTCGGCGTTCTTTGCGTCGCACCTGATGTACATCTGGGCAGATGCCAATTTCTATCGGCCGATTACGATGCAGCGCGCCAACCTCCCGCTGTCTTATCCGATGACGGCTCGCCGGTTTCTGGAAAAACATGGTCTGCTGGATGCACAGGAATATCAGCGTCGGCTGACGCAGCAGGGTAATCCTGAAGCCATAACGGTGGAGTATCCGCTCAATAGCATCACCTTCCGCGATAACGGCAGCGGCTACAATCTGCTGATGGTGATGATCGACGATACGCAGCCTGAAGCCATACAAAATCGTATGCCGAACCTGTCGCGCTTCGCCGCAGAAAATGTGCGCTTTAGCGATCATTACGATTCGGGTTCGCAGCCAGACGCCGCCTTGTTTAACCTGTTTTACGGCCTCTCAACGACCTATATGGATGGCGTCCTGAGCGCGCGTAAACCGTCAGCATTAATCACTGCATTAAGCCAGCAGGGCTATCAGTTCGGGCTCTTTTCGGCGAACGGCTTCAACAGCCCGCTCTACCGTCAGGCGCTGCTTTCTGATTTCTCCTTATCTGCGCCACAGCAGCAAAGCGGCGATGCCATCATCACGCAATGGCAGGAGTGGCTCAACCGTGATAATACTGCGGCCCCTTGGTTCTCTTACATTGAACTCAGCAGTGCGCCGAAAACCGCAGATGGCAGAATTACAGACGCCAACGTCCGTGTAAATATTCAGGATGTTGACCGCCAGATTGGCCAAATTATTCGCACCCTGCAGGAAAAAAACATTCTGGATAACACCGTCGTCGTTATAACAACGGCACAAAACCAGAATGCTAACACCGGCAACGCGGCACGTTTTGCCCGAACTCAGTGGCAAACACCGCTCATTGTTCATTGGCCAAATACCCCTGCACAAACTATTACGAAAATGACGGACAACAAGGACGTCATGACCACGCTGATGCAGCGCCTGCTTCATGTTAAAAACAGCACGGATGATTATTCACAGGGCGAAGACCTGTTCTCTGCCCAACGACGCTCCCCGTGGTTGATTAACGGCAGTGGCGGCACGCTGCTCATCACAACGCAGGATCAGCTCATCGTGTTGGAAAGCAACGGCAACTACCGGGCTTACGACATGGCGGGGAATCGGCTGAATGATGAAAAACCACAGCTTGCCCTGCTCTTGCAGGTACTAACGAACGAAAGACGCTTTATTGCCAACTAACTGCCTAAATCTAAAGCAGTCGTTCCATCAGGCTATTGCAATAAGGTCAGGAAAAGGTAGTATAAATGCCCATAGCATCGGCACGTAGCGCAGCCTGGTAGCGCACCGTCATGGGGTGTCGGGGGTCGGAGGTTCAAATCCTCTCGTGCCGACCAAATACATATTCGGTTAGTATCGTTTACTACCGGAAACCCCACAAGAACCCGCATTCTCACTGAGTTTGCGGGTTTTTTGTTGCCTGTTATCTATCGGGATAACCCGTTTACAGCCGGAAAGTTTAGTTATACGCTTAGTTATACCGTCCCATATAACTACGATGGCTCGTATAACTACCCCACTGACCAATACCGAGATCAAAGCCGCCAAACCTGCCGAGAAGGAATACACGCTACAGGACGGGGATGGGTTGTATCTGCTGGTGAAATCGAGCGGTTCTAAAATCTGGCGTTTTAACTATTACCGTCCCGATACAAAGAAACGTGCATTAATCAGCTTTGGTTCATTCCCTGCGGTTTCTTTGGCAGAAGCCCGACAACGGCGTGAAGCGGCAAAGGCGCTGATAAGCAAAGGCATCGATCCACAATTCCACCAGCAACAGCAGCGCGAACAAGAGCAAGCCATCAACCTAAACACGTTCGCCAAAGTTTCCGCTGATTGGTACGAATTAAAAAAGTCTCAGCCGTTAGCCGAGAACACCATTAAAGATATCTGGCGTTCGCTGGAAAAATACGTGTTCCCGTTCATCGGAACCTTACCGATCACCCTGCTTACCGCTCGTCACTTCATCACCGCATTAGAACCGATACAAGCCAGCGGCAAACTGGAAACCGTCAAACGGGTAAGCCAGCGAATCAACGAGGTGATGGATTATGCGGTTAACTCCGGGCTGATTCCTGCAAATCCCGCCGCCAAGATCCGCAAAGCGTTTCAGACGCCGGTGAAAACCCATATGCCGACCATTCGGCCAGAGGCATTACCTGGCTTGATGAAAACGCTATCGGTCGCCAGCATTGAGTTACAGACCCGCTTATTGATTGAATGGCAGCTACTCACCGTTACCCGCCCTGCCGAAGCCGCTGAAACCCGCTGGAGCGAGATAAACCTTACAGATAACACCTGGACGATCCCCGCTGGCCGTATGAAGATGCGTCGTGAGCATGTTATTCCCCTGCCCCTACAGGCATTAGCCATTCTGGACGCCATGAAGCCCATCAGCGGCCACCGGGAATACCTGTTTCCTTCCAGTAAAGATCCCAAGCAGCCCATGAACAGCCAAACCGCTAACGCCGCATTGCGCCGTATGGGTTACAAAGGTGTGCTGGTGTCTCATGGCCTGCGCGCCATATTCAGTACAGCGGCCAATGAAGAAGGGTTCCCGCCAGACGTGATCGAAGCCGCCCTAGCCCATGTAGACACCAACGAAGTGCGCCGCGCCTATAACCGATCCACTTATCTGGAACAGCGCAAAATATTGATGTGCTGGTGGGGTGAATTTGTCGAAACAGCCGCAACGGGAAAAGTGATGGCGTCGGAAGGAGCCAGAGGTTTACGCGTCGCCAACGGCTGATACTGTGTTTATATATGGGATACCAGAAAAAACGCGTGGAATATGTAGCGCATATAGTCGGTGATGTTCTCAGTGAGAACACGCCGAATAAGAATGAATTCTTTCATAAACTGGCTGTAAGGCAGCGTGCAGTTATCAGAACCATTATTTCAAGAATTTACTTAATTTTCCCAAATTTAAACCTAAATTATCATACTCCTCCCTCAAGAACCGTTTAACTATCTGCACTGACCGGATAACGCCGGTTTCATTGGAGATAAACACGTATGAACCTGTTAGACAGAAAAATCCTGTTAAAGAAAGAAGTGAAAGCCATTCTGCGCGTCAGTTCGGACAGCAGCTTTCAGGAAATGATCAATGCCGGAGAATTCCCCAAAGGGTTTCGGGTTGGATTACGGCGCGTAGGCTGGTTCGAGGATGAAGTTAGCGAGTGGTTAAGGCAACGCATTGCCGAACGTGACCAGCAAACCGAAACCGCATAAGCCGACACATCCATTTTTATTGCCGCTCTAGCGGCATATCGGAATCAAAAAATATGATGATCCAAAAATCTGGCGTTGGCTGGAACGGGCATTGCTACGCCCAAAATCAGCACATCAGCTATTTAGAAAAACGCTCAAATCACGGTTTTGATTTATCGTCTTTTTCCGCTTCTAACTTACGCCCGCAGGCATCCAATACCCACGCAGAAAAATTAGCGTTGGGATTGTCTACTTTTTCACGCGCTACGCTGGCATCAATTTCATCAATCAGTTCGTGTGGGAAACGGATTCCCTTTTTAGTGGATTTACTATTGTTATTGCCTGTAGCCATGCCCTCTCTGTCAGGATAGTTGTCACCCCCATCGAAAACACGAATGACAAGATGGGAACAAACAGTGAAGCGTATTTCACCAGAACGTAAATCAGCCGAACTGGCTAAATTACTACCGCCCTACAATATGACCGTCACCGCAGTTGCACAGAGGGAAGGGATATCGGAAGCTACCCTCTATTACTGGCGTAATAAGGTGAAAGCAGAGGGAATACCGGTGCCGGGTGCAGACAAAACTACAGACCAATGGTCAGCTGATGCCCGGCTGGCTGTGATTATCGAAACTGCCACACTCAGTGAAGCAGAACTCGCGCAATACTGCCGTAAGAAAGGGCTTTATCCTGAGCAGATTAGTCAGTGGAAACAAGGGTTTTTGCAGGTATCTTCGCCCAATGACAAAGTAGCGCTTAAGCAGATACAAAAAGAAAACAAGCAACTAAAACGCGAACTGATACGTAAGGAAAAAGCGCTGGCGGAGGCGGCAGCGATACTGGTGCTGCGAAAGCAGTTTCGGGACTACTACGGGGAAACCGACGAGGACGACTGACATCCGGTACAGAGCGACAGGTCCTGATAGGTTATGTGCGCGAAGCGATGGTGTCAGGTGCCCGGTTGTCGGTGTCGCTCACTGAAGCCGGGTTAAGTGAGCGAACGTGGCGACGCTGGCAAACCTCGATAGAAGACAAGCGTGCAGGCGCAGTCAGGTCATCTCCGGCGAACCGGTTAAGTGCGCAAGAAGAGCAACAGATACTGGCGGTGTGCCATCAACCTGCGTATGCCAGCCTGCCACCGTCACAAATTGTCCCAGAGCTGGCTGATAAAGGAATATATCTGGCGAGTGAGTCAACCTTCTATCGTGATCCTACCCGCCAATAGTGGACACGCGACTAAGTGAGTAAACTCTCTACCAGAGGTGACTCATGACGAAACCCGTATCAACCAGTAAAAAACCACGTAAGCAACATACGCCTGAATTCCGCAACGAAGCCCTGAAGCTTGCAGAACGCATCGGTGTTGCTGCCGCTGCTCGTGAACTCAGTCTGTACGAATCCCAGCTTTATAACTGGCGTAGCAAGCAGCAGAGCCAGACAATTTCCTCTGAGCGAGAGAGTGAGCAGGCAGCAGAAATTGCCCGCCTCAAGCGCCAACTGGCGGAGAGGGATGAGGAGCTGGCCATTCTCCAAAAGGCCGCGACATACTTTGCAAAGCGCCTGAAATGAAGTATGTCTTTATCGAATAACATCGGGCTGAGTTCAGTATCAAAGCCATGTGTCGGGTGCTCAGAGTCGCGCGCAGCGGTTGGTATGTCTGGCGTTGTCGCCGTCATCAGGTCAACTCGCGTCAGCGATTCCGGATTGTCTGCGATGCTGCCGTCAGCAAGGCATTCAGTCACGCCAAACAGTGGTACGGCGCCCCACGACTGGCGGATGAACTGCCACACTATAACGTGAAAACCATTGCTGCCAGTCTGCGCCGTCAGGGGCTGCGGGCAAAAGCTGCCTGGAAGTTCAGCCCGGTCAGCTACCGGGAGCACGGCCTGCCAGTGTCTGAAAATCTGCTGAAGCGAGACGTTATCGCCAGCGGCCCGAATCAAAAATGGGCAGGAGATATCACTGACTTACGTACGGATGAAGGCTGGCTGTATCTGGCTGTGGTCATTGATCTGTGGTCGCGTGCCGTTGTCGGCTGGTCGATGTCATCGAGAATGACGGCTGAGCTGGCCTGTAATGCCCTGCACATGGCACTGTGGCGACGAAAACGGCCCCAAAACATCATTATTCACACCGATCGCGGCGGTCAGTACTGTTCAGCAGACTATCAGACCATGCTGAAAAGCTATAATCTGCGAGGGAGCATGAGCGCAAAAGGTTGCTGCTACGATAATGCCTGCGCGGAAAGCTTCTTTCACTCACTGAAAGTGGAATGCATCCACGGTGAGTCCTTTGCCAGCCGGGAAATAATGCGAACAGCGGTGTTTAATTATATCGAGTGTGATTACAATCGGTGGCGTCGCCACAGTGCATGCGGCGGTATCAGCCCGGAACAGTTTGAAAACCAGAACCTCGCTTAGGGCTGTGTCCACATTACGTGGGTAGGATCAATCCTTACGCGATAGGTGCAGATGGTGATCGTGATGAAGTCATAAGAAAGTTTAAATACGATTTTGATCGTGACTATCTCAAAGGTGGCTCAGAGTTTAAAGAAAAGCTGAAAGCACTGAGAGGACACACTTTAGGATGCCACTGTAAGCCATATGCTTGTCATGGGGATGTGCTGGCACAGTATTTGAATGAATTGGACGATGGTGAGTAATGCACCATCATCAGTTTCAGAAATCATCTGTTATATGATTGTAATTATCCCAGCTTTAGTTCCAGGCACTTTTTTAGGGGGAGCTCAATACACTGATTGGAGATGGTACCAGAGTTCGACAGCCACATAGATCCATGAATCGGTGTTCTTCCGTAGATGCTTTAGAGAGACTGCTTCTGGCACGGAGCGGACAGAGAGTAAAGTCACCAAGCATCTTGAACAGCGTCGTCTGATGCTGCAATGATGGGCTAATTTTCTGGATGCTAACAGCAACGGTCTGGTTAGGCTGTTTGACAGTATCAGGACGGTGGTAAGGAACAACGTTCCCGTCCCGTTTGATACAAAGATCCGGGAGATATTTCTCTTCCGCACGATAGATGAACTTGAACAGGCTCCCGTCAGCCACGATTAAAGGCATGCCTGTTTAACTGCATAGAAAGAAACGTCAGAACCCGTCGATGAGGAAGTCTATTGCCGCCTTTATCTGAGTACGGTACTGCGACGCATCACAAAACACCGCACCCAGTGCCTGGACAGGGATACTTGCCAACTCGTGGGTCATTACGGCGTATTCTTTGCCGTCCGTCAGCCTGACGACGGGGACAAGGCGCTCCGGTCGGCGGCCTGCCGGATACCTTTCAATAGGGAGCAATGGGATCACTATCCGACGATTCAATTGCCCAATAATATCGCTCGTGACATCGAGCAACAGCGGGTAAACGACGCTTTTCCCGGTATTCCCGTATACGGTGAATTGCATGGTTAAAACGTCCTGTATTCATCGCTGAAACAACCCTGCTCATCATGAAAACGATTGAGTGCTGCGAGAGCCTCCCTGTTCTCTTCCTGCCATTTTTTCGCTTCATGAGAGCGAAGCTCTGCATCCAGGGCGGTTGTCAGGGTAGCACTCAGATTAATACCCGCCTCACGCGCTCTTACCAGTAAGGCACGCTCTACTGTCATGGTCACACTCTGCGTGTTGCGTTGTTTCGCGGTCATAGTTTCTCTCCTGCAGGAATACGTGCGTGTTACACGGAGTAATACACTTATCATAACACCAAAAATAGGCTCTGCTACCGTTACAGTCCTGCAAACTTCACAGTCAGTCGTCATACCTGAGCCGTCGTTTACAGTAATCACCGATGTACAAACTCCGTTTGCGAGATGCGCGGGCTCTTTGCCGCCCGCACCCGCAGCCTGCGAATTTTCCGGGCATATTATGTCCAGAAAATTCGCAGGGAAATTTAAACATCTGTCACCTTCCCTGCCCCACAATAAGGTTAAAGCCGCACTCCTTTGCGGCTTATCATCTCCGACTCAAATCTTATCCATCAGATAACGATGCGCTTTTGAGGCGGCGCTGGCCGCTTTGAAAACATAGCGCTTATCGTTTTTCAGCGCCTGGAGCCATGAGGCAATATAGCTTTCATGCTGCACCTCTCCAACAATCCCCAAATCCGCCATCAGAAAAGCACTTCCCAGCTCAGCCACTAATTCCTCCTCCGCATAATCTGCACTGCCAAATTTCCCTTTCATTTCACGGTTAAGTCGTTTTTTACCACCGCTCCAGTGAACCAGCTCATGCAGGCCAGTAGCGTAGAAATTAGCTGCATCTGAAAACAGATGGCGCTCCGGTAGCCAAACTTCATCAGTTGAGGGTCGGAAAAAGGCGTTTTGTCCTTTCTCAATGATGTTTGCGCCGCTCTTCTGGAACAGATTTTCAGCCTCCGGCAACGGGTCAAAGGTTGCTTCCGGGCTGACTGTTTCAGTTGTCAGAGGCAAGCCGTCAATTTGTTCAACATTGAACACATTGAAGGTTTTCAGCATCGGGATCTGGTCGATTTCGCCGTCTTCGTTTTCCTTCTCTAAGGTTGTATAGAAAATGGCTGTCGTGCCGTGCTCGCCTTTGCGAACCTGTCCACCTACTGCCTGTGCTTGTTTGTAGGTCATCCAGCGTGAATCACAGAAGCCCTGTTCTGATGCACTGCACCACAGCAGCATGATATTCATTCCACTATACGCGATACCGGTTGCGAAGTTAGAAGGCAAGCCAGACATACCGGATACTCGTTGCCACGGACAAGACCACGGTTTTACACCGGCTTCAAGCGCTGCAATGATGTTGTCGGTGACGGTCTGATAAATATCTGTTCTGGTTTGAGAAAATTTCGTTTTTGAGGAGCCTGACTGCTCCAGCGGGGATACGCTGGTCGCCGCTGCGGCGTTAGGGGCGCTAGTCTGGGTATACAGGGAAATGGTCATGGTTTTTTCTCCGTCAGTGGTGTGATTTTCGTCTTCGTATCGCCTGACGGTTCGCTTTCCCGACATCGTTCCGGCACGCAAGGGCGCAGAATGCGTGCCATTTACCCTTGCGGAACGGGTTGTGTTGGGAAACGATTAGCCGGAAGCTGATACGGGAATGGAAATCACGCGGGAGAAAAAAATGACCCTGCATAGTCGGGTGTAGCGCCCCTTAGGCCGCAGCGGTGAAATGGGTTTGGGGTTTGGGGTTTGGGGTTTGGGAGTGTGGTTGTCTTTGGCTCGGTTTCCACTTTAGCGCTGTGATTGTTCGGTGATCACCTTACTGCGCTCCGTCTCAGTCACAGCGCTAAAGCTTTGCTATCAGATAGGTAGTGTCGAAGCCATTCCGCGAATGCTATTTTTACTATAAAAGAGTTTATTGGGTTTATAATCCATAATAATTACGCACAGTATAATGAGTTATATGCCCTGACATAGTTCTCAATATTTATTAAAGCGAAAAACTATTTTTTCGATAAAACTTGAAGGTATAAAGTGTGGTTAATAACATAGACCCTGATCATATTTTCAGAGTCTACGATTATTTTATATTTTAAAAAACTTATCATCTTCACTTAATTCGAGAACTGTGTACTGCTCTATAAAATCAGTGTCTACTGATGACAGTTTATCTTTCAATATAGACAATATATATTGACCATTTATAGATGATGCAATATCAAATAATGTTTTTATTTGGTTGGCATGTATGGCTTCAATTCCATCATGCGCAATGAATCTTAATGTTTTTGAGTTATTTTCTTCTTGTGTTGAGAGATAAGCGAGGTCAAGTGCTGAAACCTGAGCTTTCTTTTTACCTTCACCTTGATTGCCTTTACTTTTAATTGCACCTAATGGCTCAACTTTAAAAACATAGTTCCCTTTGCTTTCATCATAACTTAGTATATATTCTTCATTATATAATTCCTTTGTATATTCAGAAAAATATTTATTGAAAACAGATAGTTTTTCGTTAAATCTTTCGAGATTCAAATCGATCTCAGAAGCAACTTCATTTAGCTTTACTCTAGCTTTTTCTATTCTTTCTTCATAATCCAAAATTTGGTTTAATGAACTTTCAAAGCTTCCCTTGTTTTCATAAAGTTTGTTAACATCCTTCTGTATTATCTGAAGGTCACTTAATGACCCTAACTGAGATAATTCCCTCAAGATACGAGACTCTTTCTCGAGCCATATATTTAAATTTCTTTTTACCTCATCAATATTTGTAACCAATGATTCCATTTGAGAATTAATAAATTCAACTTTCTTCACTATCATCTTATTGTGAAAACCAAGTGCCTCTTCAAAGGTTTTACTTATATTAACAACTCTGATAGTAACTTCTTCGTAAAGCTTTTTTAATTCGTCAGGATCAGTATTATCTTGCTGTTCAAGAAGATCTTTTATCGCTTTATCATTTAAACTTCTTTTCATTTCAAGAGCAGACAGATCTAATGATAGTTGAGATACTTTTAATTTTATAGCGTTAATTTCATTCATTTGTGTAGAATAAGATTCACCTAAATTGTAATTGGTGATATCTTTTTCCTTCTCCTTAATTTCCCTTTCAATAACAGATAATGATTGTTCTATTGAATTTTTGGATCTTATTTTCAGAATGACATCAAATTCTTTTTCAATTTTTTTTAGTTCTTTCCCTATTTTTTGTTTTTCACTAAGAATATTAGCATTGTCAAAACCAAATAGGAACAAGTTAAGTGTTTCATAATCAGCCAAAGACGCCATTTGTAATGTTTTTAATGCATTAGACATCTTTTCAGTTGAGTTTCTAATAAAACGGGACATGATTTGTCTGAATGTCGGTTTCAGCGAAGAACTCAAAAATAGATTGAGTTTTAAAGCATCATGGAATGAAGACAGATTGGTGAAAACCGTACCATTTATAGTGGCGTGAATCTTTGAGTTAGCACTAATTATTCGACTAATAGTTAATTCACGATTACTAGTTGTATTTAATATAATCGTGAAGACAATTTCATTATCAACCAAGAAACTCTTTATCTCTGAATCTTCGGTTTTAAATTCAGGATCTATATAAAAATTTTCTTGTTTGGCTCCCAAGCAGAAATCAATTGCTCTCAAAGCTGTTGTCTTACCTACGCTATTCCCTGTTTCTGATTTTTTTACTGTACTTTTATCCAGAATTAAGTTCACACCATTATGAAAAGTAATATCTCTAATCACACCAAGAGATTGAGAGTAAACCTCCAGTTTTTTTAAAAACATATGATAATGTCCCCTTGATTATTAACATCAACCAAATCCAACAAATAAAGCCAATCTAATGTGTACATATACTGAGCAAATGTGATTTTTTTGTTCACGGATTTTTTAAATTTGTCAAAAAGATATATGCTATCAATTACCATTGATGGTTCATTTTTAATACAATGCAATAATTTAGCACCCAAATAATAGATAGTCTGATCGGGTTTTAGGCTGTCAGATAGTATCATAATGGTTTTTCCAACACTTTGCATTCAACAAACGCATGGAAAACAATCAACTCAGAATGTATTGCTATTTCTTCAATACTACAATTAATTGATGATATAGACTTCGCACATGTGTTATTTATGTGCTCTATAACACAATCAATTATTTCATCAGAATTTTCCTTTATTATATCCCTTCTAATCCCCTCTACTTCATCTCTTCTCTTCCCTTTTACAAGTTCTTTGTTTTTAAGAAGAATTTCACCAACACAATCTTTGTATTTGGAATTTATATATTCAAGTGATGTTTCTCTAGCCGATGCTCTAGATTCATTTAGCGTCGTGTATGCCGTTTCTATCATGGATACGTAGGCGTAATAATATTCTATTTTTTCTCTGTGTTTAATTATGTCATTGAATTCTATTTTTCTTTCAATATCATAAGATTGGTAATTATCAGATGGTACATCTTTTCTTGGTGTGCTGGATAATATTGAAACTAATTGCATAAATATAGAAGGGGAACGTACAACATCTACAATTGAATCTTGAATCACAATCTGAGTATTATGGGAACCAAAACCTCCTTTCTGAGAGATCTCACTCATTTTTTTCATCCTTGTCTGTATTAACGTTTCCAAAGTATACATTTTGATTATTCTTTGAAAAAGCGCCACCTTTCTGTTTGACAACGTGTCCAGAAGGCGTCTTACCCACGACAAAAGTACCTATAAAAGTCAAAAGTAAACCTAATGCCGTAAAATACCATGTTGTATTATTGGAAAACCAAGCTGAGACAAAAGCAGTGATACACCCTAATAAACTCAGTATCCTAATGATTTTTTTAGCCATTTCGTATCTGCTATGTGTATACGCTGTATCAACGCAGCGGAGTGAAAGCCTCACTCAAAAATGTGTAAATTCAATATCTCATACACATTAGTTGGTTACAACACATACATGCCTATCATGCCCGCTATACGTATGCAATCCTAGTATTATTATAATGTTTGTTCTGAAAGACCGTTCAATTATAGTTTTAACACCCAAAAGTATAAGTGAGGATATCCTCACTTATACTTCCTACCATTCACATAAAGCGGTGGTCACTCTGGTGGTCTTGACAAAAAGAAAAATTGAGTTTAGCTTACTTATTAGCCAGTTACTGGCAAAGGCGATCCCAGTCAGAGGAGCCAATTTAGAAAATCCCGCTTAAAGAAATTTAAGCGGGATTTTTGCTTTTCAACATCTTATCCAACAAATTCACGTGCAAAACATTCCTGATGCCCCCCGTTTTCCTTCTGCATCGTGAGAATGTGGTGGTCAGATTTGTGGTCAAGTTGGTTCGATCCCAGAGTGCCCCCCAAATGGCGCTTAATGACTCAAATATCCACAACGTAACGGTATCCGTAGAAAGTGGATCACTACATCGCGGGAAATGCTCTGCGGCTGGTTAGCCGTGCCAACGAACCGCTGCCACGGCAAGTAAAGCTATCGACGGAATAATCCTTTCAACACGGCTGTAAACTTACAAAGAAGCAAGTTACGCGTGGAAAATATTCAATTTCAGGGAATGGCTAATTTGGGGGCGGGATGTTTCGCTGTATAGCTGAGTGTCATGCTAGCAGGCTCTATCGCCGTCAGTCCATCGCTTGATATCACTTATATTTGGCGACCTGATGCCCGTACTCAAAATATTCTTAGTGGTGTATAGATTGATCTTAGCTTTATCACCACCATGGTTTGCTATCTCAATTAGCGTGTTGTTAATCAGCAGCCCTTCTGAAAGAAACTTTTGATTGATCTCGCCTTCTTGACGCTCGCCGTCAAACTCGCTAAATACGATGACCGGATTTCCTGAATATGATTGATACTCCAGACATTGCCTTGCCATGTACCTTAGCGTTCGATAAGTATCGGAGGACCCCGTCTTGCTAATGAAACTGCCGTCTAAAGATGATTGGCTGTTTTTTAAATCGCTTACGGTTATGGCGCATCCGCTGAGTGATATAGAAAATAATATTGTAACCAGGGGAAAATATTTCAATTTATGCTCCAGTATTCTGGTAAATGTCCTACTCAGAGTTGTGACTAAAATGGTGATTTTTTTCAGGCGGAATGGTGATTTGGGAAGTCAACAATAACCATGAGTCCACCTTCTGCTGACGTGCTCAGGAAAACACGACTGTTGTGTTGCTGCGCAACCGCTTTGACTATTGCAAGCCCCAATCCGCTCCCACTTTGTATCTGATTGGGATCACGAAAGAATCTGTCGAACACCCGCTCCCTCAATTCAACCTTGATGCCTGGCCCTGCGTCTGAGATACGCAGTTGAGTGGATGTATCTAACGATCGTACCTCTACCTCAACCCGCCCGCCCTCAGGACTGTACTTCACGGCATTTTCAATCAAGTTGTCGATCAGTGACATCAGGCGTTCCCTGACACCCGTAATCCAGACTTCATCATGAGAATAGAACTCCAGCTCAATTCTGCTCTCCGCAGCTAGCGGTGCCAGCTCAGCCATTCGCTCTTGAATGAGCGTGGTCAGCGGCACAGGCTCCATAGCCGTGTCAATGCGCGCTTCACTGTGCATCAGCAACAGCAACTGATTGACGAGACGAGCAGCACGGCCATTGCTGCGAATAATCCCTGCAAGTAATTCCTGTTGACTAACGTTGCTTGCATCGGACTGTAAAGCCTCAACGTTGACTCGCATTGCAGCCAGCGGAGTACGCAACTCGTGTGCGGCATCGGCAATGAAAGTCCGCTCCCTTTCAGTGCTTTCTCGTACCCTGGCAAGGAATATATTAATCGCGTCCACTATTTGGCGAAGTTCCTTATGCTTTGGAACTGCTTTTAAGGGAGAAAGATCTTCTGGTGTTCGCAAGGAAACTTCATTTGCCACTTTGTTCCAGGGGCGCATTGCAATGCGGATTGACAGCCACGCAGGAAACAAAAGAAAAGGAATGCATACCAGCAGCGGTAATATGTAATATCCGCGCGAGTTCAGGTATATGAAGAAGTTCCAACCTCCGGCAGGCGTGACCAGAGTCACCTCTGTGTCGGAATGACCAGACTTCAGAGTACGGCTAGTCCAGGTTCGGCCGTTACTCTGCATATTCTGAATCATCCCATAATCGGTGTTTGTCACGCCTACTGGAGCGCCATCAGATGAATAAATGATCTCTTTATTCTTCCGAACGATTAGGCTGATTGACATTTTTGGGTCTTCACCTCCGCCATAACCTTCCCGCAGCGCCTTGCTGAACGTTTCCAGCACATCGGTTAGATCGTGCGGGCGATCCCCCATACGATCCACCACTGTCAGAATGGTTTCATAGGTTTTGCTGCCTGATAGCATTGGAGGGCTACGTAAGTTATCCCATAAAATGTAGGTCAGAAAAATACACCAGAGCAGCGTGAGTAATAGCATCTGGGCGATCATAATTCGCCGTACGAGCGTTGGGATTCTCAGATTGCGCCAAAAGTTACGCATCAACCTGCCCCCTTCTGAATGGGTACGGTGTCAATGACAAACCCCACGCCTCTCACCGTTCGCACATAGCCGTCACCGATTTTGCGACGCAAATTTCCCATATGTACATCGAGCGTATTGCTCATATTTTCTTTTGTACCGAAGATCCTTTCTTCCAGAAAACGACGTGTCAGAACGCGGTCAGCGCGCAACATTAATGTTTCAAGCAGCGCGTATTCACTTGCCGTCAAATCAACATGACTCTCACTCACTGTCACGCGACGCGTCGGCACATGGAGAGATAGCCCTCGAATCTCTATCACCTCATTCTGAAAACCGTAACTGCGCCGCACAAGTGCTCTCACCCTGGCCAACAACTCAGCGAGAACAAAAGGTTTAACAAGATAGTCGTCTGCACCGGCATCCAGCCCAGTTAAGCGATCTTGCAGAGTGCCCCGAGCCGTCAGGATGATGACAGGGATCCCCTTGAACTGCTGACGCAGACGCGTCAGCAGGCTCATTCCATCACCGTCGGGTAGGCCGAGGTCGAGCAAGACCAGTTCTGGCACGCATACATCGAGTTGATGCAGAGCATCCACTTTACGGCGAACCCATATGACATCTAATCCTTGGTCTGTCAGGGCAATACGTACGCCATTGCCAAGATCGATGTCGTCTTCGATTAGGAGAATTTTCACAATAGTGACTTTATCAGCAGTGAATGAAGAACGTCTGAAGAAAAAACGGTATCAGGAAATCTATCAGGTTTGCAGAACGGGTACTTACTTCAGTATTTCTTCATTTTTAGCTCATGAGAACTTCAGGGTCAGCATTCAAACTGAGCGTTCTGACGTTTAGAACCGCTTGTATCGTAGTCAGTTGAACCCACAAGGACTTCCTTAATGAGACACATCGAACTGAGTCATAAGTTCCTCCATTCACTCTCGGGGCGTACCCTGAAAAAATCGTTGTCGGGATTTATCCTGGCGTTACTGGCCACCCCAATACTGGCAGCAGGACAACAACAGGGTAACCAGTTGACCCTCGGGGGAGGCGCGGATGTTGCACAACGTTATTCTGGTTCGGATGAAAACCGCGTCACGACGGCCCTGGTAATTGATTACGCTATGGTAAATGGTTTCTTCGTCAGTACCACGCGTGGTATCGGTTACGGTAACAGCATCGGCAAATTTGATTACAGCGCTGCGCTGAGTTATCGCGCAGGCCGAAAGGATCGTGACGTGGACAGCGACTCGCTCAGCTACGGTAGCGACGACTTGCGCGGTATGGGTGACGTCAAAGGCTCGGCTATCAGTGTGCTTGGCCTAGGATACGAGGTCACCGACTGGCTTAATTTGCAATTGCAGGCTGAGGTACCGGTTTCTCAGCGAAGCAATGGTGAGGCCCTGCATTTCAGCATTGTCAGCCCGCTTTATACGTCATCGAAAAACTCTGTGACGCTGACGCTGACCAGTAGTTGGGGAACCAGTAAGTACATGCAGACTTACTACGGAGTAAGTGCTTCACAGTCGGCCGCATCGGGGTTTACTCGATATGATGCCAAGTCTGGAATTTATGCCTACTCACTGAATATGGACTGGACGCACAAGCTTAATCAAGACTGGAGCGTAGTTGCCGCAGCAGGTTTTACGCAGTTGGCTGGTGACGCACGAAATAGTCCAATTGTTCAACGAAAAACATCGCCCACGGGCAGCCTGAAGGTGACATATAGCTTCTGATCGTTGTTCGACGTGTACTTCGCGGTAGCTTGTGGCTAGGCGCTGTCAATAAATTCAAATTCGCCCCCGCCCCAGTTCAGATAATGGGGCACTACTCAACTTACCATATCGCCTCGATTATGCCATGTCACTCAGCGCTATGTTAATAACTATACTTAATTTGAGGAGCAACAAATGAATTTAAAACTGACGCCCTTTGAGCATCCAGTCCGCGCCGATTTTCGGGTTCAGGTCGATATCCACTTCATCCTGATAAAATACCGGATGGGGCGACAGCTTCCGGGCGACGGTCTGTTCGATGGCGAGTCGCTTTTCCTCATAATGCGGGTCTTTGATTTTCAGTGTTGGCGCGGCTTTGCGTCAGACAATAAGCTGGTACTCCTTGAACCGAAAGATGATAGCGATACACCGCAGACTCCTCAGCCTTGAGGAAAAAGGCGGTACAGGCTGGCTTAACGGCGACCGGGGAGAGTTTATGTCGCGATACCCGGGTATCCGGCACAGACCGGACGGCATTATTACCTTAAGCAGCGGTGCCATCGTTGCAGTCGAAACAGAGCGGTTGATGAAAACCCGCGCCCGTTACATCAGCATCATTAACAGTCATCTCGCCGCCAGCGACGCCGGACGCTGGCACTATGCGATGTATGTTATGCAGAACAACAAAACCAAAATCGCGCTCATCAGGCTGTTTGACAGTATCAGGACAGTGGTAAGGAACGGAATTTCGGTTCCGTTTGATGCGAAAAACCGGGAGATGTTTCTCTTCCGCACGACAGACGAACTTGAACAGGCTCCCGTCAGCGACGATTAAAGGCATGCCTGTTTAACCGCACAGAAAGAAACGTCAGAACCCGTCGATGAGGAAGTCTAGTGCCGCCTTTACCTGAGTACGGTACTGCGACGCATCACAAAACACCGCACCTAGGGCCTGGACAGGGATACTTGCCAGCTCGTGGGTCATTACGGCGTATTCTTTGCCGTCCGTCAGCCTGACGACGGGGACAAGGCGCTCCGGCCGGCGGCCTGCCGGATACTTTTCAATCGGGAGCAATGGGATCACTATCCGACGATTCAATTGCCCAATAATATCGCTCGTGACATCGAGCAACAGCGGGTAAACGACGCTTTTCCCGGTATTACCGTATACGGTGAATTGCATGGTTAAAACGTCCTGTATTCATCGCTGAAACACCCCTGCTCATCATGAAAACGATTTAGTGCTGCGAGAGCCTCCCTGTTTTCTTCCTGCCATTTTTTCGCTTCATGAGAGCGAAGCTCTGCATCCAGGGCAGTTGTCAGGGTAGCACTCAGATTAATGCCCGCCTCACGCGCTCTTACCAGTAAGGCACGCTCTACTGTCATTGTCACGCTCTGCGTGTTGCGTTGTTTCGCGGTCATGGTTTCTCTCCTGCATGAAATACGTGTGTATCACACGGAACAATACACTTATCATAACACCAAAAACAGGCCCTGCTACCATTGCAGTCCTGCAAACTTCACAGTCAGCCGCCATACCTGAGCCGTCGTTTACAGCAATCGCCGATGTACAAACGCCGTTTGCGGGATGCGCGGACTCTTTGCCGGGAAGGCCAAAAAGCTGGCTCTGGTTACTTGTATGCGCAAACTGATCGCAATTTTGAATGCCATGGTAAGGGATGAGCAGAAATGGGACATTGCGCTTCATAACGTAAATTAAAAACGCTTTCTTAAAGACAGTTGCTTGCGGGACGGGTTGTGTTGGGAAACGATTAGCCGGAAGCTGATACGGGAAGAGAAATCACGCGGGAGAAAAAACTGCCCCTGCATAGGCGGGCCTGGCGCTCCTTGGTTCGCAGCGGTGAAATGGGTTTGAGAAGTTGAATTTTGTTTCATTAACTCATATCTGAGCTGGTGGTACTCTGAACTAGAACTCCCTGAGAAAAATGTCACGTTGTGTCGTTACTGATGTTGGCTCAAACTGTAAATCTAAAAAAGCGGATGGTTCAGTTCTGAGGGGGACTTACAACCCCAGCTATAAGTAACGTCTCAGCACCAGAGCCGAATTAATTCAATTTTGAAATAAATCTTATATTTTGTCATAAAATAACCTAAACGCATGCGTCAAAAGGAGGGATGACCATACGATGAGTTTTCCTCTTTCCCTAGCCATTATCCAACAGTGTTAGAATATATGTTTACTATAACAACGCTCTCTTCGTTACAGACTCCCTTTATCCTCCACGAGGAAAGTGGTTTTGTCACAGATACCCCCACAATGCGCGTCTGCCTGATACATTTTGATAGCCATTACTATCAGGATGCGCTCTTTGAAATATTGTCAGTCCCTTTCGCACCAATGCTACAGTCAGCAATGATAAAAAGGCGGGCAGAATATCTGGCAGGGCGCTATGCCGCACAGACGCTACTCAGACAACAAGGCTGCCATGATGCCGTCACTATGGAGCGAAGTCGCGCCCCGAAGTGGCCAGCAGGATGGTGTGGCAGTATTTCACATACCGATAATCATGCAATTGCAGTGCTTACACGGCAATCCGCAAAGCTGACACCTGGAGTAGATATAGAGCGACGATGCCCAACAGTCATGAATGAAACCGCACACGTCTTTACCAACCTTCAAGAACGCTCGCTACTTTATCACTGTAATACAGAGTACGAGACGGCATTGCTCATTACTTTTTCAGCCAAAGAGAGCCTGTATAAGGCGCTCTACCCACAGGTATTGCAAATGTTCAGTTTCAATGCTGCCACAATCTGTGAACTGGACGTCCAACGACAGCGCTTTTGCCTGCGGCTCACACAAACGCTTTCCCCGTCGCTCCCGGCGGGGTTCGAACTGTCTGGGCAGTACCTATTTCAGGGTGATGACATCATCACCCTGATTACCTGACATTTTAATTACCTATTGGTAGAGCAACCGGACGTAAGCAAAAAACCAACCTACGTACCGGATGTCAACATTACGCAACGGCGTCGGCAACATTCTTGTTCGCTAGCTGTCTGAGCAGCGCGACCAAAAAGCATATCGCAGCCCCTCCCCCTACCAGCGCCAACGAATCAAAAGCCGTTTTTCCAACGTTTAGATACATCCAACGCGCGGCCTCTACGGCAGCAGCGCTTAAGCTAAGTACCACCATATTGAGTGACGCAGAAACCGTTCCTTTAGACAGCGAGTTGGAGAACAGAGTAAAACGATAAAGCGTCGGAAAAATCAACCCCGCGCCGAATGCATACAGGCTAAGCCCGACCACCGACCACAGCCATAAATGTGGTGCTACGATATCTCCCCCTATCAGAAGCAACAGTCCCGCCAGTTGAAGCGGAACGGTACGCCAGATAAAGCGTGGCGACGCGGGATCGCGGATAAAACGCGCAACAGCAATACTGGCAAGAATGACTGCACCAAAGACAGGAACTTGCGTCCAGGCAAATTGTGAGGCATTAAACCCTCCCCGATCGATTAAGATCAGTGGAGAGATAGCCACCCAGGTCATCACCGGAATATAACAGCAGGAAATCGTCGCCGAGCCAAAGAGGAATGTACGCTCACAGAACACATCACGAAAATCACGCATCACCTCTCTTACCGGTAGACGCCAACTTGTCCGGTTGCTAATCGTTTCCGGCATAAAGAACAATAATCCTAGCCAGGTCGCCAGTCCCATCATGGCAAAGAGACCAAAGAGCATTTTCCAACTGAGCCACTGCATTAAAAATGCACCCGCTAAAGGGCCGATAATCGGCGCGATCAGCACAATAGAAGAGATGATTGCCATCAGTTTTATGGCTCTGGTTTGGCCGAAGACTTCCTGCACCGTGACATAGCCTACGGTGGAGATAAAACCAATGCTGGTTCCTTGAACAAAACGGGCCACCAAATACTGTTCCATTGAACTGGTGAACAGCATAACGACGCAGGAAAAAGTGAAAATCAGCGAACCGGTAAGCAGAACAGGTCTGCGCCCTACCCGATCAGATAATGGCCCAAGTAGCCACTGTAAAGCCATACCACCAGCCATATACAGGCTGACCGACGCCGATGCCATGCCCACATCGGCCTGAAAAGACGTCACAATATCAATAATTCCGGGCTGTATCATATTAGTGGTTAGATAGGCGGCAAAATCGAAAAGGATCAGGGCAGCAGGAAAGAAAAGCGCCTGATTACCTGAAAGAGGACTATTCCGTTGCATTATTTTATCTCCCATAGAGAAAGCCTCTCGTCAAAACATAAGAGGCTCGAATCGGTTCAGGTTACTTTTTTATTCTGCGGTTCATCCGCTGTTTTGCCAGTTGGTTGACCGATGTACGGGGCGTGTCAGCCTCTAACGGTGGCTCTGGCATCAACGTGCGCTGTAGCGCGTCATGCAATTTCGCTATGCTGCTATACGTGAACATCATAGATATTGGAAATTCACAGTGCAGGCGCTGTTTCAGTTTTTCATTCATCTGAACCACATCCAGAGAGGTGGCACCGAGCGCGAAAAAACTGGCGTGTTCATCAAGCTGAGCCAGTCCCAGTTGATGCTGCAACGTTTCGATAATCACATCACGCAAAGTGATATCCTTAGTCAGTCCGTCACCGCCTTGCAGCGACGTCGGACCCGCCTCAGACTGACGACGCAGTTCAATATCCATCGCGGAAATAAGCAGGCGCTGCGGGGGCAAGTTCAAGGAGTGTAAAAAGACGGCTTGCCCTTCCTGATTGGTTAACCCCACAGTCGAAGCATCCATCTTCATACTACGCATGGCCATGCCGGTCTCCAGCCAACGCTCCCACGCAAGTGAACTGACGGCAAAGGGCAGATCTCGTCTATCGGCCAATGCATCAAGAAAGGCGTTGGCAGCAACGTAGGCCGATTGCCCAGCCGCACCAGAGTATGAGAGTAAAGAAGAGCACAACAGCAGGCGGCTGAGCGACTTGCCTTCAAAGTAGTCGATCAGGTTGCGCGCGCCCGTCACCTTCGCTGACATGATCTTGTGGTGTGCCATCTCATCGGGTTGCGCGATCAGCGCCCCCTCATCAGAACCAGCGCAGTGGATCACTATATCGATCGCGCCATTCTGATTTTCAACAGCAGTCAACGTTTGGAAGAGCGTCTCTCGGTGGGTGACATCACAGCAATGGACCATGACACTTCCGCCGTTTTTTTCAATCGCTTCCACATCGTTAATAAATCTGGTTGTGGCCGCGTTGTCGCCGCTCGCCTTAATCGTTCCCCAAAGCTCTCGCTCCGGCCACGGAGTACGCGACAGCAGTACAATCCGTGCGGCATACTGTCGCGCCAAACACTGCGCAAGCTGTATGCCGATACCTCCCGTTCCGCCGGTGATAACCACCAGGCCGCCCTGTATTAGCCCGACATCTTGACTCACAGCCTGTTCTTCATGTATAGGTCTGAACCCCGGCAGCCAGATTTGGTTATGTCTGAACGCTTGATGGGGCGCAAGTCCACTATCGACAATCTGATGCCACAGCGCCCTCGCGGCCTGCGGTTGCAACAGCGGCTCATAGGCGATATCTACCGTATGACAAGCGTGCTCTGCGTGTTCGTACTGAAGCGATTGTACCAACCCTTTAAGTAGGGAGATGCCTTCATGAGTTATCTCATCACCCAGAACATTTTCTATTTCCGGCGTCAGTAAAACAAAGCGTGAGGCGGAAAGCGCTGCCTGGGTGGTTAATTGCCTGATGCAAACCAGCCATTGCTGATAATGCGGCAGAGGATCGCCGACAAAGTCATCGGCATAAGGTAACAGCAGGACAGTATACGAACCGTTCAGTTGCTGCCGCGCCAGGCTGGTTTGATCATCAACTACTATGATTTTTCCCGTTGGTGCCAGATGAGAGATGTGCTGCTGATAAGCATCTGCTGCACGTTTACTGACAAGTACCAGGACATTTTCCGGCGCTGCCGGGGCTGTCGCCCGCAGTGGCTCCCGATACCAGACAGGACGATACAGCAGGGCGTCTTTCCGCGCAGGACTGGTACGCCGGGTTCGGCCGCCGTTAACCATGCTGTCTCTGAGTTGGGTATAGGCACGTTCGGCGAATGCGTATACCGGCAGTGGGATCAATGCACCAGACACGGTGCCTATCTGCGACCAATTACCGATACCAGCACTGCACCACAGTTTAGCCAACTGTCGGTAAAAACAGCCCACATCGTCGTCAGTCTGATTTGGGTGGCGAAGCATATTAACGGCGGTAACCGGCTGCCCCTTCGAGGCATGGAAAAACTTCTGCACACAGCTGGTAAGCGTATTGCTCGGCCCCACTTCGACAAACACCAGATCCTGCTGTAGTGCCAGCGTTCGCATACAGGCTAAAAAATCAACTTTATGCCGCTGATGAGCAAGCCAATAGGCCGGCTGCATTATTTCGGAGCCGTCATGCCAGCCACCACTCAGGTTAGACAAGAGGGGAACTCGCGGAGCGTTAAACGTCACGGCATCAAGCGCGGTAGTGTACTCGCTTTGAATTTCATCAATCGCCGCACAATGAAAACTATGCGTGGTCTTGAGTCGACGAACATGAATATGCTGCTCTTGCAGGCGAATTTCCAGTGCCGAAATATCTTCAGCACTACCGGCAAACACCGTGGCTTCTTCACCATTGACCACCGCTATCTCAAGGCTGCCTTGTAGAAAGGCGGCAGCCTGCTGCTCCGACAGTGATGCGCTGAGCATCGCGCCTGGCGACATGGTCTGCATCAATATCGCGCGTTGCGTCACCAGAAAGAGCGCATCATGCAGCGAGAAAACACCAGCGATGGTCGCCGCGACATATTCTCCCAGACTGTGCCCCAACAGCATATCAGGCTCTATGCCTTTGGCCTGAAGTAATGCCGTGACGGCATACTCCACGGTAAAAATGGCAAGCTGGATGGTTACAGGGGAAAACAGCGGCGCGGCGTCTGTTGCACTCAAATAGCACTTGACCCGTTCTGCCTCGGTGGCATTCATCAGCCCCAGACAGCGGTCAACCTGTTCACGGAACACGGCCTCATGCAGATATAAATCACGTCCCATCGTCTGATATTGTGCTCCCTGCCCCGGAAACAAAAAGACGACGTGCCGCGCCGTCTGGCTATCCCCCCGGACAAATTCTGCTGCAGAGACAGGTTCATCGCTATTACACACCAGCACCGAGCGGTGGGAAAAATGCTCGCGGCCATGCTGTAGCGTCCAGGAGACATCCGTTATCTGTTTCGGATGATCCGCCAGCCACGCAACCAGACGCTTTTCCATTTCAGCCAGACTCCATGCCGATTTTGCGGAGAGAGGTAGCAATGTTACCCCAGCATCGACAGGTTCATGACGCTCGCGCGCAACGTACTCTTCCAAAATCACATGCGCATTGGTTCCTCCGATACCGAACGCGCTAACGCCAGCACGCCTTACCGTCTCACTCTGCCAATCCTGACTCTGGGTGTTGAGATAGAACGGTGAAGAAGCAAGCTTCAGTTTCGGATTTGGGGTATGGAAGTAATGGTTGGCACACAACTTTTTGTGTTTCAGCATCAGGGCTGCCTTAATTAGCCCCGCCATACCAGCGGCACTATCAAGATGACCAATAATGGATTTTACCGAGCCGATAGCGACACGTTGTGCCCTGACATCGTCAAAGACCTGGCTCAGGGCGGCGATTTCAACCGGATCGCCAAGAGCCGTCGCTGTACCGTGAGTCTCGATGTAACCGATAGTGTTCGCCTCCACCTTAGCCATACTCAGTGCGCGACGAACAACATCCGCCTGCCCATCGATACTCGGCGCGGTATAACCCACTTTTCTCTCTCCGTCGTTATTCAGCGCTGACCCTTTGATCAACGCCAATATAGGACGTCCCTGCGCCAAAGCGACTTTTAACGGCTGCAGCACCACTGCGCCAACGCCTTCGCCGCCAACTGTACCGTTTGCCAGCGCATCGAACGGACGGCACACCCCATCAGGTGAAGTGATCATTCCTTCCTGATAGAGATAACCTTGCTGATTTGGCGTGCCCAAGGCGGCGGCGGCGACAAGCGCGGTCTGACATTCGCCTAACAACAGTGCCCTTGCTGCTAAATGGATGGCAGTGAGAGAGGAAGAACAGGCGGTCTGCACGGAGATTGCCGGCCCAGTTAACCCTAGCTTGTACGCCAAACGTGTCGCCGCAAAATCTTTTTCTACCAGATTAAATGCAGAAAAAAGGCTGGCGCCATCACGGTCACTCTCGTCATATGCAGCCATTTGCCAGTTTAGCTGAGCGCTGGCAGCTAAATAACACCCTATCGCGCCCTCATAAACCGAAGGTACAATTCCCGCCGACCCCAGCGCCTCAAAACCGCATTCATGCAATTTACGAATTTGCGGTTCCAGATATTCCGCTTCTCGTTGATTATAATTAAAAAATTCAGCATCGAAAGTCAGAGGGTTCTTTATTACACCTTTCGCATTCACATAATATTCACTATGATAATGTTCGTAGGAAACCCCATTGGCTGCCAGAACCTCATCAGAGAAACGTGAAATACAATCCCGTCCTTGTAAACAATTATCCCAAAAGCTATCCAAATTATCGCTTTGCGGGAAACGGCAGGAAGCACCGACAATAGCAATCTCTAATCCCGTTAAATGTTGCACACAGGCATTCTCGGAAATCATCTCTTTATTCATAATATTTAATCTTAGCAGTGAAGAAAAAACGGAGGGATAAATCAGATCTTCAGCACGCTGAAGATAATAATAACCGACAAACCATCTTATTTAGTGACCGAACATCTTCAGAACACTATCGAATTGTTCAACGGAATCGTGAATATCCGGTGACCCAACATTTTTTACGGCACCGTTATCAATATAATCGGCCTGCAATGCAACCGTGGTATATTTGAACAAATCGACGACTTCAACATCTCGACTAAACGTATCGCTTAAACGGATACTGAGCTGGGCTAATTTAAAGGACGTTCCACCTAAATCAAAGAAACTAGCATTAGGGTGAATATTTTCTTTTCGCGTCGCCAATAGCTCAGACCACAAATCACGTATTTTCCTTTCCGTATCACTACCACATGCCACCACCCTATCCTGTACAATCACATCACACGGGTCCGGTAATCGACTGTTGTCAATTTTCCCACTGCTGTTTTGCGCAAACTCCGACACGGCAATAAAATAAGCAGGCACCATATAATCCGGTAAGCGTGCCGCCGTCTCCTGACGTAGCTCGTGTGCATTAAACGCGATATCGGAACAGATATAAGCGATCAAGATAGGGTTATCAGCATCACGGGTATTAATCATAACATAAACATCAACCACTTCACTGGCGCTATCATGCTGGCGATATCCCAATAATATATCTTGTATGGCAGTTTCAATTTCTCCCAACTCAATACGGTAACCGCTGATTTTTACCTGACTGTCAATTCTCCCGATAAATAATAGCCCGTCGTCGTCAATATATTTCGCCAGATCGCCCGTCCGGTAATAACGTTTATCACCGATCTGGACAAAAGACTTTTTCGTCAATTCCACAGCATTAATATAGCCTTTTGCCACCCCTTTGCCAGCTATCGCAATTTCCCCCACCGCCCCACGCGGCAGAATACGCAGGGATGCATCAATCAGCGCAATCTCTTCACCCAACATCGGCGTACCAATCGGCACTGCTGGCGTGGTAATTGGGTGGTCTACATTAAATTCAAATGAAAGCGACTGCACACAGCACTCTGTCGGGCCGTAAGCGTTAGAGGCATTAGGCACCGAATCCCAGCATTCAGCGAAAGCCTGCCAGTTTTTACGCTCCAGTTTTTCACCACCGATCATCAAATGCATCACCGGACAGGGCTTACGCAGCCCTTTCATCTGCAAACGAATCATACGCAAATGCGTAGGCGTACAGTCTGCAATATGAATCTCCCTTTCTTGCCAGAACCTTACGATTCCGGCACCGTCTTTCCTGATATTATCGGGAACGATATGCAGCGTGTGGCCAAGCAGCAACGCCGGATACATCTGCTGTACCGACGCATCAAAACTCAACGCGGATATCACAGACACATTCAGCTCGCACGGATAGTGCCGATAGACTTTGTATTCCAATCCCTGAACCAGATTTATCACGGCACCGTGCGGCACCTCCACGCCTTTGGGATTGCCCGTCGATCCAGAAGTGAAAATGATGTAAGCGGAATCCTGACCATTGAGATCGGGCAAAGTATACGCATCCCGATCTTCAGACACAGATTGCAGTTCGTCGTAGGTTATCTGTTGACGATCGCCTAACGCCAGCGGCGTATCGGCGGCAACCACGGTCAGGCGGATATCCGCGGTAATCAGCACATGCTGCTTTCGACTATCGGGCCAGTGGATATCAAATGGGCAATAGCGCCCCCCAGCCTTAAGCACGGCGAAGATCGCAACAATCGCTGCGCAGGTGCGCGGCATATGTATACCGATACTGTCCCCTTTGTTAATACCCGCAGCATGAAGCTGCGCCGCACCGTTCGTGCTCAGCGCATCCAGTTCAGCGTAGCTCAGTTGTGCAACGTCGCAACTTACCGCAGTCTTATTCGGGTAGCGTTCAACCTGCTGCCGAAAATGATCGAGAATTGATGCGTCTTCCGCCGTGTTTGTCGGCGCCTCTCCCGCGCTAAACAGGAAAGGCTCGGAAATCTCAAGTTGGGAAATAGGCAAGGGCGAACGCATCTGACTCGCCCAGTCCTGCACCAGACGCATCAGCGCATTACTATAATCCGCACCCAGCCTCGAACCGAGCTCGCAGGAAATAAGCCCTTCATCGCAGTTGAATATCATGTACGTCAAACTATGCTTATAGAGATCGTCCGGTATGTGTTGACACCCTTTTAACACCACCGCCAGAGCAAAAGTTGTCGGGCATTCAAATAGCGGCTGCAACGCCGTAACACCATAAGGAAGCTGCTTTTGCATACTGTTTGAGGTTGTGACAATCACCTCTTTGAAGGTGCATTCCGGGCTACACTGAACGGGCAGACAAACCGTTTTTCCTACGTCCTCATCATCGATATAATTACCAGTCAGCAGTGCGGCACTACGGTTGTAAGATATCGCCGCCTGTGCGCAGGCGGCCAACGTAGCGAGAAGCAGGCTCAGGCGTTTATCCGAGCCGTTGGCGATAGAAATGAGCGCTGACGAGGATTCATCAAGTAAAGAGAAACGCTGCGTGCTAATCGAACGCTCGGAATAATAGGAAACATCCGGCACTAAACCAGAATAAGTAGATATAATTTCGTTCCAGTTAGCCGCCACGGCCTCATTTACTGCTATATAATTGTCAGACATGTTATTTATCCTTATTAACGATTCATTATATCGCATTCCATTCCATGGTTATTTCTACCTCACCAGTATGTTCATCTACGGATTTATTCGATTCCGTAAAACCATGCTTAAGATAAAAATTTCTTGCCGCCATATTTTTCTCATACACCGTAAGTGATAACCGGTCTCTTTTCTCAAATGCATTCGCTAATAATGCCTGACCGACACCTTTGCCATGATAGTCAGGCAGTAAAAAAATAGCGGCTAACGTGTTATCTACCAGACTGATAAACCCGATAACCTTCCCTTTATATTTCGCAACCATGGTTTCAGCAGCGGGAATATATTCATTTCGCATATCGTCTTTGCAGGCATGCCAGAAATTTCTATCAACAAAATCATGGCAGGCCAGTGAAGTCGTATACCAGACATCAATAATTTCCTGCATTTCTTTCTCATCATTGTGAAATGCAGAAAAATAAATTTCATCCAACAATTTTCTGTTCATAGCAGCCCCATTATTTCAGTTAGGAAGATTTACCGATTTGTTCATCTTACTACGCCGAGAAACCATCCTATCACGCCGCGATAAAGTCTCTGATTGATTAACCTGCTGAGGTACATGCTCTTCGCCAAACTCAATATAAAAAAGCAGATTAGCGATATTAGGATAGGTAAAGAAATCTACAATTTTAATCTGTCTCGGCAAAATCCCATTTAACAAACTGGTAATTCTGAGAAGCCGAATGGAATTCGCACCCAAATCAAAAAAGCTGGCGTGCAGATCAATCTCTTTTATTTCCAGCACTGACGAGAAGATCTCAACCACTTTTTCTTTATAACTTGAGGTTGTCAGGTCAATTCGTTCAGAAACCACGTTAATTTCGGGTAAAGTGGAAAGATCCACTTTACCATTAATCGTCAGTTTAATCTCGCTAACAGGCTGAAATACTGTAGGGATCATATAGCTGGGCAAATGTGCGGATAAAAACTGGCGTAATAACATCTCTTTCATACCCGATGGGGAAACATAATATGCCACCAATTGCTCCTCACCGTTTATTGTCCTAATAACAACAACGGCGTTGCTTCCCTCCTCGTAGGATTTTATTCTGGCGGCTATTTCATCTAATTCAATTCTGTAGCCTCGCAGTTTTACCTGATTATCTTTTCTACCAATATATTCAACGTATCCTTGCTCATTAAAGAAGGCTAAATCGCCGGTTTTATATATCCGTGAATGATCAACAGGATGTGTTACAAATTTATCGGCGGTTAAGTCCGGCCTGCCCAGGTAACCACGTGCCAACACATCACCGCCAATATACAGTTCTCCGGGAATCCCAGCCGGTTGCGGCTGCATAAAACGATCGAGGATATATATCTTCGCATTGTCTATTGGCACGCCGATCGCCACGGCTGGAGTATCACTGCCGCGCGCATACTGCCAAATCATACAGCCAACCGTGGCTTCAGTGGGACCATACTCATTGAATATTCGCGCACCGACAGGCAGTTTGTCCGTTACCTCACGACACAGTTTGCTCTCCAGTTGCTCTCCTCCCAGCACGAACGTACTCAGCGATCGGGTTTTGTCATTCATCAGCGAATTCAGCAAGCTCAACTGCGATGGAGTAATCTTGATATTGGTCAGACCTGGCAAAGCGGCAACATCCTGCAACGCGTTGAACGCATCTTTATCGATAATGTTAATCGTCCCTCCCCCGATCAATGGACACCAGATGGAAGTTACGGTCAGATCGAAAGCCAGACTGGTAAATAACGGATAGACCGCACGCTGACCAACGGGATGATAGCGCTGGATCGCCCACTGGATGTAATTCATCACCGTACGGTGCTCCAGCATCACACCTTTAGGCTCGCCGGTCGAACCTGAGGTAAAAATGGTATACAGCAAATCATCACTAGAGTATGCCACTGTGGGACGCCCATCCACCGTCTGCACAAGCTCATCGCGAAAATCGGGGTCGTCCTGCGTGATAAGGTGCCTGATGCCATTGGACATTATACTCCGTACACGTTCCTCAGGCGTTGAGATATCCAACGGAACGTAAACCGCCCCCAGCTTAGCCACGGCGATCAATATAGCGATAGTCATCACCCCCGATCGGCGCTGAATGGCGACCAGCTCCTGATGCCGAACACCTCGAGCCTGAAGTTGCGCAGCGACACTATTGGCAAGCGCATCAAGCTCCGCATAAGTTACCCGGCGATCCTGCTGGCAAAGGGCGATAGAATCATGATGCAGGACGACCACTTCCTGCCATGCGTCAATCAGATGCGTATGGCGAGAAAACACTGGCGGACGATGATTAAAATCGACCACCAGCCGCTGGTATTCTTGTTCATCCAGTAAACACAAGCTGGCCAGGGTGAGCTGATCGTTATTGACGATAGCATCCAACACCTGCTCGAGATGCTTCAACCCATTGGCGATGACATAGTGTGGATATTTTTCCGTATTATAGCTCAGTCGAAGTAGCGCCGTTTCCAGCAAGTTCACCTCCAGACAGAGATCGAAATTGGTCTTTTCCTCAATAGAATAGTCGGTAATATCAACGTGGGTAGAAAGTTGGCGTAACCGCTTGGCCAAAGGATAGTTTTCAATAACCACGATGGTATCAAACAGCGGGTGACGTATGTTATGGATAGCCTGAATATCAGCCAACGGATAGGCCTTATGGCTTTCCCGCGCCAGAGTGATGTCCTTAATCTTTTGCATCACGCTAGCAAGGGTATCTTCCCCAGATAGGCCATTCACGCAAAGCGGCGGCGTCTGAATATATAAGCCTATGCTATCCTCAATCTCCCCCGCAAACCCGACATCCCTGCCGGATACCGTTGTACCAAAGCAGATGTCTCCAGCATCATTATATTTTGCCAGTAAAATAGACCAGGCGGCGTAAATAGCGTGCGCCATCGTGAAACCATTCGCTTTACAGTACCCTTCTAGTTTACACATCACATCGCTGTCTAGCTGACGGTCGATGCGATTCAGTGTTCGATGGCTTGCATTCTTTTGCGTTGGCAGGCTAATTGCTGCCTCCAGACAAACCGCAGAACGCCAGTATGACCTCGCCTCCTCACTCTGTTTCACCGTGTTCAGGTGTTGAATATAGCGCTCATAATCCAGTTCAGGTTGAACACGAACAGTACCGGGGCGATCGTAGTAATCCCACAGTTTGGTAAGCAAGAGTCCCAGACTCCAGCCATCCATACAAATATGATGATACTGAATATGAAGAAGATATTTTTCAGCACTCAGGCTATATAGAAAAACTTTAATTGGGTTGGTTTCCAGATCAATTTCTGTATTTTTAATCCTTGCGCTAACATTAAGCGTTTGCCCTGCCTTTATCACGTCGGTCGGGTCGTGCCTGAATTCAATATTATTCTTTCGTTGCGCAAAAATAATCTGGACCGGCTGGCTTAAGCCGGTCCAGCGATAAATGGTACGCAGCGCCTGATGCTCAGTAACCACGCGATTCCACGCCTCGTTCAGCCGTTCTTCATCCACCGTACCCAGCAAGCTCAGGGTAAAATTGGTGACATAGACGTCATCATTATCTTTTTCAAGGGAATGAAACAGCATTCCTTCCTGCACAGGCGTTAATGAGACAATATTAAAATTCTCAAACATGGTTTATCCCTTTATTCCATTAAATAGTGTTAGACTGATAAACCTCATGCGCATTCTCTACACCTATAAATATATTTGTGATTTTTAGATAACTTTCAGACAGCACTTTGCTATTGCGCATATCCTGCAACATACAGTAGTAATCCTTCAGACTGGCGGTCTCGATAATAATTATATCCTGAAAATCAGCAGAAAAACCTTCAGCATCGGCGGTTCTCAAGCGAATGCTATGCTGATATTTTTCAATCACCTCTGGCAGAGACTCATTTTGTAATTCCATTCTTTGTGCACGCGTTAACGCATTCCATTTATCATTAAACGTCAGGGTCCAGACAATAATATATTCCATAATATTTACCTTAATGAATGTAGCTCCATTACAATGATATCCAATAGTGCTTCCACATGTTTAGCAAGATAAAAATGCCCGCCACTGAATACCGTATGGGAAAAAGAAGAGGCAATATATTTCTGCCAATCGGACATCAACTGGTGACCCGCAACCGGATCCTCACGAGAAGAAAAACAGTGAGCCTGGATATTTTCAGTAATAATCTCATCACTCATCCTCCAGTTATCAATTAAGCTGAAATCACATCTTAAGATATCCAGCAGCATATTCATCACCGCAGGTTCAGCGGTAAATTCATCGAGATTCGGTATGCCCCCCAGCGTAAACAGATAATCCATTAACTGATTATTCCCCCACGAATAACGGGATAAAGCCGTCTGATTCTTTACATGAGGTGGCAGAAAAGCAGAAAGCCCCAACCAGACTGGAGGGGTGTGCTGTCGCTGCAACCTCAACGTCAGCTCATAGGCAATCAACGCGCCCATGCTGTGACCAAACAGAGCAAAAGGGGTATCGGTCTGTATTTCACTCAACAACAGCTCGATAGCATCTTCCATAGACTGACAAAAAGGGGCGCCGAAACTCAGGCCGCGTCCCGGAATTTCAAGCGCGGTCAGCTCAATCCACTCGGGTAATAACGATGCCCAAGGGCGGTAAAGCATATGCGAACCACCAGCATGGTGAATGGCATAGAGGCGCATAGAGACAGGTTTGCCAGCGCTAATAACGATAGAGTTCTGCATCATTTATACCCCATAAAGTAAATTGCAGCGGGACGGGTCATTAACATCAAAAATTGAAATCAGTAAGTTCAATTCCTTTATGATCCACTTTCGACGCTGTCGCTTTACTGATATATTCACTTAT
The DNA here is from genome assembly GCF_028335745.1 of Pectobacterium sp. A5351. Lineage (NCBI taxonomy): Bacteria > Pseudomonadati > Pseudomonadota > Gammaproteobacteria > Enterobacterales > Pectobacteriaceae > Pectobacterium > Pectobacterium sp. A5351. Next base: position 2,654,006 of record NZ_CP116477.1, read on the forward strand.
TGGGACATCAGCGGAAGAAATTACCTGCTCAAGCAGTTTAATATAGCGTGTAATAAATCCTGCGATCGTTTCATCTCGGAACAAAGCACGTTTATATTCAAAGCTGAATTCAAAATCGCCTTCAATTTCTTTCACCAGCATGGCTAAATCAAAACGCGAGTTATCTTCTTGCAGTGCAAAGCGACTTAATTTAAGTCCGGGCAATTCAAAATCCGCCATACCAATATTCATATAAGAAAAAACCGTATCGAAAATGGGTAATCTGTTTTGCCGTGGCTGTAAACCAAGTGCCTGGACAATCTGTTCAAATTGAATATCGGCATGATCAAATACTGTAATCGCTACCTCCTTCATGGCATTCACAATCTCGCGGAACGACATCTCACCATGAAAATCACAAGGAATAGGAAGCAGATTAACAAAGATTCCGATCACATCCTGCAATTCACGTTGTGGTCTACCCAGCATCGGTGTGCCAATCGCAAAACGGGTCTGGTGACTCACGTCCGCTAACAACAAATAATAAGTCGACAGAAAGACCATAAAGCGCGTCACGCCGTCACCACAATACAACTGCTCTAGCCGCTCAGTCGTATGCCTGTCAATACGGAAATAAAGCCTGCCGCCCCGTTCATCCCCCTCGTTTCCCCGCGCGACATCAAGTGGCAAAGGCAATTCAGGCAGTGGCTGTAGCTTGTCTATCCAGAAGGTTTTCTGTGCCTCAACCTCTTTACTTGTCGCAAACTGGCGTTGCCACATCGTGTAATCTTTATACTGCACATGCAATGGTGGAAGCGTATTACCTTGATAAATAGTCAGGAAATCTCTGACAAAAATATCCTGTGACAAACCGTCAGAAATAATATGGTGCAGATCGAGAAAGAACAGATAGTCATTTACCTTTAGCTTAATCAATAACAACCTTATTAATACATCCTGGTGTAAATTGAACGGCTTAATGAGCTTTTTCACTTCCGCTTGAAGATGAGACTCACTGCACTCCTCTCTGTCTATCTGCAACTGATGAAGTTCCGCAATGGGAGACGGATGGCAATACTGTCGCGGCTCACCGTTCACTAAAACGATAGTCGTTCTGAGCGACTCGTGGCGCTGCATCAGTTGATACAGAGTCTCGTTAAACCGATCAACATCCAGATTTCCAACAATGCGAAATGCCACGGTTTCATTATAGGCAACAGAGTTTTTATTAAACATCTGTTGTAAATAGAGGCGGCGCTGTCCAGGTGAAAGCGGCCAGGTATCCTGTGGTTCGGCAGGTTTGATCTCCAGATAGTTTGCCGCCGTAGCGTGATCTTTCGCATATTCAGCAAGTTCACGTATTGTCGGATGTTTAAAGAAACGGGTCAGCGGCACATCGATATGGCAATGCTTGTGAACCTGCGACAACAGCGTAATGGCTTTTAGCGAATTTCCTCCCAGATCGAAAAAGTCATCGTCAATTCCCAGCGGGCTGATATGCAAAAAATCCTGCCAGATGGAAACCAGTTGCGTTTCCATAGCGTTACGCGGCGCAACAAGCACATTATCCAAATCGGGTCGTTCCGAACAGGCATCTTCAGACGTCGAGCCCTCACCGCTCGTTTCCTGCTGAGACAGCGTCCATTGGGCAAGACGAGCCTTAATATCGGCGGTGGAAATAATCAACGCATCACGTTCAGCATAGCGTATCACCTCCGGTAATAGCGCCACCCCCTCTTCCCTGCTGATCAGCAAATGGGCCAGAGAGCTTCCCACCTTATGGTGAACCTCGGTTCTGGCAGCCACTTCCCAGCCATCCCAGTTCACCAGCGTCCAGCGCCGTTTGCTGGTGCGATTACGCTGGGTAACAAAGGCATCCAACCAGGCACTCGCCGCCGCATAAGCATAGAATCCCAGCCCGCCGAGAATGGGAGCCAACGATGACACAACCAGGCAGAAGTCATAATCCTGCTCTGCCAGAGCGCGATCACATATCGCAATCCCCTCTTTTTTGGCAGTGAGATGCTGACTTATATAGTTATCATCCGTCTCGATGATAGAGCGAAGGGAGGCTTCACCCGTGATCCCCGCCAGATAAAAAATGCCATCTATCCTACCGTGACGCCCCACGGCTTGGCTTACCAGTCGCGTAATGGCCTCCTCATCACTGACGTCGGCCTGAAGTAAGGTGAGAGACGTGGCATTAAGCTCAATGTCATCCCATATTTCATCTCGTGGCGGCGTTGAGCGGGATGTCACAATCAGGTTAGCCTGATAGTTTTTGGCGAGGTGGGTACAGAATGTTTTACCAATAAAACCAGCGCCGCCCACCAGCAGATAGGTGCCCTGCGGTTTCAATACTGCGCCGTCAGGTATACCAAATGACTGATAGGGAACAAAATCTCTGACCCATCGTCTGTGAGCACGCCAGGCAACCGGCTCACTCGTTACACTAACGATGTCAGCAACCAGGGCCGTCGGTGGGCAGTCGGTGGCCACGTCTCCGACATCAATGGCCTGACAGCCTGTCTCTGGGAATTCCTGACGAACGACGGTAGCAATCGCCATCAGCGCCGAGGCAGTAGGGCAAAGCGTCGGTTCGTGGCTAACCGTTACGCCATGGTTAATCAATAGGGTGATTTTCTTGATATCCACTTTCTGCAAACGGTATGCCTGTAACAGATGCAGGATCGCGCAGAGGGACACATCGCCTTCGCAGTCCATCGCCACGCCATCAATGATAACGTTATCAAGCACCGTTTTATGTGCCTTCAACTGCTCGAAAAAATGGATAAAATCATCCTGATGGCCCGCACGAAGCTGACTTTCTTCTGATAAATCAATCCGTGTTTCCTTACCCAACCGAACGCGGAATGATGTGCTGTAATGTGCCTGTAGGCGATTATACAGGCACCCAGTATGAGAAGCGTCAGAAGAAAGACGCACCAGTAATGCCGCTCCGGCAGCAGAAGGGATGCTCGCCATGTTCAAGGGCTGCTGCTTCCACGCATGCTGATATAACCATTCCGCTCTGTTTTCTTTGCGCACAACGGAGGGTGAGTTGGCAGTGGTTCCAGGCGTTGCAGAGAAAATATTCAGGAAGTCCGCTTTTTCCGGCCAGAACAGGCTGCGGTCAAAAGCATATCCCGGTATTGCCACACGCCGACAATCCTGATGGAAACGCACCCGATCCCACGCAACCCCAGCGCCTTGCTGCCAGATTTTCCCAAGCGCCACCCAGAATGAGTAACGCGAACCCTGTACCCTGCTCTCCTCAGGCAACAGCGTAATCAGCCGTGCAGAATCCTCCTGAGCCACGTAGCGTCTCGTGAGATTGAGCAGATCGCGCCCCACACCGACCTCAATAAACAGGCAGCCGCGATAGTTTTCCACCAGATACTCAATGCCTTTTACAAAGCATACGGGGCTTTCCGCCTGCGCAGTCCAATACTCCACCGACACGGCCTGCTCCGCCGTAAGCGGTTCGCCAGTCACGGACGAGATCAATGGAATCGACGGTGCGTTGAGCGTAAAGCGGGAGATCGTCGCCTGAAGCGCGCCGTTGATCTGCTTCATGGCAGGTGAATGGGCTGCATGGCTGGATTTGATCGGCGCTGTCATAATACGTTTATTTTTCAACAGTACCGCGAAAGCGTTGATATCTTCTTCTGCACCTGACACAACGCAGGAGTCTTTGTTGTCGATCGCCACCGAGATACCGTCAGAGCACAGCTCTGCAACATCCGCCACCGGCAGCGGCACACTCAACATCGCGCCCGGCGGCAGCGCCTGCATCAACTCGCCACGGGTAACCACCAACTCTATCGCATCTTGCAGGGTAAATACCCCCGCCACCGTTGCTGCGACCAGTTCGCCAAAGCTGTAACCAAGCAGGAGGGAAGGCTGGACATCCACATCAATCAGGCAACGCGCCAGAGCATATTCCACAATAAAGATCGCCGGCTGTGCATAGCGAGTACTTTGCAGCGCGTCGCCTTCCGAACTACCGAACCATTTATCTCGCAGCGAGCCTCCTAAACGCTCAGAGGCCAGCGCCAGACAATCATCCACAATAGCGCGAAATGCATCGTGAGATTCATACAACTCCAGCGCCATATTGCGATACTGTGCCCCCTGTCCAGGGAACAAAAAAACAACGTGTTGCTCACCGCTGGCCATTTTTTTCACCGTACCCAGCGGCCGATGCAGCGATCTGATAGCTTCTTCACGACTCCCGGCAACGATGGCTTTTCTGAAGCGATGATGAATACGCCCTTCCTGCAATACAAACGCGACATCAGACAACCGGATATCGGGCCGCGACTGCAAACTATCCGCCAGATTTTGCTGATTATCTTGCAATGCGCGCGGCGTCTCTGCCGAAATCAGCAGCACCTTAGGCAAGGAATCGTCATCCGGCGGCAAGGCGATGGGTTCATCCGCTTCTGCCAAAATAACATGCGCATTGGTTCCACCAATACCGAATGAACTGACCCCCGCGATACGTTTTTTATCCTCCGCCACCACCCAATCCATTGGCCGCTCAACCACGCGAAACGGCGTGTCTTCCAGATGCAATTTGTCATTGGGTTGGGTGTAATGCAGCGAGGGGGCTAACCGTTTATGCTGCAATGACATCACTGTCTTAATGACGCTGGCCACACCCGCCGCTTCATCAAGATGGCCGATGTTACTTTTTACCGACCCAATCATGCAGACGTGTTCACTACCGCCGAACACGCGGTTCAGGGCGGTAACCTCTATCGGATCGCCTATCTCGGTCGCGGTGCCATGACACTCGATGTAGGTGATATCGCGCGGTTCCACGCCCGCTAACATTTGCGCGTTAGCGATGACCTCCGACTGCCCCTGTACGCTGGGCGCGGTAAACCCGGGTTTACGCTGTCCATCGTTATTTATCGCAGAACCTTTAATAACAGCATGAACATGGTCGTTGTCCTCAATCGCCTGATCCAACGCCTTGAGCAACAGGATCCCCGCGCCGCTCCCGCCTACCGTGCCGTTGGAATCCTTATCAAAAGGACGGCAATGCCCATCAGCCGATCGTACCATCCCCTGTTGATAACGGTAGCCAGACACCTGTGGGAGCGTCAGTGATACACCGCCCGCTAACGCCATATCGCAGTCGCCACTCAGAATCGATTGGCAAGCGGTATGGATAGCGACCAGCGAGGTCGAACACGCAGTATGGATGGCCATCACCGGCCCGCGTAATCCCAACCGATAAGCGGTGCGCGTAATCAGTGATTCCGGCAAATTCCAGTTTACGATGTCGAACGTTTCCGCAGGTGAAAGGCGACGTTTCATCAACGCCGAAATCCAGGGAATATTCGAGGCAGCCCCGGCGAAAAGCCCCATCCTCCCACCATGGTCTCGCCCGGTATAAGCGGCATCCTCCAGCGCTAACCAACAGCACTCATGCAGCAATCGACACTGAGGATCCATTTTATCCACTTCGTCTTTCAGATAACCGAACAGATGATTATCAAACTGCTTATAGTCTTCCAGTATCGCTTTGGCCGCCACAAAATCGGGATGATCAATGTCATCTTCCACATACCCGTTTGCCAATAACTCAGTGCGGGAAAAATGTCGGATGCTCTCTTTTCCCGTAATAAGATTCTGCCAAAATGCCTCTGGCGAATTTGCCTCAGGAAACCGACAGCCCATACCAATGATGGCAATATCAAATGAATCGCTCATAATTTAACGTCCAGTTAAAAATTAAGAAGAGGGTAATGCGAAGACGAGTTTTTCCAATTCAGAATCTGTGAGAGAAATCGTCGGGAAATCACTGCTTAGATAAAATTGAATAGCATCAGCAGGAGTTAATTCCATCAGCCTATTTATTTGATTCGCCATATTATCGACTATAGCGTTCAACTGTTGCGGCGTAATAACCTGCTCAACGTAGCTCACACTAACTTTGCATTCTCCCTCCCAGTAAATATTAAAATCCAGTACATCGCTGTAAACATTCTCCACTGCTGAAATAGCGTAAGGATGAATGTAGCGAATATTCACTGAGCTCTGGTGATGCGTATCAGAAAAGTCTCCCAGATAGTTAAAGCGGGGTAAATTCCCTGGACGTTGCCATCTTTCTCCCCCCTGGGAATAACGCATCGCTTGCCAGGCGATACCATTGTCGCTGACCTGACGAATATGTCGTTTCGTTTGTCTGATATGCTGAAAAATATCTTCTTTACAGGATGATTTCAGCGGATAAACCGCCGTAAACCAGCCGATGTTACGGCTTAAATCAATATCGCACCGTGCAGAAGTGCGGCCAATGCCCTCAATTTCAACAGTAAACTCGCTTTGGTGGAAAACCCTAAACAGCGCATAGGTGTATAAGGAGAATAACAGTTCGTTGGGCCTGATTTTCAGACGAGTACAAAGCAAAGTGAATCTGGCGAACGTTACGTCGGCGAGGGTCACACTGAACAGGCCAAGCGTAGCGGATTCCGACACGCGAGTCTGGTTGTCAAACAAGGGTGTGGCGCTAATTTGCTCCTGCCAGAAGGCCCGTTCCACATCACTTACCTTGTGCGCATCGCCATCAATAAATGCAACCCACTGTGCGTAATGGTTGTTGGCCGCGGGTAAATTCAGTGTCTGCCGCTGTAAGTGCTGTTCAACCAGAGTAGTCAAATCAGCGATCAACAGGTGCCAGGAGACGCCATCAATAACCAAATGATGTGCCAGCAGCATTAGCTCTTGCTCCACGCTATTTTCCCCATCCAGCAGCACAGCCTGGAACAGCGCGTCCTCTGGCCAGCGAGCCTGAGATAATAGTGCCTCAGCCACCGCAACGGCCTGTCCCGGCGCGCCAACAGCTACACGCTGAATACCAGGCCATTTTTCCTGCCTCACCTGTAACATCAGATCATTATCTTTCACCGCACAATTCAGAATAGGGTGAGCCTGCACCAGCAGATCAAAAATAGACGCCAGCGCCTCTTGCCCCAAAGCCTGCGGTAGCGAAACACATAGCATCTGGTGATAGATTTCCGGCCGGGGCAGAGATAAATCGCCGAACCATTTTATAATCGGCGTAGGTGCGAAAGACGTCGGAGCGGGTGACGTCTCTTTGGCCTGATGAACGCGACTCGCAATAAGATGGCACAGCGACTTCGGCACCGGCAGTTGCAACACATCTTTCGCCGTCACAGCCAACCCGTGTTTTTGCAGCAGGGTAACCAGTTGAATCGCTTTGATCGAATCGCCCCCTGCCTGATAAAAATCGCTGTACATTGAGAACTGGCTTCCACCCAGTACGCGTTTAAATGCTTCAAACACGGTACGTTCAAGCGTATTCATCGGCTGTGCGTTTGCAGTCACCACCTCATCAGGCTGCAACGCAAGAAGCCTCGCGCTATCGATTTTGCCATTAAAAGTGAGGGGGATTTCATCAACGCACTGAATGGACTGCGGCACCATATAGGGAAGCAAATGATCGGCAAGATAGTGTTTCAGATCCTCAGCGCTGATAGAGGCATCAGATTGCAACACCACGAACGCTTTAATCGTTGCCGTATCGCTGCCGACGCCGTCAACTAAAATGGTCCCGTCCTGAACTGCCTCATGCGCCAGTAGTTTTACCTCAATCTCTTCGATTTCAATCCGGTGTCCGCGAATTTTGACCTGATTATCAATGCGTCCTGAGTAGATAATGCCGCTGTTGGCGGTACGCCAGGCGAGATCGCCGGAGTGATAAGCGCGCTGTTGAGGGTAATATTTATCGCGGATAAACTTCTGTCGCGTCATTTCTTTCCGATTCCAGTACCCGGCAGATACCCCGTTTCCCGCGATAATCATCTCCCCTTTCATGTAAGGCGCGCAATGTCGCCCAAAGCGGTCAACAATATAAATCTGCGTATTATCAATGGGCTCGCCGATAGGAACGGAAGATCCCACGTCTTTTTGCGGATCGAAGCGGTGAATCATACAACCGACGACGGTTTCAGTTGGGCCGTATTCATTCAAAATATCCACTCTGCCGCCAAATTGATGCCAGGTGCTTTTAGCCACGCTGGTTTTTAAATTCTCTCCCCCCACCACAAAACGTTTAACGGCGCATTCTCTGCCCACCGTTTCATTCTGAATCGCGCGTAAATGTGAAGGCGTACACTTCACCACGGTCGCCACGCCATCCTGAATAATATCGTTGAGAATAAAACTCTCATTCTCGGTATAGACTTTTATCGCCGCGCCGGCGAGCAAGGCCGGAAACAGTGACGTAACAGTCAAATCAAACGTCAAGGGGGTATAGAAGGCGGCGACATCTGACTTGTGGGGATAATATTGCCGGGCCGCCCACTGGCAGTAATTGACTAATTCGGCATGACGAATGAGAGTGCCTTTTGGCTGCCCGGTGGAACCGGAGGTATAAATCAGGTAGGCCAGTGTCGTTGGTCGACAGCTTAGCGCCAAATCGGGCAGAGCGGCTTTCGTGGCGACAGAGGTAAATATCGCACTATCGCACCAGCGGATACCTGACGGCAGCAACTCCGCCCACTGTTGGCAGCTAATGACGAGAGCACATTCACTATCATGCACAATATAGTTAATCCGCTCCTGCGGCATATCTTTTTCCAGCGGAATATAGGCCGCGCCAAGCGCCATCACCGCCAATAAGGTGGCAACCAGCTCAGCGCTTTTAGGCAACAAAATAGCCACGCGCGATCCAGCTTCCACACCTGCGGAGGAGAGATGCGCGCTGATATCGCAGACCTGCTGCGCCAGCGCTCGATAGGTAAGAGTTTGCTGACTATCAATAACGGCAATCCGTGCATCATTCTCCTTCGCTGCGGCAAAAAACAGCGAGACAACGCTGCTCTCAGCAGGCGGCGCATTCAGATGTGCGGTTGTAATACGATGAAGATCCTGCTGAGGTAAGGGTGCAAGGGTCAGCAGTTGACGGTGCGGGTTAGCGCTAACCGCCTCAAGAAGTGCCAGCAGAGACTGAACGGTGGAATCTATTTGCTGGCGCTCGTACTCTTCAGTCTTGTAATCGCAATAAATTTCCGTCTTTTCGCCATTTACCAACGCTTTAAATAAAAACTGAATCGAGTAATGCTGTTCGCCAGGCGCGATATCCTCAACGATAAGAGGCTGTCCCGCTAACTGCACATCATAGTGCGTGTTGGCATAATTAAAGCTGACATCAAACAGGGCGTTGGCGGAGTAAAGCATCCGATTGTCCTGCACAAGCTCCGTGTAATCATATTTTTGATGCCGATATAACCGATTATTCTGTGCCGATGCACCTTTGATTAAATCGGCAAAGCTGGCTGATTCATCCACGCGAATCTGCACGGGTACGGTAGAAACCGTCATTGCATTTCTTTTCAGATCGGCCTTTTTTCTACCATGCAGCGGGAAACCAAATGAAACACATTCGCTGTCAGTAAAGCGGGAAAGCATCAGCGCGACCGCTGCGTAATAAAATAGGCTTTCCGTGCATCCCAGCGTGCTACAAGCCTGTTTGATCTGACTGTCCACCTCGGCAGGAATAGCATAAATCGCTCGCATCGAGCGGGGTGAAATGCTGCGATTTCCTAAAATAAAATTACTACTTTCAATCCGCCCAGCCAGCGTCTGTCGCCAGAATAATTTATCGCGCTGATACTGAGCGCCAGATAAATAATCATCTTCTAGCTGCAAGAAATAACTCTGATCGTCCGCGGTTAAATGAACACCGGAGACAGAATCGATGTCATCGTAATTTTCGCATACTCTGCGAATAATATTCTGCATCGATACGCCATCACACACCAAGTGATGCACTTTAATCAGGAATCCATAATAAGAATCTGTGACCTTGTAGGCAGAAAAAAAATAGCTGCAAACGCTCAGATTTATCCGCTCGGATAAACAACGCTGGCGCCACTGCTGAAATGCCAACTGCGGCTGTGCCGACTGACTGAAATCATTAAAGGCAATATCAATATTTTTCTGCTCGGACTGGATTAACAAAGGAGGAGTATCATTGTTTAGTGTAAAATTCAAACATTGTATTTCTCGGATTGTTTTCTCTATAGCGCATATTAAACGTGGAACCGTTAACGCTTTCGCGACGCTACAACTGCCGCCGATATTAAACATATTCGTACCCGGATATTTAAGTTCGGTAATCCAGATACCTTTTTGTATCCTTGTCATAGCAAAAGACTTTTGACTTGAAGTCATACTCTTATCCCTTGAAAATAACCTGACTGCACCATGTTCGACGAATGACTATTTGCCTTACTTCCCGGACCTGCGGCGATAAAGCGATTGCACAAAACGCACAAAATAGAAAATAAAGAAAACCAGCAGCAGCGAATAAAACATCCAGAAGCTCGTCGGCAACCATATTGATAACGTTCGCCACGAAAGACCGGCCACCAAAGAGGGGAAACTCAGTAAAAGAAAAATCAACACGGCGAAAACACACGTTACCGTAGCTGAAGCAAAATAACCGATTCGTCCCCATTGCCGCGTTTTCCCCCGCTTCAGCCTAATGAATACAGCGGCGAAAATGAGTAATAGCGCGGCGCTACCAACGATAAAAAACCGATCGTAGGTATCAAATAGGGTTAAATCTTTAATCTCGTCTGGCGGCTGAACAGATTCGCCTTGATTCAATTGGCGCATCACCTGTTTACCAATCTCAAAGGTAATATTGCTGTTAACATTTGCCATCACGGCCGTTGCCACGCCGGTCGCGGTGTCCACGGAGACATAGCTTGAAAACGAGGGATTCATGCCAGTATGAAAAAACAGGCTGCCTTGTTTAAACCAGCCGAACGAATAGCGCGTTTTTTCATCTTCACCAGTATCAACGTCAAAGTGCGTTGAAAAAGCGGTTTCTCTGGCTTGTTGCAGCGCCGGGCTGACACCGCCGCGGGTTAAAAACTGTAACCAATGCAGCATATCCCGCGCACTGGTTTGAATATAACCGGCAGGTACATTAGAGAAAACAAACGGCGCATCGTACGGTCTGGCTCGCAGGAAAGCGATCTGGTTCCCCTGCGCTTTATGGTCGGCAATGGCAACGGTTGCCTGCTCCATCGCCAGCGGCGTTAATATCTCCTCTTGTAATAATTGCGCATAAGTGCGACCTGATACCTTCTCCATCATTCGTGCGGCAATAGCATAATTAGCCGTTGCGTAAGCGAATTTTTCTCCCGGTTTGGCATCAAGATTAATCAAATCGATATGATCAACCACCTGCTCAAGGGAATATTCAGGATGGGTATAAAGCAGGTTAATGCTGTTGAACGGAATACCGGAGGTATGGTTCAGTAATTGTGAAAATGTTATATCTTCTTGGTTTGATTGATATCGCGTTTTCATGGAAGTCAATACTGAATTTATCGTAGTATTCGCAGAGATAACTCCCGCATCCATTAATTTAGCGGCCAACATTCCGGTAAACGATTTACTTACTGAAGCCAGCTCAAATAATGTTTTATCATCTAGCGTCTCCCCCCCTCCCTGAGGTTTATTGGATAGCAACATAATGTTGCTTTGTTTATTTTTATCTATCGTCACCAAAACCAGTTCGGGTATATGACCGTAGTCCATGTACTGCATGATGCTATTTTTTGATATCTCATCGGCGGCGGCCAACGAGCAAAATAGCAGCAGCATACTTGCAATCAAGCACCGCATACTCTCTCCATTAAATATCGATTCCATCTGTGTTGCGATACGGCAAACAACAATTCGGTCGTTATCGTTCCTGAGGTGGGCAGAGTGCTAGATGCAGCACTCTGCCTGTAACGTTACATCAGGCTATCAATGAGACACTTCAGGGAGTGTCTTAACCCTGTCAACGCTGCGCTGACGCCTTGCTCATCAACATTACTCAGTATGTCTCGCGCCTGGCGCAATTCAGATAACGGTTCAATCAGCGTTGATGAACTCGCGGTCGTGGACTGCCTCACTAAACGCTCAAGCAATACCAATTGAGACACCCAGCGCTGGATAAACCGCTGGCGCGCTTCTACCGGCATCGCCATTAACCGTTCAGGTTCTTCCAGCAAACGGTCTATCGCTTTCATCCCGATATAATGCTGTTTTCCCGTCTGGTCGAGAATAGCAGCACTGGCCTGCAAATCAGACAACGTGCGCGTGAGCGTCGCTGTCACCAATTCCTCCTGCGGAGGAAATGTGCCGCTGTGCGACAACGATATCACCAGCCAGGGACGGGATTTCTGATAGACTTCGCTGGCCTGCATAAAATCGAGCCCCCGAAAGCCGATCGCCGTCTGCGAAAATTCCTGTTCGCTAATTTCGCCAAAATAGCCGAAGCTGCCATCGTAAACCTGATAGCCGCCCTCGGTGAGCCCCACCAAAACGAAGGCATGTGGGATCAGTTCGTCCTCATCAACGGTAATATCGTCAAATAGCGGTCGTTGCAGATACTCGCTCTTACTCAGGCCATAGGAGGGAGAAAACGGCAAGTAATAATCGGAACCCGTGATAATGACCAGTCTGCCCTGATCCAATTCACTGAGGCAGTAAGCGCGATAGTCGGTCAGATCCGCAAGGAAACGTTTTTCAAACGAGAAGGAGAAGGTTTGCATGAGTGTGGGCCAGCCGAACAATTCGCCATAATGCTGCTGATTGCTCAGTTGCATCCCACCGCTTTCTTCTGTCAATGTCAGCCCCAGCAACAGACTGCCATCCGCAGCACGCATGACACAGTCAGAGCAACTCAGCCCATAATTATGCTTCAGCGCTTCTCTGGCGGCGGAATAAATACAGCTCGCACTGATGTCGTAAAACTCCGGTTTAAAACCCGTGTTGTATCGCCATGCTGCCTCGGATGAGGCCTCGGAAGCGCCGACCTGCCGTTGGAGCTGATGCAAGCTCGTTTGTGAAAGCAGCATATTGATATTCAACGCCATGCCTGCCGATTTCGCTTTGGCAATAACCTGTACTGCCGACAGAGAATTTCCCCCGAGAGAAAGGAAGTCATCCTCATCACGGATATCACTCATTCCAAGTACGTTCTGCCAAATGGCTTTCAATGTCGGCGCTGCGCCCCTCTGTTCATCATTCGGGCGTCCGACAAAAGCGGTGGTGTTGCCAGCAAAAATAGCCTGTAGCAATTTCACATCCGCCGGATAGACTTTCCCTCGCAGCGGCTGCGGCGGTATGTTGATCGGAGGCGTAGAAGAGAGCGGCAGGTGACTGTGCCAATCAACGTTAACTCGCAGCATCGACAACATCCCCAGTGTCTCCATTAGCGAGCTGGTTTCATCCCGCCCCGCACCGATTAGAGAGAGGCAAATATGGCTTTCCCGACAGTCCGCATGAGATTTCACCAGCGATGTCAGCCCCTTACCCGGCCCCACTTCAAGGAATAGCGTGTTCTTATCTGCCAGCAACAGCCGAAGCCCTTCGGTAAACCGCACCGGCTCACGAATCTGGCGCACCCAGTAATCCGCATTGGTGAGCGTTTTAGTACCGCATAGCTGGCCGGTAACGTTAGAGACCACCGGCACGCTCGGTTCAGCAAAAGTTATCGTCTCCAGCACTTGCGCATAGTCCGCCAGAATCGGATCCATAGTCCGCGAGTGGAAGGCACGGTTAACCTTCAAGTACCGGGTTTTGATATCTCTCTGTGCGCAGCGTTGCGCAAACGTGCTGATTTCCTCTTCAGACCCCGCAATCACACACAGCCCGCTGCTATTATCCAACGCCACATCCAGGCTGCCACAGAGCAAACTTTCTGCCACATCCACCGGACACATGACCAACAGCATAGCGGCCTGTTCTGTCGCATTCATCAGACGCCCACGTGCGCAGACCATGCGGACCGCATCGTCGAAGGAAAATACCCCCGCCACCGCTGCCGCCACGTATTCTCCCAGACTATGGCCGATCATCGCCGACGGCTTAACTCCCCAGGCGGCTAATAGTTGCACCAACGCGTACTCAACGATGAAAATTATTGGTTGAGCATATTCAGTATTGAACCAGTTCGTATCGTCATCGTCGGCAAGGAAAAGTTGCTGCAAGTCAATCGCACAGTATCCCTTTGCCGCCACGAATCCGCGCTCGCACCAGTGTTTGAATAATGTATTAGTACGATAAAGATCGCGCCCCATCGCCGCATACTGCATCCCCTGACCAGGAAAGAGGAAGACAAGCTTACGCTCAGCAGCAGGCACATGATTGAAGACAACGTCAGAAGACGGCATATCAAGGCGCTGTAACAGACTTTTCCGATCGGATGCGCAGGCAACAAACAGGCAGGGCATGACTTCGCGCTGCATCAGGCTTAACGCGATGGCATTAATATGATCGGTATCAGTACCACACTCAATCACCCGCTTTATCTGCTGTCTGTAACTATCCAGCGATACCTCGTCCTGCGCCGAAAACATCAGCGGTAAAAGCGGTATCTCATCGCGAAGTTGCACGTCAGTCATCGTCGCTGGCGCCTGCTCCAGTATCAGGTGCGCGTTAGTACCGCCGATACCAAATGAACTGACGCCCGCACGCAGTGGCCCAGCGGAATCATCAAGCTGGCTGTACTGGTTATTAATGACGAATGGGCTATTAGCAATATCGATTTCCGCATTGATTCGGGAGAAATTAATGCTCGCCGGAAGCTCCTTATATTTCAGCGCCAGTGCCGCTTTAATCAGGCCAGCGATACCGGCAGCGGCATTCAGATGTCCGATATTGGATTTAACGCTACCCAGCTTGCAATAATTACGCTTGTCAGTGGCGAAGGCCTGACGGAGTGCTCGAAATTCAATCGGATCCCCCAGGTGCGTTCCTGTACCATGAGCCTCAACAAAACTCAATGATTCCGCGGAAATCCGCGCATCTTGCAACGCTTCCTGAATAACCGCCGTCTGTCCCTGACTACCTGGAGCGGTAAATCCAACCTTGTTGGCGCCGTCATTATTAGTCGCAGAGCCTATAATGGTGGCATAAATGGCGTCGTTATCCTGCAATGCCTGCCGTAGCGGTTTTAAAACCACGACTCCCACGCCGTCCCCGAACACCGTACCATCCGCCAGAATATCAAACGGACGACAGTGCCCTTCAGCAGAATGAATCATCCCCTCTTCTGCCAGATAGCCTGATTTGGCAGGCAGCGTGATCGAAACACCGCCTGCCAGCGCAATATCACACGCGCCCGTCTTTAACGACTGGATTGCCTCATTCACTGCCACTAACGAGGAAGAACAGGCCGTTGACAACACCAGGGCTGGGCCGGTCAGATTTAGCTTATAGGCAACACTTGTCGCCATATAATCCTTATCTGCAACGGTCATCGTACTATACTGACCCGCACTTCCCTCCGCAGTGGCCATCGCCTGCGCTAACCACTGTAAATTGCCTGAAGCGGCGGCATACAGGCCAATTTTTTTAGCTCTGGCTGCCGGGCTGATACGAGCATCCTGCAATGCCTGCCAACAGGCCGTATGAAATGCGCGTACCTGTGGATCCATCTGCCTTGCTTCAAATGGCGTATAGCCGAAAAATTCAGCATCGAATTCGCCTACATGAGGAAAGACGCCTTTCATTTTGACATAGCCGGGATGCGCCAACAGTTCGGCATCGATCCCCTCTTCCAACAGCTCTTCTTTGCTGAAAGTGGAAAGTGATTCCTTCCCTTGCGTAAGGTTCTGCCAAAAGTCATGGATATTCTCAGCACCCGGGAAGCTCCCCGCCATGCCGATAATCGCTATATGATTAGCGTTAATCTCAGTGCTTCCCAGAGGACGCGTGCCCTCTCTATTCACCACCTGAGGCGTTGCCACTTCCGGCTCAACAGATGCCGCGTCAACCGCCACGCTGTGTTGCTTGATGATAAAGTTCGCCAGCGCTTCTGGCGTCGGGTAGCTGAACATATCCACAACAGAGAGAGCGATAGCCAAAGCGTCGGTAATTCGCTGATTAATCTGCACTAAATCTAACGAGTTCGCACCCAGCTTAAAGAAGTTGTCCTGACCCTCTATCTCGCTGATTTTCAGAAAATCCTTACAGATATCCACGATGGTGATGAAGACCTGCTGCTGAGTCAGTCCGGGTTTCGCCTGTACGACACGTGAGTCATATACAAAAGGCCGAACATGGTTTCCGACCCACTGATTAAAACGTAGGTTGAGATCGCCAGTAGAAACACTCACCTGTCCGTTTAACGGCGCTTGCAGAACACGCTCCAGAATAGCCAATCCCTCTTCCGGCTCAATCAACAGCTGCTCCAGCGAACTGCCTAACGCATCGCCAGCCTGACGGCGTTCAAAGATCCACCCATCCCAATTGACACTGACCCAAGGGCGACCCTGCCGATTTTGCTCCTGTGCGAAGCTATCCGCAAAAGCGCTCACCGAACTATAAGCAGAGAAGCTCAACCCGCCAAGAATAGCGGCAATAGATGAACATAGCAGACAAAAATCAATAGGTTGGTCAGCAAGCAGTTCCGACAGAGTCTGAAAAGCCCTCACTTTAGTATCAAACTGGGGCTGGCTGTGCCCAAGCGTCAAATGATTAATACCCTGGAAAGAATCTCCTCGCGTCACACCCGCCGCACAGATCACGCCGTTAAGCGCCCCATAGCGCGTATTAATGGCCTCCAGAAGCTCGCCCATTGCTTTTTTATTACCAACGTCCGCCGCGTAATACTCGACTTCACCTACGCCTAACGCCGTGAGGGCAGACAGCTTCGCAACCCCCTCCGCGTCAACTCCATGGCTGGAAACGTGCGCCCACGTATCCTGGGGGGGTAAAACCCGGCGTCCCACGAGAATCACTCTGGCGTCATAGCGCGTCATCAAATACCGGGCAAACAGTTCCCCCAGATCCCCCAACCCGCCGGTGATCAGATACACGCCGCGCTGCCTGAATCTTGTAGTGGGCACCGCGCCATCGTTGGCCACTGGCTGGTAGCACTTCTCAAAACGAGCCTGCGGCGTTCTTTTCACCATCAGCCGCGCGTCATCGGTACAAAGTTCCTCAGTAATCATCACACACACCTGTTCGGCTGGCGCATCGGCCATCACTTCAAGCAGGCGGGGACAACATTTCGGCACTTCCTGCGCAATAACCTTAACCAAACCGTTGAACAGTGCCTGTTCAGCTACTGCGGCTTTCACCATCAGCAAGCGGTACGGCGCGGTAATCCCCGATGCCGTCCACGCCTGTATCAAAGCGATGACGGAAAACCAGCACGTATTCATCGCTGTGTTTTCACCCAGCGGCCAGGCAAAGACCACCGTATCAGCAACAAAATCAGACTGTGAAAGTGCGGCCAGCAACTGGTTGAAACTCTCTCGCTCCCCCGGAACCGCGCCAAAACATTTATCATCGACGTAATACTCGGCAGCAGGGACAACAAAGCGAACCTGCTGTCCTGAAGCAGCAAAATGCTCACGCAGTCGATCACACCAGTCGAGGTCTGGCGCAAAACAGAGCACCACGTTCGCCTGCCGCACAGACGTTGTGTGTAATGAGATCGGTTGCCACTGCTCGTTATACAGCCATTCCGTCACTGGCTTTTTCACGATCGCGCATTCTGATAACCGCGTTTCGCGTATCTGATCATCACGCGATACCGCCGCCATTGTGTCAACAAACTGATAGCCAGGCAGGCTGATTCGCCCTGCGGACACCGACTGGTAGAATGCTGGCCACACCAGCGTCTCTCCGCGAGTCCACAGTTCGCCCAACACGTTCAGCAAGCAGTGCCGGTCACTAATCTCCTCAAGCGGGTGGCGTAACAAATTCAGCACAGATATTTTCGCCTCCGCTCCGGCAATTTGCCTGACAAACGTAGACAACGTGCGACCAGGTCCAACTTCAAGAAACACGTTTAATTTAGGCTGTTGCAGACAAGCTTCTATACCGCGCTGAAATTCAACAGGTTGGCACAAATGGTTTATCCAATACTCCACGGAACAGGCTTCTTCCGGCGTAATCCAGTTGCCGCTGACGTTAGACAGGAATCCTGACTGCGGCGCATTAAACGCGACTTTCTCCAACTCAGTACGGAATGCCGCCACACCGGGCTGCATCATCGCCGTGTGGAAGGCATGTGATGTCTTTAGCAAGCGACAGCGATAATGGTTTGCCTCCAGCAACGCTTGCACAGTATTAAGCGACGCAATAGGCCCCGCGATAACGCATGAAACTGGCGAGTTGACTGTCGCCAGCGTCACATCATCGGTCAGAAATGGCATAATTTCGTCCCGACTGGCAACCACGCTAAGCATCGCTCCCGGCTGACACGCCTGCATAATGCGGCCACGAGATGCAACGAGTGTCAGCGCCTCAGTCAGGGTCATCACGCCCGCCAGACTAGCTGCGACATATTCACCAATGCTGTGCCCAATCATCGCGCTGGCACGGATACCGAAATTCTCCAGACACTTCGCCAACGCATAGGAAACAACAAAGATAACGGGTTGAGTAATATACGTATTTTGCAGATCCCGTGACCGTGTATCCTCATCCCCTTCGCCATATAAAAGTGCGAGCAGATCGATATCAAAATTCTGCAATAAATGGGCATGACACTCATCGACGATACGTTTAAATTCCGGCAATTCCTGATACCAGCCCTGTGCCATCGCGACATACTGCGCACCTTGCCCAGGGAACATAAATACGACACCGGGGGCAGAGGCATTAACCTCGCGGCTCTGCATCTCACCCTTGGCCAGACGAGACAATTCATCGATCAGCGACGGGATATCCTCTGCCACTATCGCCGCCCGCACAGTGAACTCGCCACGCCCCAGTTGTAATGTGTAAGCAAGATCTGTCAGGTTAACGTTATCAGACTTCGTCTTGAGAGCGTCGCATAATGCGTGCGCCGTCTGCTCCAGCCTCTGGCGACTTTTTCCCGACAGAACAATCAGTTCTGAGCGGTCTTTTCCTAATGTTTTCTGGGAAACGATAGACTGCACCGTTAAATGCACATTGGTTCCACCAATGCCAAAAGAGCTAACCCCAGCACTTTTCACCTTATCATCGCTGCGCCACGGCCTTGATGCCTTGATTAAACTAAAGCGGCTACCGGCCAGTGATACGGGGCTCGTGTCTGTTACGTGGCATGACATAGGTAAGGTATTGTGTTTGAGCGCGAGGACCGCTTTGATAAAACTGGCCACCCCAGCAGCGGTGTTGGTATGGCCGATGTTAGATTTAACACTTCCTAACACGCAGGGGTGCTCAACACCGCCAATGGCTTCCTTAAGCCCTTCGATTTCAATTTCATCGCCAATCAGGGTCGCGGTACCATGCGCTTCGATAAACTCAATATCGCTGGCTTCAACCTCGGCCATACGCAAAGATTGGCGAATACAGTTAGCCTGCCCACTCGCACTGGGGGCGGTATAGCCAGTTTTGTCATGCCCATCGTTATTCACACCAAAACCGGAAATGACACCGTAGAGGTTGTCATTGTCCCGCAACGCATCCTCCAGGCGTTTTAAAGCCACCATCCCAACACCATCGCTAAATACCGTGCCGCTGGCTTCGGTGCTAAAGGGGCGGCAGTGACCATCGGCGCTGTTGATCATCCCCGGCATGTACAGGTAGCCGCTTTTCACTGGCGTGGTGACAGACACACCGCCTGCCAGAGCAAGGTCGCATTGTGCAGAGCGCAGGCTCTGACAGGCCAGAGTAATAGCCAATGCCGAACTGGAACACGCACTTTGTACCGTCACCGCAGGACCGGTCAGGTTGAGCTTATAAGCGATTCGCGTGGTTAAAAATTCACGATCGTTCAGCAATGCGACGCCAAACTGTTCCGTTGGATCGGATATTTCATTTTTAAGCTGCTCCAGCCATGTATGGTTAGAGCCACAGGAGGCGAAAAGTCCCGTCACTGGTCGATATTTCTGATTACCGTATCCGGCATCGTCCAGTACCTGCCACACCGCTTCATGTAGCAGACGAAGCTGTGGATCCATGTATTGAGATTCTCGTACGCTGTAAGAGAAAGCGTCAGCATCGAAGGCAAACGAATCGGCAAGCACGCCTTTCGCCTTGATATAATTTTTCATCTTTAACGATGCTTGCGGCACACCAACAGACAGTAGTTCCTCATCAGAAAAGAAACTGATCCCCTCCTGCCCAGCCAACAGGTTACGCCAGTAGGTATCAATATTCTCACTGCCTGGAAAGCGGCCACTCACGCCGACAACGGCAATCGCATGTTGAGGGTAATCATAAGAGGCGTTACTTACAGCGGCATGAGGCGTTGTTTTCTTCACATAAGGCGTATTACTCGCTGCTGCGCTGGCCTGCTGCTGGTCGCCAATATATCGGGCTAATTTACCGCAATTTGGGTAACGATAATAATCACTGAGTTTCAGGTTCAGACCGTAGGCGGCATTAATTTTGCTGTGCAATTGCGTGATATCGAGCGAACTGGCACCAATATCGAAGAAGTTATCCTCAGGCAACACCGATGTTTTGGCGAAATGATCTTGTACAGTATCCAGGAGGGCCTGCTGTAAATCAGGTGGCACAGAATTTTGCCGCGCTGTCGTCACGGGTTCAGGTCGCCGTTGCTCACACGTGGTCAAACTCGCCACCCGAAACGCCTGACGGTTCGGCAACGTTTGATACAACAGCGCCGTATTTGATGGTGCCTCATGACCTGGATAGTCCTGTACGATAATGTGCGCATTGGTCCCCCCTACACCAAATGCACTGACGCCCGCCATACGCACGCCGCGATCGTTAGCCGGCCAAGGCTTGGTTTCGGTGTTGACATAGAACGGGGAATTCTCCAGATCCAGCTTGGGGTTAATCCGGTTAACGTGCAGCGAAGGAACCAGCGTATTGAAATAAGCGCACAGCACCACCTTGATAAAGGACGTCACGCCAGCCGCCGCATCGCAGTGACCTACATTCGACTTAACCGATCCTAAAGCACATGCACGGCTACGGTGAAAAATACGTTTCAACGCCGCGACCTCAATCGGATCGCCCAATAACGTGCCCGTGCCATGCGCTTCAATATAGCTAATTTGCTCCGCATCAACTTCAGCATAGTCCAACGCATCGCTGATGACGCCCTGCTGACCTAATTCACTCGGAGCGGTAAAGCTGATTTTATCGCCACCGTCATTATTAACGGCGCTCCCCTTAATAATGGCGAAAATTCTGTCGCCATTATTGATGGCATCATCAAGGCGCTTTAACGCCACTACGCCGACGCCGTTGCTAAACACGGTACCGCAAGCCTGCTCATCAAAAACACGTGTTTTGCCATCGGGGCTGTTAATCATGCCCTCCTGCCAAAGATAACCGCTACGGTGAGGATGCGTCACACTTACGCCGCCTGCCAGCGCCACCTCGCATTCGCCAGCCTGTAACGCCTGACACGCCATATGAATCGCCACCAGGGACGTCGAACAGGCGGTCTGCAACGTCACAGAGGGACCACGTAAATTCAGCAACCAGGATATGCGGGTACAAAAAGAAGGATCGTTCAGAGTTGCGACATGAAACTGTTCTGCGGTGGAACTAAACTGGGTATTCAACTCATGAAACCAAGACCACTGACTGCTTCCCCCAGCAAAAATGCCTACTTTACCCACATAGTTTTTCGGTTCAATGCCGGCGTGGTTAAGGGCCTGCCAGCAACTTTCAATCATCAGACGGATTTGCGGATCCATTCGCGTTGCATCAGCGTGGTGAACACCAAAATAATCAGCGGCAAAGTGATAAGGTTGATTAATTACGCCTTTGACAGGAACATAATTTTCCCGTGTGAAGATATCCTCCGGCACGCCGCTTGCTTTAAGTTCATCGGCAGAAAATGAACTGACGCCTTCGGTGCCATTACGCAATAGCGTCCAGAATTCACTCACATTATCAGCACCGGGAAACTGCCCAGCCATACCCACGACGGCAACTTCAAGTCCAGTAGAACTACTTTCCATAATTAACCCTTAATAGCGTTTTCATACCGATGATTAAACAGCGTTTATGCTAAATACCGCTCATCCCAAGCGGAGGCCGGAGGAAATAAAAATGGCAGAACATCATATGATTAATGGTCGGCACATAATTAATATATAGTTTTATTTATCGATTCCGTGATTTATTCGAACTGAGGAGGAAACATTATTATAGTAAATACAAATCTGCCATTTTAATTAAGACGGGTATACGCAGCCTATTTCAGCGATGGTGTTAAAAATCAAACAATAGAGGCTTTGCGGAAAAATTGTCTAAGAGCCTGTTGCGCAATTAAAACCTGCTGAATTTGACTGGTACCTTCAATAATTTCTAATACTCTTGCTTCACGATAAAGGCGTTCAACAGGATATTTATCAGATAATCCATTGCCACCTAAAATCTGTACCGCATTATTAGCAACACGCACCGCAGCTAATGAACTTTGATATTTAGCGACATTCGTTTCCATCAGCGTGTCATAGTTACTCTGACATCGTAATGTACCAATTTTCTCACACAGCGCTTTCGCGGCATAAAACTCTGCGGTTGAATCAGTGATTAATGCTTGAATGAGCTGGTGTTGCGCGATTTTCTTACCGAATTGTTCCCTTTTACGTGCGTAGGTAACCATCTCCTCCAATGCCGCATGAGCTATTGCCACACCAGCCCAGGCGATACTGTAACGGCCATAGAATAACGCCGTATTGGCCACAAAACTTAATCCAGCACCTTCTTTACCAAGAAGGTTACCAGATGGCACATGCACATCAGTAAAACTCAGCTCAGAAAGCCAGGCTCCGCGACTGGCCAATAATCCTGACATCGGCGTACACGCCAACCCTACCGACGCTTTATCAACGATAAATGCGCTGACGTGGTCTGCATTTTTAGCAAAGACCAAAAATAAATCGGCAATGCCAGAATAGGTGATCCACTTTTTGGCGCCGTTAATGACATAGCCAGAGTCCGTTACCTGATAATGGGTCTGTATTGAAGCGGCATCCGTTCCCGCACCAGGTTCAGAGAGCGCAAAGCAGGCAATTTTATCTCCCCGACACATTGCTGGAAGAAACCGCTCTTTTTGTTCGGCAGTACCCAACCGCGCGATAGTTTCGCCAACCAGACTGGTATGAACTGTCAGCGCTGCTCGCGCCGAATTACACCCTTTACCGATCTCTTCAGTCAAATATCCATACGATAGGGGATCAATACCACCGCCGCCATATTCCTGGGGTAATATCGAACCAAGAAAACCCAGATCGGCCATCCGTGCAATCACATCTCGCGGTACACCGCCTTGCCTGTCATATTGGCCGGCTTCTGGACGCAGAATATCGTTAGAAAATTCTTTTGCCCGCTCAACCAGCGGATGAATTGTTGTATTCATATATTTAGTCAGCCTCTCTATAATTCATTCAGTAAAAATTAGTTTCTCACAGATATTCGATATATTTCAACCAAATCAATCCAGTATTCGGCCGACAATATAGTCACTGTATAATCGCTAAATATCCGGTCATCTTGAGAAAACCCAGCCAATATTAACCATCCGGAAAGTTAACTAAAACACTATCAAACGAGACAAGCATAACGTTTATAGCACCTCCCAAAATGAATGACGTCTGAAGAGAAAACCTCCACATTGAACCTGGATATAACATAATACATGAAGGTAGGATGATTCGCAGATAACACAAAATGCCTTATCATTCAGGAAACGGGGGGATCTTTCCTTAAAATCTGTACAAGCTGACACATTTTTTCAATAGAAGAGAAATTTTTTCGCTCAATATATTCATCAGGAACTGAAAGTGAAAATTCGCCTTCAATAAAACACAATAGTCTCATTGAAAAAAGAGAGTTCACCAGTCCACTTAAAAAAATATCAGTATCATCATTGAACTCGATATCATCATCAAAGGTTGTGATATTGTTTTCAATAAAATGGCGTATACTTTCGGCTACAGAAAATGATTCTTTCATTTTTGCACTCTTACTTTATTTAATATCGACAGTGATATAATCAGGGAAGTCTGGGACATCATTCAGGTCATGAGAAAAAGTGAGTGTACCATCCGGCCCCTCCTGAAATTTTTTAAACCCAGAAAACTGATAGGTCACATACATTTGGCGGTTACGCTGCGTACGTCTGAACTCCGCGTGCAACTGGCGTGACATGGCTTTGGCCTGCTGCATAATGTAAGTCAGCGCAACACTTCCTACACCACGAGAAAGAGTTCGACATGACATGAGCAACAGTTTTAAGTAATTCGTATTATCCTGATAGTACACCAAAGCTAGCCCAATTTTGCCGTACGAACCATATTTATCACTCAATTCAAACACGAAAAGATCGTGATCGGCAGACTTCATCAGTTTTTCCAGCTCATCACGACTATAAGTGATACCCGTTGAGTTTAATTGATTAGTGCGCAGCGTTAATTCTTCAGCACGCAGTAAATCTTCAGCTTCTGCTTTCGCTATCGAAAACCGCATATTCAGTTGACTAAGAAACTCTTCAGAGGTGCCAACAAAGTTTTCTTCTTCATTTTTACGCAGAATATCATCCTGATATCGGGACCGTCTCATGGGCGCATCATCAGATACTTCCATGTTAGCCAACTGTGGAAGATCAAGAAGAGAAGCATATTCAGCGGCATCAAAACATGTGATATCTGGATACTTAGCCTGAACCTCATCGCGCTCCATCGCCTGATCGTCAACAAAAATAAAGGTATCGGTCGAAATATTAAGATTTTTCTGTATTCTTTCGATAGATAATGATTTTGGTCCCCAATGAATTTGAGGATAGAGGAAATACTCATCCAGATTGAATTTATGCAATTTGTTTAGAGCGTCTTGTGCATCGTTACGGCTAGCAACAGACTGCAATATTCCCATTGCATCCAGTTTTTTTATAATCTCAGAAATATTCTCCTTTAGTCTAACATCATCCCCTTCTGATAGTACACCATCCCAAAGTGTATTATCCAAATCCCAAATAACACATTTTATCGGTTTATAGTCTCCAGCCGACTGTATATTTAAAGATGCCATTTAATATTCCCCGCTGTTAGCTTAATATTTAAAGAAGCCTTGAGCACTCTTCTTACCCAGCAATCCCGCATCGACCATTTTTTTCAGCAGTGGGCAACAACGATATTTGGGATCCTGGTAACTGTCATATAATACGTTGAGGGAATTCACTACGGTATCCAGACCGATAAGATCGGCTGTTTCCAATGGCCCCATTGCATGACCGTAGCCTTCCTTAAAAATTTTGTCGATATCTTTGGGGGAAGCGACCTTATCCTGCACCAGAAACGCCGCCTCATTCATGAAAAGGTGTGACAACCGGTTAGAAACAAACCCCGGATAATCATCGACAATAACTGCATTTTTATTTAGGCTACGCAACAAGGCTTGCGCAGCGGCCACCGTTTCATCACTGGTGTGAAATCCTTTAATGACTTCAACACATTTTTTAAGTGCAACAGGATTCATAAAGTGCATGCCAATAACCTGCGCAGGATAAGGTAAGCATGATCCTATTTTGGTTATTGAAATACAGCTGGTATTAGCAGCCACCAAGGTTTTTTCATCAATCACCATCGATAGCTGTTGGTAAACATCCTGTTTAGCAGCCAAATCCTCTTTAACGTTCTCAATAACCCAATCGCTGCCTTCGATTGCACTATAAGCACTGGCCACCATTACGCTAGATGACACGGCCTCCTGACTAACTGTTTTAAATGCAGATTCAAGCATCCGATAGTATCTGAACTCATTCTTTAATAGAGATGGTATTTGCGCCGAAATATCTTTATCTTTATCAAGAATAACGACTTCATGGCCATATACAGCACATACTAGTGCCGTGTTTAGCCCCATGACTCCTGCCCCTATAATTGATATTTTCAACCCACCGCTCCTTCATACGCCACAATGTTAATAACCTATTATCACCAATAAATTTAGCCACGCTACCGCCAATTACCTTAATAATCATACTAAGGAAATAGAATAGGATAAAAACCATCGCATTGATGGATAATACCCTCAGTAACTACAGATTTTAAAGATTGCTACAAATCTAATTTTGGTGCTAGCTAAAGACAAAGAAAATTTTTTATCCTATACTTTCAACATTATCACGCTTAATAATAAGTATTGATAAACACAGTAAAACATGTCATCACCAGATTAAGTACGACATATCCAATCATGTTGTTAGACATTGTTCAACCTGTCACTTGTGACAGGCACACTCTAGTTAAAAATTAGAGAGTAATAAATCAACAACTTTCAATTCAGGTAATACCCCGCAATAGACTCATTATTCTTAAAATAAAAAAAGCACCAATAGCTAAAATAAAAAAACATCACCTTGGTAACATCGATAAAATTTAAAAAAATTTGATGACAGTAATGATTGAAAAAAATTTACCCGAAGCCTCCGAAAATACGAAGATCTCTATACTCCAAATAATTCGAGTTTCAGGACAAAAACGGCAAGGCGTTTTTGAGCAGCGCTTGCGCTGACCCGAAGGGCTGAGGAATCCCCAGAAAAGGAGACAGGCATAGAGTTTTATGATCTACTGATTTTCGCCAAAAAATTCAATGAGGTCGCCCTATGCCTGTCCGTAAAGTATGCCAGATTTTTTTCCGTCACGCTTTAGCTTCAACGCATCAATATCGACAACATGCGCTTATTGATTCCACCGCTGCGTTGATAAGTGGTGCGACGCTTTCACTCACCCGTATCGGGCGTTATTTACCCGGCCCTGCTCGCGTGAAAGATAAAATAAAACGGGTTGCTCGCCTTTTGGGAAACACTGCGCTTCATCACGATATCCCGAAAATATTTAATCAGATTACGTCCATGATGACCAAAAACATGCCGTGGTGTGTTATTGCCGTCGACTGGAGTGGCTATCCCTCCCAGGCTTTTCATGTCCTGCGTGCCAGCCTTGTCTGTGATGGCCGCGCTATCCCCTTGATGAGTCAGCTGGTTCCGTCAGAAAAGCAAAACAATATTTTGATACAGAAAGCCTTTCTTGACGCGCTTGCCTGTGCTATTGCCCCGCAAATGAAAGTCACCCTCATCACCGACGCGGGCTTCCACAATGAATGGTTTCGGCATATCAAAGCACTGGGATGGGGCTTTATTGGTCGCATCCGGGGAAACGTAAAATTTTGCCTTCATCATGGCCCGGAACGCTGGCTGAACGTGAAAGACTGTACTGGCACGGCGCGCGCGGAATATCTGGGAGCCGGAACGCTGGCGCGTTCAAAAAAGGCGCAATGCAACGGACATTTTTATCTTTATAAAAAAGCGCCGAAAGGCCGAAAAAGCCAACGTCGCAAAGGGAAACCGAGCCATCCCACAACAGAAAAAGAACAGCGTGCGTCAGCTAAAGAGCCGTGGCTGCTATTTACCAGTACTGATGAATTCAAGCCCCATGAAATCATGAAACTCTACAGCAGACGCATGCAGATTGAACAAAACTTTCGCGATGAAAAGAGTGAGAGATTTGGCTTTGGCTTACGCGCCTGTGGAAGCAAAACGGGTGAGCGGCTTTGGGTGCTGAGTTTGCTGGCAACACTGGCATCAATTGTTCTCTGGTTATTAGGATATCATTTTGAAAATAAAGGTCTTCATCTTCATTATCAGGCGAACAGCCTTAAAAGTCGAAGAGTGATATCGTTTTTGACACTGGCGGAAAATATACTGCGGCATTCACCGCGAATAATCAGGCGAGTGAAGCTGGAGAGTATTTTAGCCCAACTCACCAGCACCTACCGAAATATGGTGCTGGTTTATTAGCGATGATTTTGTGGGGATCCCTCAGCTCTAAAGGGTGACGAATAACGCGGCAAGAGAGGGAGTACCGATGAGCTTACTCAGGTAAGTGATTCGGGTGAGTGACAAATCTGTCAGCGGCAGGTTTGAACGCGGCTTTCAGCGCCCCCAGAGGAGTAAGGCACACGCCAGTGTGCCGAGTAGCGCAGCCAACGCACAGGCACTTTTAAGGATGACGGGTATATGATGGTTTTACGCTAGTCGCGCGGTGGTTAATCAATTGCCATTGTCGGTAATAAAAAATAACAAAACTGGCCTTGGTCTGCTTTTGATGCGAAAAAAATGATTAACACTGACACAGAGAGATACCACTATAACACACTTACCTTATAACCAAATAAGGCTTCACCCAGTTTTCTAGCACAAAGCCAGCTAATTCGTCTCCTACCGGACCATAGTAAAAAATGTGTAATTACGCATCAAAAAAACCTTGACACGCAGCCTGAGTCAGGGCTTGTTTTATATTCGTCACATGAAATTTTTTTAATATACTCATGACATGAAACCTTACCGTTCTTTCGCTTATACTACATATTATTGATATCTCACCATAGGTTTTCCCTAACCCCAATAATTTTAACACTTCGCACTCCCGGGGAGTAAGATTAACGTTACAACACTCCTCTGCCTCTGATATAATATCTTCTTCAAAGCATTTTAAAAGTAGCATTTGAATTTTAGCTTCTTTTTCTCTTAACTGGTTAATAAAATT
The DNA here is from genome assembly GCF_028335745.1 of Pectobacterium sp. A5351. Classification (NCBI taxonomy): domain Bacteria; kingdom Pseudomonadati; phylum Pseudomonadota; class Gammaproteobacteria; order Enterobacterales; family Pectobacteriaceae; genus Pectobacterium; species Pectobacterium sp. A5351. The sequence continues at coordinate 2,682,514 of NZ_CP116477.1, forward strand.
CTTATCGTCACGTCGATTACATATACTTAAGACAGAAAAAAAACCATCATTCCGATGAGCAACAAAGCACACCCCACTTAAAATAGCAAATTCCCTTGCCTCCTCAAATATCCTGCCACATTCACCACCCCATAGAAATGGGGATATTTTACATTTCGCCTTTTCAATCACAGGATCAAAATTATAATATCTATTTTCTAAATAAATATCTTGCCATTGCTTAGGGAATGTAGAAATCAATTTAACACTTTGATTTTTTTTATTTAATCGCATATAAGAATAGAAATCTAGGTGATTAAGTATCATTTCACATTCTATTAACTTAACTATATTATAGTCAGACCGAGCAGTTATTGACTTCTCATTCAAATAAGAACATTGAATATCCATATAACACATCCCTTGCATTATTTTCCTAATCCAAAATTAACTCATGACAATAAAAATGTCAATAAAACTTGAAAACATTACCTTGTATTTATTTTCAATGCATATAAATACAATGTAATTATTTTACACAATTATTTTCTTGAATTAATTAAGTCATGTTTTATAGCATGTGATAATTGTTAATGCCTCTAACTAAATAGCTATTTAGTGGCGGTCATTCTGGTGGTCTTGACAGAAAGATAACTCAGGTTTAGCTTATTTATTAGCCCGTTACTGGCAAAGGCGATCCCAGTCAGAGGATTTTCATGCTGCCTTTCGAATCCCTATGTGATTCAGATTCAATAGGGTTGCCGTCAACAAGCCAATCCCAGGCACTTTGGACACTATCTGTCAATCAGGTTGAGTCTGGAGGCATAACTGAAGATCGTGCTCAACCTGTAAAATCTGCTCTTCTTTATACCTGTCGTTCTTCCAGTCGACGACTGATACTTCGGCGCACAAAAGGTGAAAGTTCATTTTCAGCATCCTCAAGTATTGTTGGCACGCTTTTATACAAAGCGCTCATTCCTGTAGGGATACAAAATCCTAATTCGGATAACATTGCCCGTAAGCTGTTACTGGTAGCAGTGCGTTGTCTAATACACAGGTTACGTTCAGTATGAAGGGCAATAAGCAAGTGGATGAATCCCCTCCATTGAACAAATTCACAGCATAAAAATGATAAACCACCGATTTTACTAACCGATCCGCCATAAATTTGATACATACTCAATAAATAAGTATGATCATCGACAATGCATCATGTAGTAAATCTTTGATAATTTAATCTTATTTTACGCTGGGGAGGAATGAGCATTGCAGCGACAGCAGGTTTCATCGTCACGAATTTATTCCATTGGGTACGATCCAAAGACGCACAACCTTGAGATAGAATTTCATAATAAAGATCTCTATCAATATGTCGGCGTCCCTGAATCTATCTATAAAAAATTTATTTCTGACGTTGTAGTCTCTAAAGGTCGTTTCTTTGATGGCGTGATAAAAGATAAATTTTTATGCCTAAAAATCAGATAGATAAAAATTTATCGGTCATAACGTCGGTCATTGTCGCCGTTCCTTAGCGGCAATGTAAAACGTAGCTTTGCGACACATCACTTTGTCATTTAATCAACCAGCCGCCCTACAGCATCACAACTAATCATATGAATTAAACATATATCTAGGTGGTATCTTCTCCATAACATCCCTTCAAATTGTGAGAGTATCAATCCCGTTTAACTATAGGAGTTCACATGGTCACGTCAGATATTCAGGGGGCTAATATTTTATTTGCCCAAGCCAGTCAGTATGCTACTGCGCCAGATGAAAATACTTTCTCAATGGCACTTGAGAAGGCAAAGGATAGCGGGCAGATCTCCAGGCACGAACCCAGCGCCAAAGTTGAACCTCAGCGCTCGAAAGCAGCACAGGAGTTTATGGACTGGGTCTCCATGTCTCATGAAGAAAGATTATTTTTCTCCGTACTTGCGTCCATGGGAATATCCAAGGAGCAATATGAAGCAATGCCATTAGAAGAACGCATGGCGTTAGATCTCAAAGTACAAGAGCGTATAAAAGAAATGACGGATCAAAGCCTACAGATCACGTAATGACAGCAAGTCAAGAACAATAGCGAGATAAAACCCGCCTTTATCCGTACGCAGAGAAGTGATGTCGTCGATCCATTTTTGATTCGGGTAGATAGCGTAAAAGTCCTGCTTTAGCAGGTTTTCTGACACTGGCAGCCCGTATTCAAATTGGTCGGTCTGAGCTTCCGCACTGCTTCGCCCGCGGTCTCTGACGACACAGACACCAAGAATAACGTGGTGACTCGCGCAGGTTGAGTTCACAAATTGCGGCAGCGGCGCCATCAATAAAGGGCAGTATCTTTTATACTGCCGATAATCTATCCTCTCCCGCCTTTTGTCATTGACCAATAATTAAGAAAAAGTAAGAGCCTGCACATTATGAACTCATCACTCAACGCGACACCGACGCCAGCGATCTCTGCGCCGTCAACCCTTGTTGCATTACGCTCTCCTTCGCTGCTGATGCGCGAGATTTTGGCGGGCACCATCACCGCGCTGGCACTTATCCCTGAAGTGATTTCGTTTTCTATCATCGCGGGCGTAGATCCGAAGGTCAGCCTGATAGCCTCCATCGTCTTGTGCTTCACCATGTCCTTCCTCGGCGGTAGGCCAGCAATGGTGACCGCTGCGGCGGGAGCCGTAGCGCTGGTCATCGGCCCGATGGTACACGGACACGGCGTAGCCTATATTCTGCCAGCGGTGATCATGGCAGGGCTCATCCAGATTCTGTTTGGCCTGACCGGATTGGCTAGGATGATGCGTTACATCCCGCGCTCGGTGATGATCGGTTTCGTCAATGCGTTAGGCATCCTGATTTTTGCCGCGCAGGTGCCGCATATTTACGGGCAATCCTCGCTTGTCTGGCTGCTGTTTGCGCTGACGCTCACGATTGTTCTGCTGCTGCCTTATGTGGTGAAAAGCATTCCCGCGCCGCTGGTCGCCATTGTGACGGTAACCGCAATCGCTATTTTTACCGGCATCACGGTGCCTAACGTCGGTGATGCTGGCCCCATGCAACCTGGATTGCCGGGTTCCACCCACTGGCTCGTGCCGTTTAATCTTGAAACGCTGCATATCATCTGGCCAACCGCGCTCAGTGTCGCCTTTGTCGGTCTGATGGAGTCGCTGCTAACCGCCAAACTGGTCGACGACATCACAGATACGCCGTCCAGCAAGCGCCGCGAGTGCTGGGGACTCGGCATTTCCAATATTTTCGCTGGGTTCTACGGCGGCATTGCCGGGTGCGCGATGATCGGCCAGACCGTGGTCAACGTGGGGTTAGGCAAAGCGCGCACGCGCATTTCCACTCTCGCCGCCGCCTTAGTGCTGTTGCTACTGGTGACCGGGCTGAGCGAGATTATGGCAAAGATTCCAATGGTGGTGCTAGCCGGTATTATGATGATCGTCGCAGTCAAGACGATGAACTGGCATAGTCTGCATCCCAGCACGTTGAAGCGGATGCCGCTGTCGGAAACGCTGGTGGCCATCGTGACAGTTATCGCCACCGTCTCGACAGGTAACCTCGCTATCGGCGTGGCGAGCGGCGTCATTTTCGCCATCCTGCTATTTGCGCGCCGCGTGGCGCACGTCATTCACGCGGAGCGTCAGATGAGTGAAGACGGGCAGTCGGTACACTACACGGTGCGCGGCCCACTATTCTTCGGTAGCAGCAACGACCTCTTCGAGCACTTTCTCTATGCGCAGGACCCACAGAACGTCACCATCGATCTGACGCACGCCCAAATCTGGGATGCCTCCAGCGTGGCAGCACTCGACGCGATTGAAACCCGCTATCATCGCTACGATGCGAAGGTCGCGATCGTCGGGCTGGATACCCATAGCGCTAAAATTCACCAGCGTCTATCTGGGCACATCTAAGTCACTCGGTGTTGACTCGGACGTCAACGTAAATAATCCACACGTCGCAGTGAGTAGAGTCAATACTAGTCTGGTGTCTGACACGGCCTGTTTACAAATCGCCGTCAACATCCGAATGTTGCCCAGCTAGAGTATCTGGGGGGATAGCCAACCGACGCCGTCGTGGCCTGAAGATCTGACTGCACGTTGATCGTTCAGTTGTCGATTAATAACATCGCTTCAACAGGCCGTGACCTCTCACCACTCGCGTCACGACCTGTCCAATACGCATTTATGACGAAGTAGAATTGACTGCTTTCCGCCCTTCCCACTGCATCAATAGGCTCAGCGCAGCAGGCAGTGCCAACAACGTCAGCAACGTCGCCACCATCAACCCACCGATAATAGCGTAGGCCATCGGCCCCCAAAACACCTGATGCGCAATCGGAATCATACCGAGGATCGCCGCCAGCGCGGTCAATACTATGGGTCGTGAACGATGGTGGGCGGCATTCACAATCGCCTCCCTGGCGGGCTGTCCATTTTTCACATTCAGATCGACCTCACCAATCAGAATAACGGCATTACGAATAATCATTCCCGCCAGTGCGATCGCCCCCAGCAGCGCCACAAACCCCATCGGCGTTCCGGTCGGCAACATGGCGGCAACAATACCGATCAGGCCGAACGGCGCAGTCAGGAATGCCAATACCATACGAGAAATATGCTGTAGCTGAATCATCAGTAGTACCAGCATCACTAACAGCGTCACCGGCAGTACCGCATACACCGAACTATTGCCCTTGTCAGACTCCACCGCAACGCCACCTTCCGTGATGTGATATCCCTCCGGTAACGAGGCGCGATAGCGTTCAATTTCAGGTGCCAGTTTTTTTGACAGTGCAGATACCCGCACACCCGATACAACATCCATTTGCACCGTAATGAACGGTTCGCGCTGGCGCCGCCAGATAATAGGGTCATCAATGCCGTAAGAAACCGTAGCAATCTGGCCCAACGGCACTGTGCGGCCATCCGAAATAGGGATTTGCAGATTGGCGATCGTAGCAACGTCGCGTCGTTCCTGCGGCGTGCCACGAATAACCACATCCACCAGCCGGTTTCCATCACGTACCGACGTTAGCGTTGAACCAGAAAATATCGCCGCCAGCATACTGGCTACATCCTGTGAACTGATGCCGACCGCACGGGCTTCCGTCTGATTAAGCACCACGTTCACCGAGCGTTCTGGCTCCCCCGCCGTCAGATTAACGTCACGCACATCGGCCTGATTTCCCACCAGACTGGCAAGCCCCTGCGCAATATCACGGACGCGATGAATATCCGGCCCCGCCACCCTATATTTAAGCGGCCAGCCCACCGGCGGCCCCAGTTCAAGTGCGGATACCCGCGCCACAATGGGGCTGAAATCCCGCGCAAGCACCTGATTCAATCGTGCCGACAGGCTGTCCCTCGCCTCAAGATTTTTTGCCACTACCACCAACTGCGCGATATTTTCGTGACTCAGCAGCACATCCATCGGTAGATAAAAACGTACGGCCCCCGATCCTACATACGTGGAAAAATGGTCAACATCGGGGTCGTTTTTCAAAACAGCTTCCAGCCGCTTTGCTTGCGCTTCCGTCGCCGCCTGTGAAGCGTTCGCAGGCAATGTCAGGCTGACCAACAGTTCCGGTCTGTCCGACGCAGGAAAAAACTCGCCCTCCAGTCGGGTGGCACCAAATAAGGCGACAACCAGCAGGAACACGGCGATGAGTAACGTCATTCCCCGGTTTTCCAACGCCCGTTGCAGCCACTGGCGATAAATGCGGCCAACCCGTCCCGGTTCGTTATGTTGGTGACGAAACGTTTTTGGCAACAGCCAGACACCGAGTAGTGGGGAAAAGAGAATCGCCACGATCCAGGAACTCAGTAAGGAAATCAACACCACGACAAAGAGTGAAAAACAGTATTCGCCCGCACTTGATGAGGCAAATCCGACGGGAATAAACCCGGCAATCATCACCAGCGTCCCCGTCAGCATGGGGAAAGCAGTGCTTTCATAAGCCCAAGCCGCCGCCCGTTTGCGATCCCAGCCCTCTTCCAGCCGCGACACCATCGCCTCTACTGTAATCATGGCATCATCCACCAACAGCCCCAGCGAAATAATCAGAGCCCCGAGCGAAATACGCTGTAAGCCGATACCGGTTATCTCCATGCCAATAAAGGTCATCGCCAGTACGATCGGGATGGATGCGGCAACGACCAATCCGGCGCGGCTACCAAGAGAAACGAACGATACCGCTAACACAATGGCAATGGCTTCCAGCAGCACTTTGATAAAGCCGCCGACCGCACTTTTTACCACTTCCGATTGATTAGCCACACGCGTCATTTCAATCCCATGTGGAAGCTGCGTCGCAATCATGTTCATTTTATCGCGAATAGCCTGACCGAAATTGAGCATGTTGCCAGTGGGTGCCATAGAGATTGCCAGCCCAATGGCTTTCTCACCATTCACCCTAAACGTCGGCGACGGCGGTTCCGCCGTTTCACGACTAATCGTGGCAATATCGGTCAGCGGAACAAATTTCCCACCAATGCGTAAGGTAATCTGGCGTAGGCTTTGCTCGGAAGTGTATGCACCGCTGACGCGTACGGCGACCTTCTCATCATCGGTGCGAATAATGCCCGCAGGCGTGACCGCATTCTGCGCCTTAAGTGAATCGATAACCTGTTGCGGATCTAACCCCAATCCGGCCAGCCGTCGGGGCGAAAACATCACCACAATTTGCTCTTCTTCCACGCCCAGCATGTCAACCTTACCAACATCGGGCACACTCAATAAGGCTGAGCGAATATCTTCGACGCGATCACGCAATTCCCGTGATGAAAAACCCTCGGCGGTAAAACCGTAGATCGTACCAAACGTATCGTCAAACTCATCATTCACGGCCGGTGAGCTGACGCCATCAGGGAGCGAACTGGTGATGTCCGTCATTTTCTTACGTACCGTATACCAGATATTCGGCACGGCAGATGGCGGCGTATCGTCACGCAGGTTAACGAAAACCACCGCTTCCCCGGCGCGGGTATAGCTCTCGACATAATCGAGATATGGCGTTTCCTGTAGTTTTTTCTCCAGTTTATCGGTAACGAAATTGACCGTATCGCTCACTGTCGCACCCGGCCAGGCCGCAGACACCACGGCAGATTTGATGGTAAACGCCGGATCCTCATTGCGGGGCAAACGCTGGTAGCTCATCACGCCTGCAGCCATAATCACCAGCATCATAAACGCGACAAACTGCTGATGCGCTAACGCCCAAGCGGACAGGTTAAAGCGTACGCGAGTGGGGTGTTGTTCCTGTGACATCAGCGACGCTCCTCCTCATCCAGCCGAATTTTCTCATCTGGTCGTAATTTACTGACGCCAGCAGTGACCACACGATCGCCTTGTTTCAGCCCCTCAGAGACGAAAATCGTCGTATCGCTATAGCGCGCAATGCTAACCGGCTGTAAACGTACCGTCTGGGTTGCCGCATTCACGACGTACACCGCAGGCTTGTCCCCTTGGCGCGTAAGCGCAGATGATGGGAGTTCAATGACCGTGGCGTCAGACTGTTGTATCGCGCCATTCACGCTGGCACCCAATACCATTGCGGCTGGAGGCGAGGTTAACGTGATCCTCACCCTGAAGGTTCGCGTGACAGGATCGGCCTGCGGGCTGATATCACGCACGCGTCCCTCAGCCTGAACACTCGGTTCAGACAGTAGTGAAACGCGGATAACGCGAGAGGGAAGCGACAGATTAACCAGACGCTCCGGCACATCAAACACCGCATCGCGTCCGCCGAGGGAGGCCAACCTGACCACCTCCTGCCCGGCGCTCACCACCTGACCCGGGTTCGCACTGACCGTTGTGATGACACCGTCCTGTGCCGCGGTGAGCTGTGTATAGCTAAGGCGCTCCTGAGCCCCTTTCACCGTCGTCTGCGCACTTTCACGGCGGGAAACGGCCGCGTCCCAGTTTACCTGCGCTTCATCAAGTTGTACTCGCGCAATCGCCCCGCCCGGTACCAAGGCTTGCATACGGGAGAAATTGCTTTTCGCCAGACGCTCAGCCGAAACTGCGCTGGCTAAATCTGCCTTTGCGCTACGTAACTGATTTTCGCTGTCACGTGCGTCAAGCGTCGCAATGACATCGCCGCGCTTCACGGATGCACCGACATCCACCAGACGATTAAGCACGCGCCCATCCAGGCGGAAACCCAGTGCCGTTTCTTCGTGCGGGCGAATCTCTCCCGTTAACGTAACAGGCTCACTGCTCATAGCAGGCATGACCATCAGCGTTTTCACTGGCCTAGCCGGCGGTGGCGCGGGCGCATCATCGGCGCTGTCGCACCCGCTCAGGAATACGGCTGACAGCAGGCAGAAGGCAACACGACTAACCATCATCACAACCTCTCATCAAATGGCATCAAAATGAATACAGAACGGCCAGGGTTGCGCCGGTATTGCTTCGCCGCTCCACCACCTGACTATCCGCCACCTTGTCGGTGAGCCAGGTTGAGGTCACCGCCACGTTAGTTGACCACGCGGGGCTAAATTGATGCGTCCAGCTCGCCCCTAGCGTATAGCCGTAGATGCCTTTATCAGCACGATAAGCGGCAAAGCCAGAACGACGACTCTGCTGCTGCGTCACACCGTAATAGGTTTGGTTATAGCGGGCATCCCCTATCAGCATATCCGCCGACAGCGCCAGCACGTCATCCTTTGTCGTCGATTGCCACACCGTGCTCTTTGCCCCGACGCGATATTGATTTCCCCTTTTTGTCTCACTCAGCGCCAACTCGCCGCTCGCTTCCAGCGCCAGCCACGGGGCAAACTGATACCCCGCCGTGACAGTGGTAATCACCGAACCCTTTATTTTTCCCATTCCTTTCAATCGGCTAGACCCAGAACGCCATTGGCTGTTTTTGTCATCTCTTCCCATATCGTACCCCACCGCGTTATCAAAATAAAAACCCGAAGGAGACTGGTATTGCCAGCCGATACCGCGCGAAACATCCGCATAAAGTGCACCACGCTGCACGGTCAGAACGGGCAGCGCAGTGGTTTGACGATATTTGCTCCCCATGTAACGCGGCGCGTTCTGCGCAACGACACCGACGGTAACCTCAGTATGATCGCCCCAAAATGAGGCGGGAGCATCTTCCGCCATTGCACCAAATGCCATGCTGGACAGCGCGGCGGTAGACAGGCAGGTGGATAAAATCATTTTTGTTATGTTCACACAGCACCTCTTTTTACGCGGTAATCGTACATCCGCAGTATCTCCCCGAATGGTCAATCCACATTTTTCAGTACAAGAGTTATTGGATTTTCATCACCGTGGCGGATTATGCTGATGCATAGTCAAGAAACGCTTTGTGGTTTTTTAAGATTTCATCAAGAGGTTCGCGATGGCGGAAAAACGGGTATTGATTATTGAAGACGATCTGGATGCTGCCAGCGTGCTTGAAGCCTATCTGCGGCGTGATAGCTATCAGGTTTCTATCGCGTCTGACGGACAGCGGGGTCTGCACATGGCACTGACCAGCAAACCCGATTTGATTCTGCTGGATGTAATGCTGCCGAAAATGAACGGTTCCGAGGTGCTGTCCGCCCTACGGCAGCGCAGTAACATTCCAGTGATTATGGTTTCTGCTATCGGTGACGAACCGGAAAGGATCGGCGCACTGCGTTACGGTGCGGACGATTATGTCGTCAAGCCTTATAATCCGCAGGAGGTGGTGGCGCGGGTACAGGCCGTGCTACGACGAACGGGCTATACGGTCCGCGAAGACGCCATCCTGACATTCGAAAATCTCTCGGTTGACCCGACCTCCGTGACGGCCAGCATTGCCGTTTCGCCCTCAGAATCCGTCGTTCTCGACCTGACGCCAACCGAATTCAATATTCTGGTGACGCTGCTCAAAGCGCCGAACCGCGCCTTCACCCGTGGAGAATTGCTTGAAGCCTGTCTACCAGAAAGCGAGGCGCTGGAACGTGTAGTCGATACCCATGTCCACAATCTCAGGAAAAAACTCAACCAGCACAACATCATCAATGTGCTCGTCACCGTGCGTTCCGTCGGCTATCGATTCCGGTGAGTATGATGATGAAAAAATCGATCTTTCTGTCAGAAAAAATGTCGCTGTGGCGCTGGCTGTGTTTCCACATCATTTCTCTGCTGCTTGCCGCCGTCGTTATCATATCAAGCCTGATGTGGCTACGTTTCGCCGTCAACAACCTCTACGTTAAACAGCAAATGCCCGTAGAAGTGCAAACCGAATTTCAGCAATTAAGCGAACGGAAAGACTACGCGAACCCACGCTATCAGCAAATTATCAATCAGTATTACGGCCCGGATTTCTTCGTGCCCAATATTGCCAGCAGAGACTGGTTGATACTTGCCATCATGGTGATCATCACCTTGCCCACAATGGTGATAGTAGTGTTGTGGCGAGCGCGTCCGCTGTCGCAGCAATTTTCCAATATCGCCAGCGCAGCACGCGACGTGGCACAGGGAAAGTTCGATACCCGCACCCAGCGCGTCGAGCAGGCACCGATGGAGCTTATCACGCTGGCGGACGATTTTAATAACATGACGGCACAGCTCGAACGCTATGAACGGGAACTGCGCGAATCCAGCGCGGCGTTGGCTCACGAACTGCGTACACCGTTAAATGCGGCAATGGGCCGCGTTCAAGGCATGATTGATGATGTCTTCCCGCGGGATAAATCACAACTGACGATGGTCATTAAACAGCTCGAACAGCTCAATCACGTGATTCAGGATCTGCACTTCCTATCACTCGCCAGAGCCGGACAGTTGCAACTGGTTCACACCCCTTTTTACTTCGACGAACTCATTACAGAGCGGCTAACGTGGTATCGACCCCAGCTAGAGCAAGCCGGATTTCAGACCCAGGTTGATATCGAACAGAGCGACTTTTGCCTTGCCGACCGCGAACGGTTAGGACAGGTATTCTCTATCTTGATCGAGAATACCTTAAGCTACGCCAGCGACGGCCGCTATCTGGCGATTGATGTACACGAAACGAGCCTGCGAGAAAACGTCCCGTGCTGGCAGATTACCGTTGCCGATCGCGGTCCAGGGATTGAGCACGAATCGCTACCTCTGCTTTTCGACCGCTTCTGGCGTGCCGAGCATTCACGCGGAAGACACTCTGGCGGCAGCGGGCTGGGGCTCTCCATCGCGTCGGCCATTATCACCGCGCATGGCGGTACCATTAAGGCTGAATCTCATCCGAAAAGTCATGGGGAACGCGGCGAGAATGGCGGACTGATTATCATCATGACCCTGCCACGTACGGCATGAAAAAACGATATACCGTCAGCAATGACCAATAACGAAAAAGCATAGCTAAATTATTGCTATGCACTGCACCGTGCAAAAAATACACCGAATAGCGGTACGGCCAACCGTTCAGAGGACACAATAACAGGCACAACCCCAGTCACGACGCCCTCCGGCAAGAAAACAGGCCGTTCGATAACACCGCGCCTTGCCTGACAATCATTATATTTATCTGGAATGAGATAAGACGAAAAAAACTAATTTCGCTATAAGTATTTCGCTACCCTGCATGAGCGAAACATATCGCCTCGATTAAAATTCAACCATCAGGGTAATGATAATGAAACGTTCTCTTCACCAGGTAGTCATGGCAATAACGCTGATTAGCGCGGCCTTCTTTAGTCAGGCTACGGAAACGCAAATCTCAACCTGGCAACACATCAAACAGACCGGTGAGTTACGTATCGGCGTGGCACAGGGTGAGCCGTGGTATTTTAAAAACCCGTCAACCGGAGAATGGGATGGCATCGGCTATAACATCGGCAAAGAACTGGCAAAAGACCTTGGGGTAAAACTGGTGACGGTGGAAACCACATGGGGCAATGCCATTGCCGCCTTACAAACCGGCCAGATCGATACCATGCTGGTGCTCGACCCAACGGAAGAGCGGAAAAAAGCGGTCGATTTTCCTGAGCAACCTTTCTTTTGGTATGCGCAAGGCGTGTTGATTCGCGATGGCATTACGGTGACCAACTGGGACGACCTCAATCGGGAAGATGTTAAAATCGGCGTCACGCTGGGTTCCAGCCCAGACCTGATTCTGACCAAACGTCTGCCAAAGGCCCAACTGGTACGCTTCCCAAATATGGATGAAGGCGTCGCCGCGTTTTATGCAGGCCGCGTCGATGCACTGTCTTACTTCCATCCTGCGCTGGCGCTGCAACAGGCTAAAGTCGGCAAAGGCAATCTGATTCTGCCGAAACCGATTATCGAAGTCAGCACCAGCGGAGCCATCCGTAAAGAGGACGATCAGACTTTCCATAACTTCCTGAATGACGAGTTTGCCAAACTGTATCAATCCGGCAAGACGCAGCACTACTATGAACAGGCTCTCAAGCTACGCGGCGTGGACGTCAGCAAAGTGCCGTCGGTCATTAAAGAAGACTGGAAATAAGCCAAGCGGCTAAAGCGACAGTCCTGGACGGATTCAGGCCATCTGCATTAGCGGGGTCAGCAGCGCGGCGACATCCTGACATTGCTCAAGGTCGGATAACGCCGCCGTTGCCTCCGCAACCGTTGCTGGGACAAATCGGGACGAGAGATTCTCCGCAAATTTATCCATAATACGGCTTTCCGCTAGCGGGTGTTCTGCGCACCCCAGCGGAAACGCAATGCGCTCACCGCTCACTACCTTTCCCCGCGTGACAACATCAACCTGCAACACTGGCCGACGTGCCTGCGCCATAAGTTGGTCGAGTTCAGGAGAAACCTCAACGTGAACCTTATCGGCCAGCGCCAGAAGTTCTGGATTGGTTAAGGTGTCATCCGCACTCCAGCGATGGCGCGGAATCCGGTAGGCCAGACACGCCAGCGCAAACGGCAGGCTGAACTGCGCGTCCGTTGCATTTTGCGGTCGCGTATCCATAAAGTCAGCGGCCAGCCTCTGGCTTCCTTTTACCCGAACAACGTCAATATCCTGCGGTGACAGCGCCAGCTCATGCTGTACGCCCTCGAAGGATTCCAGTGCGGTATGTATCCAGCGACAAGCCGGATACGCTTTGAAGCTGGCGTGCTGGATGGCCCACTCCTCTCCTAATCCAGTCAGCAATGCCGCTTCATCAAAGCGGTCAGATCCCATCATGCGCCAGAACCCTTGCTCGCCGGACAGCACATCTCTTGGGCCGATAATCCCACCGCGATGCAGCTCTACCCCACGGACGCCGGATTCTGCCGCTGGGGCGTTGTAATCTTTGAAAGACACCAGCGGCCGCTGCTGCCAATTGTATTTGTGCAGGCTGGGCAACGGCGTCAGCGACGCTGCCAGACCGATGGCGTTCTCTAATCCTGCCGCATCACACCCCGTCAGTAATCCGTAGGCTACCGCCGCGCCGATGGATTCATGCTGGCATACGCCATAAACCTGCTGGAAACGCGCCGGACTCGGCTGTTGAGACTGAATGATCCGGCCATTGATTTCATACGCCGCCGCCAGCGCGCAAATCAGCGCACCGCCGTCGATCGGCTCCGAGCCAACTGCTGCCAGCGCGGCGGCAACCAACGAGGCACCGGGGTGCCCCATACCGCGTCCGGCAACCTCATAGCCATCATCGTAATCCAGCGCATTGATCGCCGCCGCATTCAAAAACGCCGCGCCGATGGCCGCCAGCGGCGCACCGCCATCCAATACTGGACGGTTACCTGCGGCGTAGTGCAGTCGGGTGACACGTGCGCAGTCCCGCACCACCTGACTGTTTGCGCCTGCAATGCCACAGCCCAGACTGTCGATAAAATGCAGCGCGATTTTTCGTCTTAACGCGGCGGGAACGTCCTGAATCGTCAACCGATGAGAAAAGGTCGCCAGACGCAGCGTCAGCGGTAATACGGCAGAGTGAGTCATCGAAAATTCATCATTGTTTATACATAAAAGGAATATTAGCACCACGTTTTATTATTTATTTATCATTTTTTCGACCTGCTAAGATGCATAGGTTCTAACAAAATAAGAAACGTATTTCCTAATTACGCACTTTCCAGGGGCAGTTTACTTATGTCGTATCAGTGGGATTTTTCCGCCATCTGGCCCTATCACCAGCTGCTGCTGGAGGGGCTATGGGGAACGATAAAGATCGGTGTTACCAGCATCCTGATCGGTATGCTAGCAGGCATGGTGCTCGCCGCGATGAAAATGTCGCCCCGGCGGCTCTTGCGTTTGCCCGCCGCGATGTTGATTGGTTTTTATCGTAATACACCCGCGCTGGTGCATTTTTTCTGGATTTACTACGCCCTGCCCGTCATTACGCCCTTAACCTTTTCGCCTTTTACTGCCGCTGTGATCGCGCTGTCTGCACAGTCCGGCGCATTCTATGCCGAGGTCTACCGTGGTGCGATTTCCTCCATTCACGCCGGGCAATGGGAAGGTGCCAAAGCGCTGGGCATGCCGAAATCGACGGCGCTACGTCGGGTTATTCTCCCACAAGCATTACGTCGAATGATCCCGCCCTTTATTGAGCGCTCGTTTGAACTCATCAAATCTACGTCGCTGGCGTCATCTCTGGCCTACAGCGAGCTGCTTTATCAGGCCATGCAGATCAACAGCCAAACCTACCGACCGCTGGAAGTCTACAGTTTGGTGGCGGTGATGTATTTCACCCTGCTGCTGCTGATTAGCCTGTTTAGTCAACATATTGAGAAACGGCTGTCGCTGGCAGACCGTCGGCTCGCGTAAGGAACATCATGCACTATCAATGGGATTTCTCGCTGGTCTGGCAAAATCTTCCCGTATTGCTGAAAGGCCTTGGCGTCACGCTCGAACTTTGGCTGCTGGCGGGGGTACTGGGTACGACGCTGGGGCTGGTTTTCGGTCTGTTTCGCGTGTTTGGCAAACGCTGGCTGTCGCTCCCTGCCAGGATCTTTGTCGAAATCTTCCGCAACACGCCAGTGCTAATTCAGTTGATCTGGTTTTATTACGCCTTCCCGGTTCTGGTCGGTGTGCAGTTCAGCACCTTTGCCGCCGCCGCACTGGCGCTGACGCTCTATAGCGCCGCCTACTGTACGGAGATTTTCCGCGCGGGGCTGCAATCCATCGACCACGGGCAGTGGGAAGGGGCGAAAGCGCTGGGCATGCGGCAGGCGGTGATCCTGCGGCGCGTGGTGCTGCCGCAGGTGTTACGCAACATGCTACCCGCCCTCACCAACCGGATGATCGAGC
Source organism: Pectobacterium sp. A5351 (assembly GCF_028335745.1). NCBI lineage: Bacteria > Pseudomonadati > Pseudomonadota > Gammaproteobacteria > Enterobacterales > Pectobacteriaceae > Pectobacterium > Pectobacterium sp. A5351. The sequence goes on from NZ_CP116477.1 coordinate 2,697,683, forward strand.
TGGCTAAGGTCACCTCGCTGGCCTCGATACTGGCCGTCAACGAACTGATGTACCAAGGGCGGCTGCTGAGCAGCACCTATTATCGTCCGCTGGAAATTCTGACGGTGGTGGCGCTGCTCTATTTCGTTTTGATCTGGCCGGGGAGCTACCTTGCCGCACGGCTTGAGCGTCGTTTCCGTTCCACCCCCTAGTCTGACTAGCACCACAGGATTGCTATGAGTGAAGCTATTAGTTTGAATGAAAATCGTGCTTTGAATGAAAATCGTACTTTGAATGAGACTAGTACGTTGAGTGAAGATATCGTTCTGCGCATTCGCGGAATCCATAAGCGCTTCGGGGCCGTTGAGGTATTGAAAGGGATCGATCTGGATGTGCGACGCGGTGAAAAAATTGCCATCATCGGCGGCAGCGGGTCGGGAAAAAGCACCCTGCTGCGCTGCCTGAATTTCATGGAGATCCCCAGCGCGGGTACCATCGAACTGGATGGCGTCGTGTTGGGAAAAACCAATGCACAAGGCCAACGCGACTATCCGGAAAAGCAACTATGCGCCGTGCGTGAACGCGTCGGCATGGTCTTTCAGCAGTTCAATCTGTTCCCCCATATGACCGTGTTGGAAAATGTGCGTGAAGCGCTGGTGTCGGTGAAAAAAATGCCGCGCCATGATGCGGATGCCATCGCCAAAACCCAGTTGGAAAAGGTTGGATTGAGCAACAAGCAAGACGCACGTCCCGCCAACCTGTCTGGCGGCCAGCAGCAGCGCGTGGCAATTGCCCGTGCGCTGGCCATGTCGCCGGAGATCATGCTGTTTGATGAACCGACCTCATCACTGGACCCAGAGCTAGTGGGGGAAGTGCTGCACACCATCCGTGAATTAGCGGACGAAGGTCGCACATTGCTGCTGGTCACCCATGAACTGGGATTCGCCTACCACTTCGCCGACCGCGTCATCTTTATCGAGAATGGCGTGATCCATGAAATGGGCAGCGCCGAACAAGTGCTGAAAAATCCACAGCAACCACGTACACAGGCCTTTCTTGCCCGCTTTGCCGAGCGGGCCTTTTAATTCATCATTCACATTCAGGAACAGCAAAATGCAACCCACGTTATCCAGCCAAAGCAGTCAGGCCTATTTGCAGGATCCGCGTAATAACGACGTACAGGTGTATGTGAATGGGGAATTTGTTCATCGCGATAACGCGGTGGTGTCGATCTTTGATTCCGGGTACGTGTGCGGTGACGGCGTATGGGAAGGATTACGTTTGGTTAACAGCCGCCTGATCGCGCTGGATGCCCATCTGGATCGCCTGTTCGACGGTGCCGCCGCAATCCAACTGGATATCGGCCACAGTCGGGAGGCGCTGATCGATATTCTCTACAAAACGCTCGCCGTCAACGGCATGACCGATGGCGCGCATATTCGCCTGATGATTACCCGAGGGAAAAAACATACGCCGAATCAGGATCCCCGCTTTATTATCGGCGGCGCAACCATCGTGTGCGTGGCAGAGTATAAGGTCGTCGATACGGCGGCGAAAAAGCGCGGGCTGACGCTGTTTACCTCCACCTATCGCACCAGCACACCAGACGTCTTCGATCTGCGGCTGAACTCACACAGTCGTCTCAATCTTATTCAGGCGCTGCTACAGGCCTTGCAGGCCGGTGCCGATGAAGCGCTGATGCTGGATCCGCACGGTTTTGTCGCCAGTTGTAACTCCACCAATTTTTTTATCGTCCGCCGCGGTGAACTGTGGACGTCGTCAGGACGCTACTGCTTCAACGGCATGACTCGCCAGACCATTATCGCTCTCGCGCAGGCTAACGGGCTGAAGGTCAAGGCTCAGGATTTTACGCTGGCAGAAGCGCTCACCGCCGATGAAGCCTTTGTCACCGGCACGCTGGCGGGCATCACCCCGGTAAAAGCACTGGACGGTCGCCCATTTAACCCCGAACACCGCCCCGTTACCGAACAGCTCAGCCGCTGGTATGAGGCGTATTTACACGCGCAGTAAAATAGTATTTCAATGCCGTATTTATGGCGTACCGTCAACCAGATAGTTTATAACAGTAGAGTATGAAATCAGCCTTCATGAGAGCGTTATGAGCAACAAAAGTAGAGCCTTTCGCCTGCTTCACGAATCCGGGAATACCTTTGTCATTCCTAATCCATGGGACATTGGCACGGTCAGAATACTTGAAAGAATGGGTTTTACGGCTCTCGCCACAACCAGTGCCGGCCTCGCTTTTTCTCTCGGAATGACTGAAGGTCAGGTCCCCTGGCAACAGACAATTCATCATTGCCGGAGCATCGTGGCAGCGACCACACTACCCGTGTCAGCCGATCTTGAGAAAGGAATCGGTGACAGCCCAGATAGCGCCGCTGAAACCATTAGGATTGCCGTTGACGCCGGGCTTGCAGGCTGTTCTCTTGAGGATCATACTGGCCGACCAGAAGAACCTATCTTCGATTTAAGTCTCGCGGTCGAAAGAATGTCGGCAGCGGTTGAATCGCGTGATGCATGTGATCCACATTTCGTTATTACGGCGCGGGCTGAAAATTTCATGTGGGGTCATCAGGATCTTGATGAAACGATCCTAAGACTTCAGGCTTTCGAAAAAGCAGGTGCAGATGTTCTCTATGCCCCCGGCATTCACGATCTCTCGATGATCCACACCCTCTGCCAGTCGGTTAAAAAACCTGTCAATGTTGTAATGGCTTGCCCGGAAATGTTTACAGTGTTGAAGCGCTTTCACAGGCTGGCGTTCGGCGCATAAGCGTAGGTGCATCAATGGCTCGATTCGCCTATGGCGCATTTATTCAGGCAGCACAGGAAATCAGCAGTGATGGCACATTTTCTTATGCAAAACATGCCATCGGTTTTTCAGAACTTGAGGCTTTTTTTCGAATAACCACGTGATAATTGTACCATTAATTTTCCCAGCCCATTTCGCGGTACGTCATACGCTCTAGCTCAGCAAAAGGTGTTTTATATTCCCCCCAGTTCATAAATGAGTAATAGCGTGTCATTACTTCAAAACGGCTTGAGGCCTCTACTTCCCATATAAGTTTTGAATCTGGATGTAAAAATTTTTTAGCTACCTCTCCGCGTGAACACGCAAGACAGAAAGTCTGGCATCCATCAGGCTCGACCCATAGTTCATGTCTCAACATTCACCCTCTTTTTGAAAAAATACGCCACTATCATCGGCCAAATATTATTTGGCATAGATTAACAGTAATTTACTCTTCACTAATTGAATCAATGCTATAAGAGCAATCCTTACTTATATAATAAAGCGATTTGTTAAGCCTTTTCGCTGGCAGTCTATACACCTGCACCGCTACGCCTCTGCACATCCCTACGGCCAAACAGAGTATTATATTACTTAAATGCATTTTCTTTGGTGATTTACTTCGTTCATTTCCGATTTGTAGCAGATCTACTATGTCGCATCCGCTATTCCCGACAGAGTGACATGCTATGAAACGTGCTGAATCCGTTCTCGACTTCATCGGCCACACGCCGCTACTGGAGCTAACCCAGTTTGATACCGGCCCCTGCCGACTATTCGTCAAACTGGAGAATCAGAACCCCGGCGGCTCAATTAAAGACCGAGTGGCGCTGTCCATGATCGAAAATGCCGAGCAGCGGGGCTGGCTGAAACCGGGCGGCACCATCGTTGAAGCCACCGCAGGCAATACCGGACTTGGTCTGGCGCTGGTTGCCGCGCTGAAGGGCTATCGCCTGATTCTGGTGGTGCCGGACAAGATGAGCCGCGAGAAAATCTTTCACCTGCGGGCGCTCGGTGCCGAAGTGCGACTCACGCGCTCTGACGTCGCCAAAGGTCACCCTGACTATTATCAGGACTCTGCCCGTCGACTGGCAGAGGAAACGCCCAATGCGTACTACATCGATCAGTTCAATAATCTGGCCAATCTGGAAGCGCACTATCGCACGACCGGCCCTGAACTGTGGCAACAAATGGAGGAACAGGTTGACGCAATCGCCGTCGGAGTCGGTTCCGGCGGCACACTAGGCGGCTTGAACCGCTACTTCGCAGAGTTATCGCCGCAGACCGCCTTTATCCTGGCCGACCCCAGCGGATCGATTCTGGCTGACTACCTACAGCGAGGCGAATATGGTGAGGCCGGAAGCTGGCTGGTGGAAGGCATTGGCGAGGATTTCGTGCCTGCACTGGCCGATTTCACTCAGGTCACTCACGCTTACGCGATTGATGATGCCGAATCCTTCCACACTGCTCGGGAACTGCTGCGCAAAGAAGGCGTATTGGCAGGCTCCTCCAGCGGCACCTTACTGGCTGCCGCCCTGCGCTACTGTCGGGCACAAACCGAACCCAAACGGGTCGTTACCTTCGTTTGCGACAGCGGCAATAAATACCTGTCCAAAATGTTCAACGACTATTGGATGATTGAGAAAGGACTTATCACGCGTCCACCACACGGCGATCTGCGCGACCTCATTACCTATCGCCACGATGAAGGTGCCACGGTTTCAGTGTCACCTGACGACACGCTCAGCGTCGTGCATGCCCGTATGCGGCTGTACGACATCTCCCAATTACCCGTCCTGGACAACGATCGCGTCGTCGGCGTGATCGATGAGTGGGATCTGCTTAACAGTCTAAAAAACGATACCCAGCATTTTTCGCTGACCGCACGTGAGGCGATGTCCGATCAAGTCGAGACGCTGCCAAAAGAGGCGTCACCCGACCAACTGTTGGCGATTTTTGATCGGGGATTCGTCGCGGTGATTCTCGACGGCGAACGTTTTCTCGGTTTGATTACGCGCACAGATGTCCTGAACCACTGGCGGCAGATGCTCCGCTAATGCGTTTCTCACGCTGCTCTTTTCTTATCACTCAGGAGTAAACCATGCCTCAATTCGATACCCAAACCGTTCACGCGGGCTATACACCAGACAGCACCGGTGCGGTCATGCCCGCGATTTACGCGACCTCCACGTTTGCCCAGCCCGCGCCCGGTGAACATACCGGTTACGAATATTCGCGTAGCGGCAACCCAACGCGTGATGCATTGGAAGCAGCGATTGCCGAACTGGAAGGCGGAACACGCGGATTCGCGTTCGCTTCCGGTCTGGCCGCCAGTTCCACTTTGCTAGAACTACTCGATCACGGCAGCCATATCGTGGCCGTCGACGATCTCTACGGCGGCACGTGGCGTCTGTTAGAAAATGTCCGCAAACGCACCGCCGGATTACAGGTGACCTACGTTGACCCCACCGATCTCGCCGCACTGGAGAACGCCATTACACCGCAGACAAAAATGATCTGGGTGGAAACACCGACCAACCCGCTGCTGAAACTGGCCGATCTGACGGCCATCGCCGCGTTAGCTAAAAAACACCACGTCATCAGCGTCGCGGATAACACGTTTGCTTCGCCGGCAATTCAACGTCCGCTGGATGTCGGGTTTGATATTGTGGTGCACTCCGCGACCAAGTACCTCAATGGCCATTCAGACGTGATTGCCGGGCTGGCGGTGGTCGGAGATAACCGGGAACTCGCCTCACAGTTGGCCTATCTACAAAACGCGATTGGCGGCGTGCTCGATCCGTTTAGCAGTTTCCTGACGCTGCGCGGTATTCGCACACTGGCGCTGCGTATTGAACGCCATAGCCAGAGCGCGCTTCAACTGTCGCACTGGCTGGAACTCCAGCCACAGGTCGAGCAGGTTTACTATCCGGGGCTGCCAAGCCACCCGCAGTACGCGCTGGCGCAGCAGCAGATGCGCGGTTTTGGCGGCATGATCTCTGTGCGGCTAAAAGGCAACGAAAACGATGCCCGTGAGGTCATTAAACGCACGCGGTTATTCACACTGGCAGAAAGCCTGGGCGGCGTAGAAAGCCTGATTAGTCAGCCCTATTCCATGACGCACGCTTCCGTACCGTTGGAAAAAAGACTGCAAAAAGGGATCACACCACAGCTATTGCGTTTATCAGTGGGGATTGAAAATGTGCAGGACTTGATTGATGACCTGTATCAGGCACTGAATGCGAACAATATAAGTTAATGAAACAGGCGGCATCTGCCACTCATAACATTAGGAAACGTCAACCAACACGTATCGTTTATGGTCCCGATCTTCACGGCGTAAAAATTATGCTGAGGTGAACATGAACGCCGAGTGAGCGGCAGGACGTCGCGAAAGTCAGTGCCGCGTAGGGAACGCGTCACTGAGGGCCTGAAAGGCAGATATGGGCAACGAAGGGAACGCGTTAGCGGCATCATTCACGCCAAAAGTCAGGGTTCTGAGAGCGCCCAGCGATTGGGCACCCTCAGTCGGGCGTGATATCAGAGCTACAGAAAAATAGCCCCGTTTATCACCACGAAACTCAACTATTTCTTATATTGGCATGCATATAGCTGCCACAGAGAGATTGATCCGCAATGACAGGGATTAATAGCGCTCCAGCCAGTGGGCGTAAGGCGTTGGCAGCGTCCATGAAGCGCGTTCGATGCCCAGTTCGCGAGCGGCCTGATAGCTCCAGTGCGGGTTCGCCAAATGCGCTTTACCCACCATCACCAGATCCAACTGACCTGATGCCACAGCCTGCTCAGCCAGTTCCGGCGTGCCGAAGCCCCAGGCGGAAGAAACAGGCAGATCGGCCTGCTCGCGTACCTGTTTAGCTATCGGCCCCATAAAGGCCGGTGCCCACGGAATTCTCGCTTCCGGCGTAGAGAACCCGATGCTGACGCTCAGCATATCCAGCCCTGCGGCTTTAAAGCGACGCGTCAGCTCAATGGATTCCTGCAAGGTTTCTTCATCACGTCCGTCAAATTCAATCACGCCGAAACGGGCGGTCAGCGGCAGGTGCTGCGGCCACACGTCGCGAACGGCAGCCAGCGTTTCCAGCAGAAAACGGCTACGGTTGTCAACACTGCCGCCGTACTGATCGTTACGCTTGTTGGAATGAACGGAGAAGAAACTCTGTGCCAGATAGCCATGAGCGAAGTGCAGCTCCAGCCATTCAAACCCGGCTTCCAGCGCGCGGCGCGCCGCAGCGACAAAATCATCACGAACACGGGCGATATCTTCCAGCGTCATTTCCTGCGGCGGTTTGGACAGGTTCGCGCCGAAAGCTTCAGCGGTTGGGGCAATGGTCTGCCAGCCGCGTGAATCGCCAGCAGGGATATGGTCATCGCCTTCCCAGGGAATGTTGGCGCTGGCTTTGCGTCCAGCGTGGGCGATCTGAATTCCCGGCACGGCACCTCCCTCCTTAATGGATGTGGCGACCCTGGCAAACGCCTGCGCCTGCTCATCGTTCCAAATTCCGGTACAGCGCGGAGAAATGCGACCTTCGGGGGCGACCGCCGTCGCTTCCACGATAACCAACCCGGCACCGCCGCGCGCCAGCGAAGCATAATGCACCTGATGCCACTCATTAATCAGGCCATCATTCGCGGAATAGGTACACATCGGTGGAACGGCAATGCGGTTGCGTAACGTAATCTCTTTCAGTTTGAAGGGTTGAAACAGTGCGGACATAATATTTCCTACCTTGTCTAGTTACTTCGATATTTCGATATTAATCGAACAATGGATTTTAGACAACCCTATCGCTATAATTCATCTATGAGACCTTTTAAGCACCCATCTCCTGAAGAATTTACTCTTGAGCGCGTCCTGTACGCCTTGAGCGATCCGTTACGCTTATCCATTGTGCGTTGTTTGTCCATACAAGAAGAAGCCACATGCAGCGAACTTGACGGCGGCCGCCCGAAATCCAGCGTATCGCACCATTTTCGCGTGTTGCGCGATTCCGGCTTGCTGCATACCACTAACAGCGGCACCACGCACATCAACCGGTTACGCCGCAGCGACATGCAACAGCGCTTCCCCGGCCTGCTTGACGCCATTCTGTCTCAACCCGCAGAGTAAGTTTTTTCCCGCCATTGCTTTTTATCCGCTATTCCACTCTCTTGCTATTTCAATATTGACGCTTTGCTTTGCATTTCTATGAATATAGCGGCCGTCATTTTTCCATTATTCTGGTGCTGATACAGGTTTTATGAGGCAGCGTGGATGGATTACTACATTGGCATTGATATCGGGACCTCAAAGGTCAAATCGGTGCTATTCGATGCCGATTTCAACGAACTTCAGATTGCGTCGGCCAACACCGTTACCGATTCTCCACAGCCTGGCTATGCTGAACAAAATATGCACCATGTCTGGGTCGGTGTACTTTCCACCCTAAAAACGCTGGCCGCTTCGCCGCTGCTTCATCACGGGCGTGTGCGGGCCATCGGGCTGGCCGGTCAAGGTGAGGGCGTCTGGCTGAGCGATCGCCACGGGCAACCGGTACGGCAAGCCATCCTCTGGAGCGATACCCGGACGGCAGAACAGGTTCATCAGCTTAAACAGCGCCCGAATCTGGAAGCGGCGCTCTTTCCCGAAACCGGTTCTCCCCTGCTCCCGTGCAACAGCGCGCAGCAATTACGCTGGCTGGTACAGCACCAGCCAGATTCGCTAGACGACGCCGATTACTTCTTTTTTGCCAAAGACTGGGTACGCTTTCGACTAACGGGACAGGCGAATCTGGAGTTGACGGACGCCGGTACGTCGCTGCTGGATCTGCATAGCGAAACGCTGTCAAAAACGGTGCTGGATAAGCTCGACTTACATGCGATCAAACCGCTTTTACCACCGTTGCTCTACTCTGATGATATCGTCGGCACGCTCAGCGACGCCGTCGCCGCACAAACGGGTCTGCCTGCGGGAATCCCCGTCTGCGCAGGCGCACTGGATGTGTCTGCCGCCGCACTGGGCATCGGTGCCATTCATGACGGCGACATTTTTACCATTCTTGGCACCACCTGCTGCACCGGCATTGTGTGCCGTGGTTTAACGCAGGTGAGTTTGCAAACCCGTTTTGTCGCGCACGCCTGGCCGGGCCACTATCTCAACCTGTTCGCGATGCAGTCCGGCACGCCGAATATCGACTGGGCGCTGAACGCGCTGGCTGACGATGCCGACTTTCAGACTATCAACGCACGTATTACCCGCGTACCTCCTGGTAGCGGCGGCGTGTTCTATCAGCCTTACCTTAATGGCGAGCGGGCGCCGTTTTACAGTACCTCAGCACGAGCGGGATTTTTTGGTATCGAGCAATCCACGACCAACGCCCATTTACTGCGCGCGGTCTTTGAGGGACTCGCCTATGCGATTACCGATTCGCTCAGCGGTTACCCTGCCCACGGCGATCTCTACATCGCCGGTGGTGGTGCCGCTTCAGAGATTTGGCTGCAAATTATCGCGGACTGCACCGGACGGCGGGTGATCGCCAGCTCGGTCAAAGAGCTAAGCGCATGCGGCGCGGCGCGCCTTGCCGCCTTATCCATCGGAGAAAGTGCCAACCTCGTTCCCGCCATCAACGCGCAGGCGTCAACATTTCTCCCCGATGCTAACGCCCATCAGCACTATCAGACACTGTTTCCGGTTTTTCGCCAGTTGCGCGACCAGCTACAGCCGCTCTGGCAGGCGCGGGCTCAGGCACTTAATGCACTAGAGAACCACAGCGCAACGCAGTCGTACACAACGCCTACCTCACAGGAAAGTCTTGCCTCATGAAGATTGTATTTACCGCCGAATATGGCGGCAGCCTTGATGCCTTTCAGGCGTTGGGGGAACTGGTTGTGGACGGCTGGGCCATCGGTCAGCCCAAACTGGGCGAAGCGGCGCTGATTCGACTGGCGGAAAACGCCGATGTCATCGTCACCAGCTATGACGACATTACCGCCCGCGTCATTGAGGCTTGCCCTCACCTGCGGCTCATTGCCTGTACTCGCGCCAACCCGGTAAATATTGATATCGAGGCCGCCCACCGCCGAGGCATCCCGGTGCTTTACACGCCCGGACGCAATGCTGATGCTGCCGCAGAATTGACGCTGGCGCTGATGTTGAATGCCGCACGCCACATCCCTCAGGCCCATAGCGCACTAAAACGTGGGGAGTTCACGCGCGAAACCGACACCGCCTTACAGACGCAAAACGGGTTACGGCAGGATGTGGTGTGGGACGTAGACAAACACAGCCCGTATGAAGTTTTCAAAGGCGGCGAACTGCGAAACAAGACGCTCGGCCTCATCGGCTATGGCAGTATCGGTCGCCGTGTCGGGAAACTGGCACGCGCCTTCGGTATGCAACTACTGATTGCCGATCCGTATATCGCCGCCGAAGAGATTGATGAACCGGGCATGCGAAAAGCCACGCTGGATCAGCTGTTTTCGCAATCCGATTTCGTCAGCCTGCATCTGAACAGCACACCGCAGACCAAAGGGCTGGTCAACCTCGACAGACTCAGAACCATGCGTCCCACCGCCTATCTGATCAACACCTCGCGTGCGGCCGTGATTGTCGAAGCCGACCTGATCGCAGCGCTACGCAAAAAGTGGCTGGCAGGTGCCGCACTTGACGTTTACGACAGCGAACCGCTCTGGCGTCATCACCCGTTCATTACCGAATTTGATAACGTGGTACTCACACCGCACATTGCTGGCGCGACGCGGGAGACGCTGGTGAAACACACCGCGATGATTGCTGCCGACCTACAGCGCTTCATTCGCGGTGAACCACTGCTTTACGAATGGAAATAGACTCGGCACTGATCTTTACTCTAAATAATTCGAGTTGCAGGACAAAACGTTAGCGTTTTGAACAACGCAAGGCGTTGACCCGTAGGGCGAGGCTCATTTATGCGCCTCGTAACGCGGCAAGAGAAGGAGTCCCGATGAGCTTACTCAAGTAAGTGATTCGGGTGACTGAATGCAGCCAACGCACATGCAGCTTGAAGTATGACGAGTATAATAGGTAGGCGTTTCTGCCATAAACTTCAGTGTATGTTCCCAGTCAATTACGCCCGCATCAGACCCCAGACCGGTGGCGACCAGTCCTGAAACGGCCGAGCCGAGCTGGCAGGCCTGTTCCAGCTCCCAGCCTTTCGCCAGACCGGCAATAAAGCCGCCGCAGTAGCTGTCGCCGCAGCCCGTGGTATCCGATACTGCCACACGGTAGGCGGGAATGCGCAGCGCGACACCCTGACCGAACACGTAAGACCCATCCGCTCCCGCTTTGAAGATGCAGGTGCCGACACCGCGATCGAGAAAGAAAGCCGCAATCTCTGCCGGTTTAGTCAGGCCGGAGATAAACGCGGCCTCGTCCAGCGATGGCATAAAGTAGTCGACATCTGGCAGCAACGGCGTCAGCAGTGCCAACGTCTCGGTATTTGGCGCGATAAGGTCGAAACTGGTCGTTAGCCCCTTCGCTTTGGCGTGGCGAAGCAGACGCGCGCTCTGCCCCTGATCCATTTTCGCCAGCAGCCCCGTGCCGCCGTGGTGTAAGAAACGCGCATTGCACACGGCATCAAAGTCCTGCTCATCAATGAACAGGTGATCTGACGCGCCGCGATAATGCAGCGCCGGGCGCTCGCCGTCCGGTCGAATGGTCAGTATCGTCGCAGAAGTCGATGCCGCCACCGTTTGCTGCACCAGAGAACAGTCGATGCCCAGCTTGCGATAGGTCGCCAAAATAAAATCGGCTTTTTCATCCTCACCGAGGCAGGCCGCCGTTGCCGTGCGAATACCTAGTTTGGCGGCATTCATCGCTGCACCGCTGGCCGTCCCGGCAGGATTAAGGCGGATCTCGTCAATAAAGTGGACGCCGCCGCCTTCAGGCAAACCGGTCACCGGCCGACCAGCGACATCCAGAATGGTTAATCCAACAAAAACCGCATCAAACTGACTCACGCTCGCTCCTTCTTCACATTCTGCTTCTTCACATTCTGTTTTTTTATTCATGTTTGAACATTTATTGCCGCTGGCGCAGCCGCCCTTGCAGGAAAGAGAGCGCAAGCGCCAGCACCAAAATCACGCCGCTCAGCGCATCTTTTACGATGAAGTTCAGCCCCATCAGGTTCAAACCGTTGGCGATCATGCCGAGAAACAGCACGCCGATTAGCGTCCCAGACACATTCGGTCGCCCCTGCGCATGAAACGCGGTGCCGATGAAAACGGCGGCAATCGCGTCCATCAGGTAAGCCTGTCCGGCCAGCGGGGTAAACTGACGCAGATTGGCGGATAACACGACACCGCCGATGGCGCACGTCACCGACGTGATAATCAGCAACCAGAACATCGTGCGCCGCACGTTAACGCCGGCAATCAGCGCCGCTGGCGCATTCAACCCCATCGCATGGATACGTTTACCCGCAATCGTCCGTTCAAATAACAGGTAATAGGCAAACCACAGCACCGCGACAATCACGATCGGCACCGGAATGCCCCACAGGTCACCCACAGCCAGCTCGTGGTACTGCGGTGCCATCCGGCGGTAAGCGATCGGCCCGCCGCCCTCGGTGTAAATGCGCTCAATACTGCTGCCGATAAACCAGGTTCCCAGCGTTGCCAGGAATGGCTTAATCCGACAGTGAATAATCAGCACCGCGTTAACCAACCCCACCAGCGCACCACCCGCCAACGCGGCCAATACCGCAGCCTGCCACGGCAGACCATAGACTTTGAGTGCCACCAGCGCGAAGGCGGCGCCAAAGTCCAGCGCAACGCCCACCGACAGATCGATCCCACCGGCCGTCACCACTAGCGTCATGGCCAGCGCCACAATCAACAGCACGGCGCTACCTTGCAGCAGGTTTCCCCAGTTGCCTAACGTCAAAAATATTGGGTTTTGCAACGAGAAAAACACCAGAAACGCCAGCAGAATGACCAGAAAACCATAGCGGATAAAGAACGATAGTCCCAGTCTGCCGCCCGGCAACGCAGGCTGTGCCGCCAAAGAAGAAGGTTTCACGCGTGACTCCTTTGCCTGCGTAGCGAGGCGGCGGCGAGCACCACCAGAATCAGTACGCCCTTAATCGCGCCGACCCAGAAGATATCGACTCGCAGCAGCGCCAGACCGTTCGACAGGGCGTTCACCAGCAGCGTGCCCAGCAATGCGCCCCAGATGGTGACCACCCGACGGCGAGAGAACGCCGCGCCAAGAAACGTCGCCAGTACCATCTCCAGCAACAGCGGTTCTGCCGTGCCGGGCGAGCTGCCGGATCCTTGCGCCACCAGCGTCAGCGAGGCCAGTGCCGCCGCCAATGCACCTAACAGATACGAACCAATCATCAATGGCGTGTGGGAAATGCCCGACAGCTGCGCCGCTTCGCGGTTTCCACCAGCGGCCTGCAAATGCTGACCCCAGCGGCTATAGTGAACGATAAACTGAAACAGGAGGAAGACCAGCAGCATAAACCAGACCGCCAGCGGCAGCCCCAGCAGAGTGCTATCGCGAAACGCCACAATCACCGGATCGCTCACGCTGATGCGTCGCTGCTGGGTCAGCAAATTAGTGAGCCCGATAACGGCTACGGAACTGGCTAATGTCGCCAACAGCGGCGGTAGCCGAATCGCCACCACCAGCGCCGCATTCACCGCCCCCGCCAATAGCGCCGCCCCCGTCATCAGTAACACCAGCCAGGGGTAGTTGATACCTGCGTTGGTCAAACCGTCGCTGACGATCGCCACGGCAAGTACCGCGATCGCGGGCAGCGAGAGATCGATGCCGCCGGAAACCACATCGTCACCGCCGCCGGTAATCACACAGACCAGCCCGAAGCACAAGATCGCCAGCGGCGCGCTTTGGCGCAAAATAATGCTGATATTCTGCCAACTGAGAAAGTAAGGTGCGCTCAGGCAGAGAAACAGCAATAGCGCTGCAAACAGCAGCAAGGGAATATGATTGACAAGCCAGACTAAACACGATGTCGGACGGGTGGACTGTAGAGAGTGAGTCATACCGCCTCCTGTGTTCGACCGCTGCTGGTCAACGCCAGCAGGCTATCCAGAGAGAGCGATTCAGTCGCAATATCAGCGATGAGTTCGCCGCGCCACATCACCAGAATACGATCGCACAGCCCCAGCAGTTCGCCATCGTCGCTGGAAGACACAATAACCGCACGCCCCTCGGCGGCGAGCTGTCGGGTCAGCTGATAAATTTCCGCCTTCGCGCCAATATCGACACCCAGCGTCGGCTCATCCAATATGAACAAACGGGTATCCGTCTTCAGCCAGCGTGCCAGTATCACCTTCTGCTGGTTGCCACCGCTTAAATTACGCACTGGCAGGCTCACGTCACGCGGTCGGATATCCAGCGTCTGCGCCAGATGATTCGCCTGCGCAGCGGCTTTCTTGCGCCGTAACCAGCCACGCCAGGCAACCGCAGGCAAGGAAGCCAGATTGATATTGTCCGCCACGGATAGCGGTAAAATCAGCCCATCGTGACGACGATCGCGCGGCACCAGCGCCATACGCCGTGCGATCGCCTGTACCGGAGAACGCGGGCGCAGCGTCTGCCCCTCGATCGTAATATGTCCCTCACGGGCGGGCGTAATACCATAGAGCGCATCAATCAGCGCCTCACGTCCCGACCCTAACAGGCCTGCGATACCAACAATTTCTCCCGCTGCGACCTGAAAACGGATCGGTTGGAAATGCTGTCGATCGGTGAGCTGTTCAACCTGTAGCAATGGCATTGCTGTGACCGTTCTCTTTTTTTCGCCATGGAATAGGCTGGTAATTTCTCGTCCCACCATCAGGCGAATCATTCCATCGATATCCTTCGTTTCAGGATCGTCCAGCGTCGTCACGCCCTTACCATTGCGTAATACAGTGACGCGATCGCAGATATCCGCAATTTCATTAAGATAGTGAGAGACATAGATAATGGCGATACCACGCTGTTTCAGCGTCTGGAGCGTATCCAATAGCTGCGCGGCTTCGCGTGCTTCGAGTGGCGCGGTCGGTTCATCAAACACGACCAGTCGCGCCTTACCGTCAATCAGCGCCCGCGCAATCTGTACCAGTTTGCGTTCCGCCAGGCTTAACTCGCGAATCAGCCGGTTAGCGTCTATCGATAAATTAAAGGTGTGCTGAAAAAACTGCTCCGTTTCACGCCGCATCGCCCGACGATCGACACCTCGCCAGCGGCTCACAGGCTCCTGTCCGAGAAACACCGATTCCGCCACGGTAAAGTGGGGAATCAGATGCAGTTCCTGATGGATAAAACGCACGCCGTGCGCGTGGATAACCGCTGGCGTCACGGCGCTCAGCCGCTGCCCATCGATAGCGATCTCACCACCGTCCGCAGCATAAACGCCAGCCAGTACCTTGATTAAGGTCGATTTCCCCGCACCGTTCTCCCCGATCAGACCGAGAATTTCTCCCGGCCGAACCGTTAGCGAGACATTGTCCAGCGCGGAAATCCCCGTAAACTGCTTGCTGATGTGTGCCATTGCCAGACCGCCGCCGGATGGCGACGGGGCTGAGTGATATCCCGCCATAGCCTTACTTCAGTTCGCCATAGCCAAGCTGTTTATAGACCGCTTTGGCTTCTGCCTCCCCTTTGACCGGCAAGACCGGTACAAACGTCTGCGGCAGCAGCGTGGCACCCGCGAAATAACGGGCGACGTTTTTCGCCGATGTAGTGCCAATCAGACGCGGCTGCTGTGCAACGTTAGCGACAAATGGACTGCCTTTTTCCGCCATAATTTCCAGCGTTTCAGGCCCGGCATCAATCGCTGTGACCTTCACATCCTTGTCACGTCCGGTTTCTTCCAATGCCTGCACCACGCCGATGGCGGGCTGATCCCAGCAGGCAACGTGGATGGCATCCAGCGTGCCTTTCGGATGCTGGCTCAGCAGTTCAAGGGTTTTCTTGCGCGCGTCTTCCGGCGAGTTGGAATATTGTTCAGCCAGTTCAGGCTGAATAATTTTGATCCCTGGATAATCTTGCAGAACGTATTTCCACAAGTCATAGCGAATACCACAGATGCGCAGCGCGTTGGAGAACGCGTTGAAAACGGCGATATTCCCTTTTCCACCCAGCGCATCCGCCGTATAGCGCCCAATCGTCGAACCGATCGCATAATTATCCGACGTCGTGTTATTGATGGAGTAAGACGAAACATGATCGACGGTAAAAACCGGAATCTTTGCCTCACGCAGCGCTTTAAACTTCGGCTCTACCGCGCTATCGCCGAGAATACTGATAACGGCATCGACCTTGCGCGCCAGCAGAATATCGTGGTTATTGGCATGAACCTGATTATCACGTCCGCCATCCACGCCCACGACCTGCCCACCGAGTTTCTCGATTTCCTCGGTCGCCCCTTTGTAAGCCTCACGATCCCAAAAATGCTGCGTCCCCACGACGGCGACACCAATGGTTTTTCCCTTCAATGACAGTGTCTCATCCGCCGCCTGAACCGAGGTCATTACCCCTGTAGCCAGCACGCATGCCGCGAGGCGAGAAAAGCGAGTCTTCATCATTTTTATCCCGATTTTTATAAAATTATTAGCAGTGAAAGAGATTAGCAACGGGAAAAGTTAAATCGAAATAACAAAAATGATAATGGCTAGTGATTAAATAGAAATAGCATTGATACACGGATGTGATGATTGTTACCTATTGAATTTGCAGGAATAAGTTATAAAAAAAAGCATCTTGTTTTTTGTCCCTATAAAGGGAATGGTTAGGGTTCTTCTATCCTGATGAGAAAAACGGTCATGACAACGCTCTCGATTTATCACCGCCCGCAGATCACACAGCCCGTCCAGCAGCTCACCGCGTTTACTGACATCGCGGCCCTGCTCGCCAGCGCCGGAATCCAGTTAGAACACTGGCAGACCGACGCGCCGCCGCCCGATGCCAGCAGCGAAACCATTTTGACACAGTACCATGCCGATATTGAGCGTCTCAAACAGCAGGAAGGCTACACCTCTGCCGATGTAATTAGCCTGACACCAGATCATGCCGAGAGACTGGCGCTGCGGGAAAAATTTCTTCAGGAACATACCCATAGTGAAGATGAAGTGCGTTTCTTCGTGCGCGGCAGCGGCACCTTCTTTGTACCGATGGGCGAACAGGTTTTCCAGCTTACCTGCGAGGCTGGCGACCTCTTACGCGTTCCCGCCAACACGCCACACTGGTTTGACTGCGGCGAATTTCCTGATTTTGTCGCGATCCGTATTTTTACCAATCCAGAAGGCTGGGTCGGGCACTTTACGGGGCGGGAGACGTTTCACTAATTCCACGATCGTTTCTGCATTTCTCCGCCGTTCCCTTTATACTGTGCGTTTTGTACCAAGACGAACGGCGAGACCCCTTCCGTAATGATGAATAACGATGTCCTGCGCAGCGTGCGCTATATGCTGAATTTGAACAATGACCACCTGCTGAAGATTCTGGCGCTGGTGGAGATGACCGTCCCTCCCCAGCAGTTGGCGAGCTACGTTAAAAAAGAGGGGGAGGAAGGCTATCAACCTTGCCCGGACATCGTGATGAGTTATTTCCTGAATGGACTGATTCTGCAAAAACGCGGCAAAGATGAAAACCAGCCTACGCCTCAGTTTGAGCGCAAGATGACCAACAATATTATTCTGAAAAAGCTGCGTGTCGCATTTTCGCTAAAAACGGATGATATTCAGGCGATCCTGCTGGAACAAAATTTCCGCATTTCAGTGCCGGAAGTCACCGCGATGATGCGCGCGCCTGATCATAAAAACTATCGCACCTGCGGCGATCAGGTCATCCGCTACTTTCTAAAAGGGCTGACGGCCCGAGTACGCAAAAGCTAAAAGCAAGCGTTAGCGAAAGGACGTGAGCGTTGCCTGACTGGCCTTTTTCTGTAACAGGCATCAGCAACGCTCAGTTTTTAGTACGGTATCGTTTAATACGCCATTAGTGCTGTGTGTCATGCAGGATAGCCGTGACCAGCAGCTCCAGCTCTTCGTTTTCAAGCCGGGTAATTTGCCGCACTTTTTCTTTATCCATACCCGTTAACAGCAACTCTCGGGCGATTTGTCTGGCACTGTTTTTCATCCCTTGTTCAATACCCTGCTCCAATCCTTGCTGAATACCGTGTTGGCTCCCTTCTTCGAATCCCATTTTTTTCAGTTGTTCTGCAATCGTCATAATGTCCTCCTGACCGGTTGATAGCGGTGCAGCCAGTGCGTCAATGAAATCTGCGGGTTTGGATGTGTTTCCCGCTTGTGCAATATAAAATAACAGCGCCCGACGCTGCGTCAGCGGCACCGACCAGCGTTCAAATAGTAACCCAATCTCACGCGCCAGCTCCAGCATATCACGGGTACGAATATGCTTCTAAGAGAGTAACGGGAACGCGGTAATAAAGCAGAAAAACGCATAGAAAGTGGAAAGCGCCTCGAAGAAAAATCGGTTTATTTCGAGGCGCTAGCGGTAGACAGGGAGCCGTTGCCGTCAGGCGGCTTCATGTTTTTCCATCGTCAACCGCGCAGGAGTCGCGTCGACCTGCAACGCCGGATGACGGCAGAAGCGGACGACGTCACCGACCACCAGCAGGCTCGGCGACTGTGGCTGATAGCGAGCCAGCAATGCAGGTAAGGTCGCCAGCGTCGCGGTCAATAGCCGCTGATCCGGCTGCGTACCGCGTTCGATAATCGCAACGGGCGTCTGCGCGGACAGCCCGTGTTCGATCAGGCGCTGGCACAGTCGACTGCTGTGGCTCAGCCCCATATAGAACACCAACGTTTGCTGGCTGTCCGCCAGCGTCGGCCAGTCTAGCTGCGGTTCGCCATCGCGCGAATGACCGGTCACGAAACGTACCGACTGTGCACAGGCGCGATGGGTCAACGGTAACCCCACGGCCGCCGCACAGCCTGTCGCGGCAGTAATACCCGGCACCACATGACAGACAATTCCGGCCTGCTGGGCATAGTCCATCTCTTCGCCGCCGCGACCAAAAATAAAGGGATCGCCGCCTTTAAGACGGATCACCCGTTGCCCAGCCTGCGCCAACTCGACCAACAGCTGATTGATTTTTTCCTGTGACAGACGGTGGCAGCCGCGTGTTTTCCCGACGTCGATGCACAGTGCCTGCTCCGACACCAGATCCATAATCTCCGCCGACACCAGCCGATCGTAGACCACCACATCTGCCTGCTGGATTGCCCGCAGCGCCTTCAGCGTCAGCAGTTCCACATCGCCCGGCCCTGCGCCCACGAGCCAGATTTCACCACCGAGCACGGGCTGACGCCGCTGCCCCTGCGCCAATATTGATTGTGTTGTCATCATGTCACACCTCATTACGCCGTGGCGCTCAACCTGCTTTCTTTAATTCATTGACCGTTATTGGCACGTGCTGGCTCAATAACGCCTTCAGTTCGGGGATACAGGAACCGCAGTTAGTGCCACATTTCAGGGCTCCCCCTAATACCGCGACGCTGTGGCACCCTTGACGAATCGCACCGACAATGATCGCTTCACCGACGCTATAGCAACTGCAAATTGTGGCTCCCTGCTGCACCTGTCCTTGTGGAGCCTGACCTGCCAACAGCGCATGCCGCTCGTGCGGTCGCTGCGGTGGCGTGATAAACGCCTGACACACCGCATCGCTGTCGATGCGGTGTGTCTGTGCGCTGACATAGCAGGCAAGCACGACACGGCCCTCGCGCCAGCCAACCAGATGAAATACGCCGTTGCCCTGCGCAATCTGGCACTGCATATTTTCTAACCCATAATGTTCCGTCAACCACGCCTGCCAATCGTCCACCGGCACGCGGTCGGCAAACAGGTACTGCGTCACACCCGCATGCGGAATCTTGCTCCAATACGTTGCAGGCGGAGGCAGAACGTCATGCTCTGCGGGTAAGGTTAATGGTGCTGCGGCCAACTCATCAGCAAAAAATAGCGTTGCCTGCCAGGCGGTATGCCAAGGCTGGATACGTACCCGGCTGTGTTTGCTTTCCGGCTGGCCGGAATGAGGATCGGTAATCGGCGCGACTAAGCTGTCTGCCCGCGCCTGTGCGCTGAATTGCTGATTCCAGTGCATCGGCACAAACACGCTGCCGCGCGCCTGTCCTGCGTCAATCCGCGCCCGCGCCAGCATCCAACCGTGCACTGACGATAAGCGCACCAGATCGCCCGCCTGAATATCATGCGTCTGCGCATCCTGCGGGTGCAGCTCGCAGTAAGGTTCGCTGATATGACGCATCAGGCGAGCCGCTTTACCAGTGCGCGTCATGGTGTGCCACTGATCGCGAATACGCCCGGTGTTCAGCACCAGTGGATATGCCGCGCTCCACGGACTTTGCGGCAGCGATGGGGTTATCGCCACCAGACGTGCTTTGCCATCGGCATGCCAGAATCGACCATCGTCACCCAGTCGGGCACGTCCGCGTGGGAATGCCGCGTTCACTGGCCACTGTATCGGTTCCAACTGCTGCCACTGCTGATTGCTGAGCGCCGCCAGCCCGCTGATATCAAACGCACGACTCCCGTTATTCTCAAACCCGGATAGCGCCGCATGTTCACGAAAGATGTCCGCCGGATGCTGATAGGTAAATGCCTCGGCAAATCCCATACGCTGCGCCACCTGGCTCAGAATCCACCAGTCAGCTTTGGCTTCTCCGGGTGCAGGTAGAAAGGCACGCTGGCGAGATAACCGGCGTTCGGAATTGGTCACCGTGCCGTCTTTTTCCCCCCAACCCAACGCGGGGAGTAAGATATCGGCGGTTTCTGCGGTATCGGTATGACGCATCACCTCAGAGACGATCACCAACGGGCAGCGCTCCAGCGCCTGTTTTACCCGATCCGCATCCGGCATCGACACCACTGGATTGGTGCCCATCACCCACACGGCTTTAATCTCGCCACGTTCCACGGCGCGAAACAGGTCCACCGCATTCAGGCCGGGCTGCGTCGCTACGTTATCGCTCTGCCAGAAGCGCCCCACGCGCTCGATATCCTGCGGCGTAAAGCCCATGTGGCTGGCAAGCTGATTAGCCAACCCGCCAACTTCCCGCCCGCCCATCGCGTTTGGCTGTCCGGTTATCGAAAACGGACCGGAACCCGGCACGCCGATTTTGCCACTCAGCAGATGAGCATTAACGATCGCATTGCACTTATCGCTGCCCGATGACGACTGATTAACCCCCTGTGAATAGAGCGTGACCACCTTATCGTTGGTGCTGAACAGGTGATAAAAACGTGTGATATCAGCCACATCCAACTGGCAGAAATCGGCTACCTGCGCCACGGACCATGCCTGTGCTGACTGTAACGCCGCTTCCACGCCGGAAAAACGCTCGGCCACGTCGGCAATATCAACATGCGAATACTGCGCAATCCACTGCAGCAGGCCGCTAAACAATCCCGCATCGCTGCCGGGTTGTAACGGTAAATGCAGATCGGCAATATCGCAGGTGGCGGTACGTCGAGGATCAATCACCACCACCTGCATCTGCGGCCGCTGCTGTTTCGCCTGCACCAGTCGCTGATACACTACCGGATGCGCCCAGGCAGTATTAGAACCGACAAGCACCACCACATCCGCCTGTTCGATGTCTTCATAGCTACAGGGAACGGCATCCGCCCCCAGTCCGCGTTTGTAGCCGATCACCGCCGACGCCATGCACAACCGCGAATTGGTATCCATATTGGCGACGCCAATGAAGCCCTTCATCAGCTTGTTAGCAACGTAGTAATCCTCCGTCAACAGCTGGCCTGAACCATAAAACGCCACCGACTGCGGGCCGTGTTGCTGTATGGTTGCCAGCAACCGTTCAGCCACCGTATCAAGCGCCTGCTCCCAGCTCACACGACGTCCTTCCACCAGAGGCCACAGCAGGCGGCCGTTCAAATCTAGCGTTTCCCCCAGCGCGGAGCCTTTAACACACAGTCGGCCCAAGTTCGCCGGATGAGCGGGATCCCCGCTGATCTTTACCGCGCCTTGCTCGTCGCGTTCTGCCAGCACGCCACAGCCGACGCCACAATACGGGCAGGTTGTCCGACAGACGCGCGCGTTCATGATGCTTTCGCCATAGCAGCGTCTGCCAGACCGACGCTTTCCGGTACGGCCAGAGGCTGACGGCATACCCAAATCTCGTCGTCTTCCACGCGCACCGGCCAGGCGCGCACGTATAGCGCGCTGTCATCCGGGCTCACGCCATCACGCAGCTTGAAGCGTTTCTTGTACAGCGGAGAAATCACCACCGGTTCACCCGCCACGTCGCCGATCAGCCCACGCGACAGCACATTCGCCCCGCTGCCCGGCTCATGGTTTTCTAACGCGTACACCTGCTGCTCGCTGCCCGGCAGGTGGAACAGCGCAATTTGCTGCTGTCCGAGGCGCGCCGCCATGCCAGCATGACGCGGAATATCACCCAGCGTCGCCACCTGTACCCACTCCGCTTCATGCGCGGCGGGTTTCAGCACTGCTGGTTCTGGCGATACCGCTTTCTCATGATCCTGTGCCGGACGGATCTGCCCACGCTCAGGCACCATCACCACCGCTTCATCTGGGCTATCGCTATTCAGGAAGCCGCGGAACAGCGCCAGACGTTCCGGGCTTTCCAGCGTAGTTTGCCATTCGCACTGGTAGGCCTCCACCACGCGCTGCATCTCTTTATCCAGCTCTTCACCGATATTCAGGCTGTCTTCCAGAATCACCTGACGCAGATAGTCGATACCGCCCTCCAGATTATCCATCCAGGTGCTGGTGCGCTGGAGGCGATCGCCGGTGCGGATATAGAACATCAGCACCCGATCGATGGTGCGCAGCAGGGTTTCCGTATCCAGATCGCTGGCGAAGAGATCCGCATGACGCGGTTTCATGCCGCCATTGCCGCACACGTACAGATTCCAACCTTTGTCCGTGGCAATCACGCCGATGTCTTTGCTTTGCGCTTCTGCACATTCACGGGTACAGCCGGAAACGGCCATTTTGACTTTATGCGGCGAACGCAGCCCCTTGTAGCGATGCTCCAGTTGGATCGCTAACCCAGTGGAATCCTGTACGCCGTAGCGGCACCAGGTCGAACCCACGCAGGATTTCACGGTACGCAGCGATTTACCGTAGGCATGGCCGGTTTCAAATCCAGCATCGATCAGCTCACGCCAGATCGCTGGAAGCTGTTCCAAGCGTGCACCGAATAAATCCACCCGCTGGCCGCCGGTGATCTTGGTGTACAGGTTATAGCGCTGCGCGACCTGACCGATAGCGATCAGGCCTTCTGGCGTGATTTCCCCTGCCGGAACGCGCGGCACGACGGAATAGGTGCCGTCTTTTTGGATGTTGGCAAAGAAACGATCGTTGGTATCCTGCAACGGCAGGTGCTGCGGTTGCAGCAGGTAGTCATTCCAGCAGGAGGCCAGCATCGACCCCACCAGTGGCTTACACACTTCGCAGCCCAAACCGTGGCCGTAACGCGCAAGGAGGCTGTCGAACGAGCGGATTTCATGCACACGAATCAGGTGATACAGCTCCTGACGCGAATAGGCGAAGTGCTCGCAAATGTCCTTCTTCACTTCGACGCCCAACTGCGTCAGTTCATACTCCATCACCTGCTTAAGCAGCGGTACACAGCCGCCGCAGCCCGTTCCCGCTTTAGTACAGGTTTTCAGCGCACCCAGCTCGCCGCAGCCGCCTGCCACCGCCGCCGAGATATCACTTTTGCTGACGTTATGGCAGGAACAGATCTGTGCACTGGCGGGTAAGGCCGCCACGCCCAGCCCTTTCGGCGCATCGCCAGAACGTGCTGGCAAAATCAATCCTTCCGGCTGTGCAGGCAGCGGCATATCGTTGAGCATCATTTGCAGCAGCGTGCTGTAATCGCTGCTATCGCCAATCAGTACCGCGCCCAGTAAACGCTTACCGTCGGCAGACACGACGATTTTCTTGTAGATCTCGTTCGGGCCGTCCGTCCACTGATAACTTTGGCTTCCCGCCGTGCGTCCGTGCGCATCACCAATCGAGGCCACGTCAACGCCCAGCAGTTTCAGCTTGGTGCTCATGTCCGCGCCGGTAAATGGCGTATCGCGCTGTGCCAGCGTATCGGCTACGCTGCGAGCCATCTGGTAGCCCGGTGCCACCAATCCGAAAATTTGGCCTTTCCACAGCGCGCACTCGCCAATGGCGAAAATCGCGTCGTCCGACGTCTGGCAATGGTCATCAATCACAATGCCACCGCGCGGTCCTTTCTCTAAATCACCGCTATCTGCCAGCTTGTCGCGCGGACGAATCCCGGCGGAAAACAGCACCAAATCGGTTTCCAACACGCTGCCGTCAGCAAAGCAGAGGCGATGCAACGCCTGCTCGCCGTCGGTAATTTCCCGCGTTTCTTTACTGAGATGAATCTGTACGCCCAGCGCTTCAATCTTGCGCCGCAGCATGGTGGCACCGCCGTCATCCAACTGTACCGCCATCAGACGCGGTGCAAACTCCACCACATGGGTGTCCAGCCCCAATTGACGCAGGGCATTTGCCGCTTCCAGCCCCAGCAAGCCACCGCCGATCACCACACCGGATTTCGCTTTTTTCGCCTGTGCCGCAATCGCATCCAGATCGTCCAGCGTGCGATACACCAGACAGCCGGGGCGCGTATTACCGGGAATCGGCGGAACAAACGCATAAGAGCCCGTCGCCAGCACCAGTTTGTCGTAGGCGGTTTCACGGCCCTGCGCATCGCACACGCATTGACGTTCCCGATCGATAGCCACGATCTCGCTGGCACTGCGCAGCTCAATGCCACTCTCAGCAAAAAAGCCGTCTTTTACCAGCGACAAAGAGGTGGCGCTGCGGCCGGAAAAATACTCGGAGAGGTGAACACGGTCATAGGCTTCATGACGTTCTTCGCCAAAGACGACGATGTGATAATGCTGATGCAGGTCGCGCTCGACCAGTTGTTCAAGAAAATAGTGGCCGACCATACCGTGGCCGACGACCACCAAAATAGGTTTGCTCATGACAGGAATCCTTACAGCTTCAGGCTGTGGGTCAAAATTAGGGTCAGAATCAGGGGAAGAAAGACCGAAAAGCAGCGAAGCAGGCGGTATCGTCTCGCCTTCTGTGGTGCTATCGATTGCGGCCAGCAGGCGCTGGCTGTCGTCGGTGTCGCCATAAAGCAGGACACCGCTCAGCCGCCCGTCGCGCAGTAGCAGACGACGGTAGTGCTGCGTCTGCGGATCAAATAGGGTGTACACCTCATCATCCGGTGCTACGTTAATATCGCCGCCGCTGACCACGCCAATGCCCGTGACTTTCAGCCGCGTCGCCGCCTGTTCACGCTGATAATCTTTCGGTGTGTGTCCGGCCAGGCGCTGTGCCACCAACGTGGCATGGGCGAAACACGGGGCAACCAGCCCGAAAGTTTCGCCATTGAGTTCACAACATTCGCCGATCGCGCTGATGTACGGGTCGGCAGTTTGCAGTTGACCGTCCACCAGCACACCGCGGTTACAGGGCAAGCCGCACTCGCGTGCCAGCTGGCTGGCGGGAATCACGCCTGCCGTCACCACCACCAGACCGGCGGGGATCGTGCGGCCATCCGCCAGTGCAACGGCCGTGACGCCGTGTTCATCACCGTGCAGCGCCACCACCTGCACATCCGTCTCACAGGCAATGCCGCGTGCGCGCAGGCTGTCGCACAGCAGGTCGCTCGCCGTGGCGTCCAGTTGACGCTCCATCAGAATCGGGACGCGATGCAGCAGCGTGACGTCGGCACCGCGCAGTTTCAGCGCCGCAGCCGCTTCAATCCCAAGCAGGCCACCGCCAATGACTACCGCTGGGACGGACTGGCGAATCGTCGCCAACATCAGCTCGACATCATCCAGCGTGCGGAAGCCGCACACGCCCGCCAGATCGATACCCGGCATCGGCGGCATAAACGGCGTGGAGCCGGTCGCCAACACCAGATGATCGTAATGCAGTTGCCGTTGCGTCGTTGTCACCTCACGATGCTGGCGATCGATATGGGTTACCCGCTCACCCAGCAGATAATTGACTGGCAGCGCCACATCGTCGTCGATAGCCGCAGGCGTCAGCAGCGTATCCGTAAACGCTTTTTCGCCGCTCAATACCGGCGACAGCAGGATACGGTTATAGCTGGCACGCGGTTCATCACCAATTACGGTGATTCGGAAGCGCGTGGCGGCCAGTTGGCGCAGCACATCGACGAATCGCGCACTCGCCATCCCGTTACCAATCACAATCAGATGTGGTTTCATCATCGTTCCGGCCTCGCTGTCAGGCTGCTTTAGGCTGTTTTTCATATAAGAAATGCAGCACCTGCTGACGATAGTGGTGATAGCGTGGATCGTCGGCCAGCACGACGCGTGAACGTGGACATTCCAGCTCGACCTTCATGATTTCACCAACCGTCGCCGCCGGACCGTTGGTCATCATCAGCACGCGATCCGACAGCAGTACCGCCTCGTCTACATCGTGAGTAATCAGCACAATCGTGGTTTGCAACCGCTGCTGAATTTCCATCACCGCATCCTGAAGGTGCGCACGCGTCAGCGCATCCAACGCGCCGAACGGTTCATCCATCAGCAACACTTTCGGCTTCATGGCCAGCGCGCGAGCAATCCCCACACGCTGCTTCATCCCGCCGGAGATCTCATTAGGCCGCTTGTTCAGCGCATGCCCCATATGCACCAGTTCCAGATTGTGGGTAATCCATTCGTGCATCTCGTGCTTGTTCATCTGCCCGCGAAATACCTGGCGTACCGCCAGCGCGACGTTTTCGTAGGTGGTCAGCCACGGCAGCAGCGAGTGGTTCTGAAAGACAACGCCGCGATCCGGCCCTGGGCCGTCGATTTCACGGTTGTCACACAGCAGGCCACCACTGCTCGGCAGCGTCAGACCCGCAATCAGGTTCAATAACGTAGATTTGCCGCAGCCGGAATGGCCGATCAGGCTGATCGTTTCACCGGTGTGAATATCAAAACTCACCTGATCCAGCGCCAGAAACTCACCGCTGGCGGTATTGAAACGCTGGCTCACCTGCTGCACTTGAATAATGGGTGTTGTACGCATGGTCGGCTCCTTAGCGGTTGTCATAGCTGAAACGGTTAGCAATCCACACCAGTCCCTGCTCAAGCAGCAGACCGATAACGCCAATCACCACGATGGCGATGATGATGTTTTCCACATTCAGATTGTTCCACTCATTCCAAATCCAGAAGCCGATACCGACGCCGCCAGTCAGCATTTCTGCGGCGACAATCACCAGCCAGGCGACGCCAATCGACAAACGCACGCCAGTCAATACGTTAGGCAGCACCGCCGGCAGTAGAATCTTGCGCATGATGGTGAATTCGGAGAGCTTCAACACCCGCGCTACATTCAGGTAATCCTGTGGGATGCGACGCACGCCCTCGGCGGTGTTGAGGATCATCGGCCAGATGGAGCAGATAAAAATGGTCCAACTGGATGCCGGTTCAGCACGCTGGAACAGCAGCAGGCCGATAGGCAGCCAGGCCAGCGGACTGACCGGGCGCAGCAGCGAAATGATCGGGTTGAGCATGTTGGCCAGAAACGTAAACCGACCAATCAGGAACCCCGCAGGAATGCCAACCAGTGCCGCCAGTCCGAAACCAATGCCAACACGTTGCAACGAGGCCAATACGTTCCAGCCGATGCCCTGATCGTTCGGCCCCGCGATGTAAAACGGATCGGCAAAGAGGCTGAGCGCCGCAAGCCAGGTTGCCCACGGCGTCGGGAAGTTTTCGCTGTTCAGCGCGGCAATCTGCCAGACGGCAACCAGCAGCCCCAGCCCCAGTACCGCAGGGAAAAGTTGTTGAAACAGCTTGCGCAGCAGCGGGCGGTAAGCGAAAGCTGGTGCCACCGGTGCTTTTGCAGGCATTGCGGGTTTAGTTGGCAACGGCGTAATGTCGGCGCTGCGTACAGTTTCCGGGGCGTTATCCGCGGTAATGGGAATGACCTGGGCCTGGTTTTTCATCATCAACCTCACTTATTTCTTCACGCTAAAACTGTTGGCATAGCCCGCCGGATCGCTACCATCCCAGCGGCGGCCATCGATAAGCACGCTGCTGCGCATGTCGCTACTGGGCAACGGCACATTCCCCACGGCCTCGGCCGCCTGCTTATAGATATCAATACGGTTAACCTGCTTCGCGACAGCCAGATAATCCGGCTCTTCGGTGAGCAAGCCCCAGCGTTTGTGCTGGGTAAGGAACCACATGCCGTCGGACAGATACGGGTAGTTCACGGAACCGTCGTGGTAGAAACGCATCGCGTGTTCGTCTTTCCAGCTTTTCCCCAGCCCGTTTTCGTACTGGCCCAGCATGCGTCCGACGATGGTTTCTTCTTTGGCATTGATGTACGCGCGTCCGGCAACGACGCCTGCCGTTTCACGACGGTTGTCGTCCGAGGCGTCAATCCAGCGCGAGGCATCGAGAATCGCGGCGGTCAGCGCACGGGCGCTATTCGGGTTGGTGTTCACCCAGTCAGCACGGGTGCCCAGCACTTTTTCCGGATGATCCGGCCAAATATCTTGCGAGGTGGCGGCGGTAAAGCCGATGTTTTCGCTGATGGCACGTTGGTTCCACGGCTCGCCGACGCAATAGCCAACCATGTTGCCAATCTTCATGTTCATCACCATCTGCGGTGGCGGCACCACCACGGTGCGCACGTCATTCAGAGGATGAATGCCGGCGGAAGCCAGCCAGTAATAGAGCCACATGGCGTGTGTGCCAGTAGGGAAGGTTTGGGCGAAGGTATAAGTGCCCGCCGGGCTAGCTGCGATATACTTTTGCAGCGCGGCGAGATCCGTGACGTTGGCTGCACGCAGCTGGTTCGCCAGCGTGATGCCTTGTCCGTTCTGGTTGAGCGTCATCAGTGCCGCCATATTGCTCTGCGCCCCAGACAGCCCCATTTGCAGACCGTACAACTGCCCGTACAGAATGTGGGCGGCATCTAGTTCACCCGATACCAGCTTGTCGCGTACCGCGGCCCAACTGGCTTCTTTGCTGGGAACAATGGTGATGCCGTATTTCTTATCGAAGCCTTTCACTGCGGCCATCACAACTGAGGCGCAGTCCGTCAACGGAATAAACCCGACCCGAATTTCCTTTTTCTCCGGTGCATCGGAACCCGCGGCCCAGGCACTATTCATCAATCCAGGCAGCATCAGGCTGCCTCCCAGTGCAGCACTCCCCAACAGAAACTGGCGGCGAGAGACGGTCATGCTTTTGGTTTTGGAATCACTCATCAACGACACCCTTGCGCAAAACACCTTTTCAGGCGGTAAAAACAAAAACGGCGTCCACAAGCCCATGCAGAATCTGCACGCTTATGGACGCCGTTGTCCGATTAACACCTTCCGCACCGCCGTTGGCCCGAAACGCATTATGAATGTTTGGTTATTGCTAATGAGTTAAAGCAAGGTTTGTGCCAGCTATCACACTTTTGAGTGTTTCACTTCACAGGGGAGGTCTATTAACCACATGTCTATACAGGTTCAGAGACCGTTTCGTGCGCCATTCCGCCCCCCTTTATCTGCAATACCGCACATGCGCCCGACGCAGGGCGCTCAAGCGCCGCAGCCCTGCGAACCCTGGCTTCCGGCTAAATTATGCCGCTACGCGGTGCCATCGGTGTTCATGACCGCTAGTCGAGCCGCCAGTGACGCGTTCCCGACGCGGCACTGACTTTCGCGGCATCCATGCCGCTCACTCGGCGGCCATCCCCACCGATGCATAATTTTCACGCCACGAGAGAATAAGATATTAATAAATGGTGAATTTTATGATTCACGGCTATAACAGAAAGGGAAAAAATCGTGGTTTGTCTTTTCTTCCGCGTAAATTACGCTGAGGACAAATCAGTCTCCAGGATGAGCAGCATGGATGCTGCGAAAGTGGCTGCCGCATCGGACAAAAACGTCAAAGACGTTTTTGAACAGCACAAGTGCTGGCCCGTAGGGCGAGTCCTCTTTATAGGACGAGTATTCGCGTCAGCAACGGTCCGTCAGGTGACTGATTTTCCGAAGGAACCGCGCAGTGGCGTAATTTCCCGCGAAAAAGCCTCGGGTCACGGGGCGGCGGCGACTGAGCGCCCCGTGTCGTGCGTGTGCTACGACGTAGCATAGAAATAACGATCTTTTTACGCACGAAACCACTTCACGCGGTCAATTACTCCTGACTCCCCCTTCCACAAAACGAGGTCTTGCACCGCCAACAGGCAGAACACGCACAGTTCATGTGCATATACCTCTTACGGGGTATCACCAAATACATCAGCCACCGCGAGCATCGCCGTCGCGATATCAATCAGCTTTTTATTCTGGCTCATCGCCATGCGGCGCAGGGTTTTGTAGGCCTCTTCTTCGCTTAATCCACGGTGCTGCATCAGCAAGCCCTTCGCGCGATCGATCTGTTTTCTTTCATTCAACGTGGCTCGCAGCGCAGCTAATTCATGATCCTGTGCCTGTAAGCGCCGCGACTGTTGCTGCACCAGCGACAGCAGCGATCGCCCCAGCTGTGGACTGACGCCATCGCTATTCAGCCAACCGGGAGGGACGTTCTGCCCTTCCACGTCGTGACCAGCGATAAATATCGAATAACCGGGATCGTCATGCTCCTGCTGCGCCATCAGCGCTTCGAGATCCGCGCGCTGATCGCTGCATGCTTTCTCAGCAGCCGCAATACGGGTACGGCAGCGCTGCATCAGCGTCTGTTCCAACTCATCTTCCATCTGCTTCATTTCATCGATGCGCCGCGTGGCAATCGAAAACCAGTGCAGGCTATCGGCTTCCGGCAGCTTTTCTATCGGGCTGCGGGTGCACACAATGCGGCGCAGGCGCTCAAATTCGCTGTCTACCGCGATAGCACGCCAGCGCTGCTGGTTTTCTTCATCGCTAAAACTCAGAAAGGTATCGAAACAGCGCTCCTGCCGCTCAATCAAATCCAGCAACTTTTGCCGGGTTTCCTCATCGACGCAGCCCGCCGCATAGGCCGCCGCGCCAATAGCCCGCTCCTGCCCTGCCAACTCTTTCCCCTGCATAAAGCTGAACATGGCAATCAACGCGCGGGAAATCCCCGGATCGGCCGCCGTATCCGACACCTCAAAAACCAGCGCCAGCAGGTTGCGGACAATATCGTTGAAAAACGTCATCGCCTGCGGCTGAGGCAACAAACGCTGGCGAATCTGCTGGCGCAACGCGGGCAGCAGGCTCAGCGCATAGACCACGCTGGCGACACGGCTGAATAGACGGCTCGCCTGCGGCAATTCCGCCGTCATTTTTTCCAATCCGGCCAGATGCGTCATCAAGTGCGCCTGCGCCGCCTGCACGTCTTTCTCACGTAGCACCAGTTCGTCGGCAAAAAATCGGCCGTCGGAGCACAGAAACAGGTTGGCCGTTCCTCGTTCGCGCTGCAATAGATGCACGAGCTGGCTGATTTTCCCCACCAGTTCACCGCTTTGCAGCAGGTAGCGCAGGCTGTTCAGCTCACACTGGCGCGAGGCAAGTAAAAATCGAATTGTCGTTGAAGGCTCCGCCACCATCTTACTCTCTCCTGAAAAAACCACTTTCAGGAATATGCAATTAACGCGCCATTCGCATCAGCTCACAGTGATCAGCAAGCAAAGACATGTTGTCCGCACAATGACTGCCGCTTGTGTGCACTTTCAACTTCAATTTTTAAACTGCGTTACTAAACCCTCGCCATCGCAAAAGGTACTCTCATCATCGTTACTAAAACTGTTTTATAGCCATCGGCACGATGCTGACATCGGCGTAGAAACAGAAAAAAACACCGCAAAGTCGCATCGTAGCGCTATCATCACTCATAGGAACGCATGAAAATGGCGAATTTATCTGAACAAGAAAGCTGGATTGATGGAATTTATCAGCTTGAGACATCGGACCCGGTTGTAGCCGGCCCAGGGGGTATCTCTAACCGTCAGGCTGAGCAATTAGCCAGCCGCACGGCTTATCTGAAAAAAATGCAGGAAACTACGGGTGAAAGTTTGCAGGCACATCTCGCCGCCAGCGATCCGCATTCACAATATGCCCCTAAAAATAGTCCGGCGCTGACGGGAACGCCCACCGCGCCAACAACCGCGCAAACGGCAAACAACACGCAAATTGCCACCACGGCCTTTGTGAAATCGGCCCTTGCCGCATTGGTCAATGGTTCTCCGGCAGCACTGGACACGCTGCAAGAACTGGCGAACGCGTTGGGTAACGATCCGCACTTCAGCACAACCATATTGAATGCGATTGCTGATGTAAAAACTGATGCGGCCAATAAGCTGAATGCCCATGCTTCGGTTCTTGATGCGCATCCGCAATATGCCCCAAAAGCCAACCCTGCATTCACGGGAACCCCCACAGCGCCGACCGCAGCATCCGGTTCTAATGACACACAGTTGGCGACAACGGCCTTTGTGAAAGCTGCCGTAGCCGCATTGGTTAATGGTTCTCCTGCGGCACTCGATACACTGCAAGAACTGGCTACCGCGTTGGGTAATGACCCGAACTTCAGCACCACGGTGTTGAATGCACTAGCGGGTAAGTTGGCAAAAGATCAGAACGGTGCGGATATCCCCAATCCTGCATTGTTCCGTAAAAACATCGGGATAATTGAATCGGCATGGGGCGGAAAAGCCGTGCAATTAAGCGGCGTCAATATTCAGGACTATTTTAAAGCGAACCGCCCGTCAGACTTGTATCAATGCGATTCCGCTAACGTGACGGGGTTACCTGCTGGTTTTGGCCCGAGCATTATTGAATGGAAATCATCGGCTGACGGGTTCGGCGTACTGAGCATTGTCGATGTGACTAATCCGTCCCGAACTGCATGTGTTGTATTGAGTAATGGTAATTGGCAAGGCTGGGTAACGCCTGTCGTGTCTCATGCCAGCACAACTCGCATCCCGACTCGAATCATTGAAATCAATGAACCTAATGTTAATGGGGACTATGTAATCGAGTACGGCGGGACGAACGGTAGTCCATCCTATTGCTATGTTGATTTTCACACAGATGGAAAACCGACAACTGACTACAACGCACGAATGGCTGTGATACCGCCGAAGGATGGAGAAACATTAACATCAGTTAATTTTCTGGCGAGCCAATTATTGGTTAATTATGCGCGAGTGTGGACTGAGAATAACTTTACGTTACCGCTGAGCAAAGAGCACGGCGGCAGCGGCATGGAAACGGGGGCGGTCGGAAACGCAATAGCCTCCAAATTCGCAACTATTGCTGACTGGCTCTATGTTTGCGACCGTTCAAATAACAATTTGTGCGGCTCAGTTGAAGTTGTAGCGGATGAACGCTGGAAGTGTTTTTTGTCTGCACGTCATCGCGCTGGGCAACACGATGGTGCAGATTGGGGATGGGTGCTATCAGATGAGCACATGACAGGATTTTCGTACGAAAACTTTGTTCTGCGCAAAAAAGTTTCAACGGGATGGTTAGACCCAGTAACACTGTTTCATTCAGGAAATCTCACCCCGTCAACCATCGGCGCACTCCCCACATCTGAGTTGGTTGGAATGCCGCAGTTGTTCCCCGGCGCTGTAGCGCCAGCAGGGTGGCTGAAATGCAATGGTCAGCAGTTCGACAAAGCGCAATATCCTATTCTGACCTATCGCTATCCGTCCGGTTTCCTGCCCGATTTACGGGGAGAATTCGTGCGCGGTTGGGATGACGGGCGCGGGGTTGATGCAAGTCGGGCACTGCTTTCAGCGCAAGGTGATGCGATCAGAAACATAATCGGAACAATTGGGCAATTAAATGACCGCGTCAATACAACAGAAACTACCGGTGCTTTTGATGCTAATAGATATACCGGTTCATCAGCTGGCCTTACTGGAGGGCGGGGAGGCCGAATCGTCACATTTGACGCATCAACAGTCGTACCCACAGCTAACGAAAACCGTCCACGCAATATCGCCTTTAACTACATCGTGAGAGCAGCATAATGAGCCACTATTCAACACAAATTAAAAACGCAGAACTGAACGAGCACGGATTAGCCATCAATACCGGATGGATTACCGTTTATCACGTGAATCCGGCGACGCGGGAATACCAGAGCGCCAGCTATGAATATGTGATGCAGGGTGTCGGCTTGCCTGCCGACAGCTACGCAGACGAACCGCAATTGCCGCCAGTTGGTCAAGCCCTGCGCCGCCGTGCGGACGGTAAAGCGTGGGAGCAGGTGCCGGATTATCGCGGCCAGACGGTCTACAGCACGGAAACACGACAGACGCAGACGGTGATGCAATTGGGCGAATTGCCAGAAAATATGACCTCTCTGGCTCCAACCACCGAGTTCGACCAGTGGGATGGAACAGCCTGGGTGACAAACCTTGAGGCGCAGCAACTTGCCGCAACCCAAAACCTACAGCAAGAACTGGCGGCACGGCGTGCAACGGCAACAACCCACATTACCGAACTGAGCTACGCCGTGGACTTAACTATTGCCACGGATGAAGAACAAGAACGGCTAACGCAATGGAAAATGTATCTGGTTGCGTTGAACCGTATTGATCTCACCGCTGCGTCAGTTGTGTGGCCAGTCGCGCCTTCTGCGTAATAACCGGTACCAGTACTTCATTATATAAAGTGTGCCGTATTTAGCGTACGGCACACGCACATCATCCCCGCCTCTTTAGTAAGGATATTTTGATAATTCCCCATTATTTTTATCGCCAAATGTAAAATTAAATAAAAAATTAAACTGTTATATTTATACATCTCAAATCTGTACTATTTTAATTAAATTAAATTTTCCACACCAATAAATATAAAGAGTAAAAATCCAAAAATTGAAGATAAACAAAACAAAAAACCAATATAAAACATTAAATTAAAATATAAAACCAAAACAATGACATTGAAGATAAAAAAACGAATCAATAAACTGTACTATTTATCCTTCAGTTTTTGCACGCTATAATCCCCGCACGTTTTATTCACTATTCATTCTTATCTCACGTCAATCAGTGACGTTAATTTCCGACGGATGCAAATATCGTCGACGGTAATTATTCGCATTTTATTCATCACTATTTATTCCGGCAAGCATCGGAATAACAGCCTTTTCCTGCCTGACGCTAGGAGCCTAACATGTTTGATGTCGTTGAGCTGTCGCGGCTACAATTTGCCCTGACTGCCATGTATCACTTTCTTTTCGTCCCGCTGACGCTGGGATTGTCTTTCCTGCTCGTCATTATGAACACGACTTATGTGTTGACCGGCAAGCAAATCTATAAGGATATGACCAAATTCTGGGGCAAGCTGTTCGCTATCAACTTTGCGTTGGGCGTGGCAACCGGTCTGACGCTGGAATTCCAGTTCGGCACCAACTGGTCTTACTATTCTCACTACGTGGGCGATATTTTTGGCGCGCCGCTGGCGATGGAAGGACTCATGGCGTTCTTCCTCGAATCCACGCTGATCGGCCTGTTCTTTTTCGGCTGGGATCGTCTGACCAAAGTTCAACATATGCTGGTGACCTGGTTCGTCGCGCTAGGCTCCAACTTTTCCGCCCTGTGGATTCTGGTCGCCAACGGCTGGATGCAAAACCCGATTGCCGCCGAATTCAATTATGAAACCATGCGCATGGAAATGCTGAGCTTCGCCGAGCTGGTGCTTAACCCAGTCGCGCAGGTGAAATTTGTGCACACCGTAGCCGCAGGTTACACCGCCGGCGCGATGTTTGTACTTGGGATCAGCTCTTACTATCTGCTGAGAGGCCGCGATATCGCCTTTGCCAAACGCTCGTTCGCGATTGCCGCCAGTTTCGGCCTGGCCTCGGTGCTGTCTGTCATCGTGCTGGGTGATGAATCCGGCTATGTGATGGTGATGGGCGATGTGCAGAAAACCAAGCTGGCCGCGATTGAAGCCGAATGGGAAACGCAGCCCGCTCCGGCTTCTTTCACCCTGTTCGCCCTCCCCAATCAGGAAACGATGCAGAATGA
Organism: Pectobacterium sp. A5351; assembly: GCF_028335745.1. Lineage (NCBI taxonomy): Bacteria > Pseudomonadati > Pseudomonadota > Gammaproteobacteria > Enterobacterales > Pectobacteriaceae > Pectobacterium > Pectobacterium sp. A5351. The sequence continues at coordinate 2,733,503 of NZ_CP116477.1, forward strand.
CTACGCCATCCACGTTCCCTATCTGCTGGGGCTTATCGCCACACGTTCACTCGACAAACCCGTCGTTGGTATTAAAGACCTGATGGCGCAACATCAGATTCGCATTCGTAACGGCATGACGGCCTATGGTCTGCTGGAGGAACTGCGTTCGGGTAACACCGATCCCGCCGTTCGCACACGCTTTGAAGCCACCAAACACGATCTTGGCTACGGTCTGCTGCTTAAGCGCTATACCGATGATGTCGCCAATGCCAGCGAAAACCAGATTCAGCAGGCAACCAAAGACTCAATCCCGCGCGTCGCACCGCTGTATGTCGCTTTCCGTCTGATGGTGGGCTGCGGCGTATTGATGCTCGGCATTTTTGCGCTGTCGTTCTGGAGCGTCATACGCGGCCGCATGGGACAGCGTAAATGGCTGCACCGCGCCGCGCTGTACGGGATTCCCCTGCCCTGGATCGCGATTGAATCCGGCTGGTTCGTCGCCGAGTACGGCCGTCAGCCGTGGGCAGTCGGCGAGGTTCTGCCTACCGCCATTGCCAATTCGTCTCTGGAAGCGCATGACATCCTGCTGTCGATGGGGCTGATTTGCGGGCTGTATACGCTGTTTCTGATCGCAGAAATGTATCTGATGTTCAAGTTTGCCCGACTGGGGCCAAGCAGCCTGAAAACGGGCCGTTACCACTTTGAGCAACCGACGACACAATCCCTCGCGACACCTGCAAAACCTTAACGGGAGCCATAATAATGCTGGATTATGAAACATTACGTCTGACTTGGTGGGGATTGATTGGCCTGTTATTCATCGGCTTCGCCATCACTGACGGCTTTGACATGGGCGTGGGCATTCTGCTGCGCCTGCTGGGCAAAAACGATACCGAGCGGCGGGTTCTTTGGCCTGTTGAACCCGTTCGGGCTGCTGGCAGGCGTCGTGAGTGTCGCGATGATCGTCGCACACGGCGCCATTTACCTGCAAATGCGCACCACAGACGTCCTTCAGCGCCGCGCGCAAAAAACGGTCCTGATCGCCAGCGTGCTGATGAGCCTCACCTTCTTACTGGCAGGCTTCTGGGTACAGACAGGCATCGACGGCTACATGATTACCTCCACCATGGATAAAGCCGCCCCGTCTAATCCGCTGAATAAAAACGTGGTCCAGCAGGCCGGTGCCTGGTTAACCAACTTTAATGCGCATCCGTCGCTGTGGGCGATCCCCGCACTGGGCGTGATTTTACCGTGGTTCACCTGTCTCTTCTCGCGCGTGAATCGCTGCGGCTGGGGTTTTCTGACCTCATCATTAACGATTGTCTGCGTGATTCTGACGGCAGGAATTACGCTGTTCCCGTTCGTGATGCCTTCCAGCGTCGATCCCAACGTCAGCCTGACCCTCTGGGATGCGACGTCCAGCCAGCTTACGCTTCAGGTGATGACCATTCTGGCCTGCATTTTTGTTCCCACCATCCTGCTTTATACCAGTTGGTGTTATTACAAAATGTTTGGCCGGATCGATGCCCGCTACATCGAAGCGAATAAGCATTCCGTTTACTGACGACTTGAGGAGAAAGAATATGTGGTATTTCGCCTGGATACTCGGCACGCTGCTGGCCTGCGCATTCGCACTGGTCACTGCGTTAGCGGTAGAGAACCATGAAGCGGGCAAAGATGCCCCTTGAGAGAACGAAGCGCCACCATCGGGCGCTTCATCATTTCGTACTGAGACAGTCATCAGGGCAGACGAAACCCGCCAAGGGCGCTAGAATGCAGACGCTGTGCCCAATCGGATGCCCTCTTTTAACTTGAAATCAGACGACGACATGACAACACCCAGACAGGACAAAACACCGTGGTGGCGTCAGGGGAAAACCCCAGACTACCGTTTTTCATTAGCGAATGAGCGCACCTTTCTGGCGTGGATTCGCACCGCGCTAGCGTTTCTTGCGGGTGCCGTGGGTATCGATCAATTTACCGTCCATATCGACCCGCTGGTGCGTCAGGGGCTGGCTCTGCTACTGGTCGTCTGCGCCGCGCTGCTTGGCGCTCTGGCCTATCGTCGCTGGGTCAACAATGAGAAAGCGATGCGGCAGGAAAGCGATATGCCGTATACGCCGATGCTGCTGATCGTGACGCTGTTTATCACCCTCATTGCCCTCGCGCTTGCCGCCATGATCCTGTTCGGGTAGCGCATGGAAACCACTCGCGATCCGGGGCTACAGCCGCAGCGAACCGGCATGGCCTGGACACGTACCCTGTTTGTGATGTTAATCAACAGCCTGCTGTGTTTTCGCCTGAGTATGGTAGACGGCAGTCGTGCCATTTTTGCCTGCGCCATTCTGCTTCTGTGCGTTTCTGCCCTAATGTCGGTGCTGGCGATTCTGCGCTATCGCTTTAACGCTTGCTGTCAGCCCAGGCTATCACGCGCCAGCCACGGCCTGATCGCACTCACATCCGCATCAATAGTGATTACTGCACTGGTGTTATTACTGCATTTTAGCGGCGTGTGGCAGGGGTAAGTTTTCAGAAAGGAAAGGCGGTGAAGCACAAACGCGCCTCACCGATTAGACTAGCTATTCGATCGAACTTTCCGGGAACAGGAAAGGATTGATGCTGCTGCGAGAAAAACCTTCTTCCTCCATTTTCACATCCAGCACCAGCGAAGCCAAATCGTCGGCGACCGCTTCCACTCGGTGATCTTTTTCCTGATAGAGCAATTTCAGATACGTGCCGCAGTGGCCGCAGCTTTCTGCTTTAATCGCGGAATTTTCGCTATCCAGCGACCAATAATTCAGCTCGCTCGACTCTTCACAGTTGCTGCATTTCACCCGCACCATGTGCCATTCGCTCTCGCACAGATTACAGTGCAGATAACGCAGCCCGCTGGAGGTGCCTAATTGCACCACGCCAGAGACAGGAATACTGCCGCACACGGGGCAAAATTGGCGATGTTCGCCGGGTACGGCGCGCGCTTTACCGGGTAACAAACTTGCCATCTGTGCCCAGAACAGCGACAGCGCCGCCCAGATGAACGGGGCTTTATCATTATTTTCAGCACGAAATTCATGTTGCAGCAGCGCGGTCGCGTATTCTTCCAGCTCCTGCTCTGAGGCTTTTTCCAGATTCTCCAGCGTGGATAACACCTGTCCGCTGGCATCCGGTTTCAATTCTTCAATCAGTGCACGCAGCAGCGTATGCCAGTGTGCATCACGCGGGAACACCGCGATATCGAGCGGCGGACGTTCTCCGGACTGTTGCAGCACATCATTCAGGTCAAGCTTCAACGGATGATCGTGCAATACCTTCTGCTGAGCTTCCACCACGCCTGCGGCGAAGGTGAGATAATCCCCCAGCGGGTGATCTTCTGCCAACTGACGCAAACGCTCTGCACGGCTGCTGTACAGGCTTTTCAGGTTGGCAAAAAGCAGCGGAGGGATATGCCCTTCCGGCATTGATTTCTCGTTTTTTTCTAACTGTTCCTGAGGAACAATGCGAATACTCATCAGGGTGGTTTTTCCTGTTATTGATGTTATCTATCCGATAGATTTCGGGGTGCAGGAAGGCCGCCAGCACGGTCCGGGTATAATAGCTAACGCCAATCGCTTAAAGATCGAGATGCACGGTGCGACCACAGGGGTGAGGCCTCCCTGCGGGAACCGTCCCCTGTGTTTCCCCTAAAAACGGGCTTAAATGATCAGCATTCGGGTATCGCTCACCTTAGCGGGGATTATACGCATCCAGCCTGGCGACTTCCTGATTTCCGGCAAGGTTATCGCTGTTTTTAACCATCAGCGCGACCCTCTTCCGCCATGACGGCAACAGTAGCAGAAAAGCGGCAAACATCTCCACACCCCAAAAGGGTGATTAGGCCAAACGCTCGACGATCTGCGCCCGAATCAGCGCCGCTAATGCAATCACACTTTTTTCGCAGCGATCGTCCCATTCATAGGAGGCGTTGAAGCGAAAGTAGCGATCGTATTTATCACCAGTAGTGAACATCTTTCCCGGCGCAATACTGATACCCCGCTCCAGCGCACGGCGATAGAGTTCCGTGCTGCTGACGCCTTCTGGCAATTCCAGCCAGAGAAAATAGCCGCCTTGCGAATGATTAATGCGGACTTCACCCGGAAAGTGTCGGCGTAGCGATTGTAATGCGGTATGTTTACGCTGCTCCAGCGCCCGCCGCAGGCGGCGCAGATGGCTGTCATAGCTGCTGGTTGCCAGATAGTCCGCAATCGCCAGTTGCATCGGGGCGCTGGTTGATAATGTGCTCATCAGCTGTAAACGCTGAATATTTCCCGCATAACGTCCTGCCGCCACCCAGCCGATGCGGAACCCTGCCACCAGATTTTTAGAAAACGAGGAACAGTGTAAGACCGTGCCTTTTTTATCCAGCGCCTTCGCGGGCCGCGGACGTTGCAGACCCGTGTAAAGCTCGCTGTAGACATCATCTTCTACCAGCCCGACACCGTGTGTTTCCAGCATCGCCACCAGCCTCTGCTTTTTCTCCCAGGACAATGTGCAGCCGAGCGGATTATGGAAATTGGTCATCAGCCAGCAGGCTTTGATCGGATAGTCGTTCAGCGCCTGCTGCAATGCCTCAAGATCGATGCCCTGCTGCGGATCGGTTGCAATCGCAATCGCCTTGAGCTTCAGGCGTTCAATCGCCTGTAGCGCACCGTAAAACGCCGGGGATTCGATCACCACATAATCGCCCGGCTCCGTCAGCACCTGAAGACTGAGATTAAGGGACTCCATCGCCCCCGCTGTAATCACAATCTCATCGGGCGAGACAGCAATCCCCTGCAACGCATAGCGCTGGGCGATATTCTTCCTTAAGCTCTCATTACCCGGCGGTAAATTATCCAGCGCGCTGTGTGGCTGCATATGACGCGCTACCGAGGCCAGCGAGCGCGTTAACTGGCGCTGTGGAAAGAGCTGTGGATCGGGAAATGCCGATCCAAACGGCATTACTGCCGGATCTTTGCTGGCCTGAAGTACGTCAAAAATAAATGCGTTAACGTCAACGTCTTCGGTCAGTTGAACGCGCGCCTGCCCCACGGGCGAATGCAGGCTGTCTGCGGGGAGTGTGGACAGCTGTGGTGCCGCGTAATACCCCGACTGTGGACGCGACACAATCAATCCCTGACTTTCCAGCAGCTGATACGCGTGCAACACGGTCATCAGACTCATACCCGAATGCAGTGATTTCTCCCGCAGCGAGGGCAATTTGTCGCCCGGCTGCCAAATCCCTTCCTGAAGCTGCTCACGGATCTGGTGAGCGAGCTGTTCAAACTTTGCCATAGCGCTACAATTTCGGTGGGTGAAGCGGTCATGATTCTTGGCTCTATCGTCACCAATGAGTAACGATAGAGAAGGACGTTTTCTCGCGTATAACGCGTTGTTCGAGGGCTAGTTCGAGGGCTAGTTCGCCGCGTAGCGTTGTACAAAATCCAGCAGGATCTTGCGCGCCCAGACAGGCTCCTGCGGGATGTCCATCATCCGATCGACATCCCAGCCGCCCTGTCGCAGCGCCGCCTCATTATGCCGCAAGCACGTCAGCATGATGTCCGCGCTGAATTCCGGGTGGAATTGCACGGTCAACACTTTATCGCTATAGCGGATAATCTGGCAGCCATCCATCTCTGAGCGCGCCAGCACCTGTGCACCTTCGGGCGGTTCCAGCACGGACTGCTGGTGAGTCAGATAAGCGCCAAACTGCGGTGGATAATCACGCAGTAATGGGTCTTGTGCTGCGGCTTCATTCGTTGTCACAATCTGGACGCCAACTTCCTTACCGTTGGGGTTATCCCCCACTTTGCCGCCCAGCGCATCGGCAAGCAGTTGGTGCCCATAGCACACGCCCAGCAGCGGGATATCGGCGTAATACGCTTCACGCAACCAGCCAGCGGTATATTCGCTCCAGTCCAGTCGATCTGTGACCATTGACCACGAGCCGGAGATCACCACCGCCGCCAGCGTATCAAACGGCGGCAGCGGTTCCCCGAGATCGGGACGAACTACCTGTATCGGCTGCGTGTTACCCTGTACCGCATCGGAAAACCACTTCCCTTGTTGCCCAACCTGAGACGCAATGCCTTCCGGCGGTTGGCCCAACTGAATCACCAGCAATACCTTTTCGCTCATCGTCCTGTTCTGCCCGTCTATTTGAAAATCACACGTTTGAAAAACTATTCATCTTGAAAAACTATTCATCTTGAAAAGCCATTCATCGTGAAAAACGCTTCATCTTGAAAAGCCATTCGGTTGAAAAATCACAAGCCTGTAACGCTCTGTGCCTGCAATGAACGTAGCACTAACGTCATACGATTCCTACCCATGTCATGTGCTGGATAGTGCGTATGCTGGATATGTACATACGCTAGATAGTAAAAGGCCACCTTAACAACAGGCGGCCTTTCATCAACGATTATCGCTTCAGAAGCAACACGTCATGCTTCGATCACGGCAGCCGGTAGGCCACAACGTAATCCCCGCGATCCGGTGAGTTACGCGCGCCGCCTGCCGAGATAACGACATACTGCTTACCATCAACCGGAGACTTGTAGCTGATTGGCGTACTCTGGCTTCCCACTGGCAGTCGAGCTTTCCATACCTCTTTACCCGTTGAACTATCAAAGGCGCGCAGATAGTAATCCTGCGTAGAGGCGATAAATACCAGACCGCCCTGAGTAGCGAGTGTGCCGCCAATCGTCGGCATACCGATCGGAATTGGCAGCCCCATCTTAATGCCGAATGGCCCCGTATCTTTGACCGTTCCCACTGGAACCTGCCAGGCGATTTTCTGCGTTTTTAAATCCACCGCCGTCAGCGTGCCAAATGGCGGTTTCTGGCAAGGAATTTCAATAGGCGACATGAAACGCACTTTCGCATTCACCGAATACGGCGTGCCATCCAGCGGTACCGGACGATCAATGCTGGCAGCTTCGTTACCATCACTTTTCTTACCTTTATCCTCCGCCGACGTCGGTACGAGCTGAACTTCAAGTCCCACTCTCATATCATTGACAAACAGGTAGTTATTCACCGGATCCGTAGAAAGCCCGCCCCAGTTCATGCCACCTAAAGAGCCTGGCAGGTTGAGTGACGGATCGTGTCCCGGCGGGGTAAACAGCCCATTGTAACGTTTAGATTTGAAATGGACGCGGCAGAGCAGTTGATCAAACGGCGTGGCTCCCCACATATCGGACTCTTTAAGAACATCCGCACCAATCTGCGGCATACCGACAGAAACAGGCTGAGTCGGTGAATACACCTCGTTCGGGATCTCCCCCTGTTCAACCTTTCTGTCTTCAACTTTCGTCAGCGGTTTACCCGTCTCGCGATCGAGAACAAACAGTTGACCTGCTTTGGTACCGAACACTAACGCGGGTACGTTTTTGCCATTCTCGCCCGGGAAATTAACGAAAGAAGGCTGCATCGGCACATCAAAGTCCCACAGGTCATCGTGAACCGTCTGGTAGACCCATTTGACCTGCCCGGTGGAAGCATCAACCGCCACCATTGAGGCACCGAATTTACGATCCAGATCGCTACGCTTAACGCCCCACAAGTCGATCGCAGCACTTCCCGTCGGCATGAATACGGTATTTGACTGCGGATCATAGGACATCGGTGCCCATACGTTGGGCGTCGAGCGCGTATAATCCTGACCCTGTGCCGGCTCGGTCGTCTTCTGTGGATTGCCGGGGTCAAATGCCCAACGCAGTTTACCGGTAATCACGTCAAACCCACGCACAACGCCGCCAGGCATATCAATACTGACGTTATCCGCAACCCTGCCACCAATGACGATGGTCGTCCCTGCCAATGTGGGCGCTGATGTCGGATAATATTGCCCCTTATCGCTGCCTTTACCCATGTGATCGCTGAGGTCAACCCGGCCATTGGTGCCAAAATCCTGACAAAATGCCCCGGTATCCGCATCAACGGCAATCAGTTCCGGCGTTACGCTGTTCATCAGGATGCGACGCTGGCAAACCGCACCTGCCGGTACTGAAACCTGTGCTACTGGTGTAGATCCCGGCAGATCGGGCTGCACCAGCGGTTGTGTGGCATCAAAATAAGCCAGACCACGACAGCGCATCCACTTTTTCTGATGAGCACCAATTTCGGTTTTCCATAGCTGTTCACCGCTTGTGGCATCCACCGCGATAATGTTGTTATGCGGCGTACACAGGAATAAACGGTTACCCACTTGCAGCGGTGTCTGCTGATCTTCCGCGCCACCGCCGCCCGGACTTTGCGGCACATCACCCGTGCGGTATGTCCAGGCAACCTGGAGATCTTTCACGTTATCACGCGTGACCTGATCCAAGGCGACAAAACGCGATGCACCGGAAGTGTTACCGTAGTTGCTCCAGTTTTGCTGCTCTTCACCGGGTTTAACAGGCACTAACGGTAGTTGAGCACCGGAAGAAGGCACCGGTGCATGGGGAACAAACATCCCGGCGACAGTGGCAACAAAAGCCAGCGCCAGTACACCAGCAGACAGCCCTGCGGCACGCCAACTCGTCTGCTTGCCCGCTGAATTACGCAAGAGAGGCAATGACAATGCAACCAGAATGGCAATCCCTGCCAGCGTAAGCAAACGTGATACCAGAGGCCAGAAATCCAGCCCCACGTCCCACAGTGCCCAAATAACGGTTCCCAACAAAACGGCACCGTACAAATAAGCGCCGAAGACGTTTTTACGCCAGAGTAATACCCCGGAAATCAGGAGTGCCAAACCGGATACCAGAAAATAAGGGCTGCCCCCCAAACCGATCAGTTTGGTGCCATAATAGGCAAAAAAAGCGCCTATTGCCGTTACGATTAAGCCCAAGATCAGCAGCCAGATACCCTGCAACCTGGACACAAGTGGTTTTGCCATAGAAAATTCCATCAAGATGAGCAAACCCTATCTTCACATCATTTGCCCCACATCTAACACACTGATGAAGAAAGGAATGCATTACGTTAGTGTTTTAGAGAAGCGAGAACGTGGATCGAGAAACCGCATAAATATGCTGGATATATCGTTTCCGCCCCCACTTACATAGCGTAGATGTTTTTTAAAGGGTCACAATCATATTGCATTTTCTTAATAAGAAAATAAAGTTTCTATAACATTTGATTTAATAAGGATTTAACCTTGTTCGGATGAGATATCCGCAAGAAAAATCGAATAATAAAAATTTCTTATAGTGATGATAAATAGAGGGAATATAAATAGCCGTTATTTTATATAAGCGTTCTTTTATATAAAAAGCAGGCTGTTTTATCACATTCAGGCAGAAGGCTGTTGGCGATAGGCCAATGAGAAAACGTCATAGAAATCTACATCGCCTTTCGTACGCTGAATTTTTTCTATCCCTGCTTTCACCGTGGACGGTACCTGCTCATTGCGTAGCAGCTTATCCAGCGTGTCCTGCGATACGTGGCGGATCGTAAACCACTCGCCGTTATAGCACACGCGTAAATCCAGCGTATCGATGTCTTCAAAACGATAGGTCGGGTTAATGTCCATCGACAGTGCCAGCGTCATCACCAGCAGGAATATGGTAAAGCCGATCAGGTACGGCAAACCAAAATAAGAGGCATAAAAGAGGATAATCGCGACCGGCACATAGCTCACCAGCATCGCGGCAAACAGATAGGGGTGAGACTGCATGAATTTGCGACTAAAACGTATTTTATTGTCGCGTTTTTCTTCCCGATTAATCCGTTCGATCTCTTCGGTCAGAAGGCGTTTTACTTCGTCCATCGTCGTCACCATCATGCTTAAGGAATACAACACTGCTGGCGTCGATTAGAACATAGCCACATAAGAGATAACAGATACAGTTTTCGACAGATTGACTATAACAGTTTGCCTGTTACCGGGAGAGATTATCCCGGCAACAGCGATGACATAAGAACGGGGATTACGGAATGGCAGGCAGGGTGAGATCGGGATCGATCAGATTATAGATCTGATTGCCAAACACCGGTTGTTGCAGCAGTTGATCAACCGCCAGCGCCACATCCCAGCGTGACACCAGCCCCAGCGTCGCAGTGCCTTGTGTCAGTTTCGCATTGTGCGTCGCGACCACGTCCAGCAGGCCGCCGGGACGCACAATACAGTGATCCAACGAGCTGCTCTGCAACCAGCTTTCCGCCAGCGACTTCTCACGTACTGCAAAACCAAACGCGGCTCTGGCGCGGGGCGACAACAGCGGCCAGCTATCACCGCAGCCCAGTGACGTCACCAGCAGCATACGCTTGATGCCGGCCTGCTCTGCGCCATCGATCACCGTTCGGTGACCCTGATAATTTACCGTACCTCCACCCATCGTCGATACCACAATAGCAGCGGGGCCCGCCACACGACAGGCTTCCGCTACCGTTTCCGGATCGCAGGCATCGCCTTCCACCACAGTTATTCCCTGCTCACGCCAGTGTTTGGCCTGTTCAGGATTACGCAAGACGAGTACGACCGCCTGCTCGCACTCAATAGCCCGCTGTAATAAGCAGGCGCCGACCCCATTGCCCGCGCCAAAAAGTAACCACGTCATACCCGCTCCGGTTGTAATTCACTCGCCAGCGCGCGGAACGCCTCAACCTGAGCGCTCAGCAGCTGGCGGTGGCTGTCTCGTCCAAGGAAGATTTTAAACATCGCCGCACCGCTGGCATTAAAGAACACCACGGACGCCGTGTCCATCCCCATGAACTTACGCTCAATAAACGCAATGTGCTGACAGCTCGTTGCACGGATATGCCCACTCAGGCCATTTTTACCGCGCAGGTTAAAGTAACCGTGGCGGTGCGTACCGGTTGGCAGCTCGCTCTTGAATTCCAGAATCGCGTCCGCCGTGTGGCTGATGAGCGTCACTTCCCCCCAGGTCGCAATCGTATCCCACACCTGATCGAAGCGATCGCCCGTCGCCAAGGTACGCTGTGCCGCAGGCAAAGCCTCAACCACGGCAAACAGCGAGGTATTGTACTTTCCGGCGATCTCTTCCAGTGTGCCATCAGGGTTGGTTGCCAGTAATTCATTCAACGTCATGGTTGCGTCTCCGGTTAGTGCGCATGCTCTTCGGCATCAAGCTGAGGGATAATTTGTTGTAATGCCTGCATCAGGTTGTTCGCCCAGAAGCGGCCATCGTTGGTCAGGCGCAGGCAGGTGGAATCGTCACAGGTCAATCCGGCCTGATGCCACTGGCTAAGCAGCGGCTGAAGTTCACGGGCATGCCGAGTCAGTTGAGGCAACGTAATACGACCCACTTCAATCCCCGCCTGAAGCTGATGCTGCCACGGCCCGGTCGGGCTGGCGGGCGTCATCATCATGATCGGTTTTTGCCCCTGGTCGATCTGCTGGTAATAGCGTTCCAGGCTGCGTTCCATCATATAAGCTTGCCCGTTTATATTGCCGCCCGCGCCACTCCCCATCGCCAGACAGTCCGCGCCTTGTTTAATCAGCAGATTGTACAGATTGCGTTCGCGCGTGGTGCGCGCCCAGTGGCTGTTGCTAAGCTGATGCCAGCCGGCGTCAGCCAGAAATGCCGCGCCAGTCCGATAAAAATCACGGCGGGCAACCACATCGGGCAATGCAACACGCTGGTTTTCGGCAGCTTTCGCCAGCGGTGTGGTCGGTAACAGGTTCAGTGCATACAGATCGACGCCATCTAATGGTAAATCACTGACGATAGCCAGATCTTCGCGCCAGATTTCCGGCGTTTGTTCCGGCAGGCCGAACATCAGATCGCATACTACGGCGGCTCTGTCGCGCTCGCACAGGCGTTCAAGGAAGCGGATTGACTGCTGTTTATCCGACGTACGCGCCATACGCTGACGGATGCGGGTATCAAACGTCTGAATCCCGATGGAGAAGCGGTTCGCTCCCGCATCCAGACAGGCATCGATCCGCTCATCGTCAAAATCCATTGCCCGCCCTTCTACCGTGATCTCACAGTCAGGAGCCAGCGGCAGAGAGGTACGGATCGCACGAATGATCTGCGACAGCTCATCGGCTGCCAGCGCCGTTGGCGTGCCGCCACCAAAATACACCGCATGAATGGGCGCAGACTGATGCAGCGAGCTGTCCGCCTCCATCGCCAATTCCTGCAACAGATAACGGGTGTAAGTCGCCGTACTGTCATCACGCAGTTTGTTCTGGTAAAAACCGCAGAACGTGCAGTGCGTGGCGCAGAAAGGGATATGCAGATAGAGCAGTCGCTTACGCGCAGGCACGATTTGCTGTTTCAGCGCCTGCCAACCGGCAGGAATCTGTTCTGGTGAAAGCGGCACAGGGTTGCGCCAAGGCATTGCCATACGTCGGGCGCTAAAAGGCTGCTCACCGGGCTCGGCATAATACGGCGTCAAATCGATGTTCATTAACGGCCCCCAAATAATCAATAAAATAAATTAAATGATAATTATTTTTATTTGGCAACGTTGTAACAGCGTAAATGAATGTGCTGAATTTGAGTGCAGCGAAATAACGAGATGGATTAACAAATTGTTTTCTTTTACGCAAACTGAAAACCGTACGAATAAACCACACTACTATTTTATTTCAGACAGTTACGATGCAGCCTTCTTTCTTTTTTTAACAAGTAAGAAAAAAACATAGCGTTTATTAAAGTTCGTTAATTTGAATAATAAACAGGCAGGATAAGTGAGTATTTTCGTCCGATGGCATCGGTGAGAAGAGATAAAGGAAGAGGTAAAAACCGAGAATAACCGTCCTCCCCCCCTAAAAAATGGTCAGTAGGACGGAAATTAACGGCCTCGTGATCGAGGCCGTTAATACACGCTTATTGAATACCCTGGCTGCGCAGGTAATCTTCATAGTTACCGGTGAAATCAATCACTTTATTCGGCGTAATTTCCAGAACACGGGTCGCCAGTGAGCTAACGAACTCACGGTCATGAGAAACGAACAGCAGCGTCCCTTCGTACATTTCCAGCGCCATATTCAGCGATTCAATGGATTCCATATCAAGGTGGTTGGTCGGTTCATCCATCACCAGAATATTCGGACGCTGCATCATCAGCTTGCCGAACAGCATGCGGCCTTTTTCACCACCAGATAACACCTTCACTTTCTTCTTAATGTCATCCTGGCTGAACAGCAAACGACCCAGTATGCTGCGTACGGCTTGTTCGTCGTCTTTTTCCTGTTTCCACTGGCTCATCCAGTCAAAAACGGTCAGCGTCTCGTCGAATTCGTACTCATGATCCTGCGCGTAGTAGCCGATTTTTGCATTTTCAGACCACTTCACCGTACCGCTGTCTGGCTGAAGATCGCCGACCAGCGTTTTTAACAGCGTCGTTTTACCGATACCGTTGGTACCCAGAATAGCGACTTTCTCACCGACTTCGACCATCAGGTTCAGCTTGTTGAAGAGCGGACCATTGTCAAAACCTTTGCTCAACGCTTCCACTTCCAGCGCATTACGGAACAGTTTCTTATCCTGATCGAAACGGATAAACGGGTTTTGACGGCTGGATGCTTTCACTTCATCCAGTTGGATTTTATCGATCTGGCGCGCACGCGATGTCGCCTGCTTGGATTTAGAGGCGTTGGCGCTAAAGCGGCTGACGAACGATTGCAGTTCGGAAATTTGCGCTTTCTTCTTGGCGTTATCGGCCAGTAGGCGCTCACGAGCCTGCGTCGCGGCCGTCATGTATTCGTCATAGTTGCCAGGATAAATACGCAGCTCGCCGTAGTCCAGATCCGCCATGTGCGTACAGACCATGTTCAGGAAGTGACGGTCATGCGAGATGATGATCATGGTGCTGTTACGCTCATTCAGCACCTGCTCCAGCCAACGGATCGTATCGATATCCAGGTTGTTGGTCGGTTCGTCGAGCAGCAGGATATCAGGATCGGCAAACAGCGCCTGCGCCAACAGGACACGCAGTTTCCAACCGGGAGCAATCTCACTCATCAAGCCATAGTGCTGCTCAACGGGAATCCCCACGCCCAGCAACAGTTCGCCCGCGCGTGACTCTGCGCTGTAGCCATCCATCTCACCGTATTGCACTTCCAGATCGGCAACTTTATAGCCGTCGGCTTCGCTCATTTCAGCCAATGAGTAGATACGATCGCGCTCTTCTTTTACCGCCCACAGCTCACCGTGGCCCATGATGACGGTATCCAGCACGCTGTATTTTTCAAAAGCGAACTGATCCTGACGCAGTTTACCCAGACGCTCATTAGGATCGAGGAAGACGTTACCGGCGCTCGGCACCAGGTCGCCACCGAGAATCTTCATGAATGTGGATTTACCGCAACCATTCGCGCCAATCAAACCGTAACGGTTACCGCCGCCAAATTTAACGGAAATGTTTTCAAACAACGGCTTGCTGCCGAACTGCATGGTGATATTGTTGGTACTTAACACAGCACTTATACTCGAGTCGGAATGTGATTTGGCGCGCATTATGCCACAAGCGCGCGATAGGATCGCGGTTAGTTTTGAGTAATATTTAAGCGATAGCGCATACAGGAGAGAAATGCGATGCCTACACTACGTCGTTTCAAGCAGGTCGACGTTTTCACCCAACAGCCTTTCAAGGGCAATCCGCTTGCCGTCATTCTGGAAGCAAATGGGCTAACCGATGCGCAAATGCAGGATATCGCGCGGTGGACAAACCTGTCAGAAACCACGTTTGTCCTGCCAGCCACCGATCCTTTAGCGGATTATCACGTCCGCATTTTTACGCCAGAATCGGAGCTGCCCTTTGCCGGACACCCTACGCTAGGCACAGCACATGCCCTGCTGGAAGAAGGATTGCGCCCTAAATCTCCAGGTCAGTTAGTGCAACAGTGCGACGTTGGCTTAGTTCCGATCAATATTAATGACGATGGCAGTCTGACTTTTCACGCACCGCAGGCCACTATGGTTCCGCTGGGTAATGCGCACATCCCATTGCTGGAAAAAACGCTTGGCATTAGCGACGCTGATCGTGCCGTTATCGATAACCGCTACCCGCCCACCGCGGTACACATGGGCATTCGCTGGCTTGTGATTCGTGTCGATAGCGCCGACACCTGCCTGAGCATCGTACCTGACGCAGACGCGCTCTACGCCGTGCAAAACCTCAGCCAGACTAACGGCATCGCCATCTATGGCCCGCACGATAACGCGATACCAACCGATTATGAAGTTCGCACATTCTATATTGAGCAGGGTCATCTCAAAGAAGATCCGGTTACCGGCAGCGCCAACGCCTGTCTGGCCGCACTGCTTCGTCAGCAACACGCCACTAATAACATCAGCGCTCCACTCAACTACCTTGCACGACAGGGCACAATGCTGCACTGTGATGGTCGCATTACCGTGACGTACCTGAACGATGAACCCTGGATCGGCGGACATAGCGTCACAATCGTTGACGGGACGTTGCAGTGTTAAAAGGGAGAAGTTTTATGGAAGCATCATTGGTAGATACGTTATTTACAGATAAATTGTATGAATTACATCATCACCCCCATCTACACCTAACAATACAGGAAGAGCGCGATGCCGATGCGATCTTTACCCTGATCCAACAGGAAAAAGCGCGTCTGCGGCGAACGTTGCCATGGCCGGATTCCGTCAAGACCGTTGATGACACGCGTGAAACCATTCGCGGCAATAGAAAAGCGTTCTTTGCTAAAACAGCCGCCGTATATGTTATCCGCTGGGACAACATGCTAGCTGGCATCGTCTCCTTCAATACGATTCAGAATAAAGAAGGCGTCATCGGCTACTGGATTGCAGAAGAATTCGAAGGTAAAGGCATCGTTTCTCAGGCCGTCAGCACACTGATAGCCGCCTATACCGATGCAGGCCTCGTCGAGCGTAGCATCATCAAAGCCTCAACCGCCAACACGCGCAGCAACGCTGTTGCTCAACGACTCGGCTTCCACTTTCATCACATAGAGAAAGACGCCGAACGGGTTGGCGAGCAGTGGTTCGATCACAATATTTATCGCTATCCCGTCTGATATCACGTCTCATGACATGCCATCACCTGCTCCGCTAGCTTGCCAGTTGCGGAGCAGGCTCTTTCGCTCCCGTCGTACTGCCTTTGCCACGTCGTTATATTTTTGTGATTAAAGTCACAAAAATGTTGAAATCCGATTTCATCTTCGCTACCATTAAAAACGTGATGAACATCACATTTAACTAACCCGTTAGAGGAGTCTGATAATGAAAACGTTTCGTAAAATCAGCAAATTCTTTAAAAGAATGGGAGATGTTTATGTCAGTTATTGTGAACGTATTGGGTCAATCATCAGCCCGTTCTGATTGTGATATAAACAATCTCTAAAGCCGCCTCCTTACAGGCGGCTTTAGTTTTTCTCCCGCTGACACGTCCCATTCATCCCTCTTCCTTTTTTGTCTACCTGCTTGTTGCAGATTTGTGCGGCACACCGCATGCCTGAGCATTCTCGTTTAAAAACAGCCCAATGCGTTTTTCTTTCACGGCACAATCATCGTTAACAGACTATGCTTTTCTGTAGCTGTACTTGCTTCGCGTCCCCGACGTCTGCGCTAAAAGATAAAAAGGACATGACTATGAGTAAAGTTAAACAACAGGATATTGACCGTCTGATCGAACTGGTTGGCGGACGTGAGAATATCGCGGCAGTCACGCACTGCATCACCCGTCTCCGCTTCGTCTTGCACGATGCATCCAAAGCCCATCCCAAAAACATTGAAGAGCTGCGAATTGTCAAAGGGTGCTTCACGAATGCCGGGCAATTTCAGGTCGTGATCGGCACCGATGTGGATGAGTATTACAAAGCACTGCTCGCCACGACGGGAAAAGGTGAAATAAATAAAGAAGAGGCCAAAGTCGCCGCTCGTCAAAATATGAGCTGGTTCGAGCGCAGCATTTCACATTTTGCCGAAATCTTCTTTCCACTGCTTCCCGCGCTCATCAGCGGGGGGCTGATCCTCGGCGCACGTAACGTTATCGGCGATATCCCGATGCGCGACGGGCAAACGCTGGTACAGATCTACCCGACCTGGCAAACCGTCTACGATTTCCTCTGGCTGTTGGGCGAAGCGATCTTCTTCTATCTCCCCGTTGCAGTCTGCTGGTCAACCGTACGCAAAATGGGCGGCACGCCTATTCTCGGCATCGTACTCGGTATCACACTGGTATCGCCGCAGCTAATGAACGCCTACCTCATCGGACAGCAAACGCCTGAGGTCTGGAATTTTGGCTGGTTCACGATTGAGAAGATAGGCTATCAGGCACAGGTTATCCCCTCCGTCTTAGCGGGGATGGCGCTGGCACTGATCGAAACGCGGCTGAAAAAAATCGTGCCGGATTACCTCTATTTGGTGGTCGTGCCTGTAACGTCACTCATTCTGGCTGTTTTCCTGGCACATACCTTGATTGGTCCATTTGGTCGTATGATTGGTGATGGCGTCGCCTGGGCCGTTAAAGCCGTAATGACGGGAAGTTTTGCCCCCATTGGTGCCGCGCTGTTTGGGTTCCTGTATGCGCCGCTGGTCATCACCGGCGTGCACCAAACAACGTTAGCAATTGATATGCAGATGATTCAGAGTATGGGCGGCACGCCAGTCTGGCCACTCATCGCGCTATCCAATATTGCTCAGGCGGCCGCGGTCGTTGGGGTGATTCTTGTCAGCCGGAAAGCCAATGAGCGTGAAATTTCTGTTCCCGCTGCCATTTCCGCCTTTCTGGGCGTGACCGAGCCGGCCATGTACGGCATCAACCTGAAATACCGCTTTCCGATGTTGTGCGCCATGATCGGCTCCGCCGCCGCCGCGCTCATTTGCGGCCTGTACGGTGTGACAGCAAATGGCATCGGTGTCGGTGGATTGCCGGGCATTCTCTCCATCAAGCCACAATTTTGGGGGATTTTCGCTATCGCCATGCTGGTTGCCGCCGTCATTCCGATGGTACTCACACCTCTAGTCTATAAACGTAAGCTCCGCAACGGCACGTTGAATCCAGCATAACCGTTCCGACATCAATTCAGTCGTGCTGCTGAGGCACGGCTTATCGTTATAGGAGGATTTTTATGAATGCATCACTCCCCTGGTGGCAAAACGGCGTAATTTATCAAATCTACACGAAGAGCTTTCAGGACAGTACCGGAAATGGCATTGGCGACATCGCAGGCATCACCGCCCGACTCGATTACCTGCAACAGTTGGGCGTTGATGCGATCTGGCTGACGCCGGTTTATCTTTCCCCTCAGGTAGACAACGGTTATGACGTGGCCGACTACTGCGCCATCGACCCAACCTACGGCACAATGGCCGATATGGAAACGTTGATCGCAGAAGCGCATCGACGCCGCATTCGTATCGTCATGGATATGGTGTTCAACCACACGTCTACGCAGCACCACTGGTTCCTGAACGCACAAGATCGCCGTAGCCCCTATCGACATTTTTATATCTGGCGTGATGGCAATGACGGTGCACTACCCAATAATTGGCATTCAAAATTTGGCGGCCCCGCCTGGCAGTGGCACGAAGCAAGCAAACAGTATTATCTGCACCTTTTCGCCACGGAACAGGCCGACCTCAATTGGGAGCACCCGCGCGTGCGGGATGAATTAAAGCAGGTCTGTGAGTTTTGGGCAGATAAAGGCGTGGACGGACTGCGGCTGGATGTGGTCAATCTGGTCTCCAAGCAGCAGGATTTCCCGTCAGATGTTCAGGGCGATGGACGCCGCTTCTATACTGATGGCCCCCTTATTCATGATTACTTGCAGGAATTCAGCCGCGATGTTTTTCAGCCCCGCGGTTTAATGACCGTCGGCGAGATGTCTTCGACCTCATTGGAGCACTGCCGTCGCTACGCCTCACTGGACGGTAGCGAATTGTCCATGACGTTCAATTTCCACCATCTGAAAGTCGATTATCCAAATGGGGAAAAATGGACGCTGGCAGAACCTGACTTTATCCAACTCAAGCAGCTTTTTACTCACTGGCAACAGGGTATGCACAACCATGCCTGGAATGCACTGTTTTGGTGTAATCACGATCAGCCGCGCATCGTGTCGCGTTTTGGAGATGAAGGCGAATTTCGGGTGCAATCCGCCAAGATGCTGGCGATGGTGCTGCACGGCATGCAAGGCACACCTTATATCTATCAGGGCGAAGAACTGGGCATGACCAATTCTGGCTATACGCAGATTGAACAATACCGGGATATTGAAAGCCTGAATCAGTTTGCTGAACAGCGTGAACAAGGCCAACCCGCCGAACAAATCTTAGCGATTCTCGCCAGCAAATCACGCGATAACAGCCGCACGCCAATGCAGTGGGATGATAGCAATCATGCCGGATTCACGACAGGCACACCGTGGATCTCACCATGTCAAAACTTTGCCCACATCAACGCGAGGCAGGCATTGGCGGATAAAGCGTCCGTTTTCTACACCTACCAGCAGCTTATCGCTATGCGTAAAGCGCTGCCGCTGCTGACGCACGGAGACTATCAGGATTTGCTGCCAGATCATCCCAGTATCTGGTGTTATCAGCGTACCTGGGAAGGCCAACGGCTTTTGGTTTTGGCAAACCTCAGCAAGCACTCCCTTCGCTGGCAACCTCCTACTGACCTCCACGATCGTCGCTGGCGACTGCTATTCAGTAATTACTCTGATGCACAGCCTCAGCCCGCAATATTGGAACTACGTCCGTTTGAAGCCATATATTGGGTACAAGGCATGTCTGAGAAAGAGGATAAGATTCAGGAATAGAGAATATTGGAGGATGTAGCGGGGAATCCCGCTACATGATTGGCAGAAATTAGCGCTTAGCCAGCAGTAATCCCAACACCAGACCGACGGTGGCGCCGATACCGATACCGTGCCAGGGTTTGTCATGCACATACACATCAGCTTTGTCGGCCACCTGTTTTGCACGCGCATAATAGCTGTCTGTTACGCCAATGCGGGCTTTCACTTCCAGCAGCGCTTTTTCTGCTCCTTTTTTCAAATCAAGGTAGGCCTGATCGGCCTGATCGCCCGTATAGCGCAGTACCTCATCCAGCGTTTCAGACAGAAGTTTTAAATCATCATCGACACGAATTTCTTCAGGCTGTTTTTTGGTTGTCGCCATAAAGTGCTTCCTTCTGTTATCAAAAGTCATTGGTTATGAAAAACCATTGGTTATGAAAAGTCATGAGTTATAAATCGTTGCCTTCTTAACTATAGACAATTTTTCCTGACTTCTATGGTTTCAGCAGACCAGATCATTCCTAAAACGTACCTTGCTTGCTCTTACTCCCGTTCAAGAACGTGGTGATTTTGCTGATAAAAAAACGCAGGGAGCGTTTTTCAACGTCGCTTGCGACGGCCAGAAGGGTGGCAAGCAGGAAGCTCGCCATAAAAAAACGCCGTTGATTCTCATCAACGGCGTTTCATGGCTCAACCCGACTCTCGGCGATGGTTACAGCATTGGCTGCGCCAATTGCACCAGAGAGATAAGCGGCTGTGGATACAAACCGAAGAATAGAACTGCGATGGAGGAGATCAGTACGACTACACCACCTGCGGTTAAGGCCCAGTTATTTGGCGTATCACGCTGTAGCTGTTGAGGAGCCGTCAGGTACAGGCTCACCATCACGCGCAGGTAGTAGTACAAACCAATGGCGCTACCCAGCACAACGGCACCAGTCAACCACCACAACTCCGCATTCACACCGACAGCCAGCACGTAGAATTTACCGAAGAAGCCCAGCGTCATCGGGATACCCGCCAGCGACAGCATCATCACCGTCATCACCGCAGACAGGATCGGTTTATGCCAGAACAAGCCACGATAAGAGAACAGTGAATCGGCATCCGGACCACGGTACGGGCTGGACATCAGACTAACCACGCCGAACGCACCCAGGCTGCTGAACAGGTAACCCACCAGATAAACGCCGACGGTTTCCAGCGCCAACTGATGGCTCTGCACCGCAATCAGGGCAACCAGTAAATAACCCAGATGCGCGATGGAGGAGTAACCGAGCAGGCGTTTGATGTTGGTTTGCGATACCGCCATCACGTTACCGAACAGAATCGACGCGAACGCGATGATGCCCAGCACGATTCTGACAGACTCGCTGTCAGCCATCGGCGCGTAAAGGAACAAACGCATTACCGCACCGAAAACCGCAATCTTACCCGCCGTGGCCAGAAACGTAGACACAGGCGCAGGCGCCCCCTGATACACATCAGGTGTCCACAGTTGGAACGGTACCAGAGACAGCTTGAAGCCCAGACCGACAATCATCATCCCCAGACCAGCCAGCAGCAGCGGTTCATGGATTTGGTGATCGCTCAGGCTCTTACCAAGGCTGGCAAAGCTCATATCGCCCGATTCAGCATAGATCAGCGCCATACCAAACAGCAGGAAGGAAGACGCCGCCGCCGACAGCAGCATGTATTTAATACTGGCTTCCAGCGAGCGTTTCTGGCGGAAGGCATACCCCACCAGACCAAACAGCGGAAGGGAAAGCAGTTCAATCCCGATGAACAACGATGCCAAATGGTTGGCACTCGACAGCAGGATTCCACCCAGCGCAGCAATCAGCACCAGCAGGTAGAACTCATCACGGTTGTCTGGGTAACCTTGCAGCCACGGATAGGCAAACGTACTGGTAGCCAGGCTGGCAAGCAGAACCAGCGCGGTATAGAACATCGAGAAGCCATCAACACGCAGCAGCGGCGTCACGTCCGTTGGACCAACCTGGCCGACGAAGTACAGTGACAGCAACGCAATATTCAGGCCGATAACCGTCATGGTTGCGTTGACAAAATGGTTGCGTCGCCACGCAATGCACAGCATCACAACCACTACCGTCAATCCGACGATCAACAGCGGCGATAGCGCAATTAGTTGTTGAAGAGTTATTGTCATGGCGAATTACGGCCTTGTTGTTGAAATAATTGAATCTGGAGCAGACGACATAAACCACTGCTGGATATTTGACATCGCGGCACTGGAGGTATCCAGAATCGGTTGCGGGTACACCCCTAACAACACCAGTAATACCACCAACAGCATCACGATAGACAATTCGCGGATCGACATACTCTTCAATGGCTCATCAGATTTAGGCGCACCGTAGTAAGCACGCTGCATCATGATCAGTGAGTAGACTGACGCAAATACCAGACCGAAGGTTGAGATCACCGTAATCACCGGCACAACCTGATAGCTGCCGAACAGAATCATGAATTCGCCGACAAAGTTACCCGTACCCGGCATCCCCAAGGTTGCCACAGCAAAGAACAGAGACAGCGCAGGCAGGAACTTCAAGCGCGCCCACAGGCCACCCATTTCACGCATGTCACGGGTATGCAGACGTTCGTACAGCTGACCACACAGAATGAACAGACCGGCAGCGGACAAACCGTGAGCAATCATCTGAATCACCGCGCCCTGATAAGCCAGTTGATTACCGGAATAGATGGCAATCATCACGAAGCCCATGTGGGACACCGAGGTGTAAGCAATCAGACGTTTGATATCCGTCTGTTTGAACGCCAACCAGGCACCGTAGAAGATACCAATCACACCCAGCCACATAGCGATCGGTGCAAAAGCATGGGAGGCGTTCGGGAACAGCGGCAGACTGAAACGCAGCAGGCCATAGGCCGCCGTTTTCAACAGGATCCCTGCCAGGTCAACAGAACCCGCAGTTGGTGCCTGACTGTGTGCATCTGGCAGCCAACCGTGCAACGGCACGACAGGCATTTTTACAGCAAACGCGATGAAGAAGCCCAGCATCAACAGATATTCAACACCGTATGACATCGGCGTCTTCAGCAGGTCTTCATAGTTGAACGTCCAAACGCCAGTGGCATTGTGATGTACAAAGACCAGCGCCAGAATCGCGATCAACATGATCAGGCCGCTTGACTGGGTATAGATGAAGAACTTGGTCGCCGCCGTAATTCTGGTTTTACCGTCGGAGCCTTTATGCCCCCACAGCGCAATCAGGAAGTACATCGGTACCAGCATCATTTCCCAGAAGAAGAAGAACAGGAACATGTCGATGGCAAGGAACACGCCGATAACGCCGCCCAGAATCCACAGCAGGTTCAGGTGGAAGAAGCCCTGATAGCGCTGAATTTCATTCCAGGAACAGAGGATTGCCAACACACCCAGCAACCCCGTCAGCACCACCATCAGCAGTGACAGGCCGTCCAGCGCAAGATGAATACCGATGCCGAAGCGCGGGATCCATGGCACATAAAACTCAGATTGCCATTGTGGCACGCCTGTCGGTGCGATCAGCGAATAACCGCCTTGCAACCACAGTTGCAGAGACAGTGCGAGTGTCAGCCCCATTGCAATCAACGCTATCCAGCGCGGTACTTTCGTACCAAAACGCTCTAACTGCCAGCACAGCAGACCGCCGATAAAGGGGAGAAGAATTAGCCAAGGTAGTAGCATGGCGTTTTGTGTCCCTAAATTAAAGAAATCTGAAAACTTGCCGTGGCGGGCATCCCTGTCTGCGGAATGCCCTACCTTTTATACGTTACCGGATACTGCCTTAGACCAGCAGTAACAAGGCCAGCACCAGCACGGCACCAAAGCCCATTGAAGCAACGTACCAGCGCAATTGACCATTCGCACTTAGCGCCAGCCCACGGTTACCCCAGCGGGTAATCGTAGCCGGAAGCGTCATCAATGCATTTAACGGATCACGCTGCAACAGCTTCGCGATAGCCAGATACGGTTTAACAAAGACATGGTCGTACAACCAGTCGAAGCCCCACGCGTGGAACCACCAGGTCGAGAAGAAACGACCCGGAGCACTCTTCGCGATGCTGCTCACCGCCTGACGTTTACCCAGCCACAGCACAGCAGCAAGCAGAATACCGGCAATCGCCACCACGCCAGAGGTAATTTCCAGCGTCATCAACTGGCCGTGTTCAAGCTCAGTCGTCGCCGGCAACACACCGTGCAACGGCGGAACAATCATCGCACCAATAAAGGTGGACAGAACCATCAGCACAACCAGCGGTAAGTGGTGAGAAATGCCTTTTCCTGCATGCGCTTTGGTTTTCTCTTCACCGTGGAACACGATGAAAATCATACGGAACGTATACAGCGAGGTCATGAAGGCACCAGCTAATCCAGCCACCATCAGATTGATGTGACCATTTGCCCATGCGCCAGCCAGAATCTCGTCTTTACTGAAGAAGCCAGCGGTAACCAGCGGCAGTGCAGCCAGCGCCGCCCCCCCAACCAGGAAGCAGACATAAACCAGCGGAATCGTTTTACGCAGGCCGCCCATCTTGAAGATGTTCTGCTCATGGTGGCAGGCCAGAATGACCGAACCAGAAGAGAGGAACAGCAGCGCTTTAAAGAACGCGTGCGTCATCAGGTGGAAAATTGCGGCATCCCATGCCTGAACGCCCAGCGCCAGGAACATATAACCAATCTGGCTCATGGTGGAATAGGCCAGCACGCGCTTGATGTCGGTTTGTACCAGCGCGGCAAAACCTGCCAGCACCAGCGTTACCGCACCCACAATACCCACCAGATGCAGGACATCCGGTGCCATCAGGAACAGGCCATTGGTACGTGCAATCAGGTAGACACCTGCGGTAACCATCGTCGCGGCGTGGATCAATGCAGAGACTGGCGTTGGACCCGCCATCGCATCCGCCAGCCAGGTTTGCAGCGGCAACTGTGCAGATTTACCGACCGCACCACCCAGCAGCATCAGCGTCGCCCAAGTGATTTCCGGTGAGCCTTCAGCCAGTTTCTGCGGCGCTAATACCATCAGCTCGCGGAAGTTGAGCGTACCCAACTCTTTGTAAAGGATGAACAGCGCAAAGGCCAGAAAGACGTCACCCACACGGGTAACGATGAAGGCCTTCATTGCCGCCGCACCGTTCTTCGGATTGGTATAGTAGAAACCGATCAGCAGGTAACTGCACAGCCCTACCCCTTCCCAACCGAGATACATCAGCAACAGGTTATCGGCCAGTACCAGAACGACCATACTCGCGATAAACAGGTTGGTGTAGGCGAAGAAGCGGGAATATCCCTCTTCCCCACGCATGTACCAGGAGGCAAACAGGTGAATAAAGAAACCAACACCCGTTACAACGGACAGCATCGTCACCGAAAGGCCATCAAGCGTCAGCGTGACGCTGATGTCGAAGTTGCCAACGGCCATCCATGTCCACAAATGCTGATTAAAGAAGGTGACGCCACCGTGCTGTTGGCCCATGAAATCGACCACAACCCAAGCGGTAACCAACGCTGCCAGACCAATCGAGCCAACACCGACGGTCGCGGACGTATTTTCCGACCAGCGACCGCGGGAAAATGCCAGCAACAGAAAGCCGAGCAGCGGGAAGAGTATTGTTAAATAGAGTAAGTTCATCCGCGCATCTCACTGACTGTATCAATATTCAGGGTCTGACGACGACGATACATCTGCAACAACAGCGCCAGACCAATACTGGCCTCAGCCGCTGCCAGCGTAATCGCCAGAATGTACATCACCTGACCATCCGGCTGCTGCCAGTAACTGCCTGCGACGACAAATGCCAGCGCGGCAGCGTTGATCATAATTTCGAGACTGATCAACATAAACAGCAGGTTACGACGAATTAACAGACCAGTCAGCCCCAGAACAAACAGGATAGCGGCTAAAATCAATCCATGTTGTAACGGAATCATGCGCGTTCCCCCGTTATTTTCTTCTCAGCGTCCTGATTCGCGCTTTCTTTATTCACAACGTCACCGCGTTTATCTTCACGACCAATGTGGAAAGCGACAACCAATCCCGCCAGCAGCAGCATTGACGCTAATTCAACGGCCAGAACATAAGGACCAAACAGGCTGATACCTACGGCTTTCGCCTCAACAGGCGTGCCCGTGATTCCCTGCTCTTTCAGGCTGAGGATCGCATTGACGACAATCACCAGTAACGCCAGAGAAAGAATACCTGGCCCTACCCAAGCGCTCGGTTTCAGCCAATTCCGCTCTTGTTCTTCCACGGAGTTGCCGAGGTTGAGCATCATGACGACGAATACGAACAGCACCATGATGGCACCCGCATAAACGATGATGCTCAGCGCGCCAGCAAAATTAGCCCCCAGCGAGAAAAAGACGCCCGCAATCGCCATAAGCGAAGTGACCATGTACAACAATGCATGCACAGGATTGGTATGCGTAATGACGCGCAATGTCGCCAGTATCGCAATCAAGCCTGTGGTATAAAAAGCGAATTCCATGCTAGCTCCTTAGGGCAACAGGCCTTTGACATCAATAGGTTTGGCTTCGTTTTCCGCTTCGCCCTTATCTTTCCCATCGATTGCCATACCGGCCATCCGGTAGAAATTGTATTCCGGATATTTACCCGGCCCCGATATCAGCAGATCTTCTTTCTCGTACACCAGATCCTGACGTTTGTAATCGCCCATCTCGAAATCCGGCGTCAGCTGGATAGCGGTTGTCGGGCACGCTTCTTCGCAGAAGCCACAGAAAATGCAGCGTGAGAAGTTGACGCGGAAGAACTCGGGATACCAGCGACCATCTTTGGTTTCCGCTTTCTGCAATGAGATACAGCCGACCGGACAGGCCACCGCACACAGGTTGCAGGCAACGCAACGCTCTTCACCATCAGGATCGCGCGTCAGCACGATACGACCACGGTAGCGCGGCGGTGGATTCACAGGCTCTTCGGGATACATTCTGGTTTCGCGCTTCTTGAAAGCATTCGAACCCACCATACAGATACTGCGTATCTGGGTGCCGAAACCAACCACTAAGTCTTTCAATGTCATGGTTTATTCACCCCTTCTTAAGCGTTGTACAAAATGACGGCCGCTGTCGCCAGCAGATTCAAAAGCGTTATCGGCAGACAGACTTTCCAACCGAAAGACATCACCTGGTCATAACGCGGACGGGGTAACGAAGCACGAATCAGGATGAACATCATCATGAAAAAGCCCGTTTTCAGCGCAAACCAGACAAATGGAGGCAGGATTGGACCATGCCAGCCGCCGAAGAACAGCGTCACCATCAGCGCAGAAACCGTAACGATCCCGATATATTCCCCGACAAAGAACAGACCGAATTTCATACCGGAATATTCAATGTGGTAACCATCGGCAATTTCCTGCTCAGCTTCAGGCTGGTCAAACGGGTGACGGTGACACACCGCCACACCTGCGATGGCAAACGTAATAAAGCCGAAGAACTGCGGGATGACGTTCCACAGGTGTTCCTGAGAATCGACGATGTCACGCATGTTGAACGAGCCAGCCTGCGCGACTACACCCATCAGCGACAGGCCGATGAACACTTCATAACTCACGGTCTGCGCAGAAGCACGTACCGCCCCCAGCAGTGAGTATTTGTTGTTACTCGCCCAACCGGCAAACAGCACTGCGTAAACAGCTAAACCCGCCATCATCAGGAAGAACAGGATCCCGATGTTCAGATCGGCGACACCCCAGGTTGGCGTGATCGGCACAATCGCAAAGGCAATCAGCATTGACGTGAACGCGATCATCGGTGCCAGCGTGAAGATCACCTTATCGGTAAAGTTCGGCACCCAGTCTTCTTTGAAGAACATTTTGATCATGTCAGCGACGAGCTGTAATGAACCGCCCCAACCTACCCGGTTTGGTCCATAACGTCCCTGGAAGAGGCCGAGCAGTCGGCGTTCACCCATACTCATGAACGCGCCACACGTCACCACAACCAGCAGAATCACGATCGCTTTTCCGACGGTAATCAGGATCTCGGTTAATTCCGGTGTTAACCAACTCATTGTGCGGCCTCCCGCAGATTTTCAACGGTTGCACCCGCCAGCACCGGCGCAATACCCGGCAAGCCCAGCGGTAAACCAACCTGTCCCTGATTCAATTCCGCACTTAAACGCAGTGGCAGACGTAGCGTTTGTCCTGCACAGGTCAGCTCCAGCAACGTACCCGCATTCACACCTAACGTTGCCGCATCGGCCGGGTTCACCATCACGTAAGGTTCTGGCATACGCTGCTGAATCACATCAGAACGCTGTGACATTTCATCACTACCAAACAGGTGATAATACGGCGCAACACGCCATTGACCCGCTTGTGGGACGAACGCCGCAGGAATGTTGTCGAAATACGCCAGCGAACCTTCGCCAGCTTCGATCAGACGCACACCCGGATCGCCATGACGCAAATGTCCGCCCACTTCATCCTGAAATTTGTTCCAGGCTTGCGGTGAGTTCCAGCCTGGTGCCCAGGCAAACGGAATCTGCTGACGGTTGGCTGTCGGACTGTTGTTCCCTTCCATTGAGAAGGCAAACATCGTGTCTTTATCGACAGGCTGACGCGGTTCATGCACGCTGATATTGGCACGCATCGCGGTACGGCCACTGGAGCGAATCGGTGAACGCGACAGTTTCTGGCCACGAATACGGAACGACGCGTCCGGCGCGGCGTCTTTGATCGCGGCAAGCTGCGGCAGTGCGGCAGCACACGCGTCAATCACGTTATCCAACTGCGTCCAGTCAACCTGACGGCTGTTGTAAGTGATGTACAGCGAGTGCAACCAGCGCCAGCTTTCCAGCATCACGACTTTGTCGTTGTAGTACGTTGGGTCATAAACCTGGAAGAAACGCTGAGCGCGGCCTTCCTGGTTAATCAGCGTACCGTCGCTTTCAGCAAAGCTGGCAGCGGACAGAATCATGCTGGCCTTGTCCATGATGCGAGTGCGCTGATGGTCGACCACAATCAGGTTTTCCGCTTTTTCCAGCGCGGCATCAACGCGAGCGATTGGGGCATGCCGGTAGAGATCGTTCTCCAGCACCACCACGCTGTCGGCGTCACCGTTTTCCAACTGCGCCAGCGCGTCATCCAGCGAACCGCCGCCCATGATTGACAACCCGATGCTGTTGGCAGCAGGAGCAACAAAGGTAATTCCGACGTCAGAACCGCGATTTTTCAGCGCTTTGGCAACGTTTGCCGCCGCAGAGATCACGTCTTCGCTGCCAGCATTGGTGCCGGAGATGATGAGTGGTTTTTTCGCACCGGCCAGCGCCTGTACGATGATATCGACTTTCTGGTCGAGGCCCGCAGCCAGATCGGCAACGGCCGGAGCGCTGCTATCCAGACCGTGTGCAATGGCAAAACCAAGGCGCGCCTGATCGGCAACCGGCGCACGGTAGTTCCATGCAGCGATGTCGTCCAGACGGGTGTTGTCGACATTGGTGACAAACAGCGGGTGCTTGGCATGCTGACCAATGTTCATGATCGCCGCGATCTGCCAGTCAGCCACTTTCTGCGCTGCCGCCATTTCACGAGCTTTGCCTTTAACGGCCTGACGAACAGCCAGTGCGATACGCGCCCCTGTCTGCGTCAAGTCTTCACCCAGAATCAGAACCGCGTCGTAGCCTTCGATTTCACGCAGCGCCGGTGTTCTCACACCGCTTTCGCGCAGCACTTTCAGGATCAGTTGCAGACGATTTTGTTCTTCCTGCGCGATACCCGTGTAGAAGTTCTCGGCACCCACCAACTCACGCAAGGCGAAGTTGCTTTCAATGCTAGCGCGTGGTGAACCGATACCGATCGTTTTCTTCGCCTGACGCAGCACATCCGCCGCACCTTGCAGTGCCTGATCGGCATTCAGCGCGATCCAGTCATTACCACGGCGTTGCAGCGGCTGATTTGGACGGTCTTTCTGATTAACATAGCCGTAACCAAAACGACCGCGGTCACACAGGAAATAGTGGTTTACGCTACCGTTGAAACGGTTTTCGATACGGCGCAGTTCGCCATAGCGTTCACCGGGGCTGGTATTACAGCCGATGCTGCACTGCTGGCAAACGCTCGGTGCAAACTGCATATCCCATTTACGATTATAGCGCTCGGAGTGCGTTTTATCGGTGAATACACCGGTCGGACACACTTCAACCAGGTTGCCGGAGAACTCGCTTTCCAGCGTGCCATCTTCCGGGCGACCGAAGTAGACGTTATCGTGTGCGCCGTAAACGCCGAGATCTTTGCCATCCGCGTAATCTTTGTAGTAACGCACGCAGCGATAGCACGCGATACAGCGGTTCATCTCATGAGAAATGAACGGCCCAAGATCCTGATTACGGTGGGTACGCTTGGTGAAGCGATAGCGACGGAAGTTCTGCCCCGTCATGACCGTCATATCCTGCAAATGACAGTTACCGCCTTCCTCACACACCGGGCAATCGTGCGGGTGGTTGGTCATCAGAAACTCAACTATCGTCTTACGGAATAGTTTCGCTTCTTCATCTTCAATGGCGATAAACGTACCCGGTGCTGCTGGTGTCATACAAGACATCACCAGACGACCGCGGGTGTCTTCCGCGTTTTGATACTGTTTTACCGCACAGAGGCGGCAGGATCCGACGCTCCCGAGCGCGGGGTGCCAGCAAAAGTAAGGAATATCAAGTCCCAGAGTCAGGCAAGCTTCCAGAAGGTTGTCTGCTCCGTTTACTTCATACTCTTTGCCGTCTACATGAATAGTAGCCATAGTCAGCATGCTTCCATAATGGCCCGTGTTGCCACGAGCGCTAATCAAAAATTCTGTATACCCTCATCTTTCAAATCGCAAATGCGTTGGCTACCTGCGCCTGAAATCTATTGGGTTTATAGAGGGTGGCTTATTTGCGCCACCCTGCGGATACATTCACTGCATCTCGCACATGTTGAGCGATAGCTTACCAGCGCTCTTTCAACAGGTTAGGCTGAATACCGCCAATCGTTTTGACGTTGCCTAAATACTGTTTAGAGATACCCGCTTCGAATTCTTCCCGGAAATATTTGATGGCACTTTGCAGCGGCTCAACCGCACCCGGCGCATGCGCACAAAAGGTGTTCCCCGGTCCGAGGAAGCGGCAAAGCTGCTCCAGCGTTTCGATATCGCCGGGTTGGCCTTCCCCCTTCTCCAGCGCACGCAGAATCTTCACGCTCCACGGCAGACCATCACGGCACGGCGTACACCAGCCGCAGGATTCACGGGCGAAGAACTCTTCCAGATTGCGCGTCAGCGAGACCATATTGATCTCGTGATCGACGGCCATCGCCAGCGCCGTACCCATACGGCTACCTGCTTTCGCAATGTGCTCAAAATCCATTGGCAGATCGAGATGGCTTTCCGTCAGGAAATCCGTCCCTGCGCCGCCCGGCTGCCAGGCTTTCAGCTTCAGACCATCACGCATACCGCCCGCGTAGTCTTCCAGAATCTCACGCGCCGTGGTACCGAATGGCAGTTCCCACAGGCCCGGATTGTTTACGCGACCGGAGAAGCCCATCAGTTTCGTGCCTGCATCTTTACTTTTACCCGCAGACAGCCCCTGATACCACGCCGCACCGTGTTCGATAATCGCCGGTACGTTACACAGCGTTTCCACGTTGTTGACGCAGGTCGGTTTACCCCACACGCCCGCAGACGCCGGGAACGGCGGCTTGGAACGTGGGTTGGCACGACGGCCTTCCAGCGAGTTAATCAGTGCAGTTTCTTCACCGCAGATGTAACGCCCGGCGCCCGTATGCACGAACAACTCGAAATCGAACCCGCTACCCAGAATATTTTTACCCAGCAGACCCGCCGCTTTCGCTTCTTCGATGGCACGACGCAGATGGACAGCCGCTTCGATGTATTCGCCGCGCAGGAAGATGTAGCCGCGGTAGGCTTTCAGCGCAAAGGCGCTAATCAGCATACCTTCAACCAGCAGATGGGGCTCTTGCTCCATCAGCAGGCGGTCTTTGTAAGTACCTGGCTCCATCTCATCCGCGTTACACAGCAGATAGCGGATGTTCATGCTTTCGTCTTTCGGCATCAGGCTCCACTTCAAGCCCGTCGAAAAGCCTGCGCCGCCACGCCCTTTCAGGCCAGCGTCTTTAACCAGTGAGACCACTTCATCCTGCGCCATGCCGGTTAACGCTTTTTGCGCGGCGACATAGCCGTTTTTGCTGCGATACTCATCCAGCCATACCGGCTGTTTGTCTGCACGTAAACGCCAGGTCAGAGGATGCTGCTCAGCAGTCAGAACAATGTCTTTACTCATTGATACTGCTCCAATAACGATTCAATTCCTTCCGGCGTCACATGGCTGTGGGTATCGTCATCAATCATCATCGACGGCCCCTTGTCACAGTTCCCCAGGCAGCAGGTCGGCAACAGCGTGAAACGTCCATCGAACGTCGTCTGTCCCGGTTTGATGCTGAGCTTACGCTCAAGTGCAGCCTGAACGCCCTGATAGCCATTGATATGGCACACGACGCTGTCGCAATAGCGAATAATGTGGCGCCCAACCGGCTGACGGTAAATCTGGCTATAGAACGTCGCTACACCTTCCACGTCACTGGCAGGAATGCCCAGCACATCGGCAATTGCGTTGATCGCACCATCCGGTACCCAGCCGCGTTCTTTCTGCACAATTTTCAGTGCTTCGATCGACGCGGCGCGTGCATCTTCGTAGTGATGTTTTTCGTGCTCAATGGCGTCACGTTCGGCGTCGCTCAATACAAAAGCATTGTCTTTTGTCAGCGAGTCGGCAGCAGGTTGTCCCTGAGCATCAATATGATCGTGATTGTTATGATCATGCATAATTAGCGGTCCACATCTGACATTACGAAATCAATACTGCCGAGGTAAACGATCAAATCGGATACCAGACATCCGCGAATGACAGACGGAATCTGTTGCAGATGCGCATAGCTCGGCGTGCGAATACGGGTACGGTAGCTCATCGTGCCGCCGTCACTGGTCAGGTAATAGCTGTTAATGCCCTTCGTTGCCTCAACCATCTGGAATGATTCATTGGCAGGCATAACCGGTCCCCAGGAAACCTGAAGGAAGTGGTTAATCAGCGTATCAATATGCTGCAATGTGCGCTCTTTTGGCGGCGGCGTCGTCAGCGGGTGATCCGCTTTAAACGGCCCTTCCGGCATGTTCTTGAGGCACTGATCCAGAATACGCAAGCTCTGACGCAGCTCTTCAACCTTCAGCATCACGCGGCTATAGCAATCACTGATGCCGTCGCCAACAGGCACTTCAAAGTCGAAGTTTTCATAACCGGAATACGGACGCCATTTGCGCACGTCAAAACCGATACCTGTCGCACGCAGACCCGCACCGGTTACGCCCCAATCCAACGCTTCTTTCGCATTGTAGGCAGCGACGCCCTGAGTACGGCCTTTCAGGATGGTGTTCTGCAGCGCGGCCTTAACATAGGTATCCAGGCGGCTCGGCATCCAATCGAGGAATTCACGCAGCAGACGTTCCCAGCCGCGTGGCAGATCGTGCGCCACACCGCCAATACGGAACCACGCCGGGTGCATACGGAAGCCGGTAATCGCTTCAACCAAATCGTAAATTTTCTGGCGGTCAGTAAACGCAAAGAACACCGGTGTCATCGCACCGACGTCCTGAATATAGGTACTGATATACAGCAGGTGGCTATTAATGCGGAACAGCTCAGACAGCATCACGCGAATCGTTTTAACGCGATCCGGCACCTCAATACCCGCCAGTTTTTCTACGGCAAGCACATACGGCATTTCGTTAACGCAGCCGCCAAGGTATTCAATACGGTCGGTATAAGGGATGTAGCTGTGCCAGGACTGGCGTTCGCCCATTTTCTCCGCGCCGCGATGGTGGTAACCCACGTCAGGCACGCAGTCGACGATTTCTTCGCCATCCAACTGCAGGATAATACGGAAGGCACCGTGTGAAGACGGGTGGTTTGGACCGAGGTTGAGGAACATGAAGTCCTCATTTTCAGTACCGCGCTTCATTCCCCACTCTTCCGGTTTGAACGTCAGCGATTCCATTTCCAGATCTTCTTTCTGCTTGGTCAGCACGAAAGGATCGAATTCGGTCGCACGCGCCGGATAATCTTTACGCAACGGGTGCCCTTCCCACGTCTGCGGCATCATGATGCGCGTCAGGTGTGGGTGGCCGTTGAACGTAATACCAAACATTTCCCACGTTTCACGCTCATACCAGTTGGCATTCGGGAACAGTTTGGTCACGGTCGGTACGTGCAGATCGCTCTCGGCCAACGCGACTTTCAGCATGATGTCGCGGTTACGCTCGATAGAAATGATGTGATAAAAGACGGAGTAGTCGGCGGCAGGCAAGCCTTCACGGTGAGTGCGCAAGCGCTCATCCATACCGTGCAGGTCAAACAGCATGACATAAGGCTTCGGCTGTTTTTTCAGGAATGCGACAACGTCCAGTAATTGCTCACGTTTGACCCACACAACGGGAATACCTGTGCGGGTAGCTTGTACAGTAAATGCATCTGGTCCAAAACGGTTACACAGCTCGCCAACGACCGGATCGTCAAGGTGATCGCGGGTTTGCCAGCCTGGCTGAGCGAGATCGTGTGTCGTTAAATCTGTCATAAATATGTCACCACATTAAATGTGCTATTTCTGTATCTGATAATGACCGCACACTATTATCGGGGTATTACACGGTCACCGGGTTTATCATCTACAGGTCAAATCTCATCAGGCGAACGCAGGTTGGTCACCGCGATTCGCTCGCCGCGTTTGCGTTCACGCTCAGATTGCATATTGGCACGGTAAACGCCCTGTTCACCTACCACCCATGACAGAGGGCGGCGTTCTTTACCGATGGATTCTTTCAGCAGCAACAGCGCTTGCATGTAGGCTTCAGGACGCGGAGGGCAGCCTGGAATATACACATCAACAGGCAGGAATTTATCTACGCCCTGAACGACGGAATAGATATCGTACATACCGCCGGAGTTAGCACAGGCCCCCATGGAGATAACCCATTTAGGCTCAAGCATTTGCTCGTACAGACGCTGAATAACGGGGGCCATTTTGGTAAAACAGGTTCCCGCAACGACCATGAAGTCGGCCTGACGTGGCGACGCACGCAGAACCTCAGCACCAAAACGCGCCACGTCATGAACGGCAGTAAATGACGTCACCATTTCTACGTAGCAACAGGAAAGGCCGAAGTTGTACGGCCACAGGGAGTTCTGACGCCCCCAGTTCACCGTATCGTGTAATGCATGTTCCAGTTTGCCCATGTAGACACTACGGTGAACATGTTGCTCCAGAGGGTCGGAAACGATCTCCTGACGTTGCAGGGGATAACGGTCATTCTCACCGTCCGGCTCTATGCGGGTGAGCGTATAGTCCATCTTAAAATGCCTCGCTGTTACTGCGGATGAATGTTGGTAGTGTTGATGATGTCTGATTTAACGACTTGTCTCTTGGAACGTACCGGGGTCCAGTCAAGTGCCCCAACGCGTACCAGATAAATCAAACCAGCCAACAGCACCAAAATGAAAATGGTTGCTTCAATGAAGCCAATCCAGCCGCTTTCTTTGATAGACACCGCCCAAGCATAGAGATAGAGGGCTTCAACGTCGAAGATAACGAAGAACATAGCGACAAGATAAAATTTAGCAGACAGACGTAACCGCGCTGAACCCACTGAGTCGATCCCGGATTCATAAGGTACGTTTTTGGCTCTGGCTCTGGCTCTCCCCCCTAGCAAGAATCCACCGGTCAGCATGAAGACGCAAAGGCCTACGGCAATGATAAGGAATAGCCCAAATGCCCAATGATGGGCGAGGATTTCAGTAGTTGTTGACATTCTCTTTGCTTACTCATCAAAAGTGGCGGGTAACATCCCTGCTCTATTATCGGCAGTTAATGCGCCACATCGATTAAAAGGAAGGATTAATAACCACAAAAAAGCATGGAAACGTATCAGGTAAGCCTTGCTTGGTATGGTTGAGCCCCTAAATTTGTAACCTTTTTTTCAACCTTACTAAAAATAACAGTACATTACTTTACATGCACGCTGTTTTGTTAACATTTTGTGTTCTCACCCGTAGCTAAATCGAGTCAGTCCTTTTGTCGGTTAACCTGCGTGCAGCTACACAGGAAGCAAGTTCACTGCGTCACTATACCATTTTCACAGAAAATGCCTGTTCCCCCATGGGGTTATTAGGGATATTTTTTGATCCAGCACACATTTTTACCAATTTAGTTAGTAAAAAAACCACGATGGTGCTGGACAAGACTGGACGCCAATTTCCATAACATTATTTTAAAAAAATAGAACCGGCGTTTTATAAAACAAGGGTAACGATTAATCTCGCTGCGCCTAGCCTATTGATGTGAAATGGAAAACGCAAAGTGGCATAGGAGTGAAGAGATCAGAGTAATAAAACACTACCAATGAGGGTTTAACACCTTAGTCATAAATCATCATCATTCGGGGTGCATCCCTACCCTCCCCGAATGATAGCTAACTCCCCATTCCGATTAGATCGCGTCCTTCAGCGACGGATCGGAAGAGAACTTTTCATCCGTGCTATTTACTAACATGCTGACAGGCGTAATGTGAGAGGGCTTCCCTGATTCAATCACATTGAAAATTGCCGTCGCCAGCTCATTCTCCTGGTTAGGGTTCTGGCAGAGGAAATAACGTGTTTCAGGCAATCTCGGTAACCCTTCTTCTTCGCCCAACACCCGCAGTTCTGGGCTCATCATTTCTACCGAACGCACGGTGATACCCATGCCGGCCTTCACCGCCGCTCGCACAGCAGAGAGCGTTGAAGCCACATAGGCGATTCTCCAGGGGATCCCTGCGGCCGTCAGTTGCTGCGTAGCCAGCGAACGGAAAGGGCTCGGCTCATCCAAAACAACCAAGGGTACAGGTTCCTGCGATCGGAACTGATAATCCGCAGCGCAATACCATAGCGTAGGGGAACTACGCAATAATACATGAGGAAACACCACTCCATTCATTGTGGTAATAACCAGATCTATTTTCCCCTGATTCAGCATTTCCATCATTTCAGCACTACGTTTTACGCTGACATTGACGGAGAGTTTCGGAAATACAGATGTCACCCGGTGTAAAATATAAGGAAGGATAGTGTCTGCAGTATCATCAGACGCTCCAATGGTCAGCGTCCCCTGAATATCGCTGTACATTAATGAAATACAGGCTTCATCATTGAATTGTAGTATTTTTCTGGCATACCCCAAAAACTGGATACCATGTTCGGTCAGCAATTTATTACGCCCGTGCCGGGCAAAAAGTTCCTTTCCGATGAGTTGCTCAAGCCGCTGCATCTGCTGGCTGACAGCCGATTGAGTCCGATTGACTGCGGTCGCCGCCGCTGCAAATGTATTTAAATCTGCAACGGCAACAAACGTCCTCAGTAAATCAAGATCGAGATTAAGTACTGGTCGATTTGCACTGGTCATACGATTTTTCACTTATCTATTTTAATTTTAACAAAATATTCCTGGTGTTTTATTACATGTACAGGTAATGACCGATACATTTAAAGACACTATCGCAGACGCACGATAAGGGCAAAAAAATACTTATATTTCGTTACCCCTATCGCCTTTCCATTGGTAAGACATCGCTAATTAAATGGCTCACCAGTCTTAATCCTTCATTCAATAACAACGACACTTTCTCTTTATTTCACCCTGCGAAATAAATACATTTCACATTTAAATAAATGAGCCTTCCCTGTCACCCTATTCTGGCGCATAAAAAATGCAGCCTGAATAGCCGTCCGCCCCCTTACCATATCGCACCATCCAACGAGTACACAACCATATAGTGCAGATGCGCAATCATTTGCAGCAAAAGCGATAATCATTCTTCAAAAGGTACTACAGGAGGAGTACATTAAGCAGGTTATGCTATTCCATATGGGAATATGCGCTCTCTGCAAAAGGTTCGTACTATTTATGTCTCCGATTGAAAAATCTAAGAAACTGGAGAACGTATGCTATGACATCCGTGGCCCAGTCTTAAAGGAAGCCAAGCGGCTTGAAGAAGAAGGTAATAAAGTCCTTAAACTGAATATTGGCAACCCTGCCCCTTTCGGCTTCGAGGCACCGGACGAAATTCTGGTCGATGTCATCCGTAACCTGCCCACGGCACAGGGCTACTGTGATTCCAAAGGCCTCTATTCGGCCCGTAAAGCCATCGTTCAACACTATCAGGCGCGGGATATGCGCGATATCACGGTTGAAGACGTCTATATTGGCAACGGTGTGTCCGAACTCATTGTGCAGTCCATGCAGGCGCTGCTTAACCCAGGCGATGAAATGCTGGTTCCTGCACCGGACTACCCGCTCTGGACCGCAGCCGTCTCCCTGTCTAACGGCAATGCCGTTCACTACCTCTGCGATGAGTCCTCCGATTGGTTCCCCGATCTGGATGATATCCGCAAAAAGATCACATCCAATACTCGCGGTATCGTGATCATTAACCCGAACAACCCAACAGGGGCCGTCTACAGCAAAGAACTGCTGTTAGATATCGTCGCGATTGCGCGCGAACATAACCTGATCATTTTCGCCGACGAAATTTACGACAAAATTCTGTATGACGATGCGCAGCACCACTCTATTGCCGCACTCGCACCGGATCTGCTGACGGTCACGTTCAACGGCCTTTCCAAGACGTATCGTGTCGCGGGCTTCCGTCAAGGCTGGATGGTACTGAACGGCCCGAAAAAGCACGCCAAAGGGTATATTGAAGGGCTGGAAATGCTGGCTTCCATGCGTTTGTGTGCTAACGTGCCGATGCAGCATGCGATTCAGACCGCTCTGGGCGGCTATCAAAGCATCAGCGAATTTATTCAGCCCGGCGGACGCCTGTACGAACAACGCAACCGCTCCTGGGAACTGATCAATCAGATCCCTGGCGTATCGTGCGTAAAACCACGCGGTGCGCTGTACATGTTCCCCCGCATTGATGCCAAACGCTTCAATATCCACGATGACCAAAAACTGGTGCTGGATCTCCTGTTACAGGAAAAAGTGTTACTGGTTCAGGGAACCGCATTTAACTGGCCTTATCCGGATCATGTCCGCATCGTCACGCTGCCGCGCATCGATGAACTGGACATGGCGATCCACAAATTAGGGCGTTTCCTCGGACACTATCACCAATAGCCCTGCTCCCTTTTCGCCGGGCAGTCATCGTCCGGCGAAAACGCGACCTTCGTTTGCATAATCCCCAGCAAGTGCCCACAATAGACGCCCACGATATCGCTAGTTCACCGTGCTGCTGTCTGAGAGAACACCATGAATCAGAGCCATTTTTTCGCTCACTTATCCCGTCTAAAGCTCATCAGCCGTTGGCCGCTCATGCGCAATGTGCGCACGGAAAACGTCTCCGAGCACAGCCTTCAGGTCGCCTTTGTCGCACATGCGCTGGCAGTCATCAAAAACCGCAAGTTCGACGGTAATCTGAATGCAGAACGCATCGCACTTCTGGCAATGTATCATGATGCCAGCGAGGTACTGACCGGCGATATGCCGACGCCCATCAAATACTACAACGCGCAGATCGCGCACGAGTACAAGAAAATAGAGAAGATTGCACAGCTGAAACTGG
This sequence comes from Pectobacterium sp. A5351, assembly GCF_028335745.1. NCBI lineage: Bacteria > Pseudomonadati > Pseudomonadota > Gammaproteobacteria > Enterobacterales > Pectobacteriaceae > Pectobacterium > Pectobacterium sp. A5351. The sequence continues at coordinate 2,772,880 of NZ_CP116477.1, forward strand.
TTGAGATGTTACCGGAGGAGCTACAGCAGGATTATCGGATGCTGCTGGATGACAACTACACCAGCGAAGAGGAACGTGCCATCGTTAAACAGGCAGACGCGCTCTGCGCCTACCTGAAGTGTCTGGAAGAGTTATCGGCGGGCAACGCGGAATTCATGCTTGCCAAAGCGCGGCTGGAAAAAACCTTGCAACAGCGCCACAGCCCGGAAATGGACTATTTTATGACGGTCTTTGTTCCCAGTTTTAGCCTGTCACTTGACGAAATCAGCCAGGATTCTCCGTTATAGCGCACACCCGCTAGCACAGGGTCAGAACGGATACAGCCACGGTACCATCACTACGCTGACCAGCATCACCAGAACGGTAAAGGGGACGCCAACGCGCACAAAGTCCCCGAATTTATAACCACCCGGTCCCAATACCAGCGTATTCACCGGCGACGAGACGGGCGTCATAAACGCGGCGGATGCCGCAATCGCAATGATCATCGCAAACGGATACGGTGACACCCCCATCTGCTTCGCCGCAGCAATCGCAATGGGCACCATCAACACCGCTGTCGCCGTGTTGGAAATAAACAGGCCAATCGCAGCACACAACACAAACAAACACACCAGCATCACATGTGGTCCGGCGTCCCCAGCAACATCCATCAGCCCTTTAACGATCAGCGCCACACCGCCGGTTTGCTGCAATGCCAGCGCAAACGGCATCATCCCGACAATAAGAATAATGCTCGGCCAGTGAATCGCTCGGTAGGCGCTTTCCATGTCAATGCAGCGGAATTTACCCATTAGTAAACAGGCAATGAGCGCGGCGATCGCATTCGGTATTTCATCCGTCAGCATCATCGCCACCATCAACGCCAGACAAAACAGCGCATGTGGAGCCTGACTTACCGCGGGTGCGACATCATCCACTTCAGCAGGAAGATTAAGCAACAGAAAGTCGTTTTTCTGCGTGTGCAACTGCCGGATCATACGCCAGTCGCCCATCACCAGCAGAATATCACCGAGCTGGAGTGGTTCATCGGCGAGGATACCCTCCATCGCCTCACCTGCCCGGCGGATCCCCACAACACTCAGACCATAACGGCTTCGGAAGCCGACATCGTACAGCGTTTTTCCCAGCAGCTCGGAATCAGGGATCAACGAGACTTCCGCCATCCCCACATCACGCGCCTGCTCAGAAAAATATTCGCCGCGCAGCACCATCGGTTCAAGCCGCTGCGCGGTACAAAATTCACGTAAATCCACTTCCGATGCTGACATATCGATCAGCAGAACATCGTTCAGGCGAAGTTCGGTATTGCCCGCTACGCTGATCATCACGCGACGAAACTTACGCCAGCGCTCAATCCCCACCACGTTCGCCCCAAAGCGCTGACGCAGACGTAAATCATCCAGCCGGTGGCCGATAAAAGGCGAACCCGGACGAATCGCCAGCCGGCGTGCCCTGCCCGTCAGACGGTAATCACGAATCAGATCGCGGAACGTTCTTCTCTTCCACATCTCTTTTGCCGTTGCTGTCTCCGCGCCGCCAAGCCAGTAACGTGCCACCATCATATACGCCACGCCCAGCAGCAATACCACTACCCCTATCGGCGTCACGCTAAAGAACCCAAAACCTGCCACCCCTTCGCGCATCAACTCGCTGCTCACCACCATATTCGGCGGCGTCGCTACCAGTGTCATCATGCCGCTAATCAGCCCGGCGAAACTCAATGGCATCATCAATCTTCCGGGGGAAATTTTCATCCGAGCGGAAACACTCAGCACCACAGGAATAAAAATCGCGACAACCCCAGTGGAACTCATAAAGGCCCCCAGCAGCGCAACGGTGACCATCAGTAAAACCAGCATCTTCATCTCACCGCTGCCCGCCACGCGAACCAGCCAATCACCGACCTGATAAGCGACGCCGGTACGAACCAACCCCTCACCAATCACAAACAGAGCCGCAATCAATATCACATTCGGATCGCTGAACCCGACCAACGCTTCAGATAGCGTCAGCGTGCCGCTCAGTACAAACGCGATAATGACCAACAGCGCGACGACGTCCATGCGTAATTTATTGGTGGTAAACAACACAATGGCGATCAGCAACAGGGATAAAACCCAGAGAAGTTCGCTATTCAAAACGGTTCCCCTGACGGAAAAGTGCATATTGAGAGGTCTGAGTTCCGCATGCCCTAAAAAAGGAGCCAACGCGCATGCAGCTTGAAGTATGACAGGTACAGCATGCCATAAAAAAACCTCGCGGATGCGAGGTTTGATCATATTTAGTCACAGTTTTGTCATTAGGTTACAGACGACTTACTGGCGCAGAAGCACCTTAGCGCCGTTCGGTAATTTCTCTATTTCTATCTGCTCCAGCGAATCCAGGACCAGATCGACCTGATCCAGTTTTGGCGTGTCCGCTGGTGCCTTCACTGCGATGACCTTGCAGCCCGCGGCCAGACCCGATAGCACGCCCGCTGGCGCATCCTCAACGACGACACACTCTTCCGGCTTCAGCCCTAACTGCTGCGCACCAAGTAAATAGGCATCGGGGTGAGGCTTACCTTTCGCAACCTGCTCCGCCGTAATAAAGGCACGAGGCGCTGGCAACGCTCCACGGTGATGACGCGCGCTGGCTATCGGCACCGTGCCAGACGTCACAATTGCCCAGGGAATATCCAGCGCATCCAAACGATCCAACAGCGCCTTCGCACCTGGCATGGCGACAATCCCTTGCGTATCAGACGCTTCGGTTTTCTCCAGCGCATCGAACTCCTGTTGAATCGTTTCTTCGCTCTGCCCCTGAAGAAAATGGCGCAGGGATGTGATGGCCTGCTTGCCATGAATAAAATCCAGCACTTTCTGTGGTTCAATACCGTGATCTTTTGCCCAGTTAATCCACGCACGTTCTACTGCTGGCAGTGAATCGACCAGCGTACCATCGAGGTCGAACAGAAAACCTTTACACTCCACAGAAAGCCCCTTTTTCATTAATCAGGCGTTGATGATCTGTGCGATCTCAACCGCACTCAAGTGATACTGACGCGGGCAGGATTGCCAGACAGCTAGCATTCTGTTGTATTTTTCCCACATCTTCGTCTGCGCGTTAAACCCATGCGTGCCCGCATCAAACTGGGGATAGCGCCCCTCGACATGTACCATAAAGCGTACAAAACCGAGGTAGCGCGCTTCCGTTGCGGCATCAAAGCCAAGGAAGGTCAGACGTCGTTCATCCACATCCTGCTTATCTTTCAGATTGGTCCACGACACCTGCAGCGCATGGTGCATTTCCATGATGTTAATAATGGTGCGGCAGACGTCTTCGGTTAGTTCACCAAACTCACGATCCAGTTCGCGCATCTGCAAACCGTAACCACGCTCAATGATCGTTTGTAGCCGGCGATAGCGCTCGGCGTTGTCAGGATCGAGCATCGTCATCATTTTGTATTGGTTTGAAAGGATCAATCTCTGGGCATTCGTCATTTCCATGTTGCTCTCCTGAACCCTCTTTGGTGTAAGCCAATGTCGCTAAATAGGTATTAACCGCAGAATCGCATACTGAATCGTGTCACGATAGCGGTAGCCACCGCTTCTTTGATTTGAAACAGGGGAAAGAACAAAATAGCCATCAACCCTCACACAGCCTGACGCCGATCACAAATCATCAAGGAAGGTTTTATCAAGCTGGTTGAATGCCCGCTTCAGCACATCCGCCAACGTTTGGTACGTCGGCGCTTCTTCCAATGGGGCTAACGCCTGACCTGACTCCAGCAACTTATGACGAATCTCGTGAAACCACTGCGCCAGCGTCGGTGGTAAAGGCGTCACGGAACGGCGGCCAAGCCACCAAAGGCCCTGCAATGGCAGACTACAGGCAAAGAGTGCGGTGGCAATGGCCGGGCCGAGCTGGCCGACGAGCGCAATTTGCCACGTTAAGGTAAACACCGCCAGCGGCGGCATAATCCAGATGCCGAACCGCGTCGCTCGCGCCACGCGGTTTTCAGGAAAGACGGGTGCCAACTGCTTTTCTGCCGGCCACGTCTTCATGTAATGCTGCCCACGTTGGAGTAGCTGTAGCCAACTGAGTCTACTGTCTGGTTTCGTCGCCATAGCCACACCTCAACTTTACAGATAAAAAATAAAACTTTTGCACAAACCAACAACTCAAGTTGATAAGGTTAAAATATATTTTGTGTTTACCTTACGCTATCGGTATCCTAGACCGGCCTTTTGGCCGCTGTATACATACCTAAAGAGTATGACTACACGCAAGGAGTATAATTCCCTTCGCGACATAAGCGCAGCCAACGGCCATAACGCGGTTATCCATCGCTTTAAAACTGCGGTTTACATCAGGTCGACGTCACGTTGTTATAGAGACTAGTTATAAAGATTAGTTATAGAGATTCGTTGTAGCGGTTAACTGTTGTAACGATTACCCGATATAACATACGTCATCGTATCGACCCTATTTCATCATCGTGTCTGGTGTATCGCACCAAGGCATGATGTTAATCATAAATGCCAGCGGCGGCATACGATACGCTATGCCCTGTATGACATTTTTTTAACCATGTATAACAAGTAGGTACTTCCATGTCGAGTAAGTTAGTACTGGTTCTTAACTGCGGTAGTTCATCCCTGAAATTCGCCATCATTGATGCGATTAACGGAGAAGAGTACCTGTCTGGTTTAGCCGAGTGTTTCAACCTGCCTGAAGCCCGCATCAAATGGAAAATGGACGGCGGTAAACAAGACGCCGAACTGGGTGCCGGTGCTGCTCACAGCGAAGCGCTGAACTTCATCGTCAACACCATTCTGTCTCAGAAACCAGAGCTGTCAGCTCAACTGGTTGCTATCGGTCACCGTATCGTTCACGGTGGTGAAAAGTTCACCCAATCCGCGATCATCACTGATGACGTTCTTCAGGGTATCAAAGATTCCGTACCTTTTGCACCTCTGCACAACCCAGCGCATTTGATCGGTATCGAAGAAGCACTGAAATCCTTCCCACACCTGGCTGATAAAAACGTCGCTGTCTTCGACACCGCGTTCCACCAGACCATGCCGGAAGAATCTTACCTTTATGCACTGCCGTACAAACTGTATAAAGAAAACCACATCCGTCGCTACGGCTTCCACGGCACCAGCCACTACTTTGTTTCTCGCGAAGCCGCTAAAGTGCTGAACAAGCCGGTAGAAGAGCTGAACGTCATCACTTGCCACCTGGGCAACGGTGGCTCCGTTACGGCAATCCGCAACGGCGAATGCGTTGACACCTCTATGGGTCTGACGCCGCTGGAAGGTCTGGTTATGGGTACGCGCTGTGGCGATATCGACCCAGCTGTGATTTTCCACCTGCACGACGCACTGGGCATGGACATAGACAGCATCAACAAATTGCTGACTAAAGAATCCGGTCTGCAAGGTCTGACCGAAGTGACCAGCGACTGCCGTTACGTTGAAGATAACTACGAGACGAAAGCAGACGCGAAACGTGCAATGGACGTTTACTGCCACCGTCTGGCTAAGTACATCGGCTCTTACAGTGCCCTGATGGAAGGCCGTCTGGATGCCGTCATCTTCACCGGTGGTATCGGTGAAAACGCAGCAATGGTTCGTGAACTGTCGCTGAAAAAACTGGGTCTGCTGGGCTTTGACGTCGACCACGAACGTAACCTGGCAGCACGCTTCGGTAAAGGTGGCAACATCGCTAAAGATGGCACCCGTCCGGCACTGGTTATCCCGACCAATGAAGAATTGGTCATCGCTGAAGACGCTTACCGTCTGACTGCGTAAAACACGTAACTCCCAACACCGTCAGCCAAGGCTGACGGTGTTGTTTTTGACTAACGAGCAACCGTAAAGAGGTTCGGCCGTGTCCCGTATAATCATGTTGATCCCAACTGGCACCAGCGTCGGTCTGACAAGCGTCAGCCTGGGTGTCATCCGTTCCATGGAACAGAAAGGCGTTCGCCTGAGCGTGTTCAAACCTATCGCCCAGCCGCGCAGTGGCGACAATACGCCCGATCAAACGACCACCATTATTCGTGCGAATTCCGCCATCAACGCAGCCGAGCCGCTGGCGATGAGCCGTGTTGAAGCCCTGCTGAGCTCCAACCAGCAAGACGTGCTGATGGAAGAAATCATCGCGCGCTATCACGAAAATACCAAAGACGCCGAAGTCGTTCTGGTTGAAGGTCTGGTTCCTACCCGTAAGCACCAGTTTGCTAACGCATTGAACTATGAAATCGCCAAAACGCTGAACGCAGAAATCGTCTTCGTACTGGCGCTGGGTAACGACTCCCCGGCACAGCTGAAAGACCGTATCGAACTGGCGCGTTCCAGCTTCGGCGGCAGCAAAAACAAAAACATCACTGGCGTGATCATCAACAAACTGAATGCGCCGGTAGATGAGCAAGGTCGTACTCGCCCTGACCTGTCTGAAATCTTTGATGACTCCACGAAAGCCAGCGTTGCCAACATCGATCCGAAGCAGCTGTTCGCTAACAGCCCACTGCCGGTGCTGGGTTGCATTCCATGGAGCTTTGACCTGATCGCAACACGCGCCATTGATATGGCGAAGCACCTGAATGCGCGTATCATCAACGAAGGTGACATTCAAACGCGTCGCGTTAAGTCTGTGACCTTCTGCGCACGCAGCATTCCTCATATGCTGGAGCACTTCCGCCCGGGTTCACTGCTGGTGACCTCCGCCGATCGTCCTGATGTTCTGGTTGCCGCTTGTCTGGCTGCCATGAACGGCGTGGAAATCGGTGCCCTGCTGCTGACTGGCGGCTACGAAATGGATCCGAGCATTGCCAAGCTGTGCGAGCGCGCCTTCCAGACTGGCCTGCCTGTATTTATGGTCAACACCAACACCTGGCAGACCTCACTCAGCCTGCAAAGTTTCAACCTTGAAGTGCCGGCTGATGACCGCCAACGCGTTGAGAAAGTACAGGAATACGTTGCACGCCACATCGACACCCAGTGGATCGATTCTCTGAGTGCCGAGTCTGGGCGTTCACGCCGTCTGTCTCCACCAGCGTTCCGCTACCAGCTTACCGAGCTGGCGCGTAAAGCAGGCAAACGCATCGTGCTACCAGAAGGTGATGAGCCGCGTACCGTTAAAGCCGCTGCTATCTGTGCTGAACGCGGTATTGCTCACTGTGTGCTGATCGGCAACCCGGAAGAGATTCAACGTGTTGCGGCTGCTCAGGGCGTAGAACTGGGCAAAGGCATCGAAATCGTCGATCCGATTGTTGTACGTGAGCGCTATGTTGCACGTCTGGTTGAACTGCGTAAGAGCAAGGGCATGACCGAAGTGGTTGCGCGCGAACAGCTCGAAGACAACGTGGTTCTGGGTACGCTGATGCTGGAACAGGGTGAAGTTGACGGTCTGGTTTCTGGTGCCGTTCACACCACTGCTAACACCATCCGTCCGCCGTTGCAGCTGATCAAAACGGCACCGGGCAGTTCTCTGGTATCTTCTGTCTTCTTCATGCTTCTGCCTGAGCAGGTTCTGGTTTACGGCGACTGCGCCATCAACCCAGATCCAACCGCAGAGCAGTTGGCTGAAATCGCTATCCAGTCTGCTGATTCCGCTACTGCATTCGGCATCGACCCACGCGTTGCGATGATCTCTTACTCCACCGGTAACTCCGGCGCGGGTAGTGATGTAGAGAAAGTGCGTGAAGCAACCCGTCTGGCGCAGGAAAAACGTCCTGACCTGGTCATCGATGGTCCTCTGCAGTACGACGCCGCTATCATGGCAGACGTTGCACAGTCTAAAGCACCGAACTCGCCAGTTGCGGGTAAAGCGACCGTGTTCATCTTCCCTGACCTGAACACCGGTAACACCACGTACAAAGCGGTACAGCGTTCAGCCGACCTGATCTCCATCGGGCCAATGCTGCAAGGCATGCGTAAACCGGTTAACGACCTGTCTCGTGGCGCACTGGTAGACGACATCGTTTACACCGTCGCCCTGACCGCCATTCAGGCTACACAGCTCTAATCTATTCAGATGACGTTAATGCCAGCCTTCGGGCTGGCATTTTTTTGGAAGGAGAGCAAGGAAAGATGCCGCAGCGGAGAAAAAGCCGCGGCGAGGCGGGCACAAATTATTTCTGCGAATCCGTTTCCGATGGAGCAACGCTGCTGTCGTTCTCATCATGAACGACAGATGTCTCAGCAGCCTCTACCACCTCATTCAGCTTGCGTGAAATCGGCTTGCCGTATTCCCGATCGCTATAGCGCGTCAGCCACAGCGACAGGGCTTTCAGTGAGTCTGGCGTAAATTCATCGCAGCGCGCGGTGATCTCTTGCGGCGTCAGCCAGCTGACTTCATCCACTTCTTCTTCCTGTAACGCAAACGGTCCATGAGTAACGCAGCTGAACAGCCCGCCCCACACCCGGCAATTTTCGCCTTCGTAATAGAACAAGCCGTGTTCTGCGAATGGCACGCCAGCAATACCAAGTTCTTCTTCCGCTTCACGACGAGCGGATTCCAACATTTGCTCACCGCTTTGCACCACACCACCTGCGGTCGCGTCCAGCCAGCCTGGATAGAAGTCTTTGATTTTGGTCCGGCGTTGCACCAGAATTTTACCCATTCCATCATGCACAACAATGTAAGTAGCACGATGACGAAGACTCTGCGCACGCATCTGCTGACGACTTGACTGAGCAATTACCTCGTTGTTTTCATTGACGATATCAACCCACTCTGTGCCTGCTGCCTGACTTTGTTCCGCCATCCTCTGAAACCCTTTAGTATTGGCACGTTGCTACGCGCGTCTGTTTTAAATGATCGATCTTTGCTGTGAATCTTCCCTGCTACCTTGGCATTATTCAAGGTCAAAAGCAGGGTATATATCCGTCATACTTCAAGTTACATGTACGTTGGCTACGTTCAAATACTCGGCCCGTCGTGGGCCTCGCCCTGAAGGGCCGCTGCAAGCAGCGTTCAAATCTGCTTCCGGCAGATTTGTCACCCGAATCACTTACCTGAGTAAGCTCATCGGGATTCCTTCTCTTGCCGCCTTCCTGAAACTCGAATTATTTAGGATATAGCTAAATTAGTGTCTAATCGCGACCTGTGCAATAGGCTCGCCGCCGTGTAACGGCAGAACCCGCAGCGCGTCTTGTTCAAGCAAGCCATAGCTCGCGGGGAATCCCCCTTTCGGCAAGCTTACTGAGCCGGGGTTGAAGAAATAATATTCTCCGCATCGCTCAGCAACCGGTATATGGGTATGACCATACACCAGCACATCCCCCGCGCGTAACGGCGGCAGATTATCTGGATGATAAAGATGACCGTGCGTCAGGAAAAGACGGTTTTGAGGCAGTAGCACGTGTTGCCACGGTGCCGTGATCGGAAAGGTCAACAACATCTGATCAACCTCACTGTCGCAATTCCCCCGCACGGCGATGATACGTGACGCATAGGCATTCAGCCGGATAGCCACCTCTGCGGGCTGATAGTTCTCCGGCAGCGGGTTGCGCGGACCATGATTGAGAAAATCGCCCAATAAAATAAGCCAGTCGGCATGACTCTGCTCAAAGATCGCTAGCACGCGCTCAGTCGCGCTAAGAGAACCGTGTATATCAGACGCAAACATCAATTTCATCGTTATCTCCACCGCGTTTATATCCACAATGCTATACCCACAACACCCGCATCCTTCATCAGACGTAGTCTACCAAAGTTGGCAAGGCGCTTCCGGTGAAGATCGCTCAACGACGTGCGTCATCACTTATTTTCCACCCGTAGAAGTGGTAGGGTAAGAGCCCGTTCCCCAATACGCTATTCTGACAGCGCATCGCTCTCTGAAGCGATCAACTGCCATACAGTCCATGATGTTTTTCTGAATTAAAATGGAGACGTGATTCATGATTGACCTGTATTACGCACCAACCCCTAACGGGCATAAGATCACCCTGTTTCTGGAAGAAGCGAATCTCCCCTACCAGCTCCACCGCGTAAATATCAGCAAAGGCGAACAGTTCAAACCGGAGTTTTTGGCTATCTCGCCTAACAACAAGATTCCCGCGATTGTCGATACACAGCCCGCGGAAGGTGACATGCCAATTAGCCTGTTTGAATCTGGTGCGATTCTGCTGTATCTGGCGGAAAAGCACGGCGTGCTATTGAACACGTCATTACGTGAGCGTACAGCCACACTACAGTGGCTGTTCTGGCAGGTCGCTGGTTTCGGGCCGATGCTGGGGCAGAATCACCATTTTAACCACTATGCGCCTCAGCCGGTGCCCTACGCCATTGAACGCTATCAGCAGGAGACGCAACGCCTGTACCGCGTGCTGGATAAACACCTGCAAGACAGTCCGTGGCTAGCGGGAGAGCATTACAGCATCGCCGATATCGCGACGTACCCGTGGGTGGTTTCTTATGCCCGCCAGCGCGTCGACCTTAATGATTATCCGGCGGTAAAAGCGTGGTATACGCGTATTAGCGAGCGCCCAGCAACGCAACGGGCCTATCAGCTCGCCGAGCAATAAAATTCTGGCATCATCTCGTTCGGCCTTTAGGTATCTTCTGCTATGGTAATCAACATATTGTCGTTAACGATACCCTGACGCTGCGGTGTCATCGCAGTCACAGAAGCAACCGAGGGCCGAACAATGCCACATCACTATTCTGACGCCGTTATTCGTATAAAAAATCTGCGTTTGCGTACCTTCATCGGTATCAAAGAAGAGGAAATTACGAATAAGCAGGATGTGATCATCAACGTTGTGATTCACTACCCAGCAGAGCAGGCGCGCAACAGCGAGAATATCGCCGATGCGCTGAACTACCGCACCATCACCAAAAGCATTATTCGCCACGTAGAAGATAACCGCTTCGCTTTGCTGGAAAAATTAACGCAGGATGTGCTCAACATCGCCAGCGATCATGAATGGATCACCTATGCTGAAGTAGAAGTCGATAAACCGTTTGCTCTGCGATACGCCGATTCGGTTTCCATGACCCTGCGTTATCACAAGGCATAAAGATATGGGAGCGCGCGATGCAACTACTCATAACAGGCGGAACCGGCCTTATTGGCCGCCATCTTATCCAACGATTACAGCTGCTTTCCCATCACATTACGGTACTGACACGCGATCCTGAGCGCGCCCGAGGCATTCTCGGTAATCAGGTAGAGTATTGGTCAACGCTGAGTAATATCACCTCACTGAACGGCTTTGATGGCGTTATCAATCTGGCAGGCGAACCTATTGCCGATAAACGGTGGACGCCACAGCAAAAACAGCGTCTGGCAAAAAGCCGCTGGAACATCACCGAGCAGCTTGCCACGCTGATAAAAGCCAGCAGTGAACCACCTGCCGTTTTTATCTCAGGTTCTGCTGTCGGGTATTATGGCGATCAGGGAGAAGCGCTGGTTACGGAAGATGAATCTCCGGTTGATGAATTCACGCATCACCTGTGCGCCCGCTGGGAAGCGCTGGCGCAGTCTGCCGAAAGCGATAAAACCCGCGTCTGCCTGCTGCGCACTGGCATTGTTCTTGCGGCACAGGGCGGTGCACTGGCAAAAATGCTGCCGCTTTTCCGGCTCGGGCTTGGCGGGCCGATGGGTTCTGGCAAGCAATATATGCCGTGGATTCATATTGATGACATGGTTAACGGTATTATTTACCTGCTGGACCAGCCGATATTGAGCGGCCCCTTCAACATGGTTGCGCCCTATCCGGTCCATAATGAGCAATTCTCCGCCACGCTGGCACACGTCCTGGATCGCCCCGGTTTTCTACGAGCACCCGCTTTTGCGATCAAATTGCTGATGGGAGAAGCCTCGACGCTGGTCTTGGGCGGACAACGCGCCATCCCGCAGCGGTTAGAAGCCGCAGGCTTTGGTTTCCGTTTCTTCGAGCTGGAAGAAGCCCTACAGGACGTCATCAAAAAACCGAGCTGATAACTATCCATCTCAGGTTGCTGGTAGCCTTTTCGCAGAACGGGAACGATGATAATGGGATAGAAGAGTAAAGCGTCCGCGCCAAGGACAAAAACGCTTTACTCTTCTATTCCGTTACTCCCGTTTTCGTTCGACGAATAAGTTTGTCAACGCTCTGGATCCGGCACGCAGTGCCGGACTCTCAGCGTCTTATTTCTTCACATCGACCTGATAGAAAATATGCTTCCCGAATGGATCGACTTCATAGCCGGTCACTTCCTTGCGGACTGGCTCAAAGATGGTGGAATGCGCAATCATGACGGCGGGTGCCTGATCGTGCATCATCTGCTGCGCCTGCTTGTACAGGGCAATACGCTGCTCGTGATCTTGTGAAGCGCGCGCTTCGGTAATGATTTTATCAAACGGTGCATAACACCATTTTGCCGAGTTGGAACCCCCGTTGGTCGCCGTGCAGGTAAAGAGCGGCCCGAAGAAGTTATCAGGATCGCCCGTCGCCGTTGTCCAGCCCATCAATGCCGCCTGATGCTCGCCGCTTTTCACCCTTTTCAGGTATTCCCCCCACTCGAAGGTGACAATCTTGGCCTGCACACCGACTTTCGCCCAATCGGCCTGAATCATCTCCGACATACGGCGGGCGTTCGGGTTATACGGACGCTGCACCGGCATCGCCCACAGTTCGATCGTAGTGCCCTCCACCAGGCCCGCTTCTTTCAGTAACGCCTTCGCCTTCTCAGGATCGTAGTCATAGTCCTTCAGATCGCTGTCGGCACTCCAGACACCCGGCGGCAGCAGGTTTTTCGCCGCCGTGCCGGTTCCCTGAAAAACGGCTTCGATAATCGCCGGTTTGTTAATCGCCATCGTTAACGCCTGCCGCACTTTCACATTATCAGTCGGCGCTTTTTGGGTGTTAAATGACAGGAAACCGGTATTCAATCCGGCCTTTTGCATCAGCACGATATCTTTGTTCTCTTTCATGCGCGGCAAGTCGGCAGGATTAGGGAACGGCATCACCTGACATTCATTCTTTTCCAGCTTGGCATAACGCACAGAAGCGTCCGGCGTGATGGTGAAAATCAGCCGATCCAGTTTCGCTTTGCCTTCCCAATAAGCAGGAAACGCCTTAAACAGAATGCGGGAATCTTTTTGATACTGAGCCAATTCAAAAGGTCCGGTGCCAATTGGCTCCATATCCACGCGTTCCGGCGTCCCGGCTTTGAGCATCGCGTCGGCATATTCCGCAGAGAGAATAGACGCGAAGTACCAGGCTAAATCGGCCAGAAACGGCGCTTCCGCATGGGAGAGCGTAAAGCGCACCGTATGGTCGTCCACTTTTTCGATGCTCTGAATCAGCGAACCAAAGGACAAACTTTCAAAATTGGCATAAGTGCCTTTTGAGACGCTGTGGTAAGGGTGCTGCGGGTCTTTTTGCCGCATGAAGGAGAAAACCACATCGTCGGCGGTAAAATCACGCGAGGGTTTGAAAAATTTGTTGCTCTGGAACTTCACGCCTTTACGCAGATGAAAGGTATACACGCGTCCATCGGCACTGATGTCCCAACGCTCTGCCAGACTCGGCACCAGCTCCGTGGTGCCCACTTTGAAATCCACCAGACGGTTATAAATCGGCACCGCACTAGCATCCACGCTAGTGCCAGAGGTGTAAAGCTGCGGATTAAAATTTTCCGGCGATCCTTCAGAGCAATACACCAGTGTGTTAGCCGATGCCGCAGAAGCGACCGCCAGCGTCAACGCGGCTAATGTGAATCGTATTCCTGTTTTTTTCATTCCAGTCCTCGCTTGTAGTGTTATTCGTGTCCCATTTAGTGTTATTCGTGTCCCGTTTACTGCATTTGCTTTCTGACTGCCGCTGTCTGAAATAGAAAAGCATGGCAATAAAATGACAAATAAAACCCTCGAATGAAATAATTTCTACGTTAGGATAATAATTAACGCTATCACTGAATAAACGTACTGAATAAAAAGGATTCGTTATGACAGACAGTCTGGCTCATCAGCTCAGCACGCGTTTTTACCGTTACCTCGCCATTACCAGCCAAAGCGATGCCAGCTCGACAACGTTGCCCAGTACCCCGGAACAGCATGAGATGGCGCGAGTGCTGGCGGACGAACTGCGTGCGCTGGGTTTGCAAGATGTCGTGATTGATGAGCATGCCACCGTAACAGCCGTGAAACCGGGCAACTGTCCGTCCGCGCCGCGCATCGGTTTTATTACCCATATCGATACGGTGGACGTCGGCCTGTCGCCGCATATTCACCCGCAGACGCTGCACTTTACCGGTGAAGACCTGTGCCTGAATGCCAAACAGGACATCTGGTTGCACACGGCGGAACACCCGGAAATTCTGCCGTATGTTGGGCAGGACATTATATTCAGCGATGGCACCAGCGTACTCGGCGCGGACAACAAGGCCGCCGTTACCGTGGTGATGACACTCATGGAGAATCTGAGCGACGCCACGCCGCACGGCGATATCGTGGTGGCCTTTGTGCCGGACGAAGAAATTGGGCTGCGCGGTGCGAAAGCGCTCGATCTCAAACGCTTCGATGTCGATTTTGCCTACACCATCGACTGCTGCGAACTGGGTGAAGTAGTGTATGAGAACTTCAATGCGGCCTCGGCGGAAATTCGCTTTACCGGCGTGCCAGCGCACCCGATGTCGGCAAAAGGCGTGTTGGTCAATCCGCTGCTCATGGCGCACGATTTTATCAGCCAGTTTGATCGCCAGCAGACGCCGGAGCACACCGAGGGGCGTGAAGGCTATGTCTGGTTTAACGATCTGACGGCAAATGCCAATGAAGCGAAGCTCAAAGCGTCTATCCGCGATTTTGATTTAGCCACGTTTGAACAACGTAAGCGGCAGATCGGCGCAATTGCCGACAAGATTGCTGCCCAGTACCCGACGGGCAGCGTGACCTATACCCTCACCGATATCTACAGCAATATCAGCAACGCCATCACCGACGATCGCCGGGCTATCGACCTGCTGTTTGCCGCACTGGACACACTGGGTATTGAACCCAAAGTGACGCCAATGCGTGGCGGCACGGACGGCGCTGCGCTGTCCGCCAAAGGGGTGCTGACGCCGAACTTCTTTACCGGCGCACACAATTTCCACTCGCGGTTTGAGTTTTTACCCGTGCCGTCATTTGTGAAATCGTATGAAGTGGCATTGCATTTATGCCTGCTAGCAGCGAAATAATCGCCTAGTCTCTTGACGAAACGGGGCAAGAATACCCCGTTTTTATTTTATTCCGTTAGATCGATGGTGGAGGCACCTGGTGCGTTCTTTTTCACCGACTCAATGCCATTTTCACGCGCCTGCACAGAACTGTAAGTTTCACTACGACCAATGACCTGATGGTTCGCCGCTTTCAAGGTGAAGTAAGGGGAACCGTCTTTGGCCGTCAAACGCTCATAACGCGCGTCGTGTGGCGCATTATCTTTGACCGACTCAATGCCGTTTTTCACATTGGCTTTCGACGTATAACCTTCGCTCGCCAAAATCGGCTCACCATTTCCCGCCTTAAGGCGAAAATAAAACTGGCTATTCTTGCCACTAAAAATTTCGAATTTCGCACTCATCTTAACCCCCAAAGAATCATCTACAGGCGAAAGTGCCTGAGTAAAGCGTAGCGATGAATGACAAAGCGTCAACTTGCTGCAGGGGGGGTTATTATCTCGAGATACGGATTTGACCGCACAGTCGGCCACGGCAAAATAACGCGATAAAAAGGGAGCCGTCTGGTTAATACCGATCGTTTAAGGATCAGTTGAACGATCCAGCCGTTGGTGTAAAAAGGTTCATGACATGCATTGACCTTTTTTTATGCAACTTTCTCAGGCTCTTGGCATTATCAGTCTTACTGCGCCGGAACAGATCCACACTCTGGCTGATCTCCTACCCGTTAGCATGATTGAACAGGCATTAACGCTCACTGATACCGTCACGCTGCGCAAACGAAAACTCCCCCTTGAGTCCATGGTGTGGCTGGTGATTGGCATGGCCGTATTCAATCAGCGCCCTCTTTCCCATATCGTTAATCTCATGGATATCGCTGAGCGCTCCGGCACCCCGTTCATCGCCCCCAGTTCAGTCATACAACGGCGACAGACGCTCGGTGAGGCGGATGTCAACGAGGTGCGGCTGGCAGCAGAGCTGACCGGAAAAACACCAGATAACGGCATTACCCTGTTCGATAAAGGGTTTTACTCCGTCGGTTTACTGCATCACTGGCGAACAGCAGGGGAAAATCGGCACTGGCTGCTGCCGTTGAAGAAAAATACGCAATACGAAGTGATAAGCAAGCTGGGCAGGCAAGACAGACTGGTACGGATAAAGACATCGCCACAGGCGCGTAAACAATGGGCGACGCTGCCGGAGAGCATCACAGCCCGGTTGTTAACGAAGACGATAGAGGGAAAAACGCGAGAGGTGCTTACGTCACTGACGGATCCGATGCGTTATCCGGCGGCGGAGGTGAACGCACTTTACGCTCACCGATGGGAAATCGAGTTGGGATATCGCGAGACGAAACAAGGCTTGCTGGGTAACAGGTGGAATTTACGGAGCAGACTGCCGGAAATGGTGAGGCAGGAGTTGTGGGGCGTGCTGTTGACGTACAATCTGGTGCGTTATCAGATGGTGAAAATGGCGTTTATGCTGAAAGGAGATTACCTGCCGTATCAGTTGAGCTTCAGCGGCACCCTGACGGAAATCTGGCGATTACTTATCGGTCTGCCGGGTTCATCGCCGGGTGCGATGCCGGGACATCTGAAGCATTTTTATGAGCAGGCAATCTATCTGGTATTGCCGTTACGAAGAGAGCGAAGTTACCCCCGAGAAATCAGGGGAAGACGAGCGAAATATCCGTTAAAAAACAATGCTGATCACCTTAAGTGACCAGCATTAGCCGTCTGGCTCCCTATCGATTTTACTTGTCCGCTGGCTTACTGCGGTTTTGCGGACGTGGCGCGCGGCGTTGTCCTTCGCCACTGCCCTTCCCGCTGTGACCTTTATTCCCCCCCCAGGGGCTATCGCTATTGCCGCCTGCTTTACGCGGCTGGCGATTGCCATCGGCCGAGCGGCGTTCGCCCTGACCTTGACTACGCTCGGACTGCACGCGCGGCGCACCAGACGGCGCACGAGGAGACCCGTTACGCGCCCCGCCACCACCACGGTTGCCCTGACGGCCATTCACAATCGGCTCGGCCTTGATAGACGGATCCGGCTCGTAGCCTTCGATGGCGATACGCGGAATTTCGCGCTTCAGCAAGCGTTCGATATCACGTAGCAGTTTGTGCTCATCCACACACACCAGCGACAACGCTTCCCCCGTCGCTTCGGCACGACCGGTACGACCGATACGGTGAACATAATCTTCCGGCACGTTTGGCAACTCATAGTTCACCACGTGCGGCAGTTGGTCGATATCCAGGCCGCGCGCGGCGATATCCGTTGCAACCAGCACGCGAATGCTGCCGTCTTTGAAGTTCGCCAACGCACGGGTTCGCGCCCCCTGACTTTTATTACCGTGGATAGCCGCAGCGGTAATCCCGTCTTTTTCCAGCAGTTCAGCCAGATGGTTAGCGCCGTGTTTGGTGCGGGTAAAGACCAACACCTGCTGCCAGTTATTTTCGCCAATCAGTTGCGACAGCAGTTCACGCTTACGGCGCTTATCGACAAAATGTACGTGCTGCGTAACCAGTTCAGACGGTGTATTACGACGCACTACTTCAACCGAGGCTGGGTTGGTCAGTAACTTGTTCGCCAGCGCTTTGATCTCATCAGAGAAGGTCGCGGAGAACAACAGGTTTTGGCGTTTCGCAGGCAGCTTCGCCAGTACACGACGAATATCGTGGATGAAGCCCATATCCAGCATGCGGTCCGCTTCATCCAGCACCAGAATTTCAATCTGTGACAGGTCAACGGCGTTCTGGTGTTCAAGATCGAGCAGACGCCCCGGTGTCGCGACCAGAATATCCACACCGCCACGCAGTTTCATCATCTGCGGGTTAATGCTCACCCCACCGAATACGACCAGCGAACGCAGTCGCAGATATTTGCTGTACGCCTTCACATTCTCATCAATCTGCGCGGCCAGCTCACGGGTTGGCGTCAGAATCAGCGCCCGCACCGGACGGCGGCCTTTCCCTTTATTCTGCGCTTCACGGCTGGTCAACAGTTGCAATAACGGCAACGTAAAGCCCGCCGTTTTGCCCGTACCCGTTTGGGCGCTGGCCATTAAATCGCGCCCTTCCAGCACGACAGGAATCGCCTGACGCTGTACAGGGGTAGGATCGCGATAACCCTGCTCTTCAATCGCGCGCAGAATATCGGCACTCAAGCCGAGAGAATCAAATGACATAAAAAAAACGACTCCAGACCCGCTCTGACCGGACAGCAGCCGGTGTAGTTTTCAGAGGGTCAATAAGGCGGGTTTGACGGGCCACTATTAACGTAACAACTCATATAACCATTTACGTAAAACAACGACATACGCAACAACCACGATGAAAGGGCACAACTACGGTGCATGACTGCCGACGATTGTAGCAGAGATTATGAGCACTAAGGGATTTTTATCTACGCCAGACCACTTTTTTAGCGTGACGCAGGAAGGGGCCGTTTTGGCAGTATTCCTGCGGCTGCGACGCCTTGTAATAAAAACAGTAGGTGCGCCGACAGCGTATTCAGGATCGGCAACAGGTGTTGAGTAAACCGCGTGTCGGATAGGCTATCACACCATGTATCCCGCTTGCCCCACGCCGGCTGGGACATCGTGAGCTCGTAAAGCGGCATAGTCGACGTCCACAGGCGATCGTGGCCGAATTCCAGCACGCTGTTATCCAGCGCCATATTCAGCCCGTTGCTATACACCGACAGGGCGTACAGACTGGAGGCCGTGGTTAAGAACCCGATTCGCTTTGCCAGTAGCGAGGCAGTAATCTTGATCGATGACGACAGTTGCGTCAGCGTTTCCAATAACCAGCGGCAATAGTCGGGAACTAACACTCCGCGGCTCAGGCAGCTATCCTGCCCTGCCCGCTGTGAGGCATCCATTAATTGCAGCGTGCCGGAGAGCATCGCCCACTGCTGTTTGTGATAAGCAGTCTGTTTCTTGCCAACACGTTGGGCATGGGGTTGCTGATCTCCCTCCTCACCCGCAACCAGTTCAACGCCGCGATGGTGGCGCTGAATGCGGCATTCCTGCCAACGATTATGCTGTCCGACTTTGTTTTTGAAATCGACAGCATGCCGGAATTTGTCCGTGGCGTGTCGTACATTATCCGGGCACGTTATTTTGTCAGTACGCTGCTGCGGTTTTACACCACGATGCTGATCTATGACCTGTCGCAGGTCGCTTTGGTCTACTGATTTCCTCACTCTGCTCAATGCAGCCGCAGGCGTTTATCGGCATGTTCGTCTTCCTGATGCCCGCGGTTCTGCTTTCCGGCTATGTTTCACCGGTTGAGAACATGCCGATCTAAATAGCTATATGGACACCTACCCGCGCTTGCACTGGGTAGGTATCCATATAGCTATTTAGGCAAGAAGATGAATATTAGCGGAACCCCCACTATCTTCTTTTTAGATGGAAGCAGCCAACAAGGCGTTATGGAAATAGATGCACTGGAGAAAAAATGGGCAAGCATAAAATAGTTCAATACAAATGTTGCAGCTAGAAACAATACTTACCCAGCAACATACCCGAAGCAGAAAGCGATCGTCTATTTCGGGTATGTAATAGCGACAGTTTAACGACGGTTACCGAAAATACGCAGCAGCATCAGGAACAGGTTGATGAAGTCTAGGTACAGGGTCAACGCACCCACGATGGAATATTTGCGGAAGCTGTCTTTGTCATCAACGGACAGTTGCTCGCCGATATTTTTCAGCTTCTGGGTGTCATACGCCGTCAGCCCGACAAACACCACCACGCCAATATAGGTTACCGCCCACATGAGCGCTTCGCTCTTCAGCCACAGATTCACCAGAGAAGCCAGCACAATCCCGATCAGCGCCATAAACAGCATACTACCGAAACCGCTCAAATCCCGCTTTGTGGTGTAGCCGTACAGGCTCATCGCCCCAAACATCCCGGCCGTAATCACAAACGTACTGGCGATGGATTCACCGGAGTACATAATGAAAATGCTGGAGAGCGTTAGCCCCGTCAGCGCGGAATAAAGCATAAACAGCGACGTGGCGACCGCACCGCTCAGGCGCTGTACCATGCCAGAAATCACAAAAACCAGCCCCAGTTGGGCGATGATCAATCCGAAGAAAGTGATCTGGCTGGAGAAGACAAAATTCAGTACGGCAGGCGTATTCGCCGCGTACCAGGAGACGAACGCCGTTAGCAGCAGGCCGCAGGTCATCCAGCCGTAAACCTGTGCCATATAGGCCTGGAGACCCGACTGCGAGCGCTCAACGATTGAATCCGAGCGTGGATATCTGTCCATGATGTTACCTTTGCATAAAGTTATCTAATTAACGCGGCGTAAACCGCCCGTTTGGGGACTCGAGACTGAATATTCTCTCCCCGCTATCCTTTTATCCTAACACAGAAATGGACTACCAGCGCTGCGCGGCCTGCTTATCGCTATCGCGTGATTCCACCCAGCGTTCGCCTTCCGGCGTCGCTTCACGCTTCCAGAACGGTGCCCGGGTTTTCAGATAATCCATAATAAATTGGGCGGCATCAAACGCCGCGCTGCGGTGGGCCGCACTGACGCCAACGAACACAATTTCATCGCCCGGATAGAGTGCGCCCACCCGATGAATCACGCTCACACGCGGCAGTTCCCAGCGCTCGCGGGCCAGCTCGACAATCTCCGCCAGCGCCTTTTCCGTCATGCCGGGGTAATGTTCCAGCGTCAACGCGCTGACGTCTTTCGCCAGATTGTGATTACGCACCTTACCCGTGAACGTCACCACCGCGCCGTCTTCATCACACTGCGCCAGCCACTGATATTCATCCCCTACGCTGAAGTTCTCTTCACCGACCCGAATACGCGTTTCTGTCACGATCAGCCCCCTGTCACCGGTGGGAAAAACGCCACTTCATCGCCGTCCTGTAGCGGGTGAGTCAGCTCAACCAGTGACTGGTTCACCGCGACCAGCAGCTTGCCCGATTCCAGCGCCAGCGCCCAGCGCGCGCCACGCTGGCACAGCGCCTGTCTCACGTCCTCGACGGTGAGGTACTCAGCAGGCAGTGACAGGCTGTCTGTCTCGATCAGTTCACGGACTTGTGCAAAAAACAGAATCGTAATCATGCTCCCTCCGCCGTAAAATCGCCGGATTTTCCGCCGCTTTTCGCAAGCAGGCGCACCGGACCAATCACCATATCTTTCTGCACAGCCTTGCACATGTCATAGATGGTCAGCGCAGCGACAGAAGCGGCCGTCAGCGCTTCCATCTCTACGCCCGTTTTCCCCGTCAGGCGACACACAGATTCAATGCGAACCCGATTGTGTTCCGGCTGTGCTTCCAGCTCGACAGCAACCTTGCTCAGCAGCAGCGGGTGGCAAAGAGGGATCAGTTCCCAGGTACGTTTCGCCGCCTGAATGCCGGCAATGCGCGCGGTGGCGAACACATCCCCCTTGTGATGGCTACCGGCAATAATCATCGCCAGCGTCTGCGGTGCCATTTCAACAAAGGCTTCCGCGCGGGCTTCGCGCACGGTTTCCGCTTTGGCGGAAACATCCACCATCGAGGCTTCGCCAACGGCGTTAATGTGGGTCAATTGTGGCTTAAGTGATGACATAGTGAATAAGGCTTACCGTTAAGAGGTTTTTTTCAAATGTGGGGTGAAATTGCACGGTTTCTGGCGCGCATCCAACTGTTCCTGAATGATGCGTTCCCATGCTGTGCGACAGGCGCGAGTCGAACCTGGCATAGCGAAAATCACCGTCTGATTCGCCAGACCGGCAAGCGCACGGGATTGCAGCGTCGCCGTACCGATATCTTCATACGACACCATACGAAACAATTCGCCGAAGCCTTCGATTTCCCGATCGAACAAAACACCAATGGCTTCCGGCACCACATCCCCTGCGGTAAAGCCCGTTCCACCGTTAATCAGAATGCCCTGCACGGTGTCACTGGCAATCCACGTCGAGATCTGTGCCCGAATCTGATACAGGTTCTCTTTCACAATGGCACTCTCGACAATACGATGCCCTGCTGACTGCGCCGCTTCGCGCAGATAGTCGCCGGAGGTGTCATCTTCCGCCGTACGGCGCTCGGAAACGGTCAGTACCGCAAGGTTGAGAGAAACGAATTCGCTGCTGACTTTGCTCATGCCAGGCTCCTTTAAGAATCAGTGATGTCGCGGATTAACCGCCGATAAATGACAGGTTTTGCGTGATACCGCTATTCCCTTCATGCAGGAAGTGGGTCTGCTTCTTCGCCGACAGCCCGCCCGAGATACGCATTTTCAAATCATCGAGATGGCGATCGTCGGCCAGTAAATCACGCAGTGGAATACCCTGTTCGCCAAAGAGACACAGATGCAGATTACCGATAGCAGACACACGAAGACGGTTACAACTCAGGCAGAAATCTTTCTCATACGGCATAATCAGCCCGATTTCCCCCTGATAGTCTGGATGGCAGAACACCTGTGCCGGACCGTCGCTGCGGGCTCGTTGTTGTTGCTGCCAGCCTTGCTGCAATAGCTGCTGGCGAATCACCTCGCCGGAAACGTGGTGACGGCGAAACAGCTCCCCCCCTTCTCCCGTTTCCATCAGTTCAATAAAACGTAGTTGAATCGGGCGGTGTTTAATCCAGTCGAGAAAAGTTTTCAGGCTGCCCGCGTTGACATCGCGCATCAGCACCGTGTTGACTTTAACCTTGGCAAAGCCGCAGTCAAATGCGGCATCAATGCCGTCCATCACCTGCCGGAATTTATCCTGCCCGGTAATCGCATGAAACTGGCGTGCATCCAGGCTGTCCACGCTAACGTTCAGCGCGGTGAGTCCCGCATCACGCCACTGCGCAACATCCCGCGCAAGACGGTAGCCGTTGGTGGTAACGGCCAGCGTACGAATCGCGGGGTTTTCGCGGATTGCGGCGATAATATCGACAAAGTCACGGCGCAGAGACGGTTCGCCGCCAGTAAGGCGAACTTTTTCCGTCCCCAATTCGGCGAAAGCGCGGCTGACGCGACGGATTTCATCAAGTGATAAAAAGCGATGCGGATTGGTGCCATTGGCCTGATAGCCATCCGGCAGACAGTAGGTACAACGAAAATTGCAGACGTCTGTGATAGACAGACGCAAATAGTAGAACTTGCGCGCAAACGCATCAGTCAGTTGACTCACCATAAACACCTTTCCAAATACGGGAGATGCAGGCATTTCTACCTCGCACCCTGGTGACCGCGAAGGCCACGGCCAGGGCACCGTATCACGCGCACGACGCGCATCACGTAGGCACCAAGGCTAGGAGTTTGATTCCTATCGGTTATCCGTTAAACAGCAATGAATCAACCAATAAAGAATCGTGATTTCATTGAACAGTTTACTGCGAAAAAGCGCAGTCAACCACTCTCAAAACCGGTATATAAATAAATATATAACGAATTTTCAATACCTTATGATGCACAGCATACGGGAAAATGCGCCACAGAAATTGTCTCAGGTCATACCCGTGTGAGGATTTTTCGCGTTTTAAGCTGAAATCAGCTACCTTAGCGACAATTGTCACACACACTTCATATCCCTCTGGCTCATTCTTAAGGTTTTCTATGCGCAATCGCACGTTGGCCGACCTCGACAGGGTTGTCGCACTAGGAGGCGGACACGGCTTAGGTCGTGTGATGTCTTCACTCTCTTCCCTGGGTTCACGGCTAACCGGCATTGTCACAACGACGGATAACGGTGGCTCTACTGGCCGCATCCGGCGTTCCGAAGGCGGCATTGCCTGGGGCGATACCCGCAACTGCCTGAATCAACTGATTACTACGCCCAGTGTGGCATCTGCGATGTTTGAGTATCGGTTTAACGGTAACGGTGAACTTGCCGGACACAATCTGGGTAATCTGATGCTAAAAGCGCTCGATCACCTGAGCGTGCGCCCGCTGGAAGCCATCAATCTGATTCGCAACCTGCTCAAAGTGGATGCCTTTTTAATTCCGATGTCCGAGCATCCGGTCGATTTAATGGCGATTGATGAACAGGGCAACCCTGTTTATGGCGAAGTCGAGATCGATCAACTGGCGGCTTTACCGCAAGATTTGATGCTGTACCCGACGGTACAGGCCACGCGCGAGGCGATTGATGCCATCGCCAAAGCCGACCTGATTTTGATTGGCCCCGGCAGTTTTCTGACTAGCCTGATGCCGCTACTGCTGCTGGACGATCTGACACAGGCGCTCCGCCGCACGCCCGCCCCCATGGTCTACATCGGCAATCTGGGCAGCGAGCAGAGTAATCCCGCCGCCCGTCTGACATTGGCGGAGAAACTGTCCTGGATTGAACGCAAAGTGGGTAAATCGGTGGTGGACGTGGCGATCGTCGGTCCGAAAGTCGATGTCAGTCAGATCGGCGACCGCCTGATCGTGCAGCAAGAACTGGCCGCAGCAGATGTGCCTCACCATCATGATCGTGAGCGACTGCGCCAGGCTATCGACCGTGCGCTACAGTTACTGGGCTCTTAATCCCGTAGCCACGGCGTATAAGTCACGCCAATCAACATCCCTTCGGGACTCAGGAAACGCGTGACCTGCTGTCCCCAGGGTTCAAGGCGATTCTCGACCAGTAGCGCATAGCCTTGCGCTTTTAGCGTACCGGTCGCTTCCGTCATGTCCGCCACTTCAAATTCCAGCCAGCTTTGCGGTTCAGGCAGATCCGCAGGCCAGTTCTCGTGTCCGAAACAGGATTCGCTGGCCTGTGACAGTGGCCACAGGGCGAAATGTTTTACACCACCCATTTCATCGCTCACCAGATAGTCGCTCCCTTCCGCAACGGGCTTCAGCGGTAATTTCAGCGTATCGACATAGAGCGCATGGCTGGCAGACAGCGATTTCACGATCGGCCCGAAACCCGCCACAAACAGCACTTCAACACCCGGTATAATAGGGTCCATCATTGATCCTCCGTGAGTGCTTGCATCGTTAGGATGCAGCGATAAATTGTGCGCGCAGTGCCTGCACCTCGTCGCGCAAAGCCGCAGCCTCTTCAAATTCAAGATTCTGCGCATGTGTCAGCATCTTGCTTTCCAGCTCGCGGATTTTCAGCTCCAGCGCCTTCGGCGTCATCAGCTCATAACGTGCGGCCGGTTCTGCCGCTTTACGGCTGCCTCGACCTTTGCCTCTGTTCGTCGGCTGCCCCAGTTGCAGAATATCGGAAATTTTCTTATTAAGCCCCTGCGGCACAATCCCGTGCTCGGTGTTGTACGCCTCCTGCTTCTCACGACGGCGCTCTGTTTCGCCAATCGCCTTCGCCATGGATGGCGTAATCTTGTCGCCGTACAGAATCGCCTTCCCGCGCAGGTTACGTGCCGCACGACCAATCGTCTGGATCAGGGAACGTTCGGAACGCAGGAAACCCTCTTTATCGGCATCCAGAATCGCCACCAGCGACACTTCAGGCATATCCAGCCCTTCACGCAACAGGTTGATCCCCACCAGCACGTCGAACTCGCCAAGGCGTAAATCACGGATGATTTCCACACGTTCGACGGTATCAATATCCGAGTGCAGATAACGCACCCGCTCGCCGTGTTCTTCCAGATATTCCGTCAGGTCTTCCGCCATTCGCTTGGTCAGCGTCGTGACCAGCACACGTTCGTTAATCGCCACACGTTGGCGAATCTCGGAAAGCAGATCGTCCACCTGTGTCGCAACGGGCCGAACTTCAATAAGCGGATCGAGCAACCCAGTGGGACGCACCACCTGATCGATCACGTCGCCGCCCGATTTTTCCAGCTCATAGTTACCCGGCGTCGCAGACACGTAGATCGTCTGCGGAGCCAGCGCCTCAAACTCTTCAAATTTCATCGGACGGTTATCCAGCGCCGAAGGCAGCCGGAAACCGTATTCGACCAGCGTCTCTTTACGCGCGCGGTCGCCGCGATACATACCGCCGATCTGCGGCACGGTAACGTGGGATTCATCAATGACCAGCAGCCCGTCCGCCGGCAAATAATCAAACAACGTCGGCGGCGGTTCGCCGGGGCCACGGCCAGAAAGGAATCGCGAGTAGTTTTCGATACCGGAGCAATAGCCCAGTTCGTTCATCATCTCCAGGTCAAACTGCGTGCGCTGACTCAGCCGCTGCTCTTCCACCAACTTATCATTCGCCAGCAGTACCTTTCTGCGATCGGCCAGTTCCACCTTGATCTCTTCCATCGCCTGTAAAATACGCTCACGCGGCGTGACATAGTGCGTTTTCGGGTAGATGGTATAGCGCGGTACCGTCTGGAGCACATGACCCGTCAGCGGATCAAACAGCGACAGCCGTTCCACTTCTTCATCGAACAGTTCAACACGCAGGGCGATTTCGTCAGATTCCGCTGGGAAGATATCGATCACCTCACCGCGCACGCGGAACGTACCGCGTTGGAACGCTTGGTCGTTGCGGGAATATTGCAGTTCAGCCAGACGCCGCAAAATAGCACGCTGGTCAATCAGCATCCCCTGCGTCAGGTGCAGCATCATTTTCAGATAGAGATCGGGATCGCCCAGACCATAGATAGCGGATACGGAAGCCACGACGATCACATCACGCCGCTCCAGCAGCGCTTTTGTCGCGGAAAGACGCATCTGCTCGATATGTTCGTTAACCGATGCATCCTTTTCGATGAAAGTGTCGGAACTTGGGACATAAGCTTCCGGCTGATAATAGTCGTAGTACGAGACGAAATACTCCACGGCATTATCGGGGAAGAATTCTTTCATTTCGCCATACAGCTGAGCCGCCAGCGTTTTATTTGGCGCTAGCATCATCGTCGGCCGATTGAGGTCGGCAATCACGTTGGCAATCGTGAACGTCTTACCTGAGCCAGTTACCCCAAGCAGCGTTTGGTGCGCCAGCCCATCTTCCAGGCCCTCTTTTAAACGACGAATGGCCTCAGGCTGATCGCCTGCCGGTTTAAAGTCGGAATTCAGTGTAAATACTTTACTCATCGTTAAGCACGCTACTTATTCGTTAATTACGTATTAGTCGTTATTACGCATCGATCAGGACGATGGCCGCGGGTGGACGCTGGGAATTTTATTCTGAATGCCAATGGCGAAATTCGCCACCGCAATGATACTGGATATAAAAACAGCATCAAGAAAATTATCGCTGGATTGGATGATTAATCGACAAATGAATTTGCTAGCACATCTATGTTCAATCTACCAGATAAAATCATCATGATTTATCCCCAGATTTGGTAAAAATGTAACATGCAGGGATACGCGGTGACGTTAATTTATGCAACTATGCATCGTTGATGTTTAAGACGCTTGATTTTACTTAAGCATATGATAACAAATAAATTAGCAAAACCGTGGAGAATAGCGCCAACCTAGTGAAAACCCGCGCCAGCTCTCGGTTAGGGCGCGTTGTCTATCCATAATACACATAGTTATCCACAGAAATGGTGGATAACTCCCACAACCCCGCATCAGTACTGAGTTAGAGAAATACCCGCTTCATTCGTGATTCCCTCTGATATGGATTTTCTTCACACTCTTTCTGTGATTTATCGCATAAGTATTAGACGGAAAAAGACTAAAAAAAGAAGAGGACGACATCACAATAATTCAGGCATACCGGGAATTCAGAGGAAAATTCAAGAAGATTTTAACTATTAATAAGAATAAAAATGTAGGTTTACACTCATAAAAAAGATACCGCTAAACACAATAAGACACTCAATGAAGAGGAACTCGCGCAATACTACCGTAAAAAAAGGGCTTTATCCTGAGTAGATTAGTCGATGGGATTACCGATATGTACACACCTGATAAAAAAACGCCCCTGATATAACTCAAGGACGTTTTTTATCGTGATAGCACAGGCGTCTTCATTCCCGAACCATACAGGCGTCAGCCATAGGCATGGAGCGTACGCTGACACAGCGCCGATCGCACGCAGTCCTCTTTACCGAAAGAGACCACGCCAATCATATCATCCTCAACAAAGCGCTCCAGTGCATCGCGCAGGCCGGATTTCACCCCAGCAGGCAAGTCGCACTGCGTCACATCACCATTGACGATAACCGTGACATTCTCGCCCAAACGCGTCAGGAACATTTTCATTTGGTTCACCGTCACGTTTTGCGCTTCATCCAGAATCACAACCGCATTTTCAAATGTCCGCCCACGCATATACGCAAAAGGCGCAATTTCAACTTTGGCGATTTCCGGCCGCAAACAATACTGCATGAAAGAGGCCCCCAGCCGACGCAAAAGTATGTCGTAAACCGGGCGGAAATAAGGCGCAAACTTCTCCGCAATATCTCCAGGTAAAAAGCCAAGATCCTCGTCGGCCTGTAATACCGGCCGCGTAACAATAATACGCTCAACCTCTTTATGGATTAGTGCCTCCGCCGCTTTCGCAGCGCTCAGATACGTTTTACCGCAGCCAGCTTCACCTGTGGCAAAAATCAACTGTTTGTTTTCTATCGCAGACAAGTAATGTTCCTGGGCAGCCGTACGGGCTTGAATAACGGAATTATCGCGATTCTCACGCGCCATTCCGATTGCTTCAATCCCGCCCATCTGTACCAGAGAAGTGACCGATTCTTCCTCACGCTGACGATGGCTACGCGACTCACGACGAATAACGCGTTTTGCTTCACGACGAGCTTTGATCACTGCTTTTTGTCTTCCCATAGTGGCACCTTACAGTTTGTTTCACTTACCGCACTGATCTACAGCGCGTGACGTTTAACTCACTAACGAGGTTAGGCTTCCTTATTAAGCCAATAGCGGACAGAAAATACACATGATTCATCCACGAACCGAGTGAAAAACGGACAACGCGTTCATGGATAGAAAGAGAAAATACACGGAGAGTTTGGGTAACAAGAGAATGGGGCAGCGTTGAAAATAAGTGGGAGGAACATCCCTCGCATCGGCGAGTCAGCAGCGTAGAATCTTGACATCGACTACAAAGTCCAGAAAAGGACATTACCATTCGCGTTCCTCACTGTGACAACGACTATTCCACTGAATAATGATTGATCGCATCGTAGAACTACTGCTAACCATTACCTAAAAATTAGTGCCGAATGATTTCAGTAGTATGACAGTGCAATAATTTGCCCCTGCAATGCAAGCACTTTTTACACTGTCATAACATTTACGTATAGTCAGTATCCCATGGTTTGGCAATGTCAGCCTGAGAACGACGTATTATGTACGTCAGAAATGCCGCTGCCAGTCCAGATATTGATCGTATTTTCGTAAGGCACTGCGGTAAATATTTTGCTCAATATCGGGAAGGTAATCACACACGCGCTGCTGTACCCCATCGCGGTGCCGGGAAAAGGTTTCTGTGGGATAGTTATTGGCCGCCAGCAGTTCGTCCAACCGCCGTAGGCGAATGACATACTCGCGCATCGTGCTATGGCGAACTTCAGTCTGTTCGATCAGATACTGTGTGAAAGCTTTAATATCGAAATAGCTAGCAGTCGTATTGCATAATATTTCGCTACAAAAGCGGCAAAGTGGGATTAATTCCTGTTGCAGACCGGACCATATTTCGTCGTCGATAAGCCTGTCGATGCTGCCAATCGATTTTTTATTGATAAGCTGATTGCGAAATACCAGTGAAACGCGGTCGAGTTCTTTATCACACTGGGAACAGTTGGTCTGTCTGTGTTTGAAGTCTTTCAGATAACGGCTTAGCAGCTGTTTCTTCCGAATTGATGGGTGCATGAATCCATTCCATGACGATATATAACTTCAAGGTAAAGCAATAGCACCTTCATTACACCAGGAATGGCGGAGTGCTAAAAACAGGTAGCATTAATCATTTAAATACAGATGAAAAACACTCATCAATATTCAAATGTTGCCATGATCCTGCGCTTCAGAGACTGAAGATATATTTGATAACAGTATTCCTACGCAGCGCAATTAAACATCGTTCATTAATTTCACGCGCAGGCGCTTTATCGCCTGGCTATGCAACTGACTGACTCTCGACTCCCCGACTTCGAGAACGGCACCGATCTCTTTCAGGTTCAACTCTTCCTGATAGTAAAGCGTCAATACCAATTTCTCACGCTCTGGCAGGCTTTCAATTGCATCCATTACACGATGGCGCAAATTGCCTTCCATCAGTTGATGTAACGGGTTCGCATCTTCATTGCCTTCCAGTAGAGCCTCTGCGCTGTCACCATGTTCTTCACGCCATTCATCGTAAGAAAAAAGCTGGCTGTTGTTCGTATCCAGCAATATCTGACGATAATCCTCAAGCGTAATATTCAGGGCATGCGCAACCTCTTGCTCCGTTGGAGTACGACCAAGCAGTTGTTCAGCCTGCTGCATTGCTTGTGCCACTTCCCGCGCATTACGCCGTACACTGCGTGGAGCCCAATCACGACTGCGTAATTCATCCAACATCGAACCGCGAATCCGTTGAACGGCATAGGTCGTAAAGGCCGTACCTTGCAACGAATCATAGCGCTCGACTGCGCTGAGCAAACCGATACCACCAGCCTGTAGCAGATCGTCAAGCTCAACACTTGCGGGGAGACGAACCTGTAAACGCAAGGCTTCATGGCGCACTAGTGGAACATAGCGCTTCCAAAGGGAATTTTTATCCATTGTGCCTTCGGCGGTATACAAATCGCTCACAGTGACAAATACCTACGATGATAATGTTATCGACACTATTATGCTTTTAGGTAGGGTAGCCAATCGTCTGAATAGCGTCAAAAAAGAAGGGTTATTCCTGCTATGTATGACAGGATTAAGTAAAGAGTCTACGGTAAGAAGCACAAGGGCACTCACATGTGACGTAATGAGACACCAGATTTGTGATGTATATCTACTTCTGGCACGGGGGAATTCCAGCATGTTTCCCGAATAGATAAACGGCTCTTCCTCTCCTTAGAAGACTAACGGTAATTCGTCCCATTTAGTACCGATAAATATAATATGAGTGATGAAAAATCATTATATATCCGCGACCATTGAATATTTTTGATATTACGCGGTAAAAAGATCTCGCTCAGTGATTAAGATAATTACAGCAACGATGGTAGCAGTCATGTTGTAAGGCAGCAATAATTTTCCCAATACGGCTGCTTACGGCTAGGGGGAATTAGCTACTCCCATATTCTCATGAGCACTTTTAATGAGAGTAACTAGTTACCCAGATAGTGGGAGCTCTCCCTTACGGCAGAAACTGAGATTATATTGGTTTTTTCTCTCTCTCACGAATCCATCTATTTCGCTTTTCTTTTAGCTTGGCGAGCATAGCCAAACTTTTTCCTTCATCAATAGTGAGGTCGGTAAGATAACAATCTTTTGTTTCCTGTAACCAGGCAAACAGGTCCGGAGTATCCCACCAGGCCAGATCGAGCAATGCTTCACGTATTTTTTCAGAAAACCGAAAACGAATCAGTTTCGCCGGGCTACCCGCATAAATGCCATAGGGCTCAGATCTGAAATTAGGGGGCAGTAGCGATCTTGCTCCAATCACACAGCCATTTTCGATGATTCCGCCGCCCAGCATCATAACTTCGTCACCGATCCAAACGTCATTCTTTATGATCGAATCAGCATATTGAGGTATAAAACTGTCTAAACCACCACCATACATTGAAAACATGGCTGTGGAGATCGTTCTCATTTCATGCTGGCCGTTCAGGAGAAGTTTTACCCGCAATCCGCCAGACACAAAACGGCCAACGCGCAAATTTTGAACGCCAGAATCATATTTCACGATGGAGCCCACACCAAACCCAGATGCTTTGCCAATGTAAAACATGCCTGACTCTGATTCCTCTCCCAGCCAATTTTGAAAGAAATCATGAGGTATCAAGCTAAAGAATCCATCCTCGTAGCTGACAACCTTAAACTGTTTTGCCCAAGGGTGGGTTTCATCGAACCCGGTACAATCGTCATCTGTTGTAATTTGCATAGAAATCTCAAAATATAAAATCAGTCATTCAAAGTGATACCGACACGGTACGCGAAAGGATGTAGATCAGGTCATAACCGTCCCAATGCAGACCGAAATCCATGGTTTTGCCCACAGCGACCACTCTATCAATGCCAGCAGGACGATAACCGCGTAAAAACGCGTCGATATTTTCTTTCTCTACGCCAAGTACGGAGAGTGTTTGGCAACGCTCATCACATACGGGGAGAATTTCAGCAATATCGTGTGCCAGATACTCAAGGAAGTATCCACCGACCTCGGTAAAACGCATGGTGGTGTCATCAAGAGCAGCAATTTGTACCCGGTAGACCAGATTATTACTGTCAGAGGCCTTCTTTACCCCCTCTTTGGTGGCACTTAGTACACAGAACTGCCCCAGTTTTTTGATGGCAACCGCTTCCTGCAACTGATACTTTTCCTGCGATAATTGCTCAAATTCGCGCCAGAAGGCAGCACGTGCGGGCGTGGTTGCTGAATCCTCACCAAGCCACACCACCAGTCGAGGCGAGGTACACGCGTTCTGATCGGTCAGGAAGGTATCATTATAAAAACGCTCGGCTATCGCACGTTTATCCGACATTGTCAGGTAATTTGCCGCATCAATCAGGGCAAACGAATATCGATTGGCAAACGTGATATCTATCCCCCGCGCGCCAAGGGGCGATTGACGCAGTGCGCCGATGGTGTCATCTCCCCCCCAAATGAGTCGGCTCTGGCAGTAGGCTGACAGGGTGTCATTGATCGATTTGTTGCGATCGTAACGAATCAGACACAGGTATGGCGCGATAGCCGGCCATTCACGCAATGTATCGCTGAGCGCCTCGCATATTATGGCGACCTGCATGAAATCGCGCGAAGGCACCCTGACGATATTGGCATTGCCGCTCAGAAGCCCCACGGCCAGTGAATAGGCAAAGTTAACGGCAACGTTAGACGGTGCAATGTGAAATGCAATGCCGCGTCCTCGACGTGATGACAGGTCCGGATAAGTCTGGCGCATCTGCAATACAGAACTTTTTCGGCACCAAAATGCCAAACTTATAACGTCAGGGAAGGTTTTCGCCAGTGGATGGCGCAGCAAACGTTTGGTCAGTGCATCAAGAAAATTGATGATCTGTGCATCAAACGGAGGCAATGCGCGCTGCACAGCCATCCGTTCGAGCACATCACTGTCACCAACCAGGAAGGATATGTGGTCAAAATTGTGCGGCATAGGTATCACTGCACCCTCGCAATTCGGCATTTTTTACGCGTCCAAGGATCTTGAAATACTTACCTTTCCTGCCACAAGTGCAGTCATCCTCACCTAAAATCACCCCTTGATCTTCTGTCAAGAGTGAATGTCCTGGATAAGATTCTGGAATGAGAGACAGCACCTGGATGATACCGGGTTGCCCGTGCTGGCATACAGAAAAATCATGATGATCGCGGATGATAATATCGGAGAAAATACTGGCATGCAGA
This sequence comes from Pectobacterium sp. A5351, assembly GCF_028335745.1. Lineage (NCBI taxonomy): Bacteria > Pseudomonadati > Pseudomonadota > Gammaproteobacteria > Enterobacterales > Pectobacteriaceae > Pectobacterium > Pectobacterium sp. A5351. The sequence goes on from NZ_CP116477.1 coordinate 2,806,422, forward strand.
TGCCCTGCTTCACACTGCATGTAAATACATCCCGTTTGTTCCACCATACCGTAGTAGTCGTGAACGCGTGGAATACCACATACATCATGCAGCGCAGCAGAAAAATCGGCAGGCGACGCGGCTTCAGATTGCAGCTTTTTCCAGCCCCCCCCATGAATCAAAATGCCTTTGGAAAGATCGAGTTTTTCGCCCAATGCCAAAAGTTGTTTGTAAAAATGCTGCCAGACCATAAAAGTGAAGCCGAACAGCAATATGGGTTTATCGCCATGTTTTTCAATAAAGGCACGTATTGTCGGCAGATCTAAAGCCATTGTGTCGTCAAGAGCATAAGTTCTATCCGTCCCAAAGATCGAAAAGCCCAAAATGCCAGCACCGCGAGCAGAAAATAATCGGCGATCCTTCATTACGGAGGGTGAATCAATGATCAGCAGCGGCAAACGAGTTGCGCCTAAATAATCAGAAACTATTTTTACTAATGTTTTCTGCTGATTAGCGGCAGTGTTTCTGTCCAAAAAGATCTTCGATACACGCTGACCCGTCGTACCAGAAGATGTCATGGTTTTCACCACTTGCTCCGATTCAACGCTCAGTAAATCGATATTTTTAAACAATGAAACGGGCAGTAGCGGAATATCCTCAATCGCATTCAAGGAGTCAACATCGGTTCCCTGCGCGTCGAGGATGCGACGGTAGGCAGCACAGTGCTCATAATGGTGTAACGTCAGCCCGCGTAAACGCTCCATCATCAGCGCCCGCTTTTCATCGAGCACCAATGAATATGGCAGATGCGTTAGGATCTCATCAAATGGCGTCATAATGTGCATCCAATTGGCTATAGAGGATCTTTCCGGCATTATTTTTTGGCAAGACAGTCAGCACTTTCACGCGTATCGCGACATGATTTAACTGCGTCTTTTGCACAACCAACTGTTTAACTGCCTCACTCAATTTATCATCCGTGATAAACAGATACAGTCGATCATCCGTCCCCCCGCACGCACACTCAAGTTCAGGGAAGGCCCCTCGGACGATGCCTTCTACTTCATCGAGTCCAATACGGTTACCAAACATTTTCAAAAAGCGTTTTTTACGGCCAACAACATAGTAATAACCGTCGTCATCACGGCGGACCATATCACCAGTGACCAGACGGCCATTCCTTTCATCGCCTTTTTGCAAATCGTCACCGCATTGCGCATAGCCTAGCGTTACATTGTCGCCAAAGTAGACCAATTCACCCACACGATCGCTGCCCTCGATCGTATTGCCTTCTTCATCAATGATATTAAAGCGCCCACCCGGAATCGGTTTGCCCATACTGCCGCACTTTTCCAGCGCCTTATCGGCGGGTAAATAGCCCATGCGTGACGTTGCCTCTGCCGCCCCGTACATCACAATAAACGCTCTGCCGCTCTCCTGCGCATAGCGGGCAAATTCGAGATGTAAATCGGGGTGAAGCTTACCACCCGCCTGAGTCAGGGTTTTAAGTGACGGAAGTTTCATCGTCATGAAGCGCAGTTTTTTTAGCATTTCATAGGTATAAGGCACTCCGGCGATCGAACTGGCTTCATAGTCCTTGATGAAAGCCCAAAACTCTCTTTGCATGATGCCACGGGTTGTCAGCAATATCGTTGCGCCGCGCAGTAAATGGCTGTTGATGATCGACAGCCCGTATACGTAATTCATGGGCAAATTCAACACCGGGCGTTCACCGCTGTCGATCGCCAGATAGTCAGCAATACTGGTCGCATTACTCAGCAAATTGAGGCGGCTTTGCCGCACCAGACGCGGACTGCCCGTTGAGCCCGACGTAGACATCAGCAGTGCCAGGCTCTCATGCATTGGGTAACCATCGAGCCCCGTGGACACAAGTTCATAGTTTTCAACGGTAAAAAGCGCATCATCACAGGGTCCATGCTCGCCGAATGGCCGCCACAGATAACCCGGACGATAGGTTGCGATAAGTTGGTCACACAGCGCAGGATCGAGATCTTTATCCAGCATCAAGGGGACGATGTCATGGGTCAAAAAACTCACATAGCCAATCAGCGACCCGAAGGTATTTTCGCAAAAAGAAAACACCAGCGACCTCGCGGGAAGAGAGTTGGCCAGCTTCTGCGCAAGGTCCAATAATTGACCATAACGTAGTTCGCGCCCGTCTTCATTAACGGCGGCTATCGCCAACGTGTCATGCTGTGACAGATTAAGAAACATGAAGATGGCCACCACAATAATCGATTAACTGACGATTCATGTTTCAACTTACTCCGCCATCAATTCGAATAACCTGCCCGGTAATATAGCTCGCAGCGTCAGAGGCAAGAAAAACGGCAAGTTCTGCCACTTCATTGGGCTCACCGGCGCGCCTCAGATGTGTCGCATTGCGGGTAGACTCCAGAATATGTGGGGGCAAGGTGTCAAGCATTTCCGTGTCAATAATGCCAGGGGCAATACAGTTTGCCCTTATTCCTATTTCGCCCAATTCTGCCGCAATCGATTTTGTCATCGCAATAACAGCCGCTTTGGATGCGCCATAAGCCGATTTCCCAGGATTACCATCACAGGCGACGACCGACGCTATATTAATGATACTTCCCTTCTTCTGTCGCGACATCAACTTGGTAATATATTGAGTGAAGAAATAAACCGAGAAAAAATTCACCTCGAACTGCTTACGCAGCACTTCCTCACTGGTCATCTGAAACAAGGCATTAACAATAATGCCGGCATTGTTAATCACAGCATCAATCGGCCTCTTATCACTCATCACGCGTTTAACCGCGAGTTTCATGGCTGAAGAATCAGTCATGTCAAAGCAGATTGGCCAAACATCAACCTGATACTGGTCCGCAACGCGCTGTAATTCAGCTAACCATTCCGGATCCTCTTGGCGAGCATGGGCATAGATGTTAGCGCCATTGGCAGCAAAAACATCCAACATTGCACGCCCAACGCCGCGACGGGTTCCGGTGATTAATACATTTTTCCCTTGCAATACCATAGTTTGCACTCCGGCCTTTAAAACAAGTCATCGAAAGTGAAAGCCGCATTATTTGCAGCCATACCGATAGCGCATTTATAGGTCATACTGCGTTTGATCATTTTCTGCATCACAGCGTATTCCGTAACAGCGAGAAAATCTTCAGCAGGAAGCATGGCCATGCCTTAAAATTCAATATCGTATTTCTTCAGAATTTCTATCCCCTTCTCATAGGAAGAGAAATCAATGATGTCATCAGTATCAATCATGATATCGAAGGCTTCTTCCATCGCGACGATCATTGTCATATGTCCAACAGAATCCCAGGATGCCGTGTCCTGATAAGCGAATCCGGGCAAAACATCCGGAGAGATGGCAAAAGTGTCAGTGAAAATTTTGTTATATTTTTCGAGAGAACTCATTTTTGTTTACCTGTTTAAAATTTACTTAAAGACACGCCCGGATTCATTCTTTCTCATCACTCTGGCAGGGTTACCCAACACAATGACACCAGGCTCAATATCATTAAACACAACCGCGCCCATGCTGACGATAACATCGTCACCGATCGTAGTTTTCTCTTTAACCGCGACATTCATACCAATAAAAACCCGGGAACCCATATGGCAATTACCTGCTAAGGAAACGCCCGGCGAGATCACCGAGTGATTCTCAATGACGCAATCATGCCCTATACATATATTAGGTTGAAGGTAGGCGTTATCCTTAACCGTGATATCACATGAAATCGATGCCCCCTGGCATACCACCACACCGTTACCCAGTGTGGTGCAAGCAGGGATATCCACAGACGGGTGAACCAGCGTGGCTAATGTTAATTGATTTTCTTCTATTTTCTCTGCAATTGTATGCCGTGCAGCTGGCTCACCAATCGCAATCACTATTTCCAAACCGGTGAGATTGCTGACAGACGCAAAGTCAGTCACTTGGATGCCTTTAAGCACGCCTCCGGGATTAAAATCATCAATAAAAATGAACTCATCCCAACGGTTCTGAGTAGCATTAATGATCTGCGCCAGGCGCAACACTTCACGCCCCAACCCCCCAGCGCCATAAATCCCCAATTTCATATTGACGTTCCTTCCTGGTGTTCAGCCGTGCTGACCATAGACGCATTGCTCTGCGCCAAAATCGCCATGATTACGCGCTCTTGATCTTCGGGCAACAGATCGGCGTAAATAGGCAAACATAGCACAACATCAGCAACAGACTGAGCAACCGGCAAATTATCTTGACTGGCACTATCGAGACCACGATACATTGGGAAAGAACTGATTAAAGGATAAAAATAGCGCCGCGAAAAAATGTTCACTTCTTTCAATAATGAATAAAGTTCATCGCGTGTACAGGGAAAATCTTTACCGATAAAGATGGGGTAATACGCGTAGTTCCAATCAATGCCCTGCGGCACATTTATTAGCCCTATCCCAGGAAGGTTTTGCAAAGCATCAGAATAACGTTGGTAGATTCTCCGCCGTTGCTCCAACGCGTGATCAATGTGTTGAAGCTGCAACATGCCAAATGCCGCTTGTACCTCATTCATCTTGCCGTTGATGCCCGGAGCCATGACAGTCACTTCATCAGCAAAACCAAAATTCTTTAGATAATCGATACGTTTTTTTGTTTTTGCATCAGGACAAATGATCGCACCACCTTCAATGGTATTGAAAACCTTGGTTGCATGGAAACTCAGGATAGAGAGATCGCCATGGTTGAGGATACTGGTACCCTTTTGCTTCACGTCAAAAGCATGGGCGGCATCGTAAATAACTTTTAACCCATACGTATCGGCAATCTCTTGAATCCGGTCAACATTGGCAGGAATACCGTAACAATGAACTGGGAGTATGGCAGAGGTTGCTGGGGTAATCGCACGTTCTATCCTTTCGGGATCGAGATTACAGGTGATAGGATCGATATCAACAAATACGGGTTTCAAACCGTTCCACAACAGTGAATGGGAAGTAGCAACAAACGAATAAGGTGTTGTGATCACCTCGCCAGTGATACGCAATGCCTGCAAAGCAGTCAGCAGTGCCAATGTCCCATTAGAAAACAGGCAAAGATGCTCAACACCTAAGTGCTCTGCAAGTTTCTTTTCAAGTTGTTGATGGAAAGGCCCATTGTTAGTCAACCATTTGTTATCCCATATCTGTTCAAGATAGGGGACAAACTCCTCAAGAGGTGGGAGCAATGGGCTTGTGACGAAAATATTTTTCATAGTGCAAATCTCGTTTAAGCGCTCGCCTTTCCCTATAACTTCAGCTGAAAAACAGCGGGAAAGCCAAACTGACTAAGAGGGTGCCTCGGCAACCTGGGCTATCAAAATTCCACGTTGAATCAAAAACCGATTGCGTGATTTTTAGCAGGCTTGCCATCACAATAATCACGCCACACCGATCTTAATAGCATCTCAAAATGGGTGGCAGGCGTTACCCCTTCACGTTTGTTACATTGGAATTTCTGACGCATCGTCTGCCGATAGTGATTCAATTCCTCCAAGCGATCCTTCCAAGAGATCGCTTTACTCACATAATCTGTATCGGAATAAGCGATGAACGCCTCCAACCCTAACCAACTCAATGCGGCAACACCTTGCTGGGTTGGCAGCGTCTGGCCCGACAGCGTCAGCGTCGGAACCCCCATCCACAACGCATGGTTGGTGGTCGTGCCTCCGGTATACGGGAAGGTGTCGAGCAACACATCAATTTCATGGTGCAATGCCAGATAGTCGTGTATTGGCATTTTTTCTTTGAAAATCATCTGATTAGGTAAAACACCATAGGACTCAAGTTTGTTACGCACAATCTCAATATTCTTTTGCCCTTGTAGTGCCCCGATGATGAATTTACTGTCAGGCAACGCCGTTAATATTTCAGCCCACAGCTTGAGCATTTTATCGTTGAGCTTTTGCATGCGGTTCAAACTGCCAAAGGTTAAATAGCCTTTGCTGATAGCGGGCAATGGATTGACTTCAGGGCTATATTCATGCGGCGTAAACTGCTGCTCGCTGCGCGCATAAATAATTTTTTCCACAAACTGCCGATCGAAACGCTCCGGTAAGGGTTTCAGGTTCAAGATCAGAAAGTAGTCCATGGTCCGAAGACCTGTCGTGCCCGGGTAACCAATCCAACTTATTTGTACGGGTGCCGGTTTGAACCCGAACATGGGTAATCGGTTATGCCCCGTATGGCCAGACAGGTCAAACAAGATGTCGATCTGCTCGCGGTTGATGAGTTCAGCCAGCTCAATATCACTCATATCATAGACGGAATGCCACCCTTCGGCCGATTGCTGAAGCTGCTTGGTCGCATCATCGTTTAGGTTCGACGTAGCGAAAGCATAAAGCGAAAAATGCTCTCGATTAATATTATCCCAAAAGGGTTTTAAGAAATTCGTGACCGGGTGCTGCCCCAGATCACCGGAAACGAAACCAATGCGCAGTTTGCGATTGGGGTCGCGCAAGCCAAGGTGCGTAAAACGGCGCTGATAACGCTGAACATCCTTCATAACCAGATCACCAAACTCACAATGCTCCTCAAACAGCACCTCGGGCGTTTGTGTTGCATCGTGTGAAAGACTAAACAGGTAGTTGCTGTGCAGCGTATAGTTGTCAGGCGCTAATGCGCGCATACGGCGAAAACATTCAACGGCTTCAGGCATTCGTCCTTGATTACTGAGTAAACTGGCCAAATTACTCAACACATTGGCATTTTTCGGCGCGAACGACTCCGCCTTACGCATACATATTTCGGCCTGAGTAACATCACCGGTTTCTTTGTAGAGTGCGCTTAATAAATTCCATGAGGAGACATTCTGCGGGTCACAACGTAAAATTTTACGCGTCAGTCGGCCAGCATAGTAGTATTTATGGGTGTGCCAATAAACATGCGCCGCATCAAGATATACTGACCAACTGACCGCATGAAGGGCCAGTGTTTTCATCAGTGCCTTCAAGGCTTCGTCATAAGCCCCTGTTTTTAGATTGGTCTGCGCTAACAAATGCCAACCATGGATGCTGGAGGGGTGCGTTTTTACCAAAGCCTCCACCTTATGACGGGCTTCAGCAAAGTCATGTGCATCAATTAACGCCAAAATGTCCCGGTAAACCGTCTTATCAAGCGGTTTTTCAATTGATGCTTTGGTACTGCGTTTTTTTGATATAGTGGCAGCCGTTTTTTTATAACCCCCCACACTGGTTTCACTGGCATACATAATCAGCGAGCCCAAATAGCGCTCACTTTTGGCAGAAAATACCAATAGCAATTGCTGAAAATAATGCAACCAGGCTGAGGGATTACCCCATAAAACCCCAGCACTACGCAATCGCTCCATAAAAGCATAACAGTCTTCATTTAAAGGCAACTCAGCGTCGTTGCGCATCAACAATGCCAGGTAGCCTATCTCCTGCGCATTAATTTTCAGCGCGATGTTTTCATGCCATAAGTTAAAACCGACCAAGGTGCTATCCGCCACCAGCTTATCGTGCCATAGCGATTTCAGGGCCGGAAGCAACTGGAGCGAAGAGCATGTGCTAAGGTTGTAACCACTTTCTTGCAGACTGACATGGAGTTCATCAATACCGCGCGTGTACAGCATTTCAAGCACGTCCAATACGTCTTTACGATGCTGTTTAATCTCATTTTCTCGTTCAGGCGCTAAGGTATTGAACACCAGTTGATCAAAATTGACACTTTGCGGCCAGGCGTCACAGATTACGTCCATAACATGCAATGCCAGATCGTGGTTAACACCGATCACCGCATTTTTTCCCGAGCGAAAAGAATTGGTGACCAATGCGTCATCAGTAACATCCCGTTGAAAGCTACCTGCCCAATGAAAATCTTTCGCTCGCTGTAAGTCTGGCGCTGACAAGATACTGTCAGCGCGATTTTCTGGTACCAACAGGCTGAAACGCTGGCTACGTCCCACTGAAAAATCGAGATACTGCTGACTCACAATGTTATTGGCATCCGGGCTGATGGTAGCGGTTAGCTTGGCAACCTGTTCACCGTAATGCTTCGGTAATTCAGTATGCGGAAACAGATCGCCGACATAGGCTAAGCCAGAGCGATTTGCCACCGCATTGAAATCGACCAGATAACAAGGCTCGTTAATACCTTCCAGATAGGATAAGGCTAAGGTAAGATCGGATTGCGAATCAGCGTGCTGAATCAATGGCTTCAAGGCGGCATTAAGCGGATTGTTCTCGGCACTACCTAAGGATAAATAGGTCAGCATGGCACGCGCGCTGGCTAACCGCTGTTCTTGCGTTTCTGCAAGACTACCGTGCAGTTGAAAGGCATCGCGCAACGTTTCTGCTGCTTTCCAGCCTGGATAAGCATTCCAAGCCATGCAAATGATACCTTGTTTATTGAGATGTCGATGCGCCCACTCAAGCAATTCTCCGCGGATACTCTCATTGACTGCGCCAAAATGTCCGTGGATGATCACATAGTCAAATAATCCGAGCTCGGTGTTCAGCACTTCATCGAGGCTGGCTGTGGCTAACTGAATGTTCTCAACCCCGAGTTGCTTTAACGTTTCCACACCAGAAGCGATGGATTCATCATCAAGGTCCACACCGATAATACTGCTGTGCGGATATGACAAGGCAAAAGGCAGTAAATTCACACCAGAACCACACCCCAGTTCGATGACCCGTGCAGTTTCCGATTTGGCTGTGCGGACGCCATAAAGGTGTGCAGCGGCGCGAACGGCATCGGGCGAAACCAGTGGAACCCGAGAGCTCAATGAATCAGTGGCAACCGAAGAGGGTACTTTAGGTGATTGCGGGGCGGTTCGTGTATCAAGCGTGGCCAAGAGGATGTCCCTTACTGAAATAAACCTATTTGCTTTAGGATAATCTTTACGGTTGGGCTTAATCTAAAGAACACCGTACAGAAGCGGGCTTATTTCCTACTGTTTCCGTCTGAACACAAGCACCTACTCCCAGACTTTCCGTAGCGAAAACAAAAAACCAACCCGAAGGTTGGTTTTATATAGTCTGTCGTTATGCTTTTTAGCGTAACGTATGCGATTAACGCAGCAGAGACAGAACGGTCTGCGGAACCTGGTTTGCCTGTGCCAATACTGAAGTACCAGCCTGTTGCAGGATTTGGTTCTTGCTCATGTTGGACACTTCAGTTGCCACGTCAGCATCCTGAATACGGCTACGTGCAGACGTCAGGTTGGTGATGGTGTTGTTCAGGTTAGCAACGGTAGATTCAAAACGGTTCTGGATCGCACCCAGGGAGCTACGTTGAGTATCAACCGCTTTCAGTGCAGCATCAACGCTCGCCAATACGTTGGTTGCCAGAACGTCGAAGCCATCAACACTAACCTTACGGTCTGTAGCAGCAGTAACCTGACCACCAGTAGCGCCTGCAGTCAAGGTTGTGGTATGTTTGTTCCAACCAGCGTTAGAAGTCAGAGTGATACCGATGGTTTCGCCATCGTTCGCACCGACCTGGATGCTGATGGTAGTATCCGCAGTACTGTTAGCCAGGATTTTGATGCCGTTGAATTGGCTCTGGTCAGCAACACGGTTGATTTCAGCAACACGTTCATTGATTTCAGACTGCATGGAGTCGATATCAGAAGCAGAGTAAGTGCCGTTTTTCGCCTGGTTAGCCAGTTCACGAACACGCTGCAAGTTGTTGTTGATTTCGTTCAGAGAGCCTTCAGCAGTTTGAGCCAGAGAGATACCGTCGTTAGCGTTACGTGCAGCCTGAGTCATGCCGCGGATGTTAGCGGTGAAACGGTTAGCAATCGCCTGACCAGCAGCGTCATCTTTTGCGCTGTTGATACGAGAGCCAGAAGACAGACGTTCGATAGCCGTCCCCAGAGCTGCCTGAGATTTGTTCAGATTGTTTTGAGCCAACAGCGAAAGGCTGTTAGTATTGATGACTGCCATAATTGTATTCCTTTTCCAAGTTCAGGTCGGGTTAGGGCTATCGCCCACGGCTTTTATCACCGTAACCCTTGTATCGGCCCACTCAAAAAAAGCTTTAATGATTTTTAAAAAATTCTTCAGATAAATAGAAAACATCGTCCCTCATAATACAAAAAATAAAATTAGAAAATAAAATCAATAGGTACCCCCCATAAAAGATACTACTGGCGATAAAATACACACATCCGCCATCACCATTGCATACAGTGAAGAGATGTCGGAGGCTAACCTTATTACTGGCGTACAGATTACTGGCGTACAGGCGTAATCAGGCTAAATGTGAGGGCAAATCTGTAACAAGAGTAGACAAAATTACAGACCACTAGTCGGCCGAAGCCCCGTGGAATAAAAGAAAAAAATAGGACACCGCTTCATATGAACAATCCAATATTATTCAGTCCATGAAATAATGATGCAGACACAATTTTACCGTCAGAAGAGACTATTATATAGCCTGGAAGGAACCGGAAAGTGCGCCGTCACAGCGACATGCGCTATCCGACACCGTGGAGAGGACAACATTATATTGATACTGCGGGATGAGATGTGCCAGAGGGCCAAGGAGCGCCATCTGAATCGATGCTCAGAAAAAACGCGAAACTGGCAACCCAAAGATCCGGTGGCATTGAATCTGGAACGGAAAAGGCAGGCAGTCTGAATCAATCAGGGTGACAACTATCTTGGTACTTACCAAGGCTAGAGAGTACGGGGGGTCATTAGGGCTGACGAAGTCGGATATATGTGTGTGACTATTTTTGTCAGAAAAAGATCGGCCAGAGCGTGTCCATACTAAATTAGCAGCAAGAAAATCCGTAATAACTGGCATAAACAATCAATGCTAAACTTTTTTCATACTCCGCCGATAAACCGTTAACACTAGTCAAAACATTAAGGATTGATCATGGCAAGCATTAGTTTTACGGGTTCAACAAGTGGGCTCAGTACTGTCCTCACGCAATTAACCGAACTTGAACAGACCCGGATAAATCCGATCAAGACTCAGCAAACGTTATATGATAACCGCAGCAAAGCATTTGATACACTGAAGGCTGCAGTAACGAAGCTAGATACGGCAAATGATGCTCTGGCTAAAGCAAAAACCATAAACCAAACCACAGTATCAAGCACCAACACAGCCTTTACCGCTACCACTGTAAATGGAGCAGTAGCAGGTTCTTACCAGGTAGAGGTGCAAAACCTGGCGACAGCACATTCTTTACTTTCAGGTGAGTTTGATAGCAATAAAACTCAGTTGGGAGCAACCACGAATGGCACGCGGACTGTGACCATAAGCCAGCCGGGTCAAGAAAAACCACTGGAAATTACGCTTACCGACAGCCAAACAACGCTAGAAGGTATCCGTGATGCGATCAACAAAGCCAACGGTAACGTCGGTGCCAGCATAATCAAAGCGGACGATAATTCCTATTATTTGGCTCTTACATCAAAATCAACAGGCACCGATGGAAAAATGACCATAGCTGTTACTGGTGACAATACTCTTCAGGGAAAAATAGGTTACACCAGTGGCGCGACTAGCAACATGAATGAACAAGTCGCTGCAGAGAATGCGGTGATAAAGCTGAACGGCTCTGTGACAGTTACACGCCAAAGCAACACTATTTCCGATGCAATTGACGGTGTGACCCTAACTTTAAAAGCAGAAAATACGGCTGGAAAATCAGAGACACTGTCAATTAATACAGATACTGCACCAATGGAAGAAGCAGTGAAAAATTGGGTTGATGCCTACAACTCACTGCAAACCACCATTGGTACATTAACAAAATACACAGTTGTCGAAGTTGGTGCCTCCGCACAGAATACCAGCAACGGAGTGTTACTCGGCAATAGCACTGTGCGTGGAATTCAGACTCAGTTGAAAATGCAAATATCAAGTGCTCAAACGGGTGCTATCACCAACATGGCTCAGCTGGGTGTGAAACAAAACTCTTCAACAGGCATGTTAGAAATAGATTCAACTAAATTGCAAGCCGCGCTCAAAGATAACGCAACCGCAGTGGAAAACTTCTTTGTTGGAGATGGAAAAAACACGGGTTTTGCTACACAAATCGGCAGTTATCTTGATGGTGTTCTGAATTCAACGGATGGCACGATCAAAATTGCTAAAGATGGTATAGCTTCAACGATCAAGACACTTAAACAAACCTATGACCGCACACAGAAAAGTATCGATGATAATATCACTCGACTCAAAGCACAGTTTACTCAGTTAGATAAACTGGTCTCTCAAATGAACAGTACCAGTGATTATTTAACCACCCAATTAGCTCAACTGAGCAGCTAGGATGACGTGACTAAGAGGCCTATTGATGTACAGCAGAACAGGTAGTCAGGCCTACGCTAATGTGGGCCTCGAAAGTAGTGTGATGAGCGCAAGCCCCCACCAACTGATTACACTACTTTTCGATGGTGCTCACAGCGCGTTAGTACGAGCAAAAATTCTTATTGAGCAAGGCGATATTGCAGGTAAAGGCGCTGCAATATCCAAGGCCATTGATATTATCAATAATGGACTTAACGTGGGCCTTGACATGGAAAAAGGGGGCGAACTAGCAGAGAACCTTGCAGCGCTTTATGAGTACATGACGAGACGCCTGACGATTGCGAATCTCCATAATGATATAGACGTGATTGATGAAGTCGATATATTGTTGAGCAACATTGCGGATGCATGGCGCCAAATTCCCCATCAACAACAAACTGCGCATAGCGGAGCCACATGATGACACTTCAGCAACTGCTTGTTGAGTATCAACATCTTCAGCAATTGAGCAGACATATTCTTGCGTTAGCAACTAATGGTTCGTGGGATGAGGTGGTAGAGCAAGAAATTATTTACATACAAACCGTAGAAAACTTGAGTAAAACACCAATTCCAGAAAATCTAGACAGCGTAATACAGTTGCATTTTCGCAAAATTCTACGGGAAGTTATTGAGAGTGAAGCTCAAATAAAAACGTTATTACAAAAACGCATGGATGAGTTGAGTTTATTAATGCAAACATCTCTCAAACAGCATAATGTAAATTCTGTATACGGCGCTTTTTCAAAACAGGGGATTATCCCTGGAAACATTAACAACGGAAACGAATAGCTCAACAGGCATAGACACACTACAGAATGTGGTTCTCTTTACTCACTGAAAAAGGGCCAGTCCGTTGTTTCAGGATGGCCTTTTGATAGCGACTAAACAAGCAACTATCCATACGGTCGCTTAATTTAGACAGACATATTCATCACTTCCTGATACGCAGATACCAGTTTATTACGTACCTGAATACCCATCTGCATTGAAATAGATGACTTCTGCAAATCCACCATTACATCATTCAATGCGACACCTGGCACACCCAGAGTAAATTTTTCAGCCTGCGTACGAGCCGTCTGTTGCGTGTCGCTGATTTTATCAATTGCGGCTTTCAACTCACTGGCAAAACCAGGCTCTACCGATGGTCTGGCTATTGGCGTGCCAGCAGCCTGCAGGGCTTTGACCTGCATTTGCTGTAAAACGCTATCAATACCTTGAACCGACATAATACCTCACTAAACCACGCTGATTAGGTTATTTCATACACATTTATGACAGCAATATCCTATCACACCACTCTTAAGCTAAATGGAGTAATTAGCGTGGAAAATGCCACCTTATCGACCCATCGATTTTTCTTTTACGGAAAATAATGACATGCCGATAAATGTAGGCGAAATGTTTTATTGATTGCGCAATCAGGGAGTTCTGTTTTGTCACGTCACAACGTTAAGTATATCGTTCAACAACCAAGCAGAGATAGAGTATGAACGCCTCATTAACCGGCTCCGCTACCGGTAAAAATAGCTTTGGCGAAATACTCAACCGGTTACGCGCCAATCCGAAGATCCCGCTATTGATCGCAGCAGCCGCGACGATTGCCATTGTCGTTGCATTGACGCTATGGGCCAAAGGTCCAGATTATCGCGTTCTTTATAGCAATATAAATGACCGAGACGGCGGTGCTATTGTCAGCGAATTAACCAAGCTGAATATTCCTTACCGTTTTGCGGAGAACGGCGGAGCGATCATGATTCCCGCCGAGAATGTCTATGAAACCCGGCTCAGGCTTGCTCAACTGGGACTGCCAAAAGGCGGCGCAGTTGGCTTTGAATTGCTCGATCAGGAAAAATTTGGTATCAGTCAATTCAGCGAGCAGATTAATTACCAGCGTGCGCTGGAAGGTGAGTTGTCCAGAACGATAGAAACACTCGGCCCCGTTCAGAATGCCCGAGTACATCTTGCTATACCGAAACCTTCTTTGTTCGTTCGTGAGCAAAAAGCCCCCTCTTCTTCTGTCACCCTGACGTTACAGCCTGGTCGTGCGCTAGATGAAGGACAAATCAATTCTATCGTTTACATGGTTTCCAGTAGTGTTGCTGGCCTGCCGCCGGATAATGTTACGGTCGTCGATCAAACCGGACGTCTGTTAACCCAGGCGGGCAGCAGTGGCCGCGATCTGAATGCCGCACAGCTTAAGTACAGCAACGAAGTCGAAGCAATGTACCAGCGTCGCATAGAATCAATCATCGCGCCCATGGTCGGTATGGGTAACGTGCATGCTCAAGTCACCGCACAAATTGATTTCTCTGCCCGCGAACAAACTGACGAGCAGTATCAACCGAATCAACCGCCAGATAAAGCGGCCGTTCGCTCTCAGCAAACCAGTCAAAGTGAGCAACGAGGCGGCCCAAATGTAGGTGGTGTCCCTGGTGCATTAACTAATCAGCCTGCACCGGCTCCGACAGCCCCTATCGCGACTCAGCCAAATAATACCAATGCGAACAATCAGGCAGGCCAACAAAACCAAAACAATGCAACGGGTGCACAAGCTAATGCGGCAAATGCTAACACCGTTATCCAGACATCAAATGTTCGCAATGATGCAACTACCAATTATGAAGTCGACAAGACGATTTTACATACCAAACACAGCACAGGTGGTGTGAAGCGTTTGTCTGCAGCCGTTATCGTTAACTACCAACCTCCTGGTGAGGATGGCAAACCAGTTGCACTGACGGAAGAACAGATTAAACAGATTGAAACGGTAGCACGTGAAGCCATGGGCTTTTCTGCTGAACGCGGTGATACATTGAATGTCGTGAATACGCCATTTATGGACAGCACCGACGGCTCTGGCGAACTCCCCTTTTGGCAAAAACAGGCATTCTTCGACCTCCTGATGGAAGCTGGTCGTTGGCTGCTGGTTCTGATCGTTGCCTGGATTCTATGGCGTAAACTGGTTCGCCCGCAATTGCAGAGAAAAGCGCAGCAGCAAGAAGCAGCTCTGGCAGCAGCACGGTCTCAAGATGCAGACAAGGATGTTATGGTTAACCTCAGTAGCTCAGAGGTTGAGCAGCAGCGGAAATCGCAGCAACGCGTTAATGCAGAAATGCAAAGTAACCGCATACGTGAAATGGCAGAGAACGATCCACGCGTTGTCGCCTTGGTAATTCGCCAATGGATGAGTACTGAACTATGAACCTGACAGGAACAGAAAAAAGCGCCATCTTATTGATGACCATTGGCGAAGACCGCGCTGCAGAAGTTTTTACTCATCTTTCGACGAAAGAAGTACAACATCTCAGTTCCGCAATGGCGAACATGAGACAGGTATCACAACAGCAACTGCTCGAAATCCTGAGAGAATTTGAGGCTGACTCAGAGCAATATGCTGCTCTCAGCGTGAATGCAAGCGACTATCTTCGCTCAGTACTTGTCAAAGCCCTTGGTGAAGAGCGGGCATCTAGCCTGTTGGAAGATATTCTGGAGAGCCGCGACTCGACAAGTGGAATGGAAACGCTCAACTTCATGGAGCCACAGATTGCCGCAGACCTTATCCGCGACGAACACCCACAGATTATCGCAACCATTTTGGTGCATCTGAAACGCGCTCAGGCTGCCGATATCTTAGCCCTGTTTGACGAACGCCTTCGCCATGACGTCATGCTACGTATTGCGACCTTCGGCGGTGTTCAACCTTCCGCACTGGCGGAACTGACAGACGTTCTGAATGGCTTGCTGGATGGTCAAAACCTCAAGCGCAGCAAGATGGGTGGAGTTCGTACTGCTGCTGAGATTATCAACCTGATGAAAACTCAACAGGAAGAAGCGGTTATTGATGCCGTACGTGAGTTCGATGGCGAACTGGCACAGAAAATCATCGACGAAATGTTCCTATTCGAAAACCTGGTGGACGTCGACGACCGCAGCATCCAGCGCCTTCTGCAAGAAGTCGAGTCCGAGTCCCTGCTGTTGGCATTGAAAGGTGCGGAAGAGCCTTTGCGCGAGAAATTCCTGCGCAACATGTCTCAGCGTGCTGCAGAAATCCTTCGCGACGATCTCACAACTCGCGGTCCGGTACGTATGTCTCAAGTCGAAAACGAACAGAAGGCCATTCTGCTTATCGTTCGTCGCCTGGCAGACAGCGGCGAGATGATTATCGGTGGCGGCGAGGATGCCTATGTCTAACGCCCCCAAAAACTTGGCCTGGCAGCCTTGGCAGCTCAACGATCTGGCTGAACCCGTTTCAAAGCCTGTCAGTTCAACCTATCAGGTCAATGACGAGCCAGATGTGCCTGAAATGGAGCGTTCCGCTGAAGAAAACGTCCTTTCAATCGCAGAGGAGGAGCTAGCATCTCTGCGTGACAATGCAATGCAGCAAGCGCGAGAAGCCGGTTTCGCACAAGGCCATCAACAAGGCTATGACGCAGGTTATCAGGAAGGTTTAGCCAAGGGGCAACAGCAGGGCCTGCAGAACACCTTACAGCAGCAGCAACCGCTCATCGAACAGATGCAGAATATGGTCACCGAATTTCAACAGACGCTGGATACGCTCGACAGCGTGATTCCAGCACGTCTGATGCAGTTGGCTCTGACCGCAGCGAAGCAGATTTTGGGGCAACCTCCGGTCTGCGATGGTAACGCGCTGCTCGGTCAGATACAGCAATTGATTCAGCAAGAACCAATGTTCTCGGGTAAAACGCAACTACGTGTTCACCCTTCTGATCTAGAACGCGTTGAACAGTATTTAGGCCCAACACTCAGCCTGCATGGCTGGAGATTGCTTGCTGATAGCCAACTTCACCCTGGCGGCTGTAAAGTCAGCGCGGAAGAAGGCGATCTGGATGCCAGCCTGGCAACTCGCTGGCACGAGCTTTGCCGTTTAGCCGCACCGGGAGAGTTATGATGACTTCACGCCTCGGACGCTGGCTTTCTTCTCTCGATTCATTTGAGAAGCGTATTGACGACACACCGTCGGTGCGTCGTTACGGCCGCTTAACCCGGGCAACTGGCTTAGTATTGGAAGCGACAGGGTTGCATATGCCACTGGGTGCCACCTGTCTTATCGAACGGCAGAATGGTTCTCAGGTTGAAGAAATCGAGAGTGAAGTTGTCGGTTTCAACGGGCAAAAACTCTTTCTCATGCCACTGGAAGAAGTTGAAGGCATTACCCCTGGCGCACGCGTTTATGCCCGCGTTGGTCAGGATAGCAGCAGCCAGGGAAAACAATTACCATTAGGCCCTGAACTGCTTGGTCGGGTGCTGGATGGTAGCGCAAAACCGCTGGATGGTTTACCCGCACCGGATACAGGCTATCGTGCACCATTGATTACTCCGCCGTTCAATCCATTACAGAGAACCCCCATCGAAAGTGTTCTGGACGTGGGTGTGCGCGCTATCAACGCCCTCCTCACTGTAGGCCGGGGGCAGAGAATGGGTCTGTTTGCTGGTTCAGGGGTAGGTAAAAGTGTGCTGTTGGGGATGATGGCACGCTATACTCAAGCTGACGTCATCGTTGTTGGTCTTATCGGTGAACGTGGTCGAGAAGTAAAAGATTTTATCGAGAATATTTTAGGTACAGAAGGACGTGCACGTTCCGTCGTTATTGCTGCACCAGCGGATGTTTCTCCCTTATTAAGGATGCAGGGGGCGGCGTATGCCACACGTATTGCGGAAGATTTTCGCGATCGTGGATACCACGTTCTGCTCATTATGGATTCGCTCACGCGTTATGCCATGGCACAGCGTGAAATTGCTTTAGCCATTGGCGAACCGCCGGCAACCAAGGGTTATCCCCCTTCTGTCTTCGCCAAATTACCCGCGCTGGTAGAACGCGCAGGTAATGGTATTCATGGAGGTGGTTCAGTCACCGCCTTCTATACTGTTCTAACAGAAGGTGACGATCAGCAGGATCCAATCGCTGACTCCGCTCGTGCTATCCTGGACGGACACATTGTGTTGTCCCGCCAATTGGCTGAGTCTGGCCATTATCCGGCAATTGATATTGAAGCCTCGATTAGCCGTGCAATGACCGCGCTGATAGATGAAGCCCACTATGCTTCTGTAAGGCAGTTTAAACAGTTATTATCCAGTTACCAACGTAACCGTGATTTAGTCAGTGTTGGTGCCTACGCCGCAGGCAGTGACCCTATGCTCGACAAAGCAATTCGGCTCTATCCACATCTGGAAGCCTTCTTGCAGCAGGGTATGTTTGAACAAAGTAACTATGAAGAATCTTGCCAGGCGTTGCACACTATTTTCCCTCGTAACGAGTAGGAGAGCAGATGAAAACCCAGTCACCGCTGGTTACACTACGCGAACTGGCGCAGAAGGACGTTGAGAAAGCAGCAGGCCAGTTGGGACAGGTGCGTCAGGCGCATCAACAGGCAGAGCAGCAGCTCAATATGCTGTTAAACTATCAGGATGACTATCGTCAAAAATTGAACTCGACGATGTCTGCTGGTATGGCGAATAATAGCTGGCAAAATTATCAGCAGTTCATCCGAACGCTGGACAGTGCAATTGAGCAACACCGACAACAGCTCTCGCAGTGGACATCACGTTTAGATTTAGCAATGAAGGCCTGGCAAGAAAAACAGCAGCGATTGAATGCCTTTGAGAAACTGCAAGATCGCGAACTGACAAGACAACTTGCCAAAGAAAATAAAATAGAACAAAAACAAATGGATGAATTTGCCCAACGGGCCTCACAGAGGAAAGCAGAATCATGAATCTGTCCGCGTTACCCATAGTTACTACTGCCAGCGATACGAGCAGTTCTTCTGCTTCTCTGCTGACACAGGGCGAGCTACCAAAAGATTTTGTTGATCTGTTGAGCAAACGCATATCGCAAATAGCCGATACATCAGATAAAAAAACGCTCGATAAAGTCGACGAAGAGGCTCTGCTAAGCGCTTTAGGGAAAGATAGTGCTTCCCTCAGCCCTGATGATTTAAATACGCTGCTTTCTTCATTTAACTCTCTGAGTGGGGCAGCCATTACAGCGGGCAAGCAAAATCCAGAAATCGCAGAACAGGCTAAGCTAAAAGGGCTGGATAAAAAAGATAGCGACAGCATAACAGACGACGCTAGTGCTATGCAGGCACTGCTTGCCATGTTACAAACAACGCAGCTTCCTGTGCAGCCTGCCGCAGATAGTATCGCCGCGACTGCCGTAAATACGGGGTTAACGATTCCGGGGTTCATTGACGCCAAACGCCAGACTGAAACTCCAGCATCAATTCTAAACAATACGAATGAGAACGCCAAAAATACGTTGGCAAAGTTGCTCGACACATCAGTAATGGCGGATAAAGACGCAGGCCTATCACGCGATCTGCGTCATGCGGGCAAGCAAACCGCATCGGCAGCAACCGAGTCTGCGGATGAGGCTACAAAGTTTGCGCTAACGACGCCAGCGTCCCTTGCGGGCGATCGCAATGCATCTGAGTCGGTTTCAGCCTTAAATAATAACGTGTCTCAGACCACGCCGTCTGTTGCACAGGCTATGCATGTTCAGCCAGCATCGGTGGGGACAACTACACCAGCCCCTCAGGCAGCAAGCACGCAGTTGAATGCTCCCTTTGGTTCACCGCAATGGCAAGACGCATTGGGCCAGCAGATAGTTATGTTCAGCCGTAATGGGCAGCAAACCGCGGAGCTACGCTTAAATCCGCAGGAACTGGGCGCCCTGCATATCAGCCTAAAAATTGATGATAATCAGGCACAAATTCATCTGGTTTCAGCTAACAGTCAGGTTCGTTCAGCGTTGGAAGCCGCGCTTCCCCACCTGCGTAATGCGATGGCAGAAAGTGGAATTAGCCTTGGCCAGAGCAGTGTAGGCAGTGATTCCTCTGCCTGGCAACAGCAAATGGCAAGTAATAATAACGACGGCAATAACCGTGGTTCGTCTTATCAGCAGCAGTTTGGTCATTCAACAGAAGGCACGAGTGAATTATTAAACGTACCAGAACAATTAAGCTCAATGGCATCATCGGTCAACGGCCTTGATATCTTTGCCTGAAACTGAAGTAAACGAATAAGTTGGCACGGTTTTCCCTGTCTATTCTCTGTATTGAACATGACAATAGGCAGGATAATCATCGATATTACGCATTTATTTATTGTCTGTTTCATCCAGCAATAAATATCGATAAGTAACGGGAACTATCTTTGGCTATGTCTGATATGCAAGTTCGACCAGGACGTAAACGGTCTATTTGGCTAATATTACTGATTATCGTTGCTCTCGCTGCGACTAGTGCTGCGGGCGCCGCCTGGTGGCTATTAAATCAGAAAAACGCAGCAACGGCCGAGCAGGAAGCCCCTCCTCCGCCAGAGCCTGTTTTCATGCCGCTGGATACCTTTACCGTTAATCTCGTCAATGCAGATAATGACCCTGATCGCGTGCTGTATGTGGGGTTCACTTTGCGCTTACCCGATGAAGCAACACGTACACGGTTTACTAATTATCTGCCAGAGGTTCGCAGCAGACTGTTATTGTTACTTTCTCGTCAGGATGCGATTGCGCTCGCTAATGAGCAAGGCAAACAGAATCTGATAGAGCAAATTAAGCAAGTGCTAAGCCCACCATTAGTTCCTGGTCAACCTAACCAGGTCGTTACTGATGTTCTGTTCACGGCCTTTATACTGCGGTAACCATTATGGGCGATAGCATTCTTTCACAAGCAGAAATTGATGCACTATTAAACGGTGACAGCGGCGATAACGACGCTGACGCGAATGCGTCGTCAAAAGCGGATGGTGGCGTTAAACCCTACGATCCGAATACGCAACGACGAGTTATTCGTGAACGTTTACAGGCATTAGAAATCATTAATGAGCGATTTGCGCGCCAATTCCGTATGGGATTGTTCAACCTGTTACGTCGTAGCCCAGATATCACCGTAGGTGGAATCAAGATCCAGCCATACCATGAGTTTGCCAGGAACCTTCCCGTACCGACAAACCTGAATCTGATTCATTTAAAACCGCTACGCGGTACTGCGCTATTTGTATTTTCACCAAGTCTGGTATTTATCGCCGTAGATAACCTTTTCGGTGGCGATGGGCGCTTTCCGACGAAAGTTGAAGGTCGTGAATTTACTCATACAGAACAGCGTGTGGTTAAGCGTATGTTACGCTTGGCTCTCGAAGCCTATGGTGAAGCCTGGAATGCGATTTACAAACTTGACATCGAATACGTACGCTCAGAAATGCAGGTCAAGTTTACTAATATCACAACGTCGCCTAACGATATCGTCGTGACTACACCGTTTCATGTTGAAATCGGCTCATTGACTGGCGAATTTAATATCTGTATTCCTTTTTCAATGATCGAGCCGCTGCGCGAACTGCTGGCGAACCCACCATTGGAAAACTCACGTCAGGAAGATCAGAGCTGGCGAGACACCTTAGCCAAGCAGGTACAGCATTCCGAACTGGAACTGGTCGCAAGCTTTGTTGATATCCCACTGCGATTGTCCAAGATTCTGAAGCTCCAACCCGGCGATGTGTTACCGATCGACAAACCTGACAAAATCGTTGCCCATGTTGACGGCGTGCCGGTGCTGACCAGCCAATATGGCACGTTGAACGGGCAATATGCTCTACGTGTTGAACATTTGATTAACCCTATATTGAATTCTCTGGATAACGAGGAACAGCCCCATGAGTGACACCAAGAAACCGTCCGACGACAAGGAATCAGTGGACGATCTGTGGGCTGATGCATTTAACGAGCAACAGGCTGCAGAAAAACCGGCCGCGACAACCGAAGGCATTTTCAAGTCGCTGGAAGGTCATGATCCGCTAGGCGCCTTACAGGATATCGATCTCATCCTGGATATTCCTGTCAAACTCACCGTTGAGCTTGGCCGGACTAAAATGACGATAAAAGAACTTCTGCGCCTCACCCAGGGCTCTGTTGTCGCACTTGATGGCTTAGCAGGCGAACCGCTGGATATTTTGATCAATGGCTATCTGATCGCTCAGGGTGAAGTTGTCGTCGTATCTGACAAGTATGGTGTGCGTATTACTGATATCATCACACCATCCGAACGTATGCGCCGTCTGAGTCGTTAATGGCAATAGCCTCGCTATCATCACCGACGCCAGTGGCAAGTCAGCAGTCAACGCTTGTTACTGAGCCACCACTGACCGGTAGCATGTTACTGACACAGGTTGGTAGTGTGCTTGCTGGCATTTTATTATTTATCCTGCTAATTGCTTGGCTAGTTCGCAAACTAGGATTTGCGCCTCAAGCCAAGCAAAACAAGTTGCTAAAAGTAGTATCTAGTTGCCCCGTTGGGCAACGCGAGCGCGTCGTTATTGTAGAAGTTGATAATACCTGGCTGGTGTTAGGTGTTACGGCTCAGCAAATTACGCCACTGCATACTCTCCCGGCACAACCAACCAACGACAGTTCATCTGCTGGAGATGCCAAACCAGTAGATTTCAACCAACTGTTAAAGAAAGTTTTAAAGCGTCCGGAAAAGTCGGAATGAGTGTCTTACCTAATTATTTTCGTATCACTGTCCTGCTTCGCAGGCTACGCTATAGTTTAGCCATGAGTTTATTGCTTCTGGCACCATCGGTGTGGGCACAGCTTCCAGGTATTGTGACTCAGCCGCTCCCTAACGGTGGGCAGAACTGGACGCTATCAGTACAAACGCTGGTTTTCCTCACATCATTAACGTTTATTCCTGCTGCATTGTTAATGATGACCAGCTTTACACGGATTATTATTGTCCTGAGTTTGTTGCGTAATGCTCTGGGTACACCAACCGCGCCACCGAATCAGGTATTATTAGGGTTGACGCTTTTTCTGACATTTTTCGTTATGTCGCCAGTATTAAACCGTGTTTATGAAGAAGCCTATCTTCCCTTAAGCCAGGATCAAATCAGCATGGAAGTCGCCATCGAACGCGGTGCAGAACCTGTACGTGAGTTCATGCTTCGGCAAACCAGGGAAACCGATCTGGCGTTGTTTACCAGGCTGGCTGAAATTCCAGAGATTCAGGGACCTGAAGCAGTGCCTATGCGTGTACTTCTCCCTGCATTTGTGACAAGTGAACTAAAAACCGCTTTCCAGATCGGCTTTACTATATTTATCCCTTTCCTGATCATCGATCTCGTCGTTGCCAGTGTATTGATGGCTCTGGGGATGATGATGGTTCCTCCGGCAACCATTTCTTTGCCTTTTAAACTCATGCTCTTTGTATTAGTCGATGGCTGGCAACTGCTACTCGGTTCATTAGCCCAAAGTTTCTATAGTTAGACGAATAGAGGAATGCGACTGTGACACCAGAATCGGTGATGGCGCTTGGCTATGAAGCAATGAAGGTCGCATTGGCACTCGCTGCACCTCCGCTGATAGCGGCACTGCTCAGCGGGCTGACTATCAGCCTCTTACAAGCTGCAACTCAGGTGAACGAAATGACACTGTCGTTTATCCCTAAAATCCTCACCGTATTCTTCACCTTAGTGATCGCTGGCCCCTGGATGTTAAACCTCATGCTGGACTACATGCGTACGCTATTCGGCCAGTTACCTAATATTATTGGGTAAGCATGCTGACATTTAACAGTTGGGACATGGTGAATTGGGTCAGTCAGTTTTTCTGGCCCTTTGTGAGAATTCTTGCTTTGATTACTACTGCACCAGTGTTTAATGAAAGAGCGGTTGGTAACCGGGTGAAAATTGGTCTGGGCGCACTGATCACCCTACTCGTTGCCCCCTATTTACCATTAAACACCACCCCTATTTTTTCTGTAGCCGGCATATGGCTATTAATACAGCAAATTCTCATCGGTGTTACTCTCGGTCTGTCGATGCAGTTAGCGTTTGCCGCTATTCGCCATGCTGGCGAACTTATTGGGTTACAGATGGGGCTTGCATTTGCCACCTTTTTTGACCCAACGGGCGGCCCCAATATGCCGGTCATAGCGCGTTTCCTGAATATTCTCGCCATCTTGCTGTTTCTAACGTTTGATGGACATCTCTGGATGATTTCTTTATTAGCAGATAGTTTCTATACTCTGCCTATCAGTGCCAATCCTATTAACAGCCATGCCTTTCTTGCCCTTGCACGTGCTGGTGGACTGATTTTTATTAACGGATTGATGCTGGCACTACCAATCATAACGCTATTACTAACCATCAACCTGGCATTAGGCATGCTTAATCGCGTCGCCCCCCAACTCTCGATATTTGTCGTTGGCTTCCCGATTACCCTTACAGTAGGAATCATGACGCTAGGTTTATTACTTCCGTTAATTCCGCCCTTCGCAGAACATTTATTCAGCGAGGTTTTTGATTTACTCGCAGATATTCTTAGTCAATTATCAAGCTCCTAATTATCCTGTCATAGGCAAACATTAAGTGATGTATTAACCTAAAGTCAGGCCAGTACTGAACCATATCGCTATATCAATACGTAGATTGCGATTTCGAACGGCCACACTTAAAATAATCACACATAAATCTACACGGTGTACGCTTACAATCACACCGACGGCAGCTAAACCCATCCAATAAATATTACATAAAAGAAATAGCAGGGAAAATGTAGGAAGTTGAGATCGGAAGGAATAAAAAATGGCATGTCATTCAATATAATCAAAAGAATGACATGCCTAAAAAATACGCCCGGTTTAAGCGTATTCAAACCGTAAGTAGAATAGATAAATATTTTCTATGACTACTATTTTATCTGGAATAATGACATACCCTGCATGTTCTGGAAAGTCGTATAGGAGGCCTGCAGAGAAGACTGCTGCATGATGTAAGACGAGATAGCCTCATACCAATCAGCGTCCTGCAACTGCGATAGTGTCGCTTTATTCGTAACATCACGATCTTTGCCGACAGCGTCAAGATTATCAATTTCATTGAGCTGGATACCTAATTCGGACCGGACAGCTGAAATATTATTAAATGTATTTTTTAAGCCACGACTTGCAGTTTCTAAGGCAGCGGCCAATCCTGCCTTTGTTGCATCATCAGCACCGGAAAGAGGTGTCTCAAGCGCGTTGATTGCAATATCGAGTGTTTTAAATAGATCTGATTGAATACTACCATCAGGCTCTTTCTGAGCATCGGCAGTTATTCCATTGAACACCGCAGAACCAACATGGCTAACCGTCATATTTCGAGCTGCATCAACACGCTGTGAAATACCCTGATTTCCTCCGACGTACTGAACACCGGTGGCACTATCAACAAAAGGAGGTGTATCGGTTTCATAACCAGAAAAAATATAATTACCATTGCCATCAGTGCTGTTCGCCAGGTTCAATAACTCAGCTTTCATACCACGTAGAGAAGTTGCAACCGATTTACGATCATCATCACTCAGAACACCACCGCCTTTGACGACTTCGGTCAATGCGCTGCTAATTGTTGTCGTGCTCTTCTCCAAAATAGACTCTTCCAGAGACATACTTTGTTTGGCAAATGTACGTGCCAACGTGTATTGGCTGTTCTCAGACTGAGCCTGGCCAAGCATAATAATGCTCGCCGCAGCAATCGGATCGTCAGATGGGTTAACAACTCGCTTACCGGTTGAAAGTTGCTCACCTGTTTTTTGCCACGTAGCCTGACCATTCAGAATGCCTTGCATATTTTGCTGATATATCATGCTGGTGCTTAAGCGCATGGTGTTAACTCCTCTTTCTTAAATGGTCAGACTAGCTACGAGCGGCTAAAAGGGCATCAAATATGGATTGTGCTGTTTTGATGACCTGAGCATTTGCCATATAGTACTGTTGATAGCGCATCAGATCGCCGTACTCTTCGTCAAGGTTCACCCCTGATACAGACTGCTGCTCTGCTGTCAATTGCTTAACAACATTTTGCTGCGATGTATTGTTTATTTTCAGGGTGCTGGTCTGGTTACCAATTTCTCCGACCAAACTTGCGTAGGCTCCGGAAATGCTAGCCTTACCGCCAACAATCTTTTCATTTTGCAGCGCAAGTAATGCTTTAGCATTGGTATTATCGCTAACCCCACCAAACACAGGGTTACCACTTGCATCCACAACAGGATTGCCAGAATCGTCAAGCTTAACGGACGCCGCCGCAATTTTGCTGGGATCAGAAATAGCCACAGACATATCAATAATTACGTCATTAACCGGCTTGAGCAGGAAACTGTCGTTCGTTGCAGGCGTTCCCGTGATAGTCATCTTGATGCCATCAAAGTTCAAGCTATTATCAGTAGTATCCACTGCAGCCGTGAATTTTGAGTTGTCAGACAAACGTGTCACTTGCCAACTAGCGCCATCATATTTAATCGCATAGTTGGTTGCCTGTACGTCTTTCGTACTGGTGTAGGATGGCGTTAACGTTGCATTGCCGCCATTTTTGCTGTCATTCAGAGCAACAGCTTTACCAAAAGAGAAGAAATCGCCGCCTTTAACGCCATCACGGTCATAACCTTGCTGGTGTTGAGCATTAAATGCATCAGCGAATGCCAGAGCTAGTTGTCCTAACTGACCACGAGCCTCATCCAACGTTTCTTTACGGAAAGAAAGCAACCCGCCTAATGAACCGCCCGTTAAAGTGCTCTCATTCAGTGCAACAACATCGCCCGTTTGGTCTTTATACCCGATAGTTAGACGAGTCGGATCGCTGCTCGAACCGGTGGCCACCAATTGGTTGCTCGTGCCAGCCTGAACCAGATTAGCACCATTCTTTAATGAAACGTTGTAAATAACGTTATCCTGAATAGTAACATCAACACCGACTAATTTATTGAGCTGGTCGACCAGGAGATCGCGTTGATCGAGCAAATCGTTAGGCATCGCGCCGCTATTTGCGCCCATTAGCTTCGTAATTTCATTGTTCAAAGACGCAATTTGTTCAGTATATGTATTAATCTGGCCAACAGTGCTTTGAATCTGAGTATTCAGACCGCTGTCCATGTCACGCAAATATTTATCCGTAACTTTAAACTGGTTGACCAAACCTTCAGCTTTACCGAGAACCGTCTGGCGAGTTGACGAATCGCCGGAATTACTGGTGAGATTCTGCAAGTTCGAAAAGAAATCCTGTATCGTCGATGAAAGGCTGGTTGTACTGCTGGCCAGCAGATTATCAATCTTGGAAATCTGTTCGTAATAGGTAGAAACAGAACTACTTGTTGTTTGCGCAGCACGTAATTGATTGGTGATAAACTCATTGTATTGACGATTGATGCTAACAACATTGACACCATTACCAATATATCCAGCCGCTGTGCTGCTGCTAATCGCTTGTTCGAGTATCGTATTTTGGCGGCTATACCCAGTAACAGCCTGATTACTAATGTTGTTACTCACCGTGCTCAGCGCAATCTGTGCACTTTTCAAGCCACTCATCGCGGTATTAATTAAATTGGACATTGGGTGTTGTTCCTTTTACACAGGTTTTTGTCGCCCCGTGCGATTAACCAAATGTTGAAAGCAGCAAATACGCTACATAAGTTAATTACTTTATCGGTTAGGAAGCGAAAATCTTGAATAAAAAAATCAAAAGAGGCGACTCAAATCGTGAGTGTATACTTTCGCCACTTTCTCGCCAGAATTCTTCATTTGCTGGATCATGTTAACCAGTTTTTGGGCATATTGTGGATCCGTTGCATAGCCCGCTTTTTGTAACGCATGCGCGGCTTGCTCTGCCGTTCCGGCATTCACCACTGCGGAGTAGCGAGGGTTATTAGTGAGTAATTTCACATAGTCACCAATAGCTTCAATATAGGAATCGTATACTCTGAAGCTAGCTTTTACTTTTTTAGCAACGCCCTGCTCATACTCTGTCGTGGTGATCTCTGTTGTCGGCCCATTCCAACTACTGCCAGCCTTAATACCGAACAGGTTGTAGCTCGGTTTCCCATCTTCAGTAGGAATTTCACGCTGCCCCCAACCAGACTCAAGAGCCGCTTGGGCAATAATAAGATGGTGAGGTATGCCGCTGTGCTGGCTGGCAATCTGTGCAGGCAATGAAAGCTGAGACACAAAATTACTATTGGATAACGGCAAAGCTGAACCTGTATTGGGCAGTTTAGGCAGCGCTTTACGCACCATCTGCTCAACTGCCGCGATTGGCATGGTTTTGAGCACTGCGCTATCGAACGTTAATGGAACAGAAGGTGCCGTTGCTTTAGCAGTCGCGACATCAGGTGATTGCCGAGTCAATTGCTCAACCATAACATCTGCAAGCCCGAGTCCCTTGCCCTTGGTTGAGATCTCTTGAGCAATTTGCTGGTCATACATTGAAGTATACAGACGCGTCTGATCGCTGTTGAAGAGCCCGTCCTGCGGAATCGCAGAACGCATACTTTTCATCATCAATTGCACAAAGACGCCTTCCATTTGTTGCGCGACAGCCTTAATGCCCTCTTTACTTTGAGGGTTACCTGAAACGTCACGTTTTAAGGTATTCAGAGACTGCACATCATAGGCCGCATTATTCAGCGTCTGTATATCACTCATTAGATAATTTCCAATTTGGCACGCAAGCAGCCAGCGCTTTGCATCGCCTGCAAAATAGACATCAGCTCCATCGGGGTAGCGCCCAGAGAGTTCAGTGCACGCACAACATTGTTGAGGTTGGCACTAGAATTAACTCGCTGTAAAGCGCCGCCAGCTTGCTGAACCGATATCTCTGTTTGCGGCGTTACCACCGTCTGGCCTCCACCAAATGGGGTATTAGGTTGGCTCACATTGGCTTGCTGATTGATCGTCACAGAAAGGTTACCCTGAGCGATAGCACAGCTATCCAAGGTAACATCACGGTTCATCACGACAGAACCGGTACGAGAGTTGATAATAACCTTGGCGTCCTGAATACCAACGTTAACTTCAATATTCTGGATATCGGCTAAAAAACGAACCTGGGAACTGTTACCATGCGGGGCAAGCACCTGGATAGTCCGTGAATCCAATGGGCTTGCTGTACCACCGTATCCAGAACGGTTGATCGCATCACTCACCTTCTGCGCCATCGAGAAATCATCGTTCTTCAGTTGCAACATTATCGTATTTGATGTGCCAAACGTGCTTGGCAATTCTCGCTCAATCACGGCACCATTGCTGATTCGACCGCCTGCAAGTTGGTTAACCTGAACACTGCTTCCACCAGCAGAAGCGCCGGCACCGCCAACCAAAACGTTCCCCTGAGCCAGGGCATACACCTGGTTATCTACCCCTTTTAGTGGAGTCATCAGCAGCGTCCCGCCACGTAAGCTCTTCGCGTTACCGAGTGAAGACACCACGATATCAATATTTTGGCCTGTTCTGCCGAAAGGTGGAAGTTCCGCAGTTACCATCACGGCCGCCACATTCTTCAGTTGCATGTTAGTTCCGGCAGGAACGGTGATCCCTAACTGGGAAAGCATGTTAGTTAAGCTTTGCGTGGTAAACGGTGTCTGCATGGTCTGGTCACCAGAACCATCCAATCCAACGACTAAACCGTAACCAATCAACGCATTACCACGTACGCCTTGGATATTAACCAGATCGCGAATTCTCTCTGCCGACGCGGGAGCAATATTCAGCGTCAGTAACATCAGCAGTACAGTGAAAAATGATGCAATCCGCATGGCAGGCCTCTTAAGCTTAGAACGGAGAAACATTGAGGAAGAACCGCTGTAACCAGCCCATGTTTTGCGCTTCATTAATATAGCCATTACCGACATATTCAATGCGCGCATCCGCAACCTGAGTTGATGGCACTGAGTTGTTACCGCTAATCGTCCTCGGATTAACGACCCCAGAGAAACGGATAAACTCAGTTCCCTGATTAATGGCAATTTGTTTTTCGCCAACGACCTGTAGGTTGCCATTGGCCAGCACTTGCCCCACCGTGACCGTGATGGTGCCACTGAATGTATTATTGGCGTTAGCGCCACCTTTCCCGGTGAAATCATTCGTACCAGTCGCATTCAATGCCGCGCGGTTATTGCCTAACGGCCCATCGAGATAGCGTGGCGTCGTCGCCACACCAAACGTTGAGGCGCCATTACGAGCAGCATTAGCAGATGAACTTTTACTGGCGCTGACGTTTTCCTGCAGCACAATAGTCAGTGTGTCACCAATGTTACGTGGGCGGCGATCCTCAAACATCGGCTGGTAGCCATAATTCATCGGCTGCACGGTTTGGAAAATAGAACCATTGGGACCCGCTAATACTGGCGATGCAGGCTGGGCTGTCGTAGGCCCAGTGACAACTTTATCATGCGGAATATAGGCGCAACCGTTAAGTGCTAACATTGTGATCAATGCCAACAGACGGGGTCGGCGGTGTGGTTTGATAACCGACTTTGCATTCATTATCACTGCGGATATCGCCTTAAATTAATCTATTTCACATATTCACGGGATAAATCAAAGCCAAAATGCCCATCTGTCTGGTGCTTATAGCCATCATCATCCCGTTAAACACTGTCTATACTGCCCAACATCAGGCTACCAGAACCCGCTATCGCGCCTGGCATTAGCGGATTACCCATTACAACTGGGTCAATTTCTGCAACATTTGGTCAGAAGAAGAAATTGCTTTACTGTTGATCTCATAGGCTCTCTGAGTCTGAATCATCGATACCAATTCCTCAGCCACGTTGACGTTGGAAGTTTCGACATATTTTTGATACAGCAGACCTGCGCCATTCAAACCTGGGTTTGTTTCATTCGGCGCACCTGAGCTCGCGGTTTCCAGATACAGGTTTTCACCCATGCTCTCAAGACCACTATCATTAATAAAGGTTGTCAGTGTAAGTTGGCCAATCTGGTTTGTTGCCGTCTGCCCCTGAACCTTAACGCTGACAATACCGTCACGACCGATATTCAATTCCGTCGCATTTGCGGGAACGGTAATGGCTGGCTGAACCTGATAGCCACTAGACGTCACTAACTGGCCGTTGCCGTCAAGCTGGAATGCACCGTCACGCGTGTAAGCCGTTGTACCATCAGGCAACTGCACCTGAAAGAACCCCTGACCTTTAATCGCAACGTCCTTAGAGTTACCCGTCTCGGAAAACGTCCCTTGAGTATGAATACGCTCTGTTGATACCGGGCGAACACCAGTACCTAACTGCAAGCCGGACGGCAGCATGGTTTGCTCTGAAGACTGAGCTCCGGGCTGACGAACGGTTTGATACATCAAGTCTTCAAATACCGCGCGCTGACGCTTGAAACCGTTGGTGCTGACGTTTGCCAAGTTATTGGAAATAACGTCCATATTGGTTTGCTGAGCATTTAAGCCGGTTTTTGCAATCCACAAAGAACGGATCATTTATTCACTCCTGTGCGCACCCGGCGCTTAACTCATTGCTAATATCTGATTAGCGCGTTGTGCATTATCGTCGACGCTGCTAATGACTTTCATCTGCATTTCAAAACGACGAGCATTAGCAATCATATCGACCATAGTATCGACCGTGTTCACATTACTGCCCTCAATCACCCCCGGCATGATACGCACAGAGGGGTCGTTTTGCAGAACATTACCACGTTGCTGCTGAGCCTGTTGTGTCAAGCGAAATAATCCGTCATCAGACCGTTCGACTTCTTGCCCGGTAGCCTTGACGAGCTTCAAACGCCCCAATTGAGCAATTGTATTTGGCGGATCCCCTGCATTAAGAGCGGAAATCGTGCCATCAGGAGAAATGCTGATCTGAGCCTGCGGCGGCACGTCAATCGGCCCACCGTCGCCCATCACAATACGCCCTTGGATGGTCAGTTGCCCATCAGCATTGATCTCCATATTACCATTACGGGTGTACGCTTCACCGCCATCAGCCGTCTGCACGGCTAACCAACTCTCTTTCGGTAAAGCGACATCCATTGCACGACCCGTATAATTCATCACGCCTTCGGTCATATCAGCACCAGGCGTAGAGGCAACAACCAGCGTACGGGTAGGCAATGTCAGCCCATTGACCGGTACAGCACGCAGTGCTGAGAGCTGTGCCCGGAACCCCGGCGTTGAGGCGTTCGCCAAGTTGTTCGCAGTAATCGCCTGCTTTTCCAATGACTGGCTCGCGCCACCCATTGCCGTATAAATCGCGTGATCCATGCAATGTCCCCGTTAGGATAATTAACGCAGGCTAACCAGCGTTTGCAGAATGGAATCCTGCGTTTTGATGGTTTGCGCATTCGACTGGTAGTTACGCTGCGCAACAATCATGTTGACCAGCTCTTTACTCAGATCAACGTTCGAACTTTCGGTGGATTTGCCGATCAGCTTACCCAGGCTCCCAGAACCTGCCAGACCAACTACCGCCTGACCAGAACTTGCTGTTTCAGACCAAGCGTTATCACCTTCAGGTGACAAACCTTCTGGGTTGGCAAAGCTAGCCAGCAGGATCTGACCCAGCGCCTGTTTCTGACCGTTACTATAGCTACCTTCGATCGTGCCATCATCATTGATAGCAAAACCGGTCAGCGATCCTGGAGCAAAACCGTTCTGGGTTGGGCTCTTATAGCTATATTCTGTATTTTGCTGCACGCTGCCAGTCAAATTAAGCGTAAACTTCCCATTCGCCGCACCGTTAGTCCCGGTGAGGTCGATATTGAAAGGTGTATGCCCCGTTAACGCACCATTAGAAGCAAAGTTCAGTGTTCCTGCATTTTGATAAACTGCTGGGCTAACAGAGTCATCCTTGGCATAAGTTTGCCAAGTATTATCTGCTGTTTTAACAAAGTACAGCGTGAAGTTGTGCACATTCCCCTGACTATCATAGGTTGTCAGCGCAGTCTTACTGTTATACGTACCTTCAGCACCAGGCGTTGTAGCCCAGGAGCTCGTTGGAACCGAATCTGAAGATTTCAGGTTAGCGATAATTGACGCCGTTGTTGTTTGGCTCGCCAACATGTCTCCATCCGGAACAGTCAGCGGTACTGGGTCGGCACCCGTTTGAACAACTGGCGGCGTTCCCGCAGTCGGATACCCGGTTAATTGCATCCCCTGAGCGTTAACGATATTACGACCGTTCAGCATAAACTGACCATTACGGCTGTAATAGATGGAACCATTGGTATCTTGCAGACGATAAAAACCGCCGCCGCTGATCGCGATATCCAGATCTCGTGAAGAGGAAGTTACGGTACCATTGCCGAAATCTTGCAATACCGATGCAACCTTCACACCCATACCCACTTTAGAACCTGCAAACATATCGGCAAATGTGACAGTACCGGATTTAAAACCCACTGTTGCTGAGTTAGCGATGTTATTACCGATAACATCCAGGTTATTAGATGCCGCGTTTAAGCCACTGACCGCCTGAGAAAAACCCATGTCGTTCTCCAGATGAATTGATTAAGTCATATTCCAGGTCGTGCGTTTCACTGGAATAATGTGAAATTTATAGCGTTACAGAATCTGCCTGACATCGTCCATGGTGGCTCTGCCACGCAGTCCTAAATCCAGCAAGGCACCGCTCTCGCCGCGAACGACACTATTGACCACCGCATAACTCAATGGTTGAACAACCTGCTGTGCGCCACCCGTACTGGCAGCGACAGTGAAGGTATAAGCCCCATCAGGTGCAACCGAACCATCAGAAAGCTTACTATCCCAGTTGAATGAGTGAACACCGGCAGAAAGCGTACCTAGTTCGATAGTACGGACGGCTTTACCCGTCGCATCATTAATGGTGACGGTAACCACTTCTGCGGCTTTCTCCAGTTCCACACCAAATGGCGTGCTGGTTTCTTTACCTACAAGAATGTCTTTTCCTGGAATCATGACACTATGCCCAATCAGCGTTGTTGCCTGCATAGATTGGTTGTTATTGATCTGGCCAGAGATAGAACCCAGTGTGGTATTCAATTTTTCAATGCCGCTCACCGTATTGAGCTGAGCAAGTTGGCTTACCAACTGATCGTTGCTCATCGGGTTCGTCGGATCCTGATTCTTCAACTGCGCAACCAGAAGTGTCAAAAACTGATTCTGTAGGTCGGCACTGCTGTTCTTCTCTATCGTCGATGTCGACGAAGCACTCGATGTACTCTGTGTTTTCGTTGCCGAGGAAGTATCATTAATGGTTACAGACATTATTTCGTCTCCCGATTATTGCCCGATCGTTAACGTCTTCAGCATCATCGATTTTGTCGTATTCAAGACTTCGACGTTTGCCTGATAACTACGTGATGCAGAAATGGTGTTTACCATCTCAGCTACTGGGTCAACATTCGGCATGCGAACGTACCCCTGTCCATCCGCCAGCGGATTACCCGGTTCATAAACCAGACGGGCAGGCGATGGATCGTCAATAACATTCGCAACGCGCACGCCGCCCGTTGACTGTCCAGGAGAGGCATTCACTTCGAATACAACTTGCTTGGCACGATAGGGTTCGCCATCAGGGCCCGTTACGCTGTCTGCATTAGCAAGGTTACTGGCACTCACATTCAGGCGCTGAGATTGCGCTGAAAGCGCTGAGCCTGAAATTTCGAATATGTTTAATAACGACATGAATCTTTACCTTCCCATCGCGCTACGATCATGAACCTGACTGCAAGACTGACATCATGCCTTTAATCTGTCCGCCCAGAACGGTCAGGCTGGTTTGATATTTCAGGCTATTATCGGCAAAATTAGTGCGTTCCCGGTCCATATCGACCGTATTACCGTCTAATGCAGGCTGATCGGGTACGCGATAGAGCAAATCAAGTTCCGGCGGCTGAAAATTCTGTGCTGGTATATGCCGTACAGACGTTGTTTTCAGCGCGATACCCGTACCGTTCACCCGCCCTTGCTCCATGGTTTTACTGAGCTGGCTGGCAAAATCGATATCCCTGGCCTGATAGCCTGGCGTATCCGCATTAGCAATATTCGCGGCCAGAATTTCCTGCCGCTGGGCACGCAAGTTCAACGCTTCCTGCTGAAACCGCAACGAGGCGTCTAATTTATCAAGCATGCTCCCTCCGCAAGTTAGAATTTGGAGTAGGTAGGATAATTCTCATTATGGCTATGCCATCGAACGAATAGACACCAAATGCAGCGCTATTTATTGCCTTAACCTTACGCTGACATGGTTACACTTATGCCCGACATAATCGGAATCAGGAGAGCTGAACTGGAATGAAAACAATCTATTATTATCTCTGCCTGGCGACGTCCTGTTTTTTCATCCTGTGTACATCTGTCAATGCAAACGACCTTCCGGCACAGATTAATCAATTTTTTGCCTCACGCTTTCAAGGAAGCACGAATACCGTTAACGTTGTGATAAAATCACCAGAATCGCAGTGGCCACAGTGTGAAGCTCCCCAGATTACATTGCCCGGGAATACGAAAATGTGGGGTAATGTGAGCCTATCTGTACGCTGTGGACAGCAGCGCCGCTTCATCCAAACCGAAGTTCAGGTAACAGGGAATTATGTCACTAGTTCACGACCGATAAACCGTGGAACAACGCTGACGGAAAAAGATATTCGTTTAACAAAAGGCAGGCTCGATTTATTACCGCTGCGCCCTATACTGACGTTACAAGGTGCCCAAGGGGCGGTGCTTTTACGCGATCTTACCCCTGGACAGGTTATTACCGCTTCCATGATCAGACGCGCCTGGGTTGTAAAGGCAGGTCAGTCGGTGCAGATTATCGCTCAAGGGGAAGGTTTCACGATTAATGGTGAAGGAAAAGCCATGAATAACGCCGCAACCGGACAAGCCGTCAGAGTCAGAACGGCAAATGGACAAATAGTCAGCGGAATCACGAGCGAAGATGGGATTATTCTGATCTCTCAGTAATTAATTAAAGATTTGCTCATGTTTGCCGATGATACTTACATAGTCATTACTGCCGATGTTTTAAAACTGAACACCAATGTGGCGAGCATTCTGTAACACATTGATGATTAACTGTTTATCCTCAAATCAGAGAGATGTATTATGAGTATTGATCGCACACAGTCACTGAAGCCGGTCAGTCAAGTTCAGCAACGTGAATCTAGCGATATCGCGAAAACCAAACGCAAACAGGCTGAAGCTCAATCTGAAGTCAGCGCAACGCAGGTAAAACTGAGCGACGCGCAGGCAAAATTGATGCAGCCAGGTACGCAAGACATTGACATGAACCGCGTTGAAACCTTGAAACAGGCCATTCGTGATGGCTCACTTAACATTGATGCCGGAAAAATTGCAGATGCGTTGCTTAAAGAAACGCAGGATTTTTTAGCAGGTAATTAACACTTATGGAAAATCTGCAATCTATTCTGGAGCAACTGCTGGATAACCTGCATGAGCTTGATGGGGTTATGTCTGAAGAGCAAACATTACTTTGCGCAGGCAATATTAACAGTATTGCTCTGCAACAAGTGACAGAGAAGAAAACATCCTTGCTGGCAACAATGCAGCATTTGGAAACACGACGTCACGCAATCGAATCAGCACTTAAGCTGCAAGCACCTTATGACGGTATTGAAAAGCTGTCTGCTTACTGGCAGCAGGTTCAAGAGGTAACCAGACGCTTGAATGATCAAAATAAGCACAATGGTCTTCTGCTTGGTCGGCATATTGCGTATACCAATGAAGCCATAAATATACTGAAGCCCCGTCACCAGGGACTGTATGGTCCTGATGGTCAGTCTAAGGGGGTAACAGTAGGCGGCAGGAAAATCACACTCTAAAAGTCTCTGTATTTCAGCAGAGACTTCTCATCATTTAAATCAGCTACTTATAATTTACCGCAATATCGATCGTTCGAACGCTGAATGTATGATTAATGCGTCCATTCCCTGCAATGTAATAGACAAAACGAAACTCATTGTTAGCCGACAATCCCTCAAATGCCTGAGTTTGTCCGTCACCACTTCCGCCTAAATCAACACAGCGCTGTGGCGACTGTGAACAGAGTTTAACGACAAGCCCAGAAGGTATAGTGGAATCAATGAGATGCCGCCAATATATTGTCGTAATAGTTTCATCTGGCTTAACAATAATGTTAGGATAAAAAGGTGATGTCGTAACCATTTCGCCGCGGTAATCAAGCTTTATTCCAGGCTGGCTTCCGTTCCAACTACCTGGTGTCGCAATGGCACAAAATGGAAGCGTCAGCACAGCTACTGTCATAAAGCGTGTCCCCCTCCTCATTTCTGAGCTTCTCCTATAATCGATGTCATACGGATCTGGCGATGGTCGCTGATTTCCAAATTAGAAAGTACAGCCATGTTCGGCAAGCTACGATGCAGGAACCGAGCAAGTAAAGCACGTAAAGCGTGGTTCACAAGCAGAACTGGCGGAGCCCCCAACATTTCCTGCCGCTGTAGCGCTTGTTTCGCCTGCTCAAGCAGACGATCGGCAAGCCCTGGTTCAAGGCCGCCTCCCCCCTGAAGCGCCTGCAACAGAAGGCGCTCCAACGATCCTTCCAGACCGATAACCTGAAGCTCACTGTTTCCTGGGAACCACTGCTGAGTGATAGCACGACCCAAAGCAACTCGAACCACCGTGGTAAGCTCATAAGGATCTGGCTGTACTGGCGCATGCTCAGCTAATGTCTCCATAATAGTGCGCATGTCCCTAATAGAAACTCTCTCGCTGAGCAGATTTTGTAAAACCTTGTGCAAGGTCGTTAACGTCACTACACCAGGAATAAAATCCTCTGTCAATTTTGGCATTTCCTGCGCAACACGATCCATCAATTGCTGAGCTTCTTGTCTTCCAAATAGTTCACTGGCGTGTAATGCAATTAAGTGGTTCAAGTGTGTCGCCACCACGGTACTTGCCTCTACGACCGTGAACCCCTGAGCTTGAGCCTGATCTTTTAGAGCATTATCAATCCAGACCGCTGGCAACCCAAATGCAGGATCCTGCGTGATATCTCCAGATAAAGAGCCAACCGCATTACCCGGATTGATCGCCATCCAACGACCAGGGTGAGCCTCACCGCTCCCTATCTCAACGCCCTTCATCAATATGCGATAGCTGGCAGGTTGCAGCTCCAAATTATCCCGGATATGGACAACTGGTGGTAAATACCCCATTTCCTGAGCAAACTTCTTCCTGATACTACGAATTCTGCCCAATAATTCGCCATCTTGCTGCGCATCAACCATTGGGATCAAGCGATATCCCACTTCCATACCCAGCGGATCTTCAAGTTGTACATCAGACCAGTTGGCTTCAATAATCTGATGCTTTTCCATCGCTGCTGGTATAGGTTGCATCTCGGGTTCTTTTTGCTGTTCACCACGCATCCACCAGGCAAGCCCTAACAAAGATGCAGTAAATAGCAGAAAGACAAAATTAGGCATTCCGGGAACCAGCCCAATAAGCCCAATGACAGCCGCACTCAACACCATAACACGTGGATTGTTGAATAGCTGAGTGACCATCTGTTGGCCAACGTCCTGATCGGTGCTCACGCGAGTAACAATAACGCCCGCTGCAGTAGAAATAATCAGAGCAGGGATCTGAGCAACCAGACCATCGCCAATAGTCAACAGCGTGTAGCTTTCTGCTGCCTGCCCTACTGGCATGTTGTGCTGTGCGACGCCAACGATCAATCCACCAACAATGTTGATGACCATGATAATCAGTCCAGCGATTGCATCGCCGCGCACGAATTTACTGGCACCATCCATTGAACCGTAAAAGTCTGACTCCTGCGTTACCTCAGCACGGCGTTTTTTCGCCTCTTCTTCACCGATTATCCCAGCATTAAGATCGGCATCGATAGCCATCTGCTTGCCTGGCATACCATCCAAAACAAAACGGGCACCAACTTCAGCGATACGTCCAGCACCTTTAGTGATAACCATGAAGTTGATTAAGACAAGAATGATAAAGACCACAATACCTATGGCGAAATTCCCACCAACCAAAAAGTGGCCAAACGCTTCAACAACCTTCCCAGCTGCAGCAGTACCGGTATGACCTTCCAGTAAAATAATACGGGTAGATGCAACGTTGAGTGACAACCGCAGTAACGTAGAAAACAACAGGATCGTAGGGAATGCAGCAAATTCCAGCGTCCGTTGAGTAAACATCGCGACCAGCAATACCATGATGGATAGTGCTATGTTGAAAGTAAATAACAGATCCAGAATAAATGGCGGCAGCGGCAATACCATCATAGAAAGTATAAGCAGGATCAGTATAGGTCCGGCTAATATTTGCCATTGAGCACCTTTCATATTACTCGGTAAACGAAGCAAAGAAGCCAAATTAGCCATCAGTAGTATTCTCTTTAGCAAAATCCAGTGCATCCGGCACTGGTAGATGTTTCGGTTTTCTAGGAATTAATCCGCCTTCCCGCTTCCAGCGTTTCAGTTGATAAACCCAAGCTAAGACTTCTGCAACAGCAGCATACAACGCGGCCGGAATGTGCTCTCCGATTTCGGAATGACGAAATAGCGCTCGTGCCAACGGTGGTGCCTCTAAAATAGGAACGCGATGTTCAGCTCCCAATTCACGAATACGCAACGCGATCTCGCCGCCCCCTTTCGCCACTACTTTCGGCGCATTCATTTTTTTCTCATCATAACGTAATGCTACTGCATAATGTGTTGGGTTAGTGACAATCACATCAGCCTTAGGCACATCCGCCATCATTCTACGCTGAGCAATGGCTCTCTGCTGCTGACGAATACGACCTTTAACGTGAGGGTCGCCTTCGTTCTGTTTATGTTCATCACGAATTTCCTGCTTGCTCATCCGCAATTTTTTGATGTGGCTCCAGACTTGCCAAAACACATCAAAAGCAACCATCGGAATAAGGCCCATGATAATGAGAAA
The DNA here is from genome assembly GCF_028335745.1 of Pectobacterium sp. A5351. Lineage (NCBI taxonomy): Bacteria > Pseudomonadati > Pseudomonadota > Gammaproteobacteria > Enterobacterales > Pectobacteriaceae > Pectobacterium > Pectobacterium sp. A5351. The sequence continues at coordinate 2,846,433 of NZ_CP116477.1, forward strand.
GCCACACATTACGGCCAATTCAAGAGCATCGCCTAATGCTGCAATCGGCGCTTCGGATACCAGATGCAATATTTTCGGCCAGTTATGAATCAAGAACAAGGTACTAATGATCCCGACCATGACGGATTTCAATATTGCCTTGAAAAGCTCAGCCAGTGATTGGGCGGAAAACAATCGTTTCAGCCCAGAAATAGGATTTAACTTTTTGAAATCAACCTTTAATGCCTTGGTACTAAATAATATCCCACCAAGCAGCAAAGGCGCAGACAGTGCAACCAACACAGCCCCTAGCATAATAGGCATCAACGCCGATACGGCCTGACGCAGTAATGAGCCAACATGCCGTAGCATCTGAGTATCATCACCAATCGTTGCGTAATCGAAATTTAACGATTGTGAAACAATTCTGGCCAATCGACCAGCCATCGCATCACCTCCCACCCACAAAATAGCCAATCCGGCGATCATCATAAGAACAGAGGTCAGCTCTCGCGATCGTGGGATCTGGCCTTCTTCACGCGCCTTTTCCTCCTTTTGGGGTGTGGGGGCTTCTGTTTTTTCCAGATCGCTATCTTCAGCCACTGTGGCATTCCTGTTACGACTTTTGGGATACGAATTCGCTGCCTAGCATGACAAATGCGGGAAAGTTTTATGGCTGGAACAACGAGAAAAACCAACTCTTCTTTAACGAATAGTAAGTATAAAAGGGTGGGAAAAACAAGTTTAGCTATTTATGGCCATAGCACTGGCCATAAATAGCAGAGCAAAAGTGCTCGCAACCTTTTTCAAAAAAAGATGGCTCTTTTTTTTGATGCAAGGTTCATTAGAATCCGAGGCTATCCAGAAGGTCATCGACCTGATCCTGATTAGCAACGATACCTGCTGCACCTTTATCCAATTGAGGCCCGTTCAACAGACCATCATTTGCACGCTTAGGTGCATCTGGTTTTTCTGGAATATTTTCCAACAATACCATCAGTAGTTGTTTTTCAATTTCCTGAACAACATCCATCATACGCTTGATGACCTGACCGGTAAGGTCCTGGAAATCCTGCGCCATCATAATTTCCAACAATTGAGCATTGGTAAATGAGGTATGCTGTGGTACGTCTTCAAGATAGCTACGCGTATCCGTCACTAATTCACGCGCATCAGCCAGTTCGATTGGGTTTTCAAACCATTCATCCCAACGAACTTTCAGAGATTTAGCATCAGCTTCCAGTTGGTTCTGACGTGGTTGTGCAGCTTCTACACAGCTCAGAGCACGCTCCGCCGCTTGCGCAGTCATTTGGACAACATAGTCAAGACGATCGCGGGCATCAGGAATAGCCTCTGCAGCTTCTGCTATCGCATTATCCAGACCCAACTCTTTCAAACTGTCGCGTAGCATACGGGTCAATTGACCGATACGCGAAATGATCTCGGTTGCTGAAGCAGTGTCGTTCACGGACGGCATATGTGGCGTCATAAGATCCCCTTACATACCCAATTTTTCGAAAATCTTACTCAGTTTTTCTTCAAGGGTAGCTGCAGTAAATGGTTTAACTACATAGCCGCTAGCACCCGCTTGTGCTGCAGCGATAATATTCTCTTTCTTCGCTTCTGCCGTTACCATCAGCACAGGAAGGCTGGAAAGTGCACCATCGGCACGGATAGTCTGCAACAGTTCCAGTCCGTCCATATTGGGCATATTCCAGTCAGAAATGACGAAATCAAAAGCACTAGCGCGAAGCTTGTTCAGAGCATCAGCGCCATCTTCTGCCTCTTCTACGTTATTAAAGCCCAGTTCCTTCAGCAGGTTACGGACAATTCGGCGCATCGTCGAAAAATCATCCACTACCAGAAATCTGAGTTCTTTATCGGCCATACCTACTCCTAAAATATTTATTGCTCACCAAGAGCTGCTTATATACGTAATGCCTGTCCGGCAGAGATTTGTGCCAACATGCGCTGGCTCACCTGGTGCAAATCCACCACTTCATCAACGCCACCCATAGCAATCGCTTCACGTGGCATCCCGAAAACCACACAACTTGCTTCATTTTGGGCCAGAGTATAAGCACCAGCCTGATGGAGTTCCAACATGCCAGCAGCCCCATCATTCCCCATTCCAGTAAGGATTACCCCTACGGCATTTCGCCCGGCGTATTGTGCAACCGAACGGAATAACACATCGACTGACGGACGATGCCGATTAACGGGAGGTCCATCATTTAAACGTACCTGATAGTTTGCTCCGCTACGCGCCAGTTCAAGATGGCGAGCTCCTGGGGCAATATAGGCATGGCCAGGAAGAACACGTTCTCCATCTTCTGCCTCTTTCACCGTAATCTGGCACAGCTTGTTCAACCGCTCGGCAAAAGATTTTGTAAAGCCTGGCGGCATATGCTGTGTAATCAGTAATGCAGGGCTTGTCGGCGGCAGTGGCTGCAATACATGCCGTATCGCTTCCGTACCTCCTGTCGATGCGCCTATCGCGATCAATTTCTCACTACTGAGCAATGGCATATGCTGAATAATTTTTGTTGGCTCTGCCGCTGTACTACGCTGCGGAAGGCGTGCCTTCGCAGCCATGCGAATTTTTTCCGCAATCAGTTCGCTGTACGCTAGCATCCCCTCACGAATACCTAATTGAGGTTTGGTGACAAAGTCAATCGCACCAAGTTCCAAAGCGCGCAGCGTAATTTCCGATCCTTTCCCCGTTAACGATGACACCATCACAACCGGCATTGGGCGCAAGCGCATGAGCTTCTCAAGAAAATCCAATCCATCCATACGCGGCATTTCAACATCTAGCGTTAATACCTGAGGATTGAATTTTTTAATCAAATCACGAGCAACTAATGGATCTGGCGCAGTCGCGACAACTTCCATATCGGAATGGCTATTAATTATTTCAGTCATGATCTGACGCATAAGGGCAGAATCATCAACGCATAATACTCTTATCTTGCTCATTATCTTTCCTTAGCCAGCCCATATACAGTTTGCCCACGCAAATAGAATTCGCGACTGATCTGGCTGAAATTCTCTGAATGCCCGGCAAATAACAATCCACCCGGCTTAAGCATCGGGACGAATCGACGGAGAATACGCTCTTGAGTTTCTTTATCGAAATAAATCATCACATTACGACAAAAAATAGCATCGAATGGCGCAGGAACGGACCAATCAGGCGCGAGCAGATTTAATTGTTGGAAATGTACCATTGATGCAAGCTCAGGACGAACGCGCACCAAACCACTATGTGGCCCAGTACCGCGTAAGAAGAATCGCTGTAACTGCTGTGGTGAAAGAGAGCGCAACTCTTCCTGACGATAAATACCTGCCGTTGCCTTTTCTAATACCTGAGTATCAATATCACTAGCCCATACCTGACAACCACTCGCTTTATTACCTAAGACCTCAGCAAGTGTCATCGCTAACGAATAAGGCTCTTCCCCTGTAGAAGCCGCAGTACTCCAGATAGTGTAGCCATTTGGGCGTTTTCTGGCATGCTCAGCCAATATAGGAAAATGGTGAGCTTCACGGAAAAATGCCGTTAGGTTAGTGGTTAACGCATTAACAAAAGCTTGCCATTCAGCACTGTTAGGATCTGATTCTAATAGCGCTAGATACTGACCGAAATCATTGATTCCAAGCAAACGTAGACGCCTAACCAAACGGTTATAAACCATTTCGCGTTTGTGATCGGCTAGAACAATGCCGGCGCGCTGATATATTAATTGGCTGATTCGCCGGAAATGAGTGTCCGACAACGGCAACCGATCAACCATCTGCGTCAGAATAGAGGCCGATTCGGGGCGATTTTGCGATGGTGTACTTTTCATATCAAACCGCTCGAATAGTGTTTTTTTGCTATGGTTTTTTTCAATCTGAACTTTCCTTTACAGCTAACGCAGGTTTTTTATTGTCATTCGTCAATTGCTCATCATATTACGATTAAAACTGACACTGTATTGGTAATACACACTACAAGTTCTACAAATAGAACCGGCCAACGTGTTCGTTCTACCAAAGCCACATGCTGTCGGGTGGCATTCTCCCTTTCATCACAGCTGCGCTACCTGCTTTATTCTTTGGCCTTAAACCAAAGTCTGACTCAGCTCACCATATCCATAACATAAGTTACAGATTGAACAATACCATGAATTACTCTACTTCAAAGTACCAAGTGCTATATCACTTATAAATCCCAAGCACACAGCGATAAATTATAGGAGTAAGTAATCGCCCAGCTACCTACACATAAGCGGCTGGGGATTAGCTTAGTAACAGCACCCTACAGCTTAGTATTTATATCCCTATCATACTTCAAGCTGCTTGTACGTTAGAGTTCCTTACTCACCCCAATCACATACTTGAGCATGCTCTTGGGAATTCGCTGTGTCGCCACCGTCATACAACTCTAATTATTTAGGGTATATACGGTTTTTATCAGAACGTTTCCCAATTATCATTGGATGAACTTCCTTTCGCTTTTTTACCGCCATTTGCTGATGGCGCCAGTAATACAGGCTTTTGGCCCGTCGTTGCGGGTGTCGTTCTTCTAAAAGAACCTGCATCTTCAGACAGACGGAATACAGCAACAGCCTGATTCAGCACTTTCACCTGTTCTTCCAGAGCAACCGCTGCGGCCGCCGACTCTTCGACCAAGGAGGCGTTTTGTTGCGTTACGCGATCCATTTCAGTCACCGCCTGACCAACCTGATCGATACCTTTACTTTGCTCATCTGAAGCTGAGGCAATTTCGCCCATGATATCTGTTACACGAGTGACCGCGCTGACGATTTCTCCCATCGTCTCGCCTGCACTTTCAACCAGTACAGAACCTTCATCGACCCGGCTGACAGAATCTTCAATCAGACTTTTAATTTCTTTCGCAGCCTGAGCACTACGCTGTGCCAAATTACGCACTTCGCCTGCAACAACCGCAAACCCACGGCCTTGCTCACCTGCTCTGGCAGCTTCAACCGCCGCATTGAGCGCAAGAATGTTGGTTTGGAAAGCAATACCATCAATCACACTAGTAATATCGGCAATTTTTTGCGAACTTCCAGCGATATTGTGCATGGTTTTGACAACATTATCGACGACCTTACCGCCCTTTTGCGCCGTCTCTGACGCACTCAGCGCCAACTGACTGGCCTGACGCGCATTTTCCGCATTCTGCTTAACGGTTGCGGTCAACTGTTCCATACTTGCTGCGGTTTCTTCCAGCGAGGCAGCCTGCTGCTCGGTACGCGAAGAAAGATCGTTATTTCCGGCGCTAATTTCTGTTGCACCGGTATAAATCGCATCAGCCCCCTGTCGAACTGCACTAACCGTTGCAACAAACTCACTTTGCATATGGCGAATACTGTCAGCCAGGATCCCCATTTCATTGCTGCTGTGAAAGTTAGTTGTTTTTGTCAAATCACCTTTCGCAATTTGACGAATGTGTTCAACAATATTATTTAGCGGCCTGATTAATAGTTGTTGAATACCAATCCAGGAAATCAGAGCTAACGCAAAAACCAACACGATAATGAAACCAAGGATCCACAGCGCTGCGTCGTAAGCTTCATCGTTTTTCGCTATACCAGCCTGATAAAGCTTATCGCTTTCAGCTTTATAGGCATAATACGCCTTTTCAAAATCATCCTGAAAACGCTGTGTCGGTTGCTCAATAAATTTTTTAAATTCCCCTGCATTCAAAAACTGAATTAATTCGGTTAACGCACCATTCAGAGCCACATAATTCTCTTTTACTCCCCGAGCGATACTTTCATCCTGACGAGCATCTTGTGGCACTTTTTCATAACGGGAGAAAAAATCGTTTGCTACGGACAATTGCTTTTGAGCCGAAGCCAAAAGCTCTTTCCCACCCACACCCGCTCCCGTACCGCTTGCATCGAGCGCAAAACGCGTACCCGCGCGGTTAAGTGTATTACGGGTCTGTAATAAATATGACCATGCAGAATCGAGCTCGGAACGCTTCTGATTAATCACCTGCGTTGAGCTGAAGATATCCTTATCATTTTTTAATGCACCGAAGAATAAACCACCAGAAATAAGCTGAAGAGCTCCAAACAACACCAGTACAAGCATCAAACCTGTGACAACTTTTATACGGTTAAACATATAACGCCTTTTGAGTAGACCAACCACCGATGATATCGGCATTATTTTGGATATCTTTACGAATTTCTGAATAGACAAGGATATGGCTAAGGAAGGTTTTCGGGGCCACTTTCGTAGCCCCTGAAGGCCGATAGATTAGGCTTTCAATACGCTATCAACCAGCGCCATTTCTTCGCTGCTCAACAGTTTTTCGATATCAACCAAAATCAGCATTCTCTCGCCCAGAGAACCCAAACCAGTCAGGTATTCCGTTGAAAGGGTTACGGCAAACTCTGGTGCGGAGCGAATTTGGTCTGCGGTCAATGACAACACATCAGACACGCCATCAACGACAATACCAACAACACGCTGACCAAGATTCAGAACAATCACAACGGTGTTGTCATCGTATTCAACATCTTGCTTGGCGAATTTAATACGCAAGTCAACGATCGGTACAATGACACCGCGCAGGTTGGTAACACCTTTGATGAAGGAAGGTGTGTTGGCAATGCGCGTTACCTGGTCATAACCACGAATTTCTTGTACTTTTAAAATATCAACGCCGTACTCTTCGTCACCCAGCGTAAAAATCAGGAATTCCTGTCCTACTGTTTCGCCAGTTAATTTCGTGACGCTTGCAAGTCCAGTCATGTTTTCCACCCTTTATTAACGATCTATTTTATTAAGCAGCAGTTTCAACCACACGCTTTTCACGATTAAGCGCTTGTAACGCCGAAACATCCACAATCAGCGCAACGCTGCCATCACCAAGAATGGTAGCGGCTGAAACGCCTGGTACCTTGCGATAATTACTTTCCAGATTTTTAACGACGACCTGATGTTGCCCAATCAACTGATCGACCAACAAGGCATAACGTCGGCCAGCACTCTGCAGGATCACGACTATACCCTGAGTAGCATCCGTTTTAGCACCATCCACATCAAAAATATGAAATAGCTCAACGAGAGGTAAATATTCACCACGAACTTGCAGTACACGCTCGCCACCGGCTAATGGGTACAGGTCTTCCGATTGAGGCTGCAGGGATTCCATTACAGCATTAAGCGGGAGAATAAAGACTTCGTTGTTAACTTTAACGGACATACCATCGAGGATGGCTAACGTTAATGGTAACAAGATTCTGATAGTCGTACCTTTTCCAGCCTGGAAGTGGATTTCAACATGCCCCCCCATTTCCTGGATATTCCGCTTAACCACGTCCATGCCAACACCGCGGCCAGAAACATCTGTGACCTTCTCTGCAGTAGAGAAGCCAGGAGCAAAAATCAACATGCCCACTTCTTCATCAGACATCGTGTCGCTCACGGCCAACCCTTGAGACAGAGCTTTAGCCAGAATTCTTTCGCGGTTGAGCCCTGCACCATCATCGATAACTTCAATACAGATGTTACCACCCTGATGTTCTGCAGAAAGCGTCAGGTTACCCACTGCAGATTTACCTGCCGCAACGCGTTTATCTGGAGATTCGATGCCGTGATCGAGACTATTACGCACCAAGTGTGTCAGAGGATCGATAATACGTTCGATCAAACTCTTATCCAATTCAGTCGAACTCCCCATCAACGTTAGCTCAACCTGCTTATCCAATTTAGCTGCCAGGTCACGAACCAAACGAGGGAAACGGCTAAATACATATTCCATTGGCATCATACGAATGGACATGACAGATTCTTGCAGATCGCGAGCGTTACGTTCTAACTGCCCCATACTATTGAGCAAGTCACCATGCGCGACAGGATCGAGTTCGCTTGAGCGTTGTGCGAGCATAGATTGTGTAATAACTAACTCACCAACGAGGTTGATAAGCTGGTCAACCTTCTCAACCGCTACACGGATACTGGTATCACCGGTTTTTGCTTTATTTTTTCCATTTTCCGGTGCAGCTTGTGGTTTTGCAGCACCTGGCGCAGACGCTACGACTGATGCTACCGGTGCTGGTGCTTCGACAACAGCCAACGTCTCCACTACTTCAGCGACAGCAGGTTGGCTGACAACGGCAGATTTAAAGCTGATTTGCTCAGGTTCAAGAACAAAACACAGAACAGCACTAATATCGTCTTCACTTTCAGACGTGACCAATGTCACTTCTACGCTAGTGTCTGTCTGGTGAGGGTCTTTAACGGTTCCCAGATTGCCAAGCTCTTCCAGCATCTGAGGTATTTCCTGAGATTTCAGGCCGGTTAGTGCAATACGCATTTCACCTTTACCTGCAGCGTTTGATGTAGGGCTGGCAGTGTGCGGTGTTGCAACCGGAGCCTCAGCCAAGGCAACATCATCATCAGCTTTAGACTCCAAAGCGAGCTGGCGCAGAGCCTGACAGATATACTCAAAGCTTTCAGCATTGGGTTCCTGCGCGGTTTTATAAGCGTCCAACTGATCCTGCATAATGTCTTTTGTTTCCAGAAACAGGTTGATGATATCGGTGCTAAGACGCATTTCTCCGCGTCTTGCCCCATCGAGTAGGTTTTCTAAAATGTGTGTAGTTTCCTGCAATACTTTAAAACCGAACGTGCCTGCACCTCCTTTGATTGAGTGAGCGGCTCGGAAAATCGCATTCAACTGCTCAGTATCAGGCTCTGACGGATCCAACAATAATAAATGTTGTTCCATGTCTGCCAGTAATTCATCTGCTTCATCAAAGAACGTTTGATAGAAAGCACTCATGTCCATGCTCACGTGGTCACCTCTGCTGTGAATCGCGGCTTATTGAGAAGGCGTCGCCTGACTATCGGGCGCAGCAGGCAACGTGGTGGTTGGCTGTTGGCGCTCTGGAGCAGGAACTCCATTAGCTGGAAGTGGCGATGCCCCACCACTTCCACTCGTATTCTTATCACTATTTTCGGCAGCCGGAATGGTAGGTTTAGGCTTATCCAACTCCATATTTTGTAAATTTTCCACCTTGTCTATATTTACAGCAGAGCTTTCTGCGTTTTCTTCTTCAATATCCTTTTGAGCCTGTCTGCTCAATACCAGCAAACTGATGCGTCGGTTAATCGCATCATTTCCACTTGTCGCCTGTTTGAGGTTCATTGTTGCAGCCATACCCACTACGCGCAAAACTTTTCCATCAGACAAACCACCAAAAATAAGCTCTCGGCGTGATGCATTGGCACGATCTGCAGACAATTCCCAGTTACTATAACCACGTTCCCCTGTCGTATACTGAACATCATCAGTATGGCCTGAAATACTCAATTTATTAGGAAAATCGTTCAGGATTGGCGCTATTGCACGCAGGATATCTCGCATATAAGGTTCAACCTGTGCGCTCCCGGTTTTAAACATTGGGCGGTTTTGACTATCGATGATTTGGATACGTAAGCCTTCATCGATCATTTCAATTAACAGATGTGGTCGAAGTGCACGCAGCCGAGGATCGGCCTCAATTAACTGATCCAGACGTTCACGCAATCTATTGAGTCGAACCTCATCCAGTTTCTTTTCCACGTTATCTGTCTTGATGGCCTTTTTCACTTCACCATCTTGCTGGGTTGGATCGTTTCCTCCGCCAGGAATCGGGCTGGAACTGTCACTTGATTTAGAGCCCGAAGTTAGCGCGACCTTGAGTGGAGTGCGGAAATACTCTGCAATTTGGGCGAGCTGCATTGGTGTAGAAATTGCTATAAGCCACATTACAAGAAACAATGCCATCATTGCTGTCATGAAGTCAGCGTAGGCAATCTTCCAGGAGCCACCATGGTGGCCTCCATGACCAGACTTACGCTTTTTGCGAATAATGGGATGTTGATGTTTCATGCGTTACTGTCCGACGCTTGCTGAGTCGGCGATTTTACACGACGAATATGCTCTTCCAATTCGGTAAAGGAAGGGCGCTCCGTGGAGTACAGCGTTTTACGACCAAATTCAACGGCAATTTGTGGGGCATAACCATTAAGGCTCGATAGCAAAGTGACTTTAATACACTGCAATACTTTGATTTTTTCTGCATTTTTATGACGCAGTAACGCTGCCAAAGGTGAGACAAAGCCGTAAGCAAGTAGGATACCCAAAAAGGTTCCTACCATCGCATTGGCAATCATCATCCCCAGTTCAGCGGCAGGACGATCAACGAAAGCCAGTGAGTGAACGACTCCCATAACAGCAGCTACGATACCAAATGCCGGAAGACCGTCCCCCATTAGCGTCAAGCTCGTCGCAGGCACTTCGCTTTCATGTTCAATCGTTTCAATCTCTTCGTCCATCAGCGTTTCAATCTCAAACGCATTCATGTTGCCGCTGACCATCAAACGCAAATAATCGGTGATAAACTCAACAATGGTATTGTCAGCAAGAATATTCGGATAGCTCGAAAAGATTTCACTCTCACGAGGGTTATCAATATCAAACTCCAGGGAAAGCATACCTTGCTGACGAGATTTGGCCATCACACGAAAGAGTAAGGCCATGAGATCCATATATAATGCTTTATTGTACTTGGAACTTTTGACCAAAAGGGGGAAGGCTCGTAGCGTGGCTTTTATCGCTTTTCCTGTGTTACCCACGATGAAAGCACCTACTGCCGCACCGCCGATAATAATCAGTTCCGCAGGTTGGTAAAGCGCCCCCAGGTGCCCACCAACCATGAGATAACCGCCAAGTATCGAGCCAATGACAACGATATAACCCAATATAACCAGCACAAGGAATCCTTAAGTAAAAAAGTGGACGGAAGGCGAGATAAAACTGCGGAGCCGTAGCCAGAAAATTTTTTAGGAAGAAATCTATCACTGCCGTCACGACTAACAATGATAGATTTACAAATCGCTACAGGCTCAGACTGCGTGTTTTACCTGTTCATCCAGCAGTTGAGGTATTATATCGGCAAGATTTTGCGAAAGTTTACGCTTTTTTACCGCTCTGGAAGGGGGTTGGCATAAACTACAAACAAAACTGTTTTTAGGTTGATGAGCATGAGTAATGAACATCCCTTTGCAGCAATTGCATGACGACAGTTGCAGCATACCGCTGTCAACAAACCGGACTAATGTCCAGGCACGCGTCAATGCCAACAGTGGAGAATCGCTCTGTGGTGCACACTGTTCGAGATAAAGCCGGTAAGATTTAATCACCGCTTCAACACCACTGCACTGCCCATTCTTGATTAAAAAGCTGTATGCGTTGTAGAACATTGATGAATGAATATTTTGTTCCCAGGTCATAAACCAATCCGTTGAAAAAGGCAGCATTCCCTTTGGCGGCGGGCTTCCTCTCAGCTCTTTGTACAGTTTAATCAAACGCCCGCGACTTAACTGAGTTTCACTTTCTAACATCTGTAAACGAGCGCCAAGCGAAATGAGTTCCATTGCTAATTGGATATCTCTCGCTTCCTGAACAATACTTTTCTCCGCCATTACTTATGCCCTTTTCTTAGGCAGGTTTTCTTCTTTCGAAGTTAACTGTTGTAATAAGTGACTCGATAAGAGAATCCCCGTATGAATTTGCTGTAAGTCATCCACACGTGATTCCTGAGTCAACACTTTGATTGTATTGTGATCGTTAAAACGGAAATGGCATATCAGTTGGTTAGTTTCTGCCAGCTTCACCATCTGCGGTAAAGTCAGTTGCATCAAGGTATCTGCCATCTCGTCATTGATTCCAAGACGAAACATTGCAGAAGCTTTTTCATCATTAATTAAGCGTTGCGCCAGTAACAAATAAGACAGATTAATGTCATAAATGTGTTTGAGTAATTCAGAGGTACCCATATTTCCCATCCCGACAGGCTATGTTTAAAACATAAGTTAGGTGATAGACCATATCGCCCAGTTCGAAAATCACTCTCCATTGATGGCATAAAAAACTATCGGTGCCAGATACTGCGAGTTACTGCTTCATCATTTCTTATTCGGGCAATCGTTACTTGCCAACTTTACGCATCACGCTGCGAATCCGTTCATCCGTTGCTTTTTAGTCCCATCCTGAAGACCCACCCTAACCAAAGCATAGGATTAATCCTAAAACAGCACAACTGTACCGCCTAATCCGTAGCACATACAACGTAACTGAATAATAATTTTGACCATTATGTGATGCAAATCACAAAAACAAAAGAATTATGAGCCAGACACCCTCTGGTCAGATCACTTTTGTGCCTACTCTTACCCCAAAAAAGCGCACTAAACGTTACAAAAAAGAGCTTTGGAAAGGATAAAAAAGAAACAATTTGTTTGCTATGTAAATGATAGATATAAAGAAATCAATTTCATCTAAACCGTATGCCGTTATGTAATTTTATACCTTTCACGAAAAACTTACACTTTTTACCCAAAAAACTCTTAACCGCATGTTCTGAAGCAAAATTTATCTCTCTTCTGCCAAAGCACTTCTGCAATGACAACAAAACATATAGATATGACAGGAAAATGTAAGAAAGAATATATTACATTGATATTAAAGAAATTAGTGAGCGATTGGGGCTAATTGGAAATGCTGTAGCATGAAGTCGTTCTACTCTCAAACTTCACGCTACAGATCATATCTTCAAGGCGCTATATGGGTTGGTTGGCTGAGACATTTACCGATCACTTTTCACAACCCGGTTAACCAACCAAATACCTGAACAGACCAGGACGAGTGCAAAGAAATATTTCCATTCCAGAATGCTTTCATTAAGGAACAGCGCTGAAAGCAATGTGCCAGATACCGGGATGAGAAAATTAAATGGTGCAACCATACCGACTCGATTATATTTCAGCAGTTGGCTCCATAATGAAAAAGCGACTGACGAGAGCAAAATAAGATAGCCTAGCATCAGTATCGCTTTCCAATCTGGTATGATGAGTGTCCCACCTGTACAGTATCCCGATATCGTTAAAATGATCCCGCCAATAGCCAGTTGATAACCGGTCATTACCGTTGGATCCATCGTTTGCGATATCCACTTACCATATATAGTAGATGCTGACAAAATAAATGCTGCAATAACAACGAATCCATCGCCCAACAATGTAAAACCGATGCTCATTCCGTTACTGTTGATATTAACGACCATCACACCAGCAAAGCCTAATATACAGCCAATTAGCTTGTTGATATTTAACTTATCATTTTGGTATAAATAATGAGCAAGCAGCACGCTGAAAAAAGTACTGGTTGCATTCATGATCGAACCTTTAACACCCGTGGTATACGCCAGACCGATATAGAAAAAAACGTACTGCAGTGATGTTTGGAATATTCCCAGGATGCTTAGCTGGACTAACTGCCCACGCTGAAAACGCCCGATAGACCGCCCACTTAACACAGCAAGCCCCAGCAGCAGCAACCCAGCAAACGCGAACCGGTAGCCTGCAAAAACGAGTTTTCCAGGAATATCATTATCTGCAATGTGAAATAGCTCATAACCATTTTTAATTGCGGGATAAGCACTTCCCCAGAGCAAACAGCATAATGTGGCGATAAAAAAAACCACTTTTTTATCAGAAAAAAAATGCGTACGCTTTTCCAAGAAAAATCCCTCCGAAGATAGATTCAACATAATAACGTTGAACCCCAGACAAATAAAGTTAGGAAACCATACTCTTTATTTTTTATTATCAATCTGTATAATTTCGCATCACGTATTTATCTTTTATTTTTAAAGCGTTAAAAACGTGATCGGGATCGCACCGAATTTGATTAAGGTTTCTCAATATATGCCGATTATCTTTTACAATTGGTTGTTTAGCTAATGGATTGTCACTAATGTAGACACTCAAACCTAAACGCCAATACCGCCACGAGCGGCATGGTAAATCATAAATTCCTGAGAATGAGCGAATGGATATGAAAATAACTTCAAGGTCTGAGCAGCACGTCGCGGCAGGTATGCTGAGCAATTTACGGCTAGTTCCTTTATTCGTTATTATTCTGGGTGGAATCATGCTGTTATTTGCAGCATCTATTGGCACATCCAGCTACTTTCTACAAAGCAGCAATCAATCATTAGGCGACGTTACACAAGAAATTGATACCCGAATGGGGATCTCAAACAGTTCCAACCACCTTCGTACCGCGCGTCTGTTGCTCATTCAAGCCGCTGCGGCTGCGCGTATTGGTGATTCTCAGGTCTTCAATGACAACCTGAAGCAAGCTGAACAGCGGCTGGAACAGTCAAAAAAAGCATTCCTTGTCTATGAAGAGCGTCCAGTTAAAACACCGCAGGATATGGCGTTGGATGGCGATCTACGCAAATCCTATGATGCTTATGTCAATCAAGGCCTTATGTTGATGCTCACTGCAGCAAAACAAGGGCTGTTTGAAGAGGTCATCACTCTCGAATCTGAAGAAACCCGGGTTTTGGATTTGGCCTATAACAAATATTTGTTAGAGGCTGTCGCTTACCGCACGCAAAGAGCGAAAGAATTAAACGAAACTGCGCATAAAAATGCGCTACTCGGGTATTCGTTGATGGGGGGCAGCTTTGCTCTGGCGACCATTTTAACACTTCTGACGTTCTTCCTTCTCAGAGGCATTCTCATCAAACCAATGAATCAGTTGGTGACGAGGATTCAACGTATTGCGCAAGGCGATCTGACTCAAATATCGGAGCGTTATGGCAGGAATGAAATCGGTACGCTAGCCAGCAACGTTCAGCAAATGCAGTCTTCTCTGGTCACAACGGTCACAACCGTTCGGGAAAGTGCAGATTCTATTTACCAAGGTTCAACGGAAATTTCCTCCGGTAACACAGACCTCTCCTCACGAACCGAGCAGCAAGCCGCAGCGCTTGAACAGACTGCGGCAAGCATGGAGCAATTGACTGCAACCGTGAAGCAAAACTCAGAAAACGCGCATCACGCAAGCCAGCTCGCGGCGAATGCTTCAGGAAAAGCCAAACAGGGTGGCGATATTGTTGCAAACGTCGTCAACACAATGAACAGTATTTCGGGGAGTTCAAAGAAAATCTCCGAAATTACCAATGTCATTAACAGTATCGCATTCCAGACAAATATTCTCGCGCTAAATGCGGCGGTTGAGGCGGCCAGAGCAGGAGAACAGGGGCGAGGTTTTGCCGT
The DNA here is from genome assembly GCF_028335745.1 of Pectobacterium sp. A5351. Classification (NCBI taxonomy): domain Bacteria; kingdom Pseudomonadati; phylum Pseudomonadota; class Gammaproteobacteria; order Enterobacterales; family Pectobacteriaceae; genus Pectobacterium; species Pectobacterium sp. A5351. Next base: position 2,861,556 of record NZ_CP116477.1, read on the forward strand.
CGTCGCCAGTGAGGTCCGTAGCCTCGCGCAGCGTAGTGCGCAAGCCGCAAAGGAGATAGAAACGCTGATTTCCGAATCCGTCAACCTGGTCAACAGTGGTTCTGTGCTGGTTGATAACGCGGGTCAAACCATGAAAGAGATCGTCGATGCCGTCACTAACGTCACTGACATCATGGGTGAAATTGCCTCAGCATCTGACGAACAAAGCCGAGGAATTACTCAGGTTGGTCAGGCAATATCGGAAATGGACAGCGTGACACAGCAGAATGCTGCGCTTGTTCAAGAAGCCAGTGCAGCAGCCGCATCGCTGGAAGAGCAAGCCGCACTGCTGACCCGTGCTGTTGCGACATTTAAGCTATCCGGCCATTTATCAAGTGCAGCTTCCATTCCTGACAGGTCGAACACTCTGGCCTCGAAGGACCGTTCCTCACTAGCCCTCCCCCGTCAAACCAATACGAAAAACGGTAACTGGGAAACGTTCTAATACTGGATAGCCAATCCGCTACGAGCATTGTTCATACGGACAATGCTCGTCTATCGATATGTTCCCTTTACTCTTTTTGCGGCAACGTCTTTGGCTCAACAAACGTACCATCTTTACTGTCAGCCTCATTGAAAAACCAGATACCGGCTGGGTAATCTTTTAATGCAACTAAGTACATTATCCCTTCCTGGAACGTTTCCACAGCCAGAATCGTCCCTTCCCGGCGCGTTTTCCCATCGGTTTTAACTGTAACCAGATCATTAACTTTCATAAATTTATCTCAAAATAGCTTCTAACATCAAAAAAACAGCATTATCATTTACAACTACGGTAGTAATAGTACCTGTATGAAATGATTAATTTTATTTGTTTTTAACAACGCCATATTGACCCTCTCTGTCATTAACTATCGATTATTCAGGCAAAAAATTGATTGTTTCTATCCTAGTACATCCGACATATTCGCAAAAGAGATTAAAAGTTGAACGAACTATTGAACGTTAATGAACAGAGAGATAACGGTGAGTTGGACTACAATCAAGTCATAACATCAGAATGGATGCAATTGATAGCAACAACCTCACAGAAATCTTTTAATCTACTTCAACCCCTCTCCGATCAGAAGGCGTCCGACTCTGATGTATTAGTGTGTAGTGATGTGATGGACGTCCCTCCCTGAGTACAGGCCCTGCCACACTTATGCTCAGTGTTCTTCATCAGCAACGTGAAGGCATACCCATGAAGAAGCGTTTTTCCGACAAACAGACTATCAGTCCATGCTGAAAAGCCATAATCTGCGAGGGAGTATGAGCGCAAAAAGATGCTGTTACGACAATGCCTGCGCGGAGAGTTTTTTCCACTCACTGAAAGTGGAATGTATCCACGGTGAGTCCTTTGCCAGGCGGGAAATAATGCGAACGGCGGTGTTTAAATTATATCGAGTGCGATGACAATCGCTGGTGTCGCCACAGTGCATGCGGCGGTCTCAGCCCGGAACAATATGAAAACCACAACCTCGCTTAGGGCTGTGTCCACATTACGTGGGTTAGGATTAAACTTCTGTTTTGCCACGCTTCACCATGCACTATCAGGGTAGGAAACGATCTGAGTCAGTTTGCCGTTAAAAGTTCGTTTTATTCAAAAACGCCATCCAGATAATAAATTATCTGCAGGTCTTACTTCCTTTAGTGACACCGATAATAATTTTATCGCCGAGGGAAATTGACGACGATATAGAAGCGACATTGACTTCTCCGTTGCTATTATCTGTTGTCGTAACAAGGAAAACAGGGAAACCATAATAGAATGAACTGAGTTTTACGTTCTTTTTCATTTGAGTTAAAACCTCATCACTGAGTGGCGTTATATTTTTTCATTTTTACTCTTTTGATTTATTTTTAACAATAACCCTAATTGAGTACCAATAAGGGTATTTTTTAGGCCCAACGTGCCTAATAAGGGGAGCATCAAGAAATAACTTAATGTAACTATTCCTTGATGTTAGTTTTTATCTCCGCCAATCAGGTGAGATAAATAACCAACGAGAGAAACGTTGATTCCTGAAAATACGGCCTTTCCGCAAAGCGTTGCGGCATTGTAAAAATTAATTAGCAGAAAATAATTCACAAAAATTAAAAGAGGTATATGATATGCATTATATGGTTTTTCCTTCCTGCCCTGCAATGTAGCCGGGTAAAGCATGAGGTTTAAACATGGAACGAATTGTTATACCAGCGAATTATGTTCATACCCGTACCACGCCTTTCTGGACAAAAGAAACTGCCCCAGCGTCTATCTGGAAGCGCCATTTGGATGCAGGGACGCGGCAAGGCGTCTACCCGCGCTTGTGCGTGATGCAAGGGACGATTCGTTATTATGGCTACACCGATGAGACCAGCCCTGAGCCCGTAGAGACGCTAACTATTGAGGCCGGGCAATTTGGCGTATTCCCGCCAGAAAAATGGCACAGAATCGAAGCGTTATCTGATGACACGCTATTTAACGTAGATTTTTATGTCGATCCAAAAATTCTGATAGAAGGTTGAGGTAAACATAATGACAAGTGAAAACAAAGGGTATTCATTAACACTATTGAACCGCGACAATAAGGAAAAGGCAGAGAAAATTTATCTCAAGCCGATGGCTTTTTATGTGCCTGATTTCGCCGCAAGCGCAGTTATGGAATTATTCAACGAACTGTCGTCAACCAGCGAAAATAAAAAAGGTTTTCTGCTGACGGTTACGAACAATAATAACGGCGTGTCCGTCGACAAGGATCTCTCTACGGTCGAAGAAGTAAAAGACAAGACAGTTTCGGCTGAAGCGGTAAAAGAGCTGGTTAATATCGTACGTGGTTACGATGCGGATGAAGAGACTAACGTCTGCGGCTGGTAAAGCAATATAGTTTCATCACTATTTATGCTGCTCGCGTATCGATTTTTCCGCAACCAGAATAATTTAAGCGTGAATTTTATTACCCTGATTTATTAAAAAAGGCGCTGAATGTCTTTTGACTTAACAAGCGCCCCTCCCCTTCGATTATTCCAAATAGCCACACTGGCATTAACGGATGTTCTCATTCAGTACATGAAGCTTGTCTATAGCGGTTCGTCTAACACAATCATCCCATTCTGGAGCAATAGAACATGCAAATTAATAATTATCATGATTATTATTAGCACAAGAAAACTAAGAAGGGAAAGAGAATAGATTTTCAAAATCCATGATAATTTATTAAAGCGACCATAAATAACTAAATATTTTTTATATCATGCCGATTTATTAATTAAATCACGCGGTCTGCCTGCGTTTATGGCTACAGCACACAGCGTCGTATTCCGCATAGTGAGTTAGAAAGAATAAAAAGACTGTGGTCGCAGATGAAAATACATGGAGTTTTTTCAAATGAAATCAAGCAATATTCTGTTGTCCTCACTGTTCATGACAGCCCTTTTTGCATCAGTTATGCCAACGTCAATACTCACGACTCAGATGTAGAAATTACCATGAGATAACACCCGTACTGAAAAATCGCTGAGCAACCACTCAGGCATTTTTTATGAATAGGGATAAGCAGCATGAGTCGTTACTTATCCCTGAATCACAACGAGTGAGAAGAACGAATGATTAACTTCAATGGCCTTTCAAAAAGTACGGTGGCAGGTGCGCAGCCCACCAATGACAGTCGCTCGATAAAAAAGCAGGAAAACGTATCCGAAAACACACAGTCTGCGTCTACAACGTCTGATGGTTATTCAAATAAAAAGAATAGCGGCATTACAACGCTGGCAAAACAGCTCAGCGACGCCGCCGTCAGGGCCGAAGCCAGAGATGCAACAAGCGATCGCAATGCATTGGCTGCCAAAGCCAAAAGTACACATGATGAAATTCTCGGTGTGAATTACGCTAACAACAGAAAAACTCATGATGCGGAAGTCCCCGATAGTGATGACCCCGAGCGATTAGCCAGAGCAACACAAGCGACAGCCTATAACAACGGTCAAGGAAGTAATCCTTTCAAAGGCCTGTCTCGTGAACAGCTGGCACTGATTACCTATGACGATAGTGGAACCTTTACGGTGAATGAGCGGCGTGCGGCCTGGAGCGAGGCTTATGACCAAGAGCAAGTCTGGCGTACGATGGCCGTGGCACAAAGCAAACTGGAGTGGAGTCGCGGTGAGTTTAAACAAACCGAATTTTTCAAAATGGTGTTAGATCACCATGAGAGCCTGCCATTAATTGAACAAGCGCAGGCACCGGAAGGCTATGTACCACGTCTGAAGTACCTGATAGAAATGGACTTCAACTTTATGACTGGGGAATCAGGCAAAGACGCCGATCCGTTCAAGCGCCTGTTTGAACTCCTTTCCCCCACCAAACTTCACTTAGAAGATGGCAAGCTCACTCTGGATGCAACCAAAGATGCCTGATAAGCAGATGATAACTTCTGCATAGGCATTTACGATTGTGCTGTGATGACCTCAAAAGCGCGGGTTTGATCTTTTTTTCGCGTGATTTTATTGGCGTACATTGCAGCATCAGCCCGGCGCATCACGCCATCAGGCTCCTCGACGGAAGGATCTGCCGTGACGATCCCGATGCTTGCCCCCAAATAGTCAATACTGACCGTGCCGAGCGAACTGACCTCACCGAGAGAATAGTGCCCCTGCAACAAGGGTGTCATGTCATTCCTGAAGGAAGCAATCACACGCTCATCCTCTCCCGGTGCAACGTCTACCATGCGGGCAAAAACAAATTCATCACCACCGAGACGCCCGACAACATCACCTGGGTTGCCCCACATGAGCAAACGGCGACCAACGTCTTGCAAGAAGATATCACCGGCTTCGTGGCCGAACTGATCGTTAATTTTCTTAAAGCCATCAAGGTCAATGAACACAATGAGCGCCTGCTGATGGTCGTTCTTGGCCTGAGAAAACAGCGCTTCCAGAGAGTAAAATACGCCTCGGCGGTTAAGCAATCCGGTCAGTGAATCGGTATAAGAATACTCATGTAACGCGGCGTTTGCGGCCGTTAACTGCCGCACCAGCCACTCTTTCTGCACCTGCTGAGCAATGAGTTGCGCGAATAAACTCAGGATTTGTTCACCCTTGGTCGTCAGCGGTTTATGGTCGGAGCTTGCGGCACAAAGGGTGCCATACAACTGCCCGTCCTCCATCCGTACGGGCGTACTGGCATAAGTCATAATGCCCAGCGCTTTCGCCGCCTGCGAATCCCCCCAGCATTCAGCCACATTCGGCGTGTAACTTTGCCCTTCGTCCAACGCACGTTTGCACAGCGTGTCATGCCACGGAACCGAGACACCTTCAGGAATATTGAGCGTTTTCGTGTTGTGAGCAAACAGGATATTTTGAAAGCCCGCTTCGGTGTCAACCTGCGTCAGGTAAGTTGATTCCAGATCGGTGACCAGCTCCAGCATGACCAATAACTGGCGAACGAGCCCCTCGAAGGAATCCTCTGAACGTAATGCGTTCGAGAGGTGAGAAAGCAGATTATCAGTCATAACAATCGATCCCAACGGTGAATATTTTCAAATAAAAACAATAAATTAACGAATAAATAAATGAACTGCTATATAGCGTACATCACCCTATAATCGGCGCAAACAGAGGATCTCGCCATACGACAGAAAGCATACACGCCTTTCGTCTGTCCGTTTGCACTCTGCGAGTTTACCTCGCTCTGTTGTTTATCATCGGTTAAAAAACGCCATATTTTATTCAACATGCCTGAAATGCATCAGCATCGTCAGGCAAAGCCTTCCATTCTGCTATTACCATCACACTTACCCGTCAAGGCAGTACGATCTGTTTGACTTTCCCGCGTACCAGGACTTACAACAGCAGCACAGGCGTGTAACTAGTTTTCTAGGCAAGACCTGAAGCTATCCCACTCAACATCATGGGAGGAGCTTCAGGTCTTTTTTCGTTTCTGGATCAGGGGAACCGTCGTATGAGCCATACCGCAGCAGATAATAACGCGACAGCCTATGCCACCACCGCGGAAAAAATCATCACATTAGTCGGTGGAATTGACAACATTGAGCACATTGAGCACTGTTCTACGCGGCTACGGTTTAGCCTTTATGACAATAGTCAGGTGAACCAGCGCGAGCTGGAAAACGTGCCGGGCGTGTTGGGCGTTCGGGTCAACGTGCAGTGTCAGGTGATCATCGGCAGCGAAGTGATGCAGGTGTACGACGCAGTGCAGAACCTCGCCGCAGGCCGCAAAGAAACGGGCCGCGCCGTGCCAGCAAAAACCAACCGCACGGCTTTTGTCATCGATTTTATCATCAGCGTATTTCAGCCGCTGGTTCCTGCCATTGCTGGCGGCGGTGTGCTCAAGTCACTGCTATTACTGCTGGACCTGCTCGGCTGGCTCACCAAAGACAGTTCAACCTACAAAGTGCTGGATAACATCGGTTCCGCACCGCTCTATTTCCTACCGATTCTGGTAGGGATCACCACCGCGATGAAGCTGAAAGTCAATGTGCTGGTCGCGGTTTCCGCCGTCTCGGTCATGGTGCTGCCTGCCATGTCTAAACAACTGGCGGAAGGCGCTGAATTTCTCTCTCTCGACCTGAAAAACGTCGCTTACGCCTCGCAGGTTTTTCCGGCGATTCTGTGCGTCATTTTCTATGCGCAAACCGAAAAGATCTTCAATCGCTACTCACCGAGCGCCCTGCGTATTTTCCTGTCACCGATGCTTTCGCTGCTGGTCACCGTTCCCGTCACGCTGCTGGTTCTGGGCCCATTGGGTTATGAACTCGGTGCGGGGCTGGCTAGCGTAATCCTCTGGCTGTACAGCAAACTGGGCTTTGTGGCGACAGGCTTACTCGCCGCTGCGCTGCCCTTCATGGTGGCGTCAGGAATGCATAAGCCAATGCTGCCCTATGCCGTGTCCTCCATGAGCCAGTTTGGTAAGGAAATGCTCTATCTGCCTGCGTCACTCGCGCATAACATTGCCGAATCAGGTGCCTGTATAGCGATCGCGCTCAAGAGCAAAGACAAAACGTTAAAATCGACGGCGCTTTCAGCTGGTATTTCCGCCCTGTTCGGCATCACCGAACCCGCGCTGTACGGGATTACGCTGCTGAATAAAAAAGCGCTCTACAGCGTGCTGGCAGGTAGTCTGGTCGGCGGCGCGTTTATCGGCTGGATGGCGATCGAAGCCTTCGCACTGGTTGGCCCCGGCCTGGCCAGTATCTCCATGTTTGTTTCGCCGGAAAATAGCTGGAACATCGTCTATGCCATCGCCGGTGCGGCGCTCTCTTTTGCTATCGCTTTTCTCTCCGCCCTGTTCCTCTGGCGGGAAGAAAAACCCGTCGCGGCGGTAGAGGCAGAAGAAGCCCATCACGCTATCGTTGAATACCCGTTCGCCAGCCCGATTGAAGGAAAAGTCATCCCGCTGGAAAGTGTAAACGATGAAATCTTCTCCAAACGTATCATGGGTGACGGCATTGCCATCATCCCCGAGAAAGGCGTGCTCTACGCTCCAGCGAACGGCACGATTGAAAACGTGTTTGAAACGGGTCATGCGGTCAGCATGCTCACCGACAGCGGTGCCGAACTGATTTTCCATATCGGCATCGATACCATCAAACTCAATGGTCAAGGCTTTCAGCCAAAAGTCATGGCTGGCCAACAGGTTAATGCTGGCGACGTCCTCGTTGAATTTGACCTCGATAGCCTCATCGCCGCGGGTTACGATCCCGTCGTCATGATGGTTATCACCAACAGCGAGCGCTTTCGCGTGATACCGGAAGCCACTGACGCCCTCATCCATCCCCACACCATCATCATGACCTTAAAGGAGTCTGTGTAATGGATAAAAACATCACATTCCCGGAACACTTTTTATGGGGCGGCGCGATTGCCGCGAATCAGGCCGAAGGCGCATGGAATGAAGACGGCAAGGGGCCGTCGGTCGCGGACGCCATTACCTGGAAACCGAATCTCGATTTGAAGAATTACCATGCCCATATGGCGCTGACGGACGACAACATCGCCGATGCGCTGAACGGCAAAAACGATGCTTTCTACCCCAAACGGCGCGGCATCGATTTCTATCACCGCTACAAAAGCGATCTGGCACTGTTTGCCGAAATGGGCTTCAAGGTGCTACGCGTCTCCATTGCCTGGTCACGCATCTTTCCAACCGGAGAAGACCGTGAGCCGAATGAAGCAGGCTTACAGTTTTACGACGATCTGTTCCGCGAAATGCGCAAGCACGGTATCGAACCGCTGGTGACGCTTTCACACTACGAAATGCCGCTGGCGCTGAGTGAAAAATACAATGGCTGGGTGCACCGCAACGTGCTGGATGCCTTCGTACGCTTTAGCAATGTTTGCTTCGATCGCTATAAGGATCTGGTGTGCTACTGGCTGACCTTTAACGAGATCGACAGTATCCATCGCCATCCGTTTACCACGGCAGGGATCCGTGAAGAGAAAAGCGCCCCGGGACAGGCCAAGCAGGATATTTATCAGGGGCTGCACCACCAGTTTGTTGCTTCGGCCATTGTCACCCGCGACTGCCACGAAAAAATCCCAGGCAGCCAGGTCGGCTGCATGCTGACCAAACTGACGACCTACCCGCACTCCTGCCGCCCGGAAGACGTTGAAGCCGCGCTGAAAAAGAACCTCGAAAACTACTTTTATGCCGATGTACAGGTGTTCGGTGAATATCCGCCGCTCATCAAGCGCGACCTTGAGCGACGCGGTATCCACATCACCATGCAACCCAACGATTTGGCTATTCTCAAGCAGCACACCGTGGATTTTGTGTCGTTCAGTTATTACATGTCGCTCACCGAATCCACACAGCCAGACGCCGAGAGAATACCGGGGAATACCGTTCTGGGTGTGAAAAACCCGTATCTGCCGGCCTCGGATTGGGGATGGCAGATCGACCCAGTTGGGCTGAAAATCTCCCTGCTGGAGCTTTACGACCGCTACCAGAAGCCGCTGTTTATTGTCGAAAATGGGCTGGGTGCGAAAGACGTTGTCGAGAACGGGAAAATCCACGATCCTTACCGCGTTGACTACTTCCGTTCACATTTCGAGCAAATGCGTGAAGCGATTGGTGAAGGCGTTGAACTGATGGGGTTCACCAGTTGGGGAGCGATTGACATCATCAGCGCGGGCACCTCACAGATGTCCAAACGCTATGGCTTTATCTATGTCGATCAGGATGACGAAGGCCACGGCTCTCTGGCGCGCCTGAAAAAGGATTCGTTCTACTGGTATCAGAAAGTCATTGCGACGAATGGCACCGACCTCTCCTGACAGGCAGGCACTTGCTGCAAGCTGTGTGGACAACGGCAGGAAACTGCGGTAATTGGAAGAAGCATGATGGGAAGAAAAACGTGATTAAAGTGAAAAAAGCGTTAAATAACAGCATGCTGTTAGTCGATCATGAACAGCAGGAGATGATCCTGTTGGGTAAAGGGATCGGGTTTGGTGCCAAACCCGGTTCGTTGATTGATGTGACGCATGTTGAGCAGGTTTTCATTCCACTGGAAAACCTGAAATCACGGCATTTTCTTTCATTGACCGACACGATTCCTGCGGCTTTTTTTGACATCACTCATGAGATCGTCACGCTGGCGCAAAGCCAGTACGCCGAAAAGCTGAATTCGGTGCTGTTCTTTACGCTGGCGGAACATCTCTATTTCGCGGTTGAACGTAGCAAAACGGGCAACTCTTTCATCAACAAGCTCAGTTGGGAAGTCAAACGCTATTACCAAAAAGAGTACGCCATCGGCGTGCAGGCGAAAGATCGCGTGTCGGCACGTTTTAACGTCACGCTGCCTGATGACGAGGCCGTCAATATCGCGTTCCACCTCATTAATGCCGCCGGTAGCGCCGAAATCGCCGATGCCCACCAGCAGGTTCAGTTGGTGAACCGTCTGGCGGAAATTGTCCGCTACAAATTAAACAAGAATATTGATGTCAACGCCGTCGATTATCTCCGTTTTATCACCCATCTGCGGTATTTCTCCGAACGGGTGATTGCCCGCAAAATCGCCCCAAGGCGCACGGACGATTTCTATCAGGAACTGCTGAAACACTACCCTGAAGCGATGGCAATTTCCTGGGCCATCAGAGATTACATTCAGGAAAAATACCAGATGGCCTTGCCGAAAGAAGAACTTACCTGGCTGACCATGCATATCAGCAGGCTGGCCGACAGCCAGACGCCATAGCGCTTACCCCACACAAGATAATCACCTGCCCCTGTTTTACCCACACGCATACCGTCTCGATGGGTCCGTATGTTGACCCTCATCACGATCGCAGATCGCACAAATTAATGAGATTGAAAATAAGAGTGATTATCATATATAGTTTTTGTCACCTGCAGAAAATATCTCCTTATTTTATTAATTCATGTCCCACATTCATTCTGGAGAAGATAATAACATGTCAAAAACGCTGTCTGTTCTGTGCAAAAAAGCGCGCCTGCTGACGCTGGCTTCATCGCTGATGGTGGCTTATGCTCTGCCTGCCGCCGCAGATGATTCTCTGACTCTCTACACCACGCGTGAACCCGGCCTGATTCAGCCGCTGCTGGATGCGTTCACCAAAGAGACGTCGGTTAAAGTTAATACCGTGTTCATCAAGGATGGCATGCTGGAACGCGTGAAGGCGGAAGGCCAAAACTCACCGGCTGACCTGTTGATGACCGTTGATGCGGGTAACCTGATCGATCTGGTCGAAGCGGGTGTCACCCAGCCGATTCAGTCCAGCACGCTAACCGAGGTCATCCCGGCTGCGCTGCGCGATAAAGACAACCAGTGGTTTGGCCTGTCGATGCGTTCACGCGTGCTCTACGCGGAAAAATCACTGCCGCTGACCAGTATTACTTACGAAAATCTGGCCGATCCGAAATGGAAAGGCAAAGTGTGTATCCGTGCGGGTCAACATCCCTACAACACTGCGCTGGTCGCTGCGATGATTGCACATCATGGCGAAGCCAAAACCGAAACCTGGCTGCGCGGCGTGAAAGACAACCTGGCGCGTAAAGCCACCGGCGGCGACCGCGACGTCGCACGCGATATCCTCGGCGGTATCTGTGATGTGGGTCTGGCAAACTCCTACTACGTTGGCCACATGAAGAACGCCAAAGAAGGCACCGATGCCCGTAAATGGGGCGATGCCATTAAAGTTGTGCAGCCGACCTTTGAAAATGGCGGCACACACGTCAATATCACTGGCGCAGCCGTTGCACGCCATGCTCCGCATAAAGAGCAAGCAGTGAAACTGATGGAATATCTGGTTTCCGCGCCAGCCCAACAGCTCTACGCACAGGCGAACTATGAGTACCCGGTTCGCAAAGGTGTCACGCTGGATTCCACCATCGGCAGCACCATTGGTGAAGTTAATGTGGATAGCATTCCGCTGACTGACATCGTTAAATTCCGCAAACAGGCCAGTCAGTTGGTAGATAAAGTTGGATTCGATCAATAAGACAAGTTCGTCAACGATGCGCGGCGCCCTCAGGCGGCCGCGCCTCTTTTTTTCCCCACTTCGCATCGCTGCCGTTGTCATTGCGCTCGGCGTACTGGCCCCGCTGGTTTCCCTGCTTTGGCTAGCCGCTGGCGCAGGTGTCAGCCATTGGGATCATCTGATGCGCTACGTGCTGCCCGATGCCGCGCTCAATACGTTGATTCTCCTGCTCGGCGTCGGCGCGCTCGTCATGGTAATTGGCGCAGGCTGCGCCTGGCTAGTGACCGCATTTGATTTCCCCGGCAGGCAGTTCGTTAGCTGGGCGCTGTTGCTGCCGCTGGCGATGCCCACCTACATTGTCGCGTTTGCCTGGCTCGATCTGCTGCATCCCATTGGGCCGATTCAGGAAGCGATCCGCAGTGTGCTGGGCTACGACAGCCCGCGTCAGTTCCGCCTGCCGGATCTGCGCTCCATGACGGGCGCGATTTTGCTGCTCGGTTTGGTGCTCTACCCGTACGTTTATCTGACCATGCGCGCGATGTTTATCAGCCAGCCGGCACACTTGCTGGAAGCCGCTCGTACGCTGGGCTTAAGCGCAACGGGAACCTTTTTGCACGTTGCCCTGCCGATGGCGCGCCCTGCGCTGGCCGTTGGCACCAGTCTGGCCTTGCTAGAAACGCTGAATGATATTGGTGCCTCCGAGTTCCTTGGGGTGAATACACTAACCGTGACGGTTTACACTACCTGGGTCACCCGTTCGGATTTACCAGCAGCGGCACAAATTGCCTGCACCATGCTGACGGTGGTCATCCTGCTGCTGACGCTGGAATATTACGGTCGGAAAAATCAGCGCTATGGCACCAGCCGACAGATGCGCGGCATCGTGCCCGCGCCGTTGAAAGGGGGGCGCGCCTGGCTGGCAACCTGCGCGACGGTATTACCGATCCTACTTGGCTTCATCGCCCCTGCCCTCTTTCTGACCTGGGAAAGCGCCAAACGGCTGGGCGATAGCGTGACGATCTCCGCCGGACTGATACAGTCGTTACAGAACTCGCTCCTGCTGGCCGTTGGCGTCACGCTGGTCGTGACGTTCGTCAGCCTGATTATTGCGTGGTATGCCCGTCATTCGGCCATTACCGACCGATCACCGGAACGTCGCCGCACCCTACTGAGAATCGCGTCGCTGGGCTATGCTGTGCCCGGTACGGTGCTGGCGATTGGCCTGATGACACCCGGCATGGCAACGGATAATTTCCTCGCTGGATTGATGGGCTATAAGGGATTGCCGCTGCTTTCCGCGGGTATCCTGCTGGTTATCTGCTGCGCGATTCGCTTTATGGCGATTGGCATTGGCGCGCTTGATGCCGGGCTGACACGCATTCCTCCCGTGATGGAGCAGGCGTCGAGACTGCTGGGCGAAAGTGAATTTGTCACGTTTTTCCGCGTACACCTTCCCCTACTGCGCCCGGCGCTGGTGACCAGTGCGCTGCTGGTGTTTGCCGACGCGATGAAAGAACTCCCCGCCACACTGCTGCTGCGACCAGTCAATTTCGAGACGCTGGCGACCGTGCTCTATGCCGAAGCCGCCAGAGGCACCTATGAAGAAGGCGCGATTGCCGCACTGCTGATTGTCATGGCCGGCACGCTTCCCGTCGTGCTGCTGGCACGCAGCCAGTTAAAAAACGCCAGTGGAGAAACAATGAAAATCATGAGGAAGAGTCAAGGTGTCTGAGGCTACACTCGTTCTGAATAATGTCCACGTCGCCTACGGGCACAAGCATGATATTCATCACGTGCTGAACGGTTTTTCCATGCAGGTTGCCGCCGGTGAACTGGCCTGCCTGCTGGGTGCATCAGGATGCGGTAAAACCACGGCGTTACGCGCAATTGCCGGTTTTGAGCACCTGACTCAGGGAACGATTCACGTCGGCGGACGCTGCGTAGCCGGCCCCGACGTGCATCTGCCGCCGGAACAGCGCAACGTCGGCATGGTGTTTCAGGACTATGCGCTGTTTCCCCACCTGACCGCCGCGCAGAATATTGCCTTTGGCCTGAGAAAACAGCCGCAAGATCTACAGCAATCACGCGTCCACGCCATGCTGGAACTGGTCGATCTGGCCGCGCTGGCGCAGCGCTACCCGCATGAGATGTCCGGCGGGCAACAGCAGCGTATCGCGCTTGCGCGGGCATTGGCCCCGCAGCCTGCCGTGCTACTGCTCGACGAACCGCTATCCAGCCTCGACCCCGACAGCCGCAAACGACTGGGGCAAGAAGTGCGCGACATCCTGCGCGACGCCGGACAAACCGCGCTTCTGGTCACACACAGTGAACAGGAAGCCGAATTGATGGCCAGCCATATTGGCTATTTGAAAGAAGGTAAGCTCGATACTATTTCGATGAACCGAGACGGTTGATTCAGTGGCTCGCCCCTGACAACATGGGAAATAATGAGTATGATTAAATCCTATCGGTAAGTTCAAGGGGTAGGCAATGAGAACAACACAACAGATGAGTATAACGCTACCGAATGAAATGGCTGCTCAGGTGAAAGCCCGAGTTGCCAGCGGTGAATACGCGTCAGAAAGTGAGGTTATTCGGGAAGGACTTCGAGCGCTGATTGCACGCGATAATGCAGTAGAGAGTTGGCTGCAAGAACAAGTCGTTCCCGCCTGGAACGCGCTGCAACGCGGTGAAACAGAAAGCCTCAGCAGTAGCGACATTAGAAACAGATTAAAAGCCGAGTTCAGGAAGATGACCGGAGAAGAGTAATGGATTACAGGGTCGTATTCGCACCGGAAGCGGAAGAACAACTGGCAGCACTGTACCGCTACATAGCGAAAGTTGCCTCGCCCAAAACCGCACTCAGCTATACCGAAAGCATTGTCAGTTATTGCGAATCGCTTGAGTTATTCCCTGAAAGAGGAAACCAACGCAGCGATATCTTACCAGGGCTTCGTGTTACCAATCATCGTAAAAGAACACTCATTGCTTTTATGGTGGAAAAAGAGAAAAAAGCGGTAACGGTTCTGGGCATTTGGCATGGCGGTCAGGATTATGAAAGCGACCTGCTGTCAGATAAAACTGATTAAAAATATTTTGTTAGCTAGCTAACTTTCCCAAGTACATTATGGCAGTAACCTACAGATTATCTATAAGCCACTGCCCATTCTTACGTTCGTTTGCCAGTATCGCTACACCTTGCCCTGTCGGTGTTTATCCGCATAGTCGGGGCTGTTGATCCATTGGTGATCCGCTTCCCAGGTGAAACGCCACTGGCGCGTCGGGCCTGCCATCACATTCAGATAATAGCTGTCATAGCCTGCGATGGTGGCGACCGGGTGGTAGCCACGCGGCACCTGCACCACGTCTTTATCGTAGACCGCCATGCATTCATCTAATGAACGGTCATCGGTATAGACACGTTGCAGGCAGAACCCCTGCCCTGGATTCAAACGATGATAGTAAGTTTCTTCCAGATAGGTTTCCTGCGGCGGATTATCGACATCGTGCTTGTGGCTGGGATAGGAGCTGGTACAGCCTTCATCAGTGTACACTTCGACCACCAGCAGGCTGTCTGCCGCGTTGTTCTCCGGCAAAATATTATGCACATAGCGCTGATTATTGCCGGCACCACGCTGTTCGGCGTCGATATCCTGCGGAGCGATCAGCCGGGTTGGATGCGTGCCAAACCCCGGTGCGGCACAAACGGCCAGCTCCAGCGCCGTGTGCGCCGTGACCGTCACCGCCTCTCCCGCCGTGACATAAACCGCATAAGGCTTTCTGCGCTCAAACGGGCTCATTCTGTCGCCAATTTGCTCGAAGCGCTCACTCGGCGTGACAACCGTCGCTTTGCCGCTCACCAGCACCAGACAGCGTTCGTTATCGCTGGCAGGTAGTGATAGCACCTGTTCCGGTGCCAGTTGATATACCTCGAACCCCACGTATCGCCAGCCCGCCGTTTCCGGCGTGATGTGCTGCGTACGGCCATGTTCGTCAGGGGCGCGATGGCGTGATAACAGTCGGGACATCTTTTGCCTCCATATCTACCCCAACTTCACGCTGCCTGCCTATTGGTTGGCCAGCAGCGTGAATACGCGGGGGGGGGGGGGGGGGATATCACCACGAATCAGATCAATTCCGCCTGCTGGGCGAAACGCTGCAAGTTATTGTAGCCCAGCGTCGCATACGTCAGCGGATGCGCGACAGCCGGATCTTGTTCCGCTTCGACCACCAGCCAGCCGCTGTAATTATGGGCTTTCAGGATGCTGAACACTGCCGGATAGTCGACACAGCCATCGCCCGGCACGGTAAAGACGCCGCTCAGCACCGCGTCCAGAAAACTGGTCTTGCGGTTTTTCACGTCTTTCAGCACATCGGGACGAATATCTTTGCAATGAACGTGATTGATGCGGCTAATCCAGCGTTTCGCCACCGCCACCGGATCGGCACCCGCGAACGTAAAGTGTCCGGTATCCAGCAACAGCCCGACTTCCGGCCCGGTATGTTCCATCAGATTATCCACATCCTGCGCACTTTCAATCACCGTCCCCATATGGTGATGATAGGCAATCTGCACACCCTGACTTTGCGTGTAGCGCGCAAACTCGGTCAGCTTTTTGCCGTATTCCGGCCAGCGCTCTTCCGGGAAACGCGGACGCAGATGGACCGGTTTCTGTTGGTCGCCGTGAATCGCCCCCGTCACTTCGGCAAACACCAGCACCGTCGCGCCGAGGTCACGCAGCAACGCCAGATGCCCCTGCACGGCTTCAATCTCTTCTTCCACTGAACGGGTGAGCAGTTCGCCGGAATACCAGCCGGAGACTAAGCGCAGATCGTGCGCTTGCAGAATAGGCCCCAGCACGCTGGCCTGACGCGGGAATTTGTTGCCTAATTCAAAACCGACGAAGCCGGCCTGCCGCCCTTCACTCAGGCAGGTTTCCAGCGGCGTTTCCGCGCCCAGAGAAGGCAGATCGTCATTGGTCCAGGTGAGTGGATTAATACCAAGTTGAACGGTCATGTTATGTCCCTTTATTGAAATAGATATGCTCGTCATACTTTAAGTTGCATGTGCGTTGGCTACGTTCAGTCACCCGAATCACTTACCTGAGTAAGCTCATCGGGACTCCTTCTCTTGCCGCCTTCCTGAAACTCGAATTATTTAGAGCACAAAAACGGGTTAACCGCGCTGCCGCCAGACGGCGATCAGTTGCAGGTAGTTATGCTTAACTTGCTCAATCAATTCGGCGTCGTCGATCTCGTTACGCAGCCACTTTTGTGCTGGCTGAGCAAACAGGGTGCGACCAACGGCAAAGCCTTTCACTATCGGGAAACCGACGGCGGCGCTGAAGCCCTGTTGCAGCGTTTCCAGCGGCGCATCCAGCCCCAGAATGACCACGCCCCGACAGTAGGGATCGCGTTCTGCCAGCAGCGGCGTAAGCTGCGCCCAGCCTTCGGAGGACAGCGGCGGCAATTTCCACCAGTCTGGCCGCACGCCGAGGTTGTAGAAGCGTTGAATCGCACGCAGATAAAGCGCATCGCTATGCGGCATCCCCGCCGGCAGAATGACTTCAAGCAGCAGTTCATGGCCGGATTGACGACAGGCCTGATAGACCTCCATCACCTTCATTTCCTGCTCGCGCCGCAGCGCGTGAGCGTCTTCCGGATGGAAGAACACCAGACATTTCACGACATGTTCTAGCGGCCAACTCACCAGTTGTGAACCAATGTTGCCGCGCTCCATCATTAACGGGCGCGATCCCGGCAGCTCAATCGGTCGGCCAATCCACCAGCCTTTTCCTGTAATGTCGTTCAGCGCATCCTGCCCGAACGTACCGTCGCACAGCAGCCCCGCTTTGCCCTCCAGTCCTGCCTGCTGCGCCGCATCATAGCTGGCACGCAGAATCAGTTTCTTCAACGCGGGGATGCGGCTGATTTCTGTGCCACAATTCAGCGCCATGTCTTCCAGTTGGCTACGGTGATCGAACGCGATCACGCACAGTTCATGCCACTGCTTACGACGCGTCGTGACGCGGTGCAGATGGTTAAGCTCTTCGTCCAAATCGGGACGAGGCACGTTCGCCGCTCGCGCTAGATAGTTATCCAATTCGATCTTGCTCGGCATAGCTGGCGCACAGCCGTGGCGCGACACCACCAGCGCGCCGCAGGCGTTGGCGTACGCACAGGCCTTCTCCCAACCTTCGCCGTTGAGGTAGCCCCGCAGCAGGCCAGACATAAACGCATCACCCGCGCCCAGTACATTCAGCACATCCACGCGTACGCCTTTGATCGTGATGCCTTTATCCAGATGGTCGGGGATAGCGTGGCTAAACACCGAGCAGCCCAGCGCCCCGCGTTTGCACACCAGCTCCGCCTGCGTGTGCTGCCGCACCGTGCGCAACGCCTGCAAGGTATCCGTGCTGCCGCCCGCAATGTGGAACTCTTCCTCGGTGCCGACAATCACGTCGAACAGCGACAGCACCTGCTGCAACTGCTCGGTAACCGCCTGCGCTTCAACAAAGCGGGTTTCACCGTCGCCCAGCGACGTCAGCCCCCACAGCACCGGACGATAATCAATGTCCAATGCCGTCTTCACCCCGTTACGCCGCGCGTATTGCAACGCCGTCAGCACCGCCTCACGCGTGTTAGGGTGCGAGAGATGTGTGCCGGTAATCGCCAGACAGCGTGACGAGGCGATGTAGTCTTCGGTGAAATCCTCCGGCGAAATCGCCATATCGGCACAGTTATCGCGGTAGAAAATCAGTGGAAAGGTATCGCGATCTTTGATGCCCAACAGCACCAGCGCCGTCAGACGTTCCTTATCGGTAATCAAATGGCTGGTGTCGCAGCCGACCTGATTCAGCTCTTCACGCAGGAAGCGCCCCATATGCTCGTCGCCCACCCGCGCCAGCATAGAAGAACGCAGCCCCTGTCGCGCCGTGCCGTAAGCCACGTTGCCGGACGACCCGCCCAGATACTTGGCAAAGCTACCCATATCTTCCAGACGCGCGCCGATTTGCTGCCCGTACAGATCGACAGCAACGCGCCCCATGCAAATCACATCAAACGTCTTTTCCTTACTCATAGCAGCCAATCCTGTAAAAAAGTCGCGTAAAAAAATCGTAATTAGCCCACGTCGTCCACATTCACCCAGCGTGCCGTTTCGTGTGACAGCACGATCGCATCCAGAACTCGCGAGACTTTCCAGCCTTCTTCAAAGTCCGGCCACATGGGGACGTCAGCCGCAATACCGTCGATCAGATCGCGTACCTCCACCGTTTTCTGATCGTTAAATCCAATTCCGTGTCCGGCGCTGGCGCAGAAGGCCGCATAGTCAGGATGTTGCGGCCCAGTCAGCAGCGTTTTGAATCCCTGCCGGTTCTCCGGTTCGTCATGCCGATAGAGTTTCAGCTCCGCCATGCGCTCCTGCGTGTAACTCAGCGTGCCTTTTGTACCGGTCACCACGTAGGTCAGCCCCATTTTGCGACCGCAGGCGATGCGCGAGGTTTCAATCACGCCGCGAGCGCCGCTGGCGAAACGCACCATCGCATGCGCCTGATCTTCATTCTCCACCTGTACTAATTCGCTGCTACCCGGTGCCGTCGGGCGTTGTGCAATCACGGTTTGCAGATCGCCGCAGACGCTGGCGATGTCCCCCACCAGATACTGCGCCATGTTGACGATATGCGCCGCCAGATCCCCCAACGCCCCCAATCCGGCGGTTTCTTTGAAACAGTGCCAATCCGCGGGTTTGTTCGGATCGGACAGATAATCCTCGTTGTGCGTACCGTAAAAATGCACCACCTCACCAATCTCGCCGCTGGCGATAATCTCTTTGGCCAACTGTGAGGTCGGGTTCTTCATGTAGTTGAAGCCAACCAGCGTTTTCACGCCAGCCTGCTGCGCGGCGTCAACCATTTCTCTGGCATCACGTGCGTTCAACGCCAGCGGCTTTTCCGAGTAAACGTGCTTGCCGTGCTGGATAGCCGCCATCGCCATCGTCTTATGCAGAAAGTTCGGCGCGCAAATATCCACCACGTCAATGTCTGGGTCCGCCACCAGCGCACACCAGTCCCCCGTTGAGCGCTGAAAACCGAACTCCTGCGCCCGTTTGGCCGCCAGTTCCGGCGATACTTCCGCCAGCATCGCCTTCACCAGATTGCCTTTCAGCGGGAAAACCGTCGGTGCCTGCGCGTAGGCGATGGCATGCGCACGGCCGATATAGCCGGTGCCGATTAACCCAATGCGTACATCCTTCATATCCACCTCGGTGCAAAAAAAGAATCGGTACGGGTGCGGCTCAGATAGCGCCGCGACGGCTCTTGGCGTAGGTATCGAACGCCACGGCCAGCACGATAATTAACCCGGTGATAATCTGCTGGTAGTAGGCCGATACGTTCATCAACACCAGTCCGTTAATCAGAATGCCCATGATGATCGAGCCGATGATCGTGCCGCTAATCCGGCCGTAGCCGCCCATCAGCGAGGTGCCGCCAATGACCACCGAGGCGATAACACGCAGCTCAAAGGTGATTCCCGCAACCGCTTCGGCGCTGCCGAGGCGGGCGCTGAGAATAAAGCCTGCCAGCCCGGCCAGACAGCCAATCACCACGTAGACGCTAACCAGTACGCGCTGCACATTCACCCCTGCCAGCCGTGCCGCTTCGGTGTTGCCGCCGATGGCGTAGACGAAGCGACCCCAGCGGGTTTTATGCAGCGCGAGATAACCCAGCAAGGCGACCAGTGCGAAGATCCAGATCGGCACCGAAATACCGAGAATCTCGCCCCGCCCCCACCAGCGATAGCCGGGGTCAAAACCAGCAATCGGCGCGCCGTCGTTCATCACCAGCGTTAACCCGCGCCAGATCGTCATCCCGCCCAGCGTGACGATAAACGGCGGCAGACGCAGCTTGGTCACCCCCAAGCCATGCAGGAAACCGATGAAGGTGCCCATCGCCAGACAGACGCCCAACGCAACCAGCCAGCTCAGGCCGTACCAGGCATCGGGATCGACGGTGGTGAAGTTGTCGCCTTTAATCACCGACGCGGCGGTGATGGCACACACCGCCAGAATGGAGCCGACGGACAGGTCGATCCCGGCAGTCAGAATGACAAACGTCATCCCTACCGCCATGATGCCGTAGATGGAGACTTCGGTCAGAATGTTGGTGATGTTGCGTTCAGACAGAAAGTTGCTGTTCTGCGACTGAAAGAAAATCAGCAGCAAAATCATGAAAATAAACACGCCAAAGCGTTCAAAAAAGGCAATCGGGTCAAAACGTCCACGCGTCGTGGACGGCGTAATGCTCTTAGAAAGCGGCTGCTGGGACATGCGTCACCTCCGTTATGCTGCGTGTAATGCGTCGTGGCAAATGGCCATCATCGTCATCAGTTTTTCTTCTGTGGCGTCATCGCCATGAATTTCCCCGCTAATCCGCCCTTCACTGAGCGTGATAATGCGGTCGGAAATCGCCATGATCTCCGGAAGGTCGGAGGAAATCACAATCACGGCGACGCCCCGTTTCGCCATATCGAACAGCACCTGATGCACTTCGGACTTGGTGCCAACATCGATGCCGCGCGTGGGCTCATCCACGATCAATACTTTGGGGTTCAGCGCCATACAGCGGGCAAGAATCACCTTTTGCTGGTTGCCGCCTGACAGCTTGCGCACTTCCTGCTCGCTGTTCACCATTTTGATGTGCAGCGCCTGACGGTAGGCTTCAATCAGATCGTCTTCCTTGCGGGTGTTCACAAACCAGCGCCAGCGCATGAGCGATGAGAGGTTGGAGAGTGAAATGTTTTCTCTGATCGATAACCCCAGCACCGCGCCTTCTTTCTTACGGTCTTCCGGCACCAGCGCAATGCCTTGCGACAGCGCATGCAGCGGCGTGGAGGGATAATAGGGTTCATCATCCAGCACAAATTCACCGGTTGAGAACGCATCGGCACCAAACAGGCAGCGTGCGATTTCCGTACGTCCCGCGCCTACCAGCCCGGCAATACCGAGCACTTCGCCCGCATGTACATGGAAATTGATGTCTTTTAGCGCGATGCCGTGCGCATCCAGCGGCGGTTTTTCCCGGCTTAAGCCCTTCACCGCCAGCCGTACCGGCTTATCCTGATGATGCGTTTCTGAAGGCGGACGGCGGTTAAACACCACGTCACGGCCGACCATCAGGCGAATAATCTCCTGCACATTGGTGCTGGCGACGTCCCCCGAACCGGTGTAGCGGCCGTCCTGAAACACGGTAAATCGATCGCACAGTTGGAAGACTTCGTGCAACCGGTGCGTGACATATACCACGCTCACGCCGCGTCCTTTCAGCTCGCGCACCACGCGGTGCAGGCTGTCGACTTCGCTGTCGCTCAGCGCCGCCGACGGTTCATCCATCACAATCAGTTTGGCATTCAGCGTCAGTGCTCTGGCGATCTCCACCATTTGCTGCTGCGCCACGCTCAACCGTGCCACCTGCGTCGTCGGTGCCATGTTCAGTTTCAGGTAATCCAGTACCGCTTTCGCCTCGCGATTGACCGCCAGCGCATCCACAAACATGCCGCTGCGCTGCGGCTCACGCCCCAGGAACATGTTCTCCGCTACGCTCATATTGGGCAGCAGATTAAATTCCTGATAAATGGTAATAATTCCCCGTCTCTGCCGTTCAACCGGCGATTCAAGCGGTAACAGTTTCTCGCCGCCAAGCCAGATGTCGCCGCTGGTCTGCGGCTGCGCCCCTGCCAGCGCCTTCAACAGCGTCGATTTGCCCGCGCCGTTCTCTCCCAATAGCGCATGAATTTCTCCCGGCTGTACGGTCAACTGTGCGTTGCTCAGCGCCCACACGCCGGAGAAGCTCTTTGCCAAATTGGTGATGTTCAGTAGGGGTTCCGTCATGTTTACCTTCCTCCCGCAAGGCCGCGCGGACGCGGCCTGCTGAATGCCTGTGATGTAGAGCGCGACTTATTTACCCGCTTCGCCAATGCGTTCGGCATCGTTCAGGTTATCTTTGGTAATCATGGTCGGTTGGTAGTCTGCCCCAGTGATAGGCGCTTTACTGCGGATGTTATTGGTCAACTGCGTCAATGCCGTGGTTACCGCATAGCCCGGACGTTGATCGGCAGTCACGGCCAGCCAGCCGTCGCGTACGCGAGCCAGCGCTTCCGGCACGGCGTCAAAGCCGGTGACCATCACGTCGCCGGGTTTCAAACCCTGCCCCTGCAATGCTTCAATCGCGCCCAGCGCCATGTCGTCATTCGCGGAGAGAATGACCTGCGGACGTTTAGGCAGAGAAGGAAAAACACTTTCCACGATGCGCATCCCTTCGGAACGCATCCAGTTCCCCGTTTGATCAGCCACGATACGGTATTTGCTGCCGCCTGCTTTCAGGCTGTCGCGAATCCCCTGCGTGCGTTCGATGTTCGAAGAAGAGCCCGGCTGACCGGTCAGCAAGATGATCTCTGCGCCATTCGGGAATTGGGTTTTGACATAGTCGGCAATCGCCTGACCGCCTTTATAGTTGTTTGCACCAAAGTGCGGCACCGCTTTTTCCGTTTTCACCGAACGATCCAGCGTCACCACCGGCAGTTTGGCATCCTGAATTTCGGTCACGGCGCTGGAAACGGCGTTGACGTCATTCGGTGACACCACGAAGCCCTGCGCTCCGCGAGTAATGGCATTTTCTAAATCGGCGGTCTGCTTCGGTGAGCTACCCTGCCCATCCAGCACCTGCAAATTCACGCCCAGTTCTTTGGCGGCTTTAACGGCGGTGCGCTGCATGTGAACTTCAAACGGCATAGCGAGATTCGGCGTACTGAAAACGATTTGTTCATTTTGGGCCTGAGCAAGACCAGACAGACCCAGTGCGATGGCGATTGCGGTAACGCTGATGATCTTTTTCATATGTCTTTTCTCTTCATCTGCTTCTGTTATGGGTATGGGTGTAGGGTTGAAAGCAGGTAAAACACGATGTGCCGATACGGTTACACGGCGACCTCCTTGCCTTGGGCCAGGGATTCAAAGGCTTTATCCGCCAGATTCAGCGCACGCTCACCGTCCAGACCGGAGCACTCCGGCTGGGTGCGGCCATTCAGCACATCGACAAAATGCTGCCACTCTGCCGCGTAGGCCGCGTGATAGCGTTGCAGGAAGAAGTATTCGGGTTTCGCTGCGAGGCAGCCGTCGTCGGTCCACTGCTCGACCACGTTCTCGCGGATATTGCCCGCGCTGAGCACGCCTTTCGCGCCATGCAATTCAAGACGCTGATCGTAGCCGTAGCCGGAGCGGCGACTGTTGACGATGGTCGCCATCGCGCCAGAGGCAAATTTCAACACGATAAACGCGGTATCAATGTCGCCCGCCTCACCAATGGCCGGATCGACCAGATTGCTGCCTTGCGCAAAGACCGACACTGGCTCTTCGCCCATAATGAAACGCGCCATATCGAAGTCATGAATCGTCATGTCGCGGAACATACCGCCGGAAACGCGAACATACTCAGCAGGCGGCGGCGACGGATCGCGGGAGATAATCAGGAGAGATTCCGGCTTGCCGATGCGCCCCTCGCCAGCCAGCGTTTTGACGCGGCGGAATTGCGGGTCGTAGCGGCGGTTGAAACCCACAAACAGCGGCACGTTCTGCTGTTTGACGACGGTCAGGCAATCGCGAACGCGGGCAATATCCAGATGCACCGGTTTTTCACAGAAAATGGCTTTGCCATGTTTGGCGGCCAGCTCAATCAAGTCGGCGTGCGTGTCGGTCGCGGAGGCAATCAGAACGGCATGCACCGCCGGATCGTTCATGACTTCATCCACGGTTTGCACTTTGGTATGGTAGCGTTCGGTCAGCGTCGCGGCATTGGTTGGGTTGGGATCGACGACCGCGTACAGATTGGTTTCTTTGTGTGCCGCGATGTTGACTGCATGGACCTGCCCGATGCGGCCTGCGCCCAGTAAAGCGATGTTAAACATAGATGCTCCCTTGCTGCCTGAGTGGCGTGTAATGCCAGACTGAAAAAGTGACGGATAACGGCTAGTCGCATTCTTCCCCAGCCCCATCACCCGCTTTTTACCGCAAATCCTGATAGCTAAAATAAAACATTTATTTCAGTTTTGTATAAATTGAAAATTATGTTTTTGCGTGTCAGTTAACATTTTCATGACATCTTCGCTGTTTTCTGCAACCCCAATCACACATCGAGTGAGTACGTTTGTGGCGGTGTACAGGAATGTTAGAGGATCGGTCAGACGCTGGTGCACCGCGGGAGGGAAAATGAAACCGTGGTTTGAAAATGAAATGAATGTTTCAATTTAATCTCCCTCCACATTCCCCACTCTCGGAGACAAAAATACAGGGAGTTATCACGGTTTTTGCCTTTATTCGGCGTAAAAAATTATGCTGAGGAGATAGCAGGCTTAGGATGAGCCGCAGGACGCGGCGAAAGCTTGCGCCACGTAGGGAACGTGTCGCAAGCGGTCCGTTAAGCGTGATACCGACGAAGGCACCGCGTCAGCGGCATAATTCCCGCCAAAAGCCGGGGTTCATAGGGGGCTGGCGTAGCCCCCTATGTCGGGCGCGTGCTACGACGTAGCATGAAAATAACGTTATCATAGCGCACGAAACTATCTCTTAGTCGGCATAAAAAGTGTGACTCAGAAACCACCGCCAAGAGAAATAATCTAATACTGGCGGGCGCGGGAAAGCGCGGCTTTCACGCTATTGGCGGCAGACTCGATCTCTGGATTATCCGCAACCTGCGCCGTGCCGGTGCGCCACCAGGATTCATAGCCGTGTGTCATGGTCTTCGGCAGTACCTTGATGTCGAGCAATACCGGCCCCGGATGCTGACGTGATTCCGCCAGTGCCTGCTTAAGCGAGGCTTCATCATGCACTCGCCATGCTTTACAGCCGTAGCTTTCCGCGTTCTTGGCAAAATCGACCGGAATAAGTGCACCGCGCAGTTGCCCCGATTCAGCATCCCGGTAGCGGTTTTCCGTACAGAAGCTCCCCATTCCCTGACTCATTTGTAGGTTGTTGATGCAGCCGAAACCCGCGTTGTCGAACAGCAGCACGGTGATTTTGATGCCTTCCTGTACCGCCGTTTGCAGTTCGGTGTGGAGCATCAGATAGGAACCGTCACCGACCATCGCATAGACGGGCTGTTGCGGTGCCGCAAGGCGTGCGCCAATCGCCGCCGCAATCTCGTATCCCATGCAGGAATAGCCATATTCCAAATGGTAGCTGTCCGGCGTCTTCACCTGCCACACGCGCTGTAGATCGCCCGGCAACGATCCCGCTGCGCCCACCACAACCGCGTTGTCTTCCAACTCTTCATTCAGTATGCCCAGCACGCGCGTTTGCGTCAGATGGGTATTCAGCATCTGGCGATATTCATCCAGCTTGTCTTCCAGACCGTCCACCACTTCCGGCACCAGCTCGCCCTTGTCCTGCACGGTAAATAGCCGCTGTAGCTCGCGTTCCCATTCCGCGCGAGCCTGTTCAACGGCCTGCTGCCAGCCGCTGCGATAGGATGCCGTCGCCAGCCGTTCGGCCAGCGCTTCCAGCCCAACGTGCGCGTCAGCGATTAAGGGAAGCGCATCCAGTTTTAGCGCATCAAATTCGGCCACGTTGAGCAGTAAAAATTCGACGTTCGGGTTCTGAAATAGCGACTTGGAACCCGTGGTAAAATCGGTTAAACGTGTCCCGACGCCGATCACCAGATCCGCCTCTTGCGCCAGCCGATTCGCCGCCAGCCCGCCCGTTACGCCGATGCCACCACAGTTCAGCGGATGTGAAGATACAATCGCGCCCTTGCCCGCCTGCGTTTCGCCAAACGGAATAGCAAATTGTTCGGCAAACTGCGCCAGTGCATCATGCGCGCCGGAATAACGAACACCGCCGCCGCAAATCAGCATCGGGCGACGCTTGCTCGCAATCAGCGCCGCCGCCTCATCCAGCCGTGCCGCATCCGGCGGACGGCGTTCGAGGTGATGGACGCGTTTGCGGAAAAATGAGGCCGGATAATCCCAGACTTCTGCCTGCACATCCTGCGGTAAACACAGCGTTACCGCGCCGGTATCGGCCGGATCGGTCAGCACGCGCATGGCGTTAATCAGCGCGCTCATCAGTTGTTCAGGGCGATTAATACGATCCCAGTAGCGGGACACCGGTTTAAAGCAGTCATTGGTGCTGATCGACAGATCGTGATATTGCTCAACCTGCTGTAACACCGGATCCGGCTGGCGGCAGGCGAAGAGATCGCCGGGCAACAGCAGTACCGGAATGCGGTTAGCGGTCGCGGTCGCCGCGGCAGTTACCATATTTGCTGCGCCCGGCCCCACCGATGAGGTCACCGCATAGATTTTCCGCCGCTTGTGCTGTTTAGCGAACCCAACGGCGATATGCGCCATTCCCTGTTCGTTGCACCCCTGATGCACGGTGAGACGGTTTGCCTCCTGCTCCAGCGCCTGGCCAATGCCCAGCACATTGCCGTGACCGAAAATGGTCATTACGCCCTGCACAAAGGGGGATTCTTCACCGTCTACGCTGAGGTATTGCTGGTTGAGAAAACGGACCAGCGCTTGCGCCATGGTGATGCGACACGTATCCATTGATCTACTCCTTAAATAAGGATCTGATTTCTATAATGAACTATGTATATTCAGCGAGCATTTCGTGCGCGAAAATTTAGCCATTCTTATGCTACGTTGTAGCACGCGCCCGACTCAGGGCGCTCAATCGCCGCCGCCCTGAGAACCCAGGCTTATGGCGATAAATTATGCCGCTACGCGGACCCTTCGGTATGTGTCACCGTCATCCGAACCGCCAGTGACGCGGTCCCTCCGCGGCACTGGCTTTCGCGACATCCCTGTCACTCTTTCGGCGGTGTCCCCTACCTCAGCATAATTTTTAACGCCAGAAGCGCAAAACCGATGCACTCTATTCATCACTTGTTAGCAGTCAAAACCTCACTCCAGTGTGGGCATGACGAAGCTGCTGGTGTGGTGTTCCAGACGGACGCTGGCAGGCCAGCGGCTGGTGACGGTTTTCATACGGGTGTAGAAGCGTACGCCGTCGTTGCCGTGGACATTAAGCGGCCCGAAAATGGAGCGTTTCCAGCCGCCGAAGCTGTGGAACGCCATCGGTACCGGAATCGGGACGTTCACGCCGACCATACCCGCCTGCACCTCTTCGCAGAACTGGCGCGCCGTTTCACCATCGCGGGTAAAAATAGCGGTGCCGTTGCCATATTCATGGTTATTGATCAGCGTTACCGCCGTTTGGTAATCCGGCACACGTACCACGGACAGCACCGGGCCAAAAATCTCTTCCTGATAGATCTTCATCTCTGGCGTGACGTTGTCGAACAGCGTCGGCCCAATAAAGTAGCCTTGCGGGTGCCCTTGAACAGACAGCGTGCGGCCATTGATACGCAGCGTCGCGCCCTGATCGACGCCGCTTTGAATATAGTCGGCAATCTTCGTCCGGTGCGCTGCGCTGATCACCGGCCCCATCTCATTTTCCTGCCCGTCCACCAGACCAGGGCCAACTCGCATCGCGTTGATCTGCGCATTCAGGCGTTGATTCAGCGCTTCCGCCGTGTCATCGCCAACGGCCACCACCACAGACAGCGCCATACAGCGCTCGCCCGCGGCGCCAAACGCCGCGCCCATAATCGCGCTGGCGGCCATGTCCATGTCAGCATCCGGCATCAGAATACAGTGGTTTTTCGCCCCGCCCAGCGCCTGACAGCGTTTGCCGTGCGCCGATGCCGTCTGATAAATGTATTCCGCTACTGGCGTCGATCCCACAAAGCTCACCGCCTGCACGCGTGGATCGGTCAACAGCACATCCACCGCTTCTTTGTCACCCTGAACGACGTTAAATACACCGTCCGACAGGCCCGCTTCTTTCAGCAGTTGCGCCAGCAGCAGCGAGAGCGACGGATCTTTTTCCGAGGGTTTCAGCACAAAGGTATTGCCAGTCGCCAGCGCAATCGGGAACATCCACATCGGCACCATCGCCGGGAAGTTGAATGGCGTAATCCCGACGCATACACCAAGCGGCTGCATGAGCGAATGGCTATCCACCCCGGTGCCAACATTCGCCGAGTGTTCGCCTTTTTGCAGATGTGGAATCCCACAGGCAAACTCAACCACTTCCAGACCGCGCGTCACCTCCCCCACGGCATCGGAATAGACCTTGCCGTGCTCCTGTGAAATCAGCCGGGCCAGCGTATCCATTCGTTCTTCCAGCAGCGCTTTGAAGCGAAACAATACACGCGCACGGCGTAGCGGAGAGTGTTTTGACCACGCAGGGAATGCTGCTGCCGCGCTGGCAATCGCCTGCTCGACCTCCGCCTTATCAGACATCACAACCTGGCGAATCTGCTCGCCCGTCGCTGGGTTATACACCGCGGCGTAGCGTTGGCTGTTGCTGGAGGCAATCGCCCCCTGAATGAAGTTAGATACGGTTTCCATGTTTACACCTTTGTGGGTTTTGAGGAGACAAACGGCTGATATCGGATTACAGTATATGAAATGAATATTCCATTTAATGGAAAAATAAAATAAATATTGATTATTGTGATCCGCTGCGAATTTTTATGTAAACTTGAAGACAGCGGTCCATACAGACAGGTGAGAAGCCTAACTCCGATCGAGATACACGGGGCGACCACAGGGGTGAGGCCTCCCTACGGGAACCTCCCCCAGTGTTTCCTCTAATAACGGGCTTAAGTCACCAGAATTAGGCGAGCAGCCTCTGAAAATAGCCGTATCGATAAAAGGTGTACCGCCAACAATGTCGTACAGATAAAACAACCGTATCCAGAAATGAATTTTCTGTTCCGTTTCAGGCGCCAGTCATGAAATCGCCCTAATGGGATAGGTTCTTATACGTCTTTGGGAGATAACCCGCTATGCCCATGGCAGCCAGCCTGAGAGAGTTACAGGAACAGATCCGCGAGCGTTATGATTCGCTCAGCAAGCGGTTACAGCAGGTAGCGCACTATGTGCTGGATAATACTAACAGTATCGCTTTCGATACCGTCGCCGTGATCGCCGAACGCGCCGACGTCCCCCCCTCAACGCTGATTCGCTTCGCCAACGCCTTTGATTTCAGCGGCTTCAACGAAATGAAACAATTGTTCCGTATGAATCTGGTAGAAGAAACGGCCAGCTATACCGACCGGGCGCGGTTGTTTCGGGCGATGGAGGCGGATGCCGTGCCAGAAACGCCGTTGGATATTCTGCACGAATTTGCCCGTTCAAACGCACAGGCGATGCAGCAGCTAGCGGCACGTACCCCGCAAGAGGATCTGCAAAAAGCCGTCGATCTGCTGGCACAGGCGGAAACCATCTATATCGTCGGGCTGCGGCGCTCGTTCAGCGTCGCCACTTACCTCACCTACGCGCTTAGCCATCTGGAAAGCAGCCCGATCCTAGTCAACGGGTTGGGAGGCATGTTTCGTGAACAGCTCAGTCGAGTCAGCGCGCGCGATGTGGTCGTTTCCATCAGCTTCTCGCCCTATTCACAGGAAACCGTGATGGTCAGTGAGATGGCCGCGAAAGCCGGCGCGCGGCAAATTGTCATTACCGACAGCCAGATCAGCCCGCTGGCGACGCTCAGCGACGTCTGCTTTGTGGTGAAGGAGGCGCAGGTTGATGCGTTCCGTTCACAGTCCGCCACGCTGTGTCTGGTGCAATCGCTGATGGTATCGCTGGCTTACCGACAGGGAAACGGCGCAGAGCAGAGCGAAAAACAGCAGCGCGGCTAGTCAGAACCGCTTAATCAACAAGACACCTATAGGGAGAGCCGTTTATGCTTAAAGTCATCGCGCAGGATTTTATTAAGCCGGAGTACATTGAGACCGTCATGCCGCTGTACCGTGAATTAGTGGAGAAAACCCGACAGGAGCCGTTATGCCTCTCCTATGAGCTGTTTATCAATCAGAAAGATCCGGGGCACTTCACCTTTATCGAAACCTGGCCGGATAGAGCCGCACTGGATATTCACTGCCAGACCGAACACTTCCAGCGGCTGGTTCCCATAATCAATAGCCACCAGCGCGCCGAGTGCACTTTCCTGCTAATGGACCCGTTTGACCACGCTATTTCTGCCGTTTAAACCAACGCTACGTTATGGCCGCAATGCGGCCTAACCCGATTGTCAGCATACTCCATTTTTTTCTCATCCTTATTATTCATTTATTTTGAATAATAAATTCAATTTTATTAACAATCCTATTAACTCAGATAACATGCTTAACACCTGCTGATATCAAGGAAAATACTGTTTATCAGCAAGAAAATACACGCCATATCGGCTGTAGCTTGGTGTATTCAGGCAACTTCAGTTCGGCGGCGACCTTTATTTTTTGCCCGATAGAGCGCCATATCTGCGGCCTTTAACCAGTCAATATATTGTCCCATTTCCGGCGAAATCTCTGCGATACCGACGCTGACAAACACCGCAAGTCGTGGCGTCTGGTTCAGGAACTTCAGCGATAAACTCTCCCGAATGTGATTCACAGCATCCAAGGCCTCCCCCGCGCTGGTCTGCGGTAAAATAACGGCAAATTCATCTCCGCCAAATCGTCCAATCACATCCGTTTCACGAAACCCAGATGTCAGCTCGCGCGCCAGCAGCAATATCGCCTGATCGCCAACGTTATGCCCAAAGTTATCGTTAAAGGCTTTAAAATGGTCGATATCAAACAGGACTAGCGTCGCCGTACGCTTATAATACTGACAAATGTCATATTCGTGTTTCAGCAACCGTTCCCAGTGGTGGCGGTTATAAAGGCTGGTCATGCCGTCATGAATACTGACTTCCATCAGCATCCGTTTGTGCTCCGCCAGTTTTAGCGCGGTAGTGTAAGTCACATAGCCGAGAAAAATGGGGTAGACCAGCAACATTGGCAGACAGGCATAAATCTGTATCGATGTCGTATCCAACGAAACCGGCACCGCAAACAGTACCAGCACCAGCACACAAACGACACTTTGTAATGCGATGCCCTTAACAAACAGCTTGATCCCACCGCCTGCCGTGCAGTTCATCCCTACCATTGCGACAATCAGTGCGCTCGGCAAAAGATTCAGGCCCATGAACCCTATCCAGATACCACCAAACGCCACATCAAACAGCAAATTACGTTTCTCGCACCGCATAGGGTCGCGTGCTCGTAGAGATAGCAGATAGCCAATGTGAGGCCAGGCAAAAGTATTAAGAAAGAGCCCCCCCCACAGTAGTACAGGCGTTGGTTTAGTAATCAGCACCGAGGAAATAAAAAAAGAACACAGTATCGTACCGACAATGCGTGGAATATAGACTCGCTGGGAAAAGCGTAGCCCTGAGCGACGTACATCTACCGTCAAAAACGTCGGCGGCGAGGCTGACATAACGACCCCCATGCGGTTCACTAACACATAGCAAGAAAAAAGAACATTATGACTGAAAGCCTGTCAGCAACAGTGAGCCGTTTTTTAATTTATTTTATTACATAACGGACGGATACTATAAAGGCAGAACAGAGTAACACAAATGTTAACTCACGGTGGTCTTACCCGTGAGGTTCGAACTGTGCTGTTCATTCCCGCAGGTGTATCTACCACGATAGTCTACGTGTTCAAGATGAGGAGGGATGTAACCTGTTGATATGAATAGTAAGAAACATGATTTCATCGATGGTTAGCTGGCAGCCGTAATTTTTTTCCACATCGTTATACCCCTTCATCGCACAGGCATAAACCTTAGGCATCCGTTCGGTAATGCTCTGATATACTTCAAGCTGTTTGTGCATTAGCTGCCCTTACCCCCCAGCCACTTACCTAAGTAAACTTCCGGGGATGCGCGCGGTTACCGCCGCCACCCAACTCGAATGACTTAGGATACAGATGGAATCATCACCGTATTTTACCCTAGATCAGCATGAGGTATTTTCATTAATCATAGTGTTTTTAATGACATAATATACCAGCATGTGCTTTTCTTTGGTTAAGCACGCGTTCCCCAGTAGGCGTGATGAATCAAAAAAACCTGATACGAACATGTATGGATAACATGCACCGCATCAGGTTCCGCTCGAGCCTTGACCCAATCACGTCCCTATTATCGGGTTATATCCACTAACCGCCGTAGGCTCAAACCGAAGTCAGCTATGTAATGAATATCACCGGTAATTTCCTCATCTGAGTAGGATTTGTTCCCTGCACCCGCTATCCCAGAAATACTTACTCACTGTTCGTGCCCATCATCATGTTTCCGTGTTCCATTGAGCCTCACAAGTCGTTTCAACAGCTCTAGCAGCTTCATGCCATCCGGCGACCCCAGCCCTGTACAAGCGTCCCAACCTTCAGAGGCCACAAATGATCCATTATTTCCCCGCACGATATCCTTGCAGCTATTACGATTTCGGTATAGCAACGGGGGAAGGAACAGCGATGCAAACTGGGTCAACCCTAACATCCGTGCCAGTAAAGCAGCCCACAGCGGCGCGACGGCACTGGTTCCACCGACAACCCCTTCCCGTCCGTTAACCTCAACCAAGTAACCGGTTTCTGGATCGGCATTGCCGCTGACATCAGGCACACCACGGTGCTGTAAGGGGTGATGGCCGCCGTATTTATCTACTAGGCATAACCCTAATTGCCAGCCGGGCAGCGCAAAATATTGGCTGACGCCACCGCCCGTCGCGCTACCATCCCGGCTATGCCAGGTGGTTTCTTCCATCGTTTTTTGCAAGCGAGTGCCACCGCACGCTAAAACATAAGGGCTGGATGCGGGGAAATCGACGTGCAAACCATGGGGTTCACCATCTTTTGAACCGCGGTCTCCAGAAGCCACACATACCGTAATTCCTAACGCAGCCGCGGTCTGAAAGGCCTGGTTGTAAACCTGTAATGATTGCGCCGTCCATTGCGACTCGCTGGATCCCCAGCTAATCGAAATCACCGACGGCGCATTTTTCTCATCATAAATCGCCGCATTGATCGCTTCTAAAAACCCGGCATCGGTATTCGGAGCAAAATACACCACAATTTTTGCGGCTGGTGCCAGCGCACCAGCGATTTCGATATCCATCTGCACTTCGATATCAATCGGGCTCACCTCTTTATCGCCTTCTGACGATGCGAGGGCATTCCTGCCGCCACCCACACAGACATCGACGACCTGAGGAGGATTAACACCCATGCGTTTAAAATAGTGCTCCAACTGCGGCAGGCGATATCCGCCCCCTAATTCAATAATGCCAATGCACTGCCCCGCACCGTCATGTTCCGGGAAGTGGTAGATCTCTGCCAGTTCGAGTGGTGTGTAGCCCGACAAGCGCTTTTCCGCGTTGGAAAACGCGTCATTAATACGCAGGCAACAATTCGTTGCCAGACGTTCATCAAGGCCTAATACGGCAATCACCACACCCTGTAGATATTCCGGCAGGTAAATCCCTCCCGCTCGCCCACGAAATGCGCCGTGTTTGTGGTCATACCGGGCTAAGCTCACGCGAAACGCCTGCTCCATTTGCCCCGCTGTCCCCGTTAAGAAAACGGCGCGGCTGGCGACGTGCTCACGTTCGATAGCGAGCTGATGATGCCGCGCAAACGCACGAACATGCTCGATATCGGCCTCATCAGCGCTGAACTTCCTGGCATAGTCGGCACGTGATAATGGTCTGTTGGCGTTGATACCGCCAAACTGCGGATCGATGCTATCGTGCAGTTCGGTGTAATACACTTCATCTGGCGTAGTAAAACGCAGCACCAGCATAACTCTAACGCTTTCATTCACATCACAACGTTCACGATACGCTGCGTCAGCGATATTTCCACGCTCACTCCCTTTCAATAGTTGGTAAGTCATCGTCTTCTCTCCCACTCAGCTATTTACCGTCTGGTTCAATTTGACTCAATGCCACATAAATCTGGCGTTTGTCGTTCTGTGACAGATGCTCAACATTAATAGAAGAAAGAAATGCGGCCTCTTGCTGAGGTGCAAAATGCCCGCCATTCGTAAGGTAACGTTTAATGCTAATCAAGAGCTGGTCATCAATCGTGAGTAACGTGGGTCTGACCGTGTTATTCAGCGAGAGCGGCGTCCAATCGTTTTCCGGTGTCGCAAGCCAATCAGCCATGTAGCGATACTGAATAGCTTTGCTGGCATTCATTAATGACGTAAAAAACAGTTGTGTACTCTGGGGAGATAAACCAACGGCAGTGGATTGCTCCCGCGCCTTACTCAAAATACGCTCTTCTTGCTTCAGATCCTCAACTGGCAGGTGCTGACGGGCCTTATACCCTGCGACATCCTTCATCAGCACCATCCTCTCCTGAATCAGTTGATAGATGCCAAGAGGGTTATTCTGCACAGACGCATGCAGAGGGAGACACCAGGCAGAACTCATCACTAGCGAGATAACAGCAGAAATAGGTAAATTCATCGGATTGCACTCTCCTGTCAGTACGACCATTAAGATCCAAGCTATATATTTATTTCGCCATTGCGACAGGAGATAATAGGTTTGGCTCTATGAATCTTCCATGACGAAACTATTTCAATCATTACCCATGGGACACATTTATTCTCAACAATGTCCCGCCCCATCGCGATAGCCGCGATTAAGCTGTTAAATTACAAGCAAATCAGGAATAGCAGTACAGAATCTTTCCGACTGATTCGACATGATTAAGATACAAACAATAACCAAATGAAATAGTTCAAATCAGTTATCAAATAGTTTTATCCTGTAAAGCAAATACACAAAAAAGCCCGTCGCGGCACTCGACCATGACGGGCTTGATTCACCCTAAACGAACTGAAATGGATGATTAGTGTTCGGTGACACCATACAGAGAACTGCGGCGCTGTAGCATCTGTCCACCATCGCGCGTCAACGGTACCCAACCAATGGCACCACGTTTCACCGTCGGTTCAGTGAACAGCAGGTCAAACGGTATAGAAATGTAGAAGCCTTTAGTAAAGCTCCCTTCACCATATTCAGCGGCACTGACATTGGTTTTGGTCGCAAAGGCACCCGCAATGATTCCGCTGTCAAAGCGGCGAGACAGATCGAGGGTTACCCCTTTGTCCCCTGCCAGATAACGACCCACGCTTACCTTCGCTACCGCACCTTCGATAAACGGCAGTTCCCAGTAGGCGGTCAGGTGGCCTGTCACCACATCGTAATCGGCCATACGCATGATGTCGTTCCAGTCACGCTGTTTGACATAGTTCACATCCATCCCCAGCGCCCAGCTTTTACCAAACGGACGATACAGCACTTCAGATCCGACACCCGCGTACATCATTTCCAGATAGCCGCCGTAGACCTGGGTATACCAGTCCTGCGCCGGATTATCCATGCGGGTTAATTGCAGGTTGGTCAATAACAGATCCGAAGAGGTGACATATTCACGCACCCAGGTTCTGACACGCGGCAGCGCTGCGCCATCCGCTGGTGGTGCTTTAAAATTGAACTTGTCGTAGTTATTCACCAGATTCAGCGTCGCGGTTCCGCCTACGCTCCAGTGATCGCTCAGACGGTAGTCCACGTTGCCTTTCAGCGCAATCTGGTACATGTAGAAGGATTCAGGGCCACCGAAAGACTGTATTAGCGTCGGATCTAATGAATACGTCAGACGATCGGGTTCCGCAAGCAGTACCTGCTGGCCACGCACATCGGATATCGGCTCTTTACGATGCGTTTCAGGTTCCGGTTGACCAAGCGGAACAGCAGCCTGTTTAACCTGATGGAAGGCTTTGGCATCCACTTCCGTGCTGGTAATCGGTAAACGCTGGCTGCGCTGAACAAGGTGGTATTCATCAATGTTGCCCGGTACATAGTTCGCCAATACCGT
This sequence comes from Pectobacterium sp. A5351, assembly GCF_028335745.1. Classification (NCBI taxonomy): domain Bacteria; kingdom Pseudomonadati; phylum Pseudomonadota; class Gammaproteobacteria; order Enterobacterales; family Pectobacteriaceae; genus Pectobacterium; species Pectobacterium sp. A5351. The sequence goes on from NZ_CP116477.1 coordinate 2,897,856, forward strand.
CGCGGCACGCTGCGTTGCCTCTTCGCTATCACGATACTTTGTCTGATCGGCAACAATGGTGACCTGCTTTTGATCCGCGTAGATATCAGCGTCTTTAAAGCCAGCCTTATCATTCAGCTCTTTCGAGACGAGCTGCCAGTTTGTCCCTTTGCCATCCTGCACTGGCGCATAGACCGGTGGCGCATCGTCTAAATAGTTAGGTTTCAGGCTGTTAAAGTTGGTGCGCAGGGTAAAGCCCCACATCAGGGTATTGCCACGCTGCCACGACAGCGTGGTATCCAGCACATCCCCTACTCGATAGACAGCACCGATATTGAAAGGAGAATCCTGCTTGATTTTTTCACTACGATAACGATCAGCAAACTCACGGCTATAGTCATTGCCATCGAATTCAAGCTTTAAGCGCAGCGGATCCCATGGAGTCTGGTACTCAATGCCACCAAACAGCGCAGCCGGGCCGTGAAAAAAATTCCCAACTTCAAACTGTCCACCTGTACCAGAATAACCTTCACTACGCTGGCAAAAACTGGCTTTCAATGAACACGCAGGGTTTTTAATATTGCTACTCTCGGCCATATTGCCCCACCCCATACCCAAGGTGAAATCAAAAGGACCAAAACGCTTACTGGCCACCAGATATTCGCTATCAAACAATCCAGTCCCTGCGATATCACGTAATCCCAAAGAAACCTGTGGCAACCAATAACTTTCCCGCCATAATCTGGCTTTAACATCAAAACCTTTATCTTTATGGGTTTGAGCGCCACTAAAATCAGAGACGAAACTATACGGAGCAGTACGAGTATCGGTATAACGTACCGTCGTTTCCAGCCAGTCGAAGAGCTGGAGGGATATGGAATAACGCCGATATTCTTCGTTATCGCGGTAATTGAGGCTAAACTCGCCCGTTTCTGCCATGCGTGCGGTCGGCATCTGCAACAGACCTACTCCACCAAAATCAGACTGTGATACACCTACGGGCTGAAAACGCGTGTTCTGGTTCGTGACTGCACGGCTGTTTTCTGTCTCAGCCGCCATTGCCTGCGCACTCAAGATGCCGCCAATCGCCAACGACAGACAACTTAATTTGACGTTTCTGTTCTTTGTCATTCGAGTGGGATCCGGTTAGCAAGATAGTCAGCAAGCTGATCGTTAAGTGATGACATATCCTGTGGTAAAACAGAAGGATTGAAACCGATAAAGATCGTTTCGCCCGCTGCAGGTTCAATGTGCTGACGGTTCCACAGCGCCAGCGGCACTTTGCGCCACTTGCCATTTCCCCCAATCAGATAGCCGTAACTGTTATCTGCTCCCGCGAGAAGCCGCCGTCCGGAGAGATAATTCTCGATCGACCACCCGGCACGCAGCGCCACTTTTCCCGATGTCTCCAGTTCCCCCACATCAGCGGAGGTGTTCACCAGCCCGATCAGCGACAGTCTGTCATCATGAAGCGCCACATACAGTGCATAGTCCCCCACCAGAGGGCGATTATTTTCTATATAAACACGTACGCGGTCAGGATCCAGCTCGGTACGGATACGGCCAGCAACATTAATTGGAGTCAGGGTTTTTCTCAGAAGCCAGGCGGAGATCGCCAGATCGCCATCACCCGAGTTACGCCAGCGCGTTTCCAGCTCAGCCAGCTTTTGCAGTAACACATCCCCTTGTTCTCGCACCTTTTGCGTCGTCGCGAAATCAGAAATAAACGCCGTTTGCCAGTTTATATTCTGTGGCCAGGGAACCTGTTCGTAAAATTTTTCAAGACGCGTACCATCGTCCAGTTTAACAACGGCGATCGTCTCTTGAGGCGATTTCACCGTCAGTTGTGCGGCGGTCGCGACACCGGAAACCAGCAGCAACAAGGTAGCGATACGATTAAGTGCCAACATTGCAGCCCCTTATTGTACGTAGGGTTTTAATACGGTGAATGTGGCCAATGCCATACCCGGCCCCATATACTGCTGGCTTTGCACCACACTTCCGTTAACCGGATCGAGCCAGTAGCTATTGGTATAAGATTCATTCAAGGTTGGAACGGTCACTCGTTCATCAAAACGCAGCAGCTCACGCGGGATATCCAGAATTTTTATCGTTTCTTTGCCACGAACCTGAAAAACGGACGTGGTCTCATAACCACCGCGGAAGACTTGAGACCACTCAACCCGGCTCTGCCATGTCATTGGCGTCGATGTCTTCAATAGACCTAACGTCAGGGGATCTTGTTGCAGGTTATCCACATAAGTAATGTCTTCACCAAATCCCTGTGTTTTCACTAAACGACCATGTTGGGTCGAGACTATATTTTTATCGGCCCCGATCCATTTCAACTGATTCTGCTCGGCAAAAGCGAGCACAACAAACGCCTGCGGCGCTTTACCCATTTTCAGATAGGCCGAGGCATAGGGCGTATTGGCAACCTGTTTGGCCGTCACATGGGTATCATCCTGACCGAAAAACGCCAATTTAAACGTTTTCCCCACCTGCTCCACATTTTGGGAACAGCCTGTCAGCACAACCGATAAAAGAGGTATGGCAATCAGCGCACTCACCTTTGCCATTCGTTTTATTTTTATCATGAAATGCAGTTCTCGTTGAACAGCGCAGCCTGGAAAAAGAAAGGCCACCGAAGTGGCCTTAGTGTTACAACGAACTTAAGTACGAGTCGTCGTCGTCGCTGGAGTGCTGTTATCGTTGCTGGAAACAGCAACTGCAACAGCAACACCGATCGCCGCAGCAGTACCGACAGCAATCAGAGCAGTAGTACCAACAGCAAAGCCAGCACCACCAGCACCAGCGGCACCAGCAGCGGTAGCGCCAGCGGTCGTGGTGGTGGTAGAGGTACCAGCAGCAGTGCTGCTAGAGACGCCATCAACAGCAAACGCGTTTGACGACATGGCCAGTACCGCAGCCAGCGTGATTAACGTTTTCTTCATTACGATTTCCTTTTTAACATGAAGTACTTCAGGGTGGGGTACCGTCGAAAAGACCATACCCCGTCCTTCATTTCAGCCAGCACAACGGCAAACCAGTTGAGTTTTGCATCGTTACCGACCGTTACCGGGATCCTCCCAGTAATGAGTTACAGTTCAATGGCGATGGAACCATCTATGGGATAAAACCACCTCTGACAAACAACACCAGAAAGCAAAACTACAACTCAATTTTTGCAACACCGTTAAAAATAGCAAGATCCCGATGTAATAAACAGCAATGATCTCGGTAAAAAAGCAGATTTCTTTAATGAAATTTACAGTATTCCAGAAAAAAAGTCATAGATATCCTAACGATATCTATCCACTGATTCATCAATACAAAAAACGCCAGATATTTCCTAATCTGGCGTTTTATTAACAAACGGCGCTATCTAAGCATAAGAAACGATTATTCCAGCCACTCGGTATGGAATACGCCTTCTTTATCCGTACGCTTATAAGTATGTGCACCGAAATAGTCACGCTGAGCCTGAATCAGGTTAGCAGGCAATACGGCTGAACGGTAGCTGTCGTAATAAGCAATGGCCGCTGAGAAGGTTGGCGTCGGGATACCTTGCTGAACCGCGTAAGAGACGACGTCGCGCAGCGCCTGCTGGTATTCGTCAGCCACTTTCTTGAAGTAAGGGGCCAACAGCAGGTTAGCGATATCTGCTTTCTGCTCGTACGCATCGGTGATTTTCTGCAGGAACTGTGCACGAATGATGCAGCCAGCGCGGAAAATCTTGGCGATTTCACCGTAGTTCAGATCCCAGTTGTTCTCGTCGGATGCGGCTTTCAGCTGTGAGAAGCCTTGAGCGTAAGAAACGATTTTACCCAGATACAGCGCACGGCGCACTTTCTCAACAAACTCGGCTTTATCGCCACCGAATGCCTGAGCCGTTGGGCCAGTCAGCACTTTAGAGGCAGCAACGCGCTGATCTTTCAGTGAAGAAAGATAACGAGCAAAAACGGATTCGGTGATCAGAGACAGCGGCTCACCCAGATCCAGAGAGCTTTGGCTGGTCCATTTACCGGTGCCTTTATTAGCCGCTTCATCCAGAATCACGTCAACCAGATATTTACCTTCTTCATCTTTTTTCGTGAAGATGTCAGCAGTGATTTCAATCAGGTAGCTGCTTAACTCGCCTTTGTTCCATTCAGAGAACGTTGAGGCCAGTTCTTCATTGCCCAGATTCAGAGCCTGTTTGAGCAGCGCATAGGCTTCAGCAATCAACTGCATGTCGCCGTATTCAATGCCGTTATGCACCATCTTGACATAGTGACCTGCACCATCAGCGCCAATATAGGTCACACAGGCTTCACCATCAGCATGCGCGGCAATCTGTTCCAGAATCGGCGCAACCAATTCGTAAGCTTCTTTCTGGCCACCCGGCATGATGGAAGGCCCTTTCAGGGCACCTTCTTCCCCGCCGGATACACCTGTACCGATGAAATTAAACCCTTCAGCGGACAGCTCGCGGTTACGGCGAATCGTATCTTTATAGAAGGTGTTACCGCCATCGATCAGAATATCGCCCTTTTCCAGGTAAGGTTTCAGCGATTCAATCGTTTTATCAGTTGCTTCACCGGCCTTCACCATCAGCAGAATACGGCGGGGTTTTTCCAGGGATTCGACAAACTCTTCAACGGTGTAAGAAGGCACCAGTTTTTTACCCGGATTTTCCGCGATCACTTCATCGGTTTTATCGGAAGAACGGTTAAAGATGGAAACGCTATAGCCACGGCTCTCAATGTTCAGCGCTAGATTGCGCCCCATCACCGCCATACCGACAACGCCAATTTGCTGTTTGGACATTAAAGCAACTCCAGTCTGAAGGATAACCTGCCTGCAACGACGACAACGACTCGCATGGCGACCCCGCAGGCAATTTAAAAACAGGCCAACATGGTAACTCAGCTTTGCGTGAGTGGATAGTGATTGGTTTGATAGTAAAAATCCCTACAGACACAACAAAATTCATCAAAATGCAATTTATTCGGCAGCACACGGTGTTATACAACATATTCTGCTTCATTTAGCATCGGTAATTGTCTCCTGATCGAAAGAGGATTCATGATGTCACTAAAACGCTACCAGCTAAAAATTTCACTACTGGATTCACAACCGACTATCTGGCGACGCGTTGTCGTTCCTGCCAACATCACGCTTGACCGACTACATGATGTACTGCAAATCACTATGGGATGGGAAGACCACCACCTGCATGAGTTTATTTTCAAAAAACAGCTATTCACCTATACTTTCAACGATCTTAACCACAGTGACCATGTTGTTAAGGAAGAGAGCCTGCATCGTCTTGACACACTGCTGAAACGCAAAGGCAACTCACTACGCTATATTTATGATTTCGGCGATAGCTGGGAACACGTCATTGAGTTGGAAAACAGCGCTTACTCTGATGATGACGAATCAGGCTTCGTCCATTGCCTCGACGGTGAAGGCGGTTGCCCTCCAGAGGACTGCGGGGGAATTCATGGTTATTTTCGGCTATGTGAAATTCTTAACGATCCTGAGCACGAAGAACATGAAGAGACGTTGGCGTGGCTTGGCATACCGGATGAATTCCGCGCACTGGCTCCTGAATTCCTGCTCCATTTCGATGAAAACCTGATTAATAGCGAATTATTTCAATACGCTAAATGGTCTCGCGACCGAGCGCTGCCGTGGTTTGAATAGTTTCGATAGTAAATTTGCAACATTCAAGACAACTCTCTTCTTCGATAGCGCGATCTATCTGCACGGGTTCCTCTTCAGGGCTCTCCCTGTAATTTGAAGGCTCATTGGAGTGGTTGTATAATGAACATATCAGATGGAGGGCATATGATAAAAATCACCGATTACCCACAAATGAAAGCGTGTGCTTGGTATCTAGCCCCAGAGACCCAATTTAACGATCGTGAAGCATTAGATTTCTACGAACGTAACTGGAAATATATTGAGCAAAATGAACTAACTGCTCACGAAAAAAAGCTCATTGAACGACTAACCAAGGAAGTAGGGTACGGTTTTCTCAATGTCTGAATTTCAAAACCGCAGGTGAATACGCCTGCGGTTTAATTGTATTTTACAGTCAATATTACTTTTTCAGCAGCGCCTTAATGCTTTCTTTAAATTCGGCACCAAACTCAGGGTTGCGTAATCCATAAGAGACAAACGCCTGTGCATAGCCCAGTTTACGACCACAGTTAAAGTTCTTGCCTGACATTTGCACAGCATCCACCTGCTGAGTCGCGATCATATCGGCAATCACATCCGTTAACTGAATACGTCCCCATGCACCAGGGAGTGCTTTATCCAGCAGTGGCCAGGCATCGGCAGTTAATACATAACGCCCGACGGCAGATAGATCAGACCCCGTTTCAGAGGGTGCCTCAGGTTTTTCAATCATAGACGTAATCGCTGCGGCATCGCCGGGGTTCACCAGCGGTCTCTCACAATCAACAACAGAGTACTCAGGCAACACCTCATAAGGACGATGCTTCACCAACACCTGGCTGCGGCCTGTTTCTTCAAAACGAGAGATCAACAGCGCCAGATTTTCTTTCGTTTGGTCAGCGGTATTTTCATCCAACACGACATCGGGCAACACCACCACAAACGGATTATCACCAACGATTGGACGCGCACAGGAGACAGCATGCCCAAGCCCCAGCGTTTCACCCTGACGAACGTTCATGATCGTCACGCCTTTCGGGCAAATTGACTGTACTTCGGCCAGCAGTTGACGCTTGGCACGTTCTTCCAGCAGAGACTCAAGCTCAAACGAGGTGTCGAAGTGGTTTTCAATCGCATTTTTCGACGCATGCGTCACCAGAACAATTTCTTTAATCCCCGCCCTCACACACTCGTTGACGATTTTCTCAATCACCGGGCGGTCAACCAATGGCAACATTTCCTTAGGAATTGCCTTGGTCACTGGTAACAAATTCATCCCTAAACCTGCTACGGGGATAATAGCTTTCAATGATGTCATGGATTGACTCTCTTCAATCTAATGGTCTTTATTTAAACATCTATTTTGATCAAACCGATCATTTTCACTTCGCAGCCTGATATCACGCGCCACGCATAACACTAAGATTACACCCAATCAGTCACAAAGCGATCCTAGGTATCGACTTTTTCTGATACATCAGACAATTCTGGTGAAGTAGAGTGATATACTAAAGCAGCTATTTAAAGACAATCTTTAATGAAAAAGGTGGAGTTATTGATGAAAGGGATCGTGCTCGCAGGGGGAAGTGGTACTCGGCTATATCCGATTACTCGCGGAGTTTCTAAGCAGTTGCTGCCGATTTATGACAAACCGATGGTTTATTATCCTATTTCGGTTCTCATGCTCGCGGGTATCCGTGAAATACTGATTATCACTACGCCCGAGGATATGCCAGCATTTCAACGCCTTTTAGGCGACGGAAGCCGTTTTGGCATTGAGCTTAGCTACGCGATTCAACCCAGCCCTGATGGATTGGCCCAAGCTTTTATCATCGGTGAAGAATTTATCAATGGGGAACGCTGCGCGCTGGTACTCGGCGATAATATTTATTTCGGTCAAAGCTTTGGCAAGAAACTTGAAGCCGTGGCGACAAAAGAAGAAGGCGCAACAATCTTCGGCTATCAGGTCACCGATCCTGAGCGTTTTGGCGTCGTCGAATTTGATCAGGATTTCAAAGCGCTGTCGATAGAAGAAAAACCGGTAAAACCGAAATCTAACTGGGCTGTCACTGGACTCTATTTCTACGATAAGAATATTGTAGAAATGGCGAAGCAGGTCAAACCGTCACACCGCGGCGAGTTAGAAATCACCACGCTGAATCAGATGTATCTAGAGCAAGGCAATCTAGACGTTGAATTATTAGGACGTGGTTTCGCTTGGCTGGATACAGGCACGCATGACAGCCTGATTGAAGCATCACAATTTATCCATACCATTGAGAAACGCCAAGGGTTTAAAGTCGCTTGTCTGGAAGAGATTGCATTCCGCAAAGGCTGGCTATCTAAACAGCAAGTTGCTGACGAAGCAAAAGTAATGAGCAAAACGTCCTATGGACAGTATTTAACCCAACTCATCGCAGAGAAATAACATGCAAGTCATTGATACTACTATTCACGGCGCAAAAATCGTTCAGCCGAAAGTATTCGGTGATGCAAGAGGTTTTTTTCTGGAAACGTTTGAAAAGAGACGTTATCAGGAGATGTTGGATATCGATGTAGACTTTGTCCAGGATAATCACTCTCGTTCAAGTAAAGGCGTCTTACGAGGCCTGCATTTCCAGAAAACCAAACCGCAAGGAAAACTCGTCCGCGTTGTACGTGGCGAGGTATTTGATGTCGCCGTGGATATTCGCCAGGACTCCCCTACCTACGGAAAATGGTATGGACTGATCCTATCGGAGGAAAACAAAGCACAATTTTGGCTGCCGCCGGGGCTAGCACATGGCTTTGTTGTACTTTCTGATATCGCAGATTTTGAATATAAGTGTACGGATTATTATAATCCCAGCGATGAAGGTTGCCTGTTATGGAACGATCCTGAGGTTGGCATTGAATGGCCAATATCAGCCCCGCTGTTATCCGAAAAAGATAAGTTAGGGAAATTATTCAAGGATCTAGCAAAATGAAAGTATTGTTGACCGGAGCAAACGGGCAATTGGGTCGCTGTTTTCAGGATCGTTTACCAGAAGAATGGAAAATTTTGGCAACCGATTCTAATGAACTCGATATTACGGATTTAGAGCGTGTTGAAGAGGTAGTAAAAAATTTTCAACCAGATGCTATCGTTAATGCCGCAGCCTATACAGCAGTGGATAAAGCAGAATCAGAACCTAAGATTGCAGAAAACATCAACGTACGCGGCCCCCATAACCTAGCAACTGTAGCAACTAAATACAATGTGCGGCTCGTTCATGTCTCTACAGACTACGTCTTTGATGGCAATTCAACAGAACCTTACTCTGAAAACAGCCCTACAAACCCATTAAGCGTTTACGGAAAAACCAAGTTAGGGGGCGAACAGGCTGTAACAAAAGCCTCTCCCGAGGCAATCATTGTTCGTACCGCTTGGGTATTTAGTGAATACGGTAATAATTTCGTGAAAACTATGCTGAGACTTGGCAAAGAACGGGATAGGTTAAGCATCGTGGGCGATCAACGAGGTTGCCCCACTTACGCAGGCGATCTAGCTCAGGCAATTATTGCCTTATTGCAGCAAAACGCGACAGGGGGTATCTATCACTACAGCGGCGCTCAAGAAGTCAGCTGGTACGAATTTGCGCAGGCTATTTTTTATACAGCCACGCGTGAATCGATATTAAACAAGGCACCAGAGTTGACGTCAATTTCTACCGAACAATATCCTACTCCCGCCCATCGACCAACCAACTCCACGTTGAAGTGTGAAAAAATTCAATGTTTAGGCATCAAGTTATCTGATTGGGATAAGGCTCTTTCTGTTGCGTTATCGTCTTAATATGGAGACCTATTTTACCCGTCTTCCCGTTCATCCGGGAAGACGCAATACAACTTAACTCCTGAATAGAAAAATATTTAAATGTCCATCATCTAATAATCAAATTGCTTCTTTATTTTTTTCACTCACATCTTTCATACTTATTTTATTAAGAGTATAAGTGGATTCATACTGTTCTCGCACTACGTTCCACGTATAACGACGCATAGCAATGTTTTTCATTTTTTCGGTCATTGCATAATGGTGGCTATTATTAATATCTGCAATTTGTTGAGCCAGATTCTCTGAATTTGAAAAATAGTAACAGCTATCTTCAGTTGTAAAGCGATTAAAACTACAATCATAAGCGAAAATAATTTTCGAAAAATGCATTGCTTCCACTAATGAAGGGTTAGTCCCTCCAGCCGAATGCCCATGAATGTAACCAATGCATTGGCTGCGTAGTTCATATAAGACATCGACATCATAAATGGGATCGATTATTTCAATATTAGTATATTTACTAAACTTACTCTTCAATCTACGGCCATATTCACTTTTATCCCAATTTCCGATAAATTTCATCCGATGCTGAGGGCATTGAGAAAAGCTATCCAACACCATTTCGATATTATTTTCTGGCTCTATCCGGCAGATTGATAAAAAATAAGGAACAACATTAGTTTTACTATCCTTATCTTTAACCGCTAACGCATGATCACCACCATAAGCAATAGTTAGTGTTTTGACTTTATACTTATCGTCCACATAATCAGTAATCGCCTGATTATCCGCAATTACTACATCGGAAAAACGTATAGCGCAGCGTTCACTTAGTTGTAAAAATCGTTTAACCCATCCTCGCCATTTTTCTCTCTTCCATTCCAAACCATCAATATTAGTAATTATTCTCCCGCGATAAAATAAACGGAAGATAGGAAGAAAAAGACAACCTGACACTCCAAGAATAAGCGTCACATCAGGTTGAATAAACAACGTCTTCAACAGCGACAGTACGTCATAGGGAATACTTTGAACACCATTTGCATGAAATGGTACGTAACAAATATTTGCGCCGTTATAAGTTATTATTTTCTTATCATAGGCCTTAGATGATGAAAAAACCGTATAGGAAATATCTTGAGAACAGTTATTCACTAAATTCTCAACTAAAGACTCAAAACCACCATAACAGGCAGGTAAGCCCACAGTGCCAACAACAGCAATATGTAACTTTTTAGTTTTCAATTTTAATCCCATGTTATTTTGAAGCCTGTCGAATAATATTGAGAATATTTTTTTTATAGCTATCTGATGAGAATTCAGCAGCATGGCGAAAACAGTTTTTTGATAATGTATTCCAACGTTGAAAATCAATCGACAACTCTGAAATAAAAGTAGTGATTTCATCCAAATTGCCAGGATCAATCAAGCGTCCAACCTCATCATTCACAAACTCAACTGGTCCACCATACGGCGGAGCGATTACTGGAGCCCCGAAACTCATTCCTTCAAGTAAAGTGAGTCCAAAAGTTTCAACCCATTGGGTTGGATTACTCAAGTTCACAACCATAAATGCATTAGCAAAAAAGTCATTTATATTCTCAGGCGAGCGATAAGCAGAGAAATTGGGTATATCTATTATTTCACCTTGGAATCGTTTAAAATCCATCTCAGAAGTATTTAACAACGCAATAAAATTTACAGTAGGTAAACGCCTAGCTAATGAAACAAAAGTAAAAATACCTTTATAAGTCTTAAGCGAACCTACAAATAGAACTTTTTTTCCCTCAAACTTTGTCATCGGTTGTAGATTAGGCACTTTAAAATCGCATCTTAGTCCATTGTAGACTATATGACTTAGTGGTTTTTTTAGGTTTACCTTCTGCTGCACATAACGAGATACATACAAAGCTTGATCTGCGCACCAATCAGCTATCATTGATAAAAATGACATTAATACGCGAGGACGAATATGTGTTTCATGGATGTAAACTATAGTTCGATGCGCTAATAATTTTGCCGCGATAGTACCACCAAACGGCAGTAACGTGTTAACTAGTACAATAGTACTGTTACCTTTTAAACGTTCTTTTATCAGCAAATATGAGAGTAATACAAACATAATAGCCTGTGAAACTATATACCGAGCTAGTTGTATATACTTATTATCATGTGGACGATATGGCACCACATGATAACGGCCAGCTTCAGTCAAAAAACCAGGCGTTGCGCTGCTGATAATATGGACGTCACTTTCGCATTCATCTTGTACCGCATCGATTGCATCTCGCAATACTCTGGGGCTACCACTATAATCATTGAATAAATGTACAAAGAAAATTGTTGTCATGTAAAATTCTTTTCAATACTAGTGCGATACAGTTAAGTAAGTCATAACTAAGTCCGAAATCATGCCGATATCAGTTCAATATGTCTTAGACAATGAGAAAAATTAATGAAGATGGTTATAATTAAAAATATGGTTGCAGAATCGCAATTGCAACTTGCTTAACAATTCTAATCGAGTAATGCATCATTGAATTTCCTCCCTATCTTTTCCCAAGAAATCTTATTTATTTCAAAAGAATTCATTTTAACTTCATTTTCAATTTCTGAAATGGTCAACTGATTAAATTCATTTAACTTATCGATTATCATATTTTCGTTGAAGGTATCTATTTTAAATCTACTTTTCGTATATACCAAAGGCGAATAGTTAGATATAACAATACATCCACAGGCCATCGACTCAGCACATGGATAGTGGAATGCTCCATCTTCAACAAGACCAACAGCCAACATCAGATCATTTTTGCGATAGAACGTTCCTAATTCTTCATCATTAGATATAGGGAAAAAAGAAAATTCGACACCACTACTTTCCAATTTCCTTTTATCTACATCGCTTAAATATACAGCCACATTCAAATGAATATTTTTCCGCCCATCCCACTTGAGCAATGCAGAAATAATATCTGATGTTCCTTTATGTTTTTCCTGTCTGCCTATAATGCCTATTGTATTTTTTTTTCTATGCTGTTTTTTTGCATTGGGATAAAAAATATCTGTATCAATACCAGCAGGAACTATAGATAAATAATTATTTACTCTTTTTGGTAAAATAAAACCATTATTAACAATTTTCTTTAATGGCAATAAGTATGACATATAAGCAACAAACTTAAGAAGTTTATTTTTAAAAAAAACAACTTCATATGCTTGCACATAGTAAAATTTTTTTATTTTCTTGGGTAAAAAGGCAACTATGTAGGCTGTAATATTAAAATTAGCTATGATAATATCGGGATTCAATTTTTTGCAACATTTTCGCATGTGATATATTAACAGTATCAACTGAATATATTTATTACTATGGGCTACCTGTTTTATAGTAACTATCTTAGCTTTTGTTGGATAATATGGAATGGCTTTATTTTGAGGGACAATAAAAATAACATCATGATTTTTATTCACCAATTCTGTTGCTAGCTTGGATAAAACTCGCTCCCCACCAGATTTACCAAAACCAAGAATTGGAATCAATATTTTCAAAACAAAGCCCCTATACATAAAAAAGAACGGAAAAACAGAGTTTATTTCATAATAAATAAAGGAATAATTTAATTGGCATGGGACAAATTAAATCATAATAATAACAGCAGGAGCGCCCACTCTTATTGAAACCGATAGCATATAGAATTAAAAGCAATGGAGCCTTCCATACCATACCTCCCTGAATAACAAGGTAGAAAGCACTAGTGGATTTTTTAAAGTCAAAATATAGATTTTAATAGCTTAAAATATCTTATATCCTTTTTAATAGACAAGTAAATACTCAGAGCAGTAATGTAGAATACTAGTTTAATTTTATAAAAAGGAACATTTTCAAAAACAACCCACTTGCTTTTCTGTAGAACAACCAAACGTTTTATATGACTTTCTACATCAGTAATTTCATGTAAAGCACTATTATGGTTCATACGATAAGGCAGAACATATATATTAATTCCATTTTCTTTAGCAGAAACATAAAATTTAGTATCTACGCCATATAAAGAAAGTCTCTCATCGAATTTTATAAAATCAAATACGCTTTTCTTCACAACAGTGCCACTCATGAGAGAAATCAACCCAGGGTTACCGGCAGACGTCTTAAGAATAGACTCAGTAATTCTAGCACCTCTAATTCCTCTGATCACGCCAGGAGAAATTAAATCATTGCCACTATATATAGTAGGACAAGCTATTTCCTCATCAGATTGAAAGAACTCATCCAAACAAGAAAAATATTCAATGTCAAAATCAGAGTCATCATCAAAAATAATATAACTATCTGCATTAATATTAGATATTATTTTATTATAAACTTTAGATAAAAACGTATTAACTCCAGTGTGATAGTATTCTATGGGGATAGTAAATTCAGGTAGTGATGCTGCACTAAAACCCTGAGGTGAATTATCCCAAAAGCATAAACTAACCCTTTTTGATTCTAAATAATGTTGATTTTTTAATAGAGACTTAACAGTTGCAGTTTCAATTGGTCGTTTAGAGTATAGGACACAAATAATACAAATATCATACGTCATTGATTTACCCAAATCACATTATCCACAAGATATAATAGATTTATTAAAAGATACAACACAATAAAAACGAAAGGTATAACTCTTGGCTTTATTGTATAGAGTAGCATCGGAATAATGAAAATAAGCACAGGCAGGAATATATAACTGATTCTATATGCTGTAGCAACCAACCCCAAAGCTCCAAAGAAATAAAACGAGCCAACACCAACAAACAATAATTTTATATATACAACTGACAACTCACTCTGCTTAAAAACCATTCCCTTTACATAAAAGAAGTAACATATCAGTGCAATGATAAAATGCGACAGGTTCATTTTATTTAACAAATTAAAATCAAGAACCGCTCCTAAATTAATTCCACTATCATTAGCTGACATATAAGCATGGACAATAGATCTTACAAAGTCTCCGGAAAAATAGGAGAAAATAGCAAATAAAAAAGCAACAATCGCTACAAAGAAAAAAGAACGGAGGTTGTAATTACGCACAAAAAAATAAAAAGGAAGTACAACTAAAGAAGATAAATGGAATAAACTTGCAATAGAAATTGATGCTATAAATTTTTTAAAATCCCCTATGTAAATATAATAAAAAGAGAATAATAAAATACCAGCAGCTACACCACCGCGAATCTGTGTATATTCATGAAGCAAGTAAAACATCATTATATAAACACAGTAGCTCAAACCTGGATGCTCTGAATACTTAAATATAGCAATGGTTTTTATCGAAACACCTAATATTGCATAAATAAAAAAGACAACCCAATAATTAGGAAAAAGATTAGTATTCAAGAAAACCATGAACTGAAAAAATAAATCAACGACCCTATCAATGTAATTTGGATAAGTAAGCATATCAACATAATTTGAAAAGTCAGGATCTGGACCAAAAAATCTAGTTCCAGCGACACATGACAAAACCAACATTAATACAGATATAACAGGGATTTTTAATATATCACTTCTTCTCATTTCTTAGACTTCCCATATACTTCCAGTATAATTTACTCAACGCACTAAAAAAACCGTAAGCCGTATATTTCCCTCCAGAGTAACACACTGAAATATGAAAATTAGCCCCATGATTTTCATTATTAATATTTCATAAATATTCCAATCGAATCTTGCTAGCATATAAGTTATATCTGCTTTTATTAGTATAGATATTCATTTACTTTTTGAAAAAAATCACCCATGTTACTCAATAAAAATCGCAAACATCATCTCCTCGAAAACCATTAAGCCCATAATTAAATGTAGGCAGAGATAACGCCATCACAACCTATTTTTAGACTATTGTTCAGATCACTATATTTTCTACAAGGAGGTCTCTATAACCAGTTCGTATTAGCGAGAGTAACGACCAAAAAAAATCACGACAAATAAGAGGTAAAAGAAATAGTTAATAGCATAAGAGATATTTGCCCCTTCGGTAGAATACAAAGGTACAAGTATATAAGCTAAGGTAACTAAGGTAATAGAAAAAACAATCTCAGTTGACACAAACCACTTTGTCGCACCTCGGGATAACATAGGATATGCATACAGCCAACTGGTAATTTTTATTACATCTCCAATAAGTTGGATAGCAAATAATTCCCTGGCTGTCCTAAACTCCTCAGTAAAAAGTAAACTGATTGCAAGATCCCTAAAAAAATACACACCAAGCGCCATGACTGCAGCAATAGGAACTATTAACTTTGCAGTTTGGTTAATCTCATTTCGAATATTTTTAACACCTTTTAGCGTTGACAATTTAGGTAAATAATAAGTACTTAAAGCAACAGTAATAACACCAAGATAGACTTCCGAGATCCGCCAAACAGCTTGCCATTGCCCCGCAGCTTCCCAACCAACATGACTAATTAGAATATTTCTAATCCCAATTAGAGCTATTGGCGCAGTTAAAGCAGTAGTTGCCGCCATTAACACATAGCTACCGATCTTCTTTTTATGTTCTTTATCTGTTTTCCCCCACCAATAGCCTAGTTTAATCCAAGGCTGGCGTAGAACACTAAAAATAAGAATTAATCCAATGAGCCCTGACTGAACAGCTGCTGCCAACAAAGCACCTTTTATGCCAAAACTAACGATAAACATTATCATTAATATGCATGAGAAGGCCGTTGATATTGCGCCTAGTGCAACAAAGCGTCGATATTGCTGGTATCCATTAATTACGGAATTAACTAGTGTACCAATAGCCGCAATAGGTAATGACGCCGTGATGATCCAAATGATCCAAGCATAATTTGAATCATTGAGCAACCAATTCGAAAGCTCATGTCCCAATAAAAAACAAGTAGGCATCAAGATACATAGTATAACAACCAACCACCATAAGCTGGCTTTCCACCAAGGCGCACATGCATCTAGACCTTCTTTCTCAAACTCAGCGGTATAGCGCACAATTCCACTACTGACAGGAGCATTAACAATACCATTAAGACTTGCCACCATACTTTGAATCTGTCCCAACATAGCCATACCAGACGGACCAGTATAAATAGCAACTATCTTGGCAATGACAAATCCACTTCCCATTCTCGCTAATGTCAGTAGCCCACTAAGAAGGGTTACCGAAAGTAACTTTTTCATCCCTGATACTCATTTAGTACTGTAATAACTGTTTGCACTTCTGCATCAGACAATGTTGGCCCCATAGGCAAACTTAATACTTTACTATGAATAGATTCAGTAATGGGCAAAGAACCTTCTCTGAAGCCTAATTCCCGATAAGCCGGTTGAAGGTGTGGGGGCGTGGGATAATGAATTAATGTTTGAATTCCTTTCCCTGAAAGGTACTGTTGTAATTTATCTCGATTGTCACACTGGATTACGAACAGGTGCCATACATGCTCATGAACAAACTCTGGAAAAAAAGGTAATGAAATAAAGCTATTCGCAATACCAGTACAGTAAGCTTTAGCTATTTTCAGCCTTCTACAGTTAGTCTCATCTAAATATTTTAACTTCACAGCCAACAACGCTGCCTGAAGTTCATCAAGTCGACTATTTACACCTTGATAAAGATTTTCATATTTTTTATGTGAACCATAATTTCTCAGAGCTTTTAACGCATCAGCCAATTCATCGTCATTAGTTGTAATAGCGCCAGCATCGCCTAATGCACCAAGGTTCTTACCAGGATAAAAACTAAATCCTGCGGCATCACCCCACGCCCCCGCTTTCTTACCATTGAGCAGAGCACCATGAGCCTGAGCACAATCCTCAAGAACAAGAAGTTTATGTTCTTGAGCAATCGCTATAATTTCATCCATAGGGCTAATTTGACCATAAAGATGGACAGGTAAAATAGCTTTAGTTTTCGGCGTAATGGCTTTTCTTACAGTATCAGGTAAAAGATTGTAGGTTACGGGATTTGGTTCAACTAGCACAGGAACTAAATCATTTTCGGTGATGGCAAGTACAGATGCGATATAGGTATTTGCTTGAACAATAATTTCATCACCATCTTTTAATTTCCCTAACTCTTTCCATGCTCTAAGCGTCAGAATTAGAGCATCTAACCCATTAGCCACACCAATTGTATGCTTAGTCCCGCAATAAACTGAAAACTGCTTTTCAAAAGCAGAAAGTTCATTTCCAGCAATATACCATCCTGATTTTAATACTCTAGAAAAACTATCTTTCAGTTCACTCTCGTATTGCGCATTGACTTCTTTAAGATCAAGAAAACTAATCATTTTTATTTCCAATATATTTAATAATTCGCGCTGGATTACCGAAAACGACAGCATTATCAGGAACATCTTTGGTTACAACAGCACCAGCCCCAATCATACTATTTTCGCCAATCACAATACCTGGAAGTATCGTTGCATTTGCTCCAATAGAAGCATTCTTTTTTACCGTCGTTCTTAGAAAATTTTCAGGATAAATTTTTGAACGAGGTTTTTTATCGTTAGTAAAAGCAACACAGGGGCCGATAAAAACATTATCCTCAATGGTGACACCATCCCATAAATAAACACCAGACTTTATGGTGACATTATCACCAACAATAACATTATTCTCTATTAATGTATGAGCACATATATTGCAATTCCGACCGATCACTGCGCCTTTTAATATTACAGAAAATTGCCATATTCGAGTTTCACTTCCGATATTTTTTGATTGGACATCACTTAACGGATGAATAATCATTAGATTTTATCCTATCCAAGAAAACATCATAATCGCGAATATAGTCTGACTCATCATAAGGCTGATCGGCTAATACCATTAACACACAGTCTTCAGAAAAATCATACATTTCATGCCAAAAATGGGGATCAATAACTATTCCTTGTGCTGGGTTGTCTAATACTAATTCAACTTTTTCATTCCCGTCATCTAATAAAAATCGACATGAACCACGAACAGCAATAGCTACTTGTTTTAAGGTTTTATGGGCATGAAACCCTCTGCGAACGCCCTCTTTAGTTTTAAACAAGTAGTACACACGCTTAATTTCAAATGGAATGTTTTTTTCTTGCTCTAGCGCAACTAATGCACCACGGTCGTCACCGTGTGTTTGCAGTTGTATGACTTTTACTTGCATAAAATAATTCCATAATTCGTTGATGGGATATTTGATATATTCATTAAATTGGATTCAGTTAGAAATTGATAAAAAATCATCGTTGCATGCTGTTTTAAACGACAAAAATATATTAAAAAATCATATCTACTTGTCTATTATTTAATAAAAATCCAGCTAATTAAACAATGATGAATTAGTCCACATTTAAACACACATCTACACCCTAAATAATTGGAGTTTCAGGAAGGCAGCAAGCGAAGGAATCCCGATGAGCTTACTCAGGTAAGTGATTCGGATGACTGAACCTAGCCAACGCACATGCAACTTGAAGTATGACGGGTATAAATGAAGAAAACATTATTTATCAAAACAGAAACTTATAAAGAATTTATGGCATGCAGCAAATATCGAATACTTAGATTCGATACTTGCTATGACTAGAATTCTTAGGTTAGGAAATACTAACTATTTTTCTCAGATTTATAGTCATAAGTATAATAATTATAATTTCCATATCCATAATAGCTAGCAGCACGTTTTACAATCGCATTCAGAATAACACCTTTAATTTCCGTACCATTCTGCTCAAAGCGACGAACACTTACCTCTATTTCTTTCAGCGTATTCACTTCAAAACGCGCTACCAGTAAAGATGTACCAGCATGGCGGCTAATAATGGCGGCATCTGTCACAGCCAGAATCGGCGGCGTATCTAACAGCACCAAATCATAATGCTCTCCAGCCCACTTGATAAACTCAGCAAAACGGCTATGCATCAATAGTTCAGAAGGATTCGGTGGGATTTGCCCACGAGGGATAAAGTCCATATTCTCCACTGCAGTTTTACGCACACTTTTCGTTGCTTCACACTGCCCAGACAAAATGTCCGACAAACCATCCGTGCCATGAGTACCCATCAGTTCATGGGCGTAACCTTTGCGCATATCACAGTCAACAATGAGTACTCGCTGCCCAGACTGAGCGATGACAGCTCCGAGATTTGCACTGACGAATGTTTTACCAATCGCAGGGCTGGCACCAGAGATCATCAGCACATTGTTTTTGGCTTCCATCATGGCGAAATGCAGACTGGTGCGTAGACTTCTTATAGCTTCAATGGCGAGATCAGCAGGATTTCCCACAGCCAGTAACTCTGTCGAGCGCGTATTGCCTTTCTTGCCTTTTCCTAATAACGCTCTGTCTTTCTTCTGCTGCCATTCAGATAAAGGAACACTGGCATAAACATTAATGCCCAGTTCTTCCAGTTGTTCTGGACTTTCAATTCCTTTGTGTAGAAAAGTTTTCAATAGGACAAATATCGTTGATATTATCAAACCGGCAATCATTGCGAATACTATAACAACCAATTTTCGAGGTTTCACTGGTTTAAGCTGCAAAGCTGCTGCATCAATAATTCGCACATAGCCCACAGTGCTAGCTTTATTAATGCTGAGCTCCTGTTGTTTATTCAACAGTTGCATATAAACTTCTTGCCCTACATTAACATCTCGCGTTAAACGCAATATTTCCTGCTGTGTTTTAGGCATCACACCTACACGCTTGTTAATTTTTTCTCGTTCTTCTTCCAGAGTTTTTCTTTTTTCCATTAACGCACGATAGGCGGGGTGCTCTTTGGTGTATAGTTTTGATATTTCGGCTTCTTTAAATGTTAACTCGTTAAGCTGAGATTCAACTGACACCATCGTATCCAGAACCGCTTTAGCTTCTAGTGACAAATCAACCGATTCATTCTTTTGCCTATAGTTATTTAATTTATTATCCGCTTCATCAAGCGTCAACCGTACGTTTGGAAGTTGCTCTTTAAGAAACTCCAGACTTTTCCCTGCTTCCTCCGATTTACGCTCAACATTTTGCTGCAGATAATTTTGGCTGATACTATTTAATACCTTATTAGTTAATTCTGGATCTTCACCTTCATAACTGAGAGATAGAACCCCAGTATCTTTACCCTTATCAGCGACTGTTAGGCTACTCAATATATTATTGATTGCCGTAATTGTGTTTAGCTTCTTAATACGAAAAACAGTTCCTTCATCCGCGTTAATATCACTAACCAGCAAAGAAAGACCATTATTTTTCTCTATCTGCCCAACTTTTCCATTAAATTTTATAGCATCTCCCGCCTCGACTAAATAATTTTGGTCATCAATAACATAAAGATTAATTGTCTCATCCTCCCATGATTGAGGAACTTCTAATCTCGAGACTGCGATTTTGCCAGATTCCTCCCCCATTAAACGAGAAAAACCTTTACCAAAAACAGGGAAATATTTTTGTTGAGCAATAATATCCAAAGAAAGATCGTTAACCGTCTTACCGACTACCATGCGCGATTTAATCAACTCAATTTCAGCAGCCGATTCTGGTTTAGCATCAGGTAGCACGCTAGAAATATCTTTCAGCAAAGAATTCCCTGCATTTTGTTCAACCTGAATCAATGCGTCAGCTTTATAGATCGGAGTCGAAAAAGTCGCATAAAGAATACCAATAATAGTAAAAATTGCGGTAACACCAATAACTAACCAACGATGATCCAACAACGTTCCTAATAACCGACCCAAATCGATCTCATCCGCGTTCGTTTCGGACGTTTTTCCTGAAATTTTCTCTGCCATGGGGTTCCCTGACTTATTAACGGCTTAATACCTGCGCCCATTTCTGCGCTGATTTTTCAAGTTGCAAATAGACGAATTCAAAGGCTTCACGGCTTTTACGATAGGGATCAGCAATTTCCTGCTGATTTATCCAATGCCCATAAAGCATCGTTTTACCACGAACCTCAGGTACAATGCTGCATACTCCATCAATATGCTCTTTCTCCATAACCAGAATGAGATCATATTGCCTACATAGCGCTGAAGTCAGTTGCTGTGCCTCATGCCCATCCAGAGAAAGATTGTGCTGGTTTGCAACATTGTTGGCTGTCTCATCTGCAGGTTTCCCTACTAGGGCACCTAATCCTGCAGACGCAATTTTCTTTGTAGGCAATGCCTGCTTTAGTAAACGCTCCCCTGTCGGGGAGCGGCAAATATTACCTACGCAAACTACAAGTATTGAATCAAACATAATTATCTCTATGGCCAGGTGCGAACACGCAAGCTACCTTCACTAAGATCATTAAAGGCGGAGATGGTCGGTGCAAGCTGCGAAATCAAACGGTTCCAACGAACAATTGGCGCAGTGGTGACATAAACGACATCATAAGGCTGCAATTGGAATTCAGCGCCCATAACAAGGGAGGTTGCATCGGCAGCATTAAGTTGATAGATGTTCGCTAGTTTTGGCCCCTGAGTTCCTCTAAGAGGACGAATAACAAACACGCCCGTTGCATCAGCCAACGTTTGATCCATCCCTTCAGCATTACCAAGCGCTTCAGTCAAGGTCATGCCGCTGCGATCCATTTTGAGTGTGGTTTGTTTTTTCACCTCACCCATAACGAACACTTTCAGATCGTCATTACGCGGAATATAGAGGATATCGCCAGGATACAGCAGGGTATTCTGAGAGAGGTCACCGTTTTGCATCAGCGCCTGAAGGGAAATGCGTTTTTCCTGACCATTATGGGTTAAAACAATATTGCGCCAGTCGGCATTGTCACTTAACCCCCCCGCCTTGTTAATGGCGTCCAGGATAGTTAACGGCACGTTAGTAATAGATTGTTCACCAGAGGTTTTCACCTCACCCGTAACATAGGCTTTTTGAGAGCGGAAAGCGGCTATACTGACATCAACCTGAGGAGATTCAATATATTTTGCTAAACGCGAGGTAACTTCTTCTCGCACTTCAGTTACCGTCTTACCGACAACATTTACTTTGCCAATATAGGGGTAGAAGATTGTGCCGTCAGAATGCACCCAGTTACCTGTATCAGCCGCAGTACGATATGTACCAGCAGGTGTCGTAAGCTCAGGGTGATCCCATACGGTGACCATAATGACATCGCCAATGCCAATACGGTATTCATATTGTTGTAATTCACGCTCTAGCGCAGGGTTAGTTTGCGCAATCAACGGTTTAGGCCGCATTTTATCCACTAAATAAGGTGTTAGCGGATAAACATTAACTAATTTATCAATATTAAAATCAGCATCTTGCTGCTCGATAACCTCTTTGCCACTCGTAGAAAGATGGCTACCGGGAATTATCGTACAGCCACTCAGCAAAGCTACAGACACCACCATTGGTATCAATTTCAATTTATGCTTTATCATCCTGTTTATGCCATCGTTTTCTGATTAAAAATCGCGCAAATCCCTACAAAATATCAAATGATTATAGAGGACGTTTAGTTAAATAAACCTACAGTCTGAAGCGTAAAAAACCGTTAATTTATCTGTTAGCGACGCTGTTCCATTTTCTCCGTAACAACGACTGTCTCATGATTCGCACGCCTTATCCATGTCAGCAAACGCCACACTCGCGTAATTGACCAGAAGTAGCCGACAAAAACGACAAGGAACGCACTTAACATAATTGACTCAGTTACACCGCTTAACTCACAAATAATACCGATAGCGGCCAAAACCAATGCAGCAACGACAATCGCCAATAGAGACTGTCTCGGCGTAAGGCCTGCACGCATTAAAATATGATGCAAATGCTCCCGATCAGGTTTGAACGGACTATCTCCCCGGCGAATCCTGCGCACCATAATCGTTACCATATCCATCAAGGGAATGGCAATCAACCATAGCGCCGTCACTGGGCGAATCACAGCGTCACTACCTTGCGTAGCCAAAATCAACAGCCAAATAACAGTAAAACCAATAAGTGTACTACCCGCATCCCCCATAAAGATTTTAAATTTTGTTCCCCATGGGATACCAAGATTCAACAAAATATAGGGTATCGTCGCAGCTAATAAGCACAAACTCCACTGCGCAAGTTCATGTCGCCCATCTAGATAAAAAACGACAGCCAGAGCACCAAATGTTACACAGGAAAGTGTGCCCAGTAAGCCATCGATACCGTCAACCATATTGAAAGCATTGATCGCTCCCCACACCGCAAACAGCGTGACTGTATAACCAAAAATACCTAAAAACAGCTCATAGCCGAATAATACCTTGCCTAAGGACGCAAGATATAGCCCCGCATACATCATCAGGCCCGCTACTAATGCTTGTAAGCCAACGCGGGGAAGAACGGGAAGATCAAATCGATCATCCAGCACACCGACTGCCAGTAGTGCCGTCGCACAAACCATATAGAGAGAAAAATTGGGGAGCCATGTAGGATCAAATGCATACATAACCCACAGGGCTATATAGATAGAAACACCGCCAACAAGTGGAATATGACCACTGTGTCGCTTGCGGTCATTAGGTTTGTCCACAAGACCGACCTTTATTGCTACTTTTCTTGCCAAGAATAGCGCAATAAAAGCACTCAGGAAGACCATCATGAATTCTTGCATTTTTGCACCATCATCAACCCGTTATGTGAATGTTTTGCATCAGACACGCTACCGCCCTTGGCTCATAGCTACCAATGCGCTGTCAAACAACGTACGGAACACCATCCTGTGGCTACACCCTGGATCCGTAAACCATCTGTTTGTGTGTGAAGATTCCATTTCCTTGTTAGCCAACCGATCTCGCTAACAAAAAGTGACTAATCAATATATTTATTTATAAAAATATAGCTAAATCGACAAAGCCAAATTTCACCCCATAGTATTGACGATGACGTAAAGAGCACAAGGGTAAGATGGCCTAAAAGGAGCTTTTCAGAATAAGACTACGCGCATCCCTGTCGTAAAAATCTTGCTAAATCCGCAAGCTATTCTAAGCGTTGCCTGCTCATGCAATCAAATACTAACGTGCGCTACCCTACGTATCATTCTTAAAATTTTACTTATTGTCGATTTTTCAACCGACCTTTCCAACAAGCTACACACCGTTTCATGTCAAAAATATGACAATGCATGCCCAGGTACTTATCTGTTCGTCTGTTCGAAATTGGCTTATAGATTGTTCTTCTCATAAAGAATATCCCTGCAAATTCTGGTTCATCAGTGTCAGCCCTGATACGCTAGCGGAGTTATCTTCATTTAAAGGTGAAAAAATAGATATGGAGTGGATCGCTGATCCAACAATATGGGCCGGGTTGGCCACGCTGGTTGTCCTGGAACTGGTTCTGGGCATTGATAATCTTATCTTCATCGCCATTCTGGCTGAGAAACTACCAAAAGAACAACGCGATAAAGCCAGAGTCGTCGGTCTGTTACTTGCCCTGCTTATGCGCCTGGGTCTGCTGGCGTCCATTTCATGGCTGGTGTCTTTGACTACCCCGCTCTTCACGTTCCTTGGGCACACGTTCAGCGCTCGCGATGTCATCATGCTGGTTGGTGGGTTATTCCTACTCTTTAAAGCCACGATGGAGCTCAACGAGCGCCTTGAAGGAAAAGATGAGGAGCAGCAAGCTCAACGTAAAGGCGCACGCTTCTGGCCGGTAGTGGCACAGATCGTGGTACTGGATGCAATATTCTCACTGGACTCCGTGATTACCGCCGTTGGCATGACCGATCATCTGCTGGTCATGATGTCCGCCGTGACCATCGCTATTTTCCTCATGCTGCTGGCCAGCAAGCCGCTGACCCGTTTTGTTGCGGAACACCCGACCATCGTTATCCTGTGTCTCAGCTTCTTACTGATGATTGGATTCAGTCTGGTGGCAGACGCGTTTGGTTATCATATTCCCAAAGGCTATCTCTATGCTGCGATAGGCTTCTCGGTGATGATTGAGATGTTGAATCAGGTTTCCCTATTCAACCGCCGGCGCTTTCTTTCTTCCTCGGTTCCACTGCGCCAGCGCACCGCAGAAGTGGTTTTGCGTATCTTGCGCGGTAACCATGAAGAAGCTGAGTTGGACAACCAAACCTCATCGATGATTGCAGACAACACCCGGGCGGGCCAGGAAGTCTTCAACCTTCAGGAACGCCGGATGATAAAGCGGGTATTGGGGCTGGCACAGCGAACCATCAGCAGCATTATGACGTCGCGGCATGACATTGACTCCGTTGAACTGAATATTACACAGGATGCGCTCGCTAAACTGTTAACGACCAACCAGCATTCCCGACTGGTGGTAACCGACAGCAATACCTCCGACGAGCCATTGGGTATCGTACATGTTGCCGATTTACTCCAACAGCAGCTAAACCGCGAGTCGTTCAATCCACGTATTCTGATTCGTCAGCCGCTGGTCTTTCCTGAACAGCTTTCACTTTTACAGGCTTTGGAACAGTTTAGAGAAGCGCGAACGCACTTTGCGTTTGTCGTTGATGAATTCGGTTCGATGGAAGGGATAGTGACATTAAGCGACGTGATGGAAACCATCGCGGGCAACCTGCCGCGCGAAGGAGAAGATCGCGATGCACGCCACAGCATTCAGCAGAATGACGACGGCAGTTGGATCGTAAATGGCTATATTCCACTGGAAGACTTAACGATGTATGTTCCGCTGACGCTGGATGAAAAGCGCGAATACTACACATTGGCAGGGCTGTTAATGGAGCACGCACAGCGGGTTCCACAGGTGGGCGATACACTATCAATCGATGGCTATCAGTTCACCATTCTGGCAGTGGAAAGTCATCGTATTGTGGAGGTCCGTATCACACCGAACGACGAACCACAGACTGATTTTGAAGTGTGATGAAATCGGGGCTGGGGGATGACTTATCTGTTCCCCTCCCCTGACGGGCAATACATTGATGTTCGAGCAATCCTATCAGACAATAAGAGAATCGTAGGAACGGGGGCTATCACATGTTCGATAAGATCGTTTTGACACTGAAAAAACAGATGCCCGACATCAAAATTATTTATCTCTTTGGCTCCCAGGCTACAGGCAATGCCAGAGCGGACAGCGACATTGATATCGCCATCATGGCTACAAGAGCACTGGATCCCGTTAAACGCTGGGAGCTATCTAATCAATTAGCAAAGGAAGTGGGTCATGACGTCGATCTTATCGATTTATTGCAGGCTTCAACGGTATTAAAAATGGAGATCGTTCGTAACGGCAAGCTGCTTTATGATGCGGAAACAGCAGCGGGGGAATTTGAAATGACAACACTTTCGATGTACCAGCATCTGCAAAAAGAGCGTGCGGATATCATTCGTAGCTTTAATCAGGATCTAAAAGCATGACAGATATCTTGCTCAACAAAAGCAGCACCATACAAAGATGCCTACGTCGTATTCGTGAGGAATTCGATACTGAGGAAGGGTTTCGTCAAAACTTCACCAAGCAAGATTCCGTCATACTTAACATACAGCGTGCCTGTGAAGCCGCTATTGATATCGCTAATTATCTTATCCGTATCAAGCAGCTAGGCATACCACAAAGTAGCCGTGATAGCTTCGCGCTTCTTGCTGCAAACCAGATTATTACGGTTGATCTGTCTGACAATTTGCAAAAAATGGTGGGATTAAGAAATATTGCCGTACATGACTATCAGGCGCTCAATCTGGATATTGTCATCCACGTCATTTCTCATCGTTTAAGCGACTTTGAACATTTTATCAAACAAATAGCCCGGTACAGCGACAGCCAGCACCTTTAGAGCACATAGCCTAAAGGTGCTGCTGTTTACCTAATTTCTGCTATCAGGCAGGCACCATAATTTCGGTAGCAACCACCACAACAATCAGCCCAACCAGAACCGGAACCGATGTGCGCTTCACCACCTCGAACGGAGAGATTTTCGCCATCCCGGCCACAGCAACCACTACGCCGGATACCGGAGAAATGGTACGGCCCAAGTTGGAAGCCTGAAGCATCGGAATAGCTAAATAAGCAGGGTTGATGCCCATTTGTGACGCCAGCTTTGGAATCAGCTCAACAAACGCATAGAACGGCGCATTACCCGAGCCCGTAGTCATCGCAGCCAACATCGTGATCGCAACCAGCATAATCACCAGCCCGCCGCTACCAAATGACTGCGCAAGGCCAATCAAACCGCTGATAAAGCCAATAGTGCCAAGCCCCTGGGCAAAGACACCTGCTGCGACCAACAGGATGACGACGCTAGAGAAGGCATCGGCCATCCCACGGTAAGCCACATCAAGCCCATCAAACACTTTTTGCGCACTGAACGAACGGACAAATTCCAGCGCAGCGGCCAGCACCATACAGATAACCAGTACAGTGATAATGTGGAGTTCCGGCCCCCATTTGCCATCAAACACCAGCACACCCATGATCGGCGTAAACGGCAGAATGGCGTAAAAACGCGGGGCATCGGTCGTGATCTCGCTGACATCCAGAATCTCATGGCTAACATTCGCTTTGTTATCCAGATAGCGCTGCCAGAAGAAATGCGCGACGGCCATACACACGATCGCCATGATGGAAATAGGTAGCGTGGCCTTAAAGGCAAAATCCACTAATTTCATCTGTGATGCCTGTGCAGCAAGTACTACGTCGCCCGACGTCGGCGACAGGATCAACGCCACAGGGGAAGCACAGATTGCAGCAGCAGCACCGCGACTGATACCGACGTTCACCATGACGGGGAACAGCGTTGCCATCAACAGCACACCGAGTCCCGTGGCCGATGACACCGCCAACGACATCAGACAGGCGACAAAATAGGCCGCGATCATCAGTAAGTAAGGTGAGTTAATCATTTTCAGCGGGCGGGAAACCAGCTTCACGACGACATCATTGGCACCGATGTGCGTCATATAAGCGGCAAAACCACACAGCACCATAATCATCATGCCGAGATCGCCACCGCGGCTCATCAGCAAAATTTTTACGTATTCAACAATATCCGTTGCGCTCCAGCCTGTCGCCTTCGCGCTGGCTGGCAATACGTTTTTCCCCAGCATGGCACTGATTGCCAAAAGTAAGAGGCCTCCTACCAGCAACACGCCAGTCGCGGAGTACCCTTTTATAATGTAACGACCGACCAGAATCGTTACAGCAACACCAATCAAAAGTTCGAGCATAGTGTGTTTCGATACCTGAGTAATAAATTATCTGACAGACATTCTCCGGCAACGGAGTCGCACCGCACCGCACCGAAAATAGGGAGCGAAGTTTACTGCTTTAGAAAATAAAAAAAGAGAAAAATATTAATATGTAGCATTAAAAAAGAGACACCGAGCACAAAGCCGGCCTGGAGGAGGATGACAAACCAGAGGGAAACCGTGGTGAGACGCGGCCAGTTTGCTGGCAGGAATCAGCAAACTGGCTAAAGCACAACATTCAGAAAATACAATATTCAGAAAATACCGTATTTAGAACATTAAAGAC
This sequence comes from Pectobacterium sp. A5351, assembly GCF_028335745.1. Lineage (NCBI taxonomy): Bacteria > Pseudomonadati > Pseudomonadota > Gammaproteobacteria > Enterobacterales > Pectobacteriaceae > Pectobacterium > Pectobacterium sp. A5351. Next base: position 2,926,734 of record NZ_CP116477.1, read on the forward strand.
GATCGAGAAGCTGCTTCAGGTCTTTACCCTTCTGGCTTTGCTGATTTTGGCTGGCCCAATCATTCAGGCGTTTTTTCAATTCGTCCTGCAGGCGTTTACGCAGCAGTTGATCTACCTGTAATTGGTAATTCAATTTATCCCATTCGCCATAGATACGTAACGGGATCGCTGTATTTTTCAGCACGCTGACTAGCTGCTCATCCCCCTGCCACCCTTGCGTGATAGAAACATTCAAGTTGACGTCACACGTCTGGGCAGGCAGATCGAATTGCCCCCCCCCACTGAGTGATAGCAGTTCTGAACGGCCATTGAGATCGGTAAGGCGTAACTTACCCGCATTCAGTTGTACTTTCCCAGTCAGCTGTTGCAGTTCGGTATAGCGCTCGTAGCGCTCTTGTCCTCGGATATTCCCATTGCTACGCGCAACGGCCATCTGCACCATTTGCTGGATATTCAAACCCTGTAGACGAACGTTATTGCCTTGCAGCGTCGCCGTTCCCTGCCACTGTTGGAGCAACGCAGGTAGCGTAAAACTGTTACCGTTGAACTGTCCTGCCATCGACAATTTCCCACTGACCGTCTCAGCGGGCAGCGCAAATGCGGACATCAACTGGGATAACTCAACATCCTTGAGTTCTGGCCGTAACGTGATGTTGGTCGATGACTTCGTCACAACTTTACCAGGTAATGAGAAATGTCCACCGCCCAGTTCACCGCTCAAGGTCGTCACATCCAGCAGCCCCGGCTGATTGTCTGCCCGTAGTGTAAATTGGCGGACATCGAGCCCACGATAGATCACCGTCGCGGCCTGTAGCGACAGACGTGCTGTGAATGTCTGTAAGCTGTCTTCTGGTTTGGTTAACCCACTTTCATTTGAAATCACAGGGGCCGATGATTTAGCTGGCACGACAGAGGCATTGTTCTCTTTCACCGATGCGATCCCCAGCAGGGAATCCAAATCCAGCCTCTCAGACAACAGATCTAATTCGTAATGGGGGATGTCCCCCAGCGTCACGCTACCCGCTCCCGACAGTTGGCTATTATTGGTATTGAGTGAAAGCTGGCTAAACGTGATTCTTTCAGGCTGCTGTTGATAACTGGCCTGAACACTCCCCGTTCCGCTGATACCGTTTGCTGGTATTCCTGCCCCCTGAAGCTGGTAATCTAGCCTGGTAATGTTGGCATTAGCCTGCTGGGGGAAATGCAGCAAATCGACATCTGCTGCAAGGGAGAAAGCGATATCGCGCTGATCGCGATTGATACGGCTTGATAATTCGATGCTGACCTGACGGTCACTGTTCTGCTCCATCGCAAGATTAATGTCGCGCACATTAATCTGTTCATTATTGCTGCGTTGCAGAATCAACAGGCTATCAGCGACTTTGATCTTATCAATATCCAGCCGCCAGCGCCGTTCTTCAGATGGAGTCTGCGATCCCGCAGGGGCAATAGGCGCATTGTTGGCCTGTTTGGCTTCGCTTTCCGGCGTCAGGCGAATAATGGCACCTTTCAGCATCACCTGCTTGACTGCTAGCTTGTGTGACAGCAGCGGCCACAGTTGCACATCAAGACGCATGTTCTCGGCGCTGACAATCGGCGCATTGGATCCCGGCGCGCTTAACGACATCCCACCAGATAATATGCTCAGTTGCGGCCACACATGCCAACGCAGATCGCCATCCAACTGGAGGCGATAGCCGCTACGTTCCTCAACCTGCTTCACCATGTAGGCGCGGAAGTCATTAGGATTAACCAGTACGACCAAAGCCGTCATTCCTGCTATCAGCACGACAAGCAGAATTGCCAGCGTCGTCAGAAATCTTCTCATGCCATCCTCATTGCGAAACGCACGGCCACCTGCTGTTTACCTTGCAAGCCTGTCGCCAGATGCCTAGCCCTAAGATACCTAGCCTAAGGTGCTTAGTCTTTATCGATCCGGCTCGCTACCGCACCCTGTTGGTCTTTATATTTGGCATCCTGACGGCGGTTGTAAGGACGAGCAGCCGGCCCAGAAAGCGGTTCAAAACTCAGGGCGCCAATCATCATGCCGGGGCGTAACGCCAGCGGCAACTTACCTGAATTATAGAACTCCAACACAATTCTTCCTTGCCAACCTGGATCAATACGGTGCGCGGTGACGTGAACCATCAATCCCAGACGAGCCAGTGAAGAACGACCATCCAGCCAGCCGACCAAATCATCCGGCAGCGTCACTGATTCCAACGTCACCGCCAGCGCTAACTCTCCTGGGTGCAGGAAGAACGCTTCGCCTTCCGGTAAATTGATTTCATCACTCATGACGCGATCGAGCGCCGCACTGACCTCATCCTTCGGGCCGCTTAAATCAATGAAAGGCGCAGTGTGTCCGCGGAAGACGCGAAACTGATTTCCCAGGCGAACATCAACCGTCGCGCCAGAGATTCTCTCAGTCGGCGGACGGGGCGTAATCACCAGTCGGCCATCATCCAGCCAGGCTTCAATGTCACGGTCACACAGTCTCATCTTATTCTCCATTCGACACCGGTATCTATCAGATAAACCTCATCTATCTCCGTCATACATCACATTGCTGCGGCGTGTACCAAACGTCAACATCGGTCACGCAACCTGAATACTTCAGGATATCTTACTCAAAGAACTGGCTTATCTTGGCTTTCAAAATATCAATCGCAATACGGTTTTTCCCGCCGCGCGGCACGATAATATCGGCGTACTGCTTGGATGGCTCAATAAATTGCAGGAACATCGGACGCACGGTTTTCTGATACTGTTCCATCACGGAATCCATGGAACGTCCGCGTTCATTCACATCGCGGCGCATGCGACGCAACAGGCAAATATCCAGCGGCGTATCGACAAAAATAGAGAAATTCATCTCATCGCGCAGGCGTGCATCCGTCAGCAACAGGATACCTTCCAGGATAATGACCTTTTTCAGCTCGATATGCACCGTTTCCTGCTTGCGAGTGTGCTCAACATAGCTGTACTGCGGAACTTCAATCGCCTGACCCGCTTTTAGCATCTGCAAATGTTTCAGCAACAGGCTGTGATCCATTGAACTTGGGTGGTCATAGTTGGTTTTTACCCGCTCTTCCATCGTCAGGTGGCTTTGATCTTTATAATAGCTGTCTTCAGATATCACCCCGATATGCTGATCGCCGACCTGATCGCGTAATTCCCGATACAAGGTGCTGGAAATAAGACTTTTACCTGAAGCGGATGCTCCTGAGATCCCGATGATGACGCACTGGTGAGACTGATCAGTCATGGTATTAACGACCTGATTAACATAAATAAAGAGAGGGGAATGCGCCAATAGGCGCTTTTACGCCGCAATTATAGGGAGTTAGCCCCCGTCACGCCACCCTTTCCGCGTATTGCGCCCAGAGAAGCGAGGACTGGCACAGGGTCAAGCCGGGACAGAGCCCGGCCTTATAGCGGACTACAGCGCGCGGAAAGAAATTTCGCCAGGAATAACGCTACCTTGCCAATAAAGCTGTGCGGCAACCTGCCCCGCCAGTTCACGGTACAGAGATGTGAATTCACTGTCCGGCTGACTGACGACCGTCGGCTCACCGCGGTCAAGATCCTCACGCAGGGAAATGTGCAGCGGAAGCTGGCCTAACAGGGAACAATGATATTTCTCCGCCAGTTTCTGCGCGCCGCCCGTACCAAAAATCGGCTCCAGATGTCCACAGTTGCTACAGATATGTACGCTCATATTCTCAACGATGCCTAGTACTGGCACGCTGACTTTTTCAAACATCGCGATGCCTTTCATGGCATCCATCAGCGCGATATCCTGCGGGGTCGTCACGACGACGGCACCAGTGACAGGAATATTTTGCGCCAGTGTCAGTTGAATATCGCCCGTACCCGGCGGCATATCTAGCACCAGATAATCCAGATCCGGCCAGAGCGTATCCTGCAACAGTTGCAATAACGCCTTGCTGGCCATCGGCCCACGCCACACCATCGCGTTATCGTCTGTGACCAGATAACCAATCGAGTTGGTTGCCAGACCGTGCGCGGTAATCGGTGCCATATGTTGACCGTCCGGCGAGGTTGGGCGCTCGCTCGCTGAACCCAGCATCGTTGGAATAGAAGGACCATAGATATCGGCATCCAGAATGCCTACATTCGCGCCTTCAGCCGCCAGCGCCAGCGCCATGTTGACCGCCGTGCTCGATTTGCCGACCCCGCCTTTGCCGGAACTGACGGCAATGATGTTTTTAACGCCCTTCACGCCAGCCTGATCGTTAACCCGGCGCAGCGTAGCGATGTCATGCGTTAAACGCCATTCGACCGCCTTTGCGCCAGATAAACGTAATAACTCATCGCTAACCGTTTCTTTTAATACAGCCAAACCGCTCAGCCAGACAAACGGCATCGTTAGTTCAATATGCAACACGTTATCCAGCAGCGCACAATGGCGCAGCGCATTGAGTGTCGTCAGATTATTTTTCAGTGTCGGGTGCTGAAAAGTAGATAAAACCCCGGCGACCATCGCACGTAGTGCTTCAGGGCGTTGTTCGGGGACTGTCGCGTTCATTCCGGCTCCTTGAAATTCTCATAGTTGACCGTTGAGATCGTATATAGCATACCAGAGCGAGGAAAGCCTGACGCCCTTCGGCGTCAAAAACGTGGAAACACTACGCAAATTAAAATCAGCTAGGGTGTTTCCTGCCGTTTTACTCACGCCAGCGGTTTACGCAGCAAGGCGCTATCGGTTAACATCGATTTCCCTCTATTCACAAAAGAAAGCAAGTTCCTCATGACTCAAGTCGCAAAGAAAATCCTGGTAACGTGCGCGCTGCCTTACGCTAATGGTTCAATCCACCTCGGTCATATGCTTGAACACGTTCAGGCCGATATTTGGGTTCGTTACCAGCGAATGCGCGGCAACCAGGTTCATTTTATCTGTGCGGACGACGCCCACGGCACGCCTATCATGCTGAAAGCACAGCAGATGGGGATTGCGCCGGAACAGATGATTGCGGCAATGAGTCAAGAGCATCAACAAGACTTTGCCGGTTTCAATATCAGCTATGACAACTACCACTCTACGCATAGCGAAGAGAACCGCGAGCTGTCTGGTCTGATTTATCGCCGTCTGAAAGAGAACGGCTTTATTAAAAATCGCACGATTTCTCAGCTGTACGATCCAGAGAAAGGTATGTTCCTGCCGGATCGTTTCGTTAAAGGCACCTGCCCGAAATGTAAGGCTGCCGATCAATACGGCGATAACTGCGAAGTCTGCGGCGCGACTTACAGCCCGACAGAACTGATCGAACCAAAATCAGTGGTGTCTGGCGCTACGCCAGAGATGCGTGAAACCGAACACTTTTTCTTCGATCTGCCCGCATTCAGCGAGATGCTGCAAGCCTGGACGCGCTCTGGCGCATTGCAGGAGCAAGTCGCCAACAAGATGCAGGAGTGGTTCGACTCTGGTCTGCAACAGTGGGACATTACCCGCGACGCACCGTATTTCGGTTTTGAAATTCCTGATGCGCCGGGCAAATATTTTTATGTCTGGCTGGATGCGCCAATCGGCTACATGGGGTCGTTCAAAAATCTGTGCGACAAGCGTGGCGATCTGAATTTTGATGATTTCTGGAAGAAAGACTCAGACGCAGATTTGTATCACTTCATCGGTAAAGACATCGTTTATTTCCACAGCCTGTTCTGGCCGGCGATGTTGGAAGGCAGCGGTTTCCGTAAACCGACGAACCTGTTCGTGCACGGTTACGTTACGGTCAACGGTGCCAAGATGTCTAAATCACGCGGCACCTTCATTAAAGCAGGAACGTATCTTCAGCATCTGGATGCTGATTGTCTGCGTTATTACTACGCGGCAAAACTGTCTTCTCGCATTGATGACATCGATCTTAATCTGGAAGATTTCGTGCAACGCGTGAATGCTGACATCGTGAACAAGGTCGTGAACCTGGCATCACGTAATGCTGGTTTCATTAACAAACGCTTTGACGGCAAACTGGCGGACAAACTGGCCGACGCCGAGCTGTACAAAACCTTTACTGACGCTGCCACCAGCATTGCGGAAGCCTATAGCAGCCGTGAATCAGGCCGTGCCATTCGTGAGATCATGGCACTGGCGGATATCGCCAACCGCTATGTTGACGAACAAGCACCGTGGGTTGTGGCGAAAGAAGAAGGTCGGGATGCCGATCTACAGGCCATTTGCTCGATGGGCATCAACCTGTTCCGCGTGCTGATGACGTACCTAAAGCCGGTACTGCCATCGCTGGCACAGCGGACAGAAGCGTTTTTGAACACGGAGTTGAGCTGGGACGCTATCACCGCCCCGCTGCTGAACCATCAGGTGAGCCCATTCAAAGCGCTGTTTAACCGCATCGATCTAGATAAAGTCAACGCGATGGTTGACGCGTCCAAAGAAGACATGGTCACGGCGCAAAAAGTCGTGTCCGGTCCGCTGGCGGACAATCCGGTGCAGGACACGATTAACTTTGACGATTTTGCTAAAGTCGATATGCGTATCGCCTTGATTAAACAGGCTGAATTGGTTGATGGTTCTGACAAACTATTACGTTTGACGTTGGATCTCGGTGGCGAAACCCGCCAGGTCTTCTCCGGCATTCGTGAAGCTTATCCCGATCCGGCTAAGCTGGAAGGCCGTTTAACCGTCATGGTCGCCAATCTGGCTCCGCGTAAAATGCGCTTCGGCATATCGGAAGGGATGGTGATGGCTGCAGGGCCGGGCGGAAAAGATATCTTCCTCCTGAGCCCAGACAGCGGCGCTCAGCCGGGTATGCAGGTCAAATAATCATCACATCAAGCCGGATTTTAATCCGGCTTTTTTCTGCAACAATTTCGCCACAAATCCCCGCTTATTTCTTTCTGGTTGACTCGCTGCTTCGCATGATTTGTAACCATGAAATAACAAAATCGTTATGCATTACAATATATAACGAATAAAAAATATACCTCTTTATGGGTGTAATGGGGGGTTAAATACTTAAATTTTGATTTCGCGCAAAACCCACATTTTATGTGTTGTTAAATTGCTCGCAACAAAAATGACACATAATTACACAGGGAAACTAATGCAACTCAATAGAAGAGGTTTCTTTAAAGTTTGCGCGGGGGGAATGGCTGGAACCACTCTCGCGGTATTGGGCTTTACACCCACAGAAGCAATGGCATCAGTACGTCAATATAAGCTGTTACGCGCGAAAGAGACACGTAACAATTGCACATACTGTTCAGTCGGCTGCGGTGTGCTCATGTACAGCCTGGGCGATGGTGCCAAGAATGCAAAACCTTCCGTTTTCCATATCGAAGGTGATGCGGACCACCCAGTCAGCCGCGGCTCCCTTTGCCCGAAAGGTGCGGGTCTGGTCGACTACATCCACAGCGAAAACCGCCTGCTCTACCCTGAATACCGCGCCCCCGGCTCCGACAAATGGCAGCGAATCAGTTGGGACGATGCGATCGAACGTATCGCGCGTCTGATGAAAGCGGATCGTGACGCCAACTTCCAGCGTACTAACGCTAAAGGCGAAACCGTCAACCGCTGGCTGACGACCGGTATGCTGTGCTCTTCTGCCGCCAGCAACGAAACCGGTATTCTCGACCAAAAGTTTGCCCGTTCTCTGGGCATGGTCGCCATCGACTGCCAGGCTCGCCTATGCCATGGGCCAACTGTCGCCGCGCTGGCACCGACATTCGGCCGTGGCGCCATGACCAACAACTGGGTTGATATCAAAAACGCCAACGTCATCATCGTCATGGGCGGCAACCCGGCAGAAGCGCACCCGGTCGGTTTCAAGTGGGCCGTTGAAGCCAAAACGCACAATAATGCGAAACTGATCGTTGTCGATCCACGTTTTAACCGCTCCGCAGCCGTTGCCGATCTCTACGCTCCCATTCGCGCAGGTTCAGACGCCGCCTTTCTGTTAGGTATCGTTAACTACCTCATTACACACGATAAAATTCATCATGAGTATGTGGTGTCTTACACCAGCGCCAGCCTGATCGTACGAGACGATTTCAGCTTTGACGAAGGCTTGTTCAGCGGTTACGACGCACAAAAACGTCAATATGATAAATCCAGCTGGCAGTATGAGCTTGATGAATCCGGCTTTGCCAAACGCGACACCACGCTATCTCACCCACGCTGTGTGTGGAACCTGCTGAAGAAACACGTTTCCCGCTATACGCCAGAAATGGTGACATCCCTGTGCGGTACATCCGCCAAAGATTATGAAACGATCTGTCGCACGCTAGCCGAAACCTGTGTACCGAATAAAACGGCGACGTTTATGTACGCCTTAGGCTGGACGCACCACACTAACGGTGCACAAATCATTCGTTCAGCGGCGATGATCCAACTTTTACTTGGCAACATCGGTATGGCTGGCGGCGGCATCAACGCGCTGCGCGGCCACTCAAATATTCAGGGTTATACCGACCTTGGTCTGCTGTCATTAAATCTTCCGGGCTATATGCCGCTGCCGTCAGAAAAACAAACGGATCTGAAAACCTATCTGGGACAAATCACGCCGACCGCGCTGCTGCCCGACCAGGTTAACTATTGGAAGAACACGCCAAAATTCTTTATCAGCATGATGAAGAGTTTCTACGGCGATAATGCTCAAGCGTCGAATAACTGGGGTTATGACTGGCTGCCGAAGTGGGATCGTAGCTACGATGTCATGGTGCAAACCGAGCTGATGGTGGAAGGCAAAATGAACGGCTATATCGTTCAGGGCTTTAACCCCGTTGCCGCGTTTTCCAACAAGAATAAAGCGACTGAAGCCCTCTCCAAACTCAAGTATATGGTCATCATCGATCCGCTGGTCACCGAGACGTCCACGTTCTGGCAGAACTATGGCGAATTCAACGATGTGGATACAAAGTCTATCCAGACTGAAGTCTTCCGTCTGCCGTCTTCCTGTTTTGCCGAAGAGAATGGGTCTATCGCCAACTCAGGCCGCTGGCTGCAATGGCACTGGGCGGCGGCTGAGCCACCAGGAGAAGCTCATCACGACGGCAAGATCCTCGGTAAACTGCTGATGCGCCTGCGTGAGCTGTATAAAGAAGAAGGCGGTGCATACCCCGAGCCGTTGATGAACATCAACTGGAACTATAAAGACCCGGAAGATCCGACGCCGGAAGAGATCGCCCGTGAAGCCAACGGCATGGCGCTGGCCGATATCTACGATGACAGCGGCAAACTGATCCTGAAGAAAGGCCAACAGGTTGCTGACTTCTCGCAGCTGCGTGATGACGGCTCCACATCCAGCTTCTGCTGGATCTATGCCGGTAGCTGGACGGAAGCGGGTAACCAGATGGACAGACGCGACAACGCGGATGCCGGTTTGGGCTGTACGCCGAACTGGTCATGGTGCTGGCCGCAAAACCGCCGCATCCTCTATAACCGCGCTTCTGCCGACCTACAAGGTAAGCCGTGGGACAGCAAACGTAAATTGCTGGAATGGAATGGTCAGAAATGGCAAGGCATTGATGTGCCTGATTTCGCCGCGACCGTACCACCGGGCAAAGACACCGGGCCGTTCATCATGCTGCCGGAAGGTCTGGCACGTCTGTTCTCCGTAGACAAGCTGGTCGATGGGCCGTTCCCTGAGCACTACGAACCGATCGAATCCCCTATCGGCACCAACCCGCTGCATCCATCGGTGGTGTCCAGTCCGGCAGCGCGTTTGTTTGAACGCGATGCGAAAACCATGGGCACCGCGAAGGACTTCCCTTACGTGGCGACAACGTACTCGATTACCGAATTGTTCCGTCACTGGACAAAACACGCACGTCTGAACGCGATTGTGCAGCCGGAACAGTTTGTTGAGATCGGTGAAAATCTGGCGAAGAGCAAAGGCATTAAAGCGGGCGATGAAATCAAAGTCTCCTGCCAGCGTGGCTACATCAAAGCCAAAGCGGTAGTCACCAAGCGTATCAAGACGCTGGAAATTGCCGGACGCAGCGTGGAAACCGTGGGTATCCCTTGCCACTGGGGCTTTGAGGGAACCACACGTAAAGGGTTCCTGGCTAACACACTCACCCCGAGCGTCGGTGACGCTAATTCACAAACGCCTGAATACAAAGCGTTTTTGGTTAATGTAGAGAAGGTGTAAGGGTAGCCAACTATGTCAATGCAATCACAAGATATTATTAAACGTTCGGCCACCAACGGCTTTACACCGCCTCCGCATGTGCGTAATGACAAAAGCGAAGTGGCAAAACTGATTGATGTGACTACCTGTATCGGCTGTAAAGCCTGTCAGGTTGCCTGCTCAGAATGGAACGACATCCGCGATGAAGTCGGCCATAACCTCGGGGTTTATGATAATCCGGCGGATCTGAGCGCCAAATCCTGGACGCTGATGCGCTTTTCCGAAGTGGAAGAGAACGATCGTCTGGAATGGCTGATCCGTAAAGATGGCTGTATGCACTGTAGCGATCCGGGCTGCCTGAAAGCTTGCCCTTCCGCCGGCGCGGTTATTCAGTACGCCAACGGTATCGTCGATTTTCAGTCCGAGCATTGTATCGGCTGCGGCTATTGCATTGCCGGTTGCCCGTTCAATATTCCACGTCTGAACAAAGAAGATAACCGCGTCTATAAATGTACGCTGTGCGTCGACAGAGTCAGCGTTGGGCAAGAACCGGCCTGCGTGAAAACCTGTCCGACCGGTGCCATTCGTTTCGGCACGAAAGACGAAATGAAGCATCTGGCGGAAGAACGCATCACCGATCTGAAAAACCGTGGTTATGAGCACGCGGGTCTCTACGATCCTCAGGGCGTGGGCGGTACGCACGTGATGTATGTTCTGCACCACGCAGACAGGCCATCGCTCTATCACAATCTGCCAGACAACCCGCAGATTTCCACGCCGGTCAATCTGTGGAAAGGCATTCTAAAACCGCTGTCCGCGTTAGGGTTTGTCGCCACGTTCGCCGGGTTAATGTTCCACTATGTCGGTGTCGGTCCTAACACCGAGGAAATGGAGCATGAGGGAGAAGACAAAGAAGGGGGAGACAAACATGAGTAAACCACAAATGATTTTGCGCACCAAGTTTATCGATCGCATCTGTCACTGGATTGTGGTGATTAGCTTTTTCCTGGTCGCACTCTCGGGTATTGCTTTGTTTTTCCCAACCCTGCAATGGTTGACGCAGACGTTTGGTACGCCACAAATGGGGCGTATTCTGCACCCGTTTTTTGGCGTGTTGATCGTCATTTGTCTGATTCCGATGTTCTTTCGGTTCGTTAGTCATAACATCCCGAAGAAACGCGATTTGCCGTGGTTCCTCAATATTGTTGAGGTATTAAAAGGCAATGAGCATGAAGTCGCTGAAGTGGGTAAATACAACCCGGGTCAGAAGATGATGTTCTGGAGCATCATGGGGTTGACGCTGGTGCTGCTGATCACCGGGATTATCATGTGGCGCCCTTATTTTGCCCACCTGTTCCCGATTGATGTCGTGCGCTACGCCATCCTGCTTCATGCAGTTGCGGCTATCGTCCTTATCCATGCCATCCTGATCCATATGTACATGGCGTTCTGGGTCAAAGGGTCGATCAAAGGCATGATTGAAGGCAAAGTCTCTAAACGCTGGGCACGTAAACACCACCCACGCTGGGCGCGTGAGATGGAAGAGAAAGAAGCGAAGAAATAATTCATTCGCTTTTGATCTCACTGTATTCACAAAGTCCGTAGTGCGGTAGTAACGGATAGATCGTAAAGACGCTGCGAGTACGTCCATGTAAGCTCGGATTGCGCCATCCCTGGCGCAAACGCTTTACTCTTCTATTCCGCTACTCCCGTTTTCGTTCGACAAATAGGTTTTTCAACAGTCTCAAATGCCCGCCTCTGGACTGACCCCATAAAGTTGGACAGTTCATGTTAAGCGGCTATCAGGGCCCGGGTTCGGTATTCTACCGGACTCAGGCCTTTTAATTTCAGGCTGATCCGCTCGTTGTTATAGTAATGGATATAGTCCTCTATCGCCTTCCTCAGTTCATTCAGATCGCTGAACCTGTTCAGGTAAAAACACTCCGATTTCAGTGTGCCGAAGAAGTTCTCCATCACCGCGTTATCCAGGCAGTTTCCCTTGCGTGACATGCTTTGCGTCATACCCTGTGCCTTTAACTTTGCCTGATAGCCTGCCATTCGGTATTGCCAGCCCTGATCCGTGTGCAGCAGCGGTGTATCCTCCGGTCCGAGCGCTGAGAACGCATCGTGCAGCATCGTATTAACCATCTCCATCACCGGCCTTTCCGACAGGCTGTAGGAGATAATCTCCCGGTTAAACAGATCGAGAACCGGCGACAGGTACAGCTTTTTACCCTGCACCGAGAACTCTGTAACATCCGTGACCCATTTTTCGTTGGCTTTCGATGCACTGAAGTTCCGGCTCAGGATATTGGGCGCAGCCTTGCCCATTTCCCCTTTCCAGGCACGATATTTCTTCACCCTTATCAGAGAGCGGAGTGACAGCTCCGCCATCAGTCTCTGCACAGTTTTATGGTTTACCAACAACCCCTGTTTTCTCAGTGAGAGTGTGATCCTGCGGTAGCCATAACGCCCTTTGTGATAGTGGTAAATCTCTCTGATTTTATCTTTCAGCCCGGCATGCCTGTCCACTCGCTTCAGCGCATTCATATTGTGATACCACGTACTACGGGACATACCCGCTGCACGCAGAAGATCACCGAGCGCATACTCCAGCCTTAGCTCACTGATTATTCCGGCTTTCTGCCGCTTTTCTCGCTTTGAACTAAGGCCTTCAGCTTTTTTAGATAGGCATTCTCTGCGCGCAGGTAACGAAGTTCAGCCCGCAGTTCTTCGGGAGATAACTTTTCCAGTGCAGCATCGGTAAGTGGAGGTGTTTTTTTGGGTTTTGTCATGTCCTTGCTCCGGCCTGGTTTTATGCTCAGAAGTCCTTTCTCACCTGCGTCTTTGTATACATTCACCCAGTGCCGGACAACGGTTTCAGTTGAGATATTAAACCGTGCGGCAGCTTCACGCATCGAAAGTTCTTCATTGAGAACAGTCTGGACAACAGTCATCCGGAACGCCGGAGAATGGCGGTCATTTTTCCAGGTAATGCCATCAATACCATGGAGTTGCCAGGCTCTTACCCAGCGTCGCACTGATGTTCTCTCAACACCAAAGCGTTCAGCTGTACGATGTGTTCCATCTTTTCCGGCGAGGTAGTGATTAACTACAGCTAATCTGGTTTCGAGGGAATATTTTGGCTTTGCCATAAAAAACTGCACCTTACTCAGTTGGGTGTCCAACTTTTGGGGTGCAGTCCACTCGCGGGCATTTTTCTTTTATCCGCAGTCAGCACAAATCGTTATAACTTACATCCAAACGTCATAACTCTCCCCGCTTTCCCGACTATCGCTCAATGGCTATGATGCAGTATTATTTTTAAATAGACATCCAGACATAAAGACAGCTATAAAGTAGTGGCGCAGAAAACATAACAATACTGCCATCAACACAACACACTATCGTCAACACAAGATCCCTTTATAAAACGCCATGGAGCTGATAATGAAGAAATTTACGCCTGCCCTGCTTGCACTGAGCTTACTGACCGCATTACCGGCACTGGCCAATCAGAACGCCACGATTGCTCCCGTTCCGGCGGCTATCGCCAATCATGACGGCCCGGTTCGCATCGCCGTTATCCGCAATCTGGGATCGGACGACAACACCACACAGTTTGTTTCCGGCGTGCTCGAAGAAGGTAAAAAGCTGGGCTTTAAGGTCAGCACCTTCCTAAGCAACGGCGACGACGCCCGTTTTCAGGATTTCGTGAATCAGGCCATCAGCCAGAAATATGACGGCATCATCCTGTCGCAGGGCCGCGATCCCTACTCTACCGATTTGATTAAGCGTATCGTCGACAGCGGCATTGCCGTCTCGGTATTTGATACCGCCGTAAACGGCGAAATTCCAGGCGTGACCGTCACCCAACAGGATGACGCTTCACTGACTAACGAATCACTCGGCCAACTGGTGAAAGATTTCAACGGTAACGCCAATATCATCAAGCTGTGGGTTGCAGGCTTCCCGCCGATGGAACGCCGCCAGCTCGCCTATCAGCAGATCCTGAAAGCTAACCCCGGCATCAAGGAACTGGAATCGATTGGCGCCGTGTCCTCCGACGTACAGGGCGATACCGCCAACAAAGTCGGCGCGGTGCTGGCGAAATACCCGAAAGGCAAAATTGATGCAATCTGGGGATCGTGGGATGCCTTCAGCCAGGGCGCTTATAAAGCATTGAAAGAAAACGGCCGGACTGAAATCAAACTGTACAGCATTGACATCTCCAATCAAGATTTACAGCTGATGCGCGAAGCGAGCAGCCCGTGGAAAGTCAGCGTGGCCGTCGATCCAAAACTGATCGGTAAAGTTAACCTGCGTCTGGTTGCCAACAAGATAGCCGGTGAACCCACGCCAGCAACCTACGAGTTCCGCGCGGCGGCGATTCCGCAGGCGCTGTTAGCCAGCCAAGCGAGTGCAGTCAACGTCGCGGGATTGGCGAAAATTATCCCAGGCTGGGGCCACACGGATGATTTTATCGCTCCATGGTTTGCTACACTGGAAGCCAAACAGGCGAAATAATACGGAGATAACGTTATGGCATCGACCCCTCTGCCCACCCCTGATTACAGCCGCAATATGCGGCTGATAGGGCACAGCGATCAGGGAGGCAGACCCGACGGCGTGCAGGTGATGGTTCATCGCGGCTACGCTTACATCGGGCACATGGTTTCACAAGGCGTGTCGATTGTGGATGTGCGCGATGCCAAAAATCCCAAGCCAGCGGGGTTTATTGCTGCCCCGCCCGGTACCTGGAATATCCACCTGCAAACCCATGATGACCTGTTGCTTGTCGTTAACGCACGCGATTTGTTTGCCGATGCCAGTTTCGCAGAAGAAAAGGTCTATTACACCCGCTCCGTCGCCGATACGGTCAGTACCAAACAGCAGGGCAAAAGCTGGAGCGCCGGATTACGGATTTTCGATATTTCAACGCCGGATAAACCGCGTGAAATCAGCTTCCTGCCGCTGGACGGCATCGGTATTCATCGCATCTGGTACGTAGGCGGACGCTGGGCCTATGTCTCCGCGCTGCTCGATGGCTACAGCGACTACATCTTTCTGACTATCGATCTAGCCGATCCACTGCGCCCTGAGGTTGCTGGCCGCTACTGGCTACCCGGTATGCACACCGCCGGAGGGGAAACCGCAAGCTGGCCGGACGGCAAACGTTATGCCCTGCACCATGCCATCATCAGCGGCGACACCGCCTATGGAAGCTGGCGCGATGGCGGGCTAACGCTGCTGGACGTGAGCGATCGCACCAATCCACAACTCATCAGCCATCGTAACTGGAGCCCACCGTTTGGTGGCGGCACACACACAGCGCTGCCCCTGTCGGATCGCGACCTGCTGATCGTGTTGGATGAAGCGGTATTGGATAATCAGGAAGATGGCGAGAAATTGATTTGGGTGTTCGATATTCGTGAACCGAGTAACCCGGTGAGCATCGCCACCTTCCCGCAGCCGAAAGAAACGGACTATGTAAAAAAAGGCGCACACTTTGGCCCACATAATCTGCATGAAAACCGACCTGGGAGTTTCATCAGTTCGTCACTGATCTTCGCCACCTATCAAAATGCAGGAGTACGCGCTTACGACATCAGTAATCCGTACCAGCCGAAAGAAACCGGTGCGCTGGTGCCTGCTGCGCCAGCCAGAATGGTCGATAAACGGCCCGGCAGGCCGCAGATTATTCAGTCTTGCGATGTGTTTGTTGATGCCGACGGCATCATCTACAGCACAGACTACAACGCGGGTTTGTCGATTATCGAATACCGGGGTTAATGGCCTCATGCCGATCGTTTACGTATAGAGATGCCGGGGGCTACCACGGTGCGAGGTATCCCTGCGGGAACCTCATCACCGTGTTTCCCCCTATAAAATGCAAACGCATTTTAAATGCCACTTGTGGCAGCCCGTCAGGGCGAGCACAGCAACTGGGCGAGTAAATCCACGCCTTAGTGAACAGCACTATGCGGATCAATGCAGGGCTTAATCTCAATGTTGTGCCTGACTTGTTTAGTCCAGCGCCAGCACCGATACCCACATTGGCCCCTGACCGACGGCGTAACGCGCGAGCGGTTGCAGATCGCCCGTGTTCTGGTCGATGTGATACACCTCGATGTGCTGAGATTTCTGCCCTGCTGAAATCAGGAACTCACCGGTATGATCGATATTGAAACCGCGCGGCTGCGTTTCGGTCGGCTGATGTCCGGTCAGCGTTAACGTGCTGCCGTCTTCAGACACCTGGAAAACGCTCAGCAGGCTGGCAGTACGATCGCTGATGTACAGGAAGCGGCCATTCGGCGTAATGTGAATATCTGCCGCCCAGCGCGTGTCGCTGAAGCCCGCAGGCATGGCATCCAGCGTTTGCACTTTCTGCAATTCGCCGCTGGCTGCATCCAACTGGTACACACCCACCGAGCTGTCTAGTTCATTCACGCAATAGGCAAAACGCTGATTGGGGTGGAAAGCCATATGGCGTGGACCCGCGCCAGATACCGTCGTCATTTCTGCCTGACGATGCACGCTCAGGTTGCCATCAGCGCTGAGGTCGTATAGACGAATGCGGTCTTCTTTCAGGCAAGGTGCCCACACAACAGTATTCGTTGGATCAATATTGGTTGAGTGGCACCCTTCCAGTCCGTCCAGTTGCTGAATCGGCTCGCCGACAACACCATCCGCACCAATCGGGCTAACGCTAACACAAGCACCGCTGTAAGACGCGCTGAACAGGAAACGTCCGTCATTATCGGTAGACAGGTGCGTCGGGCTACCCGGTAAAGACGCCACACCCGCTTGCGTTAATTTACCCTGCTCATCAATACGATAGCTTAGAACCCTGAAATCAGGACGTACCCCGACATACAGATGACGCTTATTCGGCGCGATCACCATCGGCTGAACTTGCCCTGGAACATCAACGGTCTGCAATAATGTCAGATTTCCCTGAGCACCGAGCTGCCAAACGTGGATCTGTTGGCTTTCCGGGCTGGCGACATAAACAACTTGCTGCATCGTATTCTCCTTATTTCACGCGAATGTGACGGCTCAGGAAGGCGCAAGAAAGGATAACGAACTGGCTCAACCTGACGCACGGTATACCATAAATGACCCATCACTTTATTCTACAGAGACAGCGCAAGGCTACTATTGATTTAAGCAATGGCTGATTTAAGTCATGATTGATTTATACGGCAGTGTCCGCACGTCCCTATTTTTGCATCGTTCATGTTTTACGGACTTTAGGTTATGACCACGTTTGATTCGCTATTTTCCCGGCTGTCGCGTTCCCCTTTCCGCCAGCGTTTTACGTTGGGTACCAAAGAGCGAGACTATTGCTACAGCAAAGGTAAGGAAACGATCGCCTCCCACGCCGCCGATTTTATCGCACGCAGGCTGGCACCGGCGGATCCGGCCAATGATGGCAAGCAGACACCGATGCGCGGCCACCCCGTGTTTATTGCGCAACATGCCACCGCAACCTGCTGCCGAGGATGTCTGGAAAAATGGCATCACATCGCCCAACACCAGCCGCTGAGCGACGAAGAGCAGCGCTATGTCGTTGAAGTCATTTTGTACTGGCTGGAAAACGATTTGATTAACAGACGCTAAAGATGCAGCGATAACGAATAAAACAGAAATTATGACGGCAAATCGTCAGAGATAATCAAGAAGCAAGAAGCAAGAATGAAATAAGAAAGGTTAAGATTGAAAGTGGCGGAGGAGTAGAGATTCGAACTCTAGAACACTTTCGCGTCGCCGGTTTTCAAGACCGGTGCCTTCAACCACTCGGCCACTCCTCCGCAATGACGCGCACTATAAACAGTACATCGCACATTGTAAAGCTGCGTTTTGATCAATTGCTTAAAAAATAGATGATAAGCCGTTGAAAGTATAGAAAATCGACAACGGTGCTACCAAACTGTCCGTTTAGCCCGATTTCCCACCGCCGCACGGCATCATTCGTCATCAAATGGATCTAAGACACTTTTATCTCGTTGTTGTCTGTCTATTTCTCGCCGCGTCCTTTATCGTAAGGCTAATTCGATATCCACATTTTTATTTGCGAGACAACGATGACCTACCGAGTAATTGCACTTGATCTTGATGGTACGCTGCTGAATCAACAGAAAAAAATCCTGCCCGAATCACTTAGTGCACTCGCGCTAGCCCGCCAGCAAGGTATAAAAGTGATGATCGTCACCGGGCGCCACCACTCAGCCATTCACCCTTTTTATCAGGGATTGCAGTTGGATACGCCCGCTATCTGCTGTAACGGCACCTATGTCTATGATTACCAGCAGGGCCAGGCGTCACACACCAACCCGCTCTCTGTTGAGCAGGCAAAAAATGTCATCACGCTGCTGGAGGAATGTGATATTCACGGACTGATGTATGCCGATGACGACATGTATTACCAATATCCTACCGGGCACGTAGTGCGCACGCAGGCATGGGCCGCTAATCTACCGGAGCAACAGCGCCCTCGCTTTGCGCAGGTGGAAAATCTGGTGCGCCAAACGGAAGCATCCCACGCCATCTGGAAATTCGCGACCACGCACGCCGATGTCCCTACGCTGAACCATTTCGCCTCGAAAGTGGAAAAGCAGCTCGGACTGGCCTGCGAGTGGTCGTGGCAAGATCAGGTTGATATCGCCCAAACCGGCAACAGCAAAGGCAAACTGCTTCAGCAATGGCTTGGCGAACAGGGCATCAGCATGAAGGATGTCGTGGCATTCGGCGATAACTTTAATGATATCAGCATGCTGGAAGGCGTAGGATTAGGTGTCGCCATGGGCAACAGCGCTGACGAAATCAAAGCGCGTGCCGATTTGGTGATTGGCAGCAATGAGGAACCCAGCATCGCCGATGTCATCCGCACCCGCATTCTGGCCTAACCAACGATGATGCAATCAGGCAAGCAAGCCGTATTAGGCAATTGCCTGATTGCGTTCAACGAACACGCTCACTTATAGCGCGTTGCCGAGCACCTGCCGCAGGTAAGCGCCCGCCCCCATTAATCCCGGCTGTTCGTGAGTAATCAGGTACACGGGGATATCCTGCATATAGCTCTTCAATCGCCCTTTGTCTTCAAAGGCTGCCCGAAAGCCGGAAGCTTTAAAAAACTCCAGAAAACGCGGCACGATACCGCCCGCAATATAAACACCGCCAAATGCGCCTAAATTTAACGCCAGATTGCCACCGAATCGTCCCATGATGACACAGAATAGCGACAGCGCGCGGCGACAATCCACATCCGTGTTGTTGACGGCCCGTTCGGTAATATCTTTCGGCTCGAGCGCCTCCGGCGTACGGTCATCGGACAGCACCACGGCACGGTAAATATTCACTAACCCCTGCCCAGAGAGTAAGCGCTCTGCGGAAACATGCCCCAGCGACTGGCGTAATACCGCCAGAATGTTGTCTTCTTCGTCGCTATTAGACGCGAAATCCACATGTCCGCCTTCACCCGGCAAACTAATCCATTGATTGGCAACATGAACCAGATGAGCAACCCCCAGCCCCGTGCCTGCACCATACACGGCAACGGGCTTACCCGGCACTGGCTCCCCACCACCGAACTGGAGCAGACTCTCACTCCCCAACACCGGCACCGCCATAGAAACGGCGGTAAAGTCGTTGATGACTTCAAAGTGGCGTAAGCCCAGACTCGCTTTCATTTCAGCGATGGAAAATGCCCAAGTGTGATTCGTCATCGCCACCCAGTCACCGGTAATCGGGCAGGCAATCGCGATACAAGCATCCTGCACCGTGACCTGTCGCGAATCGAGATAATCACGGACTGCCCCTTCCAGAGAAAGGAAATCCAACCCAGAATACGTCTCGATTTGCGACAGCTCGCCCGTCATCGCGTCACACAGCGCCAAACGCGTATTGGTGCCGCCGACATCGCCCACTAAAACAAAGTGCGTCATTCTTCTTTTCACCTCAAGCAAAGTAGATACCCGATCATTGCGCGAAAACAGCCAACTGCGCCATGGCTATATAGCTTTCTAGTGATAAGGATCTCATTCGCGTCATTCAATGAATGACAGCTCAAGCTGGGAAACATGCGGTGACAGTGTTGCCGCAAGTGATTGTCGTCACAACATGTTGATCACCCTGACAATAGGGAAGAAAGCGACGGTTAAAACGTCGTTATTGAGAAGAATGCCGCTCGTGTAAGGCTTGAGATACCAAGGCTACCACGGTGCGAGGCATCCATACGGAAGCCTCGCACCGTAGCATACGGCGATGACGCATCGAACCTGACAGCATGCGTCCATAAACCACAGGCTACTGCCAGAAGGCCACTGCTTTATTATCGCTGACTCACTGCAACAGAGAAAAATCGCATCGATCTCCATTACGCCGTAATGGACACGCTCTTCACCTGCGCATAGAGCGTTTGCCCGGAATGAAGTGCGAGATCGTCCCGTGCCCACGGCGTAATACGGGACCACAGCGTCTGCTGGCCGACCGAAAGTTTCACTTCAACCTGTCCGTCTACATCAAGGTATTCCACCACGCTGGCACACAGCACATTGCGGATACTGCTTTTTTCCGGCGGCTGTAACACCAGAGAAACATCCGCAGCATTCACCCGAATGCGCAATGCGGCATCCTGAGGCAGTTCAACTTTACCGACCCACATCTGCTGGTCACCTAATGCCAGCGCCGTCATCGCGTAATGCGCATGTTGAGCCAACACGCGAACACTCAGAATACTGCTCTGCTCATCTTGCGGTAACCAGGGGCGTAGTGCACTGCTGGCCCACACCTCTTCCAGAACCCCTTGTGCTTTCACTTTGCCTTTATCGAGCACCACAACATGATCGGCTAATCGAACAATCTCTTCCAGACTGTGGCTGACATACAGAATCGGAATCTTGACCTCTTTCGCCAGACGCTCCAGATACGGCAATAGCTCACGCTTTCTGGGCAAATCCAGCGACGCCAGCGGTTCATCCATGAGCAGCAGTTCCGGCGCGGTGAGCAATGCCCGGCCAATCGCGACGCGCTGTTTTTCTCCACCGGACAGCGTCCGCGGATAGCGATTCAGCAACGGTTCAATACCCAGTAAACCGACAATATCATCGAACTGCGATTCCATGGTCTCAGCCATTCCGTAGCGTAAATTGCCACGTACACGATAATGCGGAAACAGGCGGGCGTCCTGAAAGACGTAGCCGATTCGACGCTTTTCCGGAGGAAGAAAAACACGCTGCTGCGTATCCACCAATACATGATCATTGAGCACAATCCGCCCGCTATCTGGACGAGTCAGGCCAACAACGGCATTGATCAACGAGGTTTTACCCGCGCCGGATACACCAAAAATAGCAGTAATCCCGTTCGCGGGCAGTTCAGACTGAACGCGGAGTTCGAGGTTGCCCAGTTGTTGATGAAAATCGAGTTGCAGCATTATCCCCCCAACCGCTTACGGCTCCAGTTTGTTAACCATTCCGATGCCAACAGCGCAGCCAGCGACAAGACAATGGCAATGATACACAGCCTTGCTGCATCAGCCTCCGCGCCGGGCGTTTCAATCAGGGTATACATCGCCAGTGGAATGGTTCGGGTTTCGCCGGGAATATTAGAAACAAACGTAATGGTCGCGCCAAATTCACCAAGCGAACGGGCAAATGCCAATACGGTTCCAACAACGATACCAGGAAAAGAGAGAGGTAATGTGATGGTGAAAAACACACGCCAAGGTGTGGCACCCAGTGTTCGGGCGGCCTGTTCCAGATGCTTATCGACAGCATCCAGTGACAGCCGAATCGCTCGAACCATCAGCGGAAACGCGACAATCGCCGACGCTAATGCAGCACCGCGCCAGCTAAAACTAAAGCTGAAGCCGAACCAGTCATAGAGCCAGGAACCGATTACGCCGCGCCTTCCCATCGCCACCAACAGCAGATAGCCAATGACCACTGGCGGCAACACCAGTGGTAAATGGATAATGCTATCTAACAGCGATTTGCCGGGGAACCGACAGCGCACCAAAATCCACGCCATCAGTATCCCAAACGGCAAGCTGCATGCCACAGCCACAACGGAAACTTTGAGGCTCAGCTCAACCGCCTGCCATTCGTAATCACTCAGCATCATTAACGCGGCGCGAAGCCATAGCGTTTAAATACGGCTGCCGCTTCCGGCGTTTTTAGATAGTCATAAAACCCGGTAACCACTGGGTTTTTATGTTCTTTTACGATCGCTATCGGATATTCGACAGGCTTATGGCTCGTGGCAGGGAACGTACCAACAACTTTGACTTTATCGCTGGCAACCGCATCAGAACCGTAAACAATGCCCAGAGGTGCTTCTTCACGTTCCACCAGCGCCATCGCAGCACGCACGTTGTTCGCCCGAGCCATCAGCGGGGAGAGTTCATCCCAGGCTTTCAGATTCTGTAACGCTTCTTTGGCATAGATTCCTGCAGGCACATGATCCGGGTCGCCAACGGCCAGACGTCCGCCTTTCAGCAGGCTTTTCCAGTCGGTTTTATCATCAATGTTGATATCTTTCTGCGCACTGGCCTTCGGCGCAATCACCACCAACTCATTGCCCAGCAGCGTGTGACGCGTAGCGGTATCCATCAGGTTTTTATCCTGCGCGTAGTCCATCCACTGTTGGTCAGCAGAAATGAACAGATCGGCAGGCGCACCTTGCTCAATCTGGCGCGCCAGCGTTGAAGATGATGCGTAAGACGCTACAACGGCAACGTTTTTCTCTTTCTGATATTGCGTGGCAATGTCCTGCAACGCATTCGTCAGTGATGCCGCGGCGAACACCGTGACTTTATCTTCTGCCATCGCAGGCAGCGCCATTCCTGCACTGAGGGTCAGTGCGGCAAACCATTTTAACCATTGCTGCTTCATTCTTGTCTCCTGACAATTATCGTTGTGTAAATAATGATATAACGAATCATAAAGCAGTGTCATGCGCTTTAAAGAGGTATATGTAGAGGGGTAGAAAAGAAATGTCCGGCAAAAAAGCCGGACATCAACATAGAAAAGGATAGTGAATCAGTGCTGATTCTTTGCGCGTTGACCGTCGGAATGACCGATGCGGGACAACACGTTAAACACTTCGCCCAGGCAATAAATCGCGCCCATGATAACCACCATCATCACAGGAACCATGGCAACTGCAAACAGCAGGCTCTTCAACAACTCCAACATGCTTACCTCACTTATTGCAACGGTTACCGCTACTTTAGCCAGCCGAGTGTGCTATTTCACTGTAAACCGAGATCGTCATTATTGCCACGTAGTCTACCGCAGTAATAGAAAATAGTGCGTCTATTTGTGCGATTTGCCCCTGATGAAGAAAATAGCGACAATACAGGGAATTAAACTCACCGACGGTGCCCTCACTATGCAGGCTGAAATTCTTCTCACCCTGAAACTCCAACAGCGTTTATTCGCCGACCCACGGCGTATTGAGCTGCTCAAGCAAATTCGTCATACCGGTTCAATCAGTCAGGGAGCCAAACTGGCGGGAATTAGCTATAAAAGCGCATGGGATGCCATCAATGAGATGAACCAGCTGGCCGAGCAGACCATCGTTGAACGTATGACCGGTGGCAAAGGCGGCGGTGGCGCTCAACTTACCCGCTACGGCGAACGCCTTCTCCAACTGTACGATTTGCTCGCCCAGATTCAGCAGAAAGCCTTTGATGTCTTACAGGAAGACGGGTTGCCGTTAGATAGCCTGCTGGCAGCCATCGCGCGTTTCTCGCTGCAAACCAGCGCACGTAACCAGTTTTTTGGAACCGTGCTCGCACGCGGTGAAGAACAGGTGCAACAACATCTGGATATTTTACTCGCCGATGGTAAAACAACGATCAGCGCACTGATTACGCAGCAAAGCGCCGAGCGTCTGCAATTACAGAAAGGAAAAGAAGTGCTGGCGCTGATTAAAGCCCCGTGGATCGATGTGTACGCCGCCACGTCCGCTGCGCCCGCCGTTGATAACATCTTGCCTGGGCGAATTCAGACCATTCAGCACGGTGTAGAAAACAGCGAAGTTCTGATTACGCTGACAGGGGGAGAGACCCTGTGCGCAATGGTACCGAACGCCCTGCTTGAGCAACAAAAGCTGCAACAGGGAACGGACGTGAAGGCCTGTTTCAATGCTGACCGGGTCATCATCGCCACGCTTTGTTAACATCTACCTTGCTTAACATTGTTTATCGCCGACTGACGAAGGATAAAAAATGCCATTGTTGAAAATCACGCAGGGATTGTTTCGTCTCAACGATACCCGCATGCTGCGTCTGGACGAACTGATGCTCGACGAAAACCAATGCTGGGCTTTTGTCGGGGCCAATGGGAGCGGCAAGTCGGCACTGGCGCGTGCATTATCCGGCGAATTGCCGCTATTACAGGGTGAACGAACAACGGAATTCCAACGCCCTGTTCGTCTGTCGTTTGAACAATTACAAAAACTGGTTTCCGACGAGTGGCAGCGTAATAACACCGATCTACTGAGCGAAGGTGAAGATGACACTGGCCGCACGACGGCAGAAGTGATTCAGGATAGCGTCAACGATCCCGCACGTTGCCAACAGTTGGCGTACCAGTTTGGTATTGCACATTTGCTGGAGCGTCGTTTCAAATACCTCTCAACGGGGGAAACACGTAAGGCGATGCTGTGTCAGGCACTGATGCCCGAGCCAGATTTGCTGATTCTCGATGAACCTTTTGATGGGCTGGACGTTGCCTCTCGTCAACAGCTTACCGACGAGCTGCGGACACTGGCAGGCACTGGCTATACGCTGGTGCTCATTCTGAACCGCTTCGATGATATCCCTGACTTTATCAACCATGTTGGTGTGTTAGCAGACTGTACGCTGACCCGCGTCGGCGAGCGTGAAACGATCCTCTCTGAAGCGCTGGTGGCTCAGCTCGCTTTTAGCGAAAAACTGTCGGGGAGCTCGCTGCCAGAGCCTGAAGATCCGCAGCGCTACATGACACTTCCCGCTGACGAGGCACGTATTCAGTTGCGTAATGGCGTGGTGCAGTACAACGATCGCCCCATTCTGCATGCGCTGACATGGAAAGTGCTGCCCGGACAGCATTGGCAGATTGTTGGTCCCAATGGCGCAGGAAAATCGACGCTGTTGAGTCTGATTACCGGCGATCATCCGCAAGGCTATAGCAACGATCTCACGCTGTTTGGCCGCAAACGCGGCAGCGGGGAAACCATTTGGGATATCAAGCGCCACATCGGCTACGTCAGCAGCAGTTTTCATCTGGATTACCGCGTCAGCACCAGCGTTCGCAACGTTATCCTGTCAGGATTCTTTGATTCTATTGGGATTTATCAGGCTGTCTCTGACCGTCAGCGCCACCTGACCGAACAGTGGCTCACCCTGCTTGGGCTTAATGGCGCGATCGCCGATACCCCATTTCAGTCGCTCTCCTGGGGGCAGCAGCGTCTGACGCTGATTGCACGCGCGTTAGTCAAGCACCCCGCCCTGCTCATTCTGGACGAACCCCTACAGGGGCTTGACCCACTCAATCGCCAACTGGTGCGCCGCTGGTTGGATATCCTGATTGGCGAGGGCGAAACGCAGCTCCTCTTTGTCTCTCACCATGCTGAAGATGCGCCAGAGTGCATCACACACCGGCTCACTTTTGTGCCGCACAACGACATCTATCGCTACCAAATTGATGGACTATGTAAATAACGCTTAAAAACAGGAATGATAACGCTACCACAAAATAAAATGTAGTGAAGGAAACCAGGCTAATTTACACTGTAGCCTACGCTTCATTAAGTTTATTCGTACAAAAATCATCGATAACAAAGGCGGATTCTCGCTGTAGATCACCTTTTTCAGCATCCAGCCATGTTATTTTGTAGTATTGCGATAATAGGGGTCATTATGAACGTTCTCGTCACAGGTGGTAGCGGTTACATAGGAAGTCATACTTGCGTACAATTGCTGGCAGCCGGGCATACTCCCGTCATTCTCGATAACTTGTGCAACAGCAAGGCTAGCGTCGTTAAAACCATTACACGTTTAACCGATAAAACGCCCATTTTTTATCAGGGAGATATCCGCGACAGCGCACTGCTGGACGAGATTTTCGCTAAACATTCCATTGATTCCGTCATCCACTTCGCCGGCTTGAAAGCCGTGGGGGAATCCGTGCGTGAACCGCTGAGTTACTATGACAATAACGTCTACGGTACGCTGGTGCTGGTTGAGGCCATGAAGAAAGCAGGCGTGAAAAACCTGATTTTTAGTTCCTCTGCTACCGTCTATGGCGATCAACCGCGTACACCATATCAAGAAAGTTTCCCGACCGGGCAGCCTGCCAGTCCTTATGGCCGCAGCAAGCTGATGGTGGAGCAAATCCTGCAAGATTTACAGCATGCAGAACCGGAGTGGAGTATTACGCTGTTGCGTTATTTCAACCCGGTTGGCGCACATCCATCAGGTGAAATGGGCGAAGATCCGCAGGGTGTGCCCAATAATCTGATGCCTTACATTGCTCAAGTTGCAGTCGGGCGTCGCGACTCGCTGGCGATCTTCGGCAATGACTACCCTACCGTTGATGGCACAGGCGTACGAGATTACATCCATGTCGTCGATTTGGCTGATGGTCATATCGCCGCCATGAACACCCTGCAAAATCGTGCTGGCGTGCACATTTACAATCTGGGCGCGGGTGTAGGCTACAGTGTATTGCAGGTCGTTGAAGCCTTTAGCCAGGCTTGTGGTAAGCCATTGTCTTACCATTTTGCCCCGCGTCGTCAGGGCGATCTGCCTGCTTATTGGGCAGATGCCGAACGTGCAGCAAACGATCTGAACTGGCGAGTCACGCGCTCATTGCAAGAAATGGCGCAGGACACCTGGCGCTGGCAATCCAGTCACCCTAACGGGTACGAAGAAGCGTAACGACGTTTTTTCACGTCGAGTGACAGAGTAGGGGAAGCACAGCAGAGCTGATTTCTGCTGCTTTCCTCTATACTGCATGTATCGGCCAGTCCCTTCTATCTTGTCGAGCCTCTACAGGAGCAAGTCATGTTGAATGAAAGTCTCAATTCGCTGGCGCCAGATGGCCAGCCGTTTCAATTAACAACCTTGCAGAATCAGGCAGGCATGCGCGTGTGCCTGATGGACTGGGGGGCAACCTGGCTTTCCTGTGAACTCCCACTGCCAGAAGGTGAAGTGCGAGAGGTTTTATTGGGCTGCGCATCACCCGAGCAGTATCCACAACAAAGGGCTTACCTCGGTGCGTCGATTGGCCGCTATGCCAACCGCATAGCCAAAGCAACGTTCAGTCGAGAGGCCGAAACCTTTCATCTGGTTCCGAATCAGAACGAACATCAACTGCACGGTGGCCCGGAAGGCTTTCATGCACGCCGCTGGCGAATTGTCAGTCAGGATGCAACCCAGGTTACTTACCAACTGCATTCACCTGATGGCGATCAGGGGTATCCAGGGCACCTCAACGTACAGGTGACCTACGCGCTGACCGAACATAATTCGCTGGAAATTTCGTATCAGGCGACCGTAGAGAAAGCCTGCCCTGTCTGTCTGACTAACCACGCCTATTTCAACCTTGATGGCGATCTGACTGACGTACGTAAACACCAATTACAGCTGTTTGCTGACTATTATTTACCGGTCAATAGCTCGGGGATTCCCAACGCTGACCTGACACCAGTAAACGCGACCGGAATGGATTTCCGCCAGCCAAAAACGCTCGAAGAGGATTTCCTGCGCGACAGCGATCAAATGGCCGTCGGTGGTTACGATCATGCTTACTTACTGCATCGCACCTGCGGTTCCAGCGAGAGTCCGGCAGCCAATTTGTGGTCATCAGATGGCCGCGTGCTGATGAGTGTCTTCACCAGCGCCCCCGCCTTGCAGCTCTACAGCGGCAACTTTCTGGCCGGAACACCTTCGCGAGACGGTGGTCACTATGAAAACTATGCCGGCGTCGCGCTGGAAAGCGAATTCCTGCCGGACAGCCCGAATAACCCAGACTGGCCACAGCCCGACTGCTGGCTCAAGCCGGGAAAAGTCTACCGCTCGGATACCACATACCAGTTTCTCGTACAGTAACCGAACAGCAAAACACGATTAACTCATTGATAACATTGGCAGAGACATCTGCCAATTTACTACACGACTTTACAAAACTATGCCATTCCTCGCTTGCTCCCCTCCAGCCCAGACGCTTACACTCCTATGACATCCAAAAAGGAATTGCCATGTCCACATCATCACGGTCTCCATTACTCATTCATCATCTGCGCCATAAAGGCAGATGGGGATGGCTATTGGCACTGTGCTGGCTTTTCCTAAATGCGCAACTGGCTATCGCAGGTCATCAATGCGATATGGCGCTCAGCCAGACCTCGCCCGCTGTCCAGCATCAGGCACATCTGCAACAAGCTGACGTTCAGCCACTATCGTCTCACGCTCAGCATACGGCTGAAGCGTCTTACACTGCCGACCAGCAAACACCACTGTGCGAAAAGCACTGCATACCGGATAGCGTTAAGCAGGATAACGATTCGCTGGCATTACTCGCACTGCCGGTCAGCGGTGAACTGGTTTTAGCGGATAACCCTGTCCCGCTTAATCAGGCATGCGATGCCTGGCTCTCTCCTCCCGCAGTTGGCCCTCCGGCTGAGATCCGCTTCTGTCGATTCAGAGAATAACCCAAGCGATTGATAACCCCTGCGCCAGCGAGCGCAACACCTTGTTTATCAATTATTTTTACACTCCAAATAATTCGAGTTTCAGGAAGGCGGCAAGAGAAGGCATCCCGATGAGCTTACTCAGGTAAGTGATTCGGGTGACTGAACGCGGCCAACGCACATGCAACTTGAAGTATTACGAGTATATTGGGATTATTTTATGCGTATCACCTATATGGCTCTGCTCAGCAGCCTGATTTTTGCTGTTTCTTCCGTTACTTTTCCCGCGTGGGCAAACGACCACCAGCATCATGCGATGATGCATACCACACCTCCTGCGGCCACTCCCGTTATTTATCAGAGCACCGGGATCGTTAAACAGTGGAACGCCGACAGTGTGACGCTCTCTCACGCCCCCATTGTCGACCTAAAATGGCCAGCTATGACGATGGCCTTCACGCTGCCATCAGAGGGAAAAATAGCGCCGTTACCCATCAACACGTCCGTTTCGTTCAGCTTTATCCAGAACGACAGCGGCTACATTCTGACCGCGATTACACCACAGCAGCCTTAACCGGAGCACATCATGAACTTATCCAAACACGATGCCACGCGCGCGTGTCTGGCGATGTTGCTGTGGCTGCCTGCCGCCGTATTTGCGGCAGACCTGAGTCTTGAACAGGCTTTACAGGCGGCGGAACGTTATTCCGCCGATCTGTCGGCCAATCAACACCAGATTAACGCGCTACAGAACATGGCCGACTCCGCCACACAACTTCCCGATCCCAAATTGAAATTTGGCGTCGAAAATTTGCCATTGGGCGGTAACAACGGTAGCCGACTCACGCGTGAAGGCATGACGATGCAGCGCATCGGCGTCATGCAAACCTACGTCAGCAGCCGTAAACGCGATAGCAAAGCGCAGGCTATTCGGGTCGAAGCCGACGCGCTGCAAAGTAATAGCGAAAGTATCCGCGCGCGCCTGCAGCGGGAAACGGCACAGGCATGGCTGGATCTGGCGCTCTCACAGAGAGCATTGGCCGACGTCGCTGCGCTGGTCAACGAAAGCCAGCGGCAGATCGCGTCACAAAAAGCGAATGTGGCGGCAGGCGGTGAAACCAGTAGCGTACTGGATGCTCGTCTGACGCTGGCAACCATGCAGGACAAGCTGGCCGACGCCGAACGAGATACTCAGATCGCGCACGCCCGACTAGTGCAGCTTACCGGCATGACGGCAATTAACGTGCAAGGCGAACTGCCCCGTTTTGAACGACTGCCAGCATCACCAGAGATGCTGAGCAGCGCCATTCACCAGCACCCGGAAATGCAACAGGCGCAGCGTGAAGCCGAACTGGCTCAGGCTCGCTCCGCACAGTCAGCGGTTGCCGCCATCCCTAATGTCGATGTTGAAGTCTATTACGCAAAACGTGGGGACGATTACGACGACATGGCGGGCATGATGGTGACGGTCGATCTGCCGCTGTTCACATCCAAGCGTCAGGATAAGGACTACGCCGCGGATGTCTCTCGCAGCATGGAAGCGCGCGACAAAGTCTTGCTCACCGAACGAGAACATCAGGCGCAACTCGATACGCTAATAGCTCAATATCAAGCCGCACAGTCACGCTGGCAGCGCCAGAGCAACGAGGTTCTCCCTCTCCAACAGCAGCGCATCAAACTGATTCAGGCTCAGTATCAATCCGGCAGCAGTAATCTTTCCGCCGTACTAGATGCCCGTCGGGCGTTACTCGAAAGCCGGATTGCCGTTCAGGATACCGCTCGGGAGATGGCGCAATATTGGGCTGCCATCCGTTATCTGACACCACAAGGAAGCCCTACGCGATGAGCAAAACAGTCACGAACAAATCATTGATGTTTAGCCTGATGACACTGGCTATTCTCAGTGCAGGTGGCGTGGGCTATCTGGTTGGCAAACAGCAAACGCCGCACTCGCCTTCTACCGCAGAGCCAGAACGTGCCGTTCTCTATTGGTATGACCCGATGGTGCCGGATAAACGTTTCGACAAACCGGGGAAATCCCCGTTTATGGATATGGAATTGGTGCCCCGCTACGCCGATGAAGTACAGGGTGATGGCAGTATCACCGTCAGCGCCCGTCAGCAGCAGAACCTCGGCGTTCGCACTGCCCACGCGGAAATACGTGAACTTGTCGACCGCAGTACGGGTTACGGCACCGTCGCGATCAACGAGCGTGGATTGCACACGCTCGTCGCGCCCAGCGGCGGCATTGTCGAAAAACTCACGGTCAATGCCCTGCAACAGCAGGTGAAGAAAGGCGAGACACTCGCCACGTTGTGGAACCCGACATGGGCGGCGGCGCAGCGTGAATATCTGGCGGTACGACAGTTGGGCGACGACGTTCTGACCCAATCAGCCCGCCAGCGACTAGCACTGCTGTTCATGCCGGAAACGGTTATTCGTCAAGTCGAGCGTAGCGGCAAGCCGCAGGATCGAATCGCCATTACCGCGCCGGAAGACGGCTACGTGAATAAGCTTGAAGTACGGCAAGGCATGCAGTTAAGCCCTGCCCAGCCGTTATTTGAACTTGCCAGCCTGAATCCGGTTTGGGTCGATGTCGATTATCCCGAGACTCAGGCGGCTCAGCTCACTCTCGGCAGCGACATCAGCGCCACCAGCCGTGCCTGGCCGGACAAAACCTTCCACGGCAAAATCAGCGAACTGCTACCCGTGCTGGACAGTACCACACGCACGCTAAAAGCCCGTGTCGTGCTGGATAACCCGCAACAGCAGCTTAAACCCGGCATGTACCTCACCGTGCAGCTTTCTCACGCTCAGGCAGAGCCGCGTCTGGCAATCCCACAGGAAGCACTATTGGTCAGTGGTAGCCAAAACCGGGTCTTGCTAAGCGATGGCAATGGCCATTTCACTCCGCGTAACATCACTGCGGGCGCGTCGCTAGGCGATTGGGTCGAAATTATCGATGGGTTGAAGGCTGGCGACAGCGTGGTCACCTCCGGTCAGTTCCTGATTGATTCCGAAGCCAGCCTGCGCAACGCCCTGCCGCAATTTGCTACTGACACATCGACAGCCTCCGCTGCTCCCGTCGGCTATCAAACTCAGGGTGTGATCAAAGCGATAAATGGCAATCAGGTCACCATTGAACATGAAGCCGTTCCGGCGCTCAACTGGTCACCGATGACGATGGATTTCACGCTGCCATCATCAGGGCTACCTCAGGGCGTGGGAATCGGCAGCACCGTCAGTTTCCAGTTCAGCATGGACGACAGCGGGATACACGTCCTGCATTTTTTACCCGCTGACGATCCGCATGCCGGGCACGGAGGCCATCCATGATTGCCTACATGATTCGCTGGTCGCTCAACAATCGCCTGCTGGTTTTACTGGCGGCGCTGTTCATGGCGGCGTGGGGACTGCTCTCTCTGCAAAAAACGCCGCTGGATGCTCTCCCCGATCTGTCTGACGTGCAGGTCATCATTCGCGTCAGCTATCCGGGGAAAGCGCCGCAGGTGGTGGAAAATCAGGTGACCTATCCGCTCACCACCACCATGCTTTCCGTGCCGGGTGCCAAGACAGTCAGGGGCTTTTCCATGTTCGGCGATGCCTACGTCTACGTGCTGTTTGAGGACGGAACCGATCCTTACTGGGCGCGCTCGCGCGTGCTGGAATATCTCAGTCAGGTACAATCCAGCCTGCCCGCCGAGGCCAAAACCTCGCTTGGCCCGGATGCTACCGGCGTTGGCTGGATCTACGAATACGCGCTGGTCGATCGCAGCGGCAAATACAGTCTGGCCGACCTGCGCGGATTTCAGGATTGGCTGCTGAAATATGAGCTGAAAACGGTTCCTGATGTGGCAGAAGTCGCCAGCGTGGGCGGCATGGTCAAGCAATATCAGATCGTCGTCGATCCGGAACGGATGCGGACGCAGGGCATCACCCACCAGCAGATCGTGAGTGCCGTGCAGGCAGCCAATCAGGAAAATGGCGGTTCGGTGCTGGAACTGGGTGAAGCGGAGTATATGGTACGCACCACTGGCTACCTGAAAACCGTGCAAGACTTTAACCACGTGGTGATTACCACCCGTAACGGCATTCCTGTGCTGTTACAGGATGTGGCTACGCTCAGAGAAGGGCCGGAGATGCGGCGCGGCATCGCCGAACTGAATGGCGAAGGTGAAGTGGCGGGCGGTATTATCGTCCTGCGCTATGGTAAAAATGCGCTGAATACGCTGCATGCTGTCAAAGCACGGTTACAGGAGATACAAAAAAGCCTGCCAGCGGGCGTTGAGATCGTCCCAACCTACGATCGCTCGCAGTTGATAGAACACGCTATCGACACGCTCAGCTTTAAGCTGCTGGAAGAATTTGCCGTTGTCGCCGTCATCTGCGCACTGTTTCTGTTCCACTTCCGCTCGGCGCTGGTAGCGATTATCAGCCTGCCGCTGGGAATTTTAGGGGCATTTATCATCATGCGCTATCAGGGCGTGAACGCGAATATCATGTCGCTGGGCGGAATCGCGATTGCCATCGGCGCCATGGTGGATGCCGCGATTGTGATGATAGAGAACATGCATAAAGTCATTGAGCAGTGGCGGAATGAAAACCCTGGCAAGCAGCCGCAAAACAACGAGTGGTGGCAGTTAGCCGAACGGGCGGCGGTGGAGGTCGGTCCTGCGCTGTTTTGCAGCCTACTGATCATTACACTGTCGTTTGTACCGGTGTTCTCACTGGAGGCGCAAGAAGGCCGCATGTTTTCACCGCTGGCTTTTACCAAAACCTATGCCATGGCCGTTGCCGCCGGATTAGGGATTACGCTGGTTCCGGTATTAATGGGATATTTCGTGCGCGGTAAGATACCGGACGAACAGGCCAATCCGATTAACCGTTGGCTCATTGCCCTGTATCACCCGGTGCTGCAAAAAGTGTTGAGCTATCCGAAGATCACGCTGCTGGTCTCCGGCCTGCTGTTGCTGCTCACGCTCTTTCCGCTCAGCCGTCTGGGAAGCGAATTTATGCCACCGCTGGATGAAGGCGATCTGCTGTATATGCCTTCTACCCTGCCCGGCATCTCCGCGCGTGAAGCGGGTCGCCTGCTGCAACAAACGGATAGGTTGATTAAAACCGTGCCCGAAGTTGAATCGGTTTTCGGTAAGGCCGGTCGGGCCGAAACGGCAACCGACCCCGCTCCGCTTACCATGCTGGAAAGTACGATTCGGCTGAAACCGCGCGACCAATGGCGTGAGGGGATGACCATGGATAAGCTGGTGGCCGAGTTGGATCGCACCGTCAGCCTGCCGGGCATCGCCAACGTGTGGGTGCCACCGATTCGCAACCGGCTGGACATGTTGGCTACCGGTATCAAAAGCCCGGTGGGCATCAAGGTCAACGGCAATAATCTGGCAGATATTGAGCGTACCGCCGAGCAAATCGAGCAGGTGGTAAAACAGGTGCCGGGCGTGACCTCTGCGCTGGCGGAGAGGCTAGCAGGCGGGCGCTATATCGATATTGATATCGACCGCCCACGCGCCGCGCGCTACGGCGTGTCTGTTGAGGAACTGCAATCGATCGTCGCGACGCTCATCGGCGGGCAGAACATCGGCGAAACCATTGAAGGTCGTCAACGTTACCCCATCAATATCCGCTACCCGCGTGAATTACGTGATTCGCTACAAAAATTGCGCGACCTCCCCATCGTGACAACAAACGGCAGCAGAGTGACGCTGGCAGAGCTGGCTGACATTCGCGTCAGCGAAGGGCCGCCCATGCTGAAAAGTGAAAACAGCCGCCTGTCGGACTGGATTTATGTCGACCTACGTGGACGCGACCTAAAATCTGCCGTTGAAGACATGCAGCAGGCCGTTGCCCAACAGGTCACACTGCCGGAAGGCGTTTCCCTGAGCTGGTCCGGTCAGTTTGAGTATCTGGAACGCGCCACGGAAAAAATGAAAGTCGTCGTACCCTTTACGCTGCTGATCATTTTTGTGCTGCTGTATGTCACCTTCAACCGCATCAAAGATGCGCTGCTGATTATGGCAACGCTCCCTTTCGCGCTGATTGGTGGCGTCTGGCTGCTCTATATCCTTGGCTATAATCTTTCTGTAGCCGGTGCCGTAGGCTTTATTGCACTGGCGGGTGTCTCAGCGGAATTTGGCGTCATCATGCTGCTCTACCTCAATCATGCGGTGGAAAAACACCGCGTGGCCGGTCAGGCGCTGTCGCGCCAGCAGTTAATGGATGCTATCCACGAAGGGGCTGTTCTGCGGGTACGGCCAAAAATGATGACTGTCGCAACGATTATGGCAGGCCTGCTGCCCATCATGTGGGGCGGAGGCAGCGGGTCCGAAATCATGCAGCGGATCGCCGCGCCGATGATAGGCGGCATGGTAAGCGCGCCTCTGCTGTCGATGTTGGTGATCCCCGCGGTTTATCTGTTATTGCACAAGGGGGAAATCGGTTTGCTGAAACGGTAAAGCCAGAGCGTGATTTTACGCAAACAACCTGCGGATAAATCACGCTTGCCATCGACTATCGATTGCCGATAACCGTTCTCCGCCCCTATAATGAAATCAGTTATCACAGAAATCTTAGGATAGGAAGGAGTTTAGCTATGGCTGTAACTAAGCTGGTACTGGTAAGACACGGTGAGAGCCAGTGGAACAACGAAAACCGCTTCACAGGCTGGTACGATGTCGATCTATCCGACAAAGGCCGTTCAGAAGCCAAAGCCGCAGGTCAGCTGCTGAAAGACGAAGGTTTTGCCTTTGATTTCGCGTATACCTCCGTGCTGAAACGTGCCATTCACACACTGTGGAACGTACTGGACGAGCTGGATCAAGCCTGGTTGCCAGTGGAAAAATCCTGGAAACTGAATGAGCGCCACTACGGTGCGTTGCAGGGTCTGAATAAAGCCGAAACCGCTGAAAAATACGGTGACGAGCAGGTTAAACAATGGCGCCGTGGTTTCGCAATTACGCCGCCAGAGTTGACGCGTGATGACGAACGTTTCCCGGGCCACGATCCGCGTTACGCTTCTCTGAGCGACAAAGAGCTGCCACTGACTGAAAGCCTGGCGCTGACCATCGAACGTGTTGTGCCTTACTGGAATGAAACCATCCTGCCACGCATCAAGAGCGGCGAGCGCGTCATCATCGCGGCTCACGGTAACTCACTGCGTGCACTGGTGAAATACCTGGACAACATGGGCGAAGACGAAATTCTGGAACTGAATATCCCAACTGGCGTGCCATTGGTATATGAGTTCGACGAGAACTTCAAACCAATCAAACGTTACTACCTGGGCAACGCAGACGAAATCGCTGCAAAAGCGGCCGCAGTAGCGAATCAGGGTAAAGCCAAGTAATTTACCGTTGAATGAGAAAAACCCGGCCTGTGCCGGGTTTTTTATGTCGGTCCGTCGCAAGCGACGCTGAAAAACGTTCCCTGCGTTTTTTATGGCGGGCCAGTCAGCACGCCATTCGACATTACTTGCTACGGCGTTCGCGTACGGCAGACGCTAGCTGACGCAGCAGGGATTCCGTATCTTCCCAGCCAATACACGCATCGGTGACGCTGCGGCCATAAACCAGCGGTTCACCACTTTCAAGACTCTGGTTACCTTCAACCAGATGGCTTTCCACCATCACGCCCATAATCGCTTTGTCGCCCTGAGCGATCTGCCCGCTGACGTCAGTACAGACCTCCATCTGCTTTTTGAACTGCTTGCTGCTGTTCGCATGGCTGAAATCGATCATGACCTGCGATGTCAGACCCGCTTTTTCCAGACCAATTTTTACGTCTTTCACGTGTTCAGCACTGTAGTTCGGCGTTTTTCCGCCGCGCAGAATGATGTGGCAATCGCTGTTACCGCTGGTGTTCACGATAGCCGAATGACCCCATTTGGTCACAGACAGAAAGCAGTGTGGCGCGCTGGCGGCGTTAATCGCGTCAATCGCGACTTTGATGGTGCCATCAGTGCCATTTTTAAAGCCGACGGGGCATGACAGGCCAGAGGCCAGTTCACGGTGTACCTGAGATTCTGTTGTGCGCGCGCCGATCGCCCCCCAGCTCATCAAATCCGCCAGGTATTGCGGGGTGATCATATCAAGGAATTCACCCGCAGCCGGCAAGCCGGTATCGTTAATTTCCAGCAACAGCTGGCGCGCAATGCGCAAGCCGTCATTGATCTGGAAACTGTTGTCCATGTGCGGATCGTTGATTAGCCCTTTCCAGCCAATCGTGGTGCGGGGTTTTTCAAAATAAACCCGCATGACCACTTCCAGATCGTCACTCAGCTCATCACGCAGCGTCAGCAGACGCGCGGCGTACTCTTTTGCTGCTTTTGTGTCATGAATAGAGCAAGGACCAATCACCACCAGCAGGCGGTCGTCATTGCCGTTAAGAATTTTATGGATCGCAGTACGCGCGAACGATACCGTTTCCGCTGCCTTCTCCGTGGCTGGAAACTTTTCTAGCAAAGCAACCGGCGGCAAAAGTTCATTAATATCTTTAATTCTTAAATCATCATTTTGGTAATTCATAAATAAACCCATCGGTTCCGAAACGGTATGTTAACCCCATCCAATACGCGCCATCCCGCCCGTGCAGGTAGCCTGAGAAACGGGATGTTTCATATTGAAGATTGATTATTATATGTCAAGCTGGTGTTATCAGGACGCTGAAATCAACGGGGTTTACGCGATCAAATGCTCTCAGATGCCCTATCCGTCCTATTTTCACCAGAAAATACCGCAACCGACAGTTCGGTGAAACGCAGGATAGGTTTTCTCTGCGAGTTTCAGTAAAGTGGAATAAAACCGCAACTCAGGGTGATCTATGGCACATAACCACAGCCACACGGAATCAGGTAACAGTAAACGCCTGCTGGCCGCATTTATCATTACCGCCACGTTTATGGTGGCAGAAGTCATTGGCGGCCTGCTATCCGGCTCCCTCGCCTTGCTGGCGGATGCAGGTCATATGCTGACAGACGCCGCCGCGCTGTTTGTCGCGCTTATCGCCGTGCGTTTCGCACAGCGTAAGCCCAATGCGCGCCATACCTTCGGCTATTTGCGGCTCACGACCCTCGCTGCGTTTGTAAACGCGCTGACGCTGATACTGATTACCGCGTTCATCTTCTGGGAAGCCATCCAACGCTTCTATGAGCCTCAGCCTGTTGCGGGCGTCCCCATGCTGCTTGTCGCCGTTGCCGGATTGCTGGCAAATATCGTGGCGTTTTGGCTGTTACACCACGGCAGTGAAGAGAAAAACATTAACGTCCGTGCAGCAGCCCTGCACGTGTTGGGCGATCTACTCGGATCCGTCGGCGCGATTGTGGCGGCCATCATCATCCTTTATACCAACTGGACGCCTATCGACCCGATTCTCTCTGTTTTAGTGTCGTGTCTGGTGCTACGCAGCGCCTGGGCGTTATTGAAAGAGAGCATTCACGAGCTGTTGGAAGGCACACCTACCCAACTTAGCATTGAGATTTTGCAGAAAGATCTGACGCTGAATATTCCTGAAGTCAGGAATATTCACCACGTTCATTTATGGCAGATTGGTGAAAAACCGATGATGACACTGCATGCGCAGGTGGTTCCCCCTTACGATCACGATGCGCTGTTAAGACGTATTCAGGAATATTTACTGAAAAACTACCAGATTGGACATGCGACGGTGCAGATGGAATATCAACGCTGTGATGATGACCACTGCGATTTCCACCATCAGGAAAGCCATCATTCGGCAAACCATGAGGCAGAAGGCCACCACCACAAGCATTAAGTTTGGATTATACACTCGGTGAAACCGTGCTAACGCGGTTTTCCTGTGCGCTCTTAATCCATAACCAGGAACCGTTCAGGGCGATCAGCGTCAGGATCGCGTACTCTACCGCCATCGCGTAGACGCCCTGATAAGCAAAAATCACCACGCTTATCACATCAATCACCACCCACAGCAGCCAGTTTTCGACGTATTTACGCGTCATCAGGATCATCGCGACGATCGACAGCACCATCATGGTGGAATCCCAGAATGGGAACGCATCCGGCTGGAGAGTCGGCATATGTACTGCAAGCCCTAAACCCTGCATGCCAGAAACAGCAATACGCGTCAGCACAGCGAATACCGCATCAATATAGAACGTCATCAAGCCAATCGTGACAATACACGCCACCGACCAGCAAATCAGCTTCTGCACTGGCAGCCAGCGGATGCGTAGCTCCACTTCCTGCAAGTCCGTCTTCCGCGTCCAGGCATACCAGCCATAAATATTGGCGGCAAAAAAGAAGATTTGCAGCAACAGGCTGGCGTAAAGCTGAATCTGGAAAAAGATCACAGCAAACAGCGTGACGTTAATCAACCCAAACAGATAGTTGATGGTTTTTTCCTGACTCGCGAACCAAATACACAGCAGGCCAAACAGCGTACCAATCGCCTCAATCCAGGAAAGATCGTATCCCCCTTCCCCCAAAGGAATATGAATTAACATGTTGCTGGTACTAAAAAAATCCATCTCACCACCCTG
Source organism: Pectobacterium sp. A5351 (assembly GCF_028335745.1). Classification (NCBI taxonomy): domain Bacteria; kingdom Pseudomonadati; phylum Pseudomonadota; class Gammaproteobacteria; order Enterobacterales; family Pectobacteriaceae; genus Pectobacterium; species Pectobacterium sp. A5351. Next base: position 2,966,058 of record NZ_CP116477.1, read on the forward strand.
TCTCAATTATTGTAAGAAATGTCTATGCCCGTCATACTTCAAGCGGCTTGTGTGTTGGCAGACCTTACTCACCCCAGTCACTTACCTGTGTAAGCTCCTGGGAATTCGCTCGGTTGCCGCCTTCACGCAACTCGAATTATTTAAGGCATATCAAGATGCTCTGATTCGCCGTCAGGCATTCCCTTTCACACGCAATTTTAGTGAAGCCGCAAAATCCAGCATGCGATTCAGCGGGATTAATGACCCTTCTCGCAGGGCGGCATCAACATGAATCTCATGGGCATTGCCGCCTTGTTCCAGGCCGTTAGCAATCGCTTCCAGCCCATTCATCGCCATCCACGGGCAGTGCGCGCAGCTACGACAGGTGGCACCTTCACCCGCTGTCGGCGCTTCCAGCAACGTTTTCTCCGGGCAAGCCTGCTGCATCTTGTAGAAAATACCGCGGTCGGTCGCCACAATCAGTTCGCGCTGCGGTAGCGTTTTCGCCGCCTGAATCAGCTGGCTGGTCGACCCAACAGCGTCAGCCATCTCTACCACGCTCTGCGGTGACTCTGGATGGGCCAAAATGGCCGCATCCGGATACAGAATCTTCATGCGCTTCAGCGCCTGCGTTTTAAATTCGTCATGCACAATGCACGCGCCTTGCCAACACAGTACATCTGCACCTGTCTGCTTTTGGACATAGCTTCCCAGATGACGATCCGGTGCCCAGATAATTTTTTCTCCCAGGCTATCCAGATGTTCGATCAACTCTACTGCGATACTGGACGTGACCACCCAATCAGCACGCGCTTTTACCGCCGCAGAGGTATTGGCATAAACGACGACTGTTCGGTCCGGGTGTGCATCGCAAAAACGGCTGAATTCCTCGACGGGACAGCCGAGATCGAGCGAACATTCGGCCTCCAACGTGGGCATCAGAACCGTCTTTTCTGGATTGAGTATCTTGGCGGTTTCCCCCATGAAGCGAACACCCGCCACCAGCAGCGTCGATGCTGAATGGGTGCTACCGAACCGCGCCATTTCCAGCGAATCCGCCACGCAACCGCCGGTTTCCTCTGCCAACGCCTGAATTTCAGGATCGGTATAGTAGTGTGCGACCATGACGGCGTTTCTTTCCCGCAACAGCGTTTTTATCCTGCTACGATAGTGCTGCTTCGCCTCAGCCGATAATGGCTTCGGCTTTGGCGGAAACGGATAAATGGTCTCATTGCTATCAAAAAAGGTGCTCATTATGAATTTCCACGATGACAACTCGGGTTGTAACACCGGATACTGATTCATCATCAGCATCGAAGTTTTCTATCCTAAACAAAATACCGAAAAACATGCCCAAAGTCGCGGTGTTTTTTCCAAAAAACCGGCTATTTTGTTTAATATGCTTAAAATGCCGATGTGAAATGCGTGAGTGGTATGGCTTATAGACAAAGAGGGAAGATGTAGCAGCGACATGCCCTCGATCGTCAGCCGCTAATCAGACGTTGCCCTTCAGGCGAAGAGGCGATGCCAGAACAGAGAGATAGGAATAACCAGCACCAAAGCAGGCAGGAAGTTAACCACCGCAAATGATTTGATCTGCGCGATCCTCAGTCCTACCGCAATCATAATAATGCCACCACAGGCAGAAAAATCCCCCATCGTGATATCGGTCATAAAGGGCATAATCAATTTAGCGGAGAAAAACAACAGCGTCTGGACAATCATCTGCGGTATCGCAATCGACATCACGGCAATGCCAAGCGTGATGGAAAAAATCAGTGCGGTGAAAATATCCAAAGCAGATTTGATGGTCAGCAGTTGATAATCACCGGTGAGTCCTTCCGTCAACGCGCCGACCACACCGGTGCCGCTGGCACAAAACAGAACGATTAACGCGGTAAAGTTCTGGGTGTAGACATCCTGCGGTAAGCGGTGCTCTTGTGCAGGCAGAACGCGGTTTAGCCCTCTCTGAATCATCGTGCCAGCCCACTGTACACCAGACTCCATGCGGAGCAACTCGCCTAACGCAACACCAATCACGATAGCCAGCGCCACCGCAGGCAGTTGCTGGACTTTAACGACCAGCGTGATACCCATTGCAATCGACACCATCGCAAACGCTGGCGGAAGGCCATCCTGCAAACGTTGGGGGATAAAGCGACGCAAAGTAATGCCTAAGCCACTACCAATCAAGATAGCAGCACCATTAATCAACGGACCAGTCATATATCTTCCTAAACAGGGCTACAGGCGCGTCCCTGTGACAGTGACTCCATTCCGCTCGATAGGATGAGAAAACAGTTCCTGACGGGCTATATAGAGCATAGAGAGGGAAAAAAACCTAATATACCGCAAAGTCTTAACGAGTAGGGAATGATGATAGGTTTATCTCACCTACACGACACGTGCGATATATAATTTAAAATGAATTTATTCGCGGAAGGAAATCTACTGCCGAAGTGGTGGGTCGTGCAGGATGACTCGGCCTTCGGCCTCGCCCCTTCGGGGTCAACGCTAACGCGTTGCTGTCTCGCTTCGCTCGGCTCGAACCTGCGACCAATTGATTAAAAGTCAAGATACTTGCTATGTGAATAACGAGAGGAATAGCGATTGTATAATGTTGAATTGAATTGCCAGGAGATGGTGGGTCGTGCAGGATTCGAACCTGCGACCAATTGATTAAAAGTCAACTGCTCTACCGACTGAGCTAACGACCCGCAATGCGGAACTGCTTGATGCTTATTAATACTGTTCTTGAAACTGGTGGGTCGTGCAGGATTACTCGTCCTACGGACTCGCCCTTCGGGCCAACGCCTTCGCGTTGTTCAAAATCGACACTGCCGATTTTGTCGAACCTTTCGGTTCTCATCCTTCACGATTCAAAATCAATTATCACACTTGAAATTGGTGGGTCGTGCAGGATTCGAACCTGCGACCAATTGATTAAAAGTCAACTGCTCTACCGACTGAGCTAACGACCCAATTTCATGCTGCTTTAGCGTTTTGCTGTTTGCCTTGGCAACGGCGGCACATATTACTGATTTAAATTTTCAGCGCAACCTATTTTCTTAAAAAACTGTTTGATTGCTTACTCTTAAGACGTTTAGGCACAAAAACCGCTCATGGTGCGCAATTTTTGTGCCAATTAAGACGGGTTATGACGCAGATAAACGTTTTTGTGCCTGCTTTGCACTTTCTGTATTGGGGTACATTTTTACAACTTGCTGGTAAACGGCCTTAGCTTTATCAGTCTGACCTTTTTCCTGCATGATCACCCCGACCTTCAGCAAGGCCTCGGCACTTTTTGGTGACTTGGGATAATTTTTAACAACGTTGGCGAAATAGTACGCCGCATCGTCCTTTTTCCCCTTGTTGTAATTCAACTGACCAAGCCAATAGTTCGCATTAGGCTGATAGGTTGAATCAGGGTACTTCTTGACGAATGCCTGAAATGCGCTGATAGCCTGATCGTACTGTTTTTTCTCCAGCACGAGCGCGACTGCAGCATTGTAATCCGTATTCGCATCACCCGTACTGACCGGTGCCGCTGTGTTAGCAGCACCGGTATCAGTACCCGCAGCAGCGGCAGGCATGCCATCTGTCGTCGGTGTAGAGGATGATTGCGAACTTAATCCATCAATCTGCTGATAGATCTGCTTCTGCCGTTCAACAACCTGATTCAACTGATACTGACTTTCCTGAATCTGCCCACGAAGGCTGTCAATATCGCGCTGATTATCAGAGAGTTGCTGCTGAAGTTGGGTTAAAAGCTGGCTGTGGGCGTTAGAAATACGCTCCAATTGAGTGACACGGTCTTCGACCGAGCCTGAGCCGACATTACTGATTGGCGCTTGGGCAGTAGCGGCCCAAGGGACCGCTACGCCAACCAGTAACGACAGACCCAACAGGTGACGTCTGAAGTTACTGCTCATGCGATTCTCTTAATATACCAGAACGGCACGACGGTTTTTGGCATAGGCCGCTTCGTCATGACCGAGAACAGCTGGTTTCTCTTTACCGTAAGAAACGATAGAGATCTGATCGGAAGAAACGCCTTTACCCTGCAGGTACATTTGTACCGCATTGGCACGACGCTCACCCAGAGCGATGTTGTATTCTGGCGTACCGCGTTCATCCGCGTGACCTTCGATAGTCACTTTGTAAGACGGGTTGCTACGCAGGAATGCAGCGTGTGCGTCCAGCATCTGAGCGAATTCAGAGCTAACATCGTACTTGTCCAGACCGAAGTAAACGATGTTGTTGCGCTGTAATTCTTGCATCTGCAAACGAGCTTGCTCAGAAGAAGACATGTTGCCGCCGTCCATCATGCCGTTGTTACCAGCACCCATGGAAGATTGGTCATTGTCCGCATTCTTGTTGGAGCTACAAGCGGCCACTGCCAGTACCGGCAGAGCCAACATCAGGCCTTTCAGCACTTTATTGAATTGCATTTCTTATGTCCTTTGACGAGTTTATTGTACATATCTGTACTTATAGATACGGCGACCAGGCAGGGAATTTAACCTGTCCATCAGTAGCCGGAAGACGCGCTTTGAAACGCCCATCTGTCGAAACCAACTGTAGCACTGACCCCAACCCTTGTTTGGAGCTGTAGATCACCATCGTGCCATTCGGTGCGATACTTGGCGTTTCGTCCAGGAACGTGTCCGTTAATACTTGTACGGCACCCGTTACCAGATCCAGTTTGGAAATATGCTGAGCTCCGCCATTAGAGCCAACCGTTACCAAAAATTTCCCGTCGGCGCTCACATCAGCATCCTGGTTCTGGGCACCTTCCCAGGTCAAACGCTGCGGTGTTCCGCCGTTAACATTAACTTTATAAACCTGAGGACGACCCGCCTGATCTGAAGTATAGGCCAAGGTCTGGCTGTCAGGGAACCACGTTGGCTCCGTATTATTGCTACGGCCATCCGTCACCTGGCTGATTTGTCCAGAACCCAGATTCATGACATACAGGTTCAGGCTACCGCTCTTGGAGAGCGCGAATGCCAGTTTACTACCATCTGGAGAGAAAGAAGGCGCACCGTTATGACGTGGGAAAGAAGCAACCTGGCGGATCGCGCCATTTGCCAGCGTCTGGATAACCAGCGCAGAACGACCACTTTCAAACGTGACATAGGCCAGTTTGCTGCCATCTGCGGACCAGGCCGGAGACATCAGCGGCTGTGGCGAACGGTGAACAACAAATTGGTTGTATCCGTCATAATCCGCAACGCGCAGTTCATACGGGAACTGACCGCCGTTGGTCTGAACAACGTAAGCGATACGGGTACGGAATGCGCCTTTGATACCGCTCAGTTTCTCAAACACTTCATCGCTGGCCGTATGTGCAGCATAGCGCAGCCATTGCTTAGTGACTTTGAACTGATTCTGAGCCAGAACGTTACCTGGGTTACCTGAGGTATCGACGAGCTGGTAAGAAACCAGATAGCTGCCATCGGCACTCGGTTGAACCTGACCAACCACAACCGCATCAATACCCAGCGCCGTCCATGCAGCAGGCGTGACCTCAGATGCCGTCGCAGGCTGCTGTGGCATGCGGTTTGCGTCGATCGGGTTGAACTTGCCACTGTTGCGTAAATCAGCACCCACGATGCCGCCTACGTCTTCAGGCGCAGCGCCCGGCCCCGCCCATTTGAACGGAACCACACCGATAGGACGCGCAGAGTCTACCCCTTGGGTAATCTCTATGCGTACTTCCGCGTGCAGCGCCGCTGCCCACAGCATTAAAAAGCTTAATGCAACTTTCAGTACTTGCTTCATCTCATCTCCCTTATCCAGACGCGAAGTCTACGATAAATTAGCAGAATTTTAACAAAAACAAACCAATGTCAACAAAACAACATAACCTGGTTTATTTACCATCGTAATAATCTTAAATCTATTGGGTAAACAGCCCGGTTACTGCGGTTTAAAGTCTATCGGCGCGTTTTTGAAAGCCTCATAAACCTCTGTGCTCGGTGGCTTCGGTATTCTAGCCTGTTTGGCAGCCGCAATAGCCGCCTGACATAATGCCGGATCGCCGCCTTCAGCAGTGACATCAATCAGCAGACCATCTGGCGCCAGCTTAATCCGTAATGTACAGGTACGTCCTTTGTAGAGCTGCCAGTCATAAAACTTGCTTTGAATGGCTGAACGCACCTGGCCGCCATAGCTATCCAGCGCTGCGCCTGATGCACCGCTCTTCTTATTGTTGCCTGCGCCCGCAGGCGCGCCACCGCCGGATTTCGGCGCATTTTTCGATGAAGCCAATCCACCCAGCAAATCATCAACGGCGCTTTCCTGCTTAGCCGCTTCTGCTGCCGCTTTCTTTTTATCATCAGCCGCTTTCTTAGCCGCTGCGGCTGCTTCTGCCTTTTTCGTTGCTTCAGCCTCAGCTTTTTGTTTTGCTGCCTCAGCGGCAGCTTTCTGCTTAGCTTGTTCAGCCTCTGCGGCTGCCTTTGCTGCTTCTGCTTTAGCAGTTTCTGCCGCCTTCTGCTTAGCCGCCTCAGCCGCTTTTTCCTTCGCTTCTTCTTCCGCCTGCTTCTTAGCAGCAGCGGCAGCGGCAGCCTGCTTCTTCGCTTCGTCTTCCGCTTTCTTCTTAGCGTCTGCCGCCGCTTTCGCCTGCTGTTCAGCTTCAGCCTTCGCTTTAGCCGCCGCCGCTTCGGCTTGCTTCTGCTGTTCTTTTGCCTGCTGAGCCGCAGCTTCAGCCTGCTTACGCTGTTCTGCCTGCTCCTGAGCCTGCTTTTTCGCCTCTTCCTGCGCTTGCAGACGTTCTTTTTCCAGCTCTTTCAGCCGCTGCTGTTCAGCGGCTTGCTTCTGCTGAAGCTCTTCGGCCTGCCGTTCAGCCTGCTTTTGACGCTGCTGTTCAGAACGTTTCGCATCAGTTTGCTGCTGCTGTTGGCGGTTATATTGCTCCACCACTGCGCTCGGATCGACCATGACGGCATCAATTGACGAGCCTCCGCCGCCCCCGCTGGCATCCATCGTTTGCGTCGACGAACTCCAGAGCAGCAAAGCAATCAGTATGATGTGCAAAACAGCCGAGATAATAACGGCGCGTTTCAGCTTATCGTTTTGTTCGTTTGCCTTTAGCACAAGCGATTCCCAAAAACAGTGTTGCCAGAAATAGGCTTAACGATCATTACCGTGATGCGCTCATTTAAATGGGTTGAGTCATCAAACCAACGGATTTTACGCCAGCCTGATGCAACAAATTCAACGCTTTAATGATCTCATCATAAGGAACATCCTTCGCGCCACCAATCAAAAAGACCGTCTTGGGATTGGTTGACAGCCGTGATTGCGCTTCAGCAACCACTTGTTCTGCTGGAAGTTGTTCCATACGATTTTGTTCAACAACCAGACTATATTGTCCTATGCCTGAAACCTCTACGATCACGGGCGGATTATCATTGCTGGAGACCGTTTTTGAGTCGGTCGCATCCGGCAGGTCCACCTCAACGCTCTGCGTAATAATGGGGGCTGTCGCCATAAAAATCAGCAACAGCACCAACAGCACGTCCAGTAACGGAACAATGTTGATCTCGGATTTCAGTTCACGACGGCCTCTGCGTACTCGTGCCATGATCCCCCCTGATTACTTACTGTTGTCGCTGGAGAACGCCTGACGGTGCAGGATAGCGATGAACTCTTCCATAAAGTTGTCGTAGTTCTGCTCCAGTTTGCTCACCCGCAGGTTAAGACGGTTGTACGCCATGACTGCAGGAATTGCCGCAAACAGGCCAATTGCCGTTGCAATCAACGCTTCGGCAATACCAGGGGCAACCATCTGTAAGGTTGCCTGCTTCACGGCACCCAGCGCGATGAAAGCATGCATAATCCCCCAAACGGTACCGAACAGACCGATATACGGACTGATAGAACCAACAGTGCCCAGGAAAGGAATGTGCGTTTCCAGCGTTTCCAATTCACGATTCATTGAAATACGCATGGCGCGGGACGCCCCTTCCACCACCGCTTCCGGCGCATGGCTGTTAGCACGATGCAGCCGTGCAAATTCTTTGAAACCTGAATGGAAGATTTGTTCAGTGCCCGTCAGGCTGTCTCGACGGCCTTGGCTTTCCTGGTAGAGACGCGACAGTTCAATGCCCGACCAAAATTTGTCCTCGAACGCCTCAGCCTCACGCGTCGCCGAATTCAGAATGCGGGTACGTTGAATAATGATCGCCCAGGAAGCGATAGAAAAACAGATTAAAATCAGCATGATTAGTTTGACCAGAAGGCTTGCCTTCAGGAACAAATCAAAAACGTTCATGTCAGTCACTGCTTGAACTCCGCGACAATAGACTTAGGAAGCGCAATTGGCTTCATTTGATGTGGATCGATGCATGCGATCAAAACTTCAGCATGGCTTAGCAGGGTGCCATGAGCATTGAGAATACGTTGTGCAAAAGTTAGCGAAGCACCACGTAGTGAGATAATCTCACTTTGCACTTCCAGCATGTCGTCGAGGCGCGCAGGAGCAAGATACTCCACCGTCATCCGACGAACAGCAAACGCGACATGCTCACTTAGCAAGGCTTGCTGGTGAAAGTTGCGCTCACGCAACGCCTCAGTTCTTGCCCTTTCATAAAAGGCAACATAGCGTGCATGGTAGACAACGCCACCTGCATCAGTGTCTTCAAAGTAGACTCGAACTGGCCAGCGAAACAACGAATTACTCACTCTACATCCCGGTAATGCATTAAACCTCGCTACTATACGCAAGAGAAATGAGGTTTGGAATGGATTGTGACAGCGGAAAGAAAATAATTATGGGCTGCAAGCAACCCATAACTAAATGGAATAGGAGACTATTTTAACCGAAGAAATAGTACAATCCTGCGCACAGGATCACAAAGGCAGGAAATGGTGCGAAAAACGCACGCCAGAGCTGGCGATGCGGACGAAAACCCACGCCGTGAACAACGCCAGCACAAACGGCCCAAATCAGTAGCAGCCCCTGCCAAACCGCGAGTTCACTGGTTCGCGCCGCAAAGCGCGTCGGATCCCAGAATACACAGCCCGCCAGCAGCAACGCCATGATAAGGGAAAGAGCCCTTATCGGGCTCTTATCCATCAGGCGATAGAGTTTATCGACCCGATCATTCATTGCTTATCTTCTTCAGCCGCTTTGCTTGCCTCACTCTGCTCAAGCGCCAGGGCCGTAACAATCCCCAGTGAGCAAGCAAGAAGCGTTCCGAGTATCCAGGCAAAATACCACATAAATTAAGCTCCTTACTTAGTACATAGAGTGAGTGTTTTGCTCAATCTGCTCTTTGGTAATGCGACCGAACATCTTGTAGTAACACCATGCGGTATAAGACAGCACGATAGGAACAAAAATAATCGCAACCACCGTCATGACTTTCAGGGTAAGCAGGCTCGACGTGGCATCCCACATTGTCAGACTCGCGTTAGGCACGGTGATTGACGGCATGATGAATGGGAACATGGCAACCCCAGCAGTCAAAATCACACAGGCGATAGTCAGAGAAGAGAACAGGAATGCCCATGCCCCTTTCTCTGCGCGCGCCATCACTGTAGTCAGCACAGGCAGTACAACGCCCAGAGCAGGAATCGCCCACAGTACAGGGTAATTATTGAAGTTGATCAACCAGGCTCCTGCCTGATGAGCGACTTCTTTATGCAACGGATTAGATTCAGCCGCAGTGTTAATCGCAGACGTCACCACATAACCATCAATACCGTAAACGACCCACACACCAGCCAGAGCAAACGTTACCATCATCACCAACGCAGAGATCTGCGCAGCAGATTTGGAACGCACGTGCAGATCGCCCGTGGTCCGCATCATCAGGTAAGTGGCGCCCTGAGTCAGGATCATGGTCAGGCTAACCACGCCAGCCAATAAACCAAACGGATTCAGCAGTTGGAAGAAGTTTCCGGTGTAGTACAGACGCAGATATTCATCGACATGGAACGGCACACCTTGTAACAGGTTGCCAAACGCCACACCGATCACCACCGGCGGAACAAAGCTACCGATGAAAATGCCCCAGTCCCACATGCCACGCCACCGCGGATCCTCAATTTTCGAGCGATAATCGAAGCCGACAGGACGGAAGAACAGTGATGCCAACACCAGAATCATCGCCACGTAAAAGCCGGAGAACGCGGCAGCGTAGACCATCGGCCAGGCAGCAAACAGTGCACCACCGGCGGTAATTAGCCATACCTGATTACCGTCCCAGTGCGGTGCAATACTGTTAATCATGACACGACGTTCGGTATCGCCACGCCCCATCAGACGCACCAGAATGCCCACGCCCATGTCAAAACCATCAGTGATAGCGAAGCCAATCAGCAAAATACCGATCAACAGCCACCAGATAAAACGCAAGACTTCATATTCAAACATAGTGGACTCCTGTTTACCGTGCTTCCTGCGCAGCCGCTATAGGTTGTTCAAAGTGGTAGCGCCCCGTTCTCAGGCTACTTGGGCCCAGGCGTGCGTATTTGAACATCAGATACATTTCTGCAACCAGGAATAGCGTATACAGACCACAAATCAGCGCCATAGAGAACAGAATATCCCCTGCTGTCAGTGATGACGTGGCGACAGCCGTTGGCAGAATTTCACCGATGGCCCAAGGTTGACGGCCGTATTCAGCCACAAACCAACCTGCTTCAACAGCAATCCACGGCAGCGGAATACCGTAGAGCGCAGCACGATGCAGCCATTTTTTCTGGCCAATTTTGCCACGCAGAACCGTCCAGAAAGACAGACCGATAATCAACAGCATCAGTACGCCACATGCAACCATGATACGGAAAGAGAAATACAGCGGTGCAACACGTGGAATAGAATCTTTGGTCGCCTGCTGGATTTGCGCTTCAGTCGCATCAGAGACTTTCGGCGTATAGCGTTTCAGCAGCATGCCATAACCCAGATCCTGCTTAGACTGGTTGAACGCTTCTTTTACTGCCGGATCGGTATTGCCTGCACGCAGTTCTTCCAACAGCTGATAGGCTTTCATACCGTTACGGATACGCACTTCGTGCATTTCCATCAGCTCTTTCAGACCAGTAACCTGCTTATCCGTTGAACGGGTAGCGATCAGGCCCAGAACATAAGGGATCTTGATGGCATAGTTGTTTTCCATCGTATCCTGGTTTGGAATACCGATCAGCGTGAAGGATGCCGGAGCGGGCTGAGTTTCCCATTCGGCTTCAATCGCTGCCAGTTTGGTTTTCTGCACATCGCCCATTTCATAACCGGATTCATCACCCAGCACGATAACAGACAGTACCGCAGCCAAACCAAAACTTGCTGCAATAGCGAATGAACGCTTGGCAAACGCAACGTCACGGCCTTTCAGCAGATAGTAAGAACTGATACCCAGAATGAACATCGCGCCCGTACAGTAGCCCGCAGCCACCGTGTGAACGAATTTCACCTGAGCAACCGGGTTCAGCACCAGATCGGCGAAGCTCACCATTTCCATACGCATGGTTTCGAAATTGAAATCCGATGCGATGGGGTTCTGCATCCAGCCATTGGCAACCAGAATCCACAGTGCGGAGAAGTTAGAGCCCAGCGCGACCAGCCAGGTAACGGCCATATGCTGCACTTTTCCTAAACGGTCCCAGCCGAAGAAGAACAAGCCAACAAAGGTCGATTCCAGGAAGAATGCCATCAGGCCTTCAATCGCCAACGGCGCGCCGAAAATATCCCCGACGTAGTGGGAGAAATATGACCAGTTGGTCCCGAATTGAAACTCCATGGTCAATCCGGTAGCGACCCCCAGAGCGAAGTTAATAGCGAATAACTTGCCCCAGAATTTAGTCATATCTTTATAGATTTGTTTGCCGGACAGCACATATACCGTTTCCATAATCGCCAGCAAAAACGCCATCCCCAGCGTTAATGGTACGAATAGAAAATGGTACATTGCAGTTAAGGCAAACTGTAAACGTGACAGTTCGACTACATCAAACATTTTGACTCCTTGCTCCTCGCAGGAAGGGATTAGCTTGCAAACGCTGACAAGCCGCCAAACATCCGGCCATTACACCCAAAAGAACACAACAAGAATTGCTTTAACACAGGCTGTAACAAACGCTATAAATACCGTTCACCAGGGCAGTCACACCCCGACAGCAAGCTCAAGATAAATCACAAGTATTACAAGTAGCGTACCCCATAGGGAGGTAGCCGTATATTACGCCTGTAATCCCCTACAATAAATAGGTTTTTACGTGACCTAGACTAGGTTTTTGGCTTCAAATCAACTTTTCAATTAAAAGACTTGAAAGGCGACAATTGACCTCGCGCAATTTAAGCCTATTTCATAAATTATATCCAGAGGCGTTTTTTGATCTAAAACAATTTAACGCTTTTCTCGTGATTAGTGCGTTGCATTAATTTCTTTATTGCACTCATTGTTAATGCAATGTGACTTTTTGGTTTAATTGAAATTAATCCAGCAATATATTTTTTACTTTAAGATTGGCTCATTCACATACAATGAAACGCATTTTTTATTCTGTATGATTTGATTTATTGCGTATTCTTTCGTTTATTTATTGTTTGAAATTTGTTGCGAACATATAACAATATTTAATCCTATTGAATTTCATCATCCTATGCATAAAAAAGCCACCCGGAATGAACTGACCCCTACTCGTTGGTGTCCAACTTTTAGGGTGCAGTTCACGAAGGTGGCTAGAGTGTTTAATCGGATAATCGATTAACGCGCTAATATCGCTTTTACTGCATCACCAATATCCGCCAGGCTGCGAACAGTTTTAACACCCGCGGCTTCTAACGCCGCGAACTTATCGTCAGCGGTACCTTTACCACCCGCGATGATGGCACCGGCATGGCCCATGCGCTTACCTTTCGGCGCTGTCACACCTGCGATGTAGCCGACAACCGGCTTAGTCACGTGTTCTTTAATATACGCTGCCGCTTCTTCTTCCGCCGTACCGCCGATTTCACCGATCATCACGATGGCTTCGGTCTGCGGATCCTGTTCAAACAGCTTTAGAATATCGATGAAGTTAGAGCCTGGAATCGGGTCACCGCCGATACCGACACAACTGGACTGACCCAGCCCGGCATCGGTGGTTTGCTTCACCGCTTCATACGTCAGCGTTCCTGAACGAGAAACGATACCCACTTTACCCGGCAGGTGAATATGGCCCGGCATAATACCGATTTTACATTCGCCCGGCGTGATTACACCAGGGCAGTTCGGGCCGATCATCCGCACGCCGCTCTGATCGAGTTTCACTTTCACCGTCAGCATATCCAGCGTTGGGATACCTTCGGTGATACAGATAATCAGCTCGATACCGGCGTCAATCGCTTCCAGAATGGAGTCTTTACAGAACGGAGCGGGGACGTAGATAACAGATGCCGTTGCGCCCGTTGCTTCTACCGCTTCACGCACTGTATTAAATACGGGCAGCCCCAGATGCTCCGTGCCGCCTTTACCTGGCGTCACACCACCAACCATTTGCGTACCGTAAGTAAGTGCTTGCTCAGAGTGAAATGTCCCCTGACTACCGGTAAAACCCTGACAGATAACTTTGGTATTTTTATTAATCAGAATGGACATTATTTACCCTCCACTGCTGCAACAACTTGCTGAGCGGCACCCGTCAGGCTGGTCGCGGCGATAATATTCAGGCCGCTATCCGCCAGTTTCTTGGCACCCAGCTCCGCATTGTTTCCTTCCAGACGTACCACAACCGGTACGTTAACACCCACTTCGGCCACTGCGCCAATGATGCCGTCAGCGATCAGGTCGCAACGCACAATGCCACCAAAGATGTTAACAAAGACAGCTTTTACCTTGTCGTCAGACAGGATAATTTTGAACGCTTCAGTAACGCGTTCTTTCGTCGCACCGCCGCCAACATCAAGGAAGTTTGCAGGAGCACCGCCGTGCAGCTTCACGATGTCCATGGTGCCCATGGCCAGACCGGCGCCGTTCACCATACAGCCAATGTTACCGTCCAGCGCAACATAGTTCAGTTCCCACTGTGCTGCATGCGCTTCACGGGAATCTTCCTGACTTGGGTCACGCATTTCACGCAGCTCAGGCTGACGGAACAACGCATTGCCGTCCGCGCCCAATTTGCCATCCAGACACACCAAATCGCCCTGCTTAGTGATAACCAGCGGGTTGATTTCTACCAGTGCCAGATCGCGCTCCAGGAACAGCGTCGCCAGACCCATGAAGATTTTGGTGAATTGAGCCACTTGCTTACCGCTCAGGCCCAGTTTGAAGGCCAATTCACGACCTTGGTAAGGCTGTGGGCCAACCAGCGGATCGATCGCCGCTTTATGAATCAGCTCCGGCGTTTCTTCCGCCACTTTTTCAATTTCTACGCCACCTTCGGTGGACGCCATGAACACCACGCGACGCGTGCCACGGTCAACAACCGCGCCCAAATAAAGCTCTTTGTCGATATCCGTTGCAGCTTCAACCAGGATCTGATGAACCGGCTGACCTTGCGCGTCAGTTTGATAAGTAACGAGTTTTTTACCCAACCAGTTTTCAGCAAAGGCGCGGATATCTTCTTTGTTACTGACGACTTTAACGCCGCCCGCTTTACCGCGACCGCCTGCGTGAACCTGACATTTTACGACCCACGGACCCGCACCAATTTTAGACGCGGCTTCTTCCGCTTCACGCGGTGTGGTGCAGGCATAACCGGTCGGTGCCGGTAAACCATATCGAGCAAAGAGTTGTTTTGCCTGATACTCGTGTAAATTCATGATGTTCTATCCATTTAGGTTTGGAGATAAGTCGGCAGGCGGTTTTTCATCACCGACTCTTTCGGTAGAGAAAAACGCCAATAACTCTCTGATATATTTGGATAACGCCGCTGAGAAGAAGCGGCCTGCATAGCACATAATCTGTGTATTTCGGGCGGAAACCGTCAGGGTTACCGCCCGAAAGTCTACCTGTCGGACTACACGTCTAACAGCAGACGCGCTGGATCTTCCAGCATCTCTTTCACCGTCACCAGGAAGCCAACGGATTCACGGCCGTCAACCAAACGGTGATCGTAAGACAGCGCCAGATACATCATCGGCAGAATAACGACCTGACCATCCACCGCCATTGGGCGATCTTTAATGGCGTGCATACCCAGAATCGCGCTCTGCGGTGGGTTGATGATCGGGGTAGACATCAGAGAACCAAAGACGCCGCCGTTGGTAATCGTGAAGTTACCACCCAGCAACTCTTCAACCGTCAGTTTGCCGTCACGACCTTTCACGGCCAGATCTTTGATACGTTTCTCAATGTCGGCCATGCCCAGCGCATCCACATCACGCAGTACTGGCGTAACCAGACCGCGCGGAGTAGAAACCGCAATGCTGACATCGAAATAGTTGTGGTAAACCACATCTTCGCCATCAATAGAGGCATTTACTTCAGGGTAACGCTTCAGCGCTTCAACCACGGCTTTGATGTAGAAGGACATAAAGCCCAGACGCACACCATGACGTTTCTCAAACGCTTCGCCGTATTGCTTGCGCAGATCCATAATGGGCTGCATGTTGATTTCGTTGAACGTCGTCAACATGGCCGTGCTGTTTTTCGCTTCCAGCAGACGCTCTGCAACACGTTTACGCAGGCGCGTCATCGGTACGCGTTTTTCACTGCGCGCACCCAAAGCAGGCACCGGAGAAGCCGCTGGAGCCTCAGACTTCGCGACTTTACCTGGTTCTTTCTTCTGGGCAGCCAAATGCTTATCCACGTCTTCACGAGTAATCCGACCACCTACACCACTGCCTTTGATAGCAGAAGCATCAAGATCGTGCTCGGCAATCAGGCGACGGATCGCCGGGCTGAGCGCATCGCTGCTCTCTTCTTCCAGTCCAGCCGTATGGCGCTGTGCCGGTGTTGATTCTTTACTCTGTGACTTCTCACTGGTTTCTTTACCAGAGCTGTCGCCACGACGAATACGACCCAGCAGTTGGCGAGACGTTACCGTTGCGCCCTCTTCTTCCAGCACAGCATCCAGAATGCCAGCTTCAGAAGCAGGCACTTCCAGTACAACTTTGTCAGTTTCAATTTCAACCAGTACTTCATCGCGCTGAACGCTATCGCCTGGTTTTTTATGCCAGGTAGCAACAGTGGCGTCAGCGACGGATTCAGGCAGGTCGGGCACAAGAATATCTACGCTACTCATTATCTATCCTTTTATTTAATCAACGTTCAGCGCGTCATCGACCAGATCTTGCTGTTGTTTCTGGTGTACGGACATATAGCCAACGGCGGGTGATGCAGAAGCCGGGCGTCCTGCGTAACGTAAAGAAGCCCCAAACGGAATCACTTCACGGAAATGGTGCTGACTGCAATACCAGGCTCCCTGATTCAGCGGCTCTTCCTGACACCACACGAAATCGTGAACATGGGCAAAAGATTCCAGTGCCGCTTGTACTGCCTGATGCGGGAACGGGTAAAGCTGTTCGATACGGACGATCGCGACATCTTTCTGCTCGTTCTTGCGGCGCTGCTCCAGCAAATCATAGTAGACCTTACCGGAACAAAGCACGACACGCTTCACGGCTGCCGGATCTAATTCTTCTATTTCGCCAATCGCAGGCTGGAAGGAACCGTTCGCCAGTTCTTCCAGTGAAGAGATCGCCAGCGGATGGCGCAACAGGGATTTTGGTGACATGACCACCAGCGGACGGCGCATTCCACGCAGCGCCTGACGGCGAAGCATGTGATATACCTGTGCCGGCGTTGAAGGAATACAAACCTGCATATTTTGCTCAGCGCACAATTGCAGATAACGTTCCAGTCTCGCAGACGAGTGCTCTGGGCCCTGTCCTTCGTAACCGTGCGGCAGTAGCATAACCAGACCACACATCCGGCCCCACTTCTGCTCGCCGGAGCTGATGAACTGGTCGATAACCACCTGCGCACCATTGGCGAAGTCACCAAACTGCGCTTCCCAGATGGTCAGCGTGCGCGGTTCTGCGGTCGCATAACCATATTCGAACGCCAGAATCGCCTCTTCGGACAATACAGAATCCCAGACGTTAAACGCGCCCTGCCCGTTATGCACATGATTCAGCGGCGTGTAGCTGGAACCGTTTTTCTGGTTATGCACGACAGCATGGCGATGGAAGAACGTACCGCGGCCGCTATCCTCACCGGACAGGCGAATCGGAATGCCCTCATCAACCAGCGTCGCGTAAGCCAGCGTTTCCGCTCCTCCCCAGTCAAACGGCTTGTTGCCAGCGGCCATTTCGGCACGGTCAGCATAAACTTTGGCAACGCGAGGATGAACGTCAATCCCTTCCGGCACTTCACTGATACGCTTCGCCAGTTCCTGTAAGCGTTTCATTTCTGTTGCGTGCGGATAAGGCTCATCCCATTCATGGTTCAGATACGGCGTCCAGGTAAAGGACTGCATGTCCATTTCACGCCATTCTTCCACCACACATTCACCCGCATCCAGCGCATCGCGGTACAGGTTGACCATTTCAGTGGCATCTTCCAGCGTGATGGATTTTTCCTGCTCCAGACGGTCGGCATAAACCTTACGTGGCGTAGGATGTTTTTTGATCTTCTGGTACATCATCGGCTGCGTTGCACTTGGCTCATCCGCTTCGTTATGACCATGGCGGCGGTAACAAATCAGATCGATAAATACATCGCGCTTAAAGGCATTGCGGAAATCCAGCGCCAGGCGTGTAACAAACGCCACCGCTTCAGGATCGTCTGCGTTAACGTGGAAAATCGGTGCCTGCACCATTTTACCGATATCGGTACAGTATTCGGTGGAACGAATATCCAGCGGGTTAGACGTAGTGAAGCCGATACGGTTGTTGATAACAATACGCAGTGTGCCGCCAACTTCGTAGCCACGCACCGTCGACATATTCAACAGTTCCTGAACCACACCCTGACCACTGACTGCTGCATCGCCGTGAATGGTGATTGGCAGAACACGTGGGCCACTCTGGCTACTAAGGCGGTCAAGACGCGCACGAACCGATCCCGTTACAACCGGGCTGACGATTTCAAGATGCGAGGGGTTGAACGCCAGCGCCAAATGCACCAGGCCGCCAGCGGTCTCGAATTCCGACGAGAAGCCCTGGTGATATTTCACGTCCCCCGTACCCAGGTGTTCTTTATGCTTGCCAGCAAACTCGTCGAACAGATCCTGAGATTTTTTGCCCAAAACGTTGATCAACACGTTGAGGCGGCCACGGTGCGCCATCCCCAAGACCACTTCACGGGTGTCGTTCGCGCCAGCATGGCGAATCAGTTCTTTCAGCATCGGAACCAGCGCATCGCCGCCTTCCAGCGAGAAACGCTTGGCACCGGGATATTTGGCACCCAGATAACGCTCCAGCCCTTCGGCTGCGGTTAACTCTTTCAGGAAACGGCGTTTCTCGTCTATCGTAAATGACGGTTGCCCCATTACCGATTCGATACGCTGCTGGATCCAGCGCTTCTCTTCCGTGCTGGTGATGTGCATGTATTCCGCACCGATAGAACCGCAATAGGTGCGCTTCAGTGCTTCATACAGATCTTCCAGCTTCATGGTGTCTTTGCCGATGGCAAAAGAGCCCACGTTGAAGGATTCCTGTAGGTCATCCTGCGTCAGATTGTGGTAATCCAGATCCAGTTCTGCAACTGGCTCCTGAGGGCGCAGGAAAATCGGGTCCAGATTAGCGCGCTGATGTCCACGGAAGCGGAACGCATTGATCAGCTGCAATACCTTGACCTGTTTAGCATCAATATCGGGATCGGTGACAGATGAAGTAAAGCGCGAAGCGTCTTTCGCCAAACGGCGGAAATAATCACGCGTTTTGGAATGGAGTTGATCCGGTTTGACCCCACTCGTAGGCAATTGCTGGAAGATCGAGCGCCAGCTATGTTCGATCGAGTCAGGATCGGTTAAAAAATCTTCATAGAGTTGCTCTATGTAGGACTGATTCGCACCCGCCAAATAGGAGGAATCCAGCCAGGCCTTCATTGCGCCGTTCTGCATTATGATCCCTTAAGCTAATAAGCTTCAGTTTTCGCCGTGGTTAACATGTAATTAGTGCCCGTATCTCGTTTACTATACAAACGGTTCACTTGTCGTACATCGGTACGCGCTTAGGGTATCCATCCCCCTAAGGAACCTTTAAAAACCGGTTCTGGCGCGTAAGCCGGTTTTTAAAGGTTTCCTGCGCTCCCTCTGAAGAATAGCAACTTCAGAGGGAGATACATGTTTTACTACTTATCTTTATGCAATAACGCGTTACGTACTGACTATCCGTTACGCGCTGCGGTGCAACAGCATCGATTTAATATGGCCGATAGCCTTGGTCGGGTTCAGCCCTTTCGGACACACGTTGACGCAGTTCATGATGCCGTGGCAGCGGAAGACGCTGAACGCATCGTCCAACTCGTCCAGTCGTGGCTTGGTTTCCGTATCGCGGCTGTCGATCAGGAAACGGTAAGCCGCCAGCAGCCCCGCAGGACCAACAAACTTGTCCGGGTTCCACCAGAACGACGGGCAAGACGTTGAACAGCAGGCGCACATGATGCATTCATACAACCCATCCAGCTTGGCACGTTGATCGGGCGATTGCAGATGCTCACGCGCCGGCGGATTTTTCCCATTATTCAACAGGTAAGGCTTTATTTTCTCATATTGGGCATAGAACTGTCCCATGTCCACTACCAAATCACGTACAACCGGTAATCCAGGTAAAGGACGGATAACAATTTTGCTGTTTCCGCGACGTAACGCGGAAACTGGCGTAATACAGGCCAGCCCGTTTTTGCCGTTCATGTTAACGCCATCGGAACCGCAGACGCCTTCACGGCAGGAACGACGGAATGACAGCGTCGGATCCTGCTCTTTCAGCAACATCAGCGCATCCAGCAGCATCATGTCGCGGCCTTCTTCCGCTTCCAGTTGGTAATCCTGCATCCGCGGAGCATCGTCAACATCCGGGTTGTAACGATAAATAGAAAATTCGAGTTTCATCGTTTGATCTCCGCAATTAATAAGTACGTACTTTCGGCGGGAACGCCGGACGCAGTTTAGGCTGCATGTTCACCTCACGGCGCGTCATGCTGTCGGTTTGCGGCAGATACAACGAATGGCACAGCCAATTCTCATCGTCACGCTCTGGGTAGTCGAAACGACTATGCGCGCCACGGCTTTCGGTACGGAAGTTGGCGGATACCGCTGTCGCATAGGCGGTCTCCATCAGGTTATCCAGCTCCAGACACTCGATACGCTGGGTGTTGAACTCGCTTGACGTGTCGTCCAGACGCGCATTTTTCAGGCGTTCGCGGATCACTTTCAGCTCTTCCAACCCTTTCGCCATCGCATCGCCTTCGCGGAAGACCGAGAAGTTATTCTGCATACAGGATTGCAGCGCTTTACGGATTTCAACCGGATCTTCCCCTGAGCGGGTCGTGTTCCAGCGGTTCAGGCGATCGAGCGATGCCTCAATATCGGAATCGCTGGCATCACGGCTAGTGCCCTGCTCTTCCAGAGACTCTTGCAGGTGAATACCCGCCGAGCGACCGAATACCACCAGGTCGAGCAGCGAGTTACCGCCCAGACGGTTAGCGCCATGAACCGAGACGCAGGCAATTTCCCCCACGGCGAACAGCCCTGGAATCACCACGTCTTCACCTTTCTCATTCACCGTCAGCGCCTGACCGCTCACTTTGGTCGGAATACCGCCCATCATGTAATGGCAGGTTGGAATAACCGGAATCGGCTCTTTTACCGGGTCGACGTGAGCAAACGTGCGGGACAGCTCCAAAATACCCGGCAGACGGGATTCCAGAACGTCTTTACCCAGATGGTCCAGCTTCAGCTTGGCATGAGGCCCCCACGGACCTTCACAGCCACGGCCTTCACGAATTTCGATCATGATGGAACGCGCAACAACGTCACGGCCCGCCAGATCTTTCGCGTTCGGCGCGTAGCGCTCCATAAAACGTTCACCGTACTTGTTCAGCAGGTAACCGCCTTCACCACGACAGCCTTCTGTCACCAGTACACCTGCACCAGCAATACCGGTCGGGTGGAACTGCCACATTTCCATGTCCTGCAACGGAACGCCAGCACGCAGCGCCATACCCACGCCGTCACCTGTATTAATGTGAGCGTTGGTCGTGGATTGATAGATACGGCCCGCACCGCCCGTTGCCAGTACGGTCGCTTTCGCTTTGAAATAAACGACTTCACCGGTTTCGATACAGATAGCCGTACAGCCGACTACCGCGCCATCCTGGTTCTTCACCAGATCGAGGGCGTACCATTCGGAGAAAATAGTCGTATGATTTTTCAGGTTCTGCTGATACAACGTATGCAGTAGCGCGTGACCGGTACGGTCAGCGGCAGCCGCCGTACGTGCGGCCTGCTCGCCGCCAAAGTTCTTGGATTGACCACCGAACGGACGCTGATAAATGCTGCCATCATCCAGACGGGAGAACGGTAACCCCATGTGTTCCAGCTCCAGAATCGCTTCCGGTCCGGTTTTACACATATATTCAATCGCGTCCTGATCGCCAATGTAATCTGACCCTTTTACGGTGTCATACATGTGCCATTCCCAGTTATCTTCATGGGTGTTACCCAGCGCAACGGTAATACCGCCCTGCGCAGAGACAGTATGGGAACGGGTTGGGAAGACTTTCGATAACAGGGCACAGGACAGGCCCATTTGGGAGATTTGCAGCGCGGCGCGCATACCTGCGCCACCGGCACCAACAACCACTGCATCAAATTCTCTGACTGGCAAATTCATCACGCACCCCACACCACAATAGTTCCATAAATGACGTACACCAACAGCGCTACGACAATCGCCAACTGTAAAGTCAGGCGTAAGGCCAGCGGTTTAATGTAGTCGGTCAGCACTTGCCACATCCCTATCCAGGCATGAACCAGAATGGAAAATAACGTTAGCAGTGTGAATACTTTGGTGAGAGCCATCGAGAAGAAACCACGCCAGATTTCATACGTGATATCGCCAGCCGTAGCAATAAAACCAATGATATAAATTACATACAGAACAATGACGATGGCGGAAGCGCGAATCAGTAACCAATCGTGTACGCCATTGCGTCCTAACGCAGAAGCATTGCTTACCATACGAGGACTCCAGCCAGAATTGAAAGCACGACAGTAATAATAAAGGAGATATTTGCAGAACGCTTACCTGCGGCAAGGTCTTCTTCTATATAGCCAAAATCCATCAAGAGATGACGTAAACCACCAACAATGTGATAAGCCAACGCAACGAGGATGCCCCAAACGATAAATTTGACGATGAAGCTATCCATAATTTCCGCAGCACGCAGGAATCCTTCCTCTGAAGAAAGAGAAGTGCCTAACAGCCACAGTAAAATACCGACAGCGACAAAGGTGATAACGCCGGAGACGCGGTGAAGAATAGATGCTATCGCAGTAACGGGAAACTGGATCGTCTGCAATTCCAGATTGACAGGTCTTTGTTTTTTCACGGATTTGCCCACACAGCTTTTATTATTGTTTCTTCCTCCGGGCCTGATGTGAGGTCAGACAGTATGAAAGTTGCAGCCCTGAAGAGTGGGTTTACGATACGCGCTCAAACATCGACATTCCGGTGTCTAAACAGCGCATGATCCTTTCATACTGGGTGCTCCTACTGCAGGGTGATTCCGGAGACCTGGCGGCAGTATAGGTCCTTCACATTCCCATTACAATTCCCATACAAACTGTTTGGTGACATTTGCCCCGAACAGTGATTTAGATCACGAATTTCACAATTTATATAAAATTAATTATCTGATTTGACAAAAGTTCAACATTTCAATTACAACTAGGGGATTGAATTCCTTATGATGTGTTAAAGCACACGGCGACACTTCCACACTGGCGTAACTTATGTAACAGTGGGGAGAGTCCACGTAAAAGTCATAGGTAATGACTAGAATCTATTCAGAGCGCCACTCATTATCTGAATATTGTTAATTACCTGGAGAACAAATTTTTCATCCTGAATGCGGCAATCCGCCTTACTCTGTACCCTATTTGACGACTGTGTCACGACAGAGTTTCACCGGCCATTATTCTTGCCGGCGTACAGGCATGACGGTATTTCTTCAGTGAAAATTTTTAAAATTAAAGCGCTAAGGAGACTGTAAATGGCTGATAAAAAAGCAACACTTACTCTAGAAGGTAAAGAACCTATTGAGCTAAATGTCCTATCCGGCACACTAGGACATGATGAGATTGATATTCGTCCCCTCGGTTCTAAAGGTTACTTCACGTTTGACCCTGGCTTTACCTCTACGGCATCTTGCGAATCAAAGATTACCTATATCGACGGTGACGAAGGCGTCCTGCTGCACCGCGGCTTCCCCATTGACCAACTGGCTGAAAAATCCAACTATCTTGAAGTGTGTTACATCCTGCTGTTCGGTGAAGTCCCGACAACAGAACAGTATGAAACCTTCAAGACGACCGTGACGCGCCACACCATGATCCATGAACAGATTACCCGTCTGTTCCACGGTTTCCGCCGCGATTCACACCCAATGGCCGTATTGTGCGGCGTGACTGGCGCGCTGGCGGCGTTCTACCACGATTCACTGGACATCAACATTGAGCGCCACCGCGAAATCGCGGCCTACCGCCTGCTGTCCAAAATGCCGACCGTCGCGGCAATGTGCTACAAATATTCACTGGGCCAGCCGTTTGTTTATCCGAAAAACAACCTGTCCTACGCAGGTAACTTCCTGCACATGATGTTCTCTACGCCTTGTGAAGAATATGTTGTAAATCCGGTGCTGGAACGCGCCATGGACCGTATTCTGATCCTGCATGCCGATCACGAACAAAACGCCTCAACCTCTACCGTCCGTACCGCTGGCTCGTCTGGTGCGAACCCGTTTGCCTGTATCGCCGCGGGAATCGCCTCGCTGTGGGGACCGGCGCACGGTGGCGCGAACGAAGCCTGTCTGCGTATGCTGGAAGAAATCAGCAGCGTGGAACACATCCCTGCGTTTATCGAACGTGCAAAAGACAAAAACGACTCCTTCCGTCTAATGGGCTTTGGCCACCGCGTGTACAAGAACCACGACCCACGCGCCAAAGTCATGCGTGAAACCTGCCATGAAGTGCTGAAAGAGCTGGGCAGAAAAGACGACCTGTTGGAAGTGGCGATGGAGTTGGAGCATATCGCGCTGAACGACCCGTACTTCATTGAGAAGAAACTGTACCCGAACGTGGACTTCTACTCCGGTATCATCCTGAAAGCGATGGGCATTCCGTCTTCCATGTTCACCGTTATCTTCGCGATGGCGCGTACCGTGGGCTGGATTGCGCACTGGAACGAAATGCACGACGACGGCATCAAGATTGCCCGTCCACGTCAGCTGTACACCGGCTATGACAAACGTGACTTCGCATCCAATCTGAAACACGATTAATCCATTCAGTACGCATCAAAAAGGCCGGATATCACATCCGGCCTTTTTTTATAACGGTACTAAAGGGATGACTTACAACCTAAACTTTGCGTGAATCGCAATAAATAGCCATCTGGATCCTGTACCAGAAAATTACTTTCCCCGTGGTACACCTCATGATCGCGGTACCAGCACGTTTCCACGGGTCTGCGTAGCGTATAACCCGCACGTTCAATCGCCGCCGCCAGCACCTGAACATCTGGGCACTCAATCGATAAATTCATACCGCGGCCAAACGGCGGTTCTAAAGGCTCCACACGCCAGGGTGATTCGGTTAAGTAATCCTGTTCCAGCATCAGTTGGCTCCCATGAAATGAAAGGAATGCGAACTTATCTTCAGGCCTGTCGTACTCAATCTGAAATCCCAAAACATGGCAATAAAACGCCAGACTCTTTTGTAAGTCAGAGACAATCATTTCTGGAATTAACGTATTCATCTTGCGCATAAATCACTCACATTATCACTTCTGGCAGTGCGGGCACCAATAGAACGGGCGTGATGACAGCATGGTTCTTTCGATGACTCCGCCGCAGCGCTCACAGCATTCCCCTTCACGATGGAAAACCTTGAACGAAAAAATCGCCCCATGATGTCGATTTTCATCAACGGTGCCGCGCGTGTTGTAGGACAATCGGGGAATCTCCAGCAGCGCCTGACTTAACGTCTGCAACTGGTCCTCATTCAACTGTGCTGCTGTATGTTGCGGCGCCAGCTGTGCCTGCCAGAGAATCTCGACGCGCAGGTAATTCCCTAGTCCCGCAAGAAATGCCTGATCCAACAGCAGTCCACTGAACTGACGACGGCGAAAGCGCGGTAATAACAGGCGCTCATACACCTGTTCCAGCGTCAGTGAGAGATCCAAGACATCAGGGCCAATACGTTGCAGGAAAGGATGCGCGGTGAGCGCTTCCGGCGTCAGCATTTCAATATCGGACGCGCTGTAAAGCAGAATGGCGCGATCCTGCGTTTCCAGCCGGACGCGCAAATCCCGCTTCGTTTCCGGCGATTCGCCGGCATTCACGACGCGCCACACGCCATACAGCTGATTGTGGCTATACAGCACCCGATCGTTGCTAAAATAGGTCAGCAGCGCTTTTCCACGCGTTTCAATCTGCCTGATCTGCTGCCCAACCAATTCCGCCTCGTACGGCTTCAACTCAGGAAACGCAAACCAGACACGCGTCAGCGTTTTTCCCACAACGGCCTCAACCAGCTTATCGGCCGCCCGGCGAATTTCCGGTCCTTCCGGCATACCTTACTCCCTGAAATTCAGACATATTGCGCGATTAATCACTCTAATGCAGCGCGCCACCCGTCACCGCCACATCCACCTGCTGCACCAGCGACTGCTTGATCATCACTTCCAGCGCCGCCGTCACGAGCGGCGTAGGCATGCTCGGTTCACCGGGATGTCGCGCAGCCTGTTCCGGCGAATAGGGGGTGTGAACGAACCCGCCGCGCACCACATCGCCCTGTTGGTGCAGGTGATGTAAAAGCCCGTACATCACATGGTTACAGACAAACGTCCCCGCAGTTTGCGATACCGAGGCAGGAATGCCCGCCACACGTAACGCCTGCACCAGTGCTTTTATCGGTAACGTCGAAAAATAGGCCGCAGGTCCGTTTTCCACCACGGGCGTGTCAATCGGCTGGTTACCGCGGTTATGGGCAATACGGGCATCATTAATATTAATTGCCACGCGTTCGACAGAAATATCAGCGCGCCCGCCTGCCTGCCCCACCGCGATCACCACTTCCGGCTGCCATTCCGCGATAGCACGGTAAAGTTCTTCCAGCGACACATCAAAAACACACGATAAACGACAGGCGACCACACGTGCACCGCCGACTTCCCGCTGATGAAGCACTTTTACTGCTTCCCATGAGGGATTAATCGCTTCGCCCTCAAAAGGTTCAAACGCCGTGATCAAAACGGTTTTCATCGATTATCCCCGTCCTACAAAAAATAATGATTATGCCGCAGCAACCGTTATCTGGTGCTCGCTAAAGCAGCTACGTAATTTGCGGGCAAACAGCAGTGCGTGTTGTCCATCGCCGTGAATACACACGGTATCCGCCTGCACATTAACCCAGGATCCGTCGATTGCCCTGACCCGTTGGCGCTGAATCATTTCCAGCGTCTGCGCCAGCGCCAGCTCATCGCTGTTAATCAGCGCTCCCGCCTGAGTGCGCGGTACCAGCGTTCCGTCAGGCAGATAACAGCGATCGGCGAACACTTCCTGACGCGTCTCCAGCCCTAGCCGTTGCCCGGCTCGGATTAGCTCACTGCCCGCCAGCCCGACCAGACGCAGCGAGGGATTGACGACCTTCACTGCCTTGGCTATCGCATCAGCCAGCGCCGGTTCGCATGCGGCCTGATTGTAAAGCATGCCGTGGGGCTTTACGTGCGACAGCGTGCCCCCTTCGGCAGCGACAATCGCGCTGAGTGCACCAAGCTGATACACCATCTGTGCGAAGACAATTTCCGCAGGCACATTCATCGCCTTACGGCCAAAATTTTCACGATCGGGAAAACTCGGATGCGCACCAAGCGCAACCCCATAGCCCATTCCCCAACGCACTGACTGACGCATGGTTTGCGCGTCGCCAGCATGAAATCCACAGGCAATATTGGCAGAGGTCACCAGCTTCAGCAGCGCTTCGTCGTTCTCTCCCCCCTCGCCCAGATCGGCATTCAGATCAATAATCATGCAGCCTCCACGCCAGTTGTTCGAGGTAACGTCGCTGTTCTTCGCCCGCTTTTTGCGCCTGTGCCTGCGTGCAGCGAATAAAATGTATCGGTTCACCGAGTCGGATTTGCGCCAGATGGAATAAATCCGCTTCAATCACCGTCGCAATACGCGGGTAACCACCGGTTGTCTGCGCATCCGCCAGCAGTACGATAGGATGACCATTGTGCGGAACCTGCACGACGCCCGGTAGCAGTCCATGCGATGGCAGTTCGCGCGGTTTGTTGCCTGACAAGGCAGAACGCTGTAGCTCAGCACCGAGCAAACGGTAGCCCATGCGGTTACTTTGCGGGCTCAACTGCCAGGAGGTTCGCCAGAACAGCTCCTGCATCTCTTCACTGAATTCCTGATACTCTGGCCCCGGCAATGCCCGCACGCGGTTGCTGAACAACAGTTGCTTAATACCGGCTTCCCGCGTCAGTTCACGAGCCGGCGTACCCAGCGGAAGCTCATCGCCGTCCATCAGCAAACGCCCGTCAAAACCACCAAAACCGGCTTTCAAATCGGTACTACGCGAACCGAGCGCTTCCGGCACATCCACACCGCCGGACAAGGCCAGATAGCTGCGCATCCCGTTACGTGGCATACGCATTTTCAACGTTTGGCCTGGCTTCACAGCGAAACGCCAGCCTGTCCAGAGCGGCTTTCCATCCAGCTCGGCATGACAGTCCGCCCCCGTCAGCGCCACCCAGCAGGCGGTGGTGAATGTTGCGCTAAACTTGCCCAGTGTAATTTCCAGCGCAGCGGCATTCTCCGCGTTTCCCACCAGCAGGTTGGCCATTTTCAGGGCGGGTAGATCGAGCACCCCTGACTGGCTGATTCCCAAACGACGAAAGCCGACACGGCCACCGTCCTGCACCGAGGTATGCAATCCGGCATGGATAACTTTCAGCATACGCCCTCCTTCTGTGGCAGAAACCGAACGTTATCGCCGGGGCGTAGCAGCGTTGGTGGCATCGTTTGTGGCGTAAACAGCGTCAGTGAAGTGCGGCCTATCAACTGCCAGCCTCCCGGCGTCGCCAGCGGATAGATCCCTGTCTGTGCACCACCAATCCCGACCGATCCGGCTGGCACGCGCACACGTGGTTCGGCGCGGCGCGGCATATGCAATTTCTCATGTAATCCGCCGAGGTAGGCAAAGCCCGGCTGAAAGCCTAAAAAGTAGACGACGTACTGTGCGGCCGCGTGCGCTTCCACGACCTGGCTCGCAGTCAGGCCACTATGCGCGGCCACTTCCGTCAAGTCGGGCCCCGCGTCTCCGCCATAAACGACGGGAATGTCGATATCACGTGGATCAAACACCAGCGATTCGCTCTCTTCCCACCAGCGCTGCAAGCGTTCAATCGCATCCAACGCCACCTGCTGCGGGTTCGCCAGCAGCACCGTCAAATTGTTCATGCCCGGAATCGCCTCCAGCACCTCTTCATGGTGGTTCAGGCGCTCGGCAAGTCCCCATATCCGCTGCTGACTTTCCAACGACATGGGCGGTTCCAGTTCCAGAACCACAGCTCTCTCGCCCAGAAGATAACACCGTGCTCGTTGCAATCTTTCCTCCTGAATCGCGTTTTATCCGTCATGGTGAACATGGCTAAATGATTAGTGTGGCTTACTGTTCTATTTTCTTCTCAACAGCCAAGCAACAACGATGCCAATATCAAAAATGTGACATCATTCCTGTGCGGTTCAGAAACTTTCAACCCATCACGCGGGGTTAGGAATATCAATAAATGTCACATCAAAACCATGCTGTGCCGCCAGCCATTCGCCCAACGCTTTGATGCCACCGCGTTCGGTGGCATGGTGTCCGGCAGCGAAAAAGTGCAACCCCATTTCGCGCGCGATGTGGATGGTTTGCTCAGACACTTCACCGGTAATAAACGCATCGACTCCGAAGCGGGCCGCCTGTTCAATAAAGCCCTGCCCACCGCCGGTACACCAGGCCACGCGCTGTATCTGTTGCGGTGCATTATCCCCACAATGCAGCACGCTACGCCCCAGCCGTTTTTCTACACGGCGGCAAAAGGCGTCTGCCGTCATGGGCTGCGCCAGTTCGCCATACGGCACCAGCGGTTCGATCGCGCCCTGCACCTGAATCTCCAGCAGCGCCGCCAGTTGGGCGTTATTCCCCAGTTCAGGGTGTGCATCCAGCGGCAGGTGATAGCCATACAGATTGATATCATTGATCAGCAACGTTTTTAGCCGGTTGCGCTTCATGCCGCAGACAATCTGCGGTTCGTTTTTCCAGAAGTAACCGTGGTGCACCAAAATGGCATCGGCCTGCTTTTCTACCGCCGCATCCAGCAGCGCCTGTGAAGCCGTTACGCCTGTCACAATACATTTTACTTCTGCACGCCCCTCAACCTGTAAACCGTTCGGTGCGTAGTCCTGAAACATCGCCGTGCTCAGTTTCTCGTTAATGATTCTTTCCAATTCCACATTACGCATACTTACTTTTCTCTTCTCGATCGTTATCCGCCATACCGATATTTTTTGCCGCTTCAAACGCCGCCAGCGTGTTCTGACGTGCGGTTTTGTGGTCGACGATGGGCAGCGGATAGTTCAGCTGATGATGATGTTTGTCAGCCCATCGATGGGGCTGATGAATATCTTTATCCGGCACGGCATCCAGTTCAGGCAGCCAGTGACGAATAAACCGACCTTCAGGGTCGAAGCGCTCGCCCTGTGTTGTCGGATTAAAAATGCGAAAATAAGGTGCCGCATCGGTGCCTGTCGAGGCTGCCCACTGCCAGCCGCCGTTATTCGCCGCCAGATCGCCATCCAGCAGTTGCGACATAAAGTAGCGTTCGCCTTCGCGCCAATCGATCAGCAAATCTTTGACGAGAAAACTGGCGCAGATCATACGCAGGCGATTGTGCATCCACCCTGTTTCATTCAGTTGACGCATCGCCGCATCTACGATCGGGTAGCCGGTTTTACCCTGCTGCCAGGCGGCTAAATCCTCCGGTGCTTCTCGCCATTTCACCCACTGCGTCCACGCGGTAAACGGACGGTGTTTACACAACTGCGGCCAGAACACGATCAGATGACGGTAAAATTCGCGCCAGACCAGCTCGTTAAACCAGGTAAACGCTCCGCCTTCACGTCGTTCCAGCATATCCGGGCACTCGGCGCACAGACGATTAAAACATTGGCGCGGCGAGACTATCCCAAGAGCCAGATACGGAGAAAGTTTGCTGGTGCCGGGCAGCGCCGGGAAATCCCGCTGCTGGTCGTAATCCTGTACCTGTTCGCGGCAAAAACGGCGCAGTTGCTGCAACGCCGCACGTTCACCGCAGGGGAAATCGTCGCTATCCACGTCGCGCTGCGGATAGCTGAACGGTGCCAGTGCCGCCATGTTATTGAGCGGCTCACCGCGCACGTCCGGAGCCGGTACGCACGTCGTCTCCGCCTCCAACAGCCGTTTGATAAAGGCCTGACGAAATGGTGTAAATACTTTATACATCTCGCCGTTGCCCGTCAGCACGCTGCCCGGTGGCAGCAACAGGCTGTCATGATAGCCGTGACAAACCACGCTATCTGCCAGCCGCTCCTTTACCTGCTTATCACGCAGCCGCTCGTTAATTTCATACTGATAATTGTAGAAAAGGTCGGTGGCCTGCTGCTGCGCACAAAATTGCACCAGCCAGTCAACCGATGCCGTAAAGTCGGCACATTCATGGTAATGCAGCGGGATTCCTTTCTCGGCCAGCGCATGCTGCACCGACGTCAGGTTTTCCAGCAGAAAAGCCGCCTGTCGCGGTGCCATACTGTGTTTTTCCCACTGTGCAGGCGTCGCGATAAAGACAGCCAGCACGGTAGCATTCGGATCCTGACAGGCCGCGTACAGCGCCAGGTTATCGGTAATGCGCAGGTCGTTGCGCAGCCAGACGACATGGGTAACGGCATGATGTGTAACGACATGCGTGGTCATGAAACTCCTCGGGCGGTCAAACTAGTGTCCGTAACGCAGGCGCAATGCCTCTGGGTAGGGCTCAAAGTAACGCTGCTGAGCCAGATACGCATCAGGGTATTCCGCCATGTAATGTTTCAACAGCGTGATAGGTGCCAATAGTGGCTGCAAACCTTGCCGATAGCGATCGATGAGCTGCGCCAGTTCCTGCCGTTGTTGAGAATTAAGCTGACGCCGGAAATAGCCCTGCACATGCATCAGCACATTGGTGTGATTGCGCCGCGTCGCGGGCGTCGACAACAGCTTCATGAGACGTTTCCGGTATTCAACAATGTAATCTTCCAACGATTCCCATTTATCGATTCCCGCAACAAATGGCCCCAGTTCGCGGTATTCCGGCTGGGAATGCGCCAGCAGCAGTAATTTATAGCGACTATGAAAGGCAATGAGCGCGCCACGGCTCAGCCCGTCTTGCCATAGCTGATTCAGTTCGTGTAACGCATAAACGCGCTCAATGAAATTTTCCCGCAAGCTGGGATCCTGTAGGCGTCCGTCTTCTTCAACCGGTAGCCAGGGCATTTGCCGCATCAGCTCCTGCGTAAACAGGCCGATACCACTTTTACGCGCATCATTTTGCGCTTCATTGTAAACCTTCACGCGTTCCATCCCGCAGCTTGGCGATTTGGCGCAGACGATATAACCGCATAAGTGCTGAAGCTGGCTGACTTTGTCAGCGGAAAACGCCGCTATTTGCTGAGTGACATCCAGCGGCGAACCATTGCTGGCACGCAGCGTGATATGGCTTTCCCCTTCTCTCACCAGCCTGAGCGCCGGACGCGGCACGGGTAAACCAATCGCCATTTCCGGGCAGACCGGTTCAAAGCGAAAATAAGGCACCAGTTGTTCAACAGCAAACGTCAGACGCTTGTGCCCGCCATCAAACCGCACGGGATTACCGAGCAGACAGGCGCTGATACCAACAGGGATGAGTTCGAGCGTCATGATTTATCCTTATACCCATCATATGTGGTTTGCCGTGATGGCATTCAGCAAACCCTCTGACCAGCATAGCGGATTTCACCACGATTCTGTGCAGTCGCAGCGAAGAATAAAGTAATAAATCATGAGATTGGGGAGAGATAATGGGGGGCAGGCAGGAAAAAATGAAACAGCGTCAAAATAGACTGAAGCCGATACTTCACCGGTTCATTTTTCGTGTTTATCTACCGGAGATGGCAGATAAACACGGGAGATCTTCGACGCTGGACTTAATAGAAATCGCAGGCGGCCGCTTCGGACTGCGCCATCCATACTGGTTTATCGCTGGTTTTCAGCCAGACGCGGTGTAAATAGCTGTAAAAACGCGCCCGGTCGCGGCGGAACAGCATCACCGGTAACGCCAGCACGCCGATGGCAACCACGGCAGCGCGACGCAGGAGAATACGGTGCAAGGGATAAGTAGTATAAAGCGACATAACGATCCTCCTCTGGGATAAGCGCCCTTGTTCAGTGGCGCTTTTCATAACGATAAAATAAGAACTGTGACATTGGTTAAAATTTTACCGCCTTTTCTGAAAGTTTACTACTCATCTGACCAGTAAAAGATGAAATAATCGCCAGTTTTTTTCGTCATCGCGTCATTAAGTTACAACAACGTTAAAAATAAACTTACCATTAGTTAATTTATGGTTTTTAGATTGGATCAATTTATCCCCTCCTCTTAATACCACCAGTTCACCGCAGACGATGCTGTTGGCACCGCAGCGCCATTACCACTTCCACCGTCTACGTTTCAGCCCATTTTTATACTTTTTTTACGCCCGCAGACGGGAAATTTGCACCTTCTTTTCCTGCGTTTTCCTACTCTGACGCTGTCTATTTTGTTCTGGAGGTGTGTTGTGACGCTTAGCATCGTCTTAGGCGGCCTACTCGTGCTGCTGTTACTGGCCTATCTGGTTTATGCCTTGTTGAAGGCGGAGGAATTCTGATGGCCGCTGACGCTTTTCTACTGATCTTTGGCCTGCTGCTTACTGTGCTGATCGTCGCTCAGCCGCTGGGCAGCGGACTGGCCCGTCTGATTGAGGGCGAAACGGGTACGCTTCTGCAAAAGTTTGAAGCGGGAACGGCGCGCCTTTTCGCTTTAGATACGACGGAGATGCGCTGGCAGCAGTATGCGGCGGCTATTCTGACGCTTAACCTGATCGGTATTGTCGTCTTGTTTATCCTGTTAATGGCGCAGGGGGCGCTACCGCTTAACCCAGAAAATATGCCAAGGCTATCGTGGCATTTGGCGTTAAACACGGCAATCAGTTTTGTCACCAACACCAACTGGCAGGCTTACAGCGGTGAAAACACGCTGAGCTACCTGAGCCAGATGATCGGGCTAACGGTACAAAACTTCTTGTCCGCCGCCAGCGGCATCGCCGTCGCTTTCGCGTTAATCCGCGCATTTTCCCGTCGCTGCGTCGACACGCTGGGCAACGCGTGGCTCGATCTGTTTCGTATCACGCTGTATGTGTTGCTGCCGCTATCTCTGCTGCTGGCGCTGTTTTTTGTCAGTCAGGGCATGCTACAGAACCTGCTGCCTTATCAGCATTTGACCACGCTGGACGGCGCAGCCCAAACGCTGCCGATGGGGCCGGTTGCCTCACAGGAAGCGATTAAACTGTTGGGCACCAACGGCGGCGGTTTCTTTGGTGCCAACTCGGCGCACCCGTTTGAAAACCCGACCGCGCTGAGCAACATCGTGCAAATGCTGGCGATCCTGTTGATTCCTACTGCACTGTGCTTCGCCTTTGGTAAAGCCGTCAGTGACAACCGTCAAGGCCATGCACTGCTGTGGGCCATGGCGCTGATCTTTATCGTCGCCGCTGCCGTGGTGATGAAAATGGAGGTCATCGGTAACCCCCATCTGCTGGCCTTAGGCGCGGACAGCGCCACGAATCTGGAAGGTAAAGAGACACGTTTTGGCGTGCTGACGTCTAGCCTGTATGCCGTTGTCACCACCGCCACCTCGACAGGCGCGGTGAATGCAATGCATGACTCCTTCACGGCTCTCGGCGGCATGGTTCCCATGTGGTTGATGCAGATTGGTGAAGTGGTGTTCGGCGGCGTCGGTTCTGGCCTGTATGGCATGCTGCTGTTCGTGCTTCTGACCGTCTTTATTGCCGGCCTGATGATTGGCCGCTCGCCGGAATATCTGGGCAAAAAGATCGAAGTCTATGAGATGAAGATGACAGCACTGGCGATTCTGATTCCGCCCGCACTGGTGCTGCTCGGCACCGCGCTGGCGCTGAGTACGGAAGCGGGACGCAGCGGCATTCTGAACCCCGGCGCACACGGCTTTAGCGAAGTGCTCTATGCAGTGTCTTCCGCCGCAAACAACAACGGCAGTGCGTTTGCTGGCCTGAGCGTCAACACGCCGTTCTATAACGTTCTGCTCGCTGTCGCGATGCTGCTGGGCCGCTTTGCCGTCATGGTGCCCGTGCTGGCTATCGCAGGTTCGTTGGTCGTGAAAAAGCGCCAGCCGGAAAGCAAAGGCTCATTGTCCACTCGCAGTCCGCTGTTTATCGGCATGCTCATCGCCATCGTTCTGCTGATTGGCGCACTGACGTTTATCCCTGCACTGGCGTTAGGGCCAGTCGCTGAACATTTACAGTTCGGCCTGACTCACTAAGGCTGGAGACTTTTTATGACTCGTCACACGATGAATCATCAGGCAACACAGGAACCGGCCTCTGCCCAGCAGGGCGAGGCATCCCGCCACATTGGCAAACGTAAACCGCAAACGCTGTTTGACAGAGCGTTAATCCGCTCGGCGCTGAAAGATGCGTTGAAGAAACTCGATCCGCGCGTGCAGTGGCGCAATCCGGTCATGTTTGTGGTGTATCTCGGCAGTATGCTGACCACCCTCGTCTGGCTGGCTATTCTGGCCGGTAAAACGGAAGGGAACGCCATGTTTACCGGGCTGGTATCACTCTGGCTG
The DNA here is from genome assembly GCF_028335745.1 of Pectobacterium sp. A5351. Lineage (NCBI taxonomy): Bacteria > Pseudomonadati > Pseudomonadota > Gammaproteobacteria > Enterobacterales > Pectobacteriaceae > Pectobacterium > Pectobacterium sp. A5351. The sequence continues at coordinate 3,001,165 of NZ_CP116477.1, forward strand.
TGGTTTACCGTTTTGTTCGCCAATATGGCCGAAGCGCTGGCGGAAGGTCGCAGCAAAGCGCAGGCAAACGCGCTGAAAGGCGTCAAGAAAACCAGTTGGGCTAACAAGCTCTCCGCACCGCATCACGATGCCAGTTCGGAATCGGTGTCGGCCGATAGCCTGCGTAAAGGCGATATCGTGCTGGTGAGCGCGGGCGAGACCATTCCGTGCGACGGCGAGGTGCTGGAAGGCGGCGCGTCCGTCGATGAAAGTGCCATCACCGGGGAATCCGCACCGGTAATCCGCGAGTCCGGTGGTGATTTCGCCTCCGTCACCGGCGGCACGCGCGTGCTGTCCGACTGGCTGGTGATTCAGTGCAGCGTCAATCCCGGCGAAACCTTCCTCGACCGGATGATTGCCATGGTTGAAGGGGCGCAGCGCCGGAAAACCCCGAACGAAATTGCACTCACCATTCTGCTTATCGAGCTTACACTCATCTTCCTGCTGGTGACCGCCACGCTCTATCCATTTTCCTGGTTCGGCGTACAGGCGAATAACAGCGGTGATGTCGTCGGTGTGACCGTGCTTGTCGCCCTGCTGGTCTGCCTGATCCCGACCACCATCGGCGGCCTGCTGTCAGCGATCGGCGTAGCGGGGATGAGCCGGATGTTGGGAGCTAACGTGATCGCTACCAGCGGGCGTGCCGTCGAAGCAGCGGGCGATATTGACGTTCTGCTGCTGGATAAAACGGGCACCATTACGCTAGGCAACCGTCAGGCATCCGCTTTCCTGCCCGCGCCGGGCGTGACCGAACAGGCGCTGGCTAACGCCGCGCGTCTCGCCTCTTTAGCCGATGAAACGCCAGAAGGCCGCAGCATCGTGGTGCTGGCAAAGCAACGTTTTAACCTGCATGAGCAGGACTTAACGTCGCTGGACGCCACCTTTGTTCCCTTTACCGCTCAGACGCGCATGAGTGGCGTCAATTTTGGGCAGAGCACCATCCGTAAAGGTGCCGTCGATGCCCTGCGTCGCTACATTGAAGCAAACAATGGCGATTTCCCACATCAGGTCGAAGAAGCGGTGTCCAACGTTGCACGCAGCGGGGGCACACCGCTGGTGGTTGCAGAAGGTAAACGCGTTCTTGGCGTGGTGGAGCTGAAAGATATCGTGAAAAGCGGCATCAAGGCGCGCTTTGCCGAACTGCGCAGTATGGGGATCAAAACCGTGATGATTACCGGCGACAACCCGCTCACCGCCGCAGCAATTGCCGCAGAAGCCGGCGTCGATGATTTTCTGGCAGAAGCGACACCGGAAACCAAGCTGGCGCTGATTCGCCAGTATCAGGCCGAAGGGCGATTGGTGGCGATGACCGGTGACGGCACGAACGATGCTCCCGCGCTGGCGCAGGCCGATGTCGCGGTGGCGATGAACTCCGGCACGCAGGCAGCAAAAGAAGCAGGCAACATGGTCGATCTGGATTCCAACCCGACCAAGCTGATCGAAGTGGTGCATATCGGCAAACAGATGCTGATGACGCGCGGCTCGCTGACCACGTTCAGTATCGCCAACGACGTGGCGAAATATTTCGCCATTATCCCGGCTGCCTTTGCTGCCACCTATCCGCAGCTCAATGCGCTAAACGTGATGCAACTGCATTCTCCCACGTCAGCCATGTTGTCAGCGGTGATCTTCAATGCGCTGATTATCGTGTTTCTGATCCCGCTGGCGCTCAAAGGGATTAGCTATCGACCCATGAGTGCAGCGGCACAGTTAAGTCGCAATTTGTGGATTTATGGTCTTGGCGGGCTGCTGGTACCGTTCCTCGGTATCAAGCTGATTGATATGTTGCTGACCGGGCTGAATCTGGCTTAGGGACTGACGGGTATACGCTATGCGCTATTTACGTTCCTCTTTGTTTTTATTCTTATTATTGCTGCTGTTTACCGGTCTGGCCTACCCGCTGCTGACAACGGTGTTGGCACAGTGGTTGTTCCCGACACAGGCAAACGGATCGCTGATTTATCGTGAGAATGCCGTCGTCGGTTCATCCCTGATCGGGCAGTCATTCAGTCGTGCTGGCTATTTTCAGGGGCGTCCTTCCGCCACATCAGATACGCCGTATAACGCGCTTGCGTCCGGCGGCAGCAATCTGGCCGCCAGCAATCCCGCGCTGGATAAATTGATCGGTGAACGTGCCGCTTATTGGCATCAGTTGGTTGGCAATCAGCAATCGGTGCCTGCTGAACTGTTGACGGCCTCCGGCAGCGGGCTGGATCCGCAAATATCCCCTGAAGCCGCACGCTATCAGGCGCTGTACATCGCGCAAGCCAGAGGACTGTCGCTCCAGCAGGTACAGCAGTTGATCGATCGCTTTACCGAAACCAGTAAGCCCGCTTTCATTGGGCAGCCAACAGTCAATGTCCTGCTGTTGAACCTGGCGCTGGATAAGGAAAAAGCCCTGCCTTAATCGACAGTGCGTTACTATTAATTATCATACGGGGAGCCAGACTCCCCGCCATCTTTGCTGCGGCCTGAGGTAGGTTCAGACCGCTCCAATAAGGGATAGAACATGATTGACGGTGAAGATCGTCGCCCGGATCCCGATAGCCTGCTGGCGCAGGTCGGTGCGCCACCGCGCGGCAAGCTGAAAATCTTTTTTGGTGCCTGTGCGGGTGTCGGGAAAACCTACGCCATGTTGCAGGAAGCCCAGCGGCTGCGGGCGCAGGGATTGGATATTCTGGTCGGCGTGGTCGAAACCCACGGCCGCAGCGAAACCGCTGCGCTGCTGGATGGACTGCCGTTGCTGCCGCTCAAGCATTTTCGCCATCACGGCCGTCACACCGTCGAATTCGATCTGGATGCAGCACTGGCGCGTTGTCCGGCACTGATTCTGATCGACGAGCTAGCGCACAGCAACGTGAGTGGATCGCGTCACCCCAAGCGTTGGCAAGACGTGCAGGAATTGCTTGATGCGGGTATCGACGTCTTTACGACGGTAAACGTTCAGCATCTGGAAAGCCTGAATGATGTGGTCGGCGGCGTTACGGGGATTCGGGTACGGGAAACCGTTCCGGATCCGATATTCGATCAGGCCAGCGAAGTCATTCTGGTGGACTTGCCACCGGACGATCTGCGGCAGCGCCTGAATGAGGGCAAAGTGTATCTGCCGCTACAGGCCGAGCGCGCCGTCGAGAATTTTTTCCGCAAAGGCAATTTGATCGCTCTGCGTGAGCTGGCGCTGCGGCGCATGGCGGATCGGGTTGACGATCAAATGCGCGCCATGCGTGCCGGACAAGGGCGCGAACAGGTCTGGCATACGCGTGATGCCATTTTGTTATGCATCGGCCACGGCACGGGTAATGAAAAACTGGTGCGAACAGCGGCACGACTGGCAGCGCGGTTAGGCAGCGTCTGGCACGCCGTTTACGTCGAAACCCCGCGTCTGCACCGCTTGCCTGAACCGCAACGGCGCGCCATTTTGCGTGCACTCAAGCTGGCGCAGGATTTAGGGGCAGAAACGGTGACGCTGTCCGAACCCGACGAGGAGCTTGCCGTTCTGCGCTACGCGCGTGAGCATAACCTCGGCAAGATCGTCATTGGTCGCCATATAGAGCAGCGCTTCGGCTGGTGGTGGCGCACACGCTTTGCCGAACGGCTCGGCAGATTGGGGCCGGATCTCGATCTGGTCGTGGTGGCCGTGCGAGATGACGTATCAGCGGCACCGATTAAAACGCCGGATGCACGCGGGTTGGTCGAGAAATGGCGTATGCAGTTGTTTGGTTGCGGACTAGCGACGCTGCTGTGCGCGTTGATCACCCTGCTCGCCTCGTGGTCGCCGTTTGCCATGCTGGAACCCGTCAATCTGGTGATGATTTATCTGCTGGCCGTGGTGATCGTCGCGCTGTTCTTTGGCCGCTGGCCATCGGTGTTCGCCGCCGTCATCAACGTCGCCAGTTTCGATCTCTTCTTTATTCTGCCGCGCGGCACGTTTGCCGTGTCAGACGCACAATATCTGGTCACTTTTGCCGTGATGCTCGGCGTCGGCCTGCTGGTCGGTAATCTGACCGCTGGCGTGCGCTATCAGGCCAGGGTTGCCCGCTATCGTGAGCAGCGCGTCCGCCACCTGTATGAGATGTCCAAAGCGCTGAACCGTAGTCTGTCCAGCGCTGATATTGTCGAAGCCAGCCAGCATTTTCTCAGCACAACGTTTCAAGCCAGGATCGCGGTTCTGCTCGCCGATAGCCTGCATCATACCTCGTCCGAGCTATCTCAACCTGCGCGAGACGGCCAGCAGTTGATTGTCGATCGTGCTATCGCCCGCTGGAGCTTCGATCACCGCGCACCTGCCGGAGCGGGCACGTCCACCCTACCCGGCGTGTCGTATCAGATTCTGCCACTCGCCACCACGCAGCAAATCTTCGGTGTGCTGGCGATCGAGCCGAACAACGCCCGTCAGTTGATGATCCCCGAGCAGCAGCGCCTGCTGGACACCTTTACCGTGCTGATCGCCAACGCGCTGGAGCGTCTGCACCTGATGCAAAGTACGGAAAATGCCCGGCTGGATGCCGAACGCGAACAGCTACGTAACTCGCTGCTTGCCGCGCTTTCGCACGATCTCCGCACGCCGCTGACCGTACTTTTTGGTCAGGCCGAGATTCTGACGTTGAATCTGGCAAGCGAAGGGTCGCCTTATGCTCAGCAGGCCAACCAGATTCGCCAACACGTTTTAAACACCACGCGACTGGTGAATAACCTGCTCGATATGGCGCGTATTCAGTCGGATGGCTTTAACCTGCGCAAAGAGTGGCAAACGCCGGAGGAGCTCATCGGCAGCGCCCTACAGCAGTTGGAAAGCGCGCTGGCGAAAAACACTATTCAGGTTACTCTACCTGATGAGATGGTTCTGGTTTATTGTGATGCAGGGTTGGTGGAACGCGTGTTCATTAACCTGTTGGAGAATGCGCTGAAGTACGCCGGAGAACAGGCCACCATCGCGATTTCAGCAAGCATTATTCCAGCAAACCTTATTACAGATAGCACCGCCCCGCATCACGATGCGCAGGAAAGCGTGCTGGAAATCATCGTGCAGGACAATGGTCCGGGGATTGAACTCGGTCAGGAAAGCATGATTTTTGATAAATTTTCCCGTGGTCACAAAGAGTCATCGATTCCCGGCGTGGGGCTGGGGCTGGCAATCTGTCGGGCGATAGTAGAAATTCACGGCGGCCGTATCTGGGCAACTAGCGCCGAAAACGGCGGTGCCGCCTTCCATTTCACCCTACCGCTGTCAGCACCGCCGGATCTCGAACCGGAAGATATTGAGGAGCACTGAATCCATTGCAGGCCACCATTCTGATCGTTGAAGATGAAAAAGAGATCCGTCGTTTTGTTCGTCAGGCGCTGGAAGGCGAAGGCTGTCGCGTGTTTGACGCCGAAACAATGCAGCGCGGCCTGCTGGAAGCGGCCACGCGTAAACCCGACCTGATTATTCTTGATTTGGGCCTACCGGACGGCGACGGTATCGACTACATCCGCGATTTACGCCAGTGGAGCAGCCTGCCCGTGATTGTGCTGTCTGCCCGTACCGACGAGCAGGATAAAATAGACGCGCTGGATGCCGGTGCCGATGATTATCTGACCAAGCCGTTCGGCATCGGCGAGCTGCTGGCACGATTGCGCGTCGCGCTGCGTCGCCACAGTAATACACAGCAGGAAACCCCGCTGGTGAGCTTCGGTAATATCACCGTGGATTTACTCAATCGGCAGGTGAATCGCGACGATCAGGAGCTACACCTGACGCCCATCGAATTTCGTCTGTTAGCCACACTCCTCGCCAACCCAGGCAAAGTGCTGACGCAACGTCAGTTGCTGACGCAGGTTTGGGGGCCAAACGCCGTCGAGCACAGCCACTATCTGCGCATTTATATGGGGCACCTGCGCCAGAAGCTGGAAAGCGATCCGGCAAGACCACGCCATCTCTTGACTGAAACCGCTATCGGCTATCGTTTTATGTCGTAAAATCATCCTTCTGTATCAGGCGACGTCCGTAGAGAATGTTTCCCACGGTACGCGCTTGCCTTTTCTTCAGGAATACACCGTCATGAGTAGTTGGTTAATTTACGCCTTGCTGTCTGCCGTATGCGCCGCGCTGGTCGCGATATTTGGCAAGATTGGTCTGCAAAATCTGGACGCCAATACGGCGACCGCGATTCGTGCCGTCATCATGGCACTTTTTTTAGTCGGGGTGGTGGTCGCGCAAGGCAAGCTGGCGCTGGTCGGTGAGGTTATTGCCAATAAAAAAGCGCTGTTGTTTATCGTGCTCAGCGGCGTCGCGGGGGCGCTGTCATGGCTATTTTACTTTGTCGCATTGAAGAACGGTAACGTCGCTCAGGTCGCTCCGATCGATAAGCTCAGCGTGGTCTTCGCCGTCGTGCTGGCGGTCATACTGCTGGGAGAAAAAATTTCGCTGATGGCGGGAGCTGGCGTTGCGCTGATTTCAGCAGGGGCATTGCTGGTCGCACTGGGATAACGGCGTTCTGCGGAAGTTGCTGACAAACGTCCGCTGAGCGGTGGTAACGGATAGATCGTAAAGACGCTGTAAACACCTCCCTGTGCGCTCGGCTTGCGCCATCCCTGGCGCAAACGCTTTACTCTTCTATTCCGTTACCACCGTTCTGGTTCTGTAAATCGGTTGATTAATAATCTTAGGCGCTGCATGCAGCGCCTTTTCATTTATTTCGCCGTTGCGAGCACCGCACTGACAATCTCTACCGCTTCTTTCTCGATGCGCTCGCGATGTTCCACCCCGAGGAAACTTTCACAGTAGATTTTGTAAGCTTCTTCGGTACCGGAAGGACGCGCGGCAAACCAGCCGTTTTCCGTCATCACTTTCAGGCCGCCAATTGATGCTCCGTTACCCGGTGCAGCGGTCAGGCGTGCAGTAATCGGATCGCCCGCCAACGTGCTGGCCGATACCTGCTCAGGCGACAGCTTGGACAGCACAGCTTTCTGTGCATGCGTCGCAGAAGCCTGAATACGGTTGTAGCTCGGTGCGCCAAAGCGCTGTGCCAGCTCATCATAATGCTGCTGTGGGTTTTTACCCGTCACGGCCGTAATTTCTGCCGCCAGCAGACACAGAATGATCCCGTCTTTGTCCGTCGACCACGGCGTACCATCAAAGCGCAGGAAGGACGCCCCCGCACTCTCTTCACCGCCGAAGCCAAAGCTGCCGTCATACAGGCCGTCAACGAACCATTTGAAGCCAACCGGTACTTCCACCAGTTTACGGCCTAAATCGGCCACTACACGGTCGATCATCGCACTGGATACCAGCGTTTTGCCGACAGCTACAGACTGTCCCCACTGTGGACGATGCTGGAACAGATAGTTGATCGCCACCGCCAGATAGTGGTTCGGGTTCATCAGCCCGGAAGGGGTGACGATACCGTGGCGGTCATAATCAGGATCGTTGGCAAACGCCAAATCGAATTTATCACGCAGCGCTAGCAGCCCAGCCATGGCGAATTCTGACGAGCAGTCCATACGAATCACGCCATCGTGATCCAGCGACATAAAGCGGAACGTCTGATCGACCGCATCGTTCACCAGCGTCAGATCCAGCTTGTAGTGCTCGGCAATACGCTGCCAGTAGGCAATGCCGGAACCACCCAGCGGATCGACGCCCAGTTTCAGACCGGCGCGTTGAATAGCCGCCATGTCCACCACGCTAGCCAGCCCTTCTACATACGGCTGAACCAGATCCTGCTCGTGGACATGTCCGCTTTTCCACGCCTGATCCAGCGTAATACGCTTCACGTCACGCAGTTCATCCGCCAGCAGGGCATTCGCACGCTTCTCAATCACGCTGGTGAGGTTGGTATCTGCCGGGCCACCGTTCGGTGGGTTATATTTAATGCCGCCATCTTCAGGCGGGTTGTGGGACGGCGTGATCACAATACCGTCCGCCAGCGCGCCGCCCTGACGATTGTGAACCAGAATGGCGTTAGACACCGCAGGCGTTGGGGTAAAACCATTATCCAACTGTACGATCACATCTACGCCATTGGCAGCCAGCACCTCAAGCACAGAGATAAACGCAGGTTCGGAGAGCGCGTGAGTATCTTTACCGACGTAGCACGGACCGCTAATGCCTTGCTTTTTACGCTCTTCAGCAATCGCCTGCGCAATCGCCAGAATATGCGGTTCATTAAAGCTATGGCGCCCCGCGCTGCCGCGATGGCCAGACGTACCAAATTTCACCGCATGCGCTGTGTTGCCGACTTCCGGCCGCAGCACATAATATTGTGACGTTAACTGTGCCACATTAATCAAATCGCTCTGCCGGGCAGGCTGTCCGGCCCTTGGGTGATTAGCCATTGGCGTTTCTCCCTAACGCTGTCGTTAGATAGTGGTTAGATAAATGGTTAATAAATAATTAGATGGTTCCGCACACTTTCTCTGTCAGTTCCGCAGGGAACTGCATCGTCAGCATGATATGCTCAACCATGCTACGTTTACGACCGGTATTCGTGTTGGTAATCACCCAGTATGGCGTACCCGGAATATGTTTGGGCTTTGTGTGTGTGCCATGCTGAAGCAATGTTTGCTGGTCGCCCGCGAAATAGACCCGCGTGCGGCCATGAAGAGATTCTGTCGCGGCAGCAAACTCCTGCGGCGATAAGGTATACAACGTGGACAGAACCAGCATAAAGCGGTTGATGGCCTTATTCTGTTCAGCGTATTCATCCGACAGCAGCAGCTCACGCAGGGTGCGAACCCGATCGCGCGGGCTCGGCGCAGCGGCAGGCTGAGACGTTGCCGTTGTCGCAACAGTCTCTACCGCTGGCGTAGTAACAGTCTGCCCAGCAGTAAATTTCAGCATGCGCCGTAAAATATCCGATGCGCTTTCACCAATATGTTGTGTGTGGCTGGCAATATAGCGATAAAGCTCTTCGTCGACTTCAATAGTTTTCATCTTTATCCAGTGCTGTTTTTACCCAAAATCATGCAAATTACAGAGGTGTTTCCCTTCTGCAACCCGGCACGATGGGTAGATGACTCAAATCAAAAGGATTATACAGGCGTTCAAATATTATCGAACAGCGGCATAATGGAACAATAGCAAAAGTCAGACTATGCCCCAATGTCTTTCACATCCATTCAAATGGCTATACGAGTCCCTTCAGCGACAACATTATTCTAAAGTCATGATACGTTCTAAAGTCATGATACCCTAAGCCCATGTCTCTCTGAATGAACTTCACCATGAAATTGAATCATCGCTGGCAAAATGCGCACCAGCCCACAGATAAACTCCCTGTCGTCCTGATTCATGGCCTGTTTGGCACGCTGGATAACCTTGGCGTATTAGGCAGAGATTTGCAAAACACGCACGATATCCTGCAAATCGATTTACGCAATCACGGTTTGTCGCCACGTTCATCGCAAATGAATTACCCCGCGATGGCGCAAGATGTGCTGACACTGCTGGATGAACTGAACATCGAACGTGCTATCGTTATTGGGCATTCAATGGGCGGAAAAGTTGCCATGGCGCTCAGTGCGCTCATTCCCGAACGACTGGACAAGCTAGTCGCGATTGATATCGCACCGGTGGATTACCAGGTACGCCGGCACGACACCATTTTCGCTGCGCTACGCGCTGTCACGGAAGCCGGGCTGACCTCGCGCTCAGAAGCCGCCACCTTAATGCGTCAGCACATAGAAGAAGAAGGTGTCATTCAATTTTTGCTGAAATCCTTCCAACAGGGTGAGTGGCGTTTTAACGTACCCGTGTTGTGGGATGAGTACGAAAACATCGTTGGCTGGCAGGATGTTCCCGTCTGGCAAGGTCCTATCCTGTTCATCCGCGGCGGCGATTCTGCTTATCTGGACGATTGCTACCGAGATTCACTGCTGCGTCAGTTCCCAGCGGCGCGCGCGCATGTCATCAGCGGAGCGGGCCACTGGGTTCACTCAGAAAAACCCGATGCGGTTTTACGCGCTATCCACCGTTTTCTGGACGCGAATTAACCAGACGACACTGCCACTGGCGGATTCATGATAACAGCGTCAGTTAACCGTTGTCGCCGCCAGTGCGGCTAGGGTATGATTGTGCCCGCAGTAGAGGGACGGCTGATTCAGCCACAAGCATTGTAACCACTTCATCAAAATGCACGCATAATTTCCCGACATGTTTCACCGATAGCAAACCGCATTCTGGCAACCTCTGTTGCAGGGTGAGAATCGGTATCGCTTTTATCTGTAGAACAAGACGGGTAGCACCGTGTATTTTGGTCCGAATACCTTGCAGTATCATTACTTATGGCAAAAGAACAAACGGATCGCACCACCCTGGATCTGTTCGCAGACGAGCGTCGTCCGGGCCGCCCCAAGACCAACCCGCTCTCGCGTGACGAACAACTAAGAATTAACAAGCGTAATCAGCTACGTCGCGATAAAGTTCGTGGCTTGCGCCGTGTTGAATTAAAGATTAACAGCGACGCCGTTGATATCCTGAACAGCCTTGCTGAAGAGCGGAATATTAGCCGCAGTGAATTGATTGAAGAGATGCTGTTGGCGCAGTTAGCAGAACAGCAGTCCTGATTGACGTAATACGATATTCACATCTTGTGCGGCGCCATTTCTGACGCCGCCTCGACTTCTATTTGAGAGCCAACTCTCGCATTCGAATTAAAACAACGCTTAGAATTTTTCCCAGTTATCATTACTCGCAGGCAAAGCTTTACCTGCTCGCGGTGCAATTACCTGCTGCGTTTTTTGCACTGGTTTTGCCGCGACTTTCAACGCTGGCTGCGTATCGGATAACTGGAACAGCGACACCGTCTGATTCAACAACGCCGCCTGCTCTTCCAGCGACAAGGCTGCCGACGAGGCCTGTTCAACCAACGCGGCGTTTTGCTGCGTTACGCTGTCCATTTCCGCCACAGCCTGACCAACCTGCGCAATCCCTTTACTCTGCTCTTCCGATGCTGACGCAATTTCGCCCATAATGTCCGTCACGTTGGTGACTGCACGGACGATATCCTGCATGGTATCGCCGGCATCGTTAACCAGATTGGAACCCGTATCGACACAGCGAACAGACTCGGAAATCAGCCCCTCAATCTCTTTCGCCGCCTGCGCACTGCGCTGTGCCAGGCTGCGAACCTCACCCGCGACCACGGCAAACCCGCGCCCTTGCTCACCCGCTCGCGCCGCTTCTACCGCCGCGTTCAACGCCAGAATGTTAGTCTGGAAAGCGATGCCGTTAATCACGGTGGTGATTTCTGCGATTTTTCTTGAGCTGCCGGAGATTTCCGCCATGGTTTTCACCACGTTCTCAACGATCTCGCCGCCCTTCTTCGCCGTTGTCGAGGCTTGTAATGCCAGTTGGCTGGCGTGGTTGGCGTTTTCAGCATTCTGTTTCACCGTCGCCGTCAATTGCTCCATGCTTGCCGCAGTTTCTTCCAGCGCGGAAGCCTGCTCTTCGGTACGTGAAGACAGATCGTTGTTGCCCGCAGCAATTTCAGAAGCGCCCTGATAGATGGAATCCGTGCTGTTTCTGATCGTGCTAACCGTGCTGGCCAGACTCCCCTGCATTTCACGCAGCAGTGGGAACAGGCGACCGACACAGTTATTGCCGAAGTCCAGAATCGGCTTGCCCAGATGACCGGAAGCAATCACGCTAAAGTGATCGCGCAAGTCATTTAGCGGACGAACCAAACACACCACCAGATAACGATCGGTCAGGAACAGCATGATAAGACCGATAACCAATCCGCTCAGCAAAATGTTCTGCCCAATCGTAGTAATTTGCTCAAAACGCACGCCCGCCGCATCGAATTTCTCTGCGCTGGCTTTACTGAATGCGGATAAAGACGCACCAAACTGACGACTCAGCGGCGGTACAACGTTCTTGGCCTGGTTTTGGTAATCATCCAGCGCGTTGGCAACGGCCTTTTGATAAAGCGGCTCAACGCCCTGAGTCACCAGATTGTTCCAGTCACGACTGACGGCCTGTACCAGCGTGGCATCCAGACCCGCATGATCGATAGCATTAAACGCCACCAAATCAGACTTCAGTTTATCCAGCGCGACGAGGGCGGAAGCCTGCTCTTTATCTGCGGTGGCATTATCACCGCTGCGGCGGGCGTCAACAGCGCGCGCCAGACGGGTTACCATGCGGAAGTATTGATCGTTGCCCTGGTTGATAAAATTCATGTTCTGAACCAGCAAAGTGCTAGTTTTCGAGCTCGCCGTCATCTCTTTAAAAGAGAACATGGTATATATTGATACGCCGCCCCAAAGAACACAAAAAATACCCAGCACCCATAGCATAGCAGTTCTGATGGCAATATTTTTTATAAGTCTCATAGCTCACTCCAAATCAGGAAAATGGTTAAAAATATTTTTATCGCTAATCAACCGATGTGAATCAGAAAATTCACACCATGAAACAAGTCACTTCTCCCTAGCGTTCACATTTCACCGAGTTGAAAACTAAAAAACCACGCTAAATCATCGGCTAAATACAGAGAATATTTAGCATTCTCGCTATATTTATTAATATAATTTTTTATATTGAGAATGAATCCACCTATTTTTATAGATATAAGTATTTTAATCATAGAGTTACCATCAAAAATGCTGCCGACCGTGTCTCATGTACGTCAGCATGGACATGCTATCAGTCGGCAAGGCCGCTTACGCTGAAATCTTAATTTATCCATTTAAAATCAATATGATAAAAACCATTCTTGTATTTTCATCACCTCATCTGTAAATGGTTATAATTCTTGTTTTAATTTATTGGGAATATTCACGATAAATGTTATAAGTATTCAATCCGATAAAAACATTATCTTTTATATGTATTTTAATACTCATGCATCGTAGCGTACTGTAAAGTTTTTTTATTTCTTACAAACAGAAGCCTATTTTTTAATTACAACCGAAATTAGTTTTTAAAATAAAAAGCACATTCATAAAAAATGAAACGTTGTTATAATAAATATCCATAAATACATTAAGGATATGTGCATTTAGTCCCAGACGACAACATAATCCCTATTCACTGTGTGGAATTTAGCCTCCGCAGAGATACGCTTCATTTCTTTTACTGCCCTCCGCATTTCATACGTTCTTGATTTACGCCTCCTTACCGATACGAGTTTCTCCTGATGTGAGTGTCTGTTATTATTAACAGATAAGTGGGTGAAACATTACACCATACCATTAGGAATCAAGAGGTTATTCAATTCATGGCACTCATCGGAATATTCTTTGGCAGTGACACTGGTAATACTGAAAACATCGCCAAAACGATCCAACAACAGTTAGGCACCAACGTTGCTGATGTTCATGACATCGCCAAAAGCAGCAAAGAAGACCTCGAAGGTTTCGATATTCTGCTGCTGGGTATTCCAACCTGGTATTACGGTGAAGCTCAGTGCGATTGGGATGACTTTTTCCCTTCACTGGAAGAGATTGATTTCACAGGAAAACTGGTTGCTCTATTTGGCTGTGGCGATCAGGAAGACTATGCAGAATACTTCTGCGATGCCATGGGTACTATTCGTGACATTATTGAGCCTCGCGGTGCGACGATTGTCGGCCACTGGCCAACAGAAGGCTATTACTTTGAAGCCTCTAAAGGACTCGCCGACGACAATCACTTCATCGGCCTGGCTATTGATGAAGACCGTCAGCCTGAACTGACCAGCGAGCGCGTAACCGCGTGGGTAAAACAGATCAGCGATGAACTGAACCTGAAAGAGCTGGTTGGCTAAGACGCGTTGGCTCTGATAGCTCCTATCAGAGCCAAAATAACATTGATAGGTAAAACCTTTCATAATAATTGATACATTTTTTTAACTTCTATCCGTAAACCTGTACAATAATCCCATCGGTTTTATACGTACTTCACCATTTCTTTATTCATCAACAACGGATTGCGTTGTATACCAGTAATATGAATGGGGACAATATTGTTAACATTCCCTTGTTTTCATTTTGTATGTGCGGTTCTATAATTGGGACGCTATTACATTTTTTGCGCCGACCGATGTCATAGGCTAGGCAGCCTCCATTGATAAGCAAGCAACAGGACTAAACCCGCATGACTGACAACAATATCGCATTAAAGAAGGCCGGCCTGAAAGTCACGCTTCCAAGACTGAAAATTCTGGAAGTGTTACAGGATCCGGTCTGTCACCACGTCAGTGCGGAAGATTTATATAAGAGATTGATTGATATGGGCGAAGAGATTGGTCTTGCTACCGTCTATCGCGTACTCAACCAGTTTGATGATGCGGGCATCGTCACTCGTCATAACTTCGAAGGGGGTAAATCCGTCTTCGAACTGACACAACAGCATCATCACGATCACTTAATTTGCCTCGACTGTGGCAAAGTCATTGAATTCCGCGATGAATCTATCGAAGCACGCCAACGCGAGATCGCAGAAAGACACGGCATTAAACTGACCAACCACAGTTTGTATCTCTACGGGCATTGCAGTGAAGGGGATTGCCGCGAGGATGAAACCCTGCACGAATCAACACGATAAATCGACCGCATAAAAAAATAAAACCGCCGAGGCGGTTTTATTTTTGTCTTCTTACCGGAGGCGTTAGCCTACCCAGGTATCACGCAGTCCAACCGTACGGTTAAACACCAGATGTTCCGCACTGGAGTAAACACGGTCGGCACAGAAATAACCTTCACGCTCAAACTGATACGCTTTCTCTGCTTCCGCCTGCGCCAGGCTTGCTTCCACAAAACCTTGCGTAATTTTCAGTGAGTCTGGATTAATCGTCGACAGGAAGTCTTCCGCCGCGCCAGGGTTTGCCACACTGAACAAGCGATCGTACAAGCGGAATTCAGCTGGTACCGCGTGTGCCGCAGAAACCCAGTGAATCACGCCTTTCACTTTACGACCATCAGCCGGATCTTTGCTCAGCGTTTCCGCATCATAGCGACAGTAAATCGTGGTGATGGTGCCCTGCTCATCTTTTTCAATGCGATCGGCTTTGATCACATAGGCATTACGCAGACGCACTTCTTTACCCAGCACCAAGCGCTTGTACTGTTTGTTGGCTTCTTCACGGAAGTCCGCGCGATCGATATAAACCTCACGGCTGAATGCGACCTGACGTGAACCCATTTCCGGTTTGTTCGGATGGTTTGGCATCGCGACAAATTCTTCGTGCCCGGCTGGCAGATTCTCGATCACCACTTTGACCGGATCCAGCACCGCCATCGCACGCGGGGCATTATCATTCAGATCGTCGCGGATACAGGATTCAAGCGCAGCCATTTCCACGTTGTTATCCTGCTTCGTCACGCCGATGCGCACACAGAACTCACGGATAGAAGACGCACTGTAACCACGACGACGCAGGCCAGAAATGGTAGGCATGCGTGGGTCATCCCATCCTTCAACGACGTTTTCCGTAACCAACTGATTCAGCTTACGCTTGGACATAATCGCGTATTCGAGATTGAGGCGAGAGAACTCGTACTGACGCGGATGGCAAGGAATAGTGATGTTATCCAACACCCAGTCGTACAGGCGACGGTTATCCTGGAATTCCAGCGTACACAGTGAATGCGTGATTCCTTCCAGCGCATCGGAAATGCAGTGGGTAAAGTCATACATCGGGTAGATGCACCACTTGTTGCCCGTCTGGTGGTGATCGGCAAATTTAATACGATACAGCACCGGATCGCGCATCACGATAAAGGACGATGCCATATCGATTTTTGCACGCAGGCAGGCCGTACCTTCCGCAAATCCACCGTTACGCATTTTCTCAAACAGCGCCAGATTTTCCTGCACGGTACGATCGCGGTAAGGGCTGTTTTTTCCCGGTGCCGTCAGCGTACCACGGTATTCACGGATCTGCTCGGGCGTCAGTTCATCAACGTAAGCCAGCCCTTTACCGATCAGCTCAACCGCATACGCATGCAGTTGATCGAAATAATCAGAAGAATAGCGAACGTCGCCGCTCCATGAAAAGCCCAGCCACTCGACGTCACGTTTAATCGACTCAACGTATTCGATATCTTCTTTTACCGGGTTGGTGTCGTCAAAACGTAGGTTGCATTGCCCCTGATAGTCACGCGCGATACCAAAATTCAGGCAAATAGATTTTGCATGCCCAATATGCAGATAGCCGTTCGGCTCTGGCGGGAAACGCGTCTGAATATGGTCATGCTTACCGGACGCCAGATCTTCATCGATAATCTGACGGATAAAGTTGGTTGGGCGGGCTTCAGCCTCACTCATTCTTCCTTCCTCAATGCTAAAACGACGTATAACCGACAATGATCCAACAAGCTACGCTGGGAAACAACCGTTAGTTTCATTTAATTATTCATAACGAAAAAAAAGGGCGAGATTGCTATCTCACCCTATCAATTTCATCAGCATAGCGCCGTTATGTTACGCCTTGCTATGCTCCGCTTTCAGTGCGGTCGCTATCGATTCAGCCTGTGTGCCCACGACAATCTGTACGCTTTGCTTATTCAGACGAATCACGCCCGCCGCACCTAGACGCTTCGCCTGTGCATCATCAACCAGAGAGGAATCAGCCACATTCAAACGCAGGCGTGTGATACAGGCATCAATGCCGATCAGGTTGGCTTTGCCGCCCAGTGCCTGCAAGTAACCCCGCGCCAATGCCGCTGCATCGCCTGATTTCTCGCTCGCGGCTGCGGTACTCACGTCATATCCATCAGCTTCGCTACCACTTACAGCCAGTTCACGGCCCGGCGTTAACAGATTGAAGCGCATAATGGTAAAACGGAACACCACATAGTAAATGACGAAGAATGCCAGCCCCTGAGCAAGCAGCATGTACCACTGGGTGGCTAGCGGGTTACGTGAGGACAGCACCATGTCCACCAGACCGGCACTGAAACCAAATCCGGCAATCCAATGCATACTGGCCGCGATAAAGACGGAAAAACCAGTCAGCAGCGCATGCAGGAAATACAGCACCGGCGCCACAAACATGAAGGAGAACTCCAGCGGCTCGGTAATCCCGGTAAAGAAGGAGGCAAATGCCGCCGCCAGCATAATCCCGGCCACTTTGCTTTTGTTTTCAGGACGCGCACAGTGATAAATCGCCAGCGCCGCTCCCGGCAGGCCGAACATCATAATCGGGAAGAAGCCCGCTTGATAACGTCCGGTGATCCCCACGACGGCTTTACCAGAGTCGATAGACTGTTGGCCAGCCAGGAAGTTAGGAATATCGTTGATACCCGCGACATCAAACCAGAACACAGAATTCAGCGCATGGTGCAATCCAACAGGAATCAGCAAGCGGTTAAAGAAGGCATAAACCCCAGCGCCAGCCGAACCCAACTGCTGAATGTATTCGCCGAACGATACCAGCGCATTGTAAATCACCGGCCAGACGTACATTAAAATGAACGCCACCAGAATCATCAGGAAAGAAACCAGAATCGGGACCAGGCGGCGTCCGCTGAAGAACGACAGCGCCTTAGGCAGTTCAACCTGACTAAAGCGGTTATACAGTTCGGCCGACATCACACCAACCAGAATCCCGATGAACTGGTTTTCAATCTTGCCAAACGCAGCGGGCACCTGTTCAACAGGGATCCGTTGGATCATAGCGACAACGGCCGGTGAACACAACGTGGTCAGCACCAGATAGCCGACAAAGCCAGTCAATGCCGCCGCACCATCTTTATCTTTCGACATGCCATAAGCGACACCGACAGCAAACAACACCGCCATATGCCCGATAATCGCCTCACCTGATTTGATGAGGAGTGCCGCCAACGCATTCTCGCTTCCCCAGCCAACCGGATCAATCCAGTAACCTATCCCCATCAGGATGGCGGCAGCAGGCAGCGTCGCGACAGGCACCATCAATGCCCGACCGACTTTTTGTAAATAGCTCAGAGTACTCACTTTTCCCTCTCTTACCTTTGCGAGGTAATGAAATGTTGTGGGGCAAACAAACCTGCCAATAAATTTCACTGCCGAAGAACGTCGCTGTCGAAAACTTCATTGTCGTAAAGCTTCAATGTCGAAAAAACATAGCCAGCGGTAGTTCTTAGGGGAAGTGTAAGAAAAATAATTCGCCACACAAATTAAACCCCTTAATTATGTGATAAAAATCACCAAAAAACTGCATATTAAAAGTTTATACCTGAATAAAATCCCAACTTATTTCAAGATTAAAAAAAACGGAGTAGACTAATTTTAATGCATAGACAAAACGCGTAGCTGGCGCGATTTGCACAATAACGTATTTAATTCCACTAAAAAATCAGGAGAGCGCCGATGAGACTCATACCTTTAACCACCGCCGCCGACGTCGGAAAATGGGCCGCCCGCCACATTGTTGAGAAAATTAACGCTTTCAAGCCCAGCGCAGAGCGCCCTTTTATCCTTGGGCTACCAACTGGCAGCTCACCGCTGGAGGCCTACAAATCACTGGTCGCTATGCATCAGGCGGGTCTGGTGAGCTTCAAACACGTTGTGACCTTCAATATGGATGAATATGTCGGCCTGCCGACCGATCATCCGGAAAGCTATCATACCTTCATGCATCAGAATTTCTTCAATCACGTTGATATTCCGCGTGAAAACATTAACCTGTTGAACGGCAACGCAGAAGACACCACAGCAGAATGTCGCCGCTATGAAGAGAAAATAAAGTCCTACGGAAAAATTCATCTTTTCATGGGTGGCGTGGGCAATGATGGACATATCGCTTTCAATGAGCCCGCCTCCTCTCTGGCTTCCCGCACCCGCATTAAAACGTTGACGGAAGAAACCCGTATCGCCAATTCCCGTTTTTTCGGCGGGGACGTCAGTCTGGTACCTAAATTTGCGCTGACCGTTGGCGTTGGTACGTTACTGGATGCCGAAGAAGTGATGATTCTGGTGACCGGGCGCAACAAGGCGATGGCACTACAGGCTGCGGTAGAAGGCAACGTCAACCATATGTGGACCATCAGCTGTTTGCAGCTTCATGCCAAAGCCATCATGGTGTGCGATGAACCTTCCACGATGGAGCTGAAGGTAAAAACTGTTAAATATTTCCGTGAGTTAGAAACGGAAAGTATGAAGAACCTCTAACCGATCGCGGGAGTCGATGATGTACGCGTTAACCCACAGCCGGATTTTCACCGGCCATCAGATTCTGGACAATCACGCTGTCGTGATTGCCGATGGGCTGATCGAGCGAGTCTGCCCACTTGCCGAGCTCCCTCCTGGCATTGAACAACACGACCTGCACGGTGCGTTCCTCGCACCGGGGTTTATCGATCTCCAGTTGAACGGCTGCGGCGGCGTGCAGTTCAACGACTCGCTGGATACGATCTCCGTCAAAACATTGGAGATCATGCAGCAAGCAAACCAGCGTTCAGGCTGCACCAGCTTTTTACCTACGCTGATTACCTCCAGCGATGCGTTCATGAAGCACAGCATCGATGTGATGAGAGAGTGGCTGGCACAGAATAAACATCAGGCGCTGGGGCTGCATCTCGAAGGCCCGTGGCTGAACGTGATAAAGAAAGGTACACATGACCCCGCCTTTATTCGCCAGCCCACGCAAGCGCTCGTCGACTTTCTGTGCGCTAACGCAGACGCCATTACAAAAGTCACGCTGGCGCCAGAAGAAGTCGAACCGTCGGTTATCCGTCAGCTAACGGCCGCGGGTATTATCGTCTCTGCCGGGCACTCCAACGCGACCTGGGAACAGGCGAAGCAGGGCTTTGTCGCCGGTATTCGTTTCGCAACTCACCTGTTCAACGCCATGCCATATCTGACCGGCCGCGAACCCGGTTTAGTCGGCGCGATTTACGATGCTCCGGAAGTCTATTGCGGTATTATCGCGGATGGGCGACACGTTGACTGGGCCAATATTCGCAACAGTAAACGTATCAAGGGCGATAAGCTGGTGCTGGTTACCGACGCTACCGCACCGGCGGGGGCAGATATTGACCAATTCATTTTTGCTGGTAAAACCATATACTACCGTGATGGCATTTGTGTCGATGAGCACGGCACGCTGAGCGGTTCTGCACTGACCATGATCGAAGCCGTGCGTAATAGCGTCGAGCATGCGGGTATCGCACTAGATGAAGCCATTCGAATGGCGACGCTCTATCCCGCACGCGCCATCGGCGTCGATAAGCAGTTAGGCAGTATTGAAAGCGGTAAAGTGGCCAACCTGACCGCCTTTGACCGTGATTATCACATTCTCAAGACGTTTGTTAACGGTAACCCGGTTTGGGGATAAAGTGAAAAACGTCTTGGGGTAAAGCAGACATACGTGGGGTAAACCGAGCTAGGGTTACTCCACGTTGACGAAAACGACGCATTTATCTCTGCGTTTCTACCTAAAGAAGCGAGTAACTTTTTCATGACCACAGGCGGACAGGCGCAGATAGGGAATGTCGATCTGGTTAAGCAATTAAACAGCGCGGTGGTTTACCGCCTGATTGACCAGCAAGGCCCCATCTCACGCATTCAGATAGCAGAACAGAGCCAACTTGCGCCTGCCAGCGTCACAAAAATCACCCGTCAGCTTCTGGAACGCGGGCTCATCAAAGAAGTCGATCAGCAGGCTTCTACCGGCGGCAGACGCGCCATTTCTATTATCACCGAAAACCGCCCTTTCCATTCTATCGCCGTCCGCCTCGGTCGTTACGACGCGACCATTGCACTGTACGATTTACAGGGAAAAGCGCTGGAAGAAACGCATTACGACCTGCAAGAGAAAACGCAGGAAGCGCTGGAAGCCGCGCTTTTTCAGGCGATTGTCGGCTTTATCGCCAGCCACCAGCGCCGCATTCGCGAACTCATTGCAATCTCCGTTGTGCTGCCGGGGCTGGTTGATCCCGTCGCGGGCATTGTTCGCTATATGCCACACATCAGCGTGAATAACTGGAAACTGGTCGAAAATCTGCAACGCCAGTTCAACGTTACCAGCTTTGTCGGTCATGACATTCGCAGCCTGGCGTTGGCAGAACACTATTTCGGTGCCACCCACGACTCGCTGGATTCTATTCTGGTACGTGTCTATCGCGGTACGGGTGCGGGTATTCTCGTCAACGGGCAAATTTTTCTCGGCAGCAACGGCAACGTGGGCGAGATCGGCCATATTCAGATCGATCCACTCGGCGATCGCTGCCACTGCGGCAATTTCGGCTGTCTGGAAACCGTCGTGGCCAACGCCGCCATTGAACAGCGGGTGCAGCACCTGCTGCGTCAAGGTTACCCCAGCAAGCTTTCTACAGATAACGTAACGATTTCCGCCATTTGCAAAGCGGCAAATCGGGGAGATGCCCTCGCCCGCGAGGTGATCGAACAGGCAGGAATCAACCTCGGTAAAGCGCTTTCCATCGCAATCAACCTGTTCAATCCTCAGAAAGTTGTGATTGCTGGTGAAATTACCGAAGCAGAAAAAACGCTGCTTCCTGCAATTCAACGCTGTATCAACACGCAGGTGCTGAAAGAATTTCGTCATAACCTGCCGATTGAGACCTCCAGTCTCAACCATCTTTCCGCTATCAGCGCGTTTGCCTTGGTCAAACGGGCGATGCTAAATGGCGTGTTGCTACAACAATTGCTCGAAAATGCCTGATTCCCGTTCTGGCCGGATTATGTAATCACTAAAAATCCGGCCTTTCCCCTTCATGAATTTGAATAATTCACACCAAAAGACCGAATAAATTAACGAAACACCACATCAATGGCTTTTTTCATTAAATAATATTGAATTCCTATGGCGCTTTGATGCTAAATCAATGGCACTGAGTTCGAATCTGTCATTACTGGGAGTCATGTATGTGTTCTATTTTTGGTGTGCTTGATCTGAAAAGCGATCCTATTGAACTGCGTAAGAAAGCGTTGGAGTTGTCTCGTTTAATGCGTCACCGCGGGCCAGACTGGTCCGGCGTTTATGCCAGCGACAAAGCGATTCTGGCTCATGAACGTCTGTCTATCGTTGACGTCAACACGGGCGCACAGCCGCTTTACAACGCTGAGCGCACCCACATTCTGGCCGTTAACGGTGAAATTTATAACCATCAGGCATTGCGTCAGCAATACGGTGACCGTTACGCATTCCAGACTGGTTCCGACTGCGAAGTCATTCTGGCGTTGTATCAGGAAAAAGGCCCTGAATTCCTGGATGAACTGCGCGGCATGTTCGCCTTTGCGCTGTACGACAGTGAAAAAGACGCCTACCTGATTGGCCGTGACCACCTCGGCATCATCCCGCTGTATATGGGTTACGATGAGCACGGTAACTTCTACGTCGCTTCTGAAATGAAAGCGCTGGTGCCGGTGTGCCGCACCATCAAAGAATTCCCGGCGGGCAGCTACCTGTGGAGCAAAGACGGCGAAATCCGCGAATATTACCAGCGCGACTGGTTTGACTACGATGCCGTAAAAGACAACGAAACAGATAAAGAAGCGTTGCGTGATGCGCTGGAAGAAGCAGTGAAAAGCCACCTGATGTCTGACGTGCCCTACGGCGTGTTGCTCTCCGGCGGCCTGGATTCTTCCGTTATCTCCGCAATCACCAAGAAATACGCCGCACGTCGCGTAGAAGACAACGAGCGCAGCGAAGCCTGGTGGCCTCAGTTGCACTCCTTCGCCGTCGGTTTAGAAGGCGCGCCAGATTTGAAAGCGGCGCAGGAAGTGGCTGACCATCTGGGCACCGTGCACCACGAAATTCATTTCACCGTGCAGGAAGGGCTGGATGCAATTCGCGACGTGATTTATCACATCGAAACTTATGACGTCACCACAATTCGTGCCTCAACACCGATGTACTTGATGTCGCGTAAAATCAAGGCAATGGGCATCAAGATGGTGCTGTCTGGCGAAGGTTCTGACGAAGTATTTGGCGGTTACCTCTATTTCCACAAAGCGCCAAACGCCAAAGAGCTGCATGAAGAAACCGTGCGTAAGCTGCTGGCTCTGCACCAGTATGACTGCGCCCGCGCCAACAAAGCGATGTCTGCCTGGGGTGTGGAAGCTCGCGTGCCGTTCCTGGACAAGAACTTCCTCGATGTTGCCATGCGCATCAACCCACGCGACAAAATGTGCGGCAACGGCAAAATGGAAAAACACATCCTGCGTGAGTGCTTTGAATCCTATCTGCCGCACAGCGTTGCATGGCGCCAGAAAGAGCAGTTCTCTGACGGCGTAGGCTACAGCTGGATCGACACGTTGAAAGAAGTCGCGGCTCAGCAGGTTACCGATCAGCAGTTGGAAACGGCACGCTTCCGCTTTCCGTACAACACGCCAGGATCCAAAGAAGCGTATCTGTACCGTGAAATCTTTGAAGAGCTGTTCCCGGTTCCCAGCGCCGCAGAATGCGTGCCAGGTGGTCCGTCAGTCGCCTGTTCATCAGCTAAAGCAATTGAGTGGGATGAATCTTTCAAAAAACTGGACGATCCATCAGGCCGCGCGGTTGGCGTACACCAGTCAGCCTACAAATAATTCGATTTAATTTTTTCAGTCAACGGGCCTTTCATGGCCCGTTTTTGTACGCTTAATTGACTGGGAATGCGTGCTTTTTGGCGTTTTTCTCACCATACTGTTCACAACCCAAACAAACGATACATTGAGGGCACTTTTCGGGAAAAAACTAGTTGACGCAATTAGGCCAACTACGCATAATGCGCCCCGCAACGCCGATGAAGGTGACGCGGAAAGGATGGCTACGTAGCTCAGCTGGTTAGAGCACAGCACTCATAATGCTGGGGTCACAGGTTCGATTCCCGTCGTAGCCACCATCTTTTTGCGGGAGTGGCGAAATTGGTAGACGCACCAGATTTAGGTTCTGGCGCCGCAAGGTGTGCGAGTTCAAGTCTCGCCTCCCGCACCATTATCTTCTCGGTCTGACATCGCTTTTCGAAGCTTGTTAGTGTTTTGTAGTGATTGGGGTATCGCCAAGCGGTAAGGCACCGGTTTTTGATACCGGCATTCCCTGGTTCGAATCCAGGTACCCCAGCCATTTCAAGACTTATGCTGAAAAAATTCGTTGTCCTGTTGGGGTATCGCCAAGCGGTAAGGCACTGGTTTTTGATACCAGCATTCCCTGGTTCGAATCCAGGTACCCCAGCCATCTACTTGATGTAGAAGATGTTGTTGAAGTAAAGTAACATTAGCAGTACATTTGGCTACGTAGCTCAGCTGGTTAGAGCACAGCACTCATAATGCTGGGGTCACAGGTTCGATTCCCGTCGTAGCCACCATATTTTTGGGGTATCGCCAAGCGGTAAGGCACCGGATTCTGATTCCGGCATTCCGAGGTTCGAATCCTCGTACCCCAGCCAAATAAAGCTGGTAAAACAGCAAAGAAACGGGGCGACAGTCGAAAGACGTCGCCCCGTTTTGTTATGCATGGTATTCAGATGATCATGGTATTAACATGATCTGTTATTAACATAGTCTGGTGCTAACATATCCACACCAATCATTCGATTTTCCTAAAAGGGCGGGCATGAAGGTTTTATCGACATCCTCTGTTATTCATGGTTTCAGCCACGTTATGCTGCAACAGCCGAATGGCATCGGCCAATCACAATGGTCTGTCATACGTGCACAATTAACCAAGCTGCTACTCAGCGTCGCATTACTCTTCTGCTTCATCACCCCAACTTATGCTGCCAGCGTTCCTTCTTTCAAGATGTCATCGCAAACGTTCGCTGATCGGATGAATGCCAATCTGACGAAACTCAATATTCCTCTCAAATTGACCATTAATATGGAAAAAGGAACGTCCGTCGATGACTTTCAGCACATTTTTAATGAGCACGTCGGCCTAATTGGGTCGGTAGAGAGTAAAAGCCAGCAGCTTAATGGACTCGTGATACTCAACGCCGCGTCAGAATCCCCTGAAGCAACAAGACAGAATCTGCAAATCGTCACTGCTGCGTTTTCTGCGCTATTGGGTGAAAACACGTCATCAGGTGAAAATAATCTCGAAAGCCCTGAGGTGACCGAGATGATGTTCGGCCTGCTTCAGGATAGCCAGACCTCAGGGAAAGGCATGCGTCAGCTAGGAAAGGTTCGCTTTACCGCAACAACCAATGAGGACACCGATATTATCTTCACCGCAGAGCCAGTGCTGTAGCGAGCGGCGTCCTCATTATTCATCAGACGCCAATGGCATACTTCAATGCGCGCTGTTTTAACACGCCAGCGCGCTGTGCCACCATCAACGCCATATTGCGGGCAAAGCTCAGCGGCGGTAGCGAGTTACTGAACGCGTTATAGAAAAGGTCCATCCCGCTTTGCATCATCAGGTTATCCGGCATACGGCGGCACTGATAGCGGCGTAACACACGCTCAGAAGCCCATTCTTCTCCTGCATTACGTGCGTTGATGAGCACATCCAGCAGTGCCTCGACGTCACGATATCCCAGATTAACCCCCTGCCCCGCCAGCGGATTGATGGTATGCGCGGCATCCCCCAGCAGCACCAAACCGGGCTTGATATAGGTTTGCGCATGACGCCTGACCAGCGGGAATGATCCGGCGGAGAATGCCTTGACCGAGCCCAATCTCTCAGGAAACGCGGCCGCAATTTCTTTATCCAACTGTGTAAGCGGCATCGCCTGAAGCTGACGAATACGCAGCGGGCTGTCATACCACACCAGCGATCCCCATTGGTCAAACAGCGGCAAAAATGCACGCGGGCCACTCGGTGTGAACTGCTGCCAGGTCACATCCTGCTGGGGTTGCGAAGTCT
The DNA here is from genome assembly GCF_028335745.1 of Pectobacterium sp. A5351. Classification (NCBI taxonomy): domain Bacteria; kingdom Pseudomonadati; phylum Pseudomonadota; class Gammaproteobacteria; order Enterobacterales; family Pectobacteriaceae; genus Pectobacterium; species Pectobacterium sp. A5351. Next base: position 3,026,901 of record NZ_CP116477.1, read on the forward strand.
CAACACCAATCAACATACAAGACTGACGATACTGCCAGCCGCTGATGCCAATCCCCGCCCACTGGCGAACCTGAGAGTTCGCGCCATCGGCACCAATCACCAGCGAAGCCGTCAGCTGTTGCCCATCGGCAAGCTGTAAACACCAGCCCTCATCGGTGCGCTGCAGGTTCTGCGGCGTGGCCGGGCAGTAACATTGGCAACGTTCCTCTTCCTGCAAACTTTCCCAGAGTGCCAATTGCAGCACGCGGTTTTCCACCATAAAACCCAACTCAGGCAGGTGAATGTCAGCAGCATCGAAAACGACTCTGGCATTCGCCCATTCCCAGGTTTCCAGTCGGCGATAAGGCGCGCTGCGCATCTGCTGCACCCGCTGCCATGCGCCCAGTGCTTTCAACAGCGCAACCGACGCGTAGCCAATCGCCGAGATCCGTAAATCTGGCGGGCTGACGGCATCAAACGGCGTCGGCATGTCCTGCTCAATCACCGCGACCTGAAATCCTTGCTGTGCCAGCCCAAGCGCCGCAGCCGCGCCGACCATGCCACCGCCAACTACAATCGCATCGTAATGCATATTGGCTTTATCCTCTCTGGTTCCGGTGTACTCACGCCGGTAAAAGTGCATAAAAGTAGTGTACTGGATTTGCGAGTGATTTTTCAGAAAAGCCGCATTTTTATAGAAAGTAAGGGGTTATCAAATCAGCGCAGTTTCCGGTGCTGGTCACAACGTCAGCGAACGATTACAATACCGCCCCGAATACCCCCTAAATAATTCGGGTTACAGGAAGGCGGCGACGCAACGAATCCCCAAGAGCTTACATAAGTAAGTGACTGGGGTGAGTGAAGAAAGCCAACACACCTGTAACTTGAAGTATGACGGGCGAGGGGAATCTTTCTTATCCGCACTGAGTAATGGCAAGTCGATGACAAAAAAACTGCTTATTAAAACCTGGGGCTGTCAGATGAATGAGTACGATTCATCGAAGATGGCTGATTTACTGGGAAGTACGCACGGCTATGAGCTGACTGAAATCGCTGAAGAAGCCGATGTCCTGCTGCTCAATACCTGCTCGATCCGTGAAAAGGCGCAGGAGAAGGTCTTCCATCAACTTGGCCGCTGGAAAACGCTGAAAGATCTCAATCCGAATTTGATCATTGGCGTCGGCGGCTGTGTGGCATCACAGGAAGGCGCGCATATTCGCGAACGTGCGCACTATGTTGACGTTATCTTTGGCCCGCAAACCTTGCACCGCCTGCCGGAAATGATTAACCACGTTCAGGGCACCCGTAGCCCTATCGTTGATATCAGTTTCCCAGAAATCGAAAAATTTGACCGTCTGCCAGAACCGCGCGCCGAAGGGCCAACGGCATTCGTCTCGATCATGGAAGGCTGCAATAAATATTGCACATTCTGCGTTGTGCCTTATACCCGAGGCGAAGAAGTTAGCCGCCCATGCGATGATGTGTTGTTTGAAATCGCTCAATTGGCCGCGCAAGGCGTGCGTGAAGTCAACCTTCTGGGACAAAACGTTAACGCCTACCGCGGCGAAACCTATGACGGTGAAATCTGCTCCTTTGCCGAACTGCTGCGTCTGGTCGCCGCCATCGACGGTATCGACCGCATCCGCTTTACCACCAGCCATCCCATTGAATTCACAGACGATATCATCAGCGTCTATGAAGACACGCCGGAACTGGTCAGCTTCCTGCATTTGCCAGTACAAAGCGGCTCTGATCGCGTGCTGACGATGATGAAACGCCGCCATACCGCGCTGGAATACAAAGCGATCATCCGCAAGCTACACAACGCGCGTCCGGGTATTCTGATCAGTTCTGACTTTATCGTCGGTTTCCCAGGCGAAACGCAGGCTGACTTTGAACAAACGATGAAGCTGATTGCCGATGTAAATTTCGATATGAGCTACAGCTTTGTCTATTCCGCCCGTCCGGGAACTCCAGCAGCGGATATGGTTGATGACGTGCCGGAAGAAGAGAAAAAGCAGCGTTTGTACCTTCTGCAAGAACGTATCACCCAGCAGGCGATGCGCTTTAGTCGCCTTATGTTGGGCACCGTCCAGCGTATTCTGGTAGAAGGCACCTCGCGTAAGAACGTGATGGAACTGTCTGGCCGTACGGAAAACAACCGCGTCGTTAACTTCGAAGGCACGCCGGATATGATCGGTAAATTCGTCGATGTGGAAATCATTGATGTTTATACCAACTCGCTGCGCGGCATCGTAGTACGTACCGAAGATCAAATGGATCTGCGCGTACATGAATCACCGTCTTCCGTGATTGCACGTACCCGCAAAGAGAATGAGATCGGCGTCGGGTTCTACCAACCGTAATCGACGGTCATCAACGTCTTAGCATGATGATGGGTGGCTTTGCCACCCATTTTTTATGACCGACATCCTTGCGGACAAGCTTTACAGCGTTAAAAACGCGCCGGCGTTTTCTTGCGACAGATCCTCTTCATCATCTGTTTCAATTTCATGGCGCTTACATTTGCTTTTGCGAGGCGGCATCCCAATATCATTATTGTGACTTGCACCATCAGGCATTCACGATGAATAATTCATTCATAGGGCGGACACATCAGGCCACCTAACAACTGTTCATTTTGTGCGGGAAGAATAGCGCCAGCACAGCAACGCTCAAGAGGAATAATTTGAACGTAACGACAAAAGAGATTGCCCTTGAACCCGTAGATAACCAACGCCTGCTCAGCCTTTGCGGTCCATTTGATGACAATATTAAGCAGTTAGAGCGTCGTTTAGGCATCGAGATCAATCGACGGGATAATCAGTTTAAACTGGTCGGCAAACACCTGCTGACGCAAGCTGCCTCTGATATTCTGCAACGTCTGTATGTCGATACCGCCCCGGTACGTGGCGTCATTGGTGATATCGATCCTGAGCAAATTCACCTTGCGATTAAAGAATCCCGCGTGCTGGAGCAGTCTGCGGAACACGTTCCTGACCATGGCAAAGTGGTCAATATCCGCACCAAGCGCGGCGTAATCAAGCCTCGTACGCCAAATCAGGCGCAGTATGTCGCCAATATCCTCGATCACGACATCACATTCGGCGTTGGTCCGGCAGGCACGGGGAAAACCTACTTAGCCGTCGCTGCCGCCGTGGATGCATTGGAACGTCAGGATATTCGCCGTATCCTGCTAACGCGCCCCGCGGTCGAAGCCGGTGAGAAACTGGGCTTCTTGCCTGGCGATCTAAGCCAGAAAGTCGATCCCTACCTGCGTCCACTTTATGATGCCCTGTTTGAAATGCTGGGCTTTGAGCGTGTCGAGAAGCTCATCGAACGTAACGTCATTGAAGTCGCGCCACTGGCTTACATGCGTGGCCGAACGCTGAACGATGCTTTTATCATCCTCGATGAAAGCCAGAACACCACCATCGAACAGATGAAAATGTTCCTGACGCGTATCGGGTTCAACTCAAAAGCCGTCATCACCGGTGACGTCACGCAGATCGATCTGCCGAAGAATTTGAAATCCGGCTTACGCCACGCCATTGAAGTGCTGGCCGATGTGGAAGAGATCAGCTTTAACTTTTTCCACAGCGAAGACGTGGTGCGCCATCCTGTGGTCGCGCGGATTGTGAATGCCTATGAAGCGTGGGAAAATGCCGAGCAGAAACGTAAAGACGCCTTAGCAGAGCAGCGTAAGCGCGAAGCGCAGGCTGCGGCATCAGATCAGGAGCAAAAATGAGTCAGGTGATTCTCGATTTACAAATCGCCAGCGAGCAAGCACAGGGGCTACCGGAAGAGAAAGACTTTCAGCGTTGGCTGGAAGGCGTTCTGCCACAGTTTCAGGAAGTCTCTGAAGTCACCATCCGTATCGTGGATGAGGCTGAAAGCCGCGACCTGAATAACACCTATCGCGGGAAAGACAAGCCGACCAACGTGCTGTCGTTCCCTTTTGAGGCTCCGCCTGAGGTCGAACTTCCTCTGCTTGGCGATTTAATCATCTGCCGTCAGGTTGTCGAGCAAGAAGCCGTAGAGCAGGAAAAAACCGTAGAAGAGCACTGGGCGCATATGGTTGTCCATGGTAGCCTGCATCTGCTAGGGTATGACCATATCGAAGACAGCGAAGCCGAAGAAATGGAAGCGCTGGAAACCGAGATTATGCAAAGTATGGGCTATGCCGATCCTTACCTTGCAGAAAAAGATGGTCTCACCGAATAAATAGAAATACATTTTATCCAGCCCGGTATCGGGAAGATGTCGGGCATTTATATCTTCACACATCAGCGACTGTGCCGCTTCCAGTTGCTGGCAATAATCCTTTAACACGAGTGATGTTAATTAAAACGCATGAGCGACGACCATTCTCAAAACAGCGATGCACCCAGTCCCAAAAAGGGCTTCTTTTCTCTTATTCTTAATCAGCTTTTTCACGGCGAGCCAAAAGATCGTAACGGTTTACTCACTCTGATTCGTGATTCCGAACAGAATGATCTGATCGATCCTGAAACACGCGATATGCTCGAAGGCGTCATGGATATCGCCGACCAGCGTGTACGCGACATCATGATCCCTCGCTCGCAGATGATTACGCTCAAGCGCGATCAAACGCTGGAAGAGTGTCTGGACGTGATTATCGAATCCGCCCATTCCCGTTTCCCCGTTATTAGCGAAGATAAAGACCACATTGAAGGCATCCTGATGGCCAAGGATTTGCTGCCGTTTATGCGCAGTGATTCCGAGCCTTTCAGTATGGATAAAGTTCTGCGTTCCGCTGTTGTGGTGCCGGAAAGTAAACGCGTTGATAGAATGCTGAACGAATTCCGCTCGCTGCGCTATCACATGGCGATTGTCATCGATGAATTTGGTGGCGTCTCCGGCCTGGTCACGATTGAAGATATTCTTGAGCTGATTGTCGGTGAAATTGAAGACGAATACGATGATGAAGAAGACAGAGATATTCGTCAGCTTAATCGCCAGACCTACACCGTGCGTGCGTTAACCGATATCGAAGATTTCAATGAGGCTTTCGGTACACGGTTCAGCGATGACGAAGTCGACACCATTGGCGGCTTGGTTATGCAGTCTTTTGGGCACCTCCCTGCCCGAGGCGAAACCATCGACATAGAAGGTTACCTGTTTAAGGTTGCGATGGCGGACAGCCGCCGTATTATTCAGGTTCATGTCAGAATCCCTGACGATGCCCCTCAACCAAAATTGGAAGAATAATTTGGCAACGGTTGTCGCTTCTTTTCTACAACGCCAGCAGGTCAAAGCCCTGCTGGCGCTCTTATTTGGTGCCTGTGGCACACTGGCATTTTCTCCCTTTGATTTCTGGCCCGCGGCGATTATCTCGCTGATGGGCCTACAGGCGCTGACACTAAACCGTACTAGCCGCCAGTCAGCCTGGATAGGCTTTTGCTGGGGGTTCGGCCTATTTGGCAACGGTATTAACTGGGTTTACGTCAGTATCGCGCAATTTGGTGGGATGCCGGGCCCTGTAAACATTGCACTGGTCATCCTGCTCGCGGCCTATTTATCGCTCTATCCGCTACTGTTTGCTGCCCTGCTCTCACGCCTCAGTCCGAAGACAACGCTGTGGCGTCTGGCACTGGCCGCCCCCGTGCTTTGGCAATTAACCGAATTTTTACGCGGCTGGGTGCTGACGGGCTTTCCGTGGCTGCAATTCGGCTACAGCCAAATTGACGGACCGCTAAAAGGTATTGCCCCCATTTTGGGCATCGACACCATTACCTTCCTGTTGATGAGCCTCAGCGGGCTGCTCGTTTATGCCATCAATCAACGTAACGTCGCCCCGGCAGCCATTGCTATCGGTGTTTTCGTTTTATCCTGGCCGCTGCGCAACGTGCAGTGGTACACCTCTCAACCTGAACGCGCCGTCAATGTCGCACTGGTACAGGGTAATATCCCTCAGGCCGTGAAATGGGAACAGGATGAGCTGCTGAACACGCTGCGGCTCTATCTGGATAACAGCCTGCCCTACATGGAAAAAGCGCCTATCGTGATCTGGCCGGAAACCGCTATTCCTGATATTGAAAGCCGTCAGGGGGCTTATCTGAAGCAGATTGACGATATTCTGCGCAGCCGCAATAGCAGCCTGATTACGGGTATTGTCGATATCCGACGTGAGGGTAACAAAACCGATTTTTACAACTCCGTTATCGTTTTGGGCGATAAAGAACCGTATCACTACCCGACAACGAACCGTTACAACAAAAACCATCTGGTGCCTTTTGGCGAGTTTGTCCCGCTGGAAACGCTGTTACGCCCGCTGGCACCGTTCTTCGATCTCCCGATGTCGTCGTTCAGTCGGGGAGACTACGTTCAGCCTCAGCTTTCAGTTCATGGCTTTAAATTTAATGCCGCCATTTGTTATGAGATAATTTTAGGCCAACAGCTGCGGGATAACTTCCTGCCAGACACCGATATGTTGCTGACTATCTCGAACGATGCCTGGTTTGGTCATTCGATCGGGCCGTGGCAGCATTTTCAGATGGCACGCATGCGTGCGCTGGAATTAGGGCGTCCTCTGGTTCGTAGTACCAACAACGGTGTCACCGCGGTGATCGCGCCAGATGGCAATGTCAGCGCCAGTCTGCCACAGTTTACCCGTGCGGTACTGGATACACAGGTTGTGCCAGCAACCGGACTCACGCCTTATGCACGCTTCGGTTCCTGGCCACTCTGGATCATTACGCTTCTTGGCGGCCTCGTTATCGTTTTCTCCGGTTTGCGTCGCCGATAACCACTCCCTTCTCGCTTCCCTAAGGGCATGCTTTTGCATGCCTTTTTTATTTATGGCACGGTATTTGCCTGCTATTACCCTGTAAAAGGTTGTTTCTGTATTTTTTTGGATATTGCGTCGGCTTCAGGCCCTCTATTGGAGCAAGTGACGCACCAAATTGGTGCCACACACTGACATTGCAGCTATTTGGTGCGGCGGATATCGCAAAAAACAAACATTTCCATTTCAATCTATTTACAATCAGCTACTTTTTAACTGTAGAGACAGTAACTTCGCGCTTTAACGGTGCAGCGTTATCACAGAGAAGTCGCAAAGCGTTATGAGTGATGCAGCGATACGCTGTTTAACGTGAAGACGAAGATAACTTGCACATTAACCATACGGTTATTCATGACAGCGCTATAACTATTGCACTGCAACGACAGCAAAGGAGTTAGAACATGCAAATGCGTAAACTGGCATTATCACTGCTTCTGCTTGGCACTGCCGCCAGCGTAGCTCAGGCTGAAGACCTGACCGGTACCCTGAAGAAGGTCAAAGATAATGGCGTGATCGTCATTGGACACCGTGAGTCGTCCGTGCCTTTTTCTTACTATGACAACACGCAAAAAGTGGTCGGTTACTCTCAGGCCTACTCTGACAAAATTGTCGAAGCGGTTAAGAAAAAACTGGATGCGCCTAACCTGCAGGTCAAGCTACTCCCTATCACTTCTCAGAACCGTATCCCTCTGTTGCAGAACGGTACATTCGATTTTGAATGTGGTTCAACGACCAATAACCTGGAACGCCAGAAACAAGCCGCATTCTCCAACACCATTTTCGTGGTCGGTACGCGCCTGTTAACCAAAAAAGACTCCGGCATAAAAGACTTCCCGGATCTGGCGGGTAAAACGGTTGTCGTCACCTCCGGTACCACCTCTGAAGTTCTGCTGAATAAGCTGAATGAAGAAAAACAGATGAAAATGCGCATCATCAGCGCGAAAGACCACGGTGACTCCTTCCGTACGCTGGAAAGCGGCCGTGCTGTGGCCTTTATGATGGATGATGCTCTGCTGGCTGGCGAACGTGCGAAAGCGAAAAGTGCCGATCAGTGGGACATCGTCGGCAAAGCGCAGTCGGAAGAAGCCTACGGCTGTATGCTGCGTAAAGACGACCCGCAATTCAAGAAACTGGTTGATGACACCATCGCTGAAGTTCAGACCTCAGGTGAAGCTGAAAAATGGTTCGATCGCTGGTTTAAACAGCCTATTCCACCAAAAGATCTTAACCTGAACTTTGAACTGTCAGATGAAATGAAGGCCTTGTTCAAAGCGCCAAATGACAAAGCGCTAAACTAATTAATAATGAGAATAAGGGCAGAGTCACCTGCCCTCTGATTGCTGATTCGTGGCAGGACAGACAGGCATGTGATGGTCGTTCCCCATCACATGTTGCCCCAAGAAATTTCGATAAACAGGAAAACAAACAATACGCCTGTAGTTTGAAACAGAACGGGGATATGGCCGCTCATCAATCTTCAGGGTAGCTTCGCTACCCTTTTTTTACCGGAGTTCGTTATGTCTATAGATTGGAACTGGGGCATATTTCTACAAGCCGCCCCTTTCGGCAACACAACCTACCTCGGGTGGATTTTGTCCGGTCTGCAAGTCACCGTCACATTGTCTATCTGCGCCTGGATTATCGCCTTTATCGTTGGCTCTTTATTTGGCATCTTACGTACCGTCCCGAACCGTTTTATTGCGGGCATTGGTACCTGCTACGTCGAGCTATTTCGTAACGTTCCGCTGATTGTCCAGTTCTTTACCTGGTATCTGGTCGTTCCCGAACTGCTTCCTGCCAGCATCGGCATGTGGTTTAAAGCCGAGCTAGACCCAAATATTCAGTTCTTCCTGTCATCAATGATTTGTCTGGGGCTCTTCACCGCAGCGCGCGTTTGTGAGCAGGTGCGTGCGGGGATTCAATCGCTACCGCGCGGGCAAAAAGCCGCTGGGCTGGCAATGGGCCTGACGCTGCCACAAACTTATCGCTATGTATTACTGCCGAATGCATACCGCGTGATTGTTCCACCGTTGACGTCGGAAATGCTGAACCTGGTCAAAAACTCAGCCATCGCTTCTACGATTGGTCTGGTGGATATGGCCGCACAGGCGGGGAAACTATTGGACTATTCCGCCCACGCGTATGAATCCTTCACAGCCATCACGCTGGCGTACGTTGGCATCAATGCCATCATTATGTTGATTATGCAGGTCGTTGAGCGAAAAACCCGTTTGCCGGGCAATATGGGGAGCAAATAAATCATGTATGAATTTGACTGGAGCTCAATTGGGCCAAGCATGCCGTACCTGATCCAGGGAATGGTCGTTACACTCAAAATTACGCTGACGGCGGTGGTATTCGGGATTGTGTGGGGCACGATTCTGGCGGTCATGCGTCTGTCGCCGATCAAGCCCATCAGTTGGTTCGCCAAACTGTATGTGAACCTGTTCCGCTCCGTCCCACTTGTTATGGTGCTGCTATGGTTCTATCTGGTGGTTCCTAGCTTATTACAAAATGTGCTTGGGCTATCGCCGAAAACCGATATTCGACTGATTTCAGCTATGGTAGCCTTCTCGCTGTTCGAGGCAGCCTATTATTCTGAAATTATTCGAGCAGGCATCCTCAGCATATCGCGCGGCCAATCCTCCGCAGCGCTCGCCTTAGGCATGACGCAGTGGCAATCCATGAAGCTGGTTATTCTGCCACAGGCATTCCGCGCCATGGTGCCATTGCTGCTGACACAAGGGATTGTCCTGTTTCAGGATACGTCGTTGGTGTACGTGCTCAGCCTCGCAGATTTCTTCCGTACCGCCTCAACGATCGGTGAGCGTGATGGAACACAAGTTGAAATGATCCTGTTTGCCGGGTTCATTTATTTTATCTTCAGCATTTCAGCCTCAATGCTGGTCAGTTACCTGAAAAAAAGGACGGTTTGATGATTTCCCTGAAAAATGTTTCTAAATGGTACGGCCAATTTCAGGTGCTAGCCGACTGCTCCACAGAAGTAAAAAAAGGCGAAGTCGTGGTCGTCTGTGGGCCTTCAGGCTCCGGCAAATCAACCCTGATCAAAACCGTAAATGGCCTGGAACCGATCCAACAAGGTGAAATTACCGTCAACGGGACTGCCGTTAACGATAAAAAAACCAATCTGGCTCAGCTACGTTCCAAAGTCGGGATGGTGTTCCAGCACTTTGAACTGTTCCCGCATCTGTCGATTATCGAGAACCTAACGCTCGCGCAGGTAAAAGTGCTGAAACGTAAGCGTGAAGATGCTAAAGCCAAAGCGCAGAAGCTGTTGGAACGCGTTGGGCTGGCGGCACACGCTAACAAATATCCGGGGCAACTTTCCGGTGGTCAGCAGCAGCGTGTCGCCATCGCCCGCGCGCTGTGCATGGATCCTATCGCGATGCTATTTGATGAGCCGACATCCGCGCTTGACCCAGAGATGATCAACGAAGTCTTGGACGTTATGGTTGAATTGGCGCAGGAAGGCATGACCATGATGGTCGTCACCCATGAAATGGGCTTTGCCCGTAAAGTGGCGCACCGCGTGATCTTTATGGATGAGGGAAAAATCGTTGAAGACACCCGCAAGGATGATTTCTTCAATAACCCACAGTCCGAACGCGCTAAAGACTTCCTGGCGAAAATCCTGCATTAATACTAGTCGAAGCGTGCCGCAAGGCACGCTTTGTCTCTCTAGAAAGCCCTACGGTTGAAACGGCTGGCGATGGAACAAGTCATGCGAGCATTTCGGACAGAGTGGCAAAACCTCCGGTGTGTAGAATGCAATATGGTGATGGCAGTTCTCACACACCAAATTGCCTAACCCCACCACTTCACCGCTGTGGTACACCCCGTGATGATTCACATCTTTAAAAATCTCACGCCACTCCAACTGGGTTTTATCCGTAATATCCGCGAGTTCCTGCCACAGGCTTTCCTTGATGACTCGCATAAAAACGCTGTCGGTAAACTCATCCTGACTTTCGTTATAGCTGCGGGCAAACTCTTCGAGATCGCGCTGAACAGCCTGAATCACCTGTTCTATTTCTTTCTGCGTCAGCTCCGAACCTTCCTGCAAGGTTTTGCGAGCGCTCTGCACCAGACTATCGAGATCGCGCTCACCGTTGTTCAGCCGGGCTGTCACTGAAGCCATTAACTCGCGGTAGTAGCGGGCTAGTTTATTCATGCTTCCTCCTGAATAAGCGGGTTGAAGGGCGATAAAGCACGACTATTCGCCGTCTGGCACACTAGGCCAAAAACCGATACGTTGCCTATCTCTCTCTATTTTAGATTATTTTTTCCGCTCACCTGAGGAAATTGTTACCAATTTGCGCAATTCCTCGCAGTCTGTCGCTCACAAATCATAAATATTCCTCAGTCGGGCGCTGGGTGTTGTTGCACGCGCCGCTTACGGCTATGCTATGCGGATCTTTTGTTATGAATCAGAACAGGCTACTCACACGTAGCGATTCTTCACTAAACAGGACCCCTGGCAGCCATGCAAGAGCAATACCGCCCAGAAGAGATAGAAGCGGACGTCCAGCTTCACTGGCAAGAGAAGCAGACATTTAAAGTCACCGAACAGCCCGGCAAGGAAAAATACTATTGCCTTTCCATGCTGCCTTACCCTTCTGGCCGACTACATATGGGCCACGTCCGTAACTACACCATCGGCGACGTGATCTCCCGTTATCAGCGCATGCTGGGTAAAAACGTTCTGCAACCGATCGGTTGGGATGCCTTTGGTCTGCCAGCAGAAGGGGCTGCGGTCAAAAACAACACCGCGCCAGCGCCCTGGACTTACGCCAACATCGACTACATGAAAAACCAGCTCAAACTGCTGGGCTTTGGCTATGACTGGGATCGCGAAGTCGCGACCTGTAAACCAGACTACTACCGCTGGGAACAATGGTTCTTCACCAAGCTGTACGAGAAAGGTCTGGTTTATAAAAAAACCTCCGCCGTTAACTGGTGCCCGAACGACCAGACTGTACTGGCGAACGAGCAGGTTATCGATGGCTGCTGCTGGCGCTGCGACACCAAGGTTGAGCGCAAAGAGATTCCACAGTGGTTTATCAAAATCACCGCTTACGCAGACCAATTGCTGAACGATCTGGATACGCTGGAAAGCTGGCCTGAGCAGGTCAAAACCATGCAGCGTAACTGGATTGGCCGTTCTGAAGGGGTGGAAATCACCTTTGACGTGGCGGACAGCAACGAGAAGTTGACCGTTTACACCACGCGCCCGGATACGTTCATGGGCGTGACCTACGTCGCTGTTGCCGCGGGTCACCCTCTTGCCGCACAAGCAGCTGCTACGAACCCGGCGCTGACCGATTTCATTGCAGAATGCCGTAATACCAAAGTCGCCGAAGCCGATATGGCGACGATGGAGAAAAAAGGCATGGCGACCGGCCTGTATGCTATTCACCCGCTGAACGGCGAGAAAGTCGCTATCTGGGTCGCCAACTTCGTCCTGATGGAATACGGCACAGGTGCGGTGATGGCCGTTCCGGGTCACGACCAACGCGACTGGGAATTTGCCACCAAATACGATCTGTCCATCAAGCCGGTGATTCTGAACGCCGATGGCAGCGAGCCCGATCTGTCCGCCGAAGCGATGACGGAAAAAGGCCGTCTGTTCAACTCTGGTGAATTTGATGGTCTGGATTTCGACGCCGCTTTCAATGCCATTGCCGACAAACTGGTAGCAAAAGGCATTGGCGAGCGCAAAGTCAACTATCGCCTACGCGACTGGGGTGTCTCCCGTCAGCGTTACTGGGGCGCGCCAATTCCAATGGTGACGCTGGAAGACGGTACCGTCATCCCGACGCCAGAAGATCAGCTGCCGGTGATCCTGCCGGAAGATGTCATGATGGATGGTATCACCAGCCCACTGAAATCCAACCCGGAATGGGCGAAGACGACCGTTAACGGTCAGCCTGCGCTGCGTGAAACCGATACGTTCGACACCTTTATGGAATCGTCCTGGTACTACGCACGCTACACCTGCCCGCAGTACGATCTGGGAATGCTGGATCCGGCCGCCGCCAACTACTGGCTGCCCGTTGACCAATATGTTGGCGGTATCGAACACGCCATCATGCACCTGATGTATTTCCGCTTCTTCCACAAGCTGATGCGCGACGCGGGTCTGGTAACGTCTGACGAACCCGCCAAGCGCCTGCTGTGTCAGGGCATGGTGCTGGCCGATGCCTTCTATTATCTGGGCAATAACGGCGAGCGCGTCTGGGTTTCACCTATCGACGTCACCGTTGAGCGTGATGACAAAGGGCGTATCGTCAAAGCCGTAGATAACGAAGGCCGCGACGTGATCTACGCGGGCATGAGTAAAATGTCGAAGTCTAAAAATAACGGCATCGACCCACAGGTCATGGTAGAGAAATACGGTGCAGATACCGTGCGTCTGTTCATGATGTTTGCGTCTCCGGCGGAAATGACGCTGGAATGGCAGGAATCCGGTGTAGAAGGTGCGAATCGCTTCCTGAAACGCGTCTGGAGACAAGCCTTTGAGCACACCGAGAAAGGTGCGGTAACGGCGCTGGATGTCGCGACACTGAATGAAGATCAGAAATCACTGCGCCGCGATCTGCATAAAACGATCGCGAAAGTGACCGATGATATTGGCCGCCGTCAGACCTTCAACACCGCGATCGCCGCCATCATGGAACTGATGAACAAACTGGCGAAAGCGCCGCAGGACAGCGATCAGGATCGCGCGCTGACGCAGGAAACGCTGCTGGCCGTTGTTCGTATGCTCTATCCGTTCACGCCGCACGTCTGCTTCACACTGTGGCAGGCGCTGCAAGGCGAAGGCGACATCGATACCGCGCCGTGGCCGGTTGCAGATGAGAGCGCAATGGTTGAAGATTCCAAGCTGGTCGTTGTGCAGGTTAACGGTAAAGTTCGTGGTAAAATTACCGTTGCCGCTGACGCGAGCGAAGAACAGGTTCGCGAACGCGCTGCTCAGGAACCCCTGGTCGCGAAATATCTGGACGGCGTCACGGTTCGTAAAGTGATTTATGTCCCTGGCAAACTGCTTAACCTGGTTGTGGGTTAAGGCAAGGAGGAACTGTGCGACATCGTCTATTCACGTTGTTGCTGGGGCTGGCGGTGTTAATCACCGCTGGCTGCGGTTTTCATCTGCGTGGCACAACACAAGTGCCTGCGCAGTTACAAACGCTGGTGCTCGACAGCAGTGACCCTTATGGCCCGCTCACGCGTGCAGTACGCGAGCAGCTCCGCCTCAGCGATGTGAAAATCGTTGATGATGCGACGCGCCAGGATATCCCGTCTCTGCGGGTACTGGGCTCAAGCGAAACGCGCGATACCGTTTCTATTTTTCAGGACGGTAAAACAGCGGAGTACCAGATGGTGCTGACATTGCAGGCACAAGTGCTGATGCCGGGTGAAGACATTTATCCGCTCAGCGTGACGGTGTTCCGCACGTTCTTTGATAACCCGCTGGCTGCACTGGCGAAAGATGCCGAACAGGACATCGTTCGTCAGGAAATGCGTGAGCAGGCTGCCCAGCAACTGGTGCGTAAATTGCTGACCATTAACGGTAGCCAGGAAGTCAAAAATCGGTTGCAGTCCACCGATTCCACTACTGCCGCCAAGCGTTCATGATTCGGCTTTACCCCGAACAACTCACCGCGCAGCTCCATGAGGGGCTGCGCGGTTGTTATTTGGTCTTTGGTGCAGACCCGCTCCTGCTACAGGAAAGCCTCGACAGCATTAAGCGAGTCGCCCAACAGCACGAATTCAGCGAGCATTTCAGCTTCATTCTGGATACCCATACCGATTGGGATGCGATTTTCAGCACCTGTCAGGCGCTCAGCCTGTTTGCCTCGCGCCAATCGCTCTTACTGGTTATGCCGGAAAACGGCCCAAATGCCGCAATAAGCGAAAACCTGGTCAAGCTTTCCGGGCTATTGCACCCCGATATTTTGCTGATTCTGCGCGGCCATAAGCTGACCAAAGCGCAGGAAAACAGCGCCTGGTTCAAAGCGCTTGCGCAAGACAGCGTCTATATCAACTGTCTCACGCCGGAACAGGCACAGCTTCCCCGCTGGGTGGCCCAGCGTGCCAAAGCCATGAAATTGACGCTGGATGAACAGGCTACGCAGCTCATTTGCTATTGCTATGAAGGTAACCTTCTCGCGCTGTCTCAGGCATTAGAACGGCTAGCGCTGCTTTACCCCGATGGTAAGCTGACCCTGCCGCGCGTGGAAAGCGCCGTCAATGACGCCGCCCACTTCACACCGTTCCATTGGCTTGATGCGCTGCTGGCGGGCAAAGGCAAACGCGCCTGGCACATTTTGCAGCAGCTAAAACAGGAAGATTGCGAACCGGTCATTTTGCTGCGCACGCTACAGCGTGAGCTGCTACAGCTGTTAACGCTGAAGCGGCGTATGTCAGACACACCGCTGCGTACCTTATTCGATCAGCAAAAGGTGTGGCAAAATCGACGTGACCTGCTCACGCAGGCATTACAGCGGCTTTCTCTTCAACAACTACAGCAGGCTGTGCAATTGCTGGCACAGGTGGAGATAACGCTAAAACAAGACTATGGTCAGCCCGTTTGGTCTGAGCTTGAATCCCTTGCCATGCTGCTATGCGGCAAAGCATTACCGGAGGCATTCATCTGAATAGGTCCCCCGCTACGCCATCGCTGACCGCATTTTTTGGCGGCACGTTCGATCCGATTCATTACGGTCATCTTCAGCCGGTGACAGCACTGGCGAATCTCGTGGGGCTAACTGAGGTTGTCCTGATGCCCAATAATGTTCCGCCGCATCGGCAACAGCCCGAAGCCACTTCCCGACAGCGTTTTCATATGGCTGAGTTGGCCGTTGAAGGCAACCCGCTATTTACCGTGGACGATCGTGAACTGCAACGGCAAACCCCCTCCTATACCATTGATACGCTGGAAGCGCTGCGGGCTGAAAAAGGCCGTGATGCGCCGCTGGGCTTTATCATCGGGCAGGATTCTCTGCTGACGCTACACCATTGGCACCGCTGGCAGGATCTACTCGGCGTCTGCCATTTGCTGGTGTGCGCGCGCCCCGGCTATCGCTCGACGCTGGAAACGCCCGAATTACAACAGTGGCTGGGCGATCATCTGACACACACGCCAGACGACCTTCATCAGCAACCGTATGGGCGGATCTTTTTGGCAAAGACGCCGCTGGTTACCATTTCCGCCACGGACATTCGCCAACGTAGGCTGCAAGGTCTCGACTGCCACGATTTATTACCGTCCGCCGTGCTCCGTTATATCAACGAAAACGGCCTGTACCAATAACATCGCTTTTCCTACCCATCCACCACGGGCTTTATACCACTCGGTAAAAGTGCGTGATATACTCCGCGGCTGGTTTCAATCACCGGGAAAAGCGAAAATTCTCGGCAGTTGCTCGGTGATTCACGTTTTTCCTAAACAATTCAGCGCCACACGCGTCTGTCAGTTACAGACAGAACGCCATTGAGGGGGAACCTTTGCAAGGCCAAGCACTCCAAGATTTCGTTATTGATAAAGTCGATGACTTAAAAGCCCAGGATATCGTTGCACTCAATGTGCAGGGTAAATCTAGCATTACTGATTACATGGTTATCTGTACGGGAACCTCTACGCGCCACGTCGCGTCTATTGCCGATCACGTCGTGCAATCCTCACGTGCCGCAGGTTTGATCCCACTCGGTGTCGAAGGCGAAAGTGCCGCTGATTGGGTTGTTGTCGATTTGGGTGATGTGATGGTTCACGTCATGCAAGAAGAAAGTCGCCAGCTGTACGAATTGGAAAAACTGTGGGGCTAGCATGAAACTGCAACTGGTCGCCGTTGGCACCAAAATGCCCGACTGGGTGCAGACTGGTTTCACCGATTATCTGCGGCGCTTCCCGAAAGATATGCCTTTCGAACTACTCGAAATTCCGGCCGGAAAACGGGGTAAAAACGCAGACATCAAACGCATTCTGGAGCGCGAAGGCGAACAAATGCTGGCTGCAGTAGGTAAAGGCAACCGCATTGTGACGCTGGATATTCCCGGTACTCGCTGGGAAACGCCGCAGTTGGCACAACAACTGGAGCGCTGGAAGCAGGACGGACGCGACGTCAGCCTGCTGATTGGTGGGCCTGAAGGCCTTGCGCCAGAATGCAAAGCCGCAGCGGAGCAAAGTTGGTCACTCTCGCCGTTAACACTGCCGCACCCGCTCGTTCGTGTACTGGTGGCGGAGAGCCTGTATCGTGCATGGAGCATTACGACTAATCACCCTTACCATCGGGAGTAAGGCGATACGATGAAATCTGTGAAATAACGCTGGATGAAAGTAGAACGTAAA
The DNA here is from genome assembly GCF_028335745.1 of Pectobacterium sp. A5351. NCBI lineage: Bacteria > Pseudomonadati > Pseudomonadota > Gammaproteobacteria > Enterobacterales > Pectobacteriaceae > Pectobacterium > Pectobacterium sp. A5351. The sequence goes on from NZ_CP116477.1 coordinate 3,044,057, forward strand.
CCCTTTCGTGATTATACGGCTGAGTCTGCCTTGTTCGTGCGCCGCGCTTTGGTCGCCTTTCTGGGCATCTTGCTGCTTTCCGGTGTATTAGTCGCTAATCTTTACCATCTGCAAATTGTGCGTGTTGATGATTACCGCACGCGTTCTAATGAAAACCGTATTAAGCTGGTTCCGATCGCGCCCAGTCGCGGTATTATCTACGATCGTAACGGCATCCCGCTGGCGCTGAACCGCACCATCTATCAGTTAGAACTGGTACCAGACAAAGTCGATAACCTTAAAGATACGCTGGAAGCCTTGCGCCCCGTCGTTGATCTGACCGATAGCGATCTGGAAAACTTTGAAAAAGAACGCAAGCGCTCACGCCGCTTTACCTCTATTCCGGTAAAAACCGGGCTCGATGAGATTCAGGTCGCCCGTTTTGCCGTCAACCAATATCGCTTCCCCGGCGTTGAAATTAAAGGCTATCAACGTCGTTATTATCCTTATGGTTCTGCTCTAACACACGTCATCGGCTATGTTTCCAAAATCACTGATAAAGACGTGGAACGACTGACCAAAGAAGAAAAAATTGCCGATTATGCCGCCACACGTGACATAGGTAAGCTGGGTATTGAACGCCATTACGAAGATCTGCTCCACGGTAAGCCGGGCTATGAGGAAGTTGAAGTTAACAACCGTGGCCGCGTAATCCGCCAACTCCACGAACAGCCGCCGCAGGCAGGGCGTGATATTTATCTGACGCTGGATCTGAGCCTGCAAATCTACATCGAAAAACTGCTAGAGGGCAGTCGTTCTGCCGTGATCGTCACCGACCCGCGTGATGGCGGTATTCTGGCAATGGTATCCACGCCCAGTTACGATCCCAATCTGTTTGTCGACGGTATTTCCACCAAAAATTATAACAAACTACAAAGTGATCCTGATCGCCCCTTGATCAACCGTGCAACACAGGGGATTTATCCTCCGGCCTCCACCGTTAAACCTTATATCGCGGTTTCCGCCCTGACTGCTGGCGTTATCACGACCAATACCAGCCTGTTCGATCCTGGCTGGTGGCAATTGCCCGGCTCCGAAAAACGCTTCCGCGACTGGAAAAAATGGGGACATGGTCGCCTTAACCTCACCAAGTCGCTGGAAGAATCCGCGGATACCTTCTTCTATCAGGTCGCTTATGACATGGGCATCGATCGCCTGTCTGAATGGATGACCAAATTTGGTTACGGCGAGAGAACTGGCATCGATATTTCAGAAGAAAGCAAAGGCAATATGCCAACACGCGAGTGGAAATTAGGACGGTTCAAAAAACCCTGGTATCAGGGGGATACCATACCGGTCGGGATTGGCCAGGGCTACTGGACGGCAACGCCTATCCAAATGAATAAGGCGCTGGTTACCCTGATCAACGACGGCCAGGTCAAAACGCCGCATCTGCTTTATAGCTCGCGGGAAAATGGCATGCTTGTGCCTTTCCGGCAGACTGAGAATCAGCAAATTGGCAACATCCACTCTGGCTATTGGGAAGTGGCGAAAGACGGCATGTATGGCGTGGCTAACCGTGCTAACGGCACGGCACACAAAAGCTTCGAAGATGCACCCTATAAAATTGCGGCAAAATCCGGTACGGCGCAGGTCTTCGGCCTGAAAGAAAACGAAACCTATAATGCACATAAGATCGCAGAACATCTGCGTGACCATAAATTAATGGTTGCGTTTGCTCCGTATAAGGACCCTAAAGTAGCGATGTCGATTATTCTGGAAAACGGTGGGGTCGGACCCACGGTTGGCACCATCACACGCCAGATCCTCGATCACATCCTGCTGGGCGACAACAATACCGATTTACCCAGTGCGCCTCCTGCGCCACCGGGTAGCGAAAGTGAGTAACAGACAGTCATGACCGATAGCCAACAAAAGGGATCGTTCTGGGCGAAAATCCACATCGATCTTCCGTTTCTTCTCTGCATCCTGGCACTGCTGGGCTATAGCCTATTTGTCTTATGGAGCGCCAGCGGTCAAGACGTCGGCATGATGGAGCGAAAAGTCGTTCAAATCATGCTGGGGTTTACGGTGATGATCGTGATGGCGCAGATCCCGCCCCGCGTATATGAGGGCTGGGCTCCCTACCTCTATGTATTTTGCGTGATTTTGCTGCTCATCGTGGATATTTTTGGACAAATCAGTAAAGGAGCACAGCGCTGGTTGGATCTGGGTTTTATCCGCTTTCAGCCATCGGAGATCGCCAAGATCGCCGTACCGCTGATGGTTGCCCGTTTTATCAACCGTGATATGTGTCCACCATCGCTAAAAAATACAGCAATTGCACTGGTGCTGATTTTTGTCCCTACACTGCTGGTTGCCGCTCAGCCGGATTTGGGCACCTCGATACTAATTGCATTATCAGGGCTGTTTGTGCTTTTCCTCGCTGGTATGAGCTGGCGCTTGATTGGTATTGCCGTCCTGCTACTCGCCGCTTTTATACCTATACTCTGGTTTTTCCTGATGCATGATTATCAGCGGGCCAGGGTCATGATGTTGCTCGATCCAGAAAGCGATCCACTTGGTGCCGGATACCATATTATTCAGTCGAAAATTGCGATAGGTTCTGGTGGTTTATCAGGAAAAGGTTGGCTACACGGCACACAGTCTCAGTTAGAGTTTCTGCCGGAGCGCCACACCGACTTTATTTTTGCCGTGTTGTCAGAAGAGCTTGGCTTAATCGGCGTTTTGATTCTGCTCACGATGTATCTGTTCATGATCATGCGCGGACTGGTCATTGCAGCGAATGCACAAACCTCGTTCGGCCGAGTGATGGTCGGCGGACTGATGCTGATTCTGTTTTTCTATGTTTTCGTCAATATCGGGATGGTAAGCGGTATACTTCCCGTTGTTGGCGTGCCGCTGCCGCTCATCAGCTACGGTGGATCGGCGCTGGTCGTCTTAATGGCGGGGTTCGGTATCGTCATGTCGATACATACTCACCGCAAACTGCTATCCAAGAATTTATAACATGAGGTGAGCAATGCGTAAGGATTGGCTTTGGATCGGCGTAGCAACTCTGGCGCTTACTGCCTGTACCACAACGGAAAAACGGCAACCAGCACCACCTGTGACTCAGGTTTATAGCGGCCCTGTCGAAGAGATCGGCGGCGCGGAACCGCGTTACGAACCTTACAATCAGGGGACGTTGCAAGACTACAGCATAAAAGGCAAGACCTATAAAATTGTCAAAGAGCCGCAAAACTTTAGCGAGACCGGCTTAGCGGCGTGGTACGGCGAAGAAGCCAGCGGTAACCGTACGTCAATCGGCGAAACGTTTGATCCTAACGCGATCACCGCCGCACACCCGACGCTGCCGCTGCCTAGCTATGTCCGCGTCACTAACCTGAGCAACGGCCGCCGTCTGGTTGTGCGTGTGAACGATCGCGGGCCGTATACGCCGGGCAGAATTATCGATCTGTCGAAAGCCGCAGGCGATCGGCTGAACATCTCGAACAATACCAAAGTAAAAGTGGATTTCATCAACGTCGCGCCAGACGGCACGCTCTCCGGCCCCGGAACCGTGGGCACCACCGTCGCTAAGCAAAGCTTCGCCCTGCCGGAACGCCCAAGCTTCGGTGCCAGCGGGCTAGGTACGCCAATGATGGAAGCGACATCGCCAACGCCGAACAACGCCGTTCGCTCAATCAGCAATAGCAACCTGAGTGTGCCAGCAGAAAGCACACAGCCACAAAGCAGCGCACCATCGCACAGCGGTGGTTTTTTGGGAGCGCCTTCCGCGCTGCGTGCTGGCGTGGTTGAGTCCAGCGTGACGCCAGCGGCAACACTGCCCTCATCCGCAGCGCCTCTAAACGTCGCGCCAGCGGCTAGCGTTGCCGCGCCCGCCGCAACGGTACCGTCTGCGACGGGTCGCTACGTGGTTCAGGTCGGTGCGTTGAGCGATCAGCAGCGTGCGCAAACCTGGCAGCGCAGCCTGAGCGAACGCTTCCGCGTAGCCGGTAAAGTCACGGCAAGCGGCGGGCTGTATCGTATCCAACTGGGGCCATTCCAGAATCGTCAGCAAGCCGCTGAACTTCAACAACGTTTGTCAGTCGAAGCTCAGCAGCAGTCGTTTATTACCGCCGCACCCAGCACGCTCTAGTAGCGAATAACCGGCAGACTTGCGCAGCGAAAACGGCGGCTATGGCATTGAACATACCGCCCTTTCGCAAAATCACGTAACGTAATGTCTGATGCCGGCCTATTTCCCATCTGCTATAGTGTGGCTCGTTTTTTAACTCATACCCACGGATGTTGTTGTTCCAATCATGAATACTGTAAACACGTCTCGTTTTACTAAGCGTACTGCGCTTGGCGCACTGCTCGCCATTAGTGCCACTTCCTTTGCCTATGCCGAAGATATCAATCTCAAAACGATGATCCCCGGCGTTCCGCAAATCGATGCTGAATCCTACATCCTGATTGATTACAACTCTGGGAAAGTGTTGGCGGAAATGAATGCCGACACGCGCCGCGATCCGGCCAGCTTAACGAAAATGATGACCAGCTACGTTATTGGTCAGGCCATTAAATCAGGAAAAATCACCCCAAACGACATCGTTACCGTCGGTAAAGATGCCTGGGCAACCGGCAACCCAACCTTCCAGGGCTCTTCCCTGATGTTCCTGAAGCCGGGCGACCGTGTTCCCGTCTCCCAATTAAACCGCGGTATTATCCTGCAATCCGGTAACGATGCCTGCGTCGCGATGGCTGACTACGTTGCCGGCAGCCAGGACGCTTTCGTCAATCTGATGAACGGTTACGTGAAGGCACTGGGTCTGCAAAATACCAACTTTGAAACCGTGCACGGTCTGGATGCTCCCGGCCAGTTCAGTTCAGCGCGCGATATGGCTTTGATCGGCCAGGCGCTGATCCGCGATGTGCCAGAAGAGTACGCGACCTACAAAGAGAAAGAGTTCACGTTCAACAACATTCGCCAGCCTAACCGTAACGGTTTGCTGTGGGATTCCAGCCTGAATGTTGACGGCATCAAAACGGGTCATACGTCATCAGCTGGCTTTAATCTGGTCGCCTCGGCAACAGAAGGTCAGATGCGCCTGATTTCAGCGGTACTCGGTGGTCGTAATGCCAAAGGACGCGAATCAGAAAGTAAAAAGCTGCTGACCTGGGGCTTCCGCTTCTTTGAAACCGTTGCGCCGCTGAAAGCAGGCAAAGAATTCGCATCCGAACCGGTCTGGTTTGGCGACAGTGACCGCGTGGCGCTGGGCGTTGAGAAAGATGCGTACCTGACCATTCCGCGTGGCCGTATGAAAGATCTGAAAGCCAGCTACGTTCTGGACAACACGGAACTGCACGCGCCGTTAGCGAAAAATCAGGTTGTGGGTTCCATCAACTTCCAACTGGATGGCAAAACGATCGACCAGCGCCCGCTGGTAGTCATGAACGAAGTGAAAGAAGGCGGGATCTTTGGCCGCATGATCGACTACATCAAATTGATGTTCCACCACTGGTTCGGCTAATCCCCCCTTGTCTGGGGCTAAAACGTCCCCATATAGATAGCATCCATCACTCCCGCACAACGCGGGAGTGTTATTTTTTAGTATAATGTCGTTATATCGTGGCTAATACAGTCGGCATTACGCCGATGTATTCCCTTTTCTGGAGCGCAAATGAAAACCAAATTAAACGAACTGCTTGAATTCCCCTGTGTTTTTACCTACAAGGTCATGGGTGAGGCAAAACCAGAGTTAGTCGATCTGGTCGTTGAAGTGGTACAGCGTCATGCGCCAGGCGACTACACGCCGCAGATCAAACCTAGCAGCAAAGGGAATTATCACTCCGTTTCCATCACCATCACAGCGACACACATTGAGCAGGTGGAAACGTTGTACGAAGAACTGGGCAACATCGATATCGTACGCATGGTTCTGTAAGGCATAGCGTCCTGAAAGAAAAACGAGCGGGAAAATCGGTAGAGCGTGACATAATTTTGCAACGTGCTGTTCGCTGAGGCTTCCCGCCGTTATAATTCCCCCACCTTTCCTTAACCTGAAGATGACACACTTGCTACAGGATAAGATCATCGTACGTCAATTTAACGTACAACCGTATGAACCCGTCTCTCTGGCGATGCATAATTTCACCGATCGACGTGATGAGAATACCCCAGACGAACTCTGGCTGGTTCAACATCCTCGCGTATTCACGCAAGGTCAGGCGGGCAAAGCCGAACATGTCCTCATGCCCGGCGACATTCCCGTGATTCAGAGCGACAGAGGCGGTCAGGTGACCTACCACGGCCCCGGTCAGCAGGTTATGTACGTGTTGATTGACCTGAAGCGCCGCAAGCTCGGCGTGCGCCAGCTCGTCACCGCGATAGAAGATACCGTAATTGGCACACTGGCACACTTCAAGATCGAAGCCCATGCGCGCCCTGATGCGCCCGGCGTCTACGTGGGGGAGCGTAAAATCTGTTCGTTAGGACTGCGCATTCGCAAAGGCTGCTCGTTCCACGGGCTGGCGCTCAATATCGCCATGGATCTCTCCCCTTTCCTGCGCATCAACCCGTGTGGTTATGCCGGAATGGAGATGACGCAAATCAGCGATCTGGTGGCGGGCGTCACGTTGGATGACACCGCCCCCGTGCTGGTGAACACCTTTTTGCAATTAGTTGGCTATTCCGCACCCGAGTTTATTCCGTGGAATATGGAGGCTCAGAGTGAGCCGCTTCCTGGTTAACAGGTTTCATCCTGTCGATGAAAATTAACCAGTTAGGCGATCGCATCTTGATAAATTACATTTTATTCACATAATTTATTCATTTTGATCGCGCAAAGGCTGATTGTGGTTAGGCAAGATGATATAATTTTTAGAGTTTTTTAAAAAAAAGTTTAACCAAAAACATAATCCTTTGAATTTGGATAACAAATTTAAAGAAACGATTCAGAACTGGAACTTACGCAAACATGAGTAAACCGATTCAGATCGAACGCGGCGTCAAATACCGCGATGCCGATAAGATGGCGCTAATCCCGGTACGTACCGTCGTTACCGAACGCCAAGAGATTCTGCGCAAACCTGAATGGATGAAGATTAAACTTCCGGCAGATTCGAGCCGTATTCAGGGCATCAAAGCAGCCATGCGCAAAAACGGGTTGCACTCAGTTTGTGAAGAAGCGTCTTGTCCTAATCTGGCAGAGTGTTTTAACCACGGCACCGCGACTTTCATGATTCTGGGTGCCATCTGTACGCGTCGCTGCCCATTCTGTGACGTTGCCCACGGCCGCCCGCTTACGCCGGATGCCAATGAGCCTGAGAAACTGGCACAGACCATCCATGACATGGGCTTACGCTATGTGGTGATCACTTCGGTTGACCGTGATGACCTGCGCGATGGCGGAGCACAGCACTTTGCAGACTGCATTAGCGCCATTCGCCGTAAAAACCCGAATATCCGCATCGAAACGCTGGTACCAGACTTCCGTGGTCGTATGGATCGCGCGTTAGAGATCCTGACCGCCACGCCGCCAGATGTGTTCAACCACAATCTGGAAAACGTACCACGCGTTTATCGTCAGGTTCGCCCTGGCGCGAATTATGAGTGGTCACTGAAGCTGCTGGAGAACTTCAAAAACGCGCACCCGGATATCCCGACCAAATCTGGCCTGATGGTTGGATTGGGAGAAACCAATGCGGAAATCGTGGAAGTCATGCGCGACCTGCGCCGCCACGGGGTGACAATGCTGACGCTGGGACAATATTTACAGCCGAGCCGCCATCACCTGCCGGTACAGCGTTACGTCAGTCCGGATGAGTTCGATGAAATGAAAGCCGAAGCGATGGCGATGGGCTTTACTCATGCAGCCTGCGGTCCATTTGTTCGCTCGTCCTACCATGCCGACCTACAGGCAAAAGGCATCGAAGTAAAATAAGCGCTCATAGTTTTTTACACATTTTTTGTGTGGAATAAAAAACGGACGGCTATTGCCGTCCGTTTTGCTGTGTGAGGCGTGCTCAGGATTCTTTGCGCGACGAATCATTCAGCGCTGCGGTATCATCCGTCTTTGCCGGCTGATCGTCATTCATCGCCTTCTTGAAACCTTTAATCGCCGCGCCTAAATCACCGCCTAAGCTACGAAGTTTATTCGTACCGAACAGCAGAATGATTAATGCGCCAATCACCAACAGCTTGGCAATACTAATACCTTCCATACAGACCTACCTGATTTACAGATGCTGGAGACGCCAGCGAGCGAGAACACGTACTTTTCGAACAAGGATTGTCGAAGAATCGTTGTCGAAAAATTCTTTTATCCTATGTCCTCTATGTAAAACCTTACGCTGCACGACACAATCACCATCTGTAACAAAGTAAGACGCAATACGAACGTTTTCGCACGCATTCAGATTGCTTTACAACTTTCCCTCTCAGCCTCACTACAAAAAAACCGTCTAGAGGCGTAAACTTCCATACTATGCGGAGATGACATTCCTCCCTACCCTGGGCAGCCAAAACGCTGACCGCCGCAAGACAGGGTACAACCGCCACCCGGCTAATGATGTCTACGTCCACCTCGCAGAGAGGGCGTAGCGTCCTGCCCAATACTCTCCGAGATCGTGAAAAACAAGCGATGTAAAAAGCATCCAAATAAAACAGGCCAGGAAAGGTTTCTATGTTTAGTACATTACTCGCGGTATTTATTGGCGGCGGAGTGGGTAGCGTCGCGCGCTGGCAGCTCGGCGTGAAGTTTAATAATCTGTATCCAACGCTGCCGTTGGGCACCCTGCTTGCCAACCTGATTGGTGCCTTTGTTATTGGCGGCGCACTCGCTTTCTTCATGCGCCATCCTCATCTCGATCAGGACTGGAAAATGTTGATTACCACCGGGCTATGCGGCGGCTTAACGACGTTTTCTACCTTTTCCGCAGAGGTTGTCATGTTTCTGCAAAGCGGACAGCTGGCAGCGGCGGGGTTACATGTGCTGTTGAATCTGGCAGGATCGCTACTGATGACCGCGCTGGCGTTTGCTCTGGTCACGTGGGTGACAACGCACTGATATTTTTTGATAATTGATGGCACGTGAAAATTGATAGCATGTGGAAAATGAGGCAAAAAAAACCCGCCTACGGCGGGTTTTTCACGAAATCGGTATAATTAAATAGCGTTAACGTTAGCAGCAGAAGGACCTTTGGCACCGTCAGTGATTTCGAACTCTACACGCTGACCTTCAGCCAGAGTTTTGAAACCATTGCTCTGGATGGCAGAGAAGTGTACGAACACATCTTTGGTACCATCTTCAGGAGTAATGAAACCGAAGCCTTTGGACTCATTAAACCACTTAACACTACCTTTAATCTTAGACATCAAACTTACCTTTACATGAATGAAAGACACAAAATCTGTGTCAGGTACAGTACAACAATAGATTGGCCTTTTGTCCAGTTGAAGTTGGATAAAAAGTGATAAAAATCGCTAAAAAGATATACCGGACGACCTCGCTGCCCTATTTTAACCCGATGCAGAACGCAGAGCGCTCGGTTCTGGCCGATTCATCACTTTTTATGATATCGAAGGAAAGCACCATGGTAAGCAAAACGCTGGGTCTGATCGGGGGAATGAGTTGGGAATCCACCATCCCGTATTACCGCATGATCAACGAGTATATAAAAGGCCAACTTGGTGGCCTGCACTCCGCCAAAATCATCCTGCACAGCGTCGATTTCCATGAGATCGAACGATTGCAGGCACAGGGTGATTGGGAGCAGTCAGCCGCCGTGCTCGGCAATATCGCGGTGGGATTACGCCAGGCGGGAGCGGATGCTATCGTCATCTGCACCAACACCATGCATAAAGTGGCCGATGACGTTGAACGTGCCTGCCAGCTTCCTCTTTTGCATATTGCCGATGCCACCGGTGCCAGCCTGAAACAGCACGGATTGAAGAAAGTTGGTTTACTGGGAACCCGCTACACCATGGAGCAGGATTTCTATCGTCAGCGCATTCAAGATCGATTTGGCATAGACATTATCGTTCCTGACTCAGCGGCAAGAGAGCAAGTTAATCGCATTATTTTCGACGAACTGTGTCTGGGGAACATTAACGACACCTCGCGGCAAACCTATCGGGGCATTATCCAGCAACTTGAACAGCAAGGCGCGGAAGGCATCATTCTAGGTTGTACGGAAATCCCGCTGTTAATCAGTGCTCAGGATGCGATAGTTCCTCTTTTTGACACCAGTAAGCTTCACGCAATTGCCGCTGCGAAATTTGCGCTTAACCAATCATCCACATGAATTAATTGGATAAAATGGATTTCGTTCGCAAGCTTAATAATACCCTCTTTTATTCACTCAAGTTTCCCCTTTTTGGATAGAAAAAAAGCAGTATTGAGAGACTCAATACTGCTTATTCGTATGACTTTATTCCTGGTATGCAATGACTAACAGTACTTCTCGTTATTATTTACGTAACATTGCTTCAATAAAATCTTTCCAAGTACTCACTTCTACTTCTACCATGCGAACCTCTTGGTGATTAACGGCGACGCATTATACGCACACTTTTTAATCAGGTAAAAGCATTATGAAAGTATAAAAAGCGTACTACTCCTAATTTCTGCTACACAGTTCACAGTAGATCTCCCCGCCTTTTTTCGGCATGCTGGGCTATCGCCCGATTAGGCCCTGTTGGGCCATGCTGTTGAGAACAGCGATCGTCATGCAACCCAATAAGCAGAAAGGATTTTCCCCCTATGGCGCTGACCATGTACGGCATCAAAAACTGTGACACCATAAAGAAAGCGCGCCGTTGGCTGGACGATCAACAGGTGGCGTATCGCTTCCATGATTATCGTGCCGACGGTCTGGATGAACAGCAGCTACAGCGTTTTATCGACCAACTGGGGTTTCAGGCCTTACTCAATACACGCGGAACGACCTGGCGTAAGCTTAGTGAGGAGCTACGTGAATTAATCAACAGCGATACTCACGACAGCGCAGAGGCCGCCAAAAACCTGATGCTGGAACAACCAGCGGTGATTAAACGACCATTGCTGATTGCCGATGACGGCAACGCGCTGCTGGGGTTCAGTATCGACAGCTACCAGAAATTTATTGCGGAGAAAAAATAACGTGTCTTGCCCAGTCATAGAGCTCGCTCAACAGTTAATTAAACGCCCTTCCCTCAGCCCGAACGACGAGGGCTGCCAGGCGCTCATGATTGAACGCCTGACGGCGATGGGCTTTACCGTCGAAGCAATGGATTTTGGCGATACCCAAAATTTCTGGGCATGGCGCGGCACAGGAAAAACGCTGGCCTTCGCAGGACACACCGATGTGGTTCCCAGCGGCGATGAAAGCCACTGGCAGCACCCACCGTTTGAGCCGATCATCCGTGACGGTATGCTGTACGGCCGCGGTGCCGCGGATATGAAAGGTTCGCTGGCCGCAATGGTGATTGCCGCCGAGCGCTTTGTCGCCGCTAACCCAAATCATCAAGGGCGTCTTGCGTTCCTGATTACGTCGGACGAAGAAGCCAGCGCCGTTAACGGCACGGTAAAAGTGGTTGAGGCGCTGATGGCACGCAACGAACGCCTGGACTACTGTCTGGTCGGTGAGCCGTCGAGTACGCATGTTGTGGGCGATGTGGTAAAAAATGGCCGTCGTGGCTCCATCACAGCGAACCTGCGCGTACACGGCGTACAGGGGCACGTTGCCTACCCTCATCTGGCGGACAACCCTGTTCATCGTGCAGCACCAGCACTGAACGAGCTGATCGCCACCGAATGGGATCGGGGCAACGATTTCTTCCCACCAACCACCATGCAGATTGCCAATATTCAGGCAGGCACCGGCAGCAATAACGTCATCCCCGGCGAACTGTTTGTGCAGTTTAATTTCCGTTTCAGCACCGAATTAACGGATGTGTTAATCCAGCAGCGCGTCGCGGAACTGCTGGATCGCCACCAGCTCAATTACACCATTGACTGGAAGCTTTCCGGCCAACCATTCCTGACCGCACGCGGCGAACTGGTCGATGCCGTGGTAAATGCCGTCAAACACTACAATGAGGTTACCCCAGAGCTACTGACGAATGGTGGCACTTCCGATGGCCGCTTCATCGCACGTATGGGCGCGCAGGTGGTTGAACTGGGCCCCGTTAATGCCACGATCCATAAAGTGGACGAATGCGTCAGCGCCGCAGATCTGCAACTGCTAAGCCGCATGTACCAGCGCATTATGGAGCAGCTCATCGCATGATGACGTCAGCTATGTTAACCGGTAAAAGCGACCAGCATCTGGTTGCTTTAGACGGTCGCCATCGCCTTCAGCCAGAAGCGGTAACCGCGTTTCTGGCGCTACAGCTGGCAGCAAAGACGGCGGGATTTAACCTGCAACCAGCCAGTACGTTCCGTGATTTCGAGCGCCAGCGTCAGATCTGGAATGGCAAGTTCCGCGGCGAGCGTCCCGTCATGGATGCCAACAGCCAGCCGCTGGATGTGTCGTCTTTGGACGAAGGCGATCGCTGTGAAGCGATTCTACGCTGGTCAGCAATGCCCGGCTCCAGCCGCCACCACTGGGGCAGCGATCTCGATATCTACGATCCCGATTTATTACCCGCAGGCAGCTCGCTCCAACTAGAACCGTGGGAATATGAAGAAGGCGGTTATTTTGCCGCATTGAACGCGTGGATGAGCGCGCACATGCATGAATACGGTTTTTATCGGCCTTATGCGCACGATCTCGGCGGTGTCGCAGTCGAACCCTGGCATATCAGCTATTATCCATTAGCACAGTATGCGGAAGAACAGCTTACACCCGATCTCATCCTTGCCGCCTGGCAAGATGAAGATATTGCAGGCTACCACTGGCTTTGCCAGCACTTGCCGCAGCTGTTTACCCGTTATATTCATAATGTTGATGAGGCGTAACCATGGCATGGCTGGCTGATTACTGGTGGATAATTCTGATTATCCTGATAGGCATGCTGATTAACGGCATCAAAGAATTGCGTAATGTTGACCATACGCGTTTTCTGCTCAACAAACCCAAATTGCCCCCACATCGTGACAACAACGACAAATGGGACGATGAAGACGACGACTGGCCGAAGAAAAAACCCTGATCTCAGTCATCACCAAACCGCCTGCACGCGAGCTAAACCCCGCGCTGCGGGCAGTTTGGATTCTCACGCGGCGGGAACAAAACTTTCCGCCCGCTCCAGAAGAAAATCATAAAACTCTTTCGCACATACTGAAAGCTGACGCTCCCTATCCGTCACCAGATAGATACCGCGCTGCAGCGATAAATCCCGAAACGGAATAATCGCAATGTCTTTGTGCTGAAACTGGAACAGCGTCAGCCCCGTCACAATACTCACACCATAATTTGCCGCCACCAGCCCCATCATGGTGGTCAACTGACGCACTTCCAGCACGTAGTTAAAACCTTCCGGCTCGATAAGCTGATCGGTGTACTGCCGAATGCTGGTGCCTTTGCAAAACCCGACAAACGGGTATTGCGCCACATCGGCCACATCAACACTGTCGCGCTGCGCCAGCGGGTGCGAGTTCTGGCAGATCAGGTAAAAACTGTCGGCAAACAGCATGCGAGAGCTGAATGTTCCCGGCGACGGCTGCCCTGCTGTCAGCGCCAGATCGGCGCGCCCATCCAGCACCGCTTTCAGGCAGCGATCCCACTGTGTATCCAGCAGTTCAACCTTAATCTTGGGATAAGCACGGTGATATTGCGCCAGCACCTGAGGCAACCATTCCACCGCCATTGACGGCAATACCGCCAGCACAATCTTTCCCTTGTACCCCGTGGCATACGACTTGATCTCACCGACGGCATCATCATGGATTTGCACCAGACGACGGGCAATATCAATGAAATGAAGGCCATCGGCGTTGAGTTGCACTTTACGTGTATCGCGATCAAATAGCCGATAGCCGACCTCTTCCTCCAATCCGGCGATTAATGAACTAAATGCTGGCTGAGAGAGATTTATTTTCTGAGCAGCGCGCGTGAAATTATCAGTTTCCGTCAACGCGATAAAGGCTCGTAATTGTTTTATCGATAAGTTCATAGTGTTTTTATATAAATAAAATGAAGTCTCCGGTAAGAAAGGAACAAATTCAATAAAAAAAATCGGCAACTACCATTTTTATGATCCTTCCCGCATTTATTTAATTCCATTCAAACACAGCCCACTACTCATAAAAATGGACATTCTGGATAAATATCACAAATCATAAAAAACAATTACGCAAAAAATATCGATTAAGCAAACAAAATCAATCAATTAGGAATTAATAAGAAAATCGAAAGAGTTAATACCATTAACAAATAAAATAAACCCATCAGATTTACGAATAAAACCATTGCGATTACGAGTTAGTATAAAGCGGGTTGAGGGTGATAAAAATAGTGCAGACAAAAAATCAAATGGCTCTGGAGTAAGCACTCATTTGTTTTGTTAATTATGACAAGAATTGTTATTGAGTTGTTTAATTTATTGTAAATAAAAAAATAGGCAACATACAAATATATTATTAAAGAGGAACTTTTATGCTAGCTCTCATCGGGGTGCTAACCATAGCCACCCTGCTCTTTTTCATCATGACCAAACGAATGTCGCCTCTGGTGGCGCTTATCGTTATTCCCGTTCTGGGCGCGCTCGCGGCAGGCAGCGGCACCGATACCGCGAAATACGTGGTGGACGGCATCACCAAACTGGCCCCGATGGCGGCGATGTTTGTTTTTGCCATTGCCTTCTTCGGTGTCGTCACCGATGCCGGCATGTTTGATCCTATCATCAAGGGGATCTTACGCATGGTCGGCACCAGCCCGGTAAAAATCATTATCGGCACAGGCGTCCTAGCATTGATCGCGCACCTGGACGGTAACGGTGCCGTCACCTTCCTGATCACGATTCCCGCCATGCTGCCGTTGTTTAATAAGCTCGGCATGGATAAACGCATTCTGGTTGGCATTACCGCGCTCAGCGCCGGTGTTAACTTCCTGCCGTGGACCGGGCCGATGATCCGCGCCGCCGCCGCGTTAAACACCACGACGCACGACCTGTTTATTCCGCTTATCCCCGCACAGCTTTGCGGCCTGACCTTCATGGTGCTCATGGGCTATTACTGGGGCAAGAAAGAAGAGAAGCGTTTGGGATTGGCATCGGGTAATCCGCTGGCTGGCGGCACGCAGTCCATCATGGCTGAAGCACATGTAAAAGAGCTGACCGATGCCGAAAAAGCGCTGCGTCGTCCGAAGATGTTCTGGGTCAACATCGCGCTGGTGCTTGCCGTTATCGGCACCATGGTGTTTACCAAAATTTCCCCTACGGTCGCCTTCATGATCGCGCTGACGCTGGCACTGATGTTCAACTACCCCAACGTTGAAATGCAGAAAGAGCGTATTAATGCCCATGCCAAAGCCGCGCTGATGATGGCCAGCATCCTGTTTGCTGCGGGCGCGTTCACCGGCATCATGAGCGGCACCGGTATGCTGAAAGCCATGTCGCTCTCGGCAGTCAGCTTTGTACCGGAATCTTTTGCCTCCCACATTCCGTTTATCGTCGGCCTGATCTCCATGCCGCTGAGTCTGGTGTTTGACCCTGATTCGTATTACTTCGGCATCATGCCAGTCATTGCCCACACCGTGGACATGCTGGGCGTACCGCCGATTCAGGTCGCGCAGGCTTCCGTATTAGGACAGATGACCACAGGCTTCCCGGTTAGCCCGCTGACGCCGGCCACCTTCCTCCTGGTCAGTCTGGCGGGTGTCGATCTCGCCGACCACCAGAAGTTCTCTATCCCTGTGCTCTGGGCCGCCAGCGTCATCATGACGTTCGCCTGCGTCATCTTCGGGGTCTTTCCCCTGTAGGGAACGTACCGTTTCCCATTGATGACGCCAACAGACACATTTCATTGATAAAGGTAAGTTTATGAAGACAATTCGTATTGGTTCCGGCGCTGGCTATGCTGGCGATCGCATCGAACCGGCCGTAGAACTGGCTCAAAAAGGCGACATTCAGTATCTGGTATTTGAATGTCTGGCAGAACGCACTATCGCCATCGGCCAAAAACAGAAGCAGCAGAACCCGGAAAAAGGCTACAACGAACTACTGGCCGACCGTATGCACGCTGTGCTGCCGCTCTGCCTGGAAAAAGGCATCAAAATCATCACCAATATGGGCTCGGCGAACCCCGTTGCCGCGGGTCAGCGCGTATTGGACATCGCCAAAGAGCTGGGTGCAGAGAAGCTGAAAATCGCCGTCGTTACCGGTGATGATGTGCACTCGGTACTGATTGCGCAGGATTCCAAGCTGGATGAGATGGGTCAGCCTGTTTCACGCTGCGGCAAAGACATTCTTTCCGCCAATGCCTATCTCGGCGCCGATGCGCTGGTAGAAGCGCTGCGTCAGGGTGCGGATGTGATTATTGCCGGTCGCGTTTCCGATCCATCTCTGTTCCTGTCCGCCATGATGTATGAATTCAACTGGGCGGCCGATGACTGGGATCGTTTAGGCAAAGGCACCTGTCTCGGCCATCTGTTGGAGTGCGCGGGTCAAATCACCGGTGGTTACTATGCCGATCCTGGCGTTAAGGACATCCCTCACCTCGATCGTCTGGGCTTTCCGATTGCAGAAATTAGCGAAGACGGCAGTGCCGTCATTACCAAAGTTGAAGGTTCCGGCGGCTGCGTCTGCGTGGATACCTGTAAAGAACAGCTGCTGTATGAGATCCACCGCCCGGACAGCTACATTACCCCAGACGTGATTGCCGATTTCAGCCACGTCACCTTTACGCAAGACGGTGAAAACCGCGTGCGCGTACAGGGTGCCACCGGGCGCGCAAAAACCGACACGCTGAAAGTGTCTGTCGGCTATCAGGACGGCTTCATCGGCGAAGGCGAAATTTCTTACGCCGGCCCCGGTGCCGTCGCACGCGGCCGTTTAGCGCTGGATATCGTCAAAGGGCGCTTTGCGGTGTGCCAGATCGATTTTCAGGAAGTGCGCTATGACCTGATCGGCGTTGATTCACTGCACGGCGCACAGCGGTCGCAACGCAGCGAACCGTATGAAGTCCGCGCTCGCGTCGCGGCACGCTGCACCTCCAGAGCGCAAGCGGTGAAAGTGGGTAACGAAGTTGAAACGCTCTATACCAACGGCCCGGCAGGCGGCGGCGGTGTTAACAAAGCGGTGAAAGAAATACTGGCGATGGATTCCACCCTGCTGTCTCGCGCCTGCGTCACACCAGCCGTTGATTATCTGGAGATTAAATAATGAAACTACGTGAAATTGCCCACTCTCGTACCGGCGATAAAGGAAATACCTCCAATATTTCGCTGATTGCTTACCGGGCGGAAGATTATGAGGTGCTGAAAGAGACGATCACGGCCGAGAAAGTGAAGGATTGGTTTGCCGATATCGTAACGGGTGAGGTTGTCCGCTATGAGCTCCCCGCTATCGGCGCGCTGAACTTCGTCATGTATGGTGCATTGGGCGGCGGCGTTACACGTTCGCTGGCGCTGGACATGCATGGCAAAGGGTTAAGCTCGGCCATACTGGATATCGATATTTAATTCGATAACAGGGAAAGGGTGGAATTTATCTATTCTCCACCCTTTCCCTAAACAACGAACATCCGCCACCACGATTGACAGGTATTTATTTACCTGTAGGGAGTCGTGCGGCCATTTTTCAGAGAAATAACTTTCAGAGTAAACAGGCAATGAATAATAAAGTCATTGATGCCAGCCATTTCCGTTCTTAT
Source organism: Pectobacterium sp. A5351 (assembly GCF_028335745.1). Lineage (NCBI taxonomy): Bacteria > Pseudomonadati > Pseudomonadota > Gammaproteobacteria > Enterobacterales > Pectobacteriaceae > Pectobacterium > Pectobacterium sp. A5351. The sequence continues at coordinate 3,061,840 of NZ_CP116477.1, forward strand.
TTATTTAACGGAATGACAATTATGTTCGGTGGTTTTATGGGCGTCGGAACACCGAAATTATTGGTAGATGAGATCATTAAATCCGGCGTCTCTGATTTAACCCTGATCGGAAATGACACCGGATTTGTCGATACCGGCGTTGGGCCGTTAATTGCCAATGGTCAGGTGAAGAAAGTGATTGCTTCACATATTGGTACAAACCCAGAAACCGGACGTCGCATGATCTCCGGCGAATTAGACGTAGAGTTGGTGCCACAAGGGACGTTGGCAGAACGTATTCGCAGCGGTGGCGCGGGTTTGGGTGGCTTTTTGACACCCACTGGCGTTGGCACCATCGTTGAAGAAAATAAACAAAAAATAACGATTAACGATATTACTTATTTATTAGAACTGCCGATTACGGCAGATCTCGCCATATTACAGGCTAGTATTGCCGACACCCGCGGAAACCTTATTTATCACCTCACCGCCCGTAATTTTAACCCGCTCATTGCACTCGCCGCAAAGAAAGTCGTCGCGCAATGTGAGCAGGTTATTCCGGTTGGCCAGTTAGCCCCAGAATGCATTGTTACCCCAGCGGCGCTGGTTGATCACCTTTATGTGGGAGAAAAATAATGGATGCGAAAGAATTAATCGCTCGCCGCGTCGCACTGGAATTAAAAAACGGTGATGTGGTGAATTTAGGGATTGGTTTGCCCACCAAAGTGGCGAATTACGTGCCACACGGGATTGAAGTTACCTTTCAGTCAGAGAATGGCTTTTTGGGCTTAGGCGCGGTCACTGAACCCGACAGCAATCTGGTCAACGCCGGGGGACAACCCTGTGGCATGGTGCCCGGTGCCGCCATGTTCGATAGCGCTTTTTCTTTCGCGCTGATTCGCGGCGGCCATGTCGATGTTTGTGTACTCGGCGGCTTGCAGGTCGATGAGCACGGCAACCTCGCCAACTGGATGGTGCCGGGGAAAATGGTGCCCGGTATGGGCGGGGCGATGGATCTGGTTGTCGGCGCGAAGAAGGTCATTATCGCGCTTGAACACTGTGCCAAAAATGGCGATGCCAAGCTGTTACACCAGTGCACCTACCCGCTGACGGCCGCCAATAAAGTCAGCATGGTCGTCACCGAGTTAGCCGTCTTCCAATTCATCAACAAACAAATGGTGCTGACTGAGATCAGCCCCGACATCACCGTGGACGAACTACGCCAGAAAACCGAGGCGAACTTTACCGTGTCCGCCGATTTAAAACCGTTCAGTATTCATTAATCGAGGCGATCATGAACGACTCCGTTGTTATTGTTAGTGCCAAACGCACCGCGATTGGTAAATTCGCTGGTAGCCTGGCCAATACGTCCGCTATCGATATGGCCTCTGCCACCATCCGTGATTGCCTGTCGACGCTGCCAGACACGCTGGCGGTTGATGAGGTGATTCTCGGCAACGTGCTGCAAGCCGGTCTGGGGCAAAATCCTGCGCATCAGGCCAGCCAGGCGGCTGGGCTGTCCTTTGAAACGCCATCGCTGACCATCAGCAAAGTCTGCGGTTCTGGTCTGAAAGCCGTCGTGCTCGGCGCACAGTCCATTCTGTCCGGCGACAATCAGGTCTGCGTAACGGGCGGGATGGAAAACATGAGTGCGGCTCCCTATCTATTGGAAAAAGCACGCCACGGTTACCGTATGGGGAATGGCAAGCTCGTTGACATCATGATTAACGATGGTCTGTGGTGCGCGTTTAATGATTACCACATGGGTACCACGGCAGAAAATATCGCCGAGCGTTACCAGCTTACGCGCGAAGAACAGGATCAGGTAGCGCTGGCGTCCCAGCAGAAAGCCGTCGCCGCAATTGAAGCGGGTCGCTTCAAAGCCGAAATTACCCCGCTGTCACTGCGCAGCAAGAAAGAGACGCGGATTTTCGATCGGGATGAATTCCCTCGTGCGGATACCACGCTAGCGTCGCTGGCAACGCTACGTCCGGCATTCTCCGCGAACGGCACCGTCACCGCAGGCAATGCGTCCGGCATTAACGATGCGGCCGCGACGCTGGTGTTAATGCGTGAATCCGAAGCGAAAAAACAGGGAATTACCCCGCTAGCGCGTATCCGCAGCTGGGCCTCTGCCGGTGTACCGAGTGAGGTCATGGGACTGGGGCCAATTCCCGCGACGCAGAAAGCGCTACTCAAAGCCGGGCTGACAATCGGCGATATCGACCTGATTGAAGCCAACGAAGCCTTTGCCGCGCAGTTTCTAGCCGTACAGCGCGATCTCCAGCTCGATCCAGAAAAAGTGAACGTCAACGGTGGTGCGATTGCGCTGGGCCACCCTATCGGGGCAAGCGGCGCGCGCATTCTTGTCACACTGGTCCATGCGCTGCACAGCTATAACAAAACACTGGGGCTGGCGACGCTATGCATCGGCGGCGGACAGGGTATCGCAATGATCGTTGAGCGCGTTTAAACGTGCAATTGGCCGAAACATGTGCCAGAGGACAAAGTAATCAGACCGTTGACAAACCTATTTACAGAACGAAAACGGGAGTAAGGGAATAGAAGAGTAAAGCGTTTGCGCCAGGGACAAAAACGTCAGGAACGTTTTTGAACGTCGCTTGCGACGACCCTGAAAGGCTGAGGGATCCCCACAAAATCATCGCTAATAAACCAGCACCATATTTCGGTAGGTGCTGGTGAGTTGGGCTAAAATACTCTCCAGCTTCACTCGCCTGATTATTCGCGGTGAATGCCGCAGTACATTTTCCGCCAGTGTCAAAAACGATATCACTCTTCGACTTTTAAGGCTGTTCGCCTGATAATGAAGATGAAGACCTTTATTTTCAAAATGATATCCTAATAACCAGAGAACAATTGATGCCAGTGTTGCCAGCAAACTCAGCACCCAAAGCCGCTCACCCGTTTTGCTTCCACAGGCGCGTAAGCCAAAGCCAAATCTCTCACTCTTTTCATCGCGAAAGTTTTGTTCAATCTGCATTCTCCTGCTGTAGAGTTTCATAATTTCATGGGGCTTGAATTCATCAGTACTGGTAAATAGCAGCCACGGCTCTTTAGCTGACGCACGCTGTTCTTTTTCTGTTGTGGGATGGCTCGGTTTCCCTTTGCGACGTTGGCTTTTTCGGCCTTTCGGCGCTTTTTTATAAAGATAAAAATGTCCGTTGCATTGCGCCTTTTTTGAACGCGCCAGCGTTCCGGCTCCCAGATATTCCGCGCGCGCCGTGCCAGTACAGTCTTTCACGTTCAGCCAGCGTTCCGGGCCATGATGAAGGCAAAATTTTACGTTTCCCCGGATGCGACCAATAAAGTCCCATCCCAGTGCTTTGATATGCCGAAACCATTCATTGTGGAAGCCCGCGTCGGTGATGAGGGTGACTTTCATTTGCGGGGCAATAGCACAGGCAAGCGCGTCAAGAAAGGCTTTCTGTATCAAAATATTGTTTTGCTTTTCTGACGGAACCACCTGACTCATCAAGGGGATAGCGCGGCCATCACAGACAAGGCTGGCACGCAGGACATGAAAATCCTGAGAGGGATAGCCACTCCAGTCGACGGCAATAACACACCACGGCATGTTTTTGGTCATCATGGATGTAATCTGATTAAATATTTTCGGGATATCGTGATGAAGCGCAGTGTTTCCCAAAAGGCGGTCAACCCGTTTTATTTTATCTTTCACGCGAGCAGGGCCGGGTAAATAACGCCCGATGCAGGTGAGTGAAAGCGTGGCACCGCTTATCAACGCAGCGGTGGAATCAATAAGCGCATGTTGTCGATATTGATGTGTTGAAGCTAAAGCGTGACGGAAAAAAGTCTGGCATACTTTACGGACAGGCATAGGGTGATCTCATTGAATTTTTTGGCGAAAATCAGTAGATCATAAAACTCTATGCCTGTCTTGTTTTCTGGGGATTCCTCAGCCTGAAAGGGTGAATCTCAGGGATGAGATTCATATCTGCGCAATCCGAGCTTACATGGACGTACTTGCAGCGTCTTTACGATCTATCCCTTGCTACCGCTCTACGGCCTTTGTCGTTTTAACTGGAGAACAACAATACGATTCGCTGGTTAAAACGTTTCCCAGTTTGCATTCGATGAGCCGACATGCGTGGGTTTAGGCTTCGGTAATGCAGCAAGAGACGGCGCACTCTCGGCGCGATGTTCCTGTGCTGCCGATTGATTAATTTTGAACACCGCCACCGCGTTCTGTAAATATCGCGCCTGCTCTTCCAATGCCGCCGCAGCGGAAGCGGATTCTTCTAACAACGAGGCGTTTTGCTGCGTGACGCGATCCATTTCATTAACCGCCTGCCCAACCTGCTCAATCCCCCGGCTTTGCTCATCGGACGCCGACGCGATCTCCCCCATAATATCCGTTACCCGGCTCACGGCACTGACGATCTCTTGCATCGTATCGCCCGCATCTTTCACCTGCAAAGACCCGGTATTCGTGCGGCTCACCGAGTCATCAATCAGCGTTTTGATCTCTTTGGCAGCCTGAGCACTGCGCTGCGCCAGCGTCCGCACTTCCCCCGCCACCACGGCAAAGCCCCGCCCCTGTTCACCCGCACGCGCCGCTTCTACCGCCGCATTTAGCGCCAGAATATTGGTTTGGAAAGCGATGCTATCAATCACGCTGGTAATGTGGGCGATTTTTTGCGAACTGTCGGCTATTTCATTCATCGTTTTCACGACATTATCAACGACAGCTCCCCCTTTATTGGCCGTCTCTGACGCATTTTTTGCCAGCAGCGTCGCCTGACGCGCATTGTCAGAATTCAGTTTCACCGTTGAGGTGAGTTGCTCCATGCTGGCGGCCGTTTCCTGTAGCGAGGCGGCCTGCTGTTCCGTGCGCGACGACAGATCGTTGCTGCCCACCGAAATTTCACTGGCCCCGGAGTGGATGGAATGGGAACTGTCGCGCACCAGACTCACGGTGCGGATTAATGACTGCTGCATGTGGTGCAGCCCCGCCGCAAGCTGGCTCATTTCATTACGGCCGGCGGTATCAATAGGATGCGTCAGATTACCTTCGGCGATGGCGCTAATGTGCCGCATGAGCGTACGCAGCGGGTGCAAAAGAATACGCTGCAACCCGATCCAACTGAGGATGATCACCAACACGACGACCACGGAGAGGGCTCCCAAAAGCCACAACATCGTTTCAAACGCAACGTGGTTTTCCTGCAAGCCGTCATCCGATAGCTGGTTTTGCGCCGCACGCCACGTAATATAGGCGTCCTGCATGGCTACGTTATACGGCGTCGCACCGCTACTTAATTTCATCGCCGCTCCCGCTAACCCGCCGGAAAGCGAATCGACAATATCATTCAGTAGCTTGTCGTAAGCGGTATAGCTCTCTTCAAGTTTTTTAGATAACGCCTCATCCAGTCCAGGCGTATTAGGGAGAGATAAATAATGTTTATAACTACTTTCTGAAGCGGCCAATTGCGATTTGGCCTGCTGTAAGAGCGCCTGCATGGCCTCTTTATCCGCATTCCCCATCATCATGTTTTGTATAATCGAACCGATAGCGATGCGCGTCTGATTCATCATGATCCAGGCATCAGTAAAGGCGGCCACATTCTGATTCGAGCGTTGGGAAACCAAAAAACTGTCTCTATCGTTCATCAGTGCCCGAACGGATAACGCCCCCGTTAAGAACTGATATATGCCTAAGACAAACAATAAAATGACAAGGATGGTAATGACTTTAATACGCTTAAACATGGCACACCCTCTTTTTCCATAAGGATGGAATAGTTATATCCGAAAAAAGAAGGTAAATATTGAACACTCAACACAAATAAAAACATTGCCTATATTATTTAACATCCCGATATGGATGATATTATTTTTAATATGGATAAAAACTCATTCCCTAAATGGCATACTCGAATTTGAATGTAACATAGGAAAAACAAGCAATAAGATAATCTGATGGAATAAACGCTAAATAATTCGAGGGGCGTGATAACACCTTCGCGTATTGCGCGACATAAGGCCGTGTGCCTGTAAAGCCAGCCCGGTAACGGACCGGCATGTAACGGAAACCAACGCACAAGCAGATTAAAGTATGGCGGAAATAGCCGGTTATTTGAGGTAAGACAACGCCTGTTTCAACATCCGTTCATCAATGCCGTGCCCAACAGCGGGCGCGATATCCAACGTAAACGCGGTCCCCAGTTTCTGAAAACGCTCAGCGGCAGCATGAGCGTGTCCAACGACAATCACGCCGTCCACTTCACCGTGAATCAGGTGCACCGTAACATCCGCAAAGGCTTTTTCTGGCAATACCGCAAAGCGGCCGCTGAACGCGATAATGTGCCCGGCCAGCGAGCCCCCTAACTTCAACGCTTCCAGCGACATAATGCTGCCCTGCGAGAAGCCCACCAGCACGGTGTGTGCCGCGCTAACGCCGCTTTGTTCCTGCCAGTGGCGCACAGTATCAACAAAACGCGGCAGATTTGCCTCAATGCGGGATAGTCGGTTCTCTTCCGTAACGCCCTGCACAGAGAACCACTGCCGCCCGTCGCCATAACCTGTACTGAACGGCCCACCAATACTGATCACCATCGCCTGCGGCAGTGCAGCGGCAAAATAACGTCCAATCTGTGCCATACCCGCGGCGGTATCGCCTACCCCATGAAACAGCAGGATTAATTGATTCGCCTCCGAAGGCTGCTGAACAACAACATAATCTTGATTCACGTTTCTCTCCTGAGAGCCTGTGCCGAACGCCATCATCTGCCGACATTCGTCATAAAGTACGGTTAAGTCTCACTATACGCCGCGTGCTGACAGGAGAAATCGGGAATTACTGAACGAGATGTTCCATTTTTTGCAACGACAAAGGAGCTATTTTCCTGTCAGTGCGGTTTGACGATGCGAATCGTTGAGGCCGGATCGTTAACCAGACAGCGTGTCGGACGCACTGGCCGTTTGACCAGTTCACCGCCGCAGTTCGGGCAGGCGTGATGAAATACGGTATCCGCACAATCAGGACAAAACGTGCACTCATAAGAGCAGAGGCAGCAACGACGTGACTGGCGCCTTCAGCCGCCTGAATACCGTAGAAGCGGCCACCAGCAGCGGTTTGCGCAGCGCAGCGCAGCGCAGTTGCAGACAGCGGCGAATGTTGAATCGGCGCTACAGGTTGCCGATCGCTGGTCAACCCTATCCTCAACCAGCGAGCAGCAAGCCGATTTACTGGCTAAAGCCGCCGCCTTCCAGCAGTTAGGCAGCGCGAGCGCCGCCGCTATTGCACTGGATTCGCTGTCCGGTCAGGCACACGCCTCCAGCAATGCCATTCTGTTTAACAGTCTGGATTATCAGAACCAGCTCCTGAACAACCGCTTGGATCTGTTAGGGAACGAGAAAAACTACGGGCTGTGAATTGAAACCGGTAAGCTGCGCGGCGACCTGAAACAGTCCGGCTATCTGGGCAGCCATTACGACATCACGCTGACTGCCATCGGTACGGATACCGACTTCGACACGCCGGGATTACGTGCCGGGATCGCCTATACCAACAGCCAAATCAAAGCCGATTACGAGGGCAGCGGCGGCGGCAGTGAAAATAAACTGCACGGGGTGATGACCTACGCGCGCTATAACCTTACGCCAGAATGGTATGTTCAGGGCAACCTGAGCTATCAGCATGGTCGCGATAAATTGCAGCGTTCAATCTTGCTGAACAATGTCGAAGCGGTTTCCAGCAGTACCTCAAGCGATAGCTGGCAGAGCCTAGTCAAAACCGGCTACGAGCTGGCGCTCAACGATATCTTTAGCGTGCAGCCCTATGCCGGGCTGAAGTACAGCTACCTGTCCACTGGCGGCTTTACGGATACCGGCAGCGCATTTGGCCTGACGGGAGAAGGCAATGATTACTCCCGTACCATTGGTCTGACAGGGGTTAACCTGCGCGCGCTGCTGCAATGGAATCAGGGATGGTGGAGCAGTGTTGGCGTGAGCGGTGAGTACCAGCATGCATTCACCAACCCGTCGCTTGATGTCTCCTCGCGCTGGAGCGGGCTGGGCCGCGAAGGAGAGCGCCTCGATATTCCGGGCATTCGACTGGACAAAGATTCGCAGTGGGCAGGTGTGAGGCTGGATGTAGGTAAAGCGGCGGATGCCCGTTTCTTCCTGCGTGCTGACAAACACTTTGCCGATCGCGGTAACGAAGAAGTGCTGCGCGGCGGCGTCGACGTGTCTTTCTGATAGCCATAGCGCCGACGACCTCTCCGTCGGCGTTAACATCATGATAAAGATGGAAGTATTACTCGCCGATGAAGACAACATCGGCGAGAACACTTAGCGCACCGGAGATTTTTCCTGCTCTGGGCGATTCCAGTCTGGCGTCTTTCGTCCTGCCAGATGACGGATAAAGAAATCCCACATCAGCCGCTGACCGTAAGCCCCGCCGCTGACACCGTGACCACCGCCGGGCAGATAGAACAGGTCAAAATCTTTGTCGGCTTTGATGAGTTTATCGACGACCTGCATCGTCGTGGACGGATCGACATTCTCATCCAACTCCCCCACCATCAGCAGCAGCTTACCCTGTAAACGCCAGACATTTTCCGCGTTGGAAGCGTCCGCATATTTTTCATCGACCGGCCATCCCATCCACTGTTCATTCCACCAGATTTTATCCATGCGGTTATCGTGGCTGCCGGAATCGGCCACGGCGACGTTATAAAATTCCGGATGGAAGAGCAGTGCCGCCATCGCGTTCTGTCCACCAGCAGACACGCCGGTAATCCCCACGCCACGGGCGATGTCATACCAGGGATACTGTCGCGCTACTGCCTGATGCCATAGGATCCGATCGGGGAACCCTCCATCCTTCAGGTTGCGCCACGCGACATCATGAAAGGCGCGGGAACGGTTATTGGTTCCCATACCGTCGATCTTCGCGACGGCAAACCCAAACTCGGTCAACGGTTCCGGCCAAAAGGAAAAATCTTTCGGCACAAAAGAACCGTGTGGCCCGGCATAGATCCCTTCAACGACCGGGTATTTCTCCCCCGCGTTGAGATTGCGTGGCGGATAGAGAAGCCCCCAAATTTCCGTTTTGCCATCCCTGCCCGGCGTCATAAAAGGAATCGGGGGACGCCAGCCTGCGGCACGCAGTTGGCTGATATCCGTGGTATTCACCCGCATCAGCATCTGATTATCTGCCGTGCGATAGAGCGTGGTGACTGGCGGTAAGTCGTAGCGCGAGTAAGTATCGACATAGTAGTCGCCGTTGGGTGAGAAGCTCAGCGTATGGTTGGCGGATTCCGGCGTTAATGCCGTTAGCCCACTGCCGTCAAAGCCGATTTTATAGCCGTGCAGGTAATAAGGATCTTCCCCTTGGTTGATGCCCGACGCGCTGAAGTAAATCACCCGATTCTTTTCATCGACCCAGTTAACGGAGCGTACCACCCACTCACCTTGCGTAATCGCATTCTTCACCGTTCCCGTCACGGCATCATACAGATAAAGATGCTGCCACCCACTGCGCTCAGAGGCCCACATGATCTCGTTGCTGTCAGCCAGATCGTGCCGATAATATTTACCGCTTCCCGTCGCCACACCCGTTAGCGGCATGTAATCGATAAACGTGTCTGACGTTTCGTTGATCAGCACGCGCGGCGTGGCGGTCTCGCTCTCCACTTCAATCACCCGGTACGTTTGATGACCGCGCTGGTTATAGTCAAACGTGAATGTCCGCCCATCTTTGCGCCAAACGGGGTAAGAAAGCGAATAAGGATTGGGAAACAGTGAGGGATCGATAGCGGTGATGCGACGCGAAGCCACCTCCACCAGTACCGGCTGCGGAATATCCAGCATATCGCCCGGTTTAGGGTAAAAGATCTGACGATGCTTCGGCTGTCGCTGGTCTGCTGGCGACGATTCGATATAGTGAACGTAACGCTTGTCTGCCCGCTGAACGCGAAACAGTGCCAGTTTCGTGCTATCCGGCGACCAACTCAGCCGTTCAATCTCGTACTCGTTTTGCGCCGTCCCGTCCTGCGTGATGACAAACCGTTCGCCATTCTGCTTACCGACCAGCACCAAATTATGGTTTTCAACGAGCGCCTCCCATTGTCCATCCGGTGAGAGACGGCTCTGAGATTGTGCGGCAGTGCGACTTTGCTCCTCGGATTGAGAGAGATCGGACAACACGCGGCACTGATAGCTACGGATATCACAGCCAAGCAGCCGCGTGCCTTGCGGGATAAACAGCAGTTTTGCCTGTTCGTTATAATCAACCTGCTCAAACGGCAGCGTCGTTGCCGTCACCGGTTTTTTCAATAACGGGTTGAGCGCCTGCGCCAGACGCGCATGATCGAAGGCGGGTTGCTGAGTCTGGCTAGCTGCCTCCACGCGCATAAATTCATAGCCACCGGGGTTCTCTATCGTCGCTGCTATTGAGCGACGATAGAGGAACGTTTGACCGTCTGACTGCCACACTATCCGTCCCGGATAGTGGTGAACCAGCGTCCGGTAATGCTGTCCTTGATCCCTGATGAGGCGATAATTCTCGCGGCTCAGGTCAGGAGACTCACTCGCTGCGCCAGGCAAGGCTGCGCTCGCCAATAGCGCTATCAGCGTGTTGATGCGGCGGCGGCGAGGTCGCGCAATCAACCCACTGCCGTGCTGCCAGAGTCCAGCACAGGCGCGCAGCAGCGTGCTCTTACCCACGCCAGACGCCCCGTTGATCATCCAACGCTTCGCATCGACAACATGACCGTAGGCGGCTCGCAATAAACCGTGTCGTCACGGTTCATCGCCCGCGCTTTGCGCATTTACTCACGATTTTTCCCTGAATGGAGACACCATGTCCGACGCCATTATCACTGCCAGCGACACCTCGCTGGATGCATTGCTCAATAATAACGACAAGCCCATTCTGCTTGACCTGTGGGCACCCTGGTGCCAGCCGTGCAAAACGCTGGCTCCTCTGCTGGATACCATCGCGGATAACACACCAGATAACCTGACCGTCGCCAAGCTGGATGTGGAGCAATATCCGGCATTGATGCAGCGTTTTGGGGTTCGTGGCATTCCAACGCTGCTGTTGTTTAAAAACGGTGAGGAGATTTCGCGACAGATTGGCGTAAAAACGCTGGCGCAGCTACGCGGCTGGCTGGAATCACATCAGATCGCGATACAGAACACCGCTCAACCGCTGGCAGACACCCGCGTGACGTGGGGAGCGTTCTATGGCAATGCGTCGCTACACGATTTTCTCCACCAGCGACTACGTCAGCATGCGGCAAACGGGGATATTGAACACGCCTTTTCCCCTTATTGGCAGGACAACAAGGGCTCGGTCTCTGCGGTGCTGGCGCACAGTACTGACATTCACATTTTTGAACGCGTCAGCGGGCTGCCAGCCGCACTCGGCCTACTGCTGGAAAAGCTGCCGACTACCACGCCAGCACAGGTTGACGCTCTCTTTGCTGCTATCGCTCCCGGAAAAGCCATAGATGGCGTTGCGCTGCAATGGCTACAGCAGTGGTTAGACGATGCGGGCAACCCGTGGTCTGACTGGCTGGCAGACAGCACGGTAGACAGCCTGCGTCAGCAGTGGATTACCGTGGCTTCTCGGCTGTTGGCGGGTGAAACCGTGGCAGAAAGCGAATGGACGGCGCTGCATCAGCAGGCGATCAGTTGGGAGGAGAAAGCCTCTGGCGAACTGGGTCTGGAAAAAAATATAGCGTCAATCATTGCCAGCCTATCACCGCCGCCTGCGGCGTCTGATGTAAACAGCTGGCGAGGCGTGAGCACCACTCTCGGCTTCGCGCTGGCGCAGATCCTGCAAATTCACGATGGATGGAGCAGAGAAGAACGGGCAACGCCTGACAAACGTTTCCGCTGGTTTAAGGAACAGGAAGAAGCAACGCCCAACAAACGGCTCACGGATGCGCAAATTACGGCACTACGTGAGCAATGGCTTCAGGAGAACCCGGATTTTTCCGCGAAAGAGAGCGCTTTTTATCAGCGCTACCCGCAGTTGTTAGAGCAGCAGAAAACCCACTTGCAAGAAACGCTGTGGGAATTGCTGCGCCGCGCACCAGCCTTCACATCACAGTTGGACTAACGCTGTAGCCTGCGTCTCAAGGATGAGGCGTATCAACCGTCGGTCCAACAGAAAGTCCCCACTGCCGCCAGCGCTCGCACCGTTGTCCATCGATATCGACCAGCGCAACAGCCGCCTCTTCACGCCAGCGTTTCAGGAGCGCTTTCCTGCCAGTCAGCCCCAGCGCCGCCGCTATCTGTTCCCCATCTCTCGGCTTTTCCACCAGCAGACGTAGCGCAGGCAACGGCAATACGGTGTGAATCAACAGGCGGCAAAGCGCGGCAAAGCTGGCTTCCATCGGTCGATGCGCAAACGCAAACCCCGCCAATTCACGCCAGTCGTCATCATTCAACTCCATGCTATCTGTCTGCGGCAGCGTAAGATTCAGCGGAATCAGACGCTGTAGCCAACGCCAGTCACGCGCTAGCTGTTGGCTTCCCTGCTCCACCAACTTATGCCCCGCGTCACTCAGCGGCAGTATTGCCATCGCGCTGTAACAGCCGCTGCTGGCCTCAAGATGGCTGCCAATACGCACCCGTTGAAAGCCACACGACTGCCAGAACGCCCACAGCTCTGGCTGATAGCCGAAGCTAACCGACAGGTAATCCAGCGCCTGCTGTTGTGCCTCGCGCGTCTGCTCGGCAATGAGCGCCCGGCCAATCCCCTGCCGGCGAAATGACGATGCCACCGCAATCCGACTCACGCGACGCGCCCGCAACATCGGCGCATGCCACAATCCCGCGTGTGCCGCCAGCGACTGTGCCACCAAATTGCCACGCGGGCGTCGCCGTCCGGCCCACACCTCATGCGCCAATGATGCGGATAGCCCGCCTTCCTCCACCAGCCACAGAACGCCACAAATATTGCCCGCCACCTGTGCGCTGGCAATCTGCATACCCGGCGCATCCATCAGGCGACGTAAATCCAGCGGCGAAGTACGGTAATGCGCGCTGCACAAGAGCGCGTAACACCCTGCCAGACGCTCAGGGTGCGTTAGCCAGTCGTCGGCACGTTCGGTGCGGCTTTCCAGCGCCGAAGAGGAAATAGGTAGGGCGACCTGCGGTGTGGAATAAAACGCGTCTGGCTCGTTGAAGAGCAATGCCTGATCCAACACCCGCTCCAGCGGATCGTTAACGGCCCAGCGCAAAGGCTCATCCAGCGTAAACGCCCGCCACTGCGGCAACGTCGCACAAAACTTCAGCAGGAATCCCCGTCCGGTACCTTCATATCCCTGTACCGTCGTAGTCATCAGAATGCGGGAAAAATAGGGTAACAGCGCGGAGAGCACGGAAGACGGAATCGCCGCCGCTTCATCAATTAACAACCAGTCGATATCAGGCGTGCCATGAAGGCGGCAGTGTGCCAGCAGCGCATCCGGTGCCCAAAACTGTGCATCGGCACGCGCGTGCTGTTGCAGAATCTCCGCCGCCGCACGAGACGGTGCGGTGATCCAGCAGGCTTTACGGCTCCGCTGCGTCAGCATTCCTGCCAGCGCGGATTTTCCCCGCCCGCGCGGTGCAGTAATGACAAATACGCCGGACTCAGCGGTGTTCAGCTCATACAGAATCTTCTGCTGTTGCGCGGTCGGTTCACCGCTCGCAGGCTGCCAGTCCGATCGCACGGCCAGTGGCCGAATGACGGTTTTCCGGCCCTGCAGCCAGAGCACCACGTCTGCATCGGCCAACAGCTGGCGCTGAAAATGCTGGATAAAGTACGGGGTGGCAATCGGCTGTGCTTGTTCGCTCCAGCGCAGGCTGTCTTCATCCGGCAAGGTCGGCCATGTCTGCCACGGCGGCACCAGCATAATCAGCCAGCTACCGGCCTGTAGCGTGCCTGACAGCATCGCCAGCGCCTCGACGTCCACGCCTTTGCGCGCATCAAACACCGCATGGAGAGACTCCCGCCCCAGCAGCGTCCGTACTCGACTGGCTGGCAGCGAGGTAACGGAATCAGGTGCAGATTCGCCGATCCACAGCCAGTCGCCGGACAACTGGCGACTAAGCGCTAACGCCTGCTCTTCACACCAGCTCGCTTCACCGCTCAGCAACATCAGCCGCCGAACACCATAACGCTGTTGCTGGTATTGGCTGTGGAGAAAATCACGCAATGTCATCACACGCGCCGAATGAATCAGGTCTTGCCGATCAGCAGGGAAAGCAGCCCGGCAGCGATCAATGGACCGACGGGAACGCCGCGAAACAGCGCCACTCCCATCACTGTCCCCACCAGCAGCCCTGCCACAACGGAAGGTTGATTGCTCATCAGCGACACACCGCGTCCGCCAAGCCAGGACACAACCACACCAATAAGGATCGCCAGCAGAGATTTCCAGTGCAGGAAGGAATGCATCACTTCACTGGCGGTAATTTTTCCGCTGGCAATCGGTGCCATCACACCAATGGTCAGAATAACGATACCGATGCTCAGGCCGTATTTTTCCACCCACGGGAAATAGCTGTTCAACGGTGTGATGCGTATCGCCAGCAGAACCAGAATCGCCAGCGTGACGGTCATGTTATGGCTGATGATACCCAGCCCCGCCAGGACGAGCAGAATTAACAATGTTGGATCGAAGTAGGCCATGGATGCGAGTCTGTCGAAAAGTAGTCAGGTTGCGCGTTAAGCAAACCGCGATGATAGCATTAATCGGCGTCAGGGGCAGGAATCGAAGTAAGAGAGAGATCGGTAAATTCTTCAGGCGGAGACGAGGAATCAGAAGACAGCTTTCGGGAGGAAAACAAATAAAACATTCAGGCGGCCAGCCTATTTCAAACTGACGGCCTGAACGTAAACGATTGCGCAGTTAGTCTAATTTTACGCCGATACGGTGCGCAACTTCTTCATACGCTTCAATCAAACCACCGAGGCTCTGACGGAAACGGTCTTTATCCATTTTGTTCAGCGTTTCTTTGTCCCACAGGCGGCTACCGTCTGGTGAGAACTCATCACCCAGCACGACTTCACCTTTGAACAGACCGAACTCCAGCTTGAAGTCGACCAGAATCAGCCCGGCGTCGCCAAACAGTTTGCTCAGCACGTCGTTCGCCTTGTAGCTCAACTCTTTCATACGAGCCAGATTCTCTTCGTTCACCCAGCCGAACGTCTTGCAGTAAGACTCGTTCACCATTGGGTCATGCATTGCATCGTTTTTCAGGAACAGATCGAACAACGGCGGATTCAGCTCGATACCTTCTTCGATACCCAGACGTTTTACCAGCGACCCTGCCGCGCGGTTGCGCACGACACACTCGACCGGCACCATCTCCAGCTTTTTCACCAGCACTTCATTGTCAGACAGCAGGCTCACCATTTGGGTTGGGATTCCGGCTTCTTCCAGTTTACTCATGATGAAATGGTTGAACTTGTTATTCACCATCCCTTTACGGTCAAACTGCTCAATGCGCGCACCGTCTCCTGCTGATGTATCATTGCGGAACTCCAGCACCAGTAGATCGGGATCTTCGGTGGTGTAGACGGTTTTCGCCTTTCCACGATACAGCTCAGCTAGCTTTTGCATCTTTAATTACTCCACACAGTGAGGGTCAACCAATACGACCCGATATTTAACGCTTCCCCGAACGGTTGCCGATAGCGCCCGTCAATTCGGGTAGAGATTATTGAATGAAGAAGGGCCGGATAATCCGACCCTTGGTTTATGCATTATTTACTAAACGCCGCCTGGAATACGGCCACCAGCGCATCGTTCTGAGACTGGGTTAGCGTATGCCCTTTGGAGTCGATAAATTGCAGACTGCTGCGGTTATCTAAATCGCCGACCTGCAATTTGTAATCGCCGTTAGGCAGCTCAGGATTTTTCGCGCCCAGGTCATCCCAGATTCCGCCGCTCGGTGCTCTATACTTGACGGAAACCGAGCCCTGCGGACGGCTGCGATCGCTAACTTCCATTCCGATTTTACTCAGCGCGGTTGGCAGACGATCCCACACCACGGTATACGGGCCGCGTACAATCAGCAGTGGCAGGCCAGTATCATCCGCTCCGCTCTGCACATCCAGCGAACCAATGGTGCGGTTTGCCAGTGCGTTTTCGCGCGCGGTTGCCTGAGAATCCAGACCATTACTGAGCGCATTCAGCATCAGACCGGCGTAGCGCTGATTTTGATCGCTCGTCGTCACTGGCTGGCCGTTCAGCTGTAATCCCAGCAGTTTCACGATCAGGGCGACCTGATAACCCTGCTGCTGCACGGAAATCTGATAACGCCCCTGATACGGTACGTTTTCGTCTTCACGCGGCCATGAGATCCAGTCGGTTGTCAGCGTTTGGCTGGCGTCCTGACGGCTGGCAATAGTGAACGCTTTGTCTTGCAGCACGCGGATAACCTGAGACCAGAGCTGGCTGTTTTGTGCGCTGTTTTCTAACAACAGCGTTGCCGTATCTCCAGAGATCTGGGTGCGAGAACCATTCAACAAGGCCAATGGCTGCACGGGAGGACGAATATCCAGCTCCTTGCCGACCGCGCCATTCAGGGTAACTGGCGGTATATCATAATCCCCGTTCTGCACCGGTAAAATCATCCCGGCAGGCGTATTCAGCGCGTGCAGCGCCGGTGCCTTCAGATAGGATTCATCGCCACTCACCTGACGCTTATAGCGCTGATCGGAGGAACAAGCCGCAAGCAACATCACGAGTGATATGCCAACGACTTTCGCCACCATCGACTTTTGTAATGAATAACTCATTAAATCTCCCTAACGATTACAGCAAACCCGCTTGCTTAAGTGCTTGCCCCATCACCGTACGACCGGCATCGGTCAGCGGTGTCATCGGCAGGCGCAGCGTATCGGTCGCCATGAGTCCCAATTCCTTACAGGCCCACTTCACCGGAATAGGATTGGGTTCAACAAATAATTTCTGATGCAGAGGCATCAGGCGCTGATTTAAACGGCGCGCTTCGACAAAATTGCCCTGCGCCGCCAGCTTGCAAAGTTCCGCCATTTCACGCGCGGCAATGTTCGCCGTTACGGAAATCACACCTTTACCGCCGAGTTGCATAAAGTCCAGACCGCTGGCGTCATCGCCGCTCAGCAAAATGAAGTCTTCACTAACCAGCTCTTGGATCTGGCTTACCCGACTTAAGTTCCCCGTCGCTTCTTTAATTGCGACAATATTTTTCACTTCGGACAAACGGGCAACGGTTTCTGGCAGCATGTCGCAGCCAGTGCGGGAAGGTACGTTATACAGGATTTGTGGCAGATCGGTATGCTCGGCAATCGCTTTGAAATGCTGGTATAGGCCTTCCTGCGTCGGTTTATTGTAGTACGGTGTGACCGTCAGGCAACCAACAACGCCTGTGCCATGAAAGCGTTTAGTCAGTGAAACGCCTTCGGCGGTCGCGTTAGCACCGGTGCCAGCGATGACAGGAATACGTCCGTCGCTCAGCTCCAGCGTCAGCATCACGACATCGCCATGTTCGTCATGGCTCAGCGTGGCGGATTCACCCGTCGTGCCGACAGAGACAATCGCCGATGTACCGCTAGCGACATGATAATCAATCAGTTTTTTCAAGCTCGCCCGATCGACGGCGCCTTTGGCGTCCATCGGCGTAACCAGCGCAACAATACTTCCCGTAAACATTGGCCATCCCCTCCACAAACAAGTGCTTCATGGTACTTTTGACTTCTATGCAAAAGCAAGCAGACAAGGGCGTTGTCGGTGCCTGACGCAGGTTTTTTTATGACGCAGTAAACGAAATTAAAAATGCTTCTGATATTTTGGGAAAATAGGTCGAGCAAATCGAGTTAAAAATTGCTCCAGTTTTTTACGGCGGGCTATCCCTGCCCTCAGCCCTTCGGGCCGCCGCAAGCGGCGTTAAAAATTGCTCCAGGTTTTTACGGCGGGCTATCCCTGCCCGCCACCCTTCGGGCCGCCGCAAGCGGCGTTAAAAATTGCTCCAGGTTTTTACGGCGGGCTATCCCTGCCCGCCGCCCTTCGGGCCGCCGCAAGCGGCGTTAAAAATTGCTCCAGGCAATTTTTTATGTTTACCATGTGATGAATGGGAAAAAGACAGGAAGCATGATGTTGCCAAGCTCACAAGAATACTATCTGGTTATTACCGCACTGGGGGTGGATCGCCCTGGTATTGTCAATGCGATTACCCGCCACGTCAGCAGCTGTGGCTGCAATATCGAAGATAGCCGTCTTGCTATGCTGGGCAAAGAGTTCACCTTCATTATGTTGCTGTCCGGTAGCTGGAACGCGATAACGCTGATCGAATCAACCCTGCCGCTGAAAGGCGCGGAGATGGATTTGCTGATCGTGATGAAGCGCACGGAGTCACAGGCTAGCCAGCCAACGCCCTCTACCGTCTGGGTGAAAGTTGACGTTGCCGACTCCCCTCACATCATTGAGCGCTTTACCGATTTGTTCGATTCTCACCAGTTAAACATTGCTGAGCTGGTGTCAAAAACCCAGCCCGCCGAGGGTGACAAGCCGCCGCAACTGTACATTCAGATTGCCGCACACAGTTCTGCTACGCTGGATAGCTCAATTATTGAGCCAGCCTTTCATCAGCTATGTACAGAATTGAACGCACAAGGCAGTATTAGCGTCGTTAACTATGCCCAGTAATATTTGGGCTCAGTAGTATTTGGGCCCAATAGCATAACGTTGCCATTATTATTGCAAAGGGCATGGGCATATCCACA
This sequence comes from Pectobacterium sp. A5351, assembly GCF_028335745.1. Classification (NCBI taxonomy): domain Bacteria; kingdom Pseudomonadati; phylum Pseudomonadota; class Gammaproteobacteria; order Enterobacterales; family Pectobacteriaceae; genus Pectobacterium; species Pectobacterium sp. A5351. The sequence continues at coordinate 3,080,576 of NZ_CP116477.1, forward strand.
ACATGAAGAGAAACAAGACGGAGAGTCGTGATGAACACACTGAAAGCCGGTGATACAGCACCGAAATTTAGCTTGCCCGACCAGGATGGCGAACAAGTAAATTTAACCGACTTCCAGGGACAGAAAGTGTTGGTGTATTTCTACCCTAAAGCGATGACGCCAGGATGCACCGTTCAAGCCTGCGGTCTGCGCGACAACATGGACGATCTGAAAAAACATGGCGTTGAAGTTCTCGGTATCAGCACGGACAAACCAGAAAAGCTGTCCCGTTTCGTCGAGAAAGAAGTCTTAAATTTCACGCTGCTTTCTGATGAAGATCATCAGGTTTCAGAAGGATTTGGCGTTTGGGGAGAAAAAACCTTCATGGGGAAAACCTATGACGGTATTCATCGCATCAGTTTCCTGATCGATGAAAACGGCAAGGTAGAGAAGGTGTTTGACGACTTCAAAACCAGCAACCACCACGACATCGTTCTCGATTACCTGAAAAACGCCTGATTGCGGTTTTCAAATCCTCCACTGGCACCGTGATACGTGCCGGTTTTCGTTGATTTTGGAAAAACGCTCACAATAGTTTGTTAAATCAGCGAGTCGGCACAAGACCTCACCTTCTCTTTCTGCTATACCACAGTAGACCAACATACAACGTCATCGTGAGATGCGAGTAACTCAGTCAAATAAGGCAACATAATCATCATGAAAACGGTAACCAGAAGCGATCATCTAAGCCATATAGTAATTGAAGGATATAAATCAATTGCTAGCTGCGATCTGCATATGGGCTGCCTGAATGTGCTGATTGGCGCAAATGGTGCCGGGAAATCGAATTTCATTAGCTTTTTCCGACTCATCGCCACGTTATTGGATCAGCGGTTACAACTGTTAATCAGTAAGTCTGGTGGCCCTGATGCGTTATTACATTTTGGCCGTAAAAAAACAGACGTGCTGAAAGGCGAACTCTATTTCGGAAATAACGGTTATAAATTCGCACTGGAACCCACCAACGATAACCGTATGATGTTCCAGCGAGAGGCGTTATGGTGGAACCTTAATGGCGATAATGGCGTTAACTCAGGGCATTTTGAATCCGTAGCCGAGCAACATCGTTCAAATATAAAAAAATACACGCTCCCTGCTATGCGTCGCTGGCGTGTTTATCATTTTCATGACACCAGCGAAAGCGCCAGAGTTAAACAAATCCACCGTATTAATGATAATGACTATTTGCGGGAAAACGGTGCCAATCTGGCTGCATTTCTATTTCGTCTGCAAAAAAATCACACCGAACACTACCAACGTATCGTAAAAACGATCCAAATGGTCGCGCCCTTTTTTGGTGATTTTTATCTCCGAGCGACGCCGGATAACCCCGAAAGCATTCAACTCGAATGGGTCGAAAAAGATCAGGACATTCCCTTTAAAGCCCATGAATTGTCAGATGGTACACTGCGTTTTATTCTCTTGGCGACGGTGTTACTGCAACCTGAAATATATATGCCCAGTGCCATCATTATCGATGAGCCGGAATTAGGTTTGCACCCCTATGCTATCAGCGTACTCGCTGCACTCATCAGAAGTGCGAGTGAACAACATCAACTCATTGTTTCAACACAATCTGTTGAGCTGGTTAATGAATTCGAAGCCGAAGATCTTATCGTAGTAGATAAACACCTTGGTGCATCTACATTTAAACGTTTGGATCAGAACACACTGCAAGAGTGGCTGGAAGATTACAGTCTGGGAGAACTGTGGAAGAAAAACATACTCGGCGGGAGGCCACAGAGATAACGATGATCAGGATAAAGGTATTTGTTGAGGGACAAACGGAAGAGACATTTGTCCGCGATACGTTGGCACCTTACTTTACACCGCAGGGCGTTTACCTTGACGCGATTCTGGCGCAAACCAGTCGGGGACATAAAGGTGGCATCGTCAGCTATGGAAAAGTAAAACATCAAATTACCAAACTTTGTCAGCACGATAAGAAAGCCTGGGTGACAACGTTAATTGATTATTATGGTTTACCGACAGATTTCCCTAAGGTTGGACAGGGAAAACCCATTAACGGTGATATTTATTCATGGATCGAGGATTTGGAAAACGCCTTTGATGCCGATATTGCTCAGCCTAATTTTATCCCTAATTTTTTATTACATGAATTTGAAGCGTTGTTATTTTGCGACCCAGAAAAATTCGCAGATTGGCTTGAGGACAAAAGACGGATAACAGAACTTAACAATATTAAACTCGCCTTTGATTCTCCTGAATGTATTAACAATAGCCCACAAACGGCACCATCAAAACGTATTCTGGCGGCAATACCAAAATATCAAAAGACACTACATGGGCCACTGATTGCCGCTGATATCGGGTTGGATACGATTCGACGGCAATGTCCTCACTTTGCAGGCTGGCTACAGCGTCTGGAAGCATTGAAACCGTCTCATTCCTGATCGTTCATCTCTATCAAATGAGATTTATTTCATGCTGGCGATCCCTCTTCACCACGTTTTTCCCTCTCGGGCATTTCTTTGTCTTCCATCGCTGGCTAAGATAGTTGGCAGAATGCTTTCACGTTAGCTGTTGATAAGGTTATCTTCCGTTATGTCTATTCGGTTAAGAAAAACGGTCATGTCTGTCCTGCTCGGGGCGTTACTGGCTGGCAACCTGCTTCCTGCTCAGGCCGACACGCAGGATCGGCTGCCGGATATCGGCACCACTGCGGGCGGCACGCTCAGTATCAATCAGGAACTGGCTATGGGGGATTTTTACGTCCGCCAGCTACGGGCCGGCGCGCCGCTTATCAACGATCCGCTACTGTCCAATTACATTAATCAGCTCGGCAACAGATTGGTCAAGCAGGCCGATTCGGTACGCACGCCGTTCCATTTCTATCTGATCCGTAATGATGACATCAACGCCTTCGCCTTCTTTGGCGGCAATGTGGTGCTGCATTCCGCGCTGTTCCGCTATGCCGATAGCGAAAGCGAACTGGCTTCCGTGCTGGCGCATGAAATCTCCCACGTTACCCAGCGCCATCTGGCTCGCAGCATGGAATCACAGCAGCGTAGCGCCCCGCTTACGTGGGTCGGCGCGCTCGGTTCCATACTGTTGGCGATGGCTAATCCACAGTTGGGGATGGCAGCGCTCAGTGGTACGCTGGCGGGTGCACAGCAGGGAATGATTACGTTCACTCAGGCAAATGAGCAAGAAGCAGACCGTATCGGAATTCAGGTCTTGCAGCGTGCAGGCTTCGATCCACAAGCCATGCCGAATTTCCTGCAAAAGCTGGCTGACCAATCGCGCTACGCCTCAAGACCACCGGAAATGTTGCTGACGCACCCCTTGCCGGAAAGCCGCCTGTCCGACGCCCGTAACCGCGCCAACCAGATGCGCTCAACGCCGGTACAGTCTTCTCAGGATTTCCTGTTCGCCAAAATACGCACCTTTGGTATGTATGGCTCACCGGATCGTCCGCTGAGCAACGATCTGCTGGAGCAATGGGAAAAAGGCAACGTGCGGGAACAGCTGGCCGCGAAGTATGGCCGAGCGATTCAGTTTTATCAGGCGAAGAAATACGATGAGGCGCGCAATGTGCTGCAACCGCTGCTAAGCAGCGCGCCTGAAAACCCGTGGTTTTTGGATATGATGACCGATATCGATCTGGGACAAAACCGCGCAACGCAGGCGATCGGCCGCTTACAAAACGCGCCTGGTGCGCAGGCTAATCCGGTGCTTCAGTTGAATCTGGCGAATGCGTATGTCGAAGGGAAACAGCCTGCCGCCGCCAGCAAAATACTGTATCGCTATACCTATGCGCACCCCGACGATTCAAACGGCTGGGATCTGCTGGCGCAAGCCTCAGCAGCACAAGGACAGCGGGCGGAAGAACTGGCTGCACGCGCAGAGAGTCTGGCGCTCAACGGCCAGCTCGATCAAGCTATTCGGCTACTGAGCAACGCGAGCTCACTGGTTAAATTGGGGAGTCTGGAACAGGCGCGCTACGACGCCCGCATCGACCAGCTTCGTCAGTTGCAACAGCGTTTCCGCCAGTACCAGAAATCCTGATAAGGAACATGACGATGACACAATCTTCAACCCAACTTTATTCATCCCAACCCGCCGTGACGATTTACCATAACCCGCGCTGCTCCAAGAGCCGCGAAACGCTGGCACTGTTGCAGGAGCATCATGTTACACCCAACGTCGTGCTCTATCTCGATACGCCGCCCGATGCCGCGACGCTGGCGCAGCTCATCCGGCAGCTAGGCTTTAACAGCGCACGCGAGTTGATGCGAACCAAAGAAGAGATTTATCAGCAGTTGGGGCTGTCCGACGCCGCGCTGACGGAAACACAGCTAATTCAGGCAATGATCGATAATCCGAAGCTCATTGAGCGCCCCATCGTCGTGGCACACGGTCGGGCACGTATTGGTCGCCCGCCGGAACAGGTGCTGGAAATACTGTCGTTGTAAAAAATGGCGGTAAAAAATAGTGGTAAACAAGAGACGTGAACGATCCTCAACGACGATCTTTTAACAGCGATCGCTAACTACAGACCGAGGATCTCTTTCACAAAAGGAATGGTCAGCTTGCGCTGTGCAGTGATGGAAGCATGGTCGAGCTGATCGAGCGTCATAAATAACGTACGCATTTCCCGATCCAGACGCTTAAGCAGAAAACGGCTCACGTCTTCCGGCAATTCGAACCCGCGCAGTCTGGCACGCAGCTGTAGCGCTTCCCCTTTCTCATCATCCGACAGCGGTTGCAGCTTATAGATTTGTCCCCAATCGAGACGGGAAGCCAGATCGGGCAGACGTAAATTCAACTGACGCGGTGGACGATCGCCGGTAATCAACAGCCGGGCACGTCCTGTTTCCTGAATGCGGTTATACAGATTAAACACTGCCATTTCCCACTCTTCATCACCCGCAATCGATTCAATATTATCGATACACACCAGCGCCAGTTGTTCCATGCCTTCCAGCACGTCCGGCACAAAGTAGGCGCGTTTATCTAACGGCACATAGCCCACCGCACGTTCCTGACGCGACAACTCAGCGCAGGCAGCATGCAGCAGATGGCTGCGCCCGCCCCCTTCGCGTGACCAGAAATAGATATAGCTACCATGCTCCTGATGCAAAGCATTATTGATGGCGGCAAGAAGAGACGCGTTTTCACCCGGATAGAAACTGGCAAAGGTTTCGTCATCGGGTAAGTAGAGTGGCAATGAAAGCTGTGCCGGCGTGTTCAGAATCACCTCGAGCAAAACGGGCAGGAAATCGAATCGAGTTTATCACAGAAACCGGGCCCTGTTGAGGACGCGATGTGCACGGCCTCAACAGGGAAACTGACGCGGTTATGGACGTGCGTCGTTCTCTTCCGGCGCATCGAGGATCTCTTCCTCTTTGCGGAACAGGCTAATGACCTTAAACACCAGGCTCATCCCGATACCAACAACGGTCGCCAGCGCCATGCCTTTCAGCTCGGTCGCCCCCAGATGCACTTTCGCACCGCTGACGCCGATGATCAGAATCACGGAAGTCAGGATCAGGTTTTGCGCTTTGTTGTAATCCACTTTGGATTCAATCAGCACGCGAATACCGGACGCCCCGATCACACCGTACAGCAGCAGCGATACGCCGCCCATAACGGGAACCGGTACAGCCTGAATCGCCGCCGCCAGTTTGCCCACGCAGGAAAGCAGGATCGCGAGGATTGCTGCACCGCCGATCACCCAGGTGCTGTACACTTTGGTAATCGCCAGCACGCCGATGTTTTCGCCGTAGGTCGTGTTCGGCGTGGAGCCAAAGAAGCCAGACAGCACGGTAGAAATGCCGTTGGCGAACATGGAGCGGTGCAGCCCCGGTTCACGCATCAGGTCTTTCTTCACGATATTCGCCGTCACCACCAGATGGCCGACATGTTCTGCAATCACCACCAGCGCCGCAGGCAGAATCGCCAGAATGGCAAACCACTCAAAGCGCGGCGTATAGAATGTCGGCATCGCGAACCAGTGAGCTTCACGAATCGGAGTCAAATCCACCACGCCCAGCGCGAACGACAGCGCATAGCCTGCCAGCACCCCAATCAGAATCGGAATGATCGCCAGGAAACCACGAAACAGCACCGATCCCAGAATGGTGATCGCCAGCGTCGCCAGTGAAATCGTCACCGCAGTGGAATCGACAGAAGCGCCATCGGCAGGCAGCAGCCCGGCCATTCCCGCCGCCACACCGGCCAGTTCAAGGCCGATAACCGCAACAATCGCCCCCATCGCCGCAGGAGGGAACAGCACATTCAGCCAGCCAGTCCCGGCTTTTTTAACAATCAGCGCCACCAGACAGAACAACACGCCGCACATAATGAAACCACCCAGCGCGACTTCGTATCCCAGCGGCAGCAACAATAAAACCGGAGAAATGAACGCGAAGCTCGATCCCAGATAGGCCGGGATTTTTCCCTTACAAATAAATAAATACAGCAGCGTACCGACACCGTTGAATAACAGTACGGTTGCCGGATTGATCTTGAACAGAATGGGTACCAGAACGGTAGCGCCAAACATCGCAAACAGATGCTGGAAACTCAACGGGATGGTTTGTAACAAGGGCGGTCGTTCACTTACCCCGATGGCGCGACGAGTCATCTTCAATATCCTCTGTAGTGTTGTTATTTATGTGTCTTCTTATGGCAGCCAGACTTACCCCGCCCCACCGCAGTGATGAAGCAGGAGAATGTTGGCTACTGATGTAATAAAAAACCGACTATGGTCTAACACAGGCAGTGGAGAACCATAGGAAATACTTAGGTTCCCGCCAAAAAAAAGCCGACTAATAAGTCGGCTTACCTGTTATTTCGTACCAAATATTTTATCGCCCGCATCGCCCAGGCCCGGCATGATGTAACCCTGCTCGTTGAGGCCTTTATCGATGGATGCCGTGTAAAGCTCGATATCCGGGTGAGCTTTTTCCAGTGCGGCAATCCCTTCTGGCGCCGCGACCAACACCAGCACCTTAATGCTGTGGCAGCCTGCTTTTTTCAGCAGATCGATCGTCGCGATCATTGAGCCGCCGGTCGCCAGCATGGGGTCAACCACCAGCGCCATGCGCTCTTCGATATTGGACACCAGCTTCTGGAAATAAGGAACAGGCTCCAGCGTTTCTTCATCACGGTAGATGCCGACAACGCTGATGCGCGCGCTAGGGACATTTTCCAGCACGCCTTCCATCATCCCCAACCCTGCACGCAGAATCGGTACGACGGTAATTTTCTTGCCTTTGATCTGATCGACTTCAACCGGACCGCACCAGCCATCAATGGTGACCTTCTCAGTGACCAGATCGGCGGTGGCTTCATAAGTCAGCAAACTTCCCACTTCGGAAGCCAGCTCACGAAAACGCTTCGTGCTAATATCGTTCTCTCGCATCAAACCCAGTTTGTGTTTGACGAGTGGGTGTTTCACCTCGACGATCTTCATCTTTATCTCCCCATCGGCTAGTGGACGGACAAAAACGCCAAGCGCGTTTTTAAACACCGCTTGCGGCGGCCCGCAGGGCGGCGGGCACAAGAGCCCGTCGTAAAAAAAATCGCGGGATTATACCGCCTTTTTTGCTTAGCACCATACGATTAAGCCTGATCCAGATCAACCGAGAAGAGAAATTGTTGCCGTTAACGAAAAATAGCCCGCCGATGACTCATCACTCGCAAACGATTGCCTACACTGTTAGAATTATCGCGCACTATTTTTACCACAGTATGTTTTCTCAATACCGTGTTTTCTGAATACGACCCGTAACCTTCGTGGGGACTCAGCAGTGACCGACAAAACCTCTCTCAGCTATAAAGACGCAGGCGTGGATATCGATGCGGGTAATGCATTGGTAGACCGTATCAAAGGTGTAGTGAAACAGACTCGTCGCCCGGAAGTTATGGGTGGATTGGGTGGTTTCGGTGCCTTGTGCGCCTTACCGCAAAAATACCGCGAACCGATTCTGGTTTCCGGCACTGACGGAGTCGGCACCAAACTGCGCCTGGCGATGGATCTGAAACGCCACGATACCATTGGTATCGATCTGGTTGCGATGTGCGTGAACGATCTGGTGGTTCAGGGTGCTGAGCCGCTGTTCTTCCTCGACTATTACGCTACGGGCAAACTGGATGTCGATACCGCTGCCAGCGTCATTACCGGTATCGCAGAAGGCTGTAAACAATCAGGCTGTGCGCTGGTCGGTGGCGAAACCGCCGAAATGCCGGGCATGTACCACGGCGAAGACTACGACGTGGCTGGCTTCTGCGTCGGTGTGGTAGAAAAATCAGAAATCATCGACGGCAGCAAAGTCCAGAACGGTGATGTTCTGGTGGCCCTCGCGTCCAGCGGCCCACACTCAAATGGCTATTCTCTGGTACGCAAAGTGCTTGAAGTCAGCAAAACCGATCCAGAGCAGTTCGAGCTGAAAGGCAAACCGCTGGCCGACCACCTGCTGGCACCGACCAAAATCTACGTGAAATCAATCCTGTCCCTGATTGAGAAAGTGGACGTTCATGCGATTTCTCACCTGACCGGCGGCGGCTTCTGGGAAAATATCCCACGCGTTCTGCCAGAAGGTATGCAGGCAACTATCGACGAATCCAGCTGGCAATGGCCTGCGGTGTTCAACTGGCTGCAACAGGCTGGGAATGTCAGCCGCCATGAAATGTATCGTACTTTTAACTGCGGTGTTGGTATGATCATCGCACTGCCAGCCGAACAGGCAGACGAGGCCGTTGCATTACTCAACAGCAGCGGCGAAAACGCATGGAAAATCGGCGTCATTACTCAAACCGATGCCGGAGACGCAGTGGTTATTAACTGATGAAAAACATCGTTGTGCTGATTTCAGGTCATGGAAGTAACTTACAGGCGTTGATTGACGCCTGTAAGAACGGACGCCTCAAAGGAAAGATCGCTGCCGTATTCAGTAATAATGCGGAGGCGTACGGGCTAGAACGCGCACAGAATGCGGATATTCCTACGTGCGTCCTGAACCCTGAAGACTTTGCCGACCGTGCTGCATTTGATGCGGCACTGGCAAACGACATTGAGCAATATGAGCCGGCGTTGGTGATCTTAGCAGGCTACATGCGGATTCTTAGCCCAGAATTTGTTGCCCAGTTTGCTGGCAAAATGCTGAACATTCACCCTTCTCTGCTACCTAAGTATCCCGGTTTGCATACGCACCGCAAGGCGCTGGAAAATGGCGATCGGGAACATGGGACTTCCGTACATTTTGTCACGGATGAGCTGGATGGCGGTCCGCTGATTCTGCAAGCGAAGGTGCCTGTATTTAGTGACGACACCGAAGAAAGCCTGAGCGAACGCGTGAAAACGCACGAGCACACGATTTACCCGATGGTCATTAACTGGTTCCTGAACGGCAGACTGATGATGCGGGATAATGAAGCCTGGCTCGACAGCGTGCGTATTCCGCCACAGGGCTACGCTGCTGAGTAATTCTGTCTCTTCATCATCTTAGTAAGGCTCCCACTGCGGAGCCTTACTCACTTCCTCTTCCTGCTTTTTCTTACCTCCCCCTTCTCCGCATATTTCTTCCCTACACACGCGACACATCGCTATTTTCAGCCCTATCCACGCTTTAAATATTTACTAATCTTTACTAAGCGAACACTAAGACTCAGATAAAAAAGAACATTTCTCTCAACCGACATTACACATACTTTTCATCGGTTGAAAACGAAAATGACAATGATTATCTTTCCCCATCCTAAATTCTGTGAACTCCATCATGCGTACTGCCTTACTGCTTTGCCTGCTTTTTCTCAGCCCGCTTTTGCAGGCAAAAACCGTCACTGATATGTTGGGTCGACAGGTGGAGATCCCAGACAGCCCCCAGCGCATCATTCTGGGCGAGAGTCGCATGCTGTATACGCTGGCGCTGCTTCAACCTGATAACCCGGCAAAGCATGTCGTCGGCTGGCCGGGCGATATGGCGCGCTACGATGCGCAAAGCTGGTCACGCTATACCGAAAAATTCCCGCAGCTTACCCAGATCCCACAGTTAGGTAACGGCAGCCTGCAAGCAATGAACGCGGAGATGCTGCTGCCGCTAAAACCCGATCTGGTTATTCTTCCCCGGCTGGCAAAAAACGCGGCCAATGAAGATCTGCTGCAACAAACACTGACTCGTGCGGGGATCCCGTTTATTTACGTCGACCTGCGTATCGACCTGCTTAACAACACGTTACCCAGTATTCGCCTGCTCGGCGAGGTACTGAATCAGCCCCAGCGCGCTGCCGCCTTCAGCAATTTCTATCAGCAGCATATGGACGTGGTTCGCCAGCGTATCGCGCAATACCACGGTAAAAAACCGACGGTCATGCTGCATTTGCATCTGGGTAGACGTGATACCTGCTGCACCACGGCGGTCGGCGGCAGCCTTGGCGACCTGCTGACTTTCGCCGGCGGCGAGAATATTGCCAACGGCACCATCAACAGCGTCTACGGGGAATTGAGCCCAGAGCGCGTGCTGGCTGCCAATCCTGATGTCTACATCGCCACCGGCATGGCCGGGCCGGAAGGCAAACGTTTCTCCAGCCTGATGCTCGGACCGCTGGTTAACGCCGCGCAGGCGAAAGAGAGCTTCAACACGCTTATCCGTCAGGAACCTATTTTGTCTCACCTGCAAGCCGTGCAAACAGGCCGGGCCTGGAGCATGTGGCACAACTTCTACCTCAGCCCGTACCACGTCGTGATGGTCGAAATGTTTGCCAAGGCGCTCTACCCGGATCGGTTCGCCGATATCGATCCGCAACAAACACTACAACAACTCTATCAACAGTTTTTACCTATTGAATTTTCAGGGATTTATTGGAGTCAGATTTCGCATGAATAAGTTTTTTATAAAAAAGGCCGCGTTCCGCCACGGCTGGCCGCTGCTGGCGCTGTTGCCGTTTAGCATTCAGGCAGCCATCGTTGATGGCAAAGAAGACACTATGGTGGTAAGTGCCACCCCTGGCGCTCAGGCGGGAAAGGAGACGGGCTATCAGCCGCATAAAACGGTGACGGGTACCCGTACCGAAAGCCGTCTGCTGGATGTCCCCCAGGCGGTCAGCGTCGTCCCCACGCAGGTGCTTGAGGATCGTGCGGTACGCAATATTGATGAAGCGCTGTATAATGTCAGCGGTATCACCCAGTCGAATACGCTAGGCGGCACGCAGGATGCCATCATCAAACGCGGCTTCGGCGATAACCGCGACGGTTCGATCTTTCGTGATGGCGTACGCTCCATTCAGGCACGCAACTTCACGCCCAGCAGCGAGCGGGTTGAAGTGCTGAAAGGCCCTGCCTCCATGCTCTACGGCATGGGCGAACCCGGCGGCGTCATCAATATTGTCAGTAAAAAACCTGAACTGGTACAGAAAACGCACATTGAAGGCTGGGGAAGTAGCTTCAAGGGCGGCGGTGGGCAGTTGGATGTCACCGGCCCGTTAGGCACGTCTGGTCTGGCTTACCGCATGGTGGTGGATCATGATGAAACTGATTACTGGCGCAACTTCGGGCGTAACCGCCAGACGACGGTTGCACCATCCCTCATGTGGTACGGCGAAGACACCACGGTACGTGTTTCCTACGAACACATGGAATACCTGACGCCTTTCGATCGCGGCACCCTTATCGATCCGAAGACGGGCAAGCCGGTTAATACACCGCGCGATCGCCGTTTTGATGAAAGCTACAATGCGACACGCGGCGATCAGGATAGCGTCACCATGCAGGTTGACCGCAATCTGAATGACCGCTGGAAAAGCAGCCTGACTTATTCCTACAACCGCAACCGCTACAGCGATAATCAGGCGCGGGCGATGAGTTATAACGCCGACACTGGAATACTCACTCGTCGTGCAGATGCAACAGCTTACGCACACTCTCAGGCGCAGGTAGTCCAGCTTACGCTGAATGGCGATGTGGATTGGGGGCGCATCAATCATCAGTTACTGTTTGGCTTTGATTACGAAGCGGATAGAACATTCCGTGGTGATATGATCCGTGGGACAAACAATACGACCTTCAATATCTATAACCCTGTTTACGGTCAGTTAGCCGCCTCCACACGCGTCATCGCCTCAGACAGTGACCAGCGTGAAAATATCGACAGCACCGCATTCTTTATGCAGGACACCATTCGCCTTAACGATCGCTGGCAATTGCTGGGTGGTCTGCGTTATGACACCGTCGATGTGATGGCGGGTAAAGGTCGCCCATTTGTCACGCGAACGGATAGCACTTACAGCCGCGCCGTACCGCGTGCAGGTATCATCTACAGCCTGACGTCCTACTCGTCGCTCTATGCCAGCTACAGCGAATCGTTCAAACCCAACTCCTCTATTGCAACGCAAATCGGCTCACTACCGCCAGAATTAGGGCGTTCTTACGAAATCGGTGCCAAATGGGATCTGCCCAATCACATTACCGGTAACGTAGCCCTGTTCGATATTGAAAAACAAAACGTGATGGTAAGCGAACTGATAAATGGCGAAACCGTAACGCGGACCGCAGGGAAAGTGCGCTCGCAGGGCGTCGAACTGGATCTGGCGGGTAGCCTCACCGATTCCCTGAGTCTGATCGGTGCTTATGCCTACACCAATGCCCGCGTTACAGCCGATCCTGAAAATACCGGAAAACGGATGGCCAACGCCGCGCGTCATACCGCGTCACTCTTCCTGACGCAGGACGTTGGCAATATTGGCTTGGCAGCCGGTGACGACCTGCGTACTGGTGCAGGTGCACGCTATGTCAGCCGCCGCGCTGGCGATGCGGCGAACAGCTTCTATCTGGATGATTACATCGTCGCCGACGCGTTTGTCGCCTATAGCCTGCCGCTCAACGGCTACAAGGTGAAATGGCAGCTCAACGTGAAAAACCTGTTCGATCAAACCTATTACCCGTCCAGCGGTAATAATCTGCGCGTCGCCATCGGAGAACCGCGTCAGGTGGTGCTGCGCGCCAGCGTCGATTTCTAATATCCTTTCGCCCCGCATTTCACCGATGCGGGGCATCGTGCTATTTTTCACACCACATCACCCGCCTCCCCGCCGCTATACTAGCGCTGGCACATTCATGCCAGCGTGATGCGTTATTGGTTTGAAGAGCCTTACGAGGCCTTTATCAAACTCAGCGATCTGTACGACAAGCATATTCATGACCCGAGCGAGCGGCGCTTCATTATTGAACATGAGCAGACCAAGGTTGGTCTGGTTGAGCTGGTGGAGATCAACCATATCCACCGTCGCGCAGAATTTCAGATCATCATCGACCCGGCCTATCAAGGTCACGGCTACGCCGCTTATAAGGTTTTGCATAAACGTGGCGGCGGTACTGCGCACGAAACTTTCTCTGCGTTTGCATAGCAATTCGTCCCAGAGAAAATGGCGTATTCTTATACGCAATATTACCCAGCGAATTGCCGGAACAGTGCTTTACCGCGTAATAGCCGTAGCCCCAGCCAGCCGCCGCAGAGCGACAGGAGGAACGCCGCGATTAACGGGAGCGTTATCCACATCGTGACGTTCGGTTCCCAGGCAAAGTTAAAGACCTTACGCTGCAACAGCCACAGCGCCGATTCTGCACCAATCGCCGCGGCCGTTCCCGCCACCAGCCCCAGAACAGCAAACTCACACCACAGTGTGGTGCGCAGCAGGCGTAACCCGGCACCCAACGTGCGGTACACCATCAATTCCTGACGTCGCTGACGCATCCCAACCTGAATCTGTGCCAACAGTAGCAACACACCGCAGAACAGCACCAATATAACCATAATCTCCAGCGCGCGGCTTACCTGCTGCAAAACCTGCCCGACCTGACGCAGAATACTGCCGATATCCAGCACGCTCACCGTCGGGAACTGGCGGTTCAACTGCGTAATCATCTTTTCATCACCGTCGTAACGGAAGCTGGTCAGCCAGGATTGTGGCTGGTTGTCCAACGCCCCCACGGGGAAAATAAAGAAGAAATTCGGACGCAGGCTTTCCCAGTCTACCTGACGGAAGCTGGTGACTGTGGCGCTAAACGGCTGTGTGTCGCCGGTAAAAGTCAGCGTATCGCCAATCTTGATCCCCATCTCTTTGGCTTCTTTTGCTTCCATCGAGACTTCGCCCGTCTTCGGCGCGTCGCCTTCCACCAGGACGTTGTGCTGTGGAATCCCGTTCATCCAGGTCAGGTTCAGTTCACGGTTCACCGTGTTACCGCCCGGATCGTCCTCGTGGATCACTTCCGTCGCAACTTGCTGATTAATCTCCGTCAGCCGCGCACGAATAATCGGGAAGAATTGCTCCGGCGTCACGTCATGCTGAGAGAGGAAATCCTCCACCTGTGGCACCTGTTCTTTCGTGATATTCAGCAGGAAATAGTTAGGGCTACCCGGCGGCAATTGCTGCTGCCAGCGCTCCAGCAAATCACCGCGCATCACCAGCAGCAGCGCTAATAACATGAAGGACAACGAAAACGCCGCCAGTTGACTGAGCGTCGACCACGGCTGACGCAGCAGGCGATTAATGGCCAGACGTAGCGCCAGCCGTTTAACCGTCAGACGCCGTAACAGCAGCAAACCGCCCCAGCCAATGACACCCAGCAGTAGCGACAGCACCGCCACGCCGCCGAGCAGCGACCACAGCAGCACACCGCCGCCGGACAATACCGCCAGCAGCCCGACGACAATAATCAGAACGATCGGCAGGTAATAGCGCAGCGGCCACACGTTCGCCACCACATCCTGACGCAACACGCGCAGCGGCTGTGTCGCCAGCAACAGCCGATACGGACGCAGCCCAACCAACAGCGAGATCAACACCAGCGATCCCAGCGCCCATACCCACGGCCACAGCCCGGAGGCAGGCAATGCGGCAGGCAGCACCGGTGCCAGCATTTTCATCAACAGCGCCTCAAATCCCAGGCCGAGCACGCTGCCACAAATCGCCGCCAAGCCCAGCACGGAAAGCCACTGCCCGATGATTAATCGCCTCAGTGCCTGTTTGCCTGCCCCCAGCGTTTTCAGAATGGCGACCAAATCATAGCGGCTGCGGCAGTAGTGCCCCATCGCTACCGCCACTGCAGCGATAGACAGCAACAGCGTCAGCAGCGCCGACAATAACAGGAACTGCTGCGACCGCTTTAACGACTGGCTCAGCGCGCCTTCGGAATCCTCCATGCCATACCAGCGCTGATCGGGCTTGAGCTGTGGCTTGATGAAGTTGCTGAACTCACTAATCTGTTTTTCATTACCGGAAAACATGTAGCGCCAGGTAATGCGGCCACCCGGCTGAATCGCCCCGGTTTTCTCGACATCGTCCAGATTCATCAGAATACGCGGCGCGGTCTCAAACGGATTGAAGCCCGCATCCGGTTCCTGAATCAGTTCGCCACTGATACGCAACGAAGTATCGCCGACGTCCAGCATGTCACCGACTTTCAGCCCGAGTAGCGCCAACAGGCGCGGCGCCACCAGCACCGTTCCCGCCTCCGCATGCAGCCCTTCCGGACGCGTCTGCAAATTGCCGTACAGCGGATAGCGTTGATCGGTGGCTTTAACCTGCGCCAGTTGCGGCGTATCACCCGCGAACGTCATGGTCATGAAAGAAATCTGTCTACTCAGCGTCAGCCCGCGCTGCTGCGCGTCCTGAAGCCAGGCTTCCGCGACAGGCCGTGAAGCACGCAGCACGCGGTCGCCCGCCAGAAAATCACGGCTCTGCTGGCTGAGCCCTTTTTCCATTCGGTCGCTGATGGTGCCCAGTGCCAACACACAAGCGACAGCCAGCGTTAATGCCAGCCAGACAATCAGTAAGGAAGGAGAGCGCCATTCGCGCCAGAACCACCGCCAGATCATGCATCCTCCCGCAGCTTGCCATCGACTAACCGCAGACGCCGCTCACAGCGTGCCGCCAGTTGCTCATCGTGCGTCACCAGAATCAACGTGGTGGCATGGTCGCGATTGAGAGAAAACAGCAGGTCAACGATGCGCTCACCGGTTTTACGATCCAGATTTCCGGTCGGTTCATCGGCAAACAAGACGTTGGGACGACCACTAAACGCCCGTGCCAGCGCCACACGCTGCTGTTCACCACCGGAAAGCTGAGCGGGAAGATGATGTAAGCGCTCACCCAGCCCGAGCTGCTGTAAAAGCTGTTCAGCCTGCCCGCGGCTGTGGCTATCGCTTTCACCGCGCAGCAATGCGGGTAATTGCACGTTTTCCAACGCATTCAGCGTCGGCACCAGCATGAAAGACTGAAAAACAAAACCCACATGCTGGGCACGCAGCGCCGCACGGCCTTCTTCATCCAGCGCGTTTAGCGATTTGCCCATCAGGCTCACGTCGCCTTCCGTGCCATCATCCAACCCGGCCAAAATTCCCAGCAACGTTGATTTGCCCGAACCGGATTCCCCAATCAAGGCAATTGTCTGCGCAGGTTTGACAATAAGCTCAACTCCGGTAAGGATGGAAAGCCGATTTTCTCCCTGACCAACGTGCTTACTAAGATGATGAACTTCAAGAATGTTTTCTACGTGCGCAGTTTCGCTTGGCGTAGCACTCGCTGGGCTGGTCTTCGCAAACATGTTTTCGTCCTTTTGCTTCTGGGATTATGCAGCGTACGCGCTTTCGCCGCTGACACATTATTAATTCTGGGCGATAGCCTCAGTGCGGGCTATCAGATGCCGATCGCTAACGCGTGGCCAACGCTGCTGAACACGCAGTGGCAGACGCAGAAAAAAGGCATCGCGATAGTTAACGCCAGCATTAGCGGAGACACCACCGCACAAGCGCTGGCGCGTCTTCCTGCCCTGTTGAAACAGCATCAGCCGCGTTGGGTGTTGGTTGAACTGGGCGGCAATGACGGTCTTCGGGGATTTCCAGCAGCCAACATCGAGCAGGATCTGGCGAAAATCATCACGCTGGTCAAACAGGCTAACGCTCAGCCACTGCTCATGCAGGTTCGTTTGCCGACCAACTATGGCCGTCGCTATACCGAGTCATTCAGCAATATCTACCCCAAATTAGCGGAGCAGTTTGCACTTCCGCTGCTGCCTTTCTTTATGGAGCAGGTGTATCTTAAACCGGAGTGGATGATGGAAGATGGCATCCATCCAACCCGGGATGCCCAACCGTTTATCGCAGAATGGATGGCGAAGCAGCTGGAACCCTTAGTTAACCATGAGTCTTAATAAATAGGCTTTTGAATTAGGTAAAGTTATGCAAAAAACGGTCTTCATTACGGGTTGCTCCAGCGGTATTGGCCTGATTGCCGCTCAGGATCTGCAAAAGCGCGGCTATCGCGTGATTGCCGCCTGCCGTCGCGCAGAGGATGTCGCACGTCTGACCACGCTGGGTCTGGAAGCGATTACGCTCGATCTGGATGACAGCGCCAGCGTGGAACAAGCCGCCGCAGAGGTGATCAGACTGACCGATAACCGCTTGTACGGGCTGTTTAATAACGCCGGATACGGCCTGTATGGCCCGCTGAATACCATTTCGCGCCAGCAGCTCGAACAGCAGTTTTCCAGCAACCTGTTCGGTACGCATCAGCTCACGCAATTACTGCTGCCCGCCATGCTGCCGCACGGCGAAGGCCGTATCATCCAGACCAGTTCGGTGTTAGGGCTGGTGTCAACGCCGGGGCGCGGCGCGTATGCCGCCAGCAAATATGCACTGGAAGCCTGGTCAGATGCATTGCGTATGGAGTTACACGGCAGCGGCCTGCACGTCAGCCTGATCGAGCCCGGCCCGATCAGTACACGCTTTACCAGCAACGTCGCACAGACGCAGACAGATAAGCCGGTGACTAACCCCGGCATCGCTAAGCGCTTCACGCTGCCGCCGGAAGCGATATTGCCGAAGCTCCATCATGCGCTGGAAAGCTCGCGGCCTAAATTACGCTATCCCGTGACGCTGGTGGCTCACGCCTTAACCTGGCTGCGCCGCCTGCTACCGGGATGTCTGTTGGATAAGGTATTACGAGGATAAACCTCAGCAGGTGAGGTATTGCGCACTTGCCTCTGTACGAGGCTTGCAAGTGACACCGACAGGCCCCATCTAAGGGTCAAACGCATTCAGGAAGTAAGAGAGGCTACTCATGTTAGAACAACAAGCGACTATCGTTGACGTCAACGAATCCAACCTGCATCAGGTGTTGGAACACTCCATGACACTGCCAGTCCTGTTTTACTTCTGGTCAGCACGTAGCCAGCACTGTCTGGAGCTGGAACCGGTGTTGGACAAGCTGGCGCAGGAATACGCCGGGCAGTTCGTTCTGGCGAAGGTTGACTGTGATGCCGAGCAGCGCGTCGCCGCTCAGTTTGGCCTGCGTTCAATTCCAACCGTTTATCTGTTTAAAGATGGCCAACCGCTGGACGGTTTTCAGGGGCCACAGCCGGAAGAGGCCATTCGTGAATTGCTGAAACGCGCGCTGCCGAAAGAAGAAGAGCTGAAAGTCGCACAGGCACAGCAGTTGATTCAGGAAGATAAACTGCCAGAAGCGATGCAGTTACTGAAAGACGCCTGGCAACTCAGCCAGCAGCACAGCGACATTGGTCTGATGCTGGCGGAAGTGCAGATTCAAATTAAACGCAGCGAAGAGGCCGAAGCCGTATTAGCCACCATTCCTTTGCAAGATCAAGACACGCGCTATCACAGCCTCATTGCTCAGATTGAATTGCTAAAACAGGCAGCCGATACGCCGGAAATTCAGCATCTACAGCAGCAATTGGACGCCGACCCGCAAAATGCGGAACTGGCGGTACAGCTGGCGCTGCAACTGCATCAGGTCGGACGTAATGAGGAAGCGCTTGAGCTGCTGATGGGATTCCTGAAGAAAGATCTGGCCGTTGCTAACGGCAACGCGCGTAAAACGCTGATGGACATCATGGCCGCCCTCGGCACCGGCGACGCCCTCGCCGCCCGCTACCGTCGGCAGCTTTATTCGTTATTATATTGATTCTCTTGTGAAAAAGGCCAGAACGTTGATTTTGGCCTTCTTATTTCAAACATTCGTCCTCGCCTATATTGGATTGATACGATGATTTCGGGTGTGCTAACTCGGCGTAAAAAATTATGCTGAGGAGATAGCAGGCTTAGGATGAGCCGCAGGACGCGGCGAAAGCTTGCGCCACGTCGGGAACGTGTCGCAAGCGGTCCGTTAAGCCTGATACCGACGAAGGCACCGCGTTAGCGGCATAATTTCCGCCGAAAAGCCTGGGGTCAAGGGGCGAGCGGCGTTTGAGCCGTCCCTTGTCGGGCGCGTGCTACGAGGTAGCATGAAAATAACGGTATCATCGCGCACGAAACTCCCCAGAAAGCCGAATAGAAATACAGCCAGGCAGAGACCCTCAATCCCCCGCTGACTACAGCGTCTTCAATACTGAGATCCAGCCGTGGCCGCCGTACACTGACCAGCCGTTTAGCCAGCGGCGCAGCATGTTCATCGCCAGCATAGCAACAACCTCTTGATGGGTTTTCAGGCTGTAGCGCTGTACGTTGAACTGTATCGTTTGGGCGAAAGATCCTTCCGGCGTATGTAGCGCCAGTGATAGCTCGGCATCGTTCCGATTCCCCACAACTAACGCTAACGACGCGCCCTGACGCTCCGCCAGATGGCGAGCATAGTCCGCTAGCCCAGACAGGCTGACATCCTCAACGTTTGCCAGCAGCTCTCCGCCCGCCAGCGGAACATTCGCCGACTGGAGCTGCCAGTTAAGCAATCCCGCCGTGAAGTGTTCACTCACTGACAGCGTCATATCACGTTCAGCAAGACGATTCGCCAACTGCGCAGGTAGCCCTTCCGTTCCTTCAAAGATGGCATTTTCCCCGGCCACATCGCGCACCGTTTCCCACAGTTGCACCATCTTTTCCTGCTGCGTGACTGGGCCGGTCAGCTTCAGCTCAATAATCGGCATAGAAGAGCGGTAACCCAGCACCACGCCCGGCGGTAGCGCCATGCCATCCAACTGGCTTGCCAGATCGCTCTCGGAACGGCCAAAGGTGGTCAAACGCAGGCACAGCGGCGCATCGGCAATAGCAAAACGCTCGCGCAGGCGCGGCATAATCTGCTGATCGACCATGACCTTGAACTCAGATGGCACGCCCGGCGTAAAAAACATCAGGCACTTGTTCAAGTACAGCGCAAAGCCACAGGCGGTGCCCACCGGGTTATCCACCATTTCTGCACTGGCGGGGATTTGCGCCTGTTTGCGATTGCTGGGCGCCATCACTCTGCCGCGTTCGGCAAAAAAGGCCTCCATACGCGCCAGCCATTCCGCGTGCTCAACCAGTCCTTCGCCTGCTGCAGTGGCCGCCGCCAATGCGCTGAGATCGTCGCTGGTCGGCCCCAGCCCGCCGTTCACAATCAGGATATCGGCGATCTGGCTACGCTGCGTTATCGCCGTCACCAGCGCATCGAGATCGTCCCCCACCGTCATCCGGCTGGTCATCGGTAATCCCTGTTGAAACAAATAATCCGCCAACCAGGCCGCATTGGTATCAATAATCTGACCATGCAGCACTTCATCGCCGGTACATAACATCTCGACCCTAAGCATTTTTTTATTCCTCGTGACGATCCTGAAACCACTTTAAAAAGTCGGATGAACAAACACAATATTTCTTTCAGCCAGCCCGAGAACACACACAGCCGACGAGCCACGCTTCAGTGTAAATATAAAGTTACACTCCTCGTAACGGCGTTTTGACAGAAATTACTGAATACTCTACCCTGCTGCCAAAAATATCTGGATAGCCACGCTATATATAGAGGAATAGGTGAAAAATCGTACTCTTGGCAGTATTTTTATCGTTGCAGGCACCACCATTGGAGCAGGAATGTTGGCGATGCCGTTGGCAACGGCCGGCGTCGGATTTGGTACTACGTTAGCGATATTAATCGGTTTATGGGCACTGATGTGTTATAGCGCCCTGCTGCTGGTTGAAGTGTATCAACATCAGCCATCGCACACCGGGCTGGGCACGCTGGCAAAAATCTACCTCGGCCGCTGGGGACAGTGGATTACGGGTTTCAGTATGCTATTTCTGATGTACGCGCTCACGGCAGCCTATATCAGCGGCGCGGGCGAACTGCTCGCCACCAGCATCAGCCAATGGAGTGGCTACTCACTTCCACTGTCCGCCGGAATTCTGCTCTTCACGCTGGTTGCCGGCGGCGTTGTCTGTATCGGGACATCTTCCGTCGATTTGTTTAACCGCATCCTGTTTAGCGGCAAAGTGCTCATGCTCGTCATTATGCTGGCCGTCATGGTGCCACATATTCAGCGCGTTAATCTCTTAACGCTACCGCTGCAACAGGGTCTGACACTCTCGGCATTACCCGTCATTCTGACGTCATTCGGTTTTCACGGCAGTATCCCCAGTATCGTGCACTATATGGGCGGCGACAGCCGTAAGCTTCGCCGGATATTCCTTATCGGTAGCGTGATACCGCTGATTGCCTATATGTTCTGGCAACTGGCGATGCTAGGCAGCCTCAGTTCTTCAACATTCAACGCTATTTTGGCCGATCAGGCGGGATTGAATGGACTGATGCAGGCTATTCGCACGCTGGTGGCTTCACCGCACGTTGAACTGGCCGTTCATCTGTTTGCCGATCTGGCACTGGCGACCTCTTTCCTCGGCGTAGCGCTGGGGCTGTTCGATTATTTAGCCGATCTGTTTAAGCGTAAAAATAGCGTCACCGGACGTGCCCAAACGGGTTTGCTGACCTTTATCCCACCGCTGGTGTTTGCACTCTTTTATCCGCAAGGGTTCGTGATGGCGCTGGGTTATGCGGCGATCGCACTGGCCGTGCTGGCACTGCTTATTCCCGTCCTGCTGAGCTGGCAGGTGCGCAAACAGCGCCCTGAAATACGTGCGACGCGAGGTGGTGCTCCAGTTCTGGCGCTGGTTTTCGCCAGCGGCGTAGGCATCATCCTGATCCAACTGGCGATGGTCGCAGGCTGGCTACCGTCAATCAGCTAATCTTTTTCAGCGACGCCTAGGCATAAAAAAAGAGCGTGAACTCAACATTCACGCCCTTTTTTCTTTCGAACCACGATACCCTAAATAATTCGAGTTGCAGGCAGGCGGCGACACAGTGAATCCCCAGGAGCTTACACAAGTAAGTGACTGGGGTGAGCGAGGAAAGCCAACACACCTGCGGCTTGAAGTATGACGGGTATATCAGAAGCTCAGGCCAACGCCGACATAAGCAGAATCCGCCAGTTTATTATCCGGCCCGCTTTCACGTGCCATATTGATGTAGCGGTAGCCGACATCAACGTTCAGCGGTGCAAATACCTGCCAACGTACGCCCGCTTTCCCTTCAACGTAGTGATCGACATGGCTGGAGAAAGCATCCGGTGAATAGTAACCTTCGCCATATAGCGAGAACTGACGGCTCAGTGGCCATTGCACGCCACCGCCCAGAGCAACACCATAGCCATCATTGCCGTGATCCTGATTCAGGTACAGCGCTTTACCACCCAGAGTCAGCTTGAGTGGACCAACAGGAATGGTGTATCCCAAGCCGAAGCCGTAGACATCATTGTTGTTGTCGCCGTGGGCATAGCTCACATTACCCGCAAGCCCAGGAATGCCCATACCGAAGCCCGCATTAGCGCCTGCATAATCGCGACCTGCTTCCCCGGAAAGGCTAATGGCATGTACAGAAGCCGTTGCAAGCAACAGGCTTCCCGCACAGGCAATCACAAACTTTTTCATTTTCAATATCCTTAAAAACCGTCGTTAAACGCGCGTGTAAAGGTGTTATCGTTGCCGATTCTACCCGAAACGCCCCCTCACTCCAGCAGGAAATTGCCCTGAGCAGTGATTTATTCTTTTAATAATCATGAAAGTTTTCATTCAGTGCTGCTGACAATAGCAACAATAAGCGCGGCCTATTTGCTCAAAGAAGACAAAGTGAACAATAGTACTCACCATGGATGACGACAAAACAGGCAGAAGGAAACGATGATGAGAGAAGGAAAATTAGCGACAGGGAAGCGTGCCGCAGCGATGGATACCCCTCATACGGTGCATGCCGATATGCGCCCCCCGATGCGGTTTCAGGACATGTGGTTTCTGGAAAAGCTGGCGCTGTTTGATCGGGAAACCAGCGCCAATCATCAGGCAACGCATAAAAAACCGGCGGTGAAACCCAGCACCAATGCACCGGACAGCTAGCCTACGGCCAAGTCGTGCTACCTGTTGGGCTCGTGGTGCGTTGCATTAACCCAGCTTTTCACCTGCTGACGAGAGAGCTTAATCCCACCATTTTTCAGTTCAGTCGGCAGCGCATAATACGCGACTGGACGCTGAAATCCGGCAAGCTGCGGCTGTAGCCAATCGCGTACCGCATCAAGCGTCGTAGTTTGTGCCACTTCCAGCACCGCAACAGGACGGTGGCCGAACTCTGCGTCTTCAACTGGCACAACACAGGCCTGTTGAACATCGGGATGCGTCAACAGTACGGCTTCGATATTCTCCGGTTGGATCCCTTCTCCGCCGCTGAAAAATTGATTATCCAGACGCCCCAGAATGTGCCACTCGCCCTCGGCAAAGCGCCCGCGATCCCGCGTGTGGAACCAGCCATCCTCATCGACCAGTGGCATCAGTTTCCCGTCACGCCAATAGCCAGCAGCCAGCGTGCTGCCGCGCAGCAGAATTTCATCCTCTAGCAGCCGGATCTCCCGCCCGTGTAACGGCAGACCAACCCCCGCTCCCCCATCGGCGCGTTTCGCGCAGGCTGTCGACGCCAGTTCTGTCAGGCCATAGCCGCACCAGCAGCTCACGCCTCGGGCTTCCGCCTGTTGCGTCAGCGTCTGCGGAATCATCGCACCGCCGAGCAATACGGCTTTCAGTGCCGTAGGGAAACTATCCTCCGACAGCAGTCGCCACAGTTGCGTCGGCACCAGAGAAGCGTGAGTACAATCGCGCAGCGCACTATCCAGAGGCTGATGCGCACGAACCACTATTGTGGCCCCAGTCGCAAGCCAGCGCCAAACAATACCCTGCCCGGAAACGTGAAAGAGCGGAAGTGACAGCAGCCAGCTGTCGCAGGAGGAAAACGCCATCATCTGCACCACACCTTCCGCGCTGGAAAGATGAGCCGCGAACGTGTGCGCCACCGCTTTCGGCATCCCGCTGGAGCCGGACGTCAACGTCAGCGTCGCCAGCCGATCGGCCTGCCAGCGCAATCGATCGGTACAGTGACGTTCTTCAGTATCGTCCGATGGCAAAGAAAGCGTGCGCACGGCATTCGGCCAGGGCTTATCATTCAGGCACAGGCCATACGCGACATTTAGCGTAGGCAGCAGTGCCTCGGTTAGTGCATCAGGTAACTGTGGATTCAGCGGCAGCACGCGAACGCCGCACTGTAGCAGTGCCAGATAGCTGAACAACATCTGGGCGCTATTCTTACCACGTAGCGCAACCGTACTGTCGGCCGCAACGCCCTGCTGTGTAAAATGCTGCGTCAGACGATCCACCTGCTGGGCAAGCGCCTGCCAGCTCCAGCGGGTTTCATCGTCAATTAATGCGACAGGCTCATTCAATGAGACAGACGGAGGCGTCTGGTTAGCCCAGTGTCGCCACGGCCAGTCAGTCAGGATTGCCATACCACGTCCAGTTGCTCAGCAGCCAGCAGCGGCAACGTGCTCTCTGGCCAGGCTTGAATGACCTGCGCTTGCATCAGATTCAACGTGTCCAGCCCTGGAATCGTATCCGGCGTCAGCCAATGCGCCAAACGCGCCAACTGCGCTAAACCCAGACTGGATTCGATGCTGGAGCTGATTACCGCCGTTAATCCAGCCTGATGCGTGTCCTGCACCAGTTGCTGGCAGCGTGCAAGGCTGCCGACCAGCGTCGGCTTAATGACAATCGCGCTCACGCCCGGCTCCGCTTCCACCCGAAAATCCGCCTCGCGCACGCTTTCATCCCAAGCAATGCTAATGCCGGTTTCCCGCGCAAATTCGCGAGATTCTTCACGGTTTTTGCAAGGCTCTTCGAGGAAGGCAATACGTGAACGCAATGACGGCGCGACATAGCGGGCAAAGCCGTCCGCTTTGGCGCGCGTCCAGCTACGATTGGCATCCAGACGGAGTTTCAGGTCCGGCAAGGCTTCCAGCAGCACGTTCACGATCATGCCGTCACGTACCGCTTCGTACAGGCCGACTTTGACCTTTGCCACTTTCTCGCCCGGCATCGCTTGTAGCATGGCAAACAGCTCATCAGGATCGCCGCTGCACAACGGCGCTTTGCGATAGTCCGCCGCCTGCGGTAGGTGCTGATCCAGCTCCGCCTGCGCACAGCTTAAGCCAAAGGCAACGGACGGCAGAAGATCGTCGGAAAATACTCCCCCTGTCGCCCACAATTGCAGTTGTTCACGCGCAACGGCTTCCGCCTCAGCCAGTGTTTCCACGCTGAATTCCGGCAGCGGCGCAATTTCGCCCCAGCCCAACCGTTCGCCTTCTTGCAGGCAAACGATAAGCCCATCGCGGGTTTTCAGACGCTGATTGCGCAGCACCACTCCGGCTTCCATCGGCACGCTGTAACGATAGAGAGTGACCTGACGCATTACGGATTCCGTTTGAATTTGCTGAAGTCAGGCTGACGTTTTTCGTTGAACGCGTTACGGCCTTCCTGCCCTTCGTCCGTCATGTAGAACAGCATGGTGGCGTTACCCGCCAGTTCCTGCAAGCCCGCCTGACCGTCGCAGTCCGCGTTCAGTGCCGCTTTCAGGCAGCGCAGCGCCATTGGGCTGTTTTGCAGCATTTCACGGCACCAACGCACGGTCTCTTTTTCCAGCTCGGCCAGCGGAACCACCGTGTTCACCAGCCCCATATCCAGCGCCTGCGCCGCATCGTACTGGCGGCACAGGAACCAGATTTCACGCGCTTTCTTCTGACCCACAATACGCGCCATGTAAGAAGCGCCCCAGCCGCCGTCGAAGGAACCCACGCGCGGACCCGTTTGACCGAAGATGGCGTTTTCTGCCGCAATGGTCAGGTCACACATCATGTGCAGAACGTGTCCTCCACCGATGGAATAGCCTGCGACCATCGCGACAACCGGCTTCGGACAGGTACGGATCTGGCGCTGGAAATCCAGCACGTTCAGGTGGTGCACACCGCTGTCGTCCTGATAACCGCCGTAGTCGCCACGAACTTTCTGATCGCCGCCGGAGCAGAATGCCTTGTCGCCCGCACCGGTCAGGATAATCGTTCCGATGCCGTCGTCGTGGCGCGCATTGTCGAGCGCTTGAATCATCTCTTTTACCGTTTGTGGACGAAACGCATTGCGTACCTGAGGACGGTTAATGGTGATTTTGGCAATGCCATCGATGGATTTATGGTAGAGGATATCGGCGAAATCGCCGCTGCAATCGTACCATTCAATCGGGGCGTAAAGCAGTTCTTCACTCGGATAAAGCATAGTTATCAATCCTTAACGGGATGCAAAAGAAAAGCGCGAACCCGCTCGGCATACGCCGCTGGGTTCGCCTGATGAGCATTATGGCCCGCCTGCGCGACGCTCAGTAACGGCAGGCCGTAGTGCGTCGCCAGCGTTTGAAATTTCATGTCGCTGGCACCGCATAAATAAACAAAAGGCATCGACAGGTGTCGGAGGCATTCCGCTAAAAAAGGTTGCCGCCCCAGCGAGGTGGCTTCCAGCATTGCCGCAACGGATGCGCCGTGATTCGCACTCCGGCGCGCAATCAGCTGTTCACGCTGTACTGAATCCACATCAGCAAACACCGCCTGCTGATACCAGTCCTGCAAGACCGCTGGCAGAGGCTCGTGACGAAAGCGCTGCGCCCAGCGTGCATCATGATGAATACGCTCCGTACGCAACTCAGGCGTCGCCAGACCGGGGTGTCCCCCTTCGATCAGCAGCCCCAGCATGCCGTCATGCAGTCCGTTGCAGGTGTGATACATCGCGATACGTCCACCGAGCGAATAGCCCAGCAGCCAATAACGCGCAATACCTTGCTCCCGCAGCGTCTCGCTGAGCAGGCGACTCACATCGGCAAAATCGGTTGCGGAGATCGTTCTCGACTCGCCATGTCCGGGCAAATCCACCAGCAGCACGGGCCAGTCGCGGCAAAACGGCAGGACGGGTAGCCAGTCCTCGCCACTACCTAATAAACCATGCAGGCACACCAGCCACGGCTGCCTCGGCGCAACCGCACCATGCGTCACCTTCTGGCAGCCTAACCCCTGAAAATTTGTCCTCTGACAATCTAGTCCCTGAAAATCTAGTGCGCCCATGTCGCCACCTGCGCGACCAGTTCATTAAGCGTTGCTGCGCCATCCTTCGGCTCAACCACGACTTCCAGCAGCGTAACGCCGCCCTGTGTCCAGCAATCCGTCACCGTATTTGCCAGTTGTTCCCAGCTCTCGGCGCGCACGTAATTGAGGCCAAACATCGCGGCGGCGTGGCCGAATTCCACATTTTGCGGCATGCAGTAAAACGCTTCACGCTGTGCAACCGGCGTCGGCAGCAGGGAAAATATTTGGCCGCCGTTATTGTTCACCACGATCAACACCAGCGGTGCGGGAGCCTGACGCAGCAGCGCCAGCGCATTCAAATCGTATAACGCAGAAAGATCGCCGACGATGCCCAGCGTCGGTTTTGCCGTGGCACGCTGCACGCCTGCCAGCGTGGAGATCAGGCCATCAATACCGCTGGCACCACGATTACCATACACCGGATACCCCTGCGGGAGCTGCGCCAGCGCGTCGATCAGGCGTACCACAAGGCTGTTGCCGACAAACAGCTGTCCGTCCGGCGGCAACAGCGCCGGTATACGCTGCGCCAGCTGCGCTTCACCAAAGCGGGAAGCCAGATGCGTGTCGATCTGTCGCTGCGTTTTATCAGCAATATCCACCAACCTATCCGCCCACGGCGTCTGCTTATGCGCCGGGTGTGCAGAAAGCCATTCGCCAACGTCGGCGACCAGACGGCGTCCGCGATGGTGGGCCGGATCCAGCCGTCCCGGCAGATCGTCAATTAACCAGAATTCTTGCGGCTGGCACTGCTCCTGCCATTGCAGCAGGCGCTTACCGGTCAGGCTGCCGCCGAACTGCAAGACAATATCCGCCTGCCGTAAGCGATCCACCGCGTCAGGATGCGCCAGCCAGATATCCGCACAGGGTAACGGCTGCCCGCTTTGCGACAGAACATCACCAATCAGCGGCCAGCCCAGTTCGTTCGCCCACGCAGCGAGACGTGCCCCCTGCTCAGGACTCACGCGACCGGCGAGCACAACGCCACGCTTCTGTCGCCACTGCGGCCAGTCCGGCTGCACCACCAGCGCACTCTGGCGCATTTCACGCAGCCAGGGTTCACGGCTGTTCCACCAGTCGCCCAGCGTCATTAACCAGTCCTGATACACCGTGCCGTCATCGGCACCGTACAACGGTTCAGCAAAGGGGCAATTAATGTGTAGCGTGCCGTACGTGAGTCGCGCCATGGCACTATCCACAGAAGAAGCCAGCCAGCTAGCCGGGATATCGGGCGTGGGGCGCGGCAAATCCAGCGCCAGCGTGGGGTGTGAAGCATACAGCGCATGTTGACGAATCGCCTGATTCGCACCGCAGTCGATCAGCTCCGGCGGACGATCCGCGGTCAGAACGACCAGCCGCTCACCGGTCAACCCTGATTCAATGATGGCCGGATAAAGGTTCGCGGCGGCAGTGCCTGACGTCACGATAATCGCAACCGGTTCACGCGAGGCTTTTGCCAGTCCCAGCGCCAGATGCCCGAGCCCGCGTTCGTCAAAATGCGTGTGGCAAATCAGCGCGTGGTTGTCCGCCGCAGACAATGTCAGCGGGGTGGAGCGAGAACCGGGCGCGATGCAGACATGCCGGACGCCGTGGCGGGTCAGCGATTCCAGCAGTAATGTAGCCCAGCGGCGATTAAATACACTTGTTGACATGATGTACTCAACAACTCAGGTTGCAGGTTATTCCCGCCATCTTCCTGTGTACTGGCTGTACGCTCACAGAAAATGATGGATATAGACAAAAGACAAACGATCAAACTGTTGGCGGCCTGGTTTCCCTTCAGCAAACATCAAGATCGGCACTATTATATTTTTTTTTATCACGCTGACTTTGATATAAACCAGTACCTGGCACAACAACCATAAAACAAAACTATGACATATCACCGTCTAACAGGGATCTCAGCCCTGCGGCTTTGTTTTCCAACTCCTGCCATTCTTGTTCTGGATCAGAACCCGCCACAATTCCGGCACCGGCATAGAGCGTCAAAATATGATCCCGCACTTCGGCCGAACGTAGCGCCACGCTGAATTCAGACTGCTGACGAGAAAGGTAGCCCGCCGACCCGGCGTACCAGCCGCGTTCAAACGGTTCATGTTCGGCAATAAAACGGCGCGCTTCTTGCCTCGGCAAACCCGCAACCGCCGCCGTGGGCTGTAATGCCTTCAGGCACGCGCTATCGGACGCCGTTCGTAATGTGGCATGAATGGTTCGGCGCAGATGCTGTACTTTACGCAGGCGCACAATTTCCGGCGGCATCACATCCAGCGACAGCGCCGACTGCTGTAGCCGCTGACAAATATCATCCACCACCAGCATGTTCTCGCACTGATTTTTGGTGTCATTCATCAGCCAGTCGGCCAGTTCAGCGGCTTTGTGCGCGTCGCGATCGCTTGCCACCGTCCCCGCCAGCGCTTCCGTTTCCAGCTCGCTCCCCCGACGGCGATAAAGCCGTTCAGGGCTGGAACCGAGAAACGCATGACGCGCGTCGTGCGCCAGCATGAAATGGAAACAGTGGTGATTTGCCGCCCGGCTGGCGGCTATAAAGGTGGTGGCCTGTAGCGGCTGCGTCAGCGTCAGGGTGGTCGCCCGCGCCAGAACGACCTTTTCCATCAACCCCGCGTTAATGTCGTGTAGCGCCCGCTGGAGCAAATCAATCCATCCCTGACGCTCCGGCTGATGCCCGACGGACTGAACTTCCGCATGCAAAGGAGGCAACGACGCAGGCGGCAGAAGCAGGTTAATAAACGCCGAGGCTTCAGCGGCATCCTGCTGCAATGAGGTGTCGCTGAACAGATTAATGCTCAGGCTGAGCGTATCATCCTGACGCCGTAGCTCTGCGCGGGGCAAAAACAGGTAGCCAGGTGACGAGGTGCCACTTTCTTTTATCTGGTTAAACGCATTCAGCCCCCAGATACGCACGTCGTTGCCGCACGGCTGCTGAACGAGAAATGCCTCGGCATCCTGAATATGATGAAACCCGCACACGTTGCCGCAAACGGCGGCTTCTTCACGATCCTGGCGATGCTGCCAATAGAACTGTGGGTACACCGGCTGAGTCGCCAGCCACGGCAATAGTTCAGTCGCATCGCTGAGGGTTAATGAACGCGTTATTTGTCTGAAACCTGTGCATTCAGGCTGTGGCTCGCGCAAATCCTGCTGCAAATGCCGCAGCAAGTCGGAAAGTTGTTTCACCGTCACCCCGGAAACCTAACACAAAGTAGGGGATTATACGGGAAAAAAACACGTCGTGGGTGAGAGCTTACGCAAGAGCCCAAAGTCACCCTTCGCGAGGTACGTCTCTCGCATTTTTTATGACGCGCCATCCCTATCCGTCACCCTCATGGGCCATTGCTGATGCGACGGCCCATGAGGGTTATCTCCACGACCATGAGGGTGAATTCAGCGCAAAATCACATCAAACGGCAAAACGACGCGTGTGCATCGCTTTAAAATTTCACTCCATCATCATTATTGTTTTAATTGATCTCTTCTTTTTCCGGTTATCTAATCGGCCTTTTTTTGCCCGCGATATGGCCTCAGGAAACGTGTTATCCCTCCCTCTTGAACTGCGCACCAGGATTCTTTCCATTCAGGGCACGAGTTATGGTAAAAATAGGCCCTTGTTACGTCGTTCGGATGGCCTCAGCTTTATTGCACCGTTCAGTTCAGCAATTTGGCTACCGCATTCGAATTTGTCGCACTGCTGTTGCTGGCCGCCAGCGCCAGTACGCGTGCCGTCATCCGCTAATCAGGAGCGTTAATTGATCCCAGCCATGATCCTGCGTTATTTTTCTCTCCTTACGGTGTTATCGATCCTTATTACCGGAATGTTCGGCTATAGCTACATCAACGATTTGCTGGCGGACAAAAAACATTCGCTGACGACCATTGCTCAGGGCATACAAAAACGCATCGATACCTACCGTTTTTTCACCTATCAAATATACGGCAGCCTGAACAGCGAACCGCCCGCTAACGATGCCAACATTACCGCCATTAATTTAATGCCGAATGTTTTCTACGTAGAAAAAAACGGTCAGAAAACGGACGCGCTGATTTTCGGGCAACACGACAAAGGAACGCTGACGTCGGTTCGTCGGATATCCCGTTATCTTGATATTCTCTGGGGAGCGGAAAACAACATTTATTCCATGTATTACCTGAATGGTATCGACAACAGCTTGACGATGATTTCCACGCAGACGCTGAAAGATATCTCTTCGCAGTTCCGTGGCAATTATATTACGGTCATCGCCGAGGCTCGTAGGACGGAAATGCTACAACAGGCGAATGTGTTAGACGAGCGCGAAAGTTTTTCCCCGCTGCGTAAATTACGCTTCTATAACGACTACTATTTTACTCTGCGCACCACCTTCAATCAGCCGGGCCATCTGGCGACAATTCTGGCCTTCGATCTGCCGATTAATGATTTAATCCCGGACACCATTCCGCGTGAGCATCTTATGCTGAAGCCGGATACGCCGGCGGCCAGCACGATGGACAGCAACAATAATGGTGAAGGCGCGGCCGACGTGCAGCTTCACGGTTCCAATATTGAAATCTCCGCCACGCTCGTTAATGCGCCGCTAAAAATTGTTTTTCAGGTGCCCGTAAAAGCCCTGATTATTGATTCATTGCGTAATAACGTCTGGCTTCTACTGCTGAATCTGGTTCTGCTGAGTTTATCCATCGCGGGCTTTTATCTTTTCCGTCGGAAGTATGCGCACCCCGTAGAGGATTTATCCCAGCAGTTGGAAAAGAAGCTGGATATTTACCGTGAAACCACGAGTAGAATCCCGATGGGCGTGCTGGTTTATGACTTCAGCAGCAATAAAATCATCATACAAAATGAGCGTGCGGAGCATTTACTTCCGCACCTGAGCCTGCAAAAAATCACCAATATGGCGGACGAGCATCAGGGCATCATTCAGGTCACAATTAATAATGAAATGTATGAAATCCGCCAAATTCGTAGCCAACATTCGCCAGACTATTGCCTCTTCCTGCTGCGTGAACAGGATAAAGAGATTCTGGTGCAGCGGAAGTTACTGCTCGCCCAGCGTGAATATGAAAAAAATATTCATGCCAGAAAACGCTTATTTCAAAACCTGCTCAGCGAATTCAAACAGCCGTTAATTTCACTGCAACAGCATATTCATGCGCTACGCCACAGCGATACGGGAACCGTGCAGACACACACACTGAAGCAGCTCACGGCAGATACCCGTTGCGCTATCGAGCTACTGGAAAATATTGCCCTGCACGAAAGGCTGGAAGCGCAGGAATGGACCGTGGTCAACGACAGCTTTTCGCTGCTGGCGCTGATGGACAATGTGCTTCTTGAGCTGTTGCCGCGATTGAAGCAAAAAGGTCTGGCCCTGTTCCATCATTACAACCTCGATAGTAATCAAACTTACGTGGGTGATGCCGGGCTGCTGAAAAAGACGCTGGCGCTGCTGCTGAATTATTCGGTGACTAATACGGATTACGGCAAAATTACGGTGTCAGTTGACAGAAAAAATAATGAGTCAGATACGCTGATTATTCAGGTCAGCGATACGGGAACCCATGTTTCAGGCAAAGAACAGGAAAATATCCGCCATCCTTTCCTGCACCCTGCCACTTCCGATCGTTTCGGACAAAATTCAGGATTGACCTTATTTTTGTGTAATCAACTCTGTAATAAACTGGGCGGTGCGTTAACCATCAACAGTAAGTCCGGGTTAGGTACACACTATATTCTGACGCTAAAACTGGAGCCGGAAGCGCTTCCCGTTGAGGAAGAAAAACTTCTGGATGGTATTACCATTCTGCTGGATGTGACGTCTGATGAAGTACAGCATATTGTCGGCAATATGCTGACGGGCTGGGGAGCGAATTATCTGGTCAACGATGAACGCCAGATTAATCAGGAAGCCGATATCTGTATTACTGACGACCCGGAAAACAAGGCAGATTATACGCTGCTGTTGAGTCACGACGATGACACATTAACACCTTTGGGCCCGCGCCGTTTGCGGGTGAATTATAATATCAGCCACCTCCTGCTGGAGGCATTACTTAAGCTGATTGAGCTACAACTGGAAACATCACCCGATGCGCTACAGGAAGGGGAACTGGATGATGTCGAATTTTACGCCGCGCAATTGGCATCAAGCGACTATTATTCGCTGTTCGTGGAGACAGTACCGGATGATTTAAAGAGGCTGTATACTGAAGCGGAAGCAGGCGATTTCCCGTCACTTTCGCAGACGGCACACCGGCTGAAAGGCGTGTTTGCCATGCTAAATCTGCATCCTGGCAAACAGTTGTGTGAACAGCTTGAACAGCATATTACCGCGCATGATAGTGAACAGATCGAGGCTAACCTTCATGAAATTGAGAGGTTTGTCAGTGCATTACTATCCCCAATAGAACCTAAAGGGCAGCAAGGTAGCCAACAAGATGAGTAACCAAAACGATGAGTAACTTAAACGTAATTATTGCCGACGACCATCCTATTGTCCTTTTTGGCATCAAAAAATCGCTTGAGCAGATTGAATGGGTCAATGTGGTTGGCGAATTTGAAGACTCAACAGCGCTGATCAACAACCTGCCTAAGCTGGACGCTAACGTTTTAATTACCGATTTATCCATGCCTGGCGATAAATACGGCGATGGCATTACCCTCATTAAATACATTAAGCGCCATTTTCCTCATCTCTCTATTATTGTTCTCACCATGAATAATAATCCGGCGATTCTGAGTGCGGTGCTGGATTTGGACATCGAAGGCATCGTGCTGAAACAGGGTGCGCCGACCGATTTACCCAAAGCGCTGGCTGCCCTGCAAAAAGGGAAGAAATTCACGCCGGACAGCGTATCCAAAGTGTTGGAGAAAATCAGCGCCAGCGGCTACGGCGACAAACGCCTGTCTCCAAAAGAAAGTGAAGTGCTACGTCTGTTTGCAGAAGGTTTTCTGGTCACCGAAATTGCCAAAAAACTCAACCGCAGCATCAAAACAATCAGTAGCCAGAAGAAGTCAGCGATGACCAAGCTGGGCGTCGACAACGATATTGCCCTGCTGAACTACCTGTCTTCCGTTAATGGCGGCGCAACGCAGGTCGACTAAACCTTTCCGGCCTGCACCGGCAACCGCTGGTGCAGGTTATTCCTCAGATGTTCTCGTCTGGCGCACCACGTCACTGTAATACGCCAGCGCCTGCTGTAGAGTATCCAGCGTCACCGGCTTTGACAAACAGTTATCCATCCCTGCCCCGAGGCAACGATCTCGTTCTTCCGCCAATGCATTCGCTGTCACGCCGATAACCGGAAAACGTAATCCTTGCTCTCGCATACGCTGTGTGAACAGATAACCATCCATATTCGGCATGTTGACATCCGTCAGCACGATATCGATATGATTTTTACTCAATACTCCCAGTGCGTCGATCCCATCATTCGCCGTCATCGCCTGATAACCCAGAGAACCAAGCTGATCCGCCAGCAGCCGGCGGTTGATGGGGTGATCGTCAACCACCAGAATCATAATATCGCCATTCTCAGCGCGCTCGTAGTGGGTCAGCGGCGGTGAAATCTCGGCGTACGCGCGATCCTCGTTTTCTGAACGATAAATTTTCTCGAGCAAATCAGGCAGATGTTGAGGTGTGGACGTCCCTTGCACCCAGTGCCCGTCGCTCACTTCCTGCGCTAGTCCAGTATGTGCGCCACTCATCACGATATGCGCCCGAACGTTAACATCCTCTTCTGACACGTAATCGCTAATCATCACATCATCAGGCGACACGGTTTGGTTCTGATAACGCGCGACCTGCAACCCCTGATCCTGCAACAACGTCAGCAGATAAGCCTCCAGCCGGGCATTGCGTATCCTCAACCAGCACATTTTCCCTTGCAGACTGGCGTTGATCGCTGCGGGAGCATAACGCGCTTTATACAGCGGAATTCTGACGCCAAACAGGCTGCCGAGCCCAGGTTCAGACTCGATGGTAATGTCTCCATCCATCAGGTTGACCAGCTTTTCACAAATCGCCAGCCCTAACCCCGTGCCCTGAAAATGGCGCTGAACGCCGCTCCCCGCCTGGAAGAACGGGTCAAACAGCTTCACCGCCTCGCGAGGTTGAATCCCTACGCCGGTATCACGCACCACAAATTCCAGATAGCCATCGCGGCAGCCGACTTCAAAAATGATGCAGCCTGTGTCGGTAAACTTGATGGCGTTGCTCAGCAGGTTAGACAACACCTGCTGTAAACGCACGGGATCGCCAAACAGGCTGACTGGCACATTGGGATCGATAAAGCAGTACAGCGTCAGGCGCTTTTTAACCACCAGTGGAAGATAGTTGCTAGTGATGTGGCTGATGACCTCATGCGGCGCAAACTCACACGGTTCGATCTTCAGCTGTTCCGATTCAATCTTGGAAAAATCGAGGATATCGCTGATGATTTTCAGCAACAGCGAGGAAGAGTTATTCATCGCCGCCACCAGACGATTGGCGTCCTGCGGCAGCGATTTGGTTTGCAGTAAATCGAGGTTACCGATAATCCCGTACAGCGGCGTACGCAATTCATGGCTGACGGTAGCCAGAAACATCGATTTCGACTGGCTGGCCTGCTCGGCAGCATTCGCCATTTCCTGTAGCGACTCTTCCATTTTGACGCGCGCGCTGACGTCTAGCAGCACACAAATCGCCACGTTTTCATTACGATAGCGCGAATGAACAAAGCTGATTTGCAGGTGATGATTGCGGCTGGTCATGACATCCACAAACTTGGATTGCTGCTCGCAAATGATGCGGGTAATGCGCAATCTGTCTTCGTGGGTCAGCAGGTTGAGATAGTTGTGCGCCAGTTCGTTACTGAGGATGTTCGTGCCGTCATTGATACGCAGGATACAAATCCCTACCGGCGCTGAGGCCACAATCTTACGGTTGAATTGCTCGTTCTCTTCCAGTTGGAACGCATTCACCTCCGCCGGCAGCAGCATTTTCCGTTCAAACACCAGCGCCAGCACAAACAACAAGATAGCCGATAGCATATTCAGCACTAGCATGTTGATCATTAAGGCGCTGATATGGGAGAGCAGCACTTTCAACGGCAGTGAATACACGATGCTGAACGACGTCGGCGGCAGCGACTTCTTCAAAATGAGTTCATCATAACCATTCACATAGCCAAAATAGTTATGATCGGAGGGATAGCCATCTACCGACGAAGCGTAACGCCCCTTATCATCGGAAAACTGCAAAACGACCTGATTGTATTGATCCAGCAACTTGGCACCGATTGGAAATTTACCTATGGTGACGAAGTCATCCAGACGAATCGTCTGTTCAATCCCCATGATGACTTCCAGCTTGTTATCCACATAAATCGGCGTCAACGCATATAAATAGCCGACATCGGGGACAGACGCGGGAGTAATCCAATAGAGTGTTTCATCGCGCCCGGTTTGGGTGCGATTCTTCTTCTGATCCTGAAACCGATCCTGCACGTTTTTAAGCAAATTATCACGGTCGAGCGACTGGTTACGGATGCCAAAATCAACCATACAGCGCCGATCGCCGCCGACAAAAAAGACCCGGTTAAGATCGTAGACGGCAGAGAAATTATCCTGCCAGCCGTTAAAGAAATGACTTAATGAAAGCAGCGCCGCATTCCCGCCATATTGCGTGGAACAGGTTGCGCCGGGCGCGAGCGAATAAACGGAGA
This sequence comes from Pectobacterium sp. A5351, assembly GCF_028335745.1. NCBI lineage: Bacteria > Pseudomonadati > Pseudomonadota > Gammaproteobacteria > Enterobacterales > Pectobacteriaceae > Pectobacterium > Pectobacterium sp. A5351. The sequence continues at coordinate 3,117,606 of NZ_CP116477.1, forward strand.
CACCGGGGCCCCCTTCCATTGGCGGCTCTGCTTTTTCTCTCGCCAGCACCAGCCGATTTGCCGCCAGATACTGGAGCTCGCGCACAATATCCGACGCGTGTCGGATATAGCCCTGCGACTGATCAAAGCTGAGGTTATACTCCTGCCGCAGCTCTGACTCTTTTTCATTCAATACTTTAGTGACATAAAAAACGGATATCAGTGCGCCTAGCACCCACAGCATGACCGCCAGAACCCGAAATAAATAGCGGGAAACTTTTAATGTGGTATGGAATGAGGCGAGATATTTCAAGTGGATACCGTTGAATAATGGAAGAACCAGTTTGCTGATACACTACCGAGTGTCGATAAAAAAAGCCAGCGCATCGCGCTGGCTTATTCGACTCATTCCGGCTAAGGAAAAGGCTTATTCGTCATCTTCTGCGATGTCATCATCGCCATCAATGTCATCGATCGCGTCGTCGTCTTCGGCAATTTCACCTTCAACTTTTACCACGCCATCCAGCTCTTCATCTTCTACCGGTTCAGCCACGCGCTGCAGGCCGACAACATTTTCATCTTCCGCCGTACGAATCAGCGTCACACCCTGCGTGTTACGGCCAACGATACTGACTTCCGATACGCGAGTACGCACCAACGTTCCCGCATCGGTGATCATCATGATCTGGTCTGCGGCATCGACCTGAACCGCGCCAACCACTTTGCCGTTACGTTCGCTGACCTTGATAGAGATAACCCCTTTCGTCGCACGCGACTTGGTCGGGTACTCACTCACGGCAGTACGCTTACCAAAACCATTTTGCGTCACGGTCAGGATATCGCCTTCGCCGCGAGGAATGATCAGTGAAACGACGCGATCTTCGCCTTGCAGATTGATACCACGAACACCCGTTGCCGTACGACCCATGGAGCGCACCGCCTGCTCGGAGAAGCGAACCACTTTACCTTCCGCAGAGAACAGCATCGCTTCATCGCTACCGTCGGTCAGGTCAACGCCAATCAGCTCGTCACCTTCATTCAGGTTAACGGCGATGATCCCCGCACTACGTGGACGGCTGAATTCCGTCAGCGCCGTTTTCTTCACGGTACCGCTCGCGGTTGCCATAAAGATGTGGCGGCCTTCTTCGTACTCACGTACCGGCAGAATTGCGGTGATACGTTCATCCGCTTCAAGCGGCAGCAGGTTGACGATCGGGCGACCACGCGCACCGCGGCTGGCTTCCGGCAGTTGGTATACCTTCATCCAGTACAGACGACCCCGGCTGGAGAAGCACAGAATCGTATCGTGGGTGTTGGCCACCAGCAGACGATCGATAAAGTCTTCTTCTTTTATACGTGCGGCAGACTTACCTTTGCCCCCACGGCGCTGGGCTTCATAGTCGCTCAGCGGCTGATACTTCACGTAACCTTGGTGAGACAGCGTGACGACAACATCTTCTTGGTTAATCAGATCTTCGATGTTGATGTCAGCGGTGTTCGCCGTGATTTCCGTACGACGTTCGTCGCTGTATTGCGTTTTGATCGCTTCCAGCTCTTCGCGGATGACTTCCATCAGGCGCTCAGGGCTATTGAGGATATAAAGCAGCTCGGCGATTTCCGCCAGCAACGCTTTATATTCATCCAGCAGCTTCTCGTGCTCCATGCCGGTCAGTTTCTGCAAACGCAGATCCAGAATCGCCTGCGCCTGCTGTTCCGTCAGGTAGTAGCGACCGTCACGGATACCGAATTCTGGCTCCAGCCACTCTGGACGCGCGGCATCATCGCCCGCACGTTCCAGCATCGCCGCCACGCTACCCAGTTCCCATGCTTGTGCGATCAGCGAGGCTTTCGCTTCAGCAGGTGATGGAGCACGGCGAATCAGTTCGATAATCGGATCGATGTTCGCCAGCGCAATCGCCAAACCTTCCAGGATATGGGCGCGGTCACGGGCTTTACGCAGTTCAAAAATGGTACGACGCGTCACCACTTCACGGCGGTGGCGCACAAACGCAACCAGAATGTCCTTCAGCGGCATGATCTTCGGCTGGCCCTGATGCAGAGCGACCATGTTGATGCCGAATGACGTCTGAAGCTGCGTCTGGGAATACAGATTATTCAGAACCACTTCGCCCACAGCGTCACGTTTAATCTCGATGACGATACGCATACCGTCTTTATCGGATTCGTCACGCAGTGCGCTGATGCCTTCGATACGCTTGTCTTTAACCAGCTCGGCAATTTTCTCGATCAGGCGCGCTTTGTTCACCTGATAGGGAATTTCATGCACGATGATGGTTTCACGTCCGGTTTTCGCGTCCGCTTCCACTTCAGCGCGCGCACGGATGTAAATTTTGCCGCGCCCGGTGCGATAGGCTTCTTCAATACCGCGTCGACCATTGATGATCGCCGCCGTCGGGAAATCCGGGCCTTTGATGTGTTCCATCAATCCTTCAAGGCTGATGTTTTCATCGTCGATATACGCCAGACAGCCGTTCACGACTTCCGTCAGGTTATGCGGAGGAATGTTCGTTGCCATCCCGACGGCGATACCGGAAGAACCGTTAACCAGCAGGTTGGGAATACGCGTTGGCATGACGTCAGGAATCTGCTCGGTGCCGTCATAGTTCGGCACAAAATCGACCGTCTCTTTTTCCAGATCGGCCAGCAGTTCATGGGCAATTTTCGCCATGCGAATTTCGGTATAACGCATCGCCGCCGCGGAGTCGCCGTCAATCGAACCGAAGTTACCCTGACCATCAACCAGCATATAGCGCAGTGAAAAAGGCTGCGCCATACGCACGATGGTTTCATAAACGGCAGAGTCGCCGTGCGGGTGGTATTTACCGATGACATCCCCGACGACACGGGCGGATTTTTTATACGGTTTGTTCCAGTCGTTGCCCAGTACGCTCATCGCATACAGTACGCGGCGGTGTACCGGTTTCAGTCCATCACGAACATCTGGTAATGCACGCCCGACAATAACGGACATCGCATAATCCAGATACGAGCTTTTCAGCTCTTCTTCAATGTTGACCGGTGTGATTTCTCTGGCAAGGTCGCTCATGGAGCCGCTATCCCTCTATTTAGGCATCTACCCGTGTTCAGAAAAGTGAACCGTTCAGATTAGGTGAACTGTTCAAAAGGTGAAAAATTATATCACAAACCGCCGTTTCGGGGGAAACTCCCTTCCGCCCCGAACAGACGGTTTTCCCAATGGACTTTTATTCACCGGATATCCCTCAGAGAAAAACGACACCGCTGCACGTTGCGACACGAAGGGAGTATACTCGCGGCAGTATAAAGATGACGAAAGGCAGTGATGACAGATGAATGTAGAAAATCAAACTCCGAACGTTGACCATCAGGAGATTGCCAAATTTGAGGCTATCGCTTCACGCTGGTGGGATTTAGAAGGCGAGTTCAAACCGTTACACCGCATTAACCCACTGCGTCTGGGCTATATTTCGCAGCGTGCGGACGGTCTGTTCGGCAAAAAAGTGCTGGACGTCGGCTGCGGCGGCGGCATTTTAGCCGAGAGCATGGCGCGTGAAGGCGCAGACGTCACCGGGCTTGATATGGGCGCAGAACCGCTACAGGTCGCACGTTTGCATGCGCTGGAGAGCGGTGTCACCCTCAACTACGTCCAGGAAACGGTAGAAGCCCATGCCCATGCTCATCCGGGCCTCTACGATGTTGTCACCTGTATGGAAATGCTGGAGCACGTTCCCGACCCGCAATCCGTGGTGCAGGCCTGCGCCAAGTTGGTCAAACCCGGCGGACATGTCTTCTTCTCCACCATCAACCGCAATGCGAAAGCGTGGCTAATGGCCGTTATCGGCGCTGAGTATGTGCTAAAAATGGTGCCGCGCGGCACGCATGACATTAAGAAATTCATCCGCCCGGCTGAGCTGATGCACTGGGTTGACAGTACGCCGCTGCGTGAAAAACACATCACCGGGCTACACTACAATCCGCTGACAGACCGCTTTAAACTGGGTCCAAACGTGGACGTGAACTACATGCTGCACACGCGCCACGATAAATAGATCGGATTCAGAGTATTCTTAAATGCTGCGCGGTTTCTTACCGCGCGCCTTGCTCCTTCTGGTGCCAAAACCAGCAAAGTCTTCAGGTTTTCTTTTTCTTATCAAAACCCAGAATGATATTGACATCGCCACAGGCCTTATCAGGCGAGGTTTTTAACAAAATATCTTTTCTTAAACCTCCAAATTAACGAAAAATCAACTCTTGTTCTTCAAAGAATCCACACTACAATACTCACCATGTAGTAGCCTTTTATCAAAAAATATCTATATCTAGTATTTATCCACAGAGTTAGTCACAGGGTGGTTTCTGTGAATAAACAGGGGATATTTTTTATTTTCACCAACAGGTAAATCCCAACATGAACCAGAGCTTGCTCGTTACCAAACGCGATGGCAGTAAAGAAAAAATCAATTTGGATAAAATCCACCGCGTCATTACCTGGGCCGCAGAGGGTTTACACAATGTCTCCGTCTCTCAGGTCGAACTTCGCTCCCACATTCAGTTTTACGACGGCATCAAGACCGCCGATATCCACGAGACCATCATTAAGGCTGCGGCCGATCTGATCTCGCGCGAAAGCCCGGATTATCAATATCTGGCTGCGCGTCTGGCTATCTTCCATCTGCGCAAGAAAGCCTACGGTCAGTTTGAGCCGCCAGCCCTGCTGACTCACGTCACCAAGATGGTGGAACTGGGCAAGTACGACAAGCATCTGCTGGAAGACTATAGCCCAGAAGAATTCGCCCAGATGGACGCTTTCATCGATCACTGGCGTGACATGAATTTCTCCTACGCGGCGGTTAAACAGCTGGAAGGGAAATATCTGGTACAAAACCGCGTCACCGGTGATATCTACGAAAGCGCCCAGTTCCTGTACATTCTGGTCGCGGCATGCCTGTTCTCCGGCTACCCGCGCGAAACGCGTCTGGATTACGTCAAACGTTTTTACGACGCCATTTCCACGTTCAAGATCTCCCTGCCAACGCCAATCATGGCGGGCGTGCGCACGCCAACGCGTCAGTTCAGCTCCTGCGTGCTGATCGAATGCGGCGACAGTCTCGATTCCATCAATGCGACATCCAGCGCAATCGTGAAATACGTTTCCCAGCGTGCCGGTATCGGCATCAACGCGGGCCGTATCCGTGCGCTCGGTAGCCCGATTCGCGGCGGTGAAGCCTTCCACACCGGCTGTATTCCTTTCTACAAACACTTCCAAACAGCGGTGAAATCCTGCTCTCAGGGTGGTGTACGCGGCGGGGCTGCCACACTGTTCTATCCGCTGTGGCATCTGGAAGTAGAAAGCCTGCTGGTGTTGAAAAACAACCGTGGTGTAGAAGGCAACCGCGTTCGCCACCTCGACTACGGCGTACAGTTGAACAAACTGATGTATCAGCGTCTGGTAAAAGGTGAAGACATCACGCTGTTCAGCCCGTCTGACGTACCGGGATTATACGACACGTTCTTCGCCGATCAGGATGAGTTCGAGCGTCTATATGTGCAATATGAGCAGGATGACAGCATCCGCAAACAGCGCATCAAAGCCGTTGAGCTGTTCTCTCTGATGATGCAGGAACGTGCTTCTACCGGTCGTATCTATATTCAGAACGTTGACCACTGCAATACGCACAGCCCGTTCGATCCGCAGATCGCCCCCGTTCGCCAGTCCAACCTGTGTCTGGAAATCGCGCTGCCGACCAAGCCGCTGGACGACGTGAACGATGAAAACGGCGAAATCGCGCTGTGTACGCTGTCTGCTTTCAACCTTGGCGCGATCAACAGCTTAGACGATCTGGAAGAGCTGGCGACGCTGGCTGTACGCGCGCTGGATGCCCTGCTGGATTATCAGGATTACCCAATCACGGCCGCAGAGCGTGGCGCGATGGGCCGCCGCACGCTGGGAATTGGCGTGATCAACTTCGCTTACTATCTGGCGAAAAACGGCGTGCGTTACTCTGACGGCAGCGCCAACAACCTGACGCACAGAACGTTTGAAGCCATTCAATACTACCTGTTGAAAGCCTCTAACGTGCTGGCGCGCGAGCAAGGTGCCTGCCCGTGGTTCAATGAAACCACCTATTCGCAGGGTATCCTGCCTATCGATACCTATAAACGCGATCTGGATGCGATCTGCAACGAGCCGCTGCATCTCGACTGGGAAGCGCTGCGTAACGACATTAAAGAGTACGGGCTGCGTAACTCCACGCTGTCAGCACTGATGCCGTCTGAGACGTCCTCTCAGATCTCCAATGCGACCAACGGTATTGAACCACCGCGCGGCCACATCAGCGTTAAAGCATCCAAAGACGGTATTCTGCGCCAGGTTGTGCCGGAATACGAAACGCTTAAAGACGCGTACGAGCTGCTGTGGGAAATGCCGAGCAACGATGGCTACCTGCAACTGGTGGGTTTGATGCAGAAGTTTGTTGATCAGGCGATCTCCTCCAACACCAATTACGATCCGTCACGTTTCCCATCAGGTCGAGTACCGATGAAACAGTTGCTGAAAGATCTGGTCACGGCCTACAAGTTCGGCGTGAAAACACTGTATTACCAAAACACCCGTGACGGCGCTGAAGACGCACAAGACGACCTGTTAGCAGAACCACAGGACGACGGCTGCGAAGGCGGCGCGTGTAAGATTTAAGCCAATAATGAAAGGCTGCCGATGCAGCCTTTCATCTTTTATAGCAGGCGTCGCTGCCCGTCCCTTATGGGCCTTCACAAGCGGCGTTAAAAAATGCTCACGGCATTTTTTTGGAGAGACTCATGGCCTATAGCACTTTTTCACAGAACAAGAATGACCAGTTGCTCGAACCGATGTTCTTCGGTCAGTCAGTTAACGTCGCGCGTTTCGATCAGCAAAAGTATGAAATTTTCGAAAAGCTGATCGAAAAGCAGCTGTCCTTTTTCTGGCGTCCGGAAGAAGTCGACGTGTCGCGCGATCGCATCGACTATCAGGCGCTGCCCGATCATGAAAAGCATATCTTCATCAGCAACCTGAAATACCAAACGCTGCTGGATTCCATTCAGGGACGTAGCCCGAACGTGGCGTTGCTGCCGCTGATTTCTATCCCTGAGCTGGAAACCTGGGTGGAAACCTGGGCGTTCTCGGAAACCATTCACTCACGCTCCTACACGCACATCATTCGTAATATCGTGAACGATCCGTCGCTGGTGTTTGACGATATCGTGACGAACGAAGAGATTCTAAAGCGTGCCAAAGATATCTCCGGTTACTACGACTCGCTGATTGAGATGACCAGCTACTATCATTTGCTGGGTGAAGGGACACATCAGGTTAATGGCAAGACCGTGACCGTAAATCTGCATACGCTGAAAAAGCAGCTGTATATCTGTCTAATGAGCGTAAACGCGCTGGAAGCGATTCGCTTCTACGTCAGCTTCGCCTGCTCCTTCGCTTTTGCAGAACGCGAACTGATGGAAGGCAACGCCAAAATCATCAAGCTGATTGCCCGTGATGAAGCGCTGCACCTGACCGGCACGCAGCACATGCTGAACCTGATGCGTTCCGGCCATGACGACCCAGAAATGGCGCAGATTGCCGAAGAGTGTCAGCAGGAGTGTTATGACCTGTTTGTGCTCGCTGCTCAGCAAGAAAAAGAGTGGGCGGAATACCTGTTCCGCGACGGCTCAATGATTGGTCTGAACAAAGATATTCTGTGCCAATACGTGGAATACATCACCAACATCCGCATGCAGGCGGTTGGGCTACCGCTGCCATTCCAGACGCGCACGAACCCTATTCCGTGGATCAACGCCTGGCTGGTATCCGATAACGTGCAGGTCGCGCCTCAGGAAGTTGAAGTCAGCTCCTATCTGGTCGGCCAGATCGATTCAGAAATCAGCGACGACGACCTGAGCGATTTCCAACTGTAAGCGATGAGCAATCCAACGATCACACTGCGCACATCCGGTGCGCAGTTTTCCTGCTCAGACGACGGCCCTTCCCTGCTGGATGTGCTGGAGTCCAACTGCGTCAGCATTGAATACCAGTGCCGCTCCGGTTATTGCGGCTCCTGTCGGTTGCGTCTGGTAAAAGGCAGAGTGGCCTATCGCCAAACTCCGCTGGCCTGCATCCAACAGGATGAAATCCTCCCCTGCTGCTGCATGCCGCAAGGCGACATCGAACTCGATATTTAGTCCCGTTCCGTCCTCGCCATACCGGCTAAACCGCCTATCGCTCTCGCTGGTGGCGGGCGCATTTCCTGCCCGCTTTCCTACGCAAGTGAGTTACACTATCCGCTGAAATCGTCTTTTGACCGATATATACCCTAAATAATTCGAGTTGCAGGCAGGCGGAGACCGAGCGAGTCCCCAGGAGCTTACACGAGTAAGTGACTGGGGTGAGTAAGGGAATCCAACGCACATGCAGCTTGAAGTATGACGGGGATAAAACAACCTGGAGGTTTTAAAACATGCTCACCGTCATTCCTATTTTGATCTTTGTTGCGCTCATCGTTGTCTGGTCAGGCATCAAAATCGTCCCCCAGGGATATCAATGGACTGTGGAACGGTTTGGTCGCTATACCAAAACACTGATGCCGGGCCTTAATCTGGTCGTGCCATTTATGGATCGTGTCGGCCGCAAAATTAATATGATGGAACAGGTGCTGGATATTCCCTCACAGGAAATCATTTCGAAAGATAACGCCAACGTCACGATCGACGCCGTGTGTTTTATCCAGGTTATCGATCCGGCACGCGCCGCCTATGAAGTCAGCAATCTGGAACAGGCTATCGTCAACCTGACGATGACCAACATCCGTACCGTTCTGGGTTCGATGGAACTGGACGAAATGCTTTCTCAGCGTGACAGCATCAATACCCGCCTACTGCACATCGTTGACGAAGCGACCAACCCGTGGGGTATTAAAATTACCCGTATTGAGATCCGCGACGTTCGTCCGCCAACAGAACTGATTGCCGCGATGAACGCACAGATGAAAGCGGAACGTAACAAACGTGCCGATATTCTGGAAGCCGAAGGGGTGCGTCAGGCCGCGATCCTGAAAGCAGAAGGGGAAAAACAGTCGCAGATCCTGAAAGCAGAAGGCCTGCGTCAGTCCGCGTTCCTGGAAGCAGAAGCGCGTGAACGTGCGGCGGAAGCAGAAGCACAGGCAACCAAAATGGTGTCCGAAGCCATCGCGGCGGGCGACATTCAGGCAGTCAACTACTTCATCGCCCAGAAATATACCGATGCACTGCAACAGATTGGTTCTTCCAATAACAGCAAAGTCATCATGATGCCGCTGGAAGCCAGCAATTTAATGGGTGCCATCGGCGGAATTGCAGAACTGGTTAAAGACAGTAAAGAAAGCCGAGGTAAATAATGGGCATTGAACTGGTGATGGAAAATGCGCACTGGTTCTGGCTGTCGCTCGGTGGCCTGCTTTTAGCCGCCGAAATGCTGGGCGCCAGTGGCTATTTGCTGTGGAGCGGCTTATCAGCGGTATTGGTTGGGCTGCTCACGTGGGTCATGCCGCTGGACTGGCCATGGCAGGGAACCATTTTTGCCATCCTGACGATCGTCACGGCGCTGCTCTGGTGGTATTGGCTGCGTAAACGGACGCTGTCACGCCCGCAGTCAACGCTCAACCAGCGCGGGCAGCAACTGATTGGCCTGCGCGCCACGCTGGCCGACCCGGTGACTAACGGTTTCGGCCGGGTAAACATCGGTGACAGCAGCTGGCGTGTAAAATCAGAGCAGGATCTGCCCGCCGGTACACATGTTGAAGTAATTGCTATTGATGGTATCACGCTGCATGTACGCCCAACAGAGCGCTAACCGCACCTATTTTAGGGGAGCCCGTCTCCCCTTTATGACGACTTATTTTTTGGCGATTTACGCTTCTGACGACTTACTCTTCTGACAACAGCCCGCCAGATTATTGATTATCGGACAGTCCGCTCCGCCGTCCCCCGGACACTGCTCGGCCAGTGCCAGCAAATGTTCACGCATCGTTTTTAGCTCTTCGATATGCATTTCGATTTCCTGCACTTTCTGCAAGGTACGCGCTTTGACATCCGCACTTCGCCGCAGCGGATCGTTAAACAGCGTCACCAGTTCCCGGCATTCATCCAGATTAAACCCAACCTGACGAGCCTGGCGCAGCAGCGTGAGTTCTTCGACGTGATGATCATCGTAGCTGCGGTAACCATTTTCAGAACGCAGCGGTGTAGTCAGAAGTTCTTTCTCTTCATAGAAGCGAATGGTTTTACTGCTAAGACCGGTTTTTTTCGCGACATCACTGATATTCATGATTTCCCCCTTGACCCTCCCCTTGCTAGAAGGTTTACCTTACCCAATAACTAGTAAAAATCAGATAGCCGGTCAACGTCTTTCACCTCCGGCTGTGATCATGGGAGAAAATTATTATGTCACAAACCATCGTGTTGTCATTGCAGGGTCTAACCTGCGGGCACTGTGTCCAACGCGTTAAAAAAGCACTGGACGCGCTGCCTGCGGTCGAACAAACCAACGTCACACAACAGTACGCCAGCGTCAGCGGCGACGTTGATTCACAAACGTTGATCGACACCATTGAACAGGCTGGCTACGAAGCGCAGCTTGCGACTACGCCAGATGTGTCCCTCCAGCTTTCCGGCCTGAGCTGCAACCACTGCGTCGCCGCTACGCGTAAAGTGCTGGAAGCCATTCCCGGCGTTGTGGCGACGGATGTCACCACAGAGCAGGCAACCGTTTATGGCAACGTTGAGGCCACGACACTAATTAGCGCGATTGAAGAAGCCGGCTATCACGCCAGCGTGCAGGAGAACATCCACCCAAAAACTGAGCCGCTGGCACAGGTAGCGACAACGCCGGAAGCGCTGCCAGCGGCCGAGAGTATTCTTCCGGCAACAACAACAGCGTTCAATAACGCTGACGACAGCGTGCAACTCCTGCTGCAGGGCATGAGTTGCGCCAGTTGCGTGAACCGTGTACAAACGGCGTTGCAAAACGTCAGCGGCGTCACGCAGGCGCGGGTCAATCTGGCCGAACGCAGTGCGTTGGTCAGCGGTCATGCCGAGCCGGAAGCGCTGATTGCTGCCATTGAGCAAGCAGGCTATGGGGCGGAAATCATTCAGGACGAAGAAGAACGCCGCGCGCGCCAGCAGCAAACCTCTCAGCAGGCTATTCGCCGTTTCCAATGGCAAGCCGCATTGGGCTTACTGCTTGGTGTTCCGCTAATGCTATGGGGCGTGCTGGGCGGCAGCATGAGTCTGACGCCAGAAAGCCAAACACCATGGCTCATCATCGGGATATTGACGCTGGCGGTGATGGTATTGGCTGGCAGCCATTTTTACCGTAACGCCTGGCGTAGCCTGAAAAACGGTGCCGCCACCATGGATACACTGGTCGCGCTAGGAACAGGTGCGGCGTGGCTTTACTCCATTACCGTTAACCTGTGGCCGGATCTTTTCCCGATGGCGGCGCGCCATCTTTATTACGAAGCGAGCGCGATGATCATCGGTTTAATCAATCTGGGCCATGCGCTGGAACAGCGTGCCCGCCAGCGCTCTTCTCGTGCGCTGGAACGACTGCTCGACTTGACGCCCCCCACCGCCCGCGTCGTAACAGAAGAAGGCGAGAAATCGATTCCGCTGTCCGATGTGCAGTCCGGCATGACGCTGCGCCTGACAACCGGCGATCGTATTCCTGTCGATGGCGAGATACTGCAAGGTGAAGTGTGGGTGGATGAAGCCATGCTCACCGGGGAACCGATCCCGCAAGTCAAAACGGCTGGCGATACGGTGCATGCGGGTACGCTGGTTTCCGACGGCAGCGTTCTCTTCCGAGCGGATGCAATTGGTAATCAAACCACGCTGTCGCGCATTATCCGGCTGGTCAGGCAGGCACAAAGTAGCAAACCCGCTATCGGCCAGTTGGCGGATCGCATCTCTGCCGTGTTTGTTCCCGTCGTTGTGGCTATCGCGCTTCTCAGCGGTGCGATCTGGTTCTTCGTTGGGCCGCAGCCGCAGGTGGTCTACACGCTCATCATCGTCACGACCGTCCTGATCATTGCCTGCCCCTGCGCACTTGGGCTGGCAACGCCGATGTCGATTATTTCCGGCGTCGGACGTGCTGCGGAGTTTGGCGTGCTGGTGCGAGATGCCGATGCCTTACAGCAGGCCAGCAAGCTGGATGTGCTGGTGTTTGACAAAACCGGTACGCTAACCGAAGGACAGCCGCGCGTTGTGGCGGTTCATACCTTCGGTGACGTGACGGAAACACAGGCGCTGGCCTGGGCGGCCTCGTTGGAACAGGGATCGAATCATCCACTGGCAAAAGCGATTCTTGAACGAGCAGAGAATCTGACGCTCACGCCAACCGAGCAGTTCCGTACACTGCGCGGTCTCGGCGTCAGCGGCAAGATCGGCGATGCCACTCTGCTGTTGGGGAATCCGGCACTGCTCAAACAGCATCAGGTCGATATCACCGAAGGTGAAGCACTGATCAACGAGCAGGCTCAGCGCGGTATCACGCCAGTATTGCTGGCGGCGAATGGTCACATCATCGCGGTGTTGTCTATCCACGATCCGCTGCGAGCGGATAGCGTCAGCGCCTTGCAGCGTCTGCACCGGCAGGGCTATCAGCTCGTCATGCTAACGGGGGACAACCCGCTCACGGCGAAAAGCATCGCGCAAGAAGCGGGTATCGACCAGGTGATTGCCGGGGTGTTGCCAGACGGAAAAGCGGAAGCCATCAAAAAGTTACAGGCTCAAGGCAAACGCGTGGCAATGATTGGTGATGGCATCAACGATGCGCCCGCGCTGGCGCAGGCCGATGTCGGCATTGCGATGGGCGGTGGCAGCGATATTGCGATTGAAACCGCCGCCATCACGCTGATGCGCCACAGCCTGCACGGTGTCGCCGATGCGCTGGCGCTCTCCAATGCCACGCTGCGCAACATGAAGCAGAACCTGCTGGGCGCGTTTATCTATAACTCGCTGGGGATCCCGATTGCCGCGGGCGTGCTTTACCCGCTGACCGGTGCGCTACTCAGCCCGGTGGTCGCCAGTGCCGCCATGGCGCTCTCCTCCATCACGGTTGTCAGCAACGCCAACCGCCTGCTGCGCTTTAAACCTAAAAGCCAGTAATGCTAACGCGGTGCGTCTCAACAACGCGCCGCGTTTCCTCTTTCGGAAATTGTCAGGTTTTTTATCGACTGTCGTCAGACCTATTTAACCAGGCTCACTCCAGCTCATGGCGTGCAGCTTCCGCCAAAAAGTGGCTGCGATCGCGATAAGTACCCGGCTGCTCCCGCACGCGATTATCAATACGCTGTATCAACGTATCAGGAAGTGAAATGTTCAATCGCTGTGGCTTTCCTTCAAAAGCCGATAGATCCACATCCAGCACAAACCAACTATCATAGTCCGCAAAATCAGGCATCGCCGCATAGATCAGATGCCCAGCATCATTAAGTCGCTTAATGTCCAGATTTCCGCGACTCACCGCTTCATCAATAAGGGCTAAAATCGCTTCCCGCGCCATGCGTGCGATATCCTGCTGGCTGTCAGCCGCAGAGAAACAGCCGTAATCATCAGTACACAATGCCGGAACGATCAGCCCATATGCCGTAGCATCATCTTTTGGCGTTTCCACACCGACTGAAAAAAACATATTGCCTCCGAAAAGGCGGGGATTAGATCCCCGCCATTTTTTTGATGGATTTGACAGTTCCAAGTGGTAAATCCTTTTTGGGATGCGGCACCGGAAACGTTTTTCCGGTAATGGGTGACCACCATATTTGGTGGCTTCCGCCATTATGCCGTTTGCACTCACAACCTGCCGCTGCCAGCTCCTTTATCAGGTCAGTTGATTTCATATATCCTCCTAACCTGATTTTATTATACACACCAATACACACCCATCAATATTTTACATGCAGGGAAAATCGATAACGAATGATCAGCCAAACACTGAGGCTTCAGTGCCCTTAGGATTGGTATACCTTGTATTGTTCCGCATCTAGCGTTTAGCATAGTTATTCCCACATCAGGAGACGGAATCAATGGGGCAACTGCTGCGTAGAATCGCGACTTTTCTTGGCTTTATTTCACCGCTGGCTTATGCCTACCCGGCGATAGACGTTCAGCTTACCAATGAACGACAGCTGCATCTGGTCGGCAGTATTCATATGGGCAGTCAGGATATGGCACCGCTACCCGATACGCTGCTGCAACAGCTCCGTCAGGCAACCGCCCTCATCGTCGAAGCCGATATCTCTGATGCGCATTCCCCCTTCGGCCATAATGATGCCGAGCCGCCGCTCGTGCAGCGCCTCAGCCCAGACAGCTACCGCCAGTTGCAAAAAATCTGCGAATCGCTCTCTTTCGATGAGAGCAATATCGATACGCTGCCAGCCTGGCAGGCCGCGCTGATGCTGCAAGCAAGGCAGGCGCAGTTGCTGGGCTTACGCCCCGACTATGGCATCGATTATCAGTTAATTAACGCGGCGAAATCTCACGGTATTCAGGTTATCGAACTAGAAGGGCAGCAGACGCAGGTTGAGTTGTTACAGCAACTGCCACAGGGTGGTTTGCTGCTGTTGGAGGATACCATTAAGCACTGGCACACCAATGCTCGCTTGTTACAAACGATGGTCGGCTGGTGGCTAGACAGCAGGCCCGGCCAATATAAGCCGGATATCCCCGCGACATTCAGCAATGAAATGACCGACCTGCTGATGGGTCAGCGTAACCGCCGCTGGCAACAGCAACTTCAGGCGCTACCACCCGGACACTACGTTGTTGCCGTCGGCGCTCTGCATCTGTATGGCGATGAAAATTTACCCATGTTGCTTAAAAACGGTCATTCAGCAACCCCGTAAAAGAACACATTATGACGCACAACCGCGTCTGCAAGATAAAACCTGTTCAAGGGTTAAGGACAGTAAAATCATGACACCCGCAGTCAATCTGCTCGAAAAGAATAAGATCGCCTTTACGCTGCACAGCTACCACCACGACAGTGACGAAACCAATTTTGGCGAGGAAGCGGCCAGAAAGCTGGGACTGAATAAAGAACAGGTTTATAAAACGCTGCTCGTTTCTCTGAATGGTGATGCGAAAAACCTCGCCGTAGCCGTCACGCCCGTCGCCGGAATGCTAGATCTCAAGAAAGTCGCTCGCGCGCTATCGGCCAAAAAAGCCGATATGGCCGATCCGGTCATCGCCCAGCGTGTAACCGGTTATCTGGTTGGGGGAATCAGCCCGCTTGGGCAAAAAAAACTGCTGCCGACCGTGATTGATGAACCAGCACGCCAGTTCGACACCATTTTCATTTCCGGCGGTAAACGCGGGTTGGATATTGAACTATCGGCAGACGATCTGGCGCGACTGCTGCGCGCCACCTTTGCCGATATCGCCAAGCATGATTAATACTCGCGATTAAATGAGCATAGCCTGCCTGACGATGTAGCATCAAAACGAAGCAGATAGCAGAGGACTCCACGGCCAGTGTGTCCCCTGCTACCGCTTCATATATTCGTCATACTTCAAGTTTCATATGCGTTGGCTGCGTTACTCGGCACACTGACATGCCCCCGCCTCGTTGGGGCCGCTGTAAGCAGCGTTCAAATTTGCCTCTGGCGGATTTGTCAGTCACCCAACTCACTGACTTGAGTAAGCTTATCGGGATGACATGAGAGACATCCTATCTCTCACCGAAGGACAGCCTTTGGTTGAGAAAATTCGTTTCCTTGCCGCGTTACGATGCTCATTGATGAACATCGCCCTAAAGGGCTAACGCTTCGCGTTATTCAAAACGAAGCACAGATAAGAGGAATAGTGCTATGCCGTCAGGCGAGCGAAAGCGTCACGGATTTCCTGTTCAGGTAAGTCCACACCAATAAACACCAGCACGCTCTTTCTTTCTTCATTCGGCTGCCATTCTCTGTCCCAGTCGGCGCTGTACAAACGCTGAACGCCCTGGAACAGCAAACGGCGATCGTCACCGTTAATAGCCAGAATGCCTTTATAACGCAGTAGATTATCGGAGAATTGCAGTAGCAGGTTTTCCATCACATCGGAAACGGACTGAAGCTCAACCGCCTTATCGAGATACACAACGATTGATTGCACGTTATTCTGCGCAGGGGCAACAAAGCGGAATACAGGCGTTTTCACGTCCAGTTTGTCACTGAGCACATTATCGCCGAGAACAAAGCCATCGATGTTAAACAACACGCTCAGATCGATATCGCCGTGTACTACGGGATAGATCGGTGCTCGCGCATTAATGCGCTGAAGACGCGGTAGCAGCGTGTCGTCTTCATTTGCCACATCGGTTTTAGTTAGCAGTATGCGGTCGGCATAGCCAATCTGCGACTGCGCGATAGTGAACTGATCGAGCTGCTGTTGCGCGTGTACCGCATCCACCAGCGTGATGATGCCATCCAGAACAAAACGCTCGCAGATAACCTCATGAGAGAAGAAAGTCTGCGCTACCGGCCCGGGATCGGCCATACCGGTGCATTCAATAATGACGTGATCAAAATCCAGCGTACCGTTATCTACGCCATCAATCAGATCGAGCAGCGCATCGGCCAACGCATTGGACTGCGTGCAGCAGATGCAGCCGTTGCTCAGTGTCGTAATTTGGCTGGCGCGTTCGCCGATTAACGTATTATCAATCGGCACTTCGCCGAATTCATTTTCAATCACGGCGATTTTATAGCCGTGATCGGCATTCAGGATATGTCGTAATAAGGTGGTTTTTCCCGCGCCGAGAAAACCGGTCAGAATAGTGACATAAAGTGGTTGAGTCATAACAGGTTCCAAATCGTTAACAGCAGCGCATCCCGCCTTTGCCATCTCCGCCGTAACGCGCCTGCTGGCGTTCGCGGAAAAATTCTTCGTACGTCATCACAGGTTTATCCGGGTGGTTGGTCTGCATATGCTGCACATAGGTGTCATAGTCTGGCATACCGACCAGCATACGCGCCGCCTGGCCCAAATATTTTCCTGCTTTTCCCAGATTGCCAAACATCATTACCTCCAGACCATCGCCTGCGATAGCGGCTAGATAAAAAATACCCTGTATAACGTTATACATTATACAGGGTATCTGTACCCGTCATCTTTCACATTCAGCCTTGCTAGCTGTCTCGCAAAATCTGACGGGCGAGTGACTTAGTGGCCGGAAGAGACTTTCACGCCACCTTCAGGAACCGGCACATACGGCGTTTCCTGATCGGTACGTTCAGCCACTTTACGGGCGGCCAGTGCCTCTTTAATACCATACGCAATAATGCTGTACACCACGATCAGGAACAGAATGCTCAGACCGGCGTTGGTATAGTTGTTGGTCACGATATGGTTCATGTTCGCAATCTGCTGCGCGCTCAGGTCAGCACCGCCTTCCGCAATTTTGCCCTTGAACATGTTCGCCATATAGAAGAAGCCTTCCAACTGCGGGTTGTCGCTGAACAGTTTCAGACCCAGCGCCCAGGTCGTACAGATCAGCAGCCAAATCGCCGGAAGCAGCGTTACCCAGATGTACTGTGTCCGTTTCATCTTAATCAGAATCACCGTACCCAGAATCAGCGCGACGGCAGCCAGCATCTGGTTAGAGATACCGAACAACGGCCACAGGCTCTTCACGCCGCCCAGCGGATCGACCACGCCTTGATACAGCAGGTAACCCCACAGGCCGACGCAGCCCGCCGTACCGATGATGCCTGCAATCAGAGAGTCGGTTTTCTTCAGGAACGGAACGAAGTTACCCAACAGATCCTGCAACATGAAGCGGCCAGCACGTGTGCCTGCATCCAGCGCAGTCAGGATGAACAGCGCTTCAAACAGAATACCGAAGTGATACCAGAAGCCCATGTCGGCACCAGGAATGATCTGGTGGAACACGTGTGCGATACCAACAGCCAGCGTTGGTGCGCCACCAGCACGGTTCAGAACAGAAGGTTCACCGATATCTTTCGCCGTTTGCAGAATCTGCTCTGGAGAAATGACGAAGCCCCAGGAGCTAACGGTCGCCGCCGCGTGGGCGGAGACATCCTGCAACTGCGCCAAGATCATCGGCGCATCCGCCGTGCCCAGTCGGTGCAGATCCGGCATCGTAATACCCAGCGCCGCTGGCGGGGTGTTCATCGCGAAGTACAGACCGGGTTCGATAATCGATGCCGCAACCAGCGCCATCACCGCAACGAAAGATTCCATCAGCATGGCACCGTAGCCGATGAAACGCGCATCGTTTTCGTTAGCCAGCAGTTTCGGTGTGGTACCGGACGCAATCAGCGCGTGGAAACCAGATACAGCGCCACAGGCGATAGTAATAAACAGGAACGGGAACAGCGTACCTTTCCAGACCGGGCCAGTGCCATCCACAAACTGCGTTACCGCTGGCATTTTCAGATCCGGGTTCAGGATCACGATACCAATCGCCAGACCGACGATGACACCGATTTTCAGGAAGGTTGCCAGATAGTCACGCGGAGCCAGAATCAACCATACCGGCAGCAGCGCAGACACGAAAGCATAGCCAATCAGCGTATAGGTAATCGTCGTATCTTTGAAGGTCAGCGCCGGGCCCCAGTACGGGTCATGTGCAACCACGCCGCCGAACCAGATCGCCAAGACCAGCAGCACGATACCCATCACTGAGACTTCACCGACTTTACCCGGACGGATAAAGCGCATGTAAATGCCCATAAACAGCGCGATCGGCACCGTTGAACAAACGGTAAAGACGCCCCATGGACTTTCTGCCAGTGCTTTCACCACAATCAGCGCCAGTACGGCAAGAATAATGATCATGATCAGGAAGCAGCCGAACAGCGCAATCGTACCCGGTACAGGGCCCAGTTCTTTCTTAACGATTTCGCCTAGCGACGCACCATTGCGGCGGGTTGAAATAAACAGAACCATGAAGTCCTGTACTGCACCTGCCAGCACTACCCCGGCCAGCAGCCATAAGGTGCCCGGCAAGTAACCGACCTGCGCGGCCAGTACCGGCCCAACCAGCGGGCCTGCACCAGCGATAGCGGCAAAGTGGTGCCCGAACAGGACGTTACGGTTCGTCGGCACATAGTTAAGACCGTCGTTATTAACAACGGCAGGAGTTGCTCTGGTCGGATCCAACTTCATGACTTTCTGTGCGATATACAGGCTGTAGTATCGATAGGCCACGAGGTAAACGGCGACAGAAGCAACAATAATCCATAATGCACTGACATGCTCACCGCGACGTAGTGCGACTACGCCGAGGCAGGCAGCCCCGATGATTCCAAGAATCATCCAGGGGATGTGTTTAAGAATGGAACTGCTCTTCATAAGACATCCTTCAATTAAAAATTACGATCGTTTGATTTTGTTAGCTGTGGAAAAAGAAACCCTGGTAAGACGTTGCGCGATAACGCTTGCCATCGCGTGTTTCGGATAAAGGAAAATCGTGGCGGCACATTACGCCATCGCGTACGCGCGTGAGGCAGGTATTTGGGTAGGCGGCAGAATAGCGAGTTAAGCGGTTAGAATGACGCGGTAAGTGGCAAGGGATAAATGGGGCGGTATAAAAAGAAAAGGCCGCGAACTTCGCGGCCAGTTGCACATTGAATGTGGTGAACGATTACGGAACCTGATACGCCAGTTTGTAATTGCCTGCCGTTACGGTGCGGAATGTCACGCTGTCGGTGCGCCAGCGGATCTCCACTTCTGCGGGAGACTGCACTTTCCAACTCGACGCATCGTTAATGTTCAGCACTAGTCGGTCAATGGTCGCGACATCTGCCGCCGGATCGGTAATATCAAGCGCGAACGCAAAGGCAAGCGAGTCCGGCACACCGTTGTTTGTGGAAAACAGTTGCGTCCACTGGGCCGCCGTAATAGCGCCAAGCTCTGCAGGCGTCATACCGTCGGCGATCAGTTTCGTTGCGCCCGCCGTATCGGCTGACAGCGCCCCCACATCAACCCACGCTCCGCTCCGCAAGACATGCCAGTTCACTAAATCCCGCGTGACAGCGACACGCACTTTGCCGTTGCCTGCCTGTGTGGCTGTGAGCGTTGCGGCATTGATTTTTGACCATACTGCGGACATCAGTGATTTTTGAATGGCTATTTGCGTGTAAGGAATATACGACGACAATAAATCAATTTGAGCATTGCCAACAACCTTGATTGGCAGCATGTCAGAAATTGATGCATTCGATATCCAGCCCGAATTAGTGAAACCACTATCGAAATCAGCGGTGGAAATTTCAGTCAAGACGCCATTATTCGCAGAATACCACTTATCCTTACTGCTAATTAAAAACTTTTCAGGCTGAAATAAGTTAAATTTCTTCAATGTTAAATAGTTATTATTATTACAACCAGCAGTAACAAATAACCGGAAACTTTTATATGTTCCAGGAGATGGCAAGCTATAGCTACGAACGGCGCCCAGCGTGTTATTGATGTCATCATTTACAACATGCAAATTATCCCAGGTATTGCCACCATCATTAGATCCCTGAAAAATCCAGTTCTTTGGTCCATTATTGTAAATGACCGTTCTGTTAGCAAAGCTATAACTGGAAATTTTCGTCGGGGTTGGTAGATCAACCCTAATCCAGTGAGGACTGGCGACAGTCGCAGCATTTAATCCTCCCCAAGAATCATATTCATTGCTAGATAAGTTATTGTTATCATCAAATGCAAAATAAGGTAAGAACTGAGGCCTGGACATATCACTAGCACTAATGACATACCCAACGGGATTTGTGTTCGATGTCATTTTGGGAACAACAGATTTTTTAACAACAGAAATATTAATAAATTTTCCATCTGCTCGAACTGGCGCAGAGTAGATGTTTCCATCCTTACTAAGCGTAAACTCTTCACCAGAAAATTCATGCATTTTACCATCAAAAATAACATCACTTGTCGCGTTATAATTAGGCTCACTCGATGCATTAAAGTCATCAACCACATAAGTCTGATTCGCCGCACCCGCTTCTTCTTTCAGCGCATACGCCGCGAGGTTAAATGTATTTTGTGGGCTAATGCTGAACGCGTGATTCTGCCCCGCCGTTACGCCCTGACGATCGGCAACGATATAGCCCGAACCGCCTGCGCCCGTCCCCCCCACCGCGCTAATTACCGTTTTCTCATTCACCGGGTTATAACTCAGCGTTACACCTGCCCCAGCCTCCAGCGAGGAATGAATAAGCTGCTTCGTTTTTGGCGTGTAGTCAGTGATTTCCGCCGTGGTATGAGTATGCCCGATGGCTGCAACGCCCATTTGTGCCGGCGTAGGTGAAATATCACCACTACCCAGCAGCGATTGACCAAAGACAGTGCGGATAGTGGTACCAGAGAGTAATGCGTCCTGCTTTGCATTCCAGACCGCCTTTTCATCCGGCGAGGCAAATTGCCTGGTGGCAGTTTCAGTAATTTGATCGGCCGTATAGTCCCCAGCTTGTGCGGTTACGATGCCGGTACGCCCGAATACAGAAGCAACACCGGAGACGCCGGGTTCTTGACCGCCGCCATTATCTGAATGGCAGCAGGTATAGGGATTAACCTGAATAGGAGGATGAACGATACATGTTGATTTACCTGTGCTGTCACAAACATTGATTTCAATATTAATGTCTTTCATGGTGCTGATGACTCCGTTAATAAAAGGCACAGGGAGTATCATTCATTAGGCAGGGGCATGATTTTAAAGCACTTTACTAAGCGCCAGATGATTTAATAAATGAAATCAGCAAATTAGATTCAATTCATTTTTGTAATGCGCGGCTTACATGCAGCACAGCCTTTAAGAGCTCACACAGAAAAAATGGCGGTTTCAGTCATCAGCAAAGAGACAAAAACCGCCATGATTATTAGTTACTTATAAACAATCTCACCTTTCGGCGCGTAGGCTTCCGCGTCCAGCGGAGAGTGCTTCTCGATATATTGTTTCAGCACTTCAGCATCGACAAAGCCGGTGTTCACATAGCCCGGCAGATTATCAAGACGCGGGTAGCCATCGCCGCCCATCGCATTAAAGTTCAGCGTTGCCATGCGATAAACTTTATCGGCCTGCAATGGCTCACCTTTGATTTTCACGTTCCGTACGCCCTGCCCGTCCGCCGTCAAACTGACGTTGAGGAATTGCGCATAGGCACCGGAATCCACCTTTTTATTCGCTGCGACGGCCAGATATTTCTCGACATCGCTGCCTTTCATATCCACATAAACCAGCGTGTTGGCAAACGGCTGAACCTTAAGGACATCTTTATAAGTGATCTCACCGGATTCAATCGAGTCACGAACGCCACCGCCGCTCATGACAGCAAAATCCGCACCTGCACGCTCAAGTTGTGCCGACAGCAGCACGTGCGCCAGATTGGTCTGACGGAAACGCACCTGATTACGATCGCCTTCGAGTTTGCCTTTCACACTGCCGATCCTGATGCCCAACTGCGCCTGCCCTTTTTCCTGGAACGGCGTCAGCATTTTCACAACGTCAGGATCCTGCGTGATTTCATGCGTATAGAAAACACGTTCGGTCTTGCCGTCTTTTTCTATCTTTTTCTTCAGGTTGATGGGGATCAACTGATAGTGCTCAAGCTTCAATTCACCATTGCGGAAGGTGAAATCAGCACGGCCAAGATATTTCCCCCACTCATGCGCCTGAACAATCCAGGTGCCGTTCTGACGATCGGGAGCACAAGGCGTACCCGGCACATAATCCACCTGTTTTCTATTTTCCTGCGCCATACAGACCGGATCCTGCGAGTGCCCCCCGACGATCATGTCCAAATAGCCGGCTGGCAGGCTACGTGCCATTTCTACATCGCCCGGTGCATTGGAACCATGATTACCGTCGTCATAGTGCCCCATGTGCGTCGCAGCAATAATCACATCTGGCTTTTCGCTCTTACGCAATTGTTCAACAACCTGCTTCGCTTCCGTAGAAGGATTACGGAATTCGATATCGGTAAAATACTCAGGATTGCCTAATTTGGCCGTATCGTCCGTTGTCAGGCCGATAACCGCGATTTTCACACCTTGCTTGTCGAACAGAGCATAAGGCTTAAATAAGCGCTGATTGGTGCTTTTCTGGTAGATATTGGCCGATAACAGCGGGAATTTTGCCCATTTCTCCTGCTGACGCAGGACAGACAGTGGATTATCAAATTCGTGGTTGCCAAGCGCCATCGCATCATAGCCAACCATGTTCATACCACGAAAATCTGGCTCCGCATCCTGTAAATCGGACTCAGGCACGCCAGTATTAATATCACCGCCGGAAAGCAGCAATACGCTGCCACCTTTACTCGCCACTTCCTGACGAATCTGATCGACCAGCGTTTTTTGCGCCGCCAGCCCATATTCGCCGTGATCGTTATGCCAGAAGTGGCCGTGGTGGTCATTCGTATGCAAAATGGTGATGGCGTATGTTTTATCTTTCACCCAAGCCATTGACATAACAGGTGTTAGCGCCAGCGATACCGCCATCGCACATCCCAGAGCTTTTATTGAAAAGCGCATGATAAATCTCCGTTTATTTTAAAGACGCAGTGGAACCACTGAGAAATTCACCACACAAATTAGCACAGCAAGATGAACAATGCGCGAAGCACATTCGCCCCGTCCGTCAGCAATGTGCGATAGCCGACAAAATCAGATGAGGTATAACCGCTATAGTGATAGCTCGCCGACCCGATGCTGTCGTCGTGCCGTCACGAACTCTTGCTAATATGGATGCTTCACCGAAATAACCCGGCATCACACCGTTTATCCTCTGTTTTCCGACGTTTTACACCGGTGGATAAAATTATTCCGCTGAATACATAGAAAAGCAGTAAGGTATTAGCACCGAGAACATCACGCTATCAGAATAATTACGCATGTTTATCAATGCTTATCGCGAGAAACCATCCTGAAATCTGTGTTACACTACCTTTAGCTGGAGAAACTGATATTTTTCATAAAATACCACTTTTACCCAAGCAACATTTCGCTATATGCAATAGAATTTGTGTATACCCAGAATAATTGGCGTTGCAGCCAGACAGCAAACGAACGGATCCAATACGCTTTTCGGTACATACATAAGAGTGATAAGGGTACGTAAGCGCCGCTAGCCACGCTGTAGCTTCAAGGCAAGAAGGGTAAATCCGCTCAATTACGTTTCACCTATGGCACAAGGAGTTGGGATGCATGCTGCAACACCGCTAATTTCTACTATCGCTGGAGGGCTGGTTCTTGCCTTCCTCCTGGGCATTCTGGCAAACCGCCTGCGAATCTCTCCCCTTGTTGGTTACCTTACCGCAGGCGTACTTGTCGGTCCTTTTACCCCTGGCTTTGTCGCTGATACGTCACTGGCCTCCGAGCTGGCTGAACTTGGCGTCATCCTGCTGATGTTTGGCGTCGGCCTGCACTTCTCGCTGAAAGACCTCATGGCGGTAAAGTCCATCGCCATTCCTGGCGCCATAGCCCAGATTGCCGTGGCGACGCTGCTTGGAATGGGATTATCCTCCATGCTGGGTTGGAGCCTGGCGAGCGGCCTGGTTTTCGGCCTCTGTCTGTCCACCGCCAGTACCGTGGTTCTGCTACGCGCGCTGGAGGAACGACAGCTTATTGATAGCCAACGCGGTCAAATCGCCATCGGCTGGCTGATTGTGGAAGATCTGGCGATGGTGCTGACGCTGGTTCTGCTACCGGCCTTCGGCGATATGATCGGCGCTGAGCATGCTGACACCAGCAAACTGCTAGCCGATTTGGCCTGGACCATCGGTAAAGTGATTGCGTTTATCACCCTGATGATTGTTGTGGGTCGCCGTCTGGTGCCGTGGGTGTTGGCAAAAAGCGCCAGCACTGGTTCACGCGAGCTTTTCACGCTGGCGGTGTTAGCAATGGCACTGGGTATCGCCTTCGGCGCAGTGAAACTGTTTGATGTCTCCTTTGCGCTGGGTGCCTTCTTCGCTGGCGTGGTACTAAACGAATCAGAACTCAGCCAGCGTGCGGCGCACGATACGCTGCCGCTGCGCGATGCTTTCGCCGTACTGTTCTTCGTTTCTGTCGGTATGCTGTTTGATCCGATGATCCTGCTCAACGACCCCATTTCCGTGCTGATCACCCTGGCCATTATCGTGTTCGGTAAGTCAGCCGCCGCTTTCGTGCTGGTTCGACTCTTTGGCCACTCAAAACGGACGGCATTAACGATTTCCGCCAGTCTGGCGCAGATCGGTGAGTTTGCCTTTATTTTGGCTGGGCTCGGCATTGTGTTGGGGCTGCTGTCCGAAGAGGGGCGGAATCTGGTGCTGGCCGGCGCTATACTCTCCATCATGATAAACCCGCTGCTGTTTACGCTGCTTGAACGCTATCTGGCGAAGCATGAAACCATCGAAGAGCAGATCGTGGAAGAAGCGATTGAGGAAGAGAAACAGATTCCTGTCGATATGTGCAATCATGCGCTGCTGGTCGGCTATGGTCGCGTAGGGAGCCTGATTGGTGCCAAACTGCATCAGGCTGGCATTCCCATCGTGGTCATTGAGAATTCCCGTACCCGCGTTGATGCCTTGCGTGAACAGGGAATTAAAGCGGTATTGGGTAACGCGACCAAGCCTGAAATCATGGACATTGCGCGTCTGGACTGTGCCCGCTGGTTATTGCTGACGATTCCGAACGGCTATGAAGCGGGGGAAATTGTCGCGGCAGCCCGTGAGAAGCGCGCTGACCTGGAGATTATTGCCCGCGCGCACTACGACGATGAAGTCAGCTACATTACCGAGCACGGTGCCAACGAGGTGGTCATGGGCGAGCGGGAGATTGCCAATAGCATGATCACGCTGCTGAAGCTGGATGATGTTCCCCCAGCACCTCAGGCGTGTCCTATCTAAATAGCGGCACGTTAGAGACAAACAAAAATGGCGGGCAAATATAAGCCCGCCATTTTTTTACGCTGTGCGCCATGTCTTCAAACATCACCAGACAAGGCAATCTCGTCCCTACTCTGCTTTACTCACTAACTGTTCCAGCAGATCGATGTGCAGCGGATCGTCATTAAGCGCCGGAATATAGTGGAAAGCCTCTCCGCCTGCATGAAGGAAAATTTCACGGTTCTGTTCCTGAATCTCTTCCAACGTTTCCAGACAGTCAGCAGCAAAACCTGGGCACATAATCTGAATATGTTTAACGCCCTGCGCGGGCAGCCCCTGCATGGTTTCATCCGTGTACGGCGTCAGCCAGGGTTCACGGCCAAAGCGCGACTGGAAGGTCATCATCACTTTCTCTGCCGGTAGTCCCAGTGCGGCAATCAGCGCCTCTGTCGTCGCCCGACAGCGCTGCGGATAGTCATCTCCTTCATTGGCATACCGCACGGGGATACCGTGATAAGAGATTACTAACCTGTCCGGTTCACCATGTTCAGCAAAAGACTGCTCGACACGGTGCTTCAGCGCTGCAATATAAGCAGAATGCTCGGCGTAATCACGGATAAAGCGAATCGCAGGCAGTTGGCGATTATCACGCAGCTGTGTCGCTAGCCCATCCCACACTGCTGCGGTTGTTGAGCAGGAATATTGCGGATACATCGGCAAGACCACCAGTTGCGTTACGCCCTGCGCCAGTAATTTATCCAGCGCCGAACGCAGGCTGGGTGAACCATAGCTCATCCCCAGCTCAACGGGCGTTTCCGGCATTCGCGCCGCCAGTGCCTGCTGCTGTCGACGGCTAATCACCAACAGCGGCGATCCTCCTTCCATCCAGACCGATTGATAGAGCTTCGCCACTCGTGGTGAGCGAGTTGGCAGAATGATACCGCGCAGCAGCGGCCACCATAGCAGACGTGGCGTATCCACTACGCGGCGATCGCTCAGAAACTCCGCCAGATAACGCTTCACCGCCTGCGGCGTCGGCGCATCGGGTGTCCCTAAGTTCACCATCAGCACACCGTATTTCTCTTGTTTCATCGCCGTCTTCCTTTTATGGAGAAGCAGGCCTTCTTTCAGCCCGCCAGTGCGTAACATCAAGTGTCCATTGTAGCGAAAAAAAGCTAAACAAATACGGGTAGATAGCAGGGATAACGCCGATGCTATCAATAGAGGAAACCAAGCCTGTGAGGATTTTAGAACGAAAAAATGCCAGACCGTCGTCTGGCATTTCTGTGACAAGGTGGGACTCGCAGCGAAAAATTAGCCCAGAATAGTTTCCAGTTCTGCGCGAACTTCTTCCACTTTACGCGTGCCTTCTACTTTGAAATAGCGCGTGTTGCCCGCATCCGCTTCTTTCTGATAGTAAGAAACCAGTGGTGCCGTCTGCTGATGATATTCAACCAGACGCTTACGCACGGTATCTTCGTGATCGTCTTTACGAATAGTCAGCTCTTCGCCCGTCACGTCGTCTTTGCCTTCAACTTTAGGCGGATTGAATTTTACATGATAGACACGACCAGACGCGGCATGGACGCGACGACCAACGATACGATCGATAATCAGTTCGTCAGGAACGGCAAATTCGATAACGTAATCGACATTGATGCCTGCTTCTTTCATGGCATCAGCTTGCGGGATGGTGCGTGGGAAGCCATCCAGCAGAAAACCGTTACGGCAATCGTCCTGGGCGATGCGCTCTTTAACCAGAGCAATGACCAGTTCATCAGTGACCAGTTTACCCGCGTCCATGATTTCTTTAGCCTGCTTGCCCAATTCAGTACCGGCTTTTACCGCTGCACGCAGCATGTCACCCGTGGAAATCTGCGGAATACCGTATTTTTCCATGATGAATTGAGCCTGAGTACCTTTGCCTGCGCCCGGAGCGCCCAGCAGAATAATACGCATCGCGTAAATCCCCTTGCTATGTAATATTTATAAAATAAATTTGAAAAACGCTAAACCATACCATTCCAGACGCTTATGCTCAAGGAACGGGCACGCTTCAGCAACGCGCAGGCAGACGAAAAAAAGCCTGATACCCAAAAATACGGTTTGCCGTCTGCCCAATGTTGCCATTCAGTGTAGACGAAGAAATGTGCAATAACGGAAGGAAACGTAAAAATCGGGGGGAAAGACCCCGGTTAACTCCGGGGTCTGAAGGGTATCACTATCAGGCGCTTAGCAGCTGATTCATACGACGAATGAACAGGTTCGGATCGTCCAGCGTCCCACGCTCAGCCAGCAGAGCTTGATCAAGCAGCAGTTCGACCCATTCGCCAAACTCTGCTTCATCAGAAACGTCAGCCGCGCGTTTAATTAACGCATGATCCGGATTTAGCTCAAAAATGTACTTCACTTCCGGTGCTTGCTGGCCCGCTGCCGCGAACAGCTTCGCCATCTGCGTGCTCATCTCATCCGCATCCGTCACGACAATCGCAGGTGTATCAGTCAAACGGTAGGTGAAACGCACGTCTTTAACGCGCTCGCCCAGCAGGGTTTTCACACGTTCAACAAACGGCTCCAACGCTTTTTGCGCTTCTTTCTGTTCCTCGTTTTCTTCGTCAGCCAGTTTATCCAGTGCCTCATCGGCCTTGCTGACTGACTGGAAGGATTTACCGTCGAACTCAGTCAGGTAGCTCATCATCCATTCGTCAATACGATCGGACAACAGCAGAACCTCGATACCTTTCTTACGGAACAGCTCCAGATGTGGGCTGCTCTTCGCCGCCGCATAGCTGTCTGCCGTGATGTAGTAGATCTTGTCCTGACCTTCCACCATCCGACTAACGTAATCTTCCAGCGACACTGTCTGCGCGGAGCTGTCAGATTGCGTGGTAGCAAAACGCAGCAGTTTCGCAATCGCTTCACGGTTGCTGCCGTCTTCTGCCGGGCCTTCTTTCAGTACCAGACCGAACTGCTGCCAGAACGTCTGGTATTTTTCCGCGTCGTCTTTCGCCAGTTTGTCCAGCATTTGCAGCACGCGTTTGGTCAGCGCATTACGCAGGTTTTGCGTCACACGGCTGTCCTGTAAAATCTCACGGGAAACGTTCAATGGCAGATCGTTAGAATCAATCAGGCCGCGAACAAAACGCAGGTAGTTCGGCATGAATTGTTCGGCGTCATCCATAATAAAGACGCGCTGAACGTACAATTTCAGACCGTGTTTATGATCGCGGTTCCACATATCCCACGGTGCACGGGCAGGGATGTAGAGCAAGCTGGTGTATTCCTGCTTACCTTCCACACGGTTGTGGCTCCAGCTCAGCGGATCGGAAAAGTCGTGGGAGATGTGTTTATAGAATTCGTTGTACTCATCATCGCTGACTTCAGACTTACTGCGCGTCCACAGAGCCTGTGCCTTGTTAATTTTTTCCCAGCTAACGGTGGACTCACCACCTTCTTCTTCACTTTCCGTCCGGGATTCAATTTCCACCGGCAGCGCGATGTGGTCGGAATATTTGCTGATGACGGAACGCACACGCCAGTCATCCAGAAACTCGTCTTCGCCTTCACGCAGATGCAGAGTGATTTCCGTTCCACGGTCGTCTTTGGTGATGTCAGCGATGGTGTAATCGCCTTCCCCGGCAGATTCCCAGTACACGCCCTGATCGGCATTCGCGCCCGCAGCACGCGTACGCACGGTCACTTTATCTGCCACGATGAAGGCAGAGTAGAAGCCTACACCGAACTGGCCAATCAGTTGGCTATCTTTAACCTGATCGGAACCCATCGATTCAAGAAACGCCTTGGTGCCGGATTTCGCAATCGTACCGAGATTATCAATCACTTCATCACGGCTCATGCCGATGCCGTTATCAGAAATCGTCAGCGTGCGTTTTTCTTTGTCCGTAGATACCCGCACACGCAGGTCGCCATCGCCCGCATACAGTTCCGGTGCAGACAGCGCACGGAAACGTAGCTTATCTGCCGCATCGGAGGCGTTGGAGATCAATTCACGCAGAAAAATTTCTTTGTTGGAATAAAGCGAATGGATCATCAAATGCAGGAGTTGCTTAACTTCAGACTGGAACCCGCGAGTTTCTTGGCCTTTCATACTCATTATTGCTTACCTCAATCCTAATATTATTCAGGCTGATTAAACTGACGATAAGTAGCAAATGGGGATAAACCGGGGGGATTTCAAGGGGTAAATTTCAGCGAAAAAAGAAAACGGTGAGATGAAAGAGGAAAACAAGACTGCGGCTGCCAGATAATGATGCTGGCAGCCGACAGATTAAAACCGGAAAGGCTGACGGCCCGCGAGCGAATGGGAAAGCGTGGTGCCATCGACCATTTCCAGCTCACCGCCAACGGGAACGCCGTGTGCAATGCGGCTGGCCATCACGCCGTGTTGCGCGCACAGTTCCGCGATATAGTTTGCCGTAGCATCGCCTTCTACCGTCGGATTAGTAGCCAGGATCACTTCGCTTATCGATTCCACTTGCAGGCGCTCTTCCAGCCGCCCCAAACCGATATCGTCCGGGCCAATGCCATCAAGCGGCGACAAATGTCCCATCAGTACAAAGTAACGACCGGCAAACTGTCCCGTCTGTTCGATAGCCTGAATGTCCGCCGGGCTTTCCACCACGCAAATCTGCCCGTTTTGCTGGCGGCGCGAGTTCGAACAAATCGCGCACACGTCCTGCTCGGTGAATGTCCGGCAATCGCTACAGTGACCGATTTCGGACATCGCCCGCGTCAACGCCTGCGCCAGACGCATACCGCCGCTGCGGTTACGTTGCAGCAGTTGAAACGCCATGCGCTGTGCCGATTTGGGCCCAACGCCCGGCAGGCAGCGCAGCGCTTCCATCAATGATTCAAGAAGCGGACTGGTCTGCATCAGAACGGCATCTTGAAGCCCGGCGGCAGTTGCATACCGCTGGAAACAGACGCCATTTTCTCTTTCTGCGTTTCCGCGATGCGGCGGGCGGCGTCATTGAATGCCGCAGCAATCAGATCTTCCAGCATCTCTTTGTCATCTTCCATCAGGCTGGGATCGATTTCTACGCGGCGACAGTTATGCGCACCGTTGATCGTAATTTTCACCAGACCCGCGCCCGATTCGCCCGTGACTTCCAGATTCGCCACTTCTTCCTGCATCTGCTGCATTTTTTCCTGCATCTGCTGGGCTTGCTTCATCAGGTTGCCAATTCCACCTTTACCAAACATAGTTTTCTCTCTATCACGTCGGGCTGCGCACTCGCAGCGGTTAAACAGGGCGGATACTTTCTTCGTCCAGTTCCGCATCAAAGAAACGCCGCAGCGTTTGAATCGTTGTATCGGCCAGAATCGACTGACGCGCCTGCGTCAGTTTCTCTTCGTATATAGCCTGACGCCACTCCAGCGGCGTCCGCACCGCCGGGTTATCGTCTTCAGTAATCAGTAATTCTACAGGATGCCCGTAGTGGGCCGTCAATGCGTCCGCCAGCGTCTTTTGCGCCGCAGGCGAATTCAGATGCCGCTGGGATGAACGCAGATGCAGATGAATCTTGTCTGCCTCTTCGCTCTCTTTAAACGCATTGAGTGCCAGCTGTTGTACCAGCTTTGGTAGCGTCAGGCGATGGATTTCCGCCGCCCAGGCATCCCGCTCCAGTGACTCTTCCGCCAGCCGTGCCGCCAGTTCTGGCGTTTTTTCGTGCTCTAATGCTGAACGCAGCGCTTTTGGCGTTGCGATATCGACCTTCTCTTCTTCGACTTTATTCTGCGCCCGCCAACGATACGCTTCCGGCTTTTTGGGCTCGGAGGGAGACGTTTTCGCGTTTTGCCGTTGAATGCTGCGCTCAGTCACCGAAGCCAATCGCTCCAGCGCTGAGGTTGCCGGCCGCGTGTTGTCAGACGCTGCCGGATCAGCCTTTTTTGGTGGTGTACTCCCCTGTTTTCGCAGCAGTTGGCTGCGAGCCTGTAGCAATTGGGAAGTCGCATCAGGCAATTCACTCTCACCATGCGGCTGCTGAGAAGCCGATGAGGCAGAGGGTTCCCCTAACGGTGGCGAATACGCGGATGCATCCATCGGTGGTTCGGGAGAATAAATGGGTGCCTGTACGTCAGCCAGAGGTTCATTGTTCTGCGGCGCTGGCGTACGAGTCCTCACCGATGCAGCGGCAACAGGCTGCGGCGGCACGGCGGGTTGAGTAACAGGAGCTCGCGCAGCCTGAGCAGGCGCAGCACTCACCGGCGCTACAGGTTCGGCGATAATCTGGCTGGGATGAAACGCCAGCGCTCTCAGTAGCGTCATTTCAACGCCCATGCGACGATCTGGCGCAAAAGGCAGCTCTTTGCGGCCAATTAACATCGTCTGGTAATACAACTGCACGTCCGCAGGCGGCAGCGCACGCGCCAAATCCCGCATGCGGGCTTCAACTGCGGCGTAATCATCACCCAGCGCAGCAGGCAGCAGTTGAACCATCGCAATGCGGTGTAATAGCGTCTGGGTTTCTACCAGCAGCGATTCCCAGTCCACACCCCGAGCCGCGACCTGATCTAACAGCGACATGACCTGTGCACCATCGCCTTTCGCCAACGCCTCAATAAGTGCCAGCGGTTGCTCATCGTCCAGCGTGCCCAGCATTTGGCTGACTGAAGCGGTCGTGACCTGCCCCTGCCCCATAGCAATAGCCTGATCGGTCAGGCTCAGCGCATCGCGCAAGCTCCCATCGGCGGCACGCGCCAGAAGCTGTAACGCACGAGGTTCGCTGATGAGATTCTCTGCCTGCAATACCTGTTCTAGGTGCGCACGAATCTGTTCGACATCCAGCGCTTTGAGGTGAAATTGTAGGCAGCGTGACAGAATGGTCACAGGCAATTTCTGCGGATCGGTAGTCGCCAACAAGAATTTAACGTGCGGAGGGGGTTCTTCCAGCGTTTTCAACAGCGCATTAAAGCTGTGACGCGATAGCATGTGTACTTCATCAATCAGGTACACCTTGAACCGCCCACGCGCGGGGGCATATTGCACGTTATCCAGCAGATCGCGCGTATCTTCTACTTTAGTGCGAGACGCGGCATCGATTTCGATCAAATCGACAAAACGGCCCTGTTCGATTTCACGGCAGTTATCACATTGGCCACAGGGCGTTGCCGTCACGCCCTGTTCGCAATTCAGCCCTTTTGCCAGCAAACGGGCAATCGACGTCTTCCCGACGCCACGGGTGCCAGAAAACAAATAAGCGTGATGGATTCTGCCTAGGGAAAGGCCGTTAGCCAGCGCGGTCAGGACATGTTCCTGACCGACAACGTGGGTAAAGGTTTGGGGACGCCACTTACGGGCAAGAACCTGATAGCTCATCAATACCGCAACAGTCGAGTTATTGAGGCAATCATGCTAACACAGCCACGCCGCTATCGGCGAGACTGTTATGATTAATGTCCGGGGAAGTCAACCAGGCTATAGCAGGTGACACCCATCTCGGTCAGGCGTTGCTCGCCACCCAGATCGAACAAATTGATGATAAAAGCGGCATCACTGACCGAACCACCCAAACGACGGATCAATTTCACTGTGGCTTCAAGCGTACCACCGGTTGCCAGCAGATCGTCGATCACCAGCACATTATCACCAGCGGAGATTGCATCTGCATGAATTTCCAGCGTATCTGAACCGTATTCCAGCTCATAGCTTTCACTGATCGTCGGACGTGGCAGCTTGCCCGGTTTACGCACGGGAACAAAACCCACGCCCAGCGCCAACGCAACCGGAGCGCCAAACAGGAAACCACGCGCTTCCGTACCAACAACCTTCGTCACACCGGTGTTGCGGTAACGGTTTGCCAGCATCTCAATACTGGCTGCATAGGCCACAGGATCTTCCAGCAGGCTGGTGACATCACGGAACAGTATGCCCGGCTTCGGATAATCGGGGATGCTTTTGATACTGTTTTTAATTAATTCTGCCTGCTGCTGGGCTGTTACGGTCATCATAGTTGTGCCTGATAAAACGTTCTGAACATACAAATGCCGGTCACCACAAGGCTTTCATCATCGCATGAGGTGATGAAGAGGCATTATGACAAAGAGGAAAATGGCGACCCGCGCACGAAAACGGTCAAATTTAGTCAAAGTGACGGGCAAATGCAACTATCCGCACTCTGGGTGCGTATTTTTTGTATTCCCGTCACAGAGGCTGCCGCTTACGCTATCTTTTCGGATCCGCGCCCTGCGTTTGTTGTTCTGGATCAATCACGGGTAAACGAAGCATGAAGGTCAACAAAATAGCCAAAATGACCAATAGCAAAATCCTGACCCAAACCAGTTTGACCAGCCAGAGCGAAAGCGCAAACGTTAACAGAATCATGGTGACTGCCTTCCATTTTGCGCCCGGCGGCAGTGCCCGATGCTGCTGCCAATGGCGCAGATAGCTGCCAAACCAGGAGCGGTACAGCAGCCAGTCATGGAAACGCGGGGACGAGCGGGCAAAACACCAGGCGGCCAGTAGCAAGAAAGGCGTTGTCGGTAATAAAGGTAACACGACGCCCAACGTTGCCAGCACAACGGAAACCCACCCTAATATAATCAGCAACACGCGATACATATTCACCTTTATACGTTGTTCGCTATCAATAGGTTTTGTCTACTCAATATGCTTTGTCTACGATAATGTCCATCACACTTTATCACCACCTTGCCTGATGAATTAGTTAAGATATCCTCATGCAGGGTACTAAGGCGATGTTGGCTAACGATTATCAATACACCACGCGCCGACTTGCTGAATCATCAGCCTTACCGTAAGGGAAACCAGTGAACACGCACCGATTGCTACAGGCGCTTGAACAACAAATTACTACGCTGGCGAAAGAACTCGAACCGCTGGCGGATAAAGCCGTGCCGCAATCGCGCTTTGATCGCCAGCTTTTTAGCAGCTATGGCACCCGACTACGGGATTATCGCGCCGAAGTTGAACAAAATTTGCAGACAATAAAACAGTTGGTCGCAGAGCAACGCACCGAGCGTGTGGCATTTCTGGCAGAAAAGCTGGTCAGCCAGATAGCCGCACTACAGCGTGAACTGGCAACCCAGTCATTACGCAGGCAAGAGCAGCATGCGGCCCCGACGCCGGAAGATGTGTATCACAAACTGGCAGAACATCAGGATTATGAACGCCGTTTGCTCTCTATGATTCAGGATAGAGAAAGTCTGCTCATTGCGCAGACGCTTTTCAGCGAGCAACAGCGATTGCAAAAAGAACTGGCAGCGCTGGAAGGACGACTATCACGCTGCCGTCAGGCGCTGTCGCGACTGGAGCGCCAGATCGAACGCCGGGAGCGAGGGCTATAGCGCGGCGGCATCGCCGAGGAAAAAAAGGAACGACTTCATGTCACTTGAAAACGCCCCACCCGAAATCAAACTAGCAGTCGATTTGATTATGTTGCTGGAAGAAAACCAGATCGAACCACGTATTGCGCTAGCTGCTCTGGAGATTGTACGTACCGATTTTGAGAAAAAGCTCTCGCCAAAAGAAAGCGATGCAGACCTCATCATCAAAGATCACCCAGGTGATTAGAGAGAAGAGGCGTTAGCGCCGTTGAGCGACGGCTTACTCAGCGGGTTTACGTAGCGCCGGGCTAAAATGCAGCATATCGATAAAGGCATCCACAAGCGCCGGAGCTTCCTGATCGAGATCGAAACTCTCCGGCATAAATAGCCAGTTCTCCATTACGCCGGAAAAATAGGCACGCAGCGCAATCGCTGCACGGCGGGGATGAATGTCCGTCGGCAACATGCCCAGACGAATGCACTCAATCAGGTTTTCTTCAATGTCGACATAGCAGGAAAGATAAAGTTCTTTGCGCGCATTGTACGATTGCAGCATTTCACCGACAAACTCACATTTGTGAAAAGCAATCTCCATAATGGAACGCCAGTGAGTATCACTAACGGTTAAACGCAGCATATAAATCAATAATTCACGCATCACGCGGAGTGGATTATCAGGGAATTTTGTCTGATACTCTATTTCAAACTCACTGATTTTTGACTCTGCCAGCGCCCAGATCTCATCGAAAATTTCGGTTTTGTTCTTAAAGTGCCAATAAATAGCACCGCGAGTCACACCAGCAGCAGTTGCAATGTCGGACAATGAAGTCGCAGACACACCATGCTCAGAGAACACTCTTAACGCAGTATCCAGTATCTGTTGTCGGGTTTCCTGAGCCTGTTTTTTAGTTTTTCGCGCCATGATAGTTTGGTTTTTCGTGCCATATCGCTGTATTTGAAGGAAATTAAGATTTACATACATTCAAGTATGTTTGTAACATAGCACGAACATAAGACTATAGCAGCAATGGGTTTTTGGGCTTGTGATCCATTGGTCAATTTCAAATCGGACACTTGAGGTTTATCTATGAACAAAAACAGAAGGCTAACGCCTCTGGCGGCAGTTCTGATGCTTTCTGGCGGCTTAATGCTCGCAGGATGTGATAGCGGCAATAATCAGCAAGACGGCGCACAGCAGCAGATGCCTGAAGTGGGTATTGTTACGCTGAAAACGGAAGCACTGAATGTGATGACCGAGCTGCCGGGCCGTACAAGT
The DNA here is from genome assembly GCF_028335745.1 of Pectobacterium sp. A5351. Taxonomy (NCBI): domain Bacteria; kingdom Pseudomonadati; phylum Pseudomonadota; class Gammaproteobacteria; order Enterobacterales; family Pectobacteriaceae; genus Pectobacterium; species Pectobacterium sp. A5351. The sequence continues at coordinate 3,154,050 of NZ_CP116477.1, forward strand.
GCTTACCGCATTGCCGAGGTTCGCCCACAGGTCGGCGGAATTATCCTCAAACGCAATTTTATTGAAGGATCTGACGTTAAAGCGGGCGCATCGCTGTATCAGATCGATCCGGCGACCTATCAGGCAAGCTACAACAGCGCCAAAGGTTCACTCGCTCAGGCTCAGGCTCAGGCAGAAATTGCTAATCTGACCGTTAACCGCTATAAACCGCTGTTGGGCACCAACTACGTCAGCAAGCAGGATTACGATCAGGCCGTTGCCACTTCCCGTCAGGCTGATGCTGCCGTTCAAGCAGCTAAAGCAGCAGTGGACACCGCACAAATCAATCTGGCTTACACCAAAGTGAATGCTCCCATCGAAGGGCGCGTGGGTAAATCTACAGTCACGGAAGGCGCATTGGTGGCAACTGGGCAAGCCACAGCACTAACAACCGTGCAGCAGCTTGATCCGATCTATGTTGATGTCACGCAGTCCAGCAATGATTTCCTGCAACTCAAAAGAGAGCTGGAAAACGGTACGCTGAAACAAAGTGCAGGCAAAGCCAATGTCCGACTGCTGTTGGAAAACGGTACTGAATATACCGAGGCAGGTACATTGGAATTTTCTGATGTCACGGTAGATGAAACCACTGGTTCCATCACGCTGCGCGCCATTTTCCCTAACCCACAGCACAACCTGCTTCCTGGTATGTTTGTACGCGCGCGTCTTGATTCCGGTGTTAACCCGACGGCCTTATTAGTGCCGCAGCAAGGTGTCACCCGCGATCCACGTGGCCAGGCTACCGCCATGGTAGTTGGGGAAGGCGATAAAGTGGAACCTCGCACGCTTACAACCAGTAAGGCAATTGGTGACAAATGGTTGGTTACCGAAGGCTTGAAAGCGGGCGATCGCATTATTGTTACGGGTCTGCAAAAAATCAGACCCGGTGCGCAGGTGAAGGCTAAAGAAGTCGCTCAAGAAAATCAGCAGGCGCAGCAAGCGCCAGCAGAACCCGCGAAGCCTTAAGACGTTCTAACAGGAGCCGGTATAATTCATGGCTAAGTTTTTTATAGATCGACCCATTTTTGCATGGGTACTCGCCATCATGGTGATGCTGACGGGATTGCTGGCAATTGTTAAATTACCGATTGCCCAGTATCCGACGATCGCACCACCCGCGATTGACGTAACGGCAACTTATCCAGGGGCCGATGCATCAACGCTGCAAGATTCCGTGACGCAGGTTATCGAACAGAATATGAACGGTATCGATAACCTGATGTATATGTCATCAAGCAGTGACTCTTCTGGTACGGTTCAGATTACGCTGACGTTTGAGGCAGGTACGGATCCGGACATCGCGCAGGTTCAGGTGCAGAACAAACTGCAACTGGCTATGCCACTGCTACCGCAAGAAGTACAGCAGCAAGGGGTTAACGTTCAGAAATCCAGTAGCAGCTTCCTCATGGTTGCCGCCTTCATCAGTGAAGACGGCAAAATGTCACAGGAAGATATCGCTGACTACGTGGCTGCTAACGTTAAAGATCCTATTAGCCGGACATCCGGCGTGGGTGATGCACAACTGTTTGGTGCCCAATACGCGATGCGTATCTGGTTGGATCCGAACAAGCTGAATAATTACCAACTAACCTCAGGTGATGTCACCGCCGCGATCAAAGTTCAAAACAACCAGATTGCCGCAGGGCAACTGGGTGGCGCGCCACCGGTTCCTGGCCAGCAGTTGAACGCATCGATCATTGCGCAAACCCGACTGAATTCAGCAGAAGAGTTTTCTAAAATACTTCTGAAGGTTAACGCTGATGGATCTCAGGTTCGCCTTAAAGACGTCGCACGCGTTGAGCTGGGCGCAGAAAATTATGACACGATTGCACGTTTTAATGGCCAGCCCGCTGCCGGTATTGGTATTAAATTAGCAACGGGCGCGAATGCGCTGGATACGGCAACTGCAGTAAAAAATGCATTAACCAAAGCGGAAGAATTTTTCCCTGCCGGCCTGAAAGTCGTTTACCCCTACGACACAACGCCCTTCGTTAAGATCTCGATCAACGAAGTAGTGAAAACGCTGGTAGAAGCCATCGTACTGGTATTCCTGGTTATGTATCTGTTCTTACAGAACTTCCGTGCCACGCTAATCCCAACTATCGCGGTGCCGGTCGTCTTGCTGGGGACATTTGCTATCCTCTCTGCATTTGGTTATTCCATTAACACCTTGACGATGTTCGCGATGGTTCTCGCCATCGGGCTTCTGGTAGATGACGCCATCGTCGTTGTGGAAAACGTGGAACGTGTCATGGCGGAAGAAGGTCTGTCGCCTAAAGAAGCAACCAAACGTTCTATGGAGCAAATCCAGGGCGCGCTGGTTGGTATTGCGCTGGTGCTGTCTGCGGTATTCGTCCCGATGGCGTTTACCGGTGGTTCCACAGGGGCAATCTACCGCCAGTTCTCCATCACAATCGTTTCGGCAATGGTGCTGTCGGTACTAGTCGCGTTGATTTTGACGCCAGCACTTTGTGCAACCTTGCTCAAACCGATTGCCAAAGGCGATCACGGTGAGAAAACAGGCTTCTTCGGCTGGTTCAACAGGCTGTTTGAGAAAAGCACGCATCATTACACCGATAGCGTAGCCAATATCCTGCGCAGCACGGGTCGTTACCTGGTCATCTATCTGCTGATTGTTGTCGGTCTGGCGCTGTTGTTCTTACGTTTACCGACCTCCTTCCTGCCAGACGAAGATCAGGGGGTTCTCCTGAACATCGTTCAGTTGCCTTCAGGGGCAACGCAGGAAAACACCCAGAAAATCATGGACAGAATGACGCAATACTATCTCGAGAACGAGAAAGGTAACGTCAAGTCTGTGTTTACCATAACAGGCTTCGGGTTCTCGGGTCGTGGGCAGAATGCCGGTCTGGCTTTCGCCAGCCTGAATGACTGGAGTGAACGGAGCGGCGCGGAGAATAAAGTTCAGGCCATTGCAGGAAGAGCTAACGCGGTCTTCAGCCAGTATAAAGAAGCTATCGTTATTGCCGCCAACGTTCCTGCAATTATCGAACTGGGTACTGCGACAGGTTTCGACTTCCAGTTGATTGACCAGGCTAACCTTGGCCATGCAAAACTGACGGAAGCACGTAACCAACTGTTGGGTATGGCCGCACAACGCCCTGATACGTTAGTACAGGTTCGTCCAAACGGAATGGAAGATACCCCGCAGTTCCGTCTTGATATCGATCAGGAAAAAGCACAGGCGCTTGGTGTGTCACTGTCGGACATCAGCTCAACGTTGGCGACAACGCTGGGCGGCTCGTACGTGAATGACTTTATCGACCGTGGTCGTGTGAAGAAAGTTTACGTTCAGGCCGATGCACCTTTCCGTATGCTACCGGATGACATCAAAAACTGGTACATCCGCGGTAGTAACGGACAAATGGTGCCATTCTCTGCATTTACACAGAGCCACTGGGAATATGGTTCACCGCGTCTGGAGCGTTATAACGGCCAGCCATCCATGCAGATCCAAGGCGAAGCCGCACCAGGTAAGAGTACCGGTGAAGCCATGGCATTGATGGAGAACTTTGTTACCCAATTACCGCAAGGTATCGGCTACGAATGGACGGGTATGTCCTATCAAGAGCGGTTATCCGGCAACCAGGCACCTGCAATCTATGCCATTTCATTGATAGTCGTGTTCCTGTGTCTGGCAGCACTTTATGAGAGCTGGTCAATACCGTTCTCCGTTATGCTAGTTGTTCCATTAGGGATCATCGGTGCATTGATTGCGGCAAATATGACAGGTCTTGAAAATGACGTTTACTTTAAGGTGGGCTTGCTGACAACCATAGGGCTATCCGCGAAGAACGCCATATTGATCGTCGAGTTTGCTAAAGATCTGATGGAAAAAGAAGGGAAAGGACTGATAGAAGCAACGCTGGATGCCGTTCGTATGCGTTTGCGCCCAATCTTGATGACATCCCTTGCCTTTATCCTGGGCGTGATGCCGCTGGTAATCAGTAGCGGCGCAGGCTCCGGTGCACAGAACGCCGTTGGTACTGGCGTAATGGGCGGGATGATTACCGCAACCGTGCTGGCTATCTTCTTCGTTCCAGTGTTCTTTGTGGTTGTCCGCCGTCGCTTCGGCAAGAAAGTAGACGACACAACAGCGCACTAAGACAGCCCCATATCTACTCTGAAAGGCCGCCTCGCGGCCTTTCAGACTGCTGACGAACCCCACGTTTTCAGGTGGGGTTCTTTTTTTAGCGACCAAAGGTCGCGATCGCGAGATTTTTCCATAACCCAGGCATCTGTGTTTTCTCTCCGACTGAGGGGGCTTTCCGGCCTTCTACGCACGCTTTCAGCCACCGATAAAGACTATAAAGTAGCGCCAGCAGCGCCATCTTCTTCATATTTTGTGCCGTCGCCGCCAGCAGGCACTGCATCTGGACTTTCGTCAGGCCACGGTACCGCGCATACCGGTGACCATGATGTTGTTTCGCATCCGCGAAGCTCCTTTCCACCGTCTCCTTACGTCGGGCGTACACCTTTTTACCCTATTTCGTCAGCCGCAGCCTGTTCGCCTCTTCCTTCGACGCCTCCCATACGTGTCGCGTTATCGTTTTCTGCATCTGTCTGCTGGTCGTGCATTTCTCCCGTAACGGGCATACCGCGCAGCGCATTTTATCTGACCGGTAATGCCGGTAGCCGTTACGGTCTGTCGTACCGTGCGTCAGGCGCTGTTCCGCCGGGCATATATACACATTGTTCTGCGGGTCATACGTGAAGTGCTTCTTCTGGTACGCATTCTGTCCTTTGTTCGGCCTCCGGTAACCCGGTACCAGCCTGATGCCCATCTCCTGTGTCAGATGGCAGACCGCTGAGGTGAAGTAACCTGCGTCCACGCCCACCGCCACCGTATCCAGACCGAACCGCGTTGTCTGACGCTTAAGACGGCCGATGAACGGCTGGCTGTCATGCACATTCCCTGGCGTGACGAAGGTATCGGTGATGATGCCGTGTTTCCCGTCCACCGTGCGGTGGTCAAGGTAAAAGAAGCCCTTCGGTTTGTTGTCCCGGTGCATGAAGCCGCTCTCCGGGTCGGTGGTGCTGACTTTGGTGTTCTTAACGGCGGCGGCGCTTTCTGGCGTCTTTTTTACGCCGGGCAGCGGCTTTTTTTCGTGCTGCTTCCGGTCGGCCTACACGGCGGCATTCAGCGCTGCAAAATATTCGCTGACGCCTTCCGGACGCGGCTCATTCACCGCCTTACGCGGGTTCGCGTCGGCTTTAAGGTGGGTACTGTCGGTATAGAGCACCCGGTCGTTCGCCATTCCCTGAGTCAGGGCCTGCGCCACGATATGGTCAAAAATGTGCTGAAAGACATCGCTGTCATTAAACCGGCGGATGCGGTTCTGGCTGAGGGTGGAGGCGTCAGGGACTTTCTCCGTCAGGCCCATGCGCAGGAACCAGCGGTAAGCCACATTGACCTGGATTTCTTTCACCAACCGGCGTTCAGAGGGGACGCCGAACAGATAGCCCAGGAGCATCATTTTAATCAGCCGCACGGGGTCAATAGCCGGGCGGCCATTGTTGTGGCAGTAAAGATGTTTTACCGCATCGCGGATAAATTCGAAGTCGATGGCGGCATCGATTTTACGTACGAGATGGTCTTTCGGGACCAGTTCATCAAGGGTGATGGTTTCAAACGGGTACTGCTGAGGGAAAGGTTCTCTGAGCATGGTGGTCAGTCCATTATCCATTACTTGCACTGACCTTATTAGATCAAAGTCCTGCCCTTACGACCAGGACTTTGTCATCACTCTGAAGGCCGCCTCGCGGCCTTTTTTATTCCCAGATCCTCTTCCCTTTCAGGTCGACTAACTCGTGCCAAGCAGCGCTGTTTACCTCTTTATCCGTGTCTATAGTGACTTAGGGGATGCAACAGCCTCAACACAACATAATGGTTGATCCTGATGCCAAAAAAGCGCAATATTATTACGTTATAACATAACAAAAGGAGCAGATATGAAAGCAGGTATTCATCCTGGCTATCGCACCGTGGTATTTCATGATACCAGCGCAGATGTCTATTACAGGACGGGATCAACGATTAAAACCGATCGAACCATTGAACTGGAGGGTACCAGCTCCCCTTACGTCACCATTGACGTATCTTCGGCATCGCATCCCTATTACACCGGGAAGCAAAAAGAGTATTCCAAAGAAGGCAGCACGGCGCGCTTCCAGCAGCGCTTTGGGAACTTCTTCAAGTAATCAGAGAGGGTTATTAAATGCAGGTGCTTAGTTCGCTGCGTTCAGCAAAAAATCGTCACAAAGATTGTATTGTGGTCCGTCGTCGCGGTCGAGTTTACGTTATATGCAAATCTAATCCGCGCTTTAAGGCCGTGCAAGGCGGGAAAAAGAAAAAAGGTTAATCTTTCTCGACCCCATCCCGTACAGTCTGTGTTATGACGTTAACAAGACTGTACGGGATGCGCGCATGAAAAAACTTATGAAACAATAAGATAATCCGCACCAACATAACTTATCCACTGAACAATCTCTTCGCATTCCTTCTGCCATTTCTCATATTTTCAGATAGAAATAATTAAATAATCCGCAGCCGAGTTTATTCTATGCTCATTGTTACAACAAAAAATCTGAGAATTAATCAAAATAAATAGCGGTAAAAACCTTACCTATTATCCGCGAATTTTACGAACGCTTTTGCTATAGTCATATATAGAATGACGTAACCATAACCAACATGGTATAGCTATACTTAAGGTTAAGTCATGATAGGTTGGTATTTACGCCAACCCTATTTCACGACATAGTAGAGAGTAGGAGGTACAAACATCTCTGTTGTCTCCTTCATTGCTGAACAAATCACAATGGCTCAATGCTCTGTTTGTCACAACATGAATACGAAACAGCGTTAACGTTTTATCTTGCAAGTTTCATCAGTCTACCTGTTTACCAGGTGTTAACCGCAGTAACACTGAATAACGGCTTAACGGAGGGATTGATATGGATGAGTACACACCAAAACATTATGATATTGCCCAACTCAGATTCTTATGTGAGAATCTGTGTGACGAAAGCATAGCAACGTTAGGTGATAGCAGTCACGGCTGGGTCAATGATCCAACATCTGCGATCAATCTCCAATTAAATGAACTTATTGAGCATATCGCTACGTTTATTCTCACATTTAAAATAAAATACCCTAACGAAAGTGAGCTTTCAGAGCAGGTTGAAAAGTATTTGGATGATACTTACGTCTTGTTTAGCAACTACGGTATTAATGATGCTGAGCTGCGGTGCTGGCAGAAGTCCAAAGCAAAATTATTCGGAATGTTCTCAGGGGAGAACGTCTGTACGCCTGCTAAAACTTAAGCAATAATTTATTTATATTTTTTAACCACCAGGTACTGTTTGCATAGGCCATTATGAAAAAAATTGACTATTTGATGCGTTTGCGTAAATGCACAACCATTGACACCCTCGAACGCGTTATTGAAAAAAACAAGTATGAGCTATCCAATGATGAACTGGAGATGTTCTTTTCCGCTGCCGATCATCGTCTGGCAGAACTGACGATGAACAAACTCTATGACAAAGTGCCTACTGCGGTATGGCGATACGTCCGTTAATTTCCAACGAAACGCATACAAAAACTGACATTAAATACACTGCGCCGATAATATTATCGGCCTTTGTTTTTATTATCTTTTTAACGTATTAATCGAGTAAGACTTGTAACAAATTGTATTTTTTAATATTAAGTAAGAATGAATTTTACTTCATACCACTACGCTTATTTCCCCACCGTTTATCATTTATAACAACCGTATCGATAACATCACTAATAGTATATCCAGTGATGAAAACAGAAGAGGTAATAATTGGCGCAATTATTACTCACCTGGTAAAGATGCACGATATCCTTCCGAAGAAACAAAGAACGGTAAAACGGAGAGCGGCAGTTCAGATCTTATGTGTGCCAAAGAGTAGATTTATGGCAGAAAGCGTTGGGTTTACGCCCGGAAGAAGATGAAGGCTACTCTGACGACGAAGCGGCTATAGAAGAGCAGAAATGGTGGAGGCCCTGCCAGCTACATCCCGGCACACACGTTTCCTGCTGCGGCTGCTTCCTTCCGGACCTGACCGAATCCACAGGTTAGTGTTGCGGGAGAACCGACAGGGCCTCCATTGACGACTTTATAACAGCTCGCACATGATAACGACAGCGTGTCACAAAGCGGTGGGCATTATCGGCGATGGGATAAGCAATTGCAAGCTAACACAGACTAACCGTTGTTTTCTTACCCACCCCACTGTGCCACTATGATACCCAATCAGTTTAGGAACAGCAGGAACATCCGCTGATGTCAGAAGAAAACGATAATTTCCGCCAACGCGTTTTTCAAATCGTCGCGGCCATTCCTTACGGAAAAATAGCGACCTATGGCGACATCGCTCAGCTTGCCGACTCCCCCAGGGCATCAAGGCAAGTAGGAGGTGTATTAAAACGTCTGCCGAAGGACAGCAAACTCCCCTGGCATCGGGTAATCAATCGTAAAGGCGAAATATCGCTGGTCGGTGGAGACTATGTGCGTCAGAAATCAGCGCTGCAAGCAGAGGGCGTTATTTTCAATCGTCAGGGAAAGATTGAACTGGCGAAATACCGCTGGCAATACGCGCCATAGCGGCGCGTATGCAGCTCATGTTACCAGGTTGCCACAGGTGACGATGCAGGTTGCCCCTGAAGCATATGAGAGGTCTCATTCGCCGGGTTGGATATCATCGATCCCTGATTTTTAGCCGGTAGAGGAACAGAGGCGACAGGGACCAGCACCAAATCGGCGTTATTGACCCCGTTGCTAATGACCGACAAGACGTTCTCCGTCACCATCACGACGCGATTATCAATTGCAACTGCTGCACTGAGTAAGATACGTGCGTTGGGTTGAATATCAGCCGGATTATACGGTAACTCGAATTGGAAAGGTGCCTGCTTTCCTTCTGTTCTCGTCACCCGCTGAGTAATGACTTTTGAAGGCGCATCTGCCAGCGATGCATCAGACACCGTAACGGTTAACACGGCGTTGTGAGGGAGCGTAATGCGCTGACGAATATTCACAGTACCGGTTACCGCTGGCATGGCAACAACCGGGTGCTGTGAAGACACACTGGTGACAGGTGCACCAGTTTGAGGAGATACGCCATAATCCCCCCTCTGTGTGCATGCAGCCAGAGCCACCGATAACGTGATACCACCTAAGATATGCCATAATTTCATTCGGTCAGTCTCCTTTATTATTGTCAGACTACCAGTATCGAAAACTGGTACTCATAAAGAGTATGATTCACCCAACACAATAATAATGGTGCAAAATTCTGATATTTTCCTTAAAGCCACATATTTATTGTAGTGAAAAGCCATAATTAGATATTTTAAACCTTACAAAACAAACATATAACTCGCCATTTTCATCTATTGGGGCTGATACCATGAGTCAACCACTACAACACCTTCTCGACCTCCTGCATTTAGAGAAGCTCGAAGAAGGGCTATTTCGCGGACAAAGCGATGATTTGGGACTGCGCCAGGTCTTTGGCGGGCAAGTCGTAGGCCAAGCCATGTCAGCCGCCAAACAGACCGTTCCCGTAGAACGTAACATTCACTCTTTCCACAGCTACTTTTTGCTGCCCGGCGACAGCCAGAAACCGATTATTTATGACGTTGAAAACCTGCGCGATGGCAACAGTTTCAGCGCCAGACGCGTCAGTGCCATCCAGAATGGTCGCCCTATCTTTTATATGACGGCCTCGTTTCAAAGTCATGAAGAAGGGTTTGAACACCAGAATGTGATGCCTGAGGTTCCACCGCCAGAAGCGCTGAAATCCGAGCAGGAAATCGCGCAAGATATGCAGCATCTCCTGCCGCCCCGCTTTCGCGATAAATTCATTCAGGCCAGCCCGATTGAGATGCGTCCGGTTAAATTCCATAACCCCCTAAAAGGCGAAGTGGACGAACCGGTACGACATGTCTGGTGCCGGGCCTGCGGCCCATTGCCGGGCGATAAGCGTATTCACCAATATCTGCTTGGCTATACCTCTGACTGCAACTTCCTACTCACAGCCTTACAGCCTCATGGCGTTGGCTTTTTGGAGCCGGGTATGCAGGTCGCCACGATTGATCACTCAATGTGGTTCCACCGTGATTTCAGGTTGGATGACTGGCTGTTATACACCATAGAAAGTACATCCGCATCCGGTGCTCGTGGCTTTGTCCGTGGGCAGTTCTATACCCGAGAAGGCGTGCTGGTTGCATCCAGCGTACAGGAAGGGGTGATGCGCCGCCGCCAATCGTAAAGACTGTGGCAGCCTCATAACGTAAAACGGGCGTGGAGGAAACTCCACGCCCGTTTGTTGCATTTGGACAAGCTCAATTATTGGTTGTAAGCACTCTCACCATGGCTGTTGATGTCCAAACCTTCGCGCTCTTGATCTTCAGGAACACGCAGGCCGACAATCATATCCGCCACTTTGAAAGCGATGAATGCCACCACGCCAGACCAAACCAGAGCAATGATCACACTGAATAACTGGACCCAAACCTGATGCGCCATCGTCACGCCTTCCGCATAGCCCGTGCCACCTAAAGATGCCGAAGTAAATACACCAGTCAGAATGCAACCAACGATACCACACACACCATGTACACCAAATACATCACATGGGTCATCCACACGCAGCCATCTTTTCAGTACCGTAACGCCCCACAGACCGGTAATACCGCCAGCCAGACCGATGATCAGTGCACCACCGACGCCAACCGTACCCGCTGCTGGTGTGATTGCCACCAGACCCGCGATACAACCGGAGCATGCACCCAGCAGAGAAGGCTTACCGCGCACCATCCACTCACCACCAACCCACGCCAAAATCGCAGCAGCAGTAGCGACAACCGTGTTCAGGAAAGCCAGAGCAGCAATACCGTTTGCGGCACCCGCAGAACCTGCGTTAAAGCCAAACCAGCCGATGTACAGAATCGCCGTACCGATAAACACCATCGGCAGGTTATGTGGTTTGAAGGCTTCTTTGCCAAAACCAGCACGTTTGCCCAGCAAATAAGCACCAACCAACCCAGCGACCGCGGCGTTAATGTGAACCACCGTACCACCCGCGAAGTCCAGCGCGCCATCCAATGCCAGATAACCACCGCCCCACACCATGTGCGTCATCGGTAGATAGGAGAATGTCAGCCACAGCGCAACGAAAATCAGTACAGCAGAGAAACGGATACGTTCAGCAATCGCCCCGACAATCAGCGCAACGGTGATGCAGGCAAAGGAAGCCTGGTACGCCACGTGTACAAATTGATAGTAGGTGCCGCTAATCGATTCAATTCCGATGCCTTTCAGCATAAACGTACTGAAGCCACCGAAGAAGGCATTACCTTCGCTGAAAGCCAGGCTATATCCGTAAACCACCCACAAGATACAAACCATCGCGAATGTTACGCTCACCTGCGTCATCATGGACAGAACGTTCTTCGAGCGGATCAGGCCGCCATAAAACAGTGCGATGCCCGGTATAGTCATAAAAAGTACCAGCGCGGTACAAATCATAATAAAAGCGTTATCCGCTTTATCAATCGTCGGTGTTGCAGCCATTGCCCAGGACGGGAGTAATGCCGCCACACCGAGACCTAATGAAGAGAGTAATTTTTTCATTTTCATCCATCCCTATTTACGTATCTACGTTAGGTGTTGTTAAAGTGCGGCTTCGTCAGTTTCACCCGTACGAATACGGATAACCCTTTGCAACTCGGCGACAAAAATTTTGCCATCACCAATTTTTCCGGTGTACGCCGCTTTGCTGATAACATCGATCACTTCATCCAATTGGTCGTCTGCAATCGCAATATCAATTTTTACTTTGGGTAAAAAGTTAACGCTATATTCTGCACCACGGTAGAGTTCCGCGTGCCCCTTCTGACGACCAAATCCTTTCACCTCAGTGACGGTGAGCCCCTGGATGCCGACAGAAGATAACGCTTCACGTACATCTTCCAGCTTGAATGGTTTTATCACCACAGTAACCAGTTTCATTTGTCTTCCCCCTAGCCATTACGTTCAGGCTTTCGCCCGTCACTTGTTCGATTACGTGCTCTATGAAGTAGGTCTACGTCATGACTAAAGCAAAGGGTGTGCCATAAATGATTTATCTGGCATAAATCAGGAAAGAGAACGCGATTAACGATAAGAAAGGGCAAAAAGAAAACACAGCGGGAAAGAAATGCAGGAAGAACCGGGCAAGAATTGCACTATTTTAGTGCGCGAGGGGTGTTTTCAGTGCAGTACAGGTAAAAACCGGAATCACGATGCTTACTGATGGTGCGAAGCCGTGAGCAGACTGTCAGTCTGCACCACTCAAGGCGGTGCAGACCACAGAATGACAGCTAATAGAGTTAGGCAATGCAAGGCTCAGTGCTGGTGGCTGCAAGATCCTCTCCGGCGAGTTGCAACTGATACATTTGATAATAGCGCCCTTGCTGTTGCAGCAGTTGATCATGTGTTCCCCGTTCAACGGTTTGTCCATGATGGAGCACCATAATCGTGTCGGCCTCAACGATAGTAGAAAGCCGATGGGCGATGATAATCAAGGTCGTCTGTTCCCTGATGATACGGAGCGCCTTTTGCACCGCCTGTTCCGTGCCAGAGTCAATATTCGCCGTCGCTTCATCGAGAATCAAAATCTTAGGCGTTTGCACCAGTACCCGCGCTATCGCCAACAGCTGCTTTTGTCCGGTAGACAGGTTATTCCCCTGCTCGCCAATGCGCGTATGCAGCCCTTCAGGGAAAGCCCGAACCAGTTCGACAAGCTGTACCACTTCCAGCACGTGCCAGACGGCTTCTTCGCTGATATCACGCCCCAGCGTCACATTCACAAACATGGATTCCGCCAGCACAACCGGATCCTGTTGCACCATTGCCACATTTTGGCGCAACACCGCATGAGAGAGCATCGACAGCGGGCGGCCATCCAGCCGAATCTCACCTTCATCCGGCGCGTAATACCCCATCAGCAAGCTGGCTAGCGTACTTTTCCCACTGCCGGTATGCCCGACCAGCGCGACGAACCCGCGCTCTGGGATCGTCAGCGAGATATTCTGTAGCACGCGTTTTTCTGTACCATATGAGAAAGAGACATCGTCAATATCGACGCGCCCCGTCGCCAAAGGACGCTCGTCATCGCCGTAGCTCTGCTTTTTGCCATCCATCAATTCAAAGATACGTTCACCAGCGACGACCGCCTGCTGCAACATGGATTGCTGGGTTGTCAGTTCTATCAGCGGTTCATTCAGACGGCCCAAATAGTTGATAAACGCGTACAAGACCCCGACGCCAACCGATCCCATCGAACTGAAACCAAATTGGATCAACAAACCACACAGCACCATCGCAGCAAACAGGCTCAGCAGTGGCCGCAGCAGGAAACCTTCCAGACGCAACGCCTTCATTCGCACGTCATAATGCGCGTGGCTGGCGGCCCCCAGTTTCTTGCCAAAGCGGGCCTGCTGGCGAAACTGCTGAATGACGCCCATGCCATTAATCACTTCGTTGAAACCATCATTAATGTCGGCCAGATAGCTTCGCACCTTGCGTACAATCGGCGTACTGAAACGATGGTACAGCGCCATGACCACCGCGACCGCAGGGAAAATCATCAGCGCAATCAGCGCCATCTGCCAGCTCAGGCTGAACATCGCCACCAGCATCGCACCGACCAGCGCCGCACTGCGTAATACCGTTGACACCACCATGACGTACAGATCTTTGACGACCTCGGTGTCATTGGTGACGCGTGAAATCAGTTGTCCAACGGGTTGCGTATCGAATGTGCTCAGTGGCTGGCGCAAAGCCGCATCCATTACATCAATGCGCAGTTGCTGAACGACACCGACCGCTACGCGGTTAAACAACAGCGTCTGAAAATAGTGCAGCAGTGCCGCCAGAACTTGCAGCAGGATGTAGGCCATCGCCAGACCCGCCGCAATCGCCAGCGGGAATTCGCCTTTGGCCACCAGAACATCAATAAAATAACTCACCAATATAGGGCCGGAAACTTCTGCGGCAGCAGCAACCCACAACATCACGACACCTGACATCAGCGGTTTTCGCCAGGGTGAACCATAGGCCAACAGGCGTTTCAGGGTTGGCCAAAACTGTTGAGGGCTATTCATTTTTTCGTTCCTTCCACCAGCGGTACATCATCCAGCGCCGCCTCCAGCTGTTGATAGCGGTGCATATCCCGATACCAGCCGGGTTCTGCCGCCAGCGCCCGATGTGTGCCACGCTGCACCGTTTGTCCTTGCTGCAACACCACGATTTCATTCGCTTCAGTGAGGGCTGACAGGCGATGCGCGCTGATGATCAACGTCCGTTTTTCGCCCCATGTTTTAAGATTCTGCAAAATCTGGTGCTCTGTTCGCCCATCCACCGCAGACAGCGCATCGTCCAGCACCAGAATTTCAGCATCCAGCAGCAGCGCACGGGCAATCGCAATCCGCTGTTTTTGACCGCCAGATAACATCACACCACGCTCACCCACCTCAGTCTGGTAACCCTGAGGCAAACGCAGAATGTCGTCATGAACGCTGGCAAGCCGCGCCGCCTGTTCAATCTCTTGTTGCGTGGCATCAGGTCGACCGAGTGCAATGTTTTGCGCCACCGTGTCCGAAAACAAGAAGGGCATTTGCCCGACAACAGCAAAACGGCTTCGTAGTTCATCCAGCCGGATAGCATTCAATGGACGATCGTGATAACGAATCTCTCCCGATTGGGTATCGAAATGACGCAAAATCAACGCCAGCAGCGTACTTTTACCCGACCCCGTCGGACCACATAATCCCAACATATTGCCTGGAGCCAGCGTAAATTGAATGTGCTGTAAGGCATCGCGGGTATTATCCAGGTAGCGAAACGCGGCGATGTTCACCGCCAACACGCCCCGCTCGGCGGGCAATGATTCCTCGCCGTCTTTCACCACGAGTTCTTCCGCCAGTAACTGACGAATACGGCTATATGCCGCGCTACCGCGCTCAACAATGTTAAACATCCAGGCCAGCGCCAGCATCGGCCATATCATCAATCCCAGATACATAACAAAGCTGGTCAACAAACCTAACGTCAGCGAACCGTTAATCACCATCCAACTGCCGCCACCAATCGCCAGTAAATTCGACAGCCCGACAGCAATATAGATGGTGGGGTCGAAGCGGGCATCAACGCGGGCGACGTGCATATTTTTGGCCCCGGCTTCCGCCGCAACCTGCGCAAAACGTGCTGATTGATAGTTTTCCAACCCAAAGGCTTTAATCATGCGAATGCTGGTCAAGCTTTCCTGCGCCTGATCGTTCAACGAAGAAAACGCGGCCTGTGCGGATTTAAAACGGTTATGTAACTGGGTACCGTAGCGTTTGATGAAAATCGCCATGACCGGCATCGGAAGCAGCGCCAGCAGGGTCAGTTCCCAACTGATCTGCGTACACATGACAACCAGCACCGCACAGCCCATCACCATCGAATCGACCAGCGTTAGCACACCTTCTCCAGCGGCAAAGACCACGCGATCGACATCGTTAGTGGCACGTGCCATCAGATCGCCGGTACGGTGACGCTGGTAAAACGCCGGATGCTGGCGACTCAGTTGACGGTAAAAATCCTCCCGTAACTCAACCGCCAACTGGTATGAAGCACCGAACAGGAACACGCGCCACACATAGCGCAGTAGATAGACCATGACGGCAGTCAGCAGCATCACGCCAATCCACTTCATCATTTCGGCCATCGACATGCCGTGTTGCGTCACGCCATCGACGATCACGCCAACCAGTTTAGGAGGAAGCAATTGCAGAATGGCAATCACAATCAATAGCGCAATCGCACCCAGATAGCGCCGCCATTCACGGCGAAAATACCAACTCAGTTGAGCAAACAGTCTCACGCGGTTTTCATTCCAATAGCCAGACGGGTCATGACAGACTCAGAAAAGTGATTATACAAAAGACGGATATACACTAAATAATTCAAGTTTCAGGAAGGCGGCAAGAGAAGGAATCCCGATGAGCTTACTCAAGTAAGTGATTCGGGTGACTGAATGCTGCCAACGCACATGCAACTTGAAGTATGACGAGTATGAACGATGAATCACAGGGATAAGGGCAATGCCGTGGTATGTTTGATTCGTTCCATAGCAAAGCTAGATGTTACATCGACCAACCCGGGAATACCATTCACCAGCCGCTTATAGAAATCATCATAGCTTTTCATATCAGCAACCTGAACCTGCATCAGGTAATCGTATTCGCCAGCCATACGATAAAAAGCCAGCACTTCAGGCATATCGGACACTACGCGGGTGAAGGTCTGATACCAGTCGCGGTTGTGCTGCTGCGTCTTCAATAAGACAAACGCCGTCAGCCCTAATCCCAGACGCTCATTATCCAACAGCGCCACCCGAGCCCGGATAATACCGTCTTCTTCAAGACGCTTTAGGCGTTTCCAGCACGGCGTGGATGTCAGATTAACCGCATCGGCCAGCGTCTGTAGCGAAAGCGTACAATCCTGTTGCAACATACTCAGCAGGGTGCGATCAATTTTATCCAACATAGTTTTTACCTAATTAGTTTTTACCTGATATAGCTTTACCCACTATAGTGCTGCGCGATAGAAAACTTCCCCTACTTTCCGCCATTAAGAGAGAAAAGCAATGTTCTTGCCGTTTAAAGCCACGCGAATAGCATTATTGGCACCATCGGCATGCGATAGACGTCAATGGACGTCGTTGCACAGACCCAGCCGTCGCCATGATATTTGAGGTAACAACTTACCGCTCGACTTGCATAGCAAAATCATCCCTATTAAAACAATTCAGGAGTAAAATATTCCCTAAAACACCCCATGAAGAGATAAAAAGGTAATTTTTTTATCCTGAAAACTCGTTACTCTATTCACATCACTGTCTAACCGAGTTTTCATCATGACCAATGTCTGGGTTAAAAATGCCATCAGCGCTATCGAAGCAGATTTTCAGCGTTCGGCTGATACGCATCTTATCCGTTTGACCCTGCCGGATTACCCCGGTATCTATTTTTACCTCAAAGATGAAAGCACACACCCCAGCGGCAGCCTGAAGCATCGTCTGGCGCGTTCCTTGTTTCTCTATGGCCTGTGCAACGGTTGGATTAAAGAAGGCACACCGATTATCGAAGCGTCATCCGGCAGCACTGCCGTGTCAGAGGCGTATTTTGCCCGCTTGCTTGGCCTGTCGTTTATCGCCGTCATGCCCTCCTGCACTGCAAAAAGAAAAGTTGAGCAAATCGCGTTCTATGGCGGGCGCTGCCATTTTGTCGAACAGGCAGGGCAAATCTATGCGGCATCTGAACAGCTCGCACAAGAGATGAACGGCCATTACATGGATCAGTTCACTTACGCAGAACGTGCCACCGACTGGCGCGGCAACAACAATATTGCCGACAGCATTTACCGCCAAATGGCGCGTGAACCGTATCCTGTCCCAGACTATATCGTGATGAGCGCAGGCACTGGCGGCACGTCAGCCACGCTTGGGCGCTACATTCGCTATCAGGGACTGGATACGCAACTGGTCGTCGTCGATCCAGAACATTCTGTCTTCTACGACTGTTACCAACAGCGGGATCGCTCCATCACTGGCCCATGTGGTAGCCGGATAGAAGGTATTGGTCGCCCGCGTGCCGAACCCTCTTTTATTCCTGACGTCATTGATAGCATGATCAAAGTGCCGGACGCCGCCAGCATCGCCACACTGTACTGGCTGGAAAGCGTATTAGGCCGCAAGGCGGGGGCTTCTACCGGCACCAACGTCTGGGGTATGCTGCAACTGGCCAAAGAAATGATGAGCCGCGGTCAAAAAGGGGCGATTGTGACCCTGCTGTGCGACAGTGGTGAACGCTATCTGGATACCTACTACAACAGCAGTTGGGTAGAAAAAAATATCGGCGACATTCGCCCTTACCTCAATGCGCTGAACACCCGAGAGATGCCCCCTTTCATACCTGAACCCAGTCTGGCGTAAGACAGCCCTATTCTGCACGCAGCCGCGGCGCTGAATACGAGCCATTTTTCAGGTAACATAGCGACTTTACACCGCAGTGCGTTACGGACGTATTGCGGTTAGCGTCGCGTTAAGGTGAATGAAGAATGAAGCGTGCTGTTGTCGTTTTTAGCGGTGGACAAGATTCCACAACCTGCCTGATTCAGGCCCTGCAACATTATGATGACGTCCACTGTATTACCTTCGATTATGGACAGCGTCACCGTGCGGAAATTGATATCGCCCAGGAACTCAGCCTGAAGTTGGGTGCAACGGCGCATAAGGTGCTAGACGTAGGCTTACTGAATGAGCTCGCCACCAGCAGCCTGACGCGCGACAGCATCCCGGTTCCTGATTACGACGCCAATGCGCAAGGCATCCCCAATACCTTCGTTCCGGGAAGAAATATTCTTTTCCTGACGCTCGCCTCAATCTATGCCTATCAGGTTGGTGCCGAGACGGTCATTACTGGCGTGTGTGAGACCGATTTTTCCGGCTACCCTGATTGTCGCGACGAATTCGTTAAGGCGCTAAATCAGGCTATTGTATTAGGCATTGCCCGCGACATTCGTTTTGAAACCCCGCTGATGTGGCTCAATAAGGCGGAAACCTGGGCGCTAGCGGATTACTACCAGCAACTCGATACGGTGCGCTATCACACGTTAACCTGCTATAACGGCATCAAGGGTGATGGGTGTGGCCAATGTACCGCCTGCCATTTACGCGCGAATGGTCTCGCACAATATCAAAACGATTCCGCGGCTGTCATGGCATCACTGAAGCAGAAAGCAGGGTTACGCTAATACGTCACAACACAGAAACATCACGCGACGTAAAAACCGTAGGCCACGCCACGCAGCAATGGCCTGCGGCTTTATGTTAACAGAGAATTTCGTTTAGATGTTCCAGCAGTTCTCCCTCCAGCGGCAGTGCTTTTTGCGTCAATAAATCGATGCAGACAAACGTCAGCGTGGCATCAGTCACATCGCTTTCATCAGACACTCGGGTTATCTTCTGGCTGATCACGCCGCTTTTTGTATTTATCTGTAGTAATTCGCTATCAATACGCAGCACATCACCAAGAACAGCAGGTCTGCGGTAGTTGATATTGACGTTCACTACAACGAAAGCGATTTTGTTGCTATGCATCCAGCCAAAAGCGGGCTGGGTCTCCAGCCATTGCCAACGCGCTTCTTCCAGAAATTCCAGATAACGCGCGTTATTAACGTGCTGATAAACATCTATGTGATAACCACGAACGGTAATGAACGCCTGCATAGCGGGAATACTCCTGTGACAAAACCGACAACGGGTGTGACCTGATAATTAGCCTAGCAGAGGTTCGCAGCCCAGAGAAAGTGCTCGACTGGGCTGCGACTGATATCACAATTTTAAAGACATCACGGGCTTAAAAAATCACAGCTTTAAACGAGAGAGATTGCGCTCAACTAACGCCGCCCCAATTCCCGGTACCTCCGTTAATTGATCTATCTGAGTAAAAGGACCATTTTGCTCGCGGTAGTTAACTATCGCTTCCGCCTTTTTCAGACCGACGCCGTTCATGATGTCGGCCAACTCGGCAGCACTCGCTGCATTAATGCTTACTTTATCCTCGTCGGCATCAGGAAGCGTTACTTTTTCCACTTTCTGATCCGTTGGAGCAGACTTTACTGCCGTCGACGTGCTGTCGGCGGCTTTAAGTTCCGCCTGAACCAGTAATGGCAACCCAGATAAACTCATTCCAATGATTAAGCACAGTGCTTTTATTCCTGATTTTTTCATGCTGTTTCCTCCATGTGTGTGACAGCACGGCTACCTTGCCGCAGAGCAATCAACACCGCAAACAGCAGAATTTAAATGTGGAAAAGGCCGCGAAAGCGGCCTTTGGTTGTTGCAACGATTTGCAAATTTTTGCGGGGCTTACTGCTGTTCCTGCGCCGCGTTGCCCATCTTGATTTTCGCTTCACTACGCAAGCTGGACAGCAGAGAATCGAACAACGCTCCCAGAGAACCTTGCTGAACCTGACTGGCAAACTGTGTTTTCTGCTCATCGTTTAGCTGATGTGGCGTCACGCTATCCAGCGCGACCAGCACAACATTACCGGCTTGATCCTGAGTAATCGCATAAGACGGCTTATCCTTCTCTGGATGTGGCATAGCAAAAATAGCTTCAGCCGTTGCATCACCCTGAGAGAGTGAAGACATCGTTTTTGCTTCGCTAAAGCTCAACCCTGCTGCTTTCAGCGCGTCGTCTTTACCTTGCTTCAACTCAGCCAGAATTTTTTCAGCGTCGATACGAGCCTGCTGTTCAGCCTTCTGACGTTTCAATGTCTCTACGATTTCGGTACGAACCTGATCCAGAGGGCGAGTACTTTCAGGCTTGTGCTCAGTGATACGCAGAACGAAAGCACGGTCACCCTCAACGTTAATCACATCGGAGTTATTGCCCGCGGCACCGTTTTCCCCCAGCAGCGCACCGCTAAAGATAGCCTGCGTGACCGGTTGGAAGTTCAGCGCGGCAGGAACCTTCTCACGCGTAAACCAGTCGGTCTGTGTGGCTTTCACACCGGCCGCTTCTTCTGCTGAAGCCAGAGATTCGTTGTCATTGCTGGCCGCTTCGCTGACTTTTTGCTGCAGCGCATAGTAACCATCCTGCGCTTTCTCATGCTTCACTTTCTCAGCGATTTCAGCACGCACTTCGCTCAGCGGTTTGATCTGCTGCGGCTGAACATCATCCAGACGCACAATCAGATAGCCAACAGAGGATTTAATCGCTCCGGAAACCTGACCTTTCTCCGTCAGTTTTGCCTGCTTCAGCTCATCAATCATGCTGTTTTCGTCCATCCATCCCAGATCGCCACCGTTGCGACGCGAGATGATGTCCGTTGATTTTTCTTTCGCCAGCGTAGCGAAATCACCACCTTGCTTCAGCGCATCCAGAACAGACGTTGCATCGGCCTCATTCTTCACCTGAATGACGCTGAATTTTTTGCGCTCAGGTTGGGAGTAGTCGTTCTTGTTCTGCTCGTAGAAATCGCTGATGGCAGCATCGTCTACTTTCACGCCGTCCATGATGCTTGCCGCATCCAGCGCGATATAGCTGACTTTGAATTCTTCCGGCGCGATGAAATTGCCTTTGTTCTGATCGTAATAGCTCTGAACTTCATCGTCAGCAACCGTCTGGGCTTTTGCTTTCGCCGCAATATCAATGGTTGCCAAACGGACAACGCGATCTTGTGCAGCCAGTTTCACCAGATTATCGATCTCCTGCGGCAGCAGGAATGATGTATTGCCAAAACCGCGAATCAGCTGTTGCGACGTCAGTTGCTTACGCAGCATCTGAGCATACATATCCGGTGTTACGCCAAGGCGACGGACCTGATCCAGATACTTTTCATTATCAAAACGGTTATTTGTCTGAAACGCGGGAACGTCAAAGATCGCCTGTTTGATTTGCTCATCACTGATGTTCAGCCCCAGCTTGTTGGCATACTGATCCAGCAAGGTTTCATCAATGAGTTGGGAGAGTGCCTGCCTACGCAATTGCTGCATGTAACCGTCATTGCTCGCCAGAAGAGAGAAATTCTCACCCAAGGCTTCCTGCTGACGACTGCGTTCGTTCTGTACCGCCTGCTCAAGCTGTGCGCGGGTAATTTCCTGCCCGTTCACCTTTGCAGCGTAATCTCCTGAACCACCAATAAGATAATCACCAACGCCAGTTAGAACGAATGATGCGATGATCAAAGCAAGAATAATTTTGAGCACGACGTTATTTGCGGCCGTACGTAAATTGTCCATCATAATGTGACAACACTCCGCTGTAGAATGGATAAAACTCCCTGCGCTGGCCGAAGCCATGCATCCTTGCGATTGCAATAGCCCAATACAAGGCTAGGGCGCACTTAAGCTTGTTGCCCGCCACGTTCTGCCATGTGTCGGGTATGTAAAATCCTATATAAATAAAAGGCACATCATAAAATGATGCGCCTCGTATCTTACCCTACCAATATCATTGCGTCAGGTATTGTTTGGCACCCAAAGTGGTTATCAGCCAAACCTGTGACGTAATAATCAGTTAACGGCGTCTTTCAGCGTCTTACCAGCACGGAATCCTGGTACTTTTGCTGCAGGGATACTGATTTCCTTACCCGTTTGCGGGTTACGGCCGGTACGAGCAGCACGTTCACGCACTGAGAAAGTACCAAAACCAACCAAAGCAACATCATCCCCTTCTTTCAGGGAATCGGTAACGGAACCAATAATTGCATCTAACACACGCCCTGCTGCCGCTTTGGAAATATCAGCATCTGCGGCAATTTTGTCGATCAATTGTGACTTGTTCACTCTGTCATCCCCTCTGGAATTCTCTTATCGCGCTTCAATGTCCCAAGACGCGACACGTAACTTATTATCAATGCTGTCATGCTTAGCCAGTTACGGCTAAAACTAACAGTGCTCTAACTTAGCGGTACAAAAAAAAGCTGGCAAGCACGATTTCACTCACCAGCC
This sequence comes from Pectobacterium sp. A5351, assembly GCF_028335745.1. NCBI lineage: Bacteria > Pseudomonadati > Pseudomonadota > Gammaproteobacteria > Enterobacterales > Pectobacteriaceae > Pectobacterium > Pectobacterium sp. A5351. The sequence goes on from NZ_CP116477.1 coordinate 3,176,694, forward strand.
CTGATTTTCTCAAGGGTTTTTGCGACAGGTCACTATTTTGCCTTGGCTTTGGTCTTTGCTTTAGGGGTCGAGACCACTTGCATGCCAGAAGGCGAATTCTGCAACGCTAACGCTAACACTTCCTCAATACGTTTCACCGGATGGATTTCCAGATCGGCAATCACGTTCTGTGGGATATCCTCCAGATCACGCTTGTTGTCATCAGGAATCAATACCGTCTTGATACCACCACGGTGTGCGGCCAACAGCTTCTCTTTCAGACCACCAATCGGCAGCACCAGACCACGCAGGGTAATCTCCCCCGTCATCGCCACATCGGCACGCACCGGATTTCCGGTCAAACAAGAAACTAGCGCGGTACACATCGCGATACCCGCACTCGGACCATCTTTCGGCGTCGCACCTTCTGGAACGTGAACGTGGATATCACGCTTCTCGTAAAAATCAGCATTGATGCCTAATTTTTCCGCACGGGCGCGAACTACGGTGAGCGCAGCCTGAATCGACTCCTGCATGACCTCACCCAGTGAACCAGTATAGGTCAGTTTCCCCTTGCCCGGCACACAGGCGGTTTCGATTGTCAGCAGATCGCCACCGACTTCCGTCCAGGCCAGACCGGTTACCTGTCCTACGCGATTCTCATCGTCCGCGCGGCCATAGTCAAAGCGCTGTACCCCGAGGAAATCCTTAAGATTATCGCCCGAAACCTGAATATGCTTAGTAGATTTATCCATCAATAGCGTTTTTACTGCTTTACGGCACAGTTTAGAGATTTCACGCTCCAGACTACGCACACCCGCTTCACGCGTGTAATAACGGATAATGCCAACGATCGCGCTGTCTTCTACCGACAGCTCACCACTTTTCAGCGCATTACGTTCGATCTGTTTCGGCAGCAGGTGCTGTTTAGCGATGTTCAGTTTTTCATCTTCGGTATAGCCGGAAAGACGAATGACCTCCATACGGTCAAGCAACGGCGCCGGAATGTTCATGGAGTTAGACGTCGCCACAAACATCACATCAGACAGATCGTAGTCGACTTCCAGATAGTGATCGTTAAACGCCACGTTCTGCTCAGGATCGAGCACTTCCAGCAGAGCAGAAGCCGGATCGCCACGCATATCGGAAGACATCTTGTCGATCTCGTCCAGCAGGAACAGCGGATTTTTCACACCGACTTTCGCCATTTTCTGGATCAGTTTGCCCGGCATTGAACCAATATAGGTACGGCGGTGCCCACGGATTTCCGCTTCGTCACGCACCCCCCCCAACGCCATACGCACATACTGACGTCCGGTCGCTTTGGCGATGGACTGACCCAGCGAGGTTTTCCCGACGCCAGGAGGCCCTACCAGACACAAAATCGGCCCTCTGATCTTGCTGACACGACTCTGTACCGCGAGATATTCGAGGATGCGTTCTTTCACACGATCCAGACCATAATGGTCGGTATCCAGCATTTCCTGCGCTTTCAGCAAGTCTTTCTTCACTTTGCTACGCGCATTCCACGGAACCTGCACCATCCAGTCGATATAACTGCGCACTACCGTCGCTTCCGCCGACATCGGCGACATCATCTTCAGCTTTTGCAGTTCAGCTTCGGCTTTCTCACGTGCGTCTTTCGGCATTTTTGCCGCTTCAATCTTACGCTTTAACGCTTCATGTTCATCCGGCGCGTCGTCCATCTCACCCAGCTCTTTCTGAATAGCTTTCATTTGCTCATTCAGATAGTACTCACGCTGGCTTTTTTCCATTTGCTTCTTAACGCGGCCACGGATCCGTTTTTCTACCTGCAGCAGGTCGATTTCGGATTCCATCATCGCCATCAGATACTCTAAACGTTCGGTAATATCGAACATTTCAAGTACGGACTGTTTATCAGCCAATTTCAGCGGCATGTGTGCGGCAATGGTGTCGGCTAAGCGCGCGGCATCATCAATGCTGTTCAGTGATGTCAGTACTTCCGGCGGGATCTTCTTGTTCAGCTTGATGTAACCCTCAAACTGATTGATTGCCGTGCGCATGAGCACTTCCTGCTCGCGTTCATCAATCGCCGGAGAATCAAGATATTCGGCTTTTGCCGCGAAATGCTCGCCACCGTCAGAAAGCGTCGTAATACGGGCACGCTGCAACCCCTCGACCAGCACTTTTACCGTACCGTCAGGCAGTTTCAGCATTTGAAGAATTGAGGCTACCGTCCCTACCGAGAAAAGATCGTTAATACTTGGCTCATCCGTTGAAGCTTCTTTCTGTGCCACCAGCATGATCTTCTTATCATGATCCATTGCGGCTTCAAGGCACCGAATCGATTTCTCCCGACCAACAAACAACGGAATGACCATGTGCGGATAAACCACCACATCGCGCAATGGCAATACGGGGATTTCTATGCGTTCGGAACGCTCAGGGTTCATAGAGCTCTCTCTTAGTTTCGTTTCCGCCAGGTTATGGGAATCTCGTGAAACGCGGTTTTCACGGGTTTCATCAAATAGGTATTTGAGTATATGGGGATAAATATCTCACATTCAACGACCAGCATGTGTGTAAAAAACAAATGGGGGATAAATCCCCCATTTTTATTTTGTGACACAGGCTTAATTGATTACTTATTCGCCGGAGGCCTGCTGAGCTTCATGCTTACCATAGATCAGCAATGGCTCGGATTGACCCGCAATAACGGATTCATCAATAACGACTTTGTCCACGCTTTCCAACGATGGCAGGTCATACATGGTATCCAGCAGAGCGGCTTCAACGATAGAACGCAGGCCACGCGCACCGGTTTTACGCGCCATCGCTTTCTTGGCAATCGCCGTCAGCGCTTCATCACGGAATTCCAGCTCAACGCCTTCCAGATTGAACAGAGCCTGATACTGTTTGGTCAGCGCATTCTTCGGCTCGCGCAGAATCTGAATCAGCGCCTCTTCACTCAGCTCTCTCAACGTCGCAACCACAGGCAGACGGCCGATGAACTCAGGAATCAAACCGAATTTAATCAAATCACCGGGTTCAACATTGCTTAACAGTTCGCCTTCTGTTGCTTTGTCAGCCGACCCTTTAACCGTTGCATTAAAGCCAATGCCGCGACCAGTATCGGTACGCTGCTCGATCACCTTATCCAGACCCGCGAATGCACCGCCGCAGATAAAGAGGATCTTGGAGGTATCAACCTGCAAGAACTCCTGCTGCGGATGCTTACGACCGCCCTGTGGCGGAACCGCAGCAATCGTCCCTTCGATAAGCTTCAGCAGCGCCTGCTGCACACCTTCGCCTGAAACATCACGCGTGATCGACGGGTTGTCTGACTTACGAGAAATCTTGTCAATCTCATCGATGTAGACAATGCCGCGCTGTGCTTTCTGCACATCGTAATCACACTTCTGCAGCAGCTTCTGAATGATGTTTTCCACGTCTTCACCGACGTAACCTGCTTCGGTCAGCGTCGTGGCATCCGCCATAGTGAATGGCACATCCAAGAAGCGCGCCAGCGTTTCAGCCAGCAGCGTTTTACCGCTCCCGGTAGGACCGATCAGCAGGATGTTACTTTTACCCAGTTCGATCCCATTGCTGCTGTCACCATTACGCAAGCGTTTATAGTGGTTATAGACCGCAACGGCCAATACCTTTTTGGCCTGCTCTTGCCCAATGACGTAATCGTCAAGGTGGCGGCGGATTTCGTGTGGCGTCGGCAACGCGCTGCGCTCACGGTGGGGCGCCACTTCCTTAATTTCTTCGCGAATAATGTCGTTACACAAATCAACACATTCATCGCAGATATACACCGACGGCCCGGCAATCAGCTTACGCACTTCATGCTGGCTCTTGCCGCAAAAAGAGCAGTACAGTAACTTTCCTGAACCGTCTTTGCGCTTATCTGTCATGAGTTAAACCTCTTTTTCGTCTTTTGCCCGCAGGCCAACCACAGCGATACCGCTACAACGAACGCCGATACTTATAGCCAATACGCGTAAAATAACCTCGCACAACAGACTATCGGTCGAACACTGATTTTTAGCTACACCAGACCACGACTATGGCGAATGATTACCCGCGGTTAGTGAATACGGAATCTACCAAACCGTACTCTACAGCCTCACTGGCAGAGAGGAAACGATCGCGCTCGGTGTCTCTCTCTATCGCTTCAAGAGGTTGACCCGTATGTTTCGCCATCAGCTCATTCATCTTGGCTTTCACTTTCAGTATTTCTTTGGCATGGATCTCAATATCCGTCGCCTGCCCCTGGAAACCGCCCAACGGCTGGTGAATCATCACGCGCGAGTTAGGCAGGCAAATACGTTTGCCTTTGGCACCCGCAGTTAACAGGAACGCGCCCATTGAGCAAGCCTGTCCCATACAGATCGTGCTGACATCCGGCTTGATAAACTGCATGGTGTCGTAAATGGACATACCGGCAGTAATGACGCCACCTGGAGAGTTAATGTACAGATAAATGTCTTTTTCTGGGTTTTCGGCTTCCAGAAACAGCATCTGTGCCACAACCAGATTCGCCATGTGATCTTCAACCTGACCAGTCAGGAAGATTATCCGTTCTTTTAGCAGACGGGAATAGATATCGTAAGAACGTTCCCCACGAGAGGTCTGTTCAACCACCATCGGCACTAACGCCATATGAGGTGCTTGTCTTTCTTGTTCGCCACTGTATGACATTCACGTCTCCTAGATAAAATGCGTCCGGCACTCTTGTTCCGTTGTTCAAGCATTGCATTCAATTCTACTAGAGATAGGGGGGGATGACTACGGAACCCTATCCCTCCACGGCTGAACAACCTATACGGCCGAGAATCCTTACCTGCTGTGCCTACTTTTCCTCTTCAGTGAGTGGGGGCACGCGCATTGAATTTCAAGCTTACACTATCAATCGCTCTCTATTAAAGAGCCAATTATTTTATTATTAACACGTTATCGGCACGGCAAACCTGTGGTTTAACTCCTTGCCTGACCTCATAAATTCTTTGCCTGATTTAATAATAGTGCAATTTCAGGCTGCCATTCCTCGTCTATACGACAAGCGTTGTGGGGTAAACACCGAGATAAAGCACGGCCGAACGGTCACTATCAGCATCGCGTTAGAACATAAGCAAAAAGCCCGCGCCATAAGGCACGGGCTTTTGATAGGGAAAGTTCCCTGCTACGCGATAAACGTGGTTTATGCTGTAGCGGTTTGATTCATCAGCTCGTTGAAGCTTACTGACTTCTCAACAACCTTCGCTTTAGCAAGCACAGTTTCTACCGCTTGCTCTTCCAGCGCGACGTTACGCATATTATTCAGCAGCTCTTTGTTTTTGCCGTAGAACTCGATAACTTCCTGCGGATCTTCGTAAGCAGAAGCCATCTCTTCGATCAGTGCGTTAACGCGTGCTTCATCAGCTTTCAGTTCATTGCTGCTGATGACTTCGCCCAGCAACAGACCGATAACAACGCGACGTTTAGCTTGCTCTTCGAACAGCTCACGCGGTAATTCCAGCGCTTGCTTCTCGTTACCGCCAAAACGCTGCGCAGCCTGACGACGCAGAACATCGATTTCTCCATCGATCAGCGCCGCTGGCACATCGATGTCGTTTGCGTTGATCAGTCCGTCCAGAACCTGAGTTTTCACACGGTTACGCACCGCGCCTTTCAGCTCACGTTCCATATTTTTACGGACTTCAGCACGCAGACCTTCTTGAGAACCATCAGCCACGCCGAAACGCTTGATGAATTCTTCAGTCAGTTCAGGCAGTTCACGCTCTTCTACTTTCTTCAGGACGATAGCGAACTGAGCCGCTTTTCCTTTCAGGTTTTCCGCGTGGTAATCTTCAGGGAAGTTCACATCGATAGTGAATTCTTCACCCGCTTTGTGCCCAACGACGCCATCTTCAAAACCTGGGATCATGCGATTCTGGCCCATTGCCAGAACGAAATCGGAAGCTTTACCGCCTTCGAAGACTTCACCGTCGATAGAGCCAGTGAAATCGATAGTGACACGATCTTCCGCTGCCGCAGCGCGGTCAGTTTCTTTCCAGGTCGCCTGTTGCTTACGCAGCGTTTCCAGCATGGTATCAACGTCAGCGTCAGTCACTTCAACGACCGGTTTTTCAACTTCGATCGCATCCAGACCTTTCAGTTCAACTTCCGGGTACACTTCAAACTCAACAGAGTAAGTGAAGTCGCCGCCTACAGCGTATTCGCCAGGGATGTAGTTAGGCGCGCCAACCGGATTAATTTTTTCTTTGATGATAGCGTCAACAAAGTTGCGCTGCATCAGGTCACCCAGTACGTCCTGACGCACAGAGGCACCATAACGCTGAGCAACAACATTCATCGGCACTTTGCCTTTACGAAAACCGTCAATACGTACTTTTTTGGCCGCGTTGACCAGTTCGCTCTTCACCGCACTCTCAATGATGTCAGCAGCAACGGTAATCGTTACGCGACGTCCCAGACCTTGAGTGGTTTCAACTGAAACTTGCATCTTGTTACCTCAAAAAATCACAGTGATCGGTCAACCCCAAAACTATTCTCGCGACGAAAAATCTCACGACAGCAAGGCTGACTCAAAACTGGCACTAAGGTGCACAGCGTTAAACAAACCTCGCAGAACCGGGAAATTGCCAACCCCGTTCCCTGTAGTCAGAAGCGTCTCGAATACATTCAGGAAAAATAGACGCGGTATTATAGCGGTATAGAGAGGATGAGTCGAGAACGGCGGGTGGACTATTACAGCAACAGATTCACACTTTTAGTCAGTAACCCGCCCCGATATGTCAGGAACGGGCCATATTAATGACTAAGAAAGGATGCCTGCACCACCACAAGGTGGTGAAGAAGGGACGGCATTTTGCAAACTAGCCCACTCTTTTGTCGAATACGTATGTAACGCTAACGCATGCACCGACCCCGCCAGTTCCTCAGCCAGTACGGCATAAACCGCGCGGTGTCGCCCAATTACGCGTTCCCCCGTGAATTTATCGCTGACCAACACAACTTTAAAATGGCTTTCCGCTCCCGCAGGCACGTTGTGACGATAGCTTTCATCGAACACCTCTAAATGAACGGGTTCAAAACCCACACGCAGCTTTTCTTCTATCGTTTCACGCATCATACGACTACCCTTTCGGCTTGGGGAAAATGTGATATCAACGCGACATTACTGCCACTCAACTGCGACTCACCGATGCCCGAATCATTATAACCTTAGCGTTTTTTCAACCTGTTATGCGTAAAAACGGTCTGACAAAGAAGAAAAGTATTCGCAACGCCTTGATATCTCATCGACGGTTTTGATGTGATAAAAACGGTTTTTTCAGGCCAATGGCACGAAAAAGATGAATTTCAGAACAATTTACCTGCTATCGGCTCTTTTTCCTGCCTGTGGCGATGATATGATATCAACAATATTTATCGGCTCACCACACTAATCATTATTGAGAAAATACGAATGTTAAAAAAATTATTTTTCCCTCTACTGGCCGTAATTCTGCTTGCAGGCTGTGCAGCAAAAAGCAACACGCTGAACATCACGCCTAAAATTAGCCTGCCTTCTCAGGATCCGACCCTGATGGGCGTAACGATTAGCATCAACGGTGCAGACCAGCGCGCCGACCAGGCGCTGGCAAAAGTGAATCGCGACGGCCAGCTGATTACGCTGACGCCTTCCCGCGATCTGCGCTTCCTGTTGCAAGAAGCGCTGGAGAAACAAATGACCGCGCGTGGTTATATGATCGGCACGGGCGGCCCGGTCGCTTTACAGATTGTGGTTAACCACCTGTACGCCGATGTTTCTGAAGGAAACCTGCGCTACAACATCACGACCAAAGCAGATATCTCCATCATTTCTCAGGCAGCAAATGGCAACAAGCAGGTGAAAAACTACCGCTCAACCTATAACGTTCAGGGCGCGTTCACCGCCAGCAACGACAAAATCACCGATGCGGTTAACACGGTGCTGGGCGATGTTATCAACGACATGGCGCAAGACACCAGTGTAAGTAGCTTCGTCAAAGAAAACGCCCGTTAATTTCTGTATGCCGCTTCCCTTGCTCCTGAACGCTCTCGGAGCAAGGGAAAGGACTCTTCATGTTTAGTCGCATCATTGCTTTATTCAGCCAACGTAATTCGCTTTTTATGCTGTTGCTTGGCTTCGCTTCCGGTTTACCACTGGCATTGACATCAGGCACATTGCAAGCCTGGATGACTGTCGAGAATGTCGATCTGAAAACCATCGGTTTTTTCTCTTTGGTTGGTCAAGCCTACGTATTCAAGTTTCTGTGGTCCCCCCTCATGGATCGCTATACCCCACCGTTTCTTGGCAGGCGCCGTGGCTGGCTGATACTCAGTCAACTCCTGCTCATTGCTGCCATTATTGGCATGGGATTTATGAATCCGGCACGCGATCTCTGGTGGCTGGCAGCGCTGGCCGTGATGGTCGCGTTCTGTTCTGCTTCTCAGGATATTGTTTTTGATGCCTATAAAACGGATTTACTCCCCCCGGAAGAACGCGGCACGGGCGCGGCAACATCGGTCTTAGGCTACCGTCTGGCCATGCTGGTTTCTGGCGGGCTGGCCCTGTGGATGGCGGATCGCTATCTCGGCTGGCAAGCAACGTATTGGCTCATCGCAGGGCTCATGCTGATCGGCGTGTTCGCCACCCTGTTAGCACCGGAACCGCTAAATAGCCAACCGGCACCGCGCACCATGGAGCAAGCCATTGTTGCCCCCCTAGGCGATTTCTTCGAACGCAACAACGCCTGGCTTATTCTTCTGCTTATCGTTTTATACAAGCTCGGTGACGCCTTTGCGATCAGCCTGACGACCACCTTCCTGATACGCGGCGTTGGTTTCAATGCGGGTGATGTCGGGCTGGTTAACAAAACGCTTGGACTCTTCGCCACCATCGTAGGGGCGATTTACGGTGGATTATTGATGCAGCGGCTCTCGTTGTTCAGAGCATTGATGCTGTTTGGCATCCTTCAGGCCGTATCCAACGCGGGATATTGGCTGCTGGCTATCACCGCCAAAAGTCTATTCACTATGGCTACCGCAGTTTTCCTGGAAAATCTCTGTGGTGGGATGGGGACAGCGGCATTCGTCGCGCTCTTGATGACGCTGTGTAATAAATCATTCTCAGCCACACAGTTTGCCCTGCTTTCCGCCCTTGCGGCCGTCGGACGGGTGTACGTTGGGCCTATCGCAGGCTGGTTTGTTGAATCCTACGGCTGGGCATGGTTCTATCTGTTCTCGATTTTGGCTGCCTTACCGGGTCTGGCAATCCTGATGATTTGCCGCGAGACGCTAGAATTCACCCAGAAAACCGATACTTTTCAGTTGCGTACACACTTCCAGAATTATTACAGGAAGGCCTTACATGTACTGGGTTCAGGGGTGATATTGCTGGCGCTGTGGCTCATGCTACTCATTAGCAATGCGCTAGAATGGTCTTCATTGCCCCAACTGGCAGAATACCTGCTCGCCGCAGGCTGTACACTCGCCCTGCTGGGTATATTCTTCGGCAGTTTGTTGGATTATCTGTCGCTTCGGCGTGCATCAAAACCGTCAACACACTGACGATATTCGTTCAGGCAGCGCTCACAGGCTGCCTGAACCTATTACACTTTTCCTTTATTTAATTATTTTTCCCATAATTATCTTGCTAGCAAGCATTTTATTTCCTCGTAAAATCTCGCAAAACTAATTTCATTCGTTATCAAAAACGCAGATTGAACAAAAAATTTCACTAAATCGGAAATAGAAAATAAGCGTTAGCGCAAGTTGTAATTTCTTATTATCCATCCATACTCTTATCGGAGTAGCCACTTAATTTGCTGTTTTTAAAAATTATTTTTATTTTGGCTATTCTTGTGACATTAAGGGCAAAAACCAGCAACAAACGGCTGACATAACCTTAATCATGTTTACAGTGCAGTAACCTTCCCGTAAAATGCCCGCTCGCGTGAAATGACAATAGAGCCCTTGTTATTGAGGTCGCTAGATGAGACTCAGGAAATACAATAAAATTTTTGGGATGCTGTCTTTATTTGCAGCCACAGCTCTGCTGAGCGGTTGCGATATGGCGCTGATGAACCCCAAAGGAGAGATCGGGTTAGAGCAAAGATCGCTAATACTGACTGCCATCGGGCTGATGTTGATCGTTGTGATTCCCGTCATCGTTATGACGATAGCTTTTGCCTGGAAGTTCCGTGCTTCCAATGAAAAGGCAAAATATACCCCGAATTGGTCACACTCCAATAAGATAGAAGCCGTAGTTTGGACTGTACCAATTATCATTATCGTCATTCTTGGCACGATTACCTGGAAGACGACCCACTCGCTTGATCCCTACAAGCCATTGGAATCAGACGTCAAACCTATCAATATCGAAGTTGTTTCGCTTGATTGGAAATGGCTGTTTGTTTACCCGGATCTGGGCATTGCGACGGTTAACGAACTGGCTTTCCCTGCCAACGTACCGGTTGCATTCAAGATTACATCCGACTCCGTGATGAACTCCTTCTTCATTCCTCGCCTTGGTGGACAGATTTACGCCATGGCCGGAATGCAGACGAAGCTCCACTTGATCGCTAACGAACCGGGCAAGTATGACGGTATCTCTGGCGGCTATAGTGGTAAAGGCTTCTCTGGTATGAAGTTCACCGCAATTGCCACACCGACTCAACAAGAGTTCGACCAGTGGGTTGCGAACGTTCGTGCGTCCTCCAAGACACTGAATACCATGGATGAATTCAACACTTTGGCTAAGCCAAGTGAATTCCATCCTGTCGAATATTTCTCCAGTGTCCAGCCGGATTTGTTCAATAATCTTATTCGCAAATTCATAGGCAACGACATGAACATGCAACATCATGGTGAAGGCATGAAGCATGATGGTGAAAGCATGAAGTCTGACGAAAGCATGCAACACAGTGAGGGCATGAAGCACGATGAAAACATGCAACACGGTGAGGGTATGCAACACGGCGACGGCATGAACATGGGCGAGCATAGCTCGCACAAAGGAGCCGAGGGATAATACGATGTTCGGAAAACTTACACTCGATGCGGTTCCGTACCACGAACCCATCATTATGGTCACCGTGGCGGCGATCATCGTTGGCGGCCTTGCGCTGCTGGCGGCAATAACCTATTTCGGTAAGTGGAAATGGCTGTGGGCCGAGTGGTTCACCTCCGTCGACCACAAGAAAATCGGTATCATGTACATCATCGTCGGTCTGGTGATGATGATTCGTGGTTTTGCCGATGCCATCATGATGCGCGGCCAGCAGGTTCTGGCTTCTGCAGGGCAAGAAGGCTTCCTAAACGCTCACCACTACGATCAGATTTTCACCGCGCACGGTGTGATCATGATCTTCTTCGTGGCGACACCGTTTGTCGTTGGTCTGATGAACCTGGCGGTTCCTTTGCAGATCGGTGCGCGTGACGTAGCTTTCCCATTCCTGAACTCCCTCAGCTTCTGGCTGTTTGTTGTCGGCGTTATCTTGATCAACCTCTCTCTTGGGGTCGGTGAGTTCGCGCAGACGGGTTGGGTTGCCTATCCGCCGCTGTCAGGGAAGGAGTACAGTCCCGGCGTCGGGGTCGATTACTGGATATGGAGTCTACAGATATCCGGTATCGGTACCACGCTGACGGGTGTTAACTTCTTCGCCACCATTCTGAAGATGCGTGCCCCCGGCATGACGCTGATGAAAATGCCAGTATTTACCTGGACGGCATTGTGTACCAACGTGCTGATCATCGCTGCATTCCCGATATTGACCGTTACCATTGCGCTACTGACGCTTGACCGTTACCTCGGCACCCATTTCTTTACCAATGATATGGGTGGCAACATGATGATGTACATCAACCTGATTTGGGCATGGGGTCATCCTGAGGTTTACATTCTGGTCCTGCCGATCTTTGGTGTTTACTCCGAAGTGGTTGCCACCTTCTGTAAAAAACGGCTGTTTGGCTACACCTCACTGGTATGGGCAACCATTGCGATTACGGTTCTGTCGTTCATCGTTTGGCTGCACCACTTCTTTACCATGGGGTCCGGCGCGAACGTCAACGCCTTCTTTGGTATAGCCACCATGATTATTTCAATCCCGACCGGGGTTAAAATCTTCAACTGGCTGTTCACCATGTATCAAGGTCGTATTCAGTCCCACTCTACGATGCTGTGGACCACAGGCTTCATCATCACCTTCACCATCGGTGGGATGACCGGGGTCCTGCTGGCCGTACCGGGCGCGAACTTTGTCCTGCACAACAGCCTGTTCCTGATTGCTCACTTCCATAACGTGATCATCGGCGGCGTCGTGTTCGGCTGCTTCGCAGGTATTACCTATTGGTTCCCGAAAGCCTTTGGCTTCACCCTGAACGAAACCTGGGGTAAACGTGCGTTCTGGTTCTGGATTATCGGCTTCTTCGTTGCCTTCATGCCGCTGTATATCCTCGGCTTCATGGGGATGACGCGTCGTTTGAGCCAACAAATCAACCCTGAGTTCCACGCCTTACTGGTCGTGGCTTCCATCGGTGCGGTATTGATCGGTATCGGTGTGCTGTGTCAGGTGATCCAGTTCTACGTCAGTATCCGTGACCGTCACCAGAACCGTGACCTGACGGGCGATCCGTGGGGTGGACGTACGCTGGAGTGGGCAACCTCTTCTCCTGCGCCATTCTACAACTTCGCTGTCGTGCCGCATGTTGACGAGCGTGATGCGTTCTGGGAAGCGAAAGAGAAAGGTGAAGCTTACAAGCGTCCAGCCAGCTATGAAGAAATTCACATGCCGAAGAACACCGGTGCCGGTGTGATTATCTCCGCATTCAGCCTGGTATTCGGTTTTGCCATGATCTGGCATATCTGGTGGCTGGCCATCGCTGGCTTCGCAGGCATGATTGTGACCTGGATTGTGCACAGCTTTAATCAAGACGTGGATTACTACGTGCCGGTTAAAGAAATTGAGCAAATTGAGAATCAGAATTTTGATCAACTCAGTAAGGCAGGCGTGAAACATGTCAACTGAAACTCTGACTAACCACAATACAGCCCATGCCGAGCATGGGCACCACGACACAGGAGCCAATAAAGTATTCGGCTTCTGGGTCTACCTGATGAGCGACCTGATCATTTTCGGATCACTGTTCGCAACCTATGCAGTACTGGTTAACGGTACTGCCGGTGGCCCAAGCGGGAAGGACATCTTTGAACTACCCTTCGTGCTGGTGGAAACCTTCGCTTTGCTGTTCAGTAGTATTACCTACGGCATGGCGATGATCGCCATGAATAAGGGCAATAAGTCACAGGTCATTTCTTGGCTGGCGGTGACTTTCCTGTTCGGCCTGGTGTTTATCGGGATGGAAATCTATGAATTCCATTATCTGATCTCTGAAGGATATGGCCCGGATCGCAGTGCGTTTCTGTCTGCCTTCTTCGCACTGGTCGGCACTCACGGGCTCCACGTAACGGGCGGTCTGATTTGGTTAATCATCATGATGGTTCAGGTGTCACAACGTGGCCTGACTGCAACCAACAAAACGCGTCTGATGTGTCTTAGCCTGTTCTGGCACTTCCTCGATGTGGTATGGATCTGTGTCTTCACCGTTGTTTATCTGCTGGGGGCGATGTAATGAGTCATTCAACAACCGATCATTCAGGTGCCAGCCACGGTAGTGTTAAGTCATACGTGATAGGCTTCGTACTGTCAGTTATTTTGACCGTCATTCCTTTCAGTATGGTGATGAACGGCACTGCGTCTCATAGCGCCATTCTTTTCACGGTGCTGGGATGTGCAGTCGTTCAAATTCTGGTGCATCTGGTGTACTTCCTGCACCTGAATATGTCCTCAGAAGAGCGCTGGAACGTGGTGGCTCTTGTGTTTGCCGTCCTGATTATCGCCATTGTCGTCGTGGGCTCCATCTGGATTATGATGAGCGCACACCACAACATGATGATCCAGTAACCGAGCCGTAAAAGATGATTAAGCAATACCTGCAAGTTACTAAACCAGGAATTATTTTCGGAAATCTGATTTCCGTTATCGGTGGATTTCTCCTTGCGGCCCAGGGCCGCATTGATTATCCCTTGTTTCTCGCCACCCTTATGGGTGTGTCGTTAGTCGTTGCATCTGGCTGCGTGTTTAACAACGTCATTGACCGCGACATCGACAAGAAAATGGAGAGAACCAAAAATCGGGTTCTGGTAAAAGGACTGATTTCGCTGAAGGTAACGCTGGTTTACGCATCGCTGTTAGGTATTGCGGGCTTTGCTCTGCTGTACATCGCGGCTAATCCGCTGGCCATGTGGCTGGCGGTGATGGGCTTCATCGTGTATGTCGGTGTTTATAGCCTGTATATGAAGCGGCATTCTGTTTATGGCACGCTCATTGGCAGCCTGTCCGGTGCAGCGCCTCCGGTTATCGGTTACTGCGCCGTCAGCAACCAGTTCGATGCTGGTGCGTTGATTCTGCTACTGATCTTTAGCCTGTGGCAAATGCCGCATTCATACGCGATTGCGATTTTCCGCTTTAAGGATTATCAGGCAGCCAACATCCCGGTTCTGCCCGTTGTGAAAGGTATCTCCGTTGCGAAAAACCACATTACGCTATATATCTTGGCGTTTGCGATCGCAACATTGATGCTGTCTCTCGGCGGTTACGCAGGCTACAAATATCTGGTTGTTGCCGCCGCCGTTAGCGTGTGGTGGCTGGGTATGGCGCTGTCAGGCTATAAAAATGCGATTGATGACCGCGTATGGGCACGAAAACTGTTCGTTTTCTCAATCGTCGCGATTACCTCACTGAGCGTCATGATGTCTGTGGACTCCATGGCCCCAGCGCATGAAGTCCTGCTGACCTACCTGCGTTAATCACAAGCAGTGCGCTATACATTAAGAAAAACAGGTGGTTCTTCCACCTGTTTTTTATTGTGAGCTTCCTTATTCGCCATCTCTCGTGCTGTCATAAGCGACGTTGAAAAACGCACTCTGTGTTTTTATTTCCCTCTCCCCCACATAATCCTCCGCCAAATCACGTAACAAACCTATCGTTTACTGTATGGTCGATAACGCACTAAAATAGCGCCAATTGTTTTCCGAGGTACGAATGAACGATAATAAAATGACCCCTGGTGAATTGCGTGCCACATGGGGTTTGGGAGCGGTTTTTTCACTGCGCATGCTTGGCATGTTCATGGTGTTGCCCGTTCTGACCACTTATGGCATGGCCTTACAGGGTGCCAGTGAAGCGCTGATCGGTATTGCAATTGGTATTTATGGCCTGATGCAGGCTATTTTCCAGATCCCCTTCGGCCTGGTTTCTGACCGTATCGGCAGAAAACCCCTTATCGTTGGAGGGCTGCTGATTTTTGCACTCGGCAGCGTTATCGCCGCGCTGAGCGACTCCATCTGGGGGATTATCCTTGGTCGGGCGTTACAAGGCGCAGGCGCCATCTCCGCCGCCGTTATGGCGTTGCTTTCCGACCTGACGCGTGAACAGAACCGTACTAAAGCGATGGCATTTATCGGCGTGAGCTTCGGCGTCACCTTTGCTATCGCGATGGTCGTGGGGCCGATCATTACCCATGCCTTCGGCTTACAAGCGCTTTTCTGGGGCATCGCCCTGCTGTCACTCGCAGGTATTGTCATTACCCTGACACTGATTCCTTCCGCACCTGAGCACATTCTGAATCGAGAATCAGCGATGGTGCGTGGCAGTTTCCGCAAAGTGCTCGGCAATAGCCGCCTGCTGAAACTGAATATCGGTATTATGTGTCTGCATATTTTATTGATGTCGAGCTTCGTCGCTCTACCGCGCGTAATGGAATCTGTGGGGCTAGCGCCGCAGGACCATTGGAAAGTCTATCTGACCACCATGCTGATCTCTTTTGCCGGCGTCGTGCCTTTCATCATTTATGCCGAAGTCAAAAGACGAATGAGGCAGGTCTTCATCGGCTGTATCGTGGTGTTGATCGCCGCAGAAGTTGTCTTATGGGCAGCGGGTAACCATCTTTGGCAAATTATCATCGGTGTGCAGCTGTTCTTTCTGGCTTTCAACGTCATGGAAGCCTTATTGCCATCGCTGATTAGCAAGGAATCGCCGGCGGGATACAAAGGCACGGCGATGGGCGTTTACTCCACCACGCAGTTTATCGGTGTAGCAATTGGCGGGAGCCTCGGCGGCGGACTGTTTGAGCTTTATGGTGCTTCTGCCGTGTTTATAGCTGGCGCAGCCATTTCGACCATCTGGCTACTGGTCAGCTTCACCATGCAAGAACCGCCTTATCTCAGCAGCCTGAGAATTACACTGCCTGATTTAGCACTACGCGATAGTGAATTGGAACAGAAAATACGTACCCAACCCGGCGTTGCCGACGTTGTGGTCGTGCCAGATGAGCAGAGTGCCTATGTGAAGATCGATAATAAGAAAACCAATAGGCAGCAGTTAGAGCAGTTGGTCGGACAGAACTAAACAGTAAGGCCAGCTTTCGCTGGCCTTACTGTTAATAGGCGGATGACTCAAAAACATCAATCGCGGAAGTTGGTAAACTGGAACGGTTGCCCCAGATTTCCACCACGAATCAGCGCCATCACACCCTGCAAATCATCACGTGATTTACCGGTGACGCGAACCTGTTCACCCTGAATCTGCGCCTGCACTTTCAGCTTGCTGTCTTTGATCAGCTTGACGATTTGCTTCGCCTGCGTAGTCTCAATGCCCTGCTTCAGCTTCGCTTCCACGCTGTACGCTTTACCGCTATGCTCGAACTCTTCCGGGACGTCTAACGCACCGCCTTCAATCCCGCGTTTCAGCAACTTTTCGCGCAGAATATCAACCAGCTGTTGTACCTGAAAATCTGACTCGCTGGCCACTTTGATACTCTGTGATTTCTCATTCAGTTCAAAGCTAGCCGGAACATTACGAAAATCCCAACGGGTGCTCAAATCGCGCGTCGCATTTTCCACCGCGTTACGGACTTCCTGCATATCAATTTCCGAAACAATATCGAAAGATGGCATAATTCGCTCTCCTGACAAATTTGGCTGGCGAGCATAATAACCGCTCTTCTGCGATAAGCAAGATGCCAGACGCGATCCCGGTTTTTACGCGGCATCGGGTAAACAGGCCGAATAGCACAAGATCGTAACGTGAATCATAGCCTATGATGGCAGAACGACAGCGCCCGCATCAAATAAGGGAGACGCACATGAAAATCACCGTTCTTGGCTGTGGCGCGCTGGGCCAACTTTGGCTCGCCGCGTTGCATCAGCAAGGGCATGATGTCCAGGGATGGCTGCGCATTCCACAACCCTATTGTCCGGTCAATGTCACCATGCTGGATGGTCAGCACTGTAATCTCAACCTGACGGCTAACGATCCCGCACATCTTGCCCAAAGCGAACTGCTGCTGGTGACGTTAAAAGCCTGGCAGGTTTCCGATGCCGTTAGCGTGCTGTTGCCACAGCTCAACCCGCATTGCACAATTCTGCTTTTACACAACGGGATGGGCACTCGGGAAGAATTACCGTCGCTACAGCAGCCGCTGGTACTGGGTATCACCACCCATGCCGCCCGGCGCGACGCGACCAACGTTGTGCATGTTGCCGCTGGTACAACGCATATCGGCACCTTTAACGGCGACAGCAGCCAAAGTCATCTGGCGGAAGTGCTGCACCATGCTTTGCCTGATGTGGCCTGGCACACCAACATTAGCGCCACCTGCTGGCTGAAGCTGGCGGCTAACTGCGTCATCAATCCGCTCACGGTGAAGTATCATTGCACCAATGGCGAGCTTTCTGCGTACCCGGAACTGATTGCGTCGCTTTGTCAGGAAGTGGGCAGCGTCATGGAACGAGAAGGTTTCCATACATCGCGAGATAGCCTGCTGCCCTACGTGAATCAAATTATTCAGAACACCGCGGCAAACACCTCATCGATGTTGCAGGACATCATCGCGCAGCGACATACCGAAATTGACTACATTACCGGGTATTTACTGCACCGTGCGCGTCTCCACGGTCTGACGCTCCCCGAAAATGCCCGTCTGTTTGACTACATTAAGCAAAAGGAAAATGATTATGACCGCATCGGCACTGGTGTGTCTGGCACCTGGTAGTGAAGAAACTGAAGCCGTCACAACCATCGATTTGCTTGTCCGGGCAGGCATTCAGGTAACGCTTGCCAGCGTCGCTGGCGATGGCAATCTTGAAATCGTCTGCTCACGCGGGGTAAGACTGCTGGCGGATGCGCCGCTGGCTACCGTCGCCGATCGGCCTTTTGATGTGCTGGTATTACCGGGTGGGCTGCAAGGTGCGGAGTGCTTCCGTGATAGCCCAATACTGGTGGAATGCATTCGACAAGCGCATCTGGAAGGAAAAATTGTTGCGGCAATGTGCGCAACGCCTGCGCTGGTGCTTGAATATCATCAGCTGTTTCCTATGGGAAACATGACGGGTTATCCGGCATTTAAAGAGAAGATCGCACCAGAAAAATGGATGGAGAAACGCGTCGTCTACGATCCGCGCGTGAATCTGCTCACTACGCAAGGGCCCGGTACTAGCATGGATTTTGCACTGAAGATCATCGATTTACTGCTAGGGAAAGAAAAAGCTGCCGAGGTTGCCGAGCAGCTCATCCTGCCGCCGGGCATTCATAACTATCGTGATTAGCATAAATGAGAAAGGCGTTTGCGCGCCTGATTTTGCTCATCAAGTGGTGGTAATGGATAGATCGTAAAGACGCTGTAAATACATCCCTGTACGCTCGGATTGCGCCATCCCTGGCGCAAACGCTTTACTCTTCTATCCTTTACCACCATTTTCGCCCCACGGATAAGTTCAAGGCTCACGCCTTATTCCTATTACGGACGGTATACCTTCACATTGCTGAAGCCTTGCTCACGCAGGTACAGCGCCTGCAAGCGGCTCATCACGCCACGTTCGCAGTAAAGCAGGTAGGTTTTGCTCTGATCCAAATCGCCAAACTGCGTACCCAGCTTGTAGAACGGTAAGGATTTGATTTCGACCTGATCCAGCTCAAGCGGCTTATCGTCCTGTTCATCCGGCGCACGGATATCCAGCAGCACGTCGGTTGGGGCAAACGACGCGACCGTTTCGACTTCAACCACTTCTTGCTTGGTCTGTTCAGCGATCTCACGGATATCAATATTCCGCGCTTCGCTCACCACACGCTCCAGAATAGCAAAATCAAAGTGGCTTTCTTCGGCCTCAATCTTCGCTTTTACCGCTTTCACCGTCGGGCTTTTCGAGATCACACCGCAATATTCCGGCATCGTTTTGGCGAAATCTTCCGTTCCCAGTTCGCGAGCCTGTTTGATAATGTGTTCTTTATCATGAGAAATCAGCGGACGCAGAATCAGCGTATCGGAGGCATTATCGATCAAACGCAGGTTGGTCAACGTCTGGCTGGAAACCTGCCCTAACGCTTCACCGGTCACCAGCGCCTGAACACCATAACGCTCAGCAATTTTGGAGGCCGCGCGCACCATCATGCGCTTCAATACGACGCCCATCTGGCCATCGTCAACCTTCTCCAGAATTTCACCGACAACAGGATCGAAGTCAATCGCAATAAAGCGTACTCGGTGTGAGCTACCAAAACGATTCCACAGATAGTGTGCGACCTGTTTCACACCAATCTCGTGTGCCGCACCGCCAAGGTTAAAGAAGCAGTAATGCACGCGACACCCGCGACGCATCAGCATATAGCTGGATACGCCAGAGTCGAAACCACCGGAAATCAGCGACAGCACATCTTCCTGCGTACCGATCGGGAAGCCGCCGATCCCTTCATAACGTCCTTTAATCAGCAGCAAACGGTCCTGCTCGATTTCCAGATGCACAGTCACCTGCGGCGCAGTGAGATTGACTCGCGCCGTTTCAATATGCTGGTTCAGACCACCGCCGACGTAGCGCTCTACGTCCTGTGAACTAAATTCATGCTTACCGCGGCGTTTCACCCGCACACAAAATGTCTTGCCTTCCAACTGCTCACGATACAGCGCCAGCGCCTGTTCAAAGATATTGTGCACGTCGGTGTAGGCGTGATCTTCCACTTCCAGAATATGGTGAATACCCGGAATTCTCGTCAGCGCATCACGAATTGCTGAACGCTGGCTTTCGTCTTTGGCCCGAACTTCGATATGATCCCAGTGACGGACAACCGCCAGCGTTTCATCATAGTGTTTTAATACGTTGCGAATGTTTCCGGTTAGAATCTTGATAAAGCGCAACCGCACAGATTGGCTCTTGATGGTGATTTCCGGGAACAATTTAATGATAAACTTCATGGTGGCTGTCGTTACTTGGTCAGAAAGGCGTAAATAAATTTACCCTGAGCACTAAAATCACGTTATCGGTAAAATCAGCGGAACAGAGATGATTTTACCAATAGCATCCAGAGCGCGGAGTATATCATTATATGAAGATATACTGTGCGCTTTAACCGTATAATTGTTGCGCATCCACGGATGACCAAACGCAACACCACGCTCTGCCGCCACAAGCCAACGGCGTATAACACCAGGATTCTGAAACCACTATGCCTAAGAAGACCGAGCAGCCAGTCAGCTTTGAAAGCTCGCTGAACGAACTGGAAAAAATCGTTACCCACCTCGAATCAGGCGAACTGCCGCTGGATGATGCGCTAAATGAATTTGAGCATGGCATCCAGCTCGCTCGTCAGGGTCAGCAAAAACTGCAACAGGCGGAACAGCGCGTACAAATCCTGCTGAGCGACGATCCCAATGCCCCGCTGTCACCGTTCACGCCGGATAATGACGCGCTATGACCGATTTCAGCACGCAACTGAATGCGCATTACCAACGCACTAACCGTATGTTGGGCCATTTCATCGCCAGCCTCCCCTTTCAGAGTAGTCCACTGGTCAATGCGATGGAGTATGGCTCACTCTTAGGGGGCAAACGCCTGCGCCCGTTTCTGGTTTATACTACAGGTGAACTGTTTGGCATGTCGTTAGAAAGCCTGGATGCCCCTGCTGCGGCAGTAGAATGTATCCATGCCTACTCACTGATTCATGACGATCTGCCAGCGATGGACGACGACGATTTACGCCGCGGACAGCCAACCTGCCATATCAAATTTGGCGAAGCCAATGCCATTCTGGCGGGGGATGCCCTGCAAACGTTGGCGTTCTCCATTCTGGCCGACGCGCCGATGCCACAGGTCTCCGATCGCGATCGGCTGGCGATGCTCTCAGAATTGGCGCACGCCAGCGGGGTCGCGGGCATGTGCGGCGGGCAGGCTTTCGACCTGGAAGCGGAAGGTCATCAGGTCGATCTGACTGCGTTAGAGCGCATTCACCGCCACAAAACTGGCGCCTTGATTCGCGCAGCCGTTCGACTAGGCGCACTGGCCGCCGGTGACACAGGACGCGCCGCCTTGCCCCATCTGGATCGCTACGCTGACGCGATTGGGCTCGCCTTTCAGGTTCAGGACGATATTCTCGATGTTGTTGGCGACAGCGCGACAACAGGCAAACGTCAGGGTGCAGACCAGCAGTTAGGTAAAAGCACCTATCCCAGCCTGCTGGGGTTAGAGAACGCACGAAAAAAAGCACAGGAGCTTTATCAGGAATCACTGGCATCGCTGGACGATCTCGTCGCATCCAGTCCGATCCCCCTGAATATTGCCCCACTACAAGCGCTGGCGAATTTCATCGTTGAACGCGATAAGTAATTACCTAATGAGTCTCTATGAGTTTTGATACCGCGAAGTACCCTACATTGGCGTTAGTGGAAACACCGGATGAACTTCGACTGTTGCCGAAAGATAGCCTGCCGAAGCTGTGCGATGAGCTGCGCCAATACCTGCTGGACAGCGTCAGCCGTTCAAGCGGCCATTTTGCTTCAGGATTAGGGACGGTTGAATTAACGGTTGCCCTGCATTATGTCTACAACACCCCTTTCGATCATCTGGTATGGGATGTCGGCCATCAGGCTTATCCGCACAAGATCCTGACGGGTCGTCGCGATCGTATTTCAACGATCCGCCAAAAAGGCGGTTTGCACCCTTTTCCGTGGCGCGATGAAAGCGACTATGACGTACTAAGCGTCGGGCATTCGTCCACCTCAATCAGTGCCGGGCTGGGTATGGCCGTTGCGGCCGAGCGTGAAGGCAAAGGACGCCGTACGGTTTGTGTAATCGGTGATGGCGCGATTACCGCGGGGATGGCCTTTGAGGCGATGAACCATGCGGGTGACATCCGCTCCGACCTGCTGGTTGTGCTGAACGACAACGAAATGTCGATTTCGGAAAACGTCGGTGCCTTGAACAACCACCTGGCACAACTGCTGTCCGGCAAGCTCTATGCCAGCCTGCGCGAAGGCGGGAAAAAGGTCTTATCTGGCCTGCCGCCAATCAAAGAGCTGGTGAAGCGTACCGAAGAGCATCTTAAAGGCATGGTCGTGCCGGGTACGTTATTTGAAGAGCTGGGTTTTAATTATATTGGTCCGGTCGATGGCCATGACGTTCAGGCGCTGGCGCATACATTGAAAAACATGCGCAGCCTGAAAGGCCCGCAGCTCCTGCATATCATGACGAAAAAAGGCAAAGGCTATGCCCCTGCCGAACAGGATCCGATCAGTTGGCATGCGGTGCCAAAATTCGATCCAGCCAGCGGCACATTGCCGAAAAGCAAGGAAGGCGCTCAACCCACCTATTCTAAAATCTTCGGTCAATGGCTACAGGAAACGGCAGCCAAGGACAGCAAGCTTATGGCGATCACGCCAGCGATGCGCGAAGGCTCCGGCATGGTGCAGTTCTCCCGCGATTACCCGCAGCAATATTTTGACGTGGCAATCGCCGAACAGCATGCTGTCACATTTGCTGCCGGTCTGGCAGTTGGCGGCTATCGCCCGGTTGTCGCCATTTACTCGACGTTCCTGCAACGTGCCTACGATCAGGTTATCCACGATGTGGCGATCCAGAACCTACCGGTTCTGTTTGCTATCGATCGCGGCGGTATTGTTGGTGCGGACGGGCAAACGCATCAGGGAGCGTTCGATCTCTCTTTCTTACGCTGTATCCCAAACATGATCATCATGACGCCCAGCGATGAAAATGAGTGCCGCCAGATGCTGCACACGGGCTATCACTACCATAAAGGCCCAACAGCGGTGCGTTACCCGCGAGGAAACGGTACAGGTACTGAACTGACGCCGCTCTCAGAACTGCCGATTGGTAAAGGCGTGGTGCGCCGTCAGGGAGAAACGATCGCGATTCTGAACTTCGGTACGCTATTGCCAGAAGCACAAGTTGCGGCAGAGCAGTTAAACGCCACCCTCGTCGATATGCGTTTTGTGAAGCCACTGGATGAAGCGTTACTGGAAGAGTTGGCACAGTCCCACAGCACGTTTGTGACGCTGGAAGAAAATGCGATCATGGGCGGCGCGGGAAGCGGCGTGAATGAATTCCTGATGGCGAAGCGCCTTGCCGTCTCGGTGCTGAACATCGGGCTACCGGACGTCTTTATTCCGCAAGGTTCACAGGAAGAAATCCGTGCCGATCTGGGTCTGGATGCAGCCGGTATCGAGCGCAGAATAACGCAGTGGATGGCATAAGCGACTCACGATAATCGGGGCTCATGGCCCCGATTCAATCGCGTTATGACATCAGAATATCGGCCAGTGATGACCAATAAAATAGATAATTCCCGCCGAGATCACCCCTGCGACAATATCATCGATCATGATTCCCATACCGCCATGCACGTTGCGATCAAACCAACGAATCGGCCAGGGTTTCCAAATATCCAGACAGCGGAAAACGACAAATCCAGCCGCCACCCACTGCCACTTATCCGCCGGAATCGCCATCAGGGTAATCCACATACCGACAAATTCGTCCCAGACGATGCTGCCGTGATCGTGAACGCCCATATCTTTCGCCGTCTGATGACACAGGTAAACACCGATACAAATGCTCAGCATGACCAGCAGCGAATACAATTCAAGCGGCAGGAAGGACATGAGATACCACAGAGGGATCGCCGCCAGCGACCCTACCGTGCCCGGCATCCAGGGAGATAGACCACTACCCAATCCCGTCGCCAGCAGGTGCCACGGGTTACTCAGCCGTAGACGGCGTTTTGCCACCTCAGCGCCTTTCGTCTTACTCGCGGAATCAGTTTTGCTCGCTAAAATGGTCATACCCCTTCCAGTTCAGCTCGGTCGCTTTATTATCCCTGAAAAAGCGAACCCCTTCAGATGAAGGTCCGATTTGCCCGATACAGGTGTAGCCAGCACCGAGATGCCCCAAAGCAAGCTCCAGCGCACCGCGGTTAATTTCCGGCACGGTAAAACACAGCTCATAGTCTTCGCCGCCAGATAGCGCCCAGCGCAATGCCTGTTCTTCATCAACACAGCCCCGCAGCCAATCAGATTGTGGAATCGCGTCCAGATTAATACGCGCACCGCACTCGCTGGCTTTAAGTATATGCTGTAGATCGGAAATGAGACCGTCGGAAAGATCGATAGCCGAACTGGCCAGATCGCGCAGCGCCTGACCTTGCAGGATTCTGGGCTGAGGTCGCAGATGACGCAGGATCAATCCCTGACGTGCCTCTTCATCATCAACGTGCAGCGTATTCTGTAGGATAGCCAGACCGGCAGCGCTGTCGCCTAATGAACCCGTAACATAGATCCAGTCGCCAATTCTGGCCCCGCGACGCGTCAACGCCCGACCCGCAGGCACCAGACCGTGGATAGTCAGCGTCAGGCTCAGTGGGCCACGCGTCGTATCTCCGCCAACCAACTGCATACCATAGTAATCAAGTAGCTCAAACAAACTGTCGCTATACGCGGCCAGCCACTGACTATTACTTTGAGGTAGGGTAATGGCTAGAGAAAGCCAGGCAGGATCGGCTCCCATTGCAGCCAGATCGCTTAAATTGACCGCCAGAGATTTGTAACCCAGATCGGCGGGATCGATATCGGGTAGGAAATGAACGCCAGATACCAGCGTGTCGGTACTGACTGCCAGCATCTGCTTATCTGCCACCGTCAGTAACGCACAGTCATCACCAATGCCTAACTCAACATCGCGACGTGAACTTCGGACCCGATTAAAATAGCGGGCAATAAGGTCAAACTCACCTTCAACCATAACCTTTCCAGCCAGCCTATCATTCAAAAGCGATCAGGGCCGGATATCCGGCCCTGATTCGATTCATTTTACTTCTTGCCTTTCCGTACGCTCGGAGCAGCTTTGTCCAGCACGCCATTTACAAACTTATGGCTATCTTCAGCGCCGAAGACTTTAGCCAGTTCGATGGCCTCATTAATCGCCACCTTGTAAGGAACATCTTCGCGCTTGCTCAGCTCAAACATCGCCAAACGCAGAATCGCTTTCTCAACCTGTCCCAATTCCTCAATTTGACGAGACAGGAAAGGTGCCATCAGTTGATCAAGCTTCTCAGCCTGAGTGGCAACCCCCGCCAGCAATTCACGGAAATAGGTAATGTCGACATCTTTGACATCCTGCTCGCTCAGGAATTGGTGTTCAACATCGGCAATATCATTTTTAGATAACTGCCAGGAGTAAAGCGCTTGAACCGCACATTCACGAGCGCGGCGACGAGCAGCAGGTTTCACGGAATTCCCCTTACTTAATCAGGCTTACTTAATCGCTTTCAATACATTAATCATTTCTAGCGCGGTCAGGGCAGCTTCTGCACCTTTGTTCCCCGCTTTCGTGCCAGCGCGCTCAATCGCCTGTTCAATGCTTTCCGTCGTCAGAACGCCGAAAGCAACAGGGATTTCGCTGTCCATCGCAACGGAGGACAGGCCAGAGCTACATTCACCAGCAACAAATTCAAAATGCGCTGTTCCACCACGGATAACCGTTCCCAAGGCAATAACGGCATCATACCCGCCATTTTTCGTGCTTTTGGTCAGCGCACGAACCGTCAATGGCAGTTCGTAAGCACCCGGCACCCAAACAACGGTGATATTTTCGTCTTTAACCTGACCGATGCGTTTCAATGCATCAACCGCACCTTCCAGCAGGCTGTCGTTAATAAAATGGTTAAAACGCGCAATCGCAATCGCCACACGGGCATCAGGAGTAGCAACAACACCTTCGATAACGTTCATAGCTTTCCTTGTATCTGGTCTTTATGGCCCGCAGGGGGGGCGGATTCTATCATAATTTTTGTTGGCACGTATCCGGTTTTGTCGGACCAGCACCACGTATTTACATACACATCAGAATTTAGGCTTCAGGCGCAATCGCAAATCTGGGCCAATATGGCGAACGTCTGCGATATCGAATTCCGGAGTCTGAGACAGTTGATCAAGTCCTGGCAAGAGGCACAGCGAGCGAGCGTTTTCACCCAGCAGTTTTGGCGCAAGATAAACGATGAGTTCATCAACGACGCCAGCATTCAGCAGCGCACCAGCCAAACTGGCTCCGGCCTCGACCCAAACGGAGTTAATCTGGCGTCTCCCCAGTATCATCATCAGTGCCACCAGATCAACGCCGCCATTGTGCTGCGGTAATGTGACCTGTTCGACACCCTGTGGCCACGTCTGTTCATCCGCTTGTACACGCGCCAGCCAGGTCTGGCCGGGTTGGCTAACCATCCGATGCTGCGGCGTGACGCGCTGCTGGCTGTCCACAATCACTCGAACAGGCTGCCTGAGATCGGCTTCTGAATAACGTGTCTGCACATCGGCGCCCAGCTCTGACCACCGCACAGTAAGAGAGGGATCGTCAGCTAACACCGTGGCACTGCTGCTCAGAATCGCTGCACTCTCCGCGCGAAAACGCTGCACATCCTGCCGCGCCTGCGGTGAGGTAATCCACTGGCTTTCTCCCGACGCCATCGCAGTGCGCCCATCCAAAGACGCCGCCATTTTGAGCTGCACGTAAGGAAAGCCCGTCCGCATACGTTTCAGAAAGCCGACATTCACTTTCTCTGCTTCAGCCATCATCAAACCATGACTGACGGCGATCCCCGCTTGCTGTAAGCGATGTAAGCCACGGCCCGCGACCTGCGGATTGGGATCCTGCATCGCGGCAACCACACGGGAAACACCAGCAGCAACCAACGCATCGGCACAAGGCGGCGTTCGGCCATGATGGCTGCATGGCTCCAGCGTGACGTAGACCGTCGCGTCACGTGCGCGCTCCCCTGCCATTCTCAACGCATGAACTTCAGCATGAGGTTCACCAGCACGGAAATGATAGCCTTCACCGACAATTTCGCCATCACGCACGATCACACAGCCAACATTGGGGTTGGGGGCCGTCGTAAAGCGCCCACGGCGCGCCAGCTCTAACGCCCGCGCCATGTATAATTCATCCTGTGGCACGTGGCCGTTTCCCTGAAAAACGCTCATTCCCAAACCTCTTATCTCTCTCAAATCGACACGGCTTAATCCTGCAAACGCGCGATTTCTTCGCCAAATTCGCGGATATCTTCAAAGCTGCGATACACCGATGCAAAGCGGATATACGCCACTTTATCCAGTTTTCTCAGCGCTTCCATCACCAGATTGCCGACCATCTTGGTCGTAACTTCACGTTCTCCGGTCGCACGAAGATGAGATTTGATGTGATTAATCGCCATTTCGACGTCATCAGAGCTTACCGGCCTTTTTTCCAGCGCTTTCAGCATGCCGCTACGCAATTTATCTTCATTAAAAGGCTCGCGTACTTCATTGCTTTTGATGACTCGCGGCATCACCAGTTCAGCCACTTCAAACGTGGTGAAGCGTTCATGACAAACCAGACACTGCCGACGACGGCGTACTTGAGAACCTTCGCCGACCAGACGGGAATCAATGACTTTGGTATCAACAGCGGAGCAAAACGGGCAATGCATGATGTGTCCTGACCAGTAATCCTTAACGTAGAGACAGTTTACCCTGAATTAACGGACTAACCAAAACTCCTGAATCACGTTGCGAAGGGTTTCGCATCTCTCCCGGTAATAGGATGAAAAAAGCTGTCTCACCTATGACTTAGGCTTAATCGCGGCTAAACTCAGCAACAGGGATCAACGGATCAATGAATAAAACATCGAAAGGGGAACCACAGATATGAGAACCCGATATCGCGTACTGACCTTCCTGCCAGCACTACTTTTGCTCGCAGGGTGCGCCGAACAGCGCCAGATGCCAAAGCTACAGAATCAGATAGGTCAGCTAAACCAGCAATTACAAACGCTGACCGATCAAGCTACGGCATTAGAGCGACAAAATGCGTTGAATTCTCAATCCACCTCTGGCGTTTATTTACTGCCCGCAGCGCAAACCAGCACAATGCTGGAAAGCAACATTGGCAGACTCAGCGTATCGTTACGTAATATCGAAACGGAAGCGAACGGAACAAGTGCATTACTGCATATTCGCACACTTGATGCGAAAGGATTGCCAGCCTTTGGTGCACAGCTTGACTGGGGACGGCTCGACCCGGTGAGTGGCCAGCCTTTAGTCGGCGACACACAAACGCAGTCTTTTATCGTCTCCCCCACGCTGTTACCCAAAGCCGAAGCGATTATTGAATTACGCCTGAGCGGTTTGCCACCGGAAGAACTCGGTTTTGTTCGTTTGCATCAGGTTCAGGAGATACAAAGTCCGCCTCCTGTTGCCGCCACAGAGTCCCCCTAGCAAACGAACTTCCTGACGCTAAGATGCAAAAAACCCCGCAGCGACGCGGGGTTTTTTATGTTTACAGTCGGCAGATTAAGGCAGGATAGACGGTTGGTCCGCCCCTTCTTTTTCCACTTTCTGAACGATCAGGTGTTCACGCTTCATACCCAGTTTCAGTGCAAGAGCAGAAGAAACATAGATGGAAGAGATCGTACCGATGATCACACCAATAAACATCGTCAACGAGAAGCCGTGCAACAAGGCGCCACCGAAGACCATGAGGATCACGATCATCGCCAACGTGGTGGCTGATGTGATAATGGTACGGTGAAGCGTCTGCGTCAGTGAAATGTTGGTGATTTCGTAAGGTGTCCCACGACGAACCTTGCGGAAGTTCTCACGAATACGGTCAGATACCACGATCTTATCGTTAAGTGAATAACCAATTACCGACATCAGCGACGCAATGATCGTTAGGTCAATCTCAATAGAAAACAGAGACAACAGCCCCATCGTGATGATCACATCGTGCCCCAAAGCCAGTACAGCCCCCAACGCCAGACGCCATTCAAAACGAAAACCGATATAAATGAGGATAGCAATCAACGCAGACAGCAGCGCCAGTGCGCCCGCCTGTGCCAAATCGCTTCCCACGCTCGGCCCGACGAATTCAATACGTTTCACCGTCGCATGCTGCTGGAAGGTATCATTCACCACCTTCAGCACTTTGTTACCGAGCGCTTCGTTCTCGCTGCCAGAAACCGGTGGCATACGTACCATCACATCACGACTGCTACCGAAATTCTGTACCTGCGGCTCTGAAAACCCAGAGGTCTCTAACGAACTACGCAAGACATCAAGATCGATCGGTTTTTCAAGGTTAATCTCAATCACCGTACCACCGGTAAAATCGAGTCCCCAGTTAAAACCACGAACACCCATAATCGCGATAGAAGCAATGATCAGCAGGGTGGAAATGGCAAATGCCAATGTGTCCCAGCGCATGAAATCATAGACTTTACGCCCATGGTTTAGTTGTTCAATGTTGTATTCCTGTTCCTGTGCCACAACGCACTCCTCAGATAGACAGCTTGTTGATGCGTTTACCGCCGTAAAGCAGGTTAACGATGGCACGAGTACCGACGATCGCCGTAAACATTGAGGTCGCAATCCCAATCGCAGTCGTGATAGCAAACCCTTTGATAGAACCGGTACCTACCGCATACAGGATGATGACTTTAATCAACGTCGTGACGTTCGCATCAACAATCGAGCTGAATGCCCCTTTATAGCCCTCATGAATGGCCTGTTGCACAGAGCGACCATTACTGAGTTCTTCCTTGATACGTTCGTTAATCAGTACGTTAGCATCCACGGCAACCGCCAGCGTAAGCACGATACCCGCGATACCCGGCATAGTCAGCGTTGCCCCTGGCAACAGCGACATAACCCCGACAATCAATACCAGGTTAGCAACCAGTGCACTGGTCGCAATGACACCAAATTTCTTATAGAAGAAGACCATAAAGAGGATCGATGCGATCAAGCCCCACAAACAGGCTTCCAGCCCCTGAGTGATGTTTTGCATCCCCAGCGTAGGCCCAATCGTACGTTCTTCCACGATCTGAATTGGAGCAATCAGCGCACCCGCACGCAGCAGCAGAGAAAGCTGACGCGCTTCGTTCGGATTATCAATACCAGTAATACGGAAGCTGTTACCCAGTCGCGACTGAATCGTCGCCACGTTGATCACTTCTTCGTGTTTTTCCAGCACCGAACGGCCTGTCGCATCTTTCTTGCCGCTGTCTTTGTATTCTACAAACAGCGTCGCCATCAGCTTGCCGATACTGTCTTTGGTGAAGTTGGACATGGTGTTGCCACCCGCGCTGTCCAGAGAAATATTCACCTGAGGCTGATTATATTCATCCGTACTTGATGTCGAATCGGTAATATGGTCGCCCGTCAGAATCACGCGCTTGAACAGCACCACCGGTGAGCCGTCACGCATGTTCTTCACTTCAGAGTCGCCCGGCACGCGGCCGTTCGCCGCTGCGGTCGCATCAGCATTACTGTTGACCAGACGGAATTCCAGCGTAGCGGTTGCACCAAGAATTTCTTTCGCGCGCGCCGTGTCCTGAATACCCGGTAACTCAACGACGATGCGATCAGCGCCCTGACGTTGTACCAACGGTTCGGCAACGCCGAGTTGGTTCACACGGTTACGCAGGATATTGATGTTCTGCTGTACAGCGTATTCACGCGCTTCACGCAGACGTTCGTCAGACATCACCGCACGTAGCAGGTTGCTACCGCTGCTGCTGAGAACCAGATTGCGATGGCGGGACGTCAGATAGTTAATGCCGTCATCACGCGTTTGCGCATCACGGAAACGAATTTCGACACCGTAATTATCAATCTTGCGCACGGAGGCATAAGGAATGTTCTTCTCACGCAGATCGCTGCGCAAAGAGTCCATAGTTTGTTCTTGCAGTTTACCCAGCGCCGTATCCATATCCACTTCCATCAGGAAATGAACGCCGCCGCGCAGGTCAAGCCCCAATTTCATCGGCTCAGCACCTAACAACCGCAGCCAGGTTGGCGTGGCAGGTGCCAGGTTAAGTGCGACGACGAATTTTTCGCCCAGCTCATTAACGAGTGCTTCACGCGCGCGGAGCTGAATATCAGGGTTAGAGAAGCGAGCCAGAATTGCACCGTCTTCCAGTGCAATCGACTTGCTGGCAATATTTTGTTCTTTTAAGACATTCTGGACTTGGATCAGCGTCGTTTCGCTGGCGGCGGTTCCCCGCGCGCCAGTAACTTGTACCGCCGGATCCTCACCATATAGGTTAGGAAGTGCGTAGAGCAGGCCGACAAACAACACCACGACCAGCATCAGGTACTTCCACAAAGGATAACGATTTAACACGGCAGTTCCCTTCGGGAAAATCGGAAATTACAGGGCCTTAATCGTGCCCTTCGGCAGCACGGCAGCCACGAAATCACGTTTGATAACCACTTCATTGGTTTCATTCAACGCAATCGCAATATAGCCAGTTTCGGACACTTTAGTCACGCGACCAACCAGACCACCGGTCGTTAATACTTCATCACCCTTGCTGATAGAATCCATTAACTTTTTGTGTTCCTTGGCGCGTTTTTGCTGAGGACGCAGGATCATAAAGTAGAAAATCAGACCAAAAACGGCCAGCATAATAACCAGAGAGTACGGGCTTCCCTGAGCCGGAGCGCCAGTTGCAGCTACAGCATCGGAGATGAAAAGACTCATTTAAATATCCTCTTTTTTGTCAAAAGATAAGCTATCAAAAAGATAAATTATCAACCTTACAATCGTAAAAACGCTTCACAGCAAAATGCAATTCATAGCAAACGGGCTTCAGTTGCTTGCGGCAACGTCTTTTTCAGCCAGCGGCGGAATGGGTTTGCCTATCCGCTGGTAAAAATCCACCACAAAGTGCTCTAATTTACCCTCTTCAATGGCCTGACGTAAACCCGCCATTAAACGCTGATAATAACGCAAGTTATGAATGGTATTGAGTCGTGCTCCGAGTATTTCGTTGCAACGGTCAAGATGATGCAAGTAGGCGCGGCTATAATTGCGACACGTGTAGCAATCACAGTGTTCATCCAGCGGATTCACGTCGTCTTTATACTTCGCATTACGGATTTTTACCACGCCATCGGTCACGAAGAGATGCCCGTTACGGGCATTGCGCGTTGGCATCACGCAGTCAAACATATCGACACCGCGACGAACGCCTTCAACCAGGTCTTCCGGCTTGCCAACCCCCATCAAATAGCGCGGTTTATCTTCAGGGATCTGCGGACAAACGTGCTCCAGAATGCGGTGCATGTCTTCTTTCGGTTCGCCCACTGCTAAACCGCCCACAGCGTACCCATCAAAGCCAATGTCTACCAGCCCTTTTACGGATACATCACGTAAATCTTCGTAAACACTTCCCTGAATAATGCCGAACAGCGCGTTTTTATTCTCCAGCTCATCAAAACGCTGGCGGCTGCGTTTCGCCCAGCGCAGTGACATCTCCATCGAGCGCTTGGCGTAATCCCAGTCGGCAGGATACGGCGTACACTCATCAAAGATCATCACGATGTCAGAACCGAGATCGTGCTGAATTTCCATTGATTTTTCCGGGCTAAGGAAAATCGAATCTCCGTTGATTGGGTTACGGAAATGCACGCCCTGTTCGGTAATTTTGCGAATATCACCGAGGCTGAACACCTGAAAACCGCCGGAGTCCGTCAAAATCGGACCGTGCCACTGCATGAAATCATGCAGATCGCCGTGCAGCTTCATAATTTCCTGGCCGGGACGCAGCCACAAGTGGAACGTGTTACCGAGCAGGATCTGCGCGCCGGTCTCTTTTACTTCTTCCGGCGTCATGCCTTTCACCGTGCCGTAAGTTCCCACGGGCATAAAAGCTGGGGTTTCCACTACGCCACGTTCAAAAATCAATCTACCGCGTCGCGCACGGCCGTCCGTTGTTTGTAATTCGTACTTCACTTAACCTCCGGCATCAGAAAAACAGTCTGATGGTAATGATGTATTAATGCCTGACAGAGCGTGGTCTGTGGCATCGCTAGTGTGCAGAAAACCGGGTTTATCCCACTTTTTCCTGTTCGGCCATCGGGTTATGCGTAATAAACATCGCATCACCGTAGCTGAAAAAACGATACTGCTCTGCCACGGCTTCGCGATAGGCAGACATCGTGCTCTGGTAACCGGCAAAGGCCGACACCAGCATGATTAACGTCGATTCGGGTAAATGAAAGTTGGTCACCAGCGCATCGATAATGCGGTAGTGATAACCCGGATAGATAAAAATTTTGGTATCGCCGAAGAACGGTTCGATTGGCGCGTTCTGGCTGGCCTGTGCGGCGCTTTCCAGCGAGCGCACCGAAGTGGTGCCAACGGCGATCACGCGGTTTCCCCGCGCTTTGCACGCCAGCACAGCATCAACGACGTCCTGCGGCACTTCAGCATATTCGGCATGCATGATGTGATCTTCGATCGTATCGACGCGTACGGGCTGGAACGTCCCCGCTCCCACGTGCAGCGTCACGAACGCCATTTCGATGCCCTTCTCGCGTAACGTGGCCAGCATCGGTTCATCAAAGTGTAAACCTGCCGTCGGCGCGGCTACAGCGCCCGGACGCTGGCTATATACGGTCTGATAAAGCTCGCGGTCGGCGTCTTCATCAGGTCTGTCGATATAAGGCGGCAACGGCATGTGGCCGATATCATTCAGAATCGACAGGACATCGCGAGAGTCATCGAAATGCAGCTCAAATAGCGCATCGTGGCGAGCGGCCATCGTGGCTTTGACGCTCTCATCATCGCCCAGCAGTAGCGCAGTGCCTGGTTTCGGCGCTTTGGACGCCCGAACGTGCGCCAGCACCCGGTGTTCATCCAGCACACGTTCCACCAGCACTTCCAGCTTACCGCCGCTGGCTTTACGGCCAAACAGACGAGCCGGAATCACGCGCGTGTTGTTGAACACCAGCAGATCGCCGGGATTCAGTTTATCCAGCAAATCGGTAAACACGCCGTGCGTCAGATTTCCCGTTGGCCCATCCAGCGATAGCAGGCGACAACCACTGCGTTCCGCTTGTGGATAATGGGCAATCAATGATTCAGGAAGTTCAAACGAAAAATCGGCAACACGCATGGCAATTCACTTAGCTGTTAATACATTAAAAATGGGCGGCCTAGTCTAGAGCCGCAAGCGCATGGCTGCAAGAAATAAGCACCTAAGTCATGGAATGCATTATATCCAATAGAAAAGGTATATACTGTCACGATGAATTTTCTTGCTCACCTCCATTTGGCCACGCTGGCCGACAGCTCCCTATTAGGTAATCTGATGGCGGATTTCGTGCGCGGCAACCCGCAGGATAGCTATGCTGACGAAATCGTCGACGGTATCCGCCTGCATCGCCGTGTTGATTCACTGACCGACAGCCTGCCGGAAGTCAAACAGGCGCGTCAGTATTTCAGCGATGAATTCCGCCGCGTTGCGCCAATCACGTTGGATGTACTGTGGGATCATTACCTTGCACGGCACTGGCTACAGCTGGTACCGGATACCCCCCTGCAAACCTTTATTGACGGCGCGCAGTCACAAATCGAACCACATCTGGCGCACACGCCTGAACGTTTTCAGAACCTGAATCGCTATCTCTGGCCGGAGCGCTGGATGACGCGCTATGCAGAGCTGCCGTTTATCGCCGATGTGCTGCACAGAATGTCAGTACGCCGCCCAAAACTCGCGGCACTATCCGGTTCTTTTCAGGATATCGAGCAGCACTATCACCAATTTGAAATACTCTTCTGGCAGTTTTATCCACGGATGATGCAATTAGCGAAAGCGCAACAGTTGTAAGATCGCAATTTTTCCGTTTTTCTACGCGACGTATACCCTAAATAATTCGAGTTGCGTGACAAAACGTTAGCGTTTTGAACAACGCTCTGCGTTGACCCTTTAGGGCAAGGCCCATTTATGGCCTTGTAACGCGGCAAGCGCACGAATCCCCAGGAGCTTACATGAGTAAGTGACTGGGGGTGACAAATCTGCCGGGAGCAGATTTGAACGCTGCTTGCAGCGGCCCTTTAGGGCGAGGCCCACGACGGGCCGAGTATTTAAGAGTAGCCAACGCACAAGCAGCTTGAAGTATGACGGGTATTGTCCTTTCCATCAAAAGGGTTAATCTAGCCCCTTGAAAGGAAATAGCGATGAGTTCAATAGACAGAAACTATCTCATTGATTGGTCTCTTTGCCTGTATTCACTCAGGTAGAGTCCCTATACTAGTCGCTGTTTTTTATATCATCCGATCATTAACCGCTATCTACAGGAGTAATTATGGTCCTGGTAACTCGTCAAGCCCCAGACTTCACCGCAGCTGCCGTTTTAGGCAGTGGCGAAATCGTCGAAAATTTCAACCTGAAGAAGCACATCAACGGTAAAGCTGCCGTGATCTTCTTCTGGCCGATGGACTTCACCTTCGTTTGTCCGTCAGAGCTGATTGCTTTCGATCACCGCTATGCCGAGTTCAAGAAACGCGGTGTGGAAGTGGTTGGCGTGTCCTTCGACTCCGAGTTTGTTCACAACGCATGGCGTAAAACCCCTGTGGACAAAGGCGGCATCGGCGAAGTGCAATACGCGATGGTTGCTGACATTAAGCGCGAAATCCAGAAGGCCTACGGCATTGAGCACCCAGAAGCCGGTGTTGCACTGCGTGGTTCTTTCCTGATCGACAAAAGCGGCGTAGTTCGTCACCAGGTGGTGAACGATCTGCCGCTGGGTCGTAACATCGATGAAATGCTGCGTACCGTTGATGCCCTGCAATTCCACGAAGAGCACGGCGAAGTATGTCCGGCACAGTGGGAAAAAGGCAAATCCGGTATGGGCGCGTCACCAGACGGCGTAGCGAAGTACCTGTCTGAAAACGCAGACAAGCTGTAATCCCTCATCGCTGCCCTCAGGGGTAATGTGATAATCAAGCCAGTTGCTATGCGACTGGCTTTTTTTTGCCCGCAATGTTCCCCTCAGCGCTTCCCTATATCGCTCACCGCTTCCTAACACGACGATCCCAGAGAATACAAAAGGTTGACTGGGGGCGCTAAATCCTTAGCCTTAAAGCCACATCGTGTTAATGCACGACAGATTCATTGGAATAAAGGAGAACGCATGCAACAAAATCTCGCGCTGTGGCTGAGAGAAGCCGGAATACAACACGCTAGCATCATTGCGTTACTGATTGTTCTTGGGCTGATATTGCTCATTTCTGCCGTCATTCATCTGATTTTGCATCAGGTTGTGCTGAAAAGAATGGTGCTGCGTTCACTCAATAAGCCAGGAAAAACCGAGGGGCACGGGTGGAAACAGGCGTTAACGCAACACAACCTGTTTAATCGGCTGGCCTTCTTGCTGCAAGGGGTGATCCTCAATATTCAGGTCTTTGTATGGCTTCCCTCGCAGAGTGAAACCCGTGAAGCGCTCATCATCTGCTCTCAGGTGTGGATCATGATTTTTGCGCTGCTGTCCCTGTTCTCACTGCTCGACGTTCTGCTCAACGTTTCCGCCCGAACCAAAGTCGCGGCACAGTTGCCGCTACGCGGTATCTTCCAGAGCCTGAAACTGATTGCCACCATCGTCATCAGTATTATGGTGGTGTCGCTGCTCATCGGGAAATCGCCGCTGATTCTGATCAGTGGGCTAGGTGCGATGGCCGCCGTGCTGATGTTGGTGTTTAAAGATCCGATTATGGGATTGGTCGCAGGCATCCAACTCTCCGCCAACGATATGCTAACGCTGGGAGACTGGCTCGAAATGCCGAAATACGGCGCTGATGGCGCCGTTATCGACATCGGGCTGACAACGGTGAAGGTGAAAAACTGGGACAATACCGTCACCACCATACCCACCTACTCGCTGGTGTCCGATTCCTTCAAAAACTGGCGTTCGATGTCAGAATCAGGGGGAAGGCGCATCAAGCGCAGTATCAATATCGATACCACCAGCGTGCATTTTATGACGGAAGACGAACAGACACGATTGCTGCGCAGCAAATTACTGTCGCCTTATATTCAGAATAAAAAGAGCGAACTGGAGCAGCACAACGCACAGTCCGAATCCGACCTGACCTCACCGCTGAATGGCCGCCGCCTGACGAATTTAGGCACGTTCCGCGCCTACCTTCAGGTCTATCTGCGCTCGCATCCGGGTATTCATAAGGGGATGACGCTGATGGTACGGCAGCTCGCGCCAACGTCAGACGGGGTGCCGCTGGAAATTTATGCGTTCACCAACACGACCGCCTGGGTCGATTATGAAAGCATTCAATCTGACATTTTCGACCACATCTTTGCGATCCTGCCAGAGTTCGATCTGCGCGTTCACCAAACCCCAACCGGTCACGATATGCGGGTCATGGCGCAGCAAATGACGACCCCGAAAGCGTAATATCGATTCAATAAAAGCGCTCAGGTGGCAATAACGCTCACTTAAGCTTGGATTTAGGGGGAAACACGGTGATGAGGTTCCCGCAGGGATGCCTCACACCGTGGTAGCCCCCGGTATCTCGATCCTTAAACGATCGGTATTACTCCAACAGGAGTGCTTCTTCCGATAGCAAGCGACTAACTTAATTCTGTGCCGCTACCGCGTTCTGACGTTTCTTCTTCCAGACATAGCCCACTAAAAGCAACAATATCCAGATAATACCGACATACAGCGACACACGCGTATCCGGGAAGTAGCCGATCAGACCGATGATGAAGAACAGGAAGAGAATACCGAACACGGAGGTCGCGATACCGCCGCGCAGCGGGAACGCCAGCGCCTTCACTTCATCCGGGCTCAGACGGCGACGGAACGCAATCTGAGAAAACAGAATCATGATCCACACCCACACCGTCGCAAACGTTGCCAGTGAAGCAATCACCAGGAAAACTTTGCCAGGCATAATGTAGTTCAGGTACACCGCGACCAGCAGCGCCGTCATCATCACGACGACCGTTACCCACGGAATACCACGTTTGGAAATGCGGCTAAATACCTTCGGCGCATGCCCTTGTTCCGCCATTCCGTGCAGCATACGGCCAACACCGAA
Source organism: Pectobacterium sp. A5351 (assembly GCF_028335745.1). NCBI lineage: Bacteria > Pseudomonadati > Pseudomonadota > Gammaproteobacteria > Enterobacterales > Pectobacteriaceae > Pectobacterium > Pectobacterium sp. A5351. The sequence continues at coordinate 3,214,969 of NZ_CP116477.1, forward strand.
GACATCGCTGTTAATCGCCGACAGCGACGCAGTAATCACGACAAAATTCAGGATACCGGCCGCTGCCGTAATACCCATATGTTGGAACGTCAGCACGAACGGGCTCCCGTTTGTCCCGACCTGATTCCACGGGTAAATCGACATAATCACGAACAGCGTACCGACGTAGAACACCAGAATACGCCATGGCACCGAGTTAATCGCACGAGGGATAGACTTCTGCGGGTCTTTGGCCTCACCAGCCGTAATCCCGATGATTTCCACGCCGCCATACGCAAACATCACCAGTTGCAGCGAGAGAATCATCCCCATCACACCGTTACTGAAGAATCCGCCATTACTCCAGAGGTTATGGATACCGGTGGGTTCACCGCCGTTGCCAATCCCCCAGATGATGATGCCGATCCCGGCCGCGATCATGATGATAATCGTGGCCACTTTGAAGAAAGAGAGCCAAAACTCCAGTTCACCAAAAGCTTTTACATTCATCAGGTTAATGGCACCAATGATGAGTACAACACTCAGAACCCACACCCAGTGCGGCACGGCAGGGAACCAGACGCCCATGTAGATTCCAAATGCAGTCACATCGGCAATGGCGACAATCAGCATCTCAAAGCAGTAGGTCCAGCCAGTGATATAGCCCGCCAATGGCCCGAGGTAATCTTGTGCATAGCGAGAAAATGAACTGGACTGTGGGTTGTGTACCGACATTTCGCCCAGAGCGCGCATGATGATATACGCGACAACTCCGCCGATCAGATAAGCCAGTAACACGCTGGGGCCAGCCATTTGGATCGCACTTGCGGAACCATAAAAAAGACCGGTTCCGATCGCTGAACCAAGGGCGATAAAGCGAATATGCCGCGTGCTTAACCCACGCTTGAGCTTGGAAGATGGTTGTTCCATTGATAAGCAACCCTGTCTTATAGAAAGAAAACATTACAAAAAGAAAAACCACAGGCAAATACCTGTGGTGCAGAAACCCAACGTTGGGCCGGAGCAGTACGATATTCCTACCGCTCCAGCGCTATCAGGCATTAACGATATTATTGATGTACCGTAACTTCCTGACGACCACACACTCTGTCGTAAATCACCGCGACCAGCAAAATCAGCAGTGACGGAGGCAACCAGGCCAACCCTTGCTCACTCAGCGGCAGGTTGAGGCTCCACTCTGGCAACAGCGATTTGAAAGCCGACGATTTTATACCATCAATCATGCCAAATAACAGACTAACGAGCATGACGGGCGCCACAATACGTGAAGCGCTATTCCACCAGCGCAGCGTAAAGCTCAGTAAAACCAGAATGATACAAGGCGGATAAATCGCCGTCAGTACAGGAATAGAAAGTTGGATCAGATGGCTAAGACCCAGGTTAGACACCACCATTGAGAAGATGCCCAGCACAAACACCAGCGTGCGGTAAGACAACGGCAGGTATTGTGCAAAAAATTCAGCGCAAGCACAGGTTAGCCCCACCGCCGTCACCAGACAGGCGATAAAGATTAACAACGCCAGGAAGCTGCTTCCCATGTTACCGAATGTGTGTTGCACATAGGCATGGAGAATTTCAGCGCCGTTCTGCGCCTGCGGCACCAGTTCACCACTAACTGAACCGAGCTGGAACAAGCTCAAATAGACCAGTGTCAAGCCAATACCGGCAATTAACCCAGCCCACACGGTGTAACGCGTCAGCAGAACAGGGCTTGCCACCCCACGTGAGCGCGCGGCATTGACGATCACGATACCAAAGACCATCGCACCCAATGTATCCATCGTCAGATAGCCGTTAACGAAACCATTGGAAAACGGCAGATGCTCATACGCTTCCGTCGCGGGAATCGGCGTACCCGCAGGCCACAGCACCGCTGCAATGCCCAGTATCGCCAGAGCAATAATCTTTAAAGGAGCCAGCACGTGACCAACCGTATCCAGCAGTTTGCCCGGATACAGGGAAATCCCGATAACGATGGCAAAATAAATCAGGCTATAAATCAGTAACGGAGACGCCCCGTTGCCCACCAGAGGAGCCAGACCGACTTCAAACGACACGGTTGCCGTACGCGGCGTTGCGAACAGTGGCCCAACAGCCAGATAGCACACGGTCGCCAGAACCACACCGGCCTTTTTACCAATCGGCGAACTCAGCGCATCAACACCACCGCCAACCCGGGCAAGCGCGACCACGGTCAACACCGGTAGCCCCACCGCCGTTAGCAAAAAGCCGAGCGCTGCGGTCCAAACGTGCTCTCCCGCCTGCAATCCCACCATAGGCGGGAAAATAATATTTCCTGCCCCCACGAACAAAGCAAAGGTCATAAAACCTAATGCCACAATATCTTTGGAAGTTAAACGATGACTCATAGTTATGTCGTGTTGCCTGTATCAAATCGATAAAAAGAAAACTGTGTCGTTTATCGCCGCCGGAAGCCGTTCACAAAGGGTTGGCTAGGTGCATGACGCCAACACTTCGGCGACACGAAAATGGCGGTCATAGAAGTTATTTTTTGCACAGCTATATTGGGTGCTAAGTAAACCGTTTATAGCGTAAAAAGACAAGCAGAGATCCAAAAACCAGAACATACAGCCTAACTATGACAAAAATTAAGAATATAAATTGGTTTATCATGATTTGCATGACACATGATTTGCGCATTTATCGATATTTCATTGCAATAAAACTGACAAAAAACGGCATAAAATGCGCTGTTCGATCATAAAAAAAACATATTTCACAAAACATCGCGGCAGAAGGCAGGAGAACGTCCATAAAAAAAGGCCGGATCCTATGATCCAGCCTTTATCTATCCACGATAGGGATAAGGTTACTCCACCAGTGTTACCACACGCGATTGGCGATATCCACGACAAGCTTCAGCTTATTCCACTGCTGCTCTTCCGTCAGGCTGTTCCCCTCTTCCGTTGAAGCAAAACCACATTGCGGGCTCAGGCAAATCTGGCTGAGATCGACATATTTTGCCGCTTCCGCGATACGCGCCTGCACCACGTCGGCATCTTCCAGTTCACCGTTCTTCGTGGTGATCAGTCCCAGAACCACCTGCTGATGGCCCGGCTTCACAAAGCGCAGCGGCTCAAATCCACCCGCTCTCTCGGTATCGTATTCCAGGAAGAAGGCATCAACATTCACTTCGCCAAACAGAATCTCTGCCACAGGCTCATAGCCGCCTTCAGAAATCCAGGTTGAGCGGAAGTTACCGCGGCAGACGTGTAAACCGATAACCAGATCCGCAGGTTTATCAGCCAACGCTTTGTTCAACACGTCGGCGTATGTCCGCGCCAGCTGTGCCGGGTCTTCACCACGTTCACGGATCTGGCGTTTTTGATCGTCAGAGCACAGATAAGCCCACACGGTGTCATCCAGTTGCAGGAAGCGGCAGCCTGCGTCATAAAATGCATGAATCGCATCGCGCCAGGTTTGCGCCAGATCGTCGAAATAGTCGGCTAGGTCGGGATACACCGTCGCATCAATCGCTTTACGTCCGCCACGGAAATGCATCACGCTGGGGCTAGGAATCGTCATCTTAGCGACCGCATCGCCAGAAATGCTGTTCAGGTAGCGGAAATGATCGAGCATCGGATGCTGAGGGTTGAAACTCACTTTATCCACGACGCGAATCGCATGAGATTTCGTCTGAATACCGTTGAATTGAATACCGTGATCGGCTTCGTAGCGCTCCACACCGTGCAAATCAGCAAAAAAGTCAAAGTGCCACCAGGCACGACGCAGCTCACCATCCGTCACAATCTGTAAGCCCGCTTCACGCTGCTTTTCTACCACCCGCAGGATCTCACGATCTTCAATGTTACGCAGCGCGATATCATCAATCTCGCCCGCCTGATGCTGAAGACGAGCCTGCTTAATCGCAGCCGGACGTAAGAAACTGCCGACGATATCAGCACGGAAAGGGGATAAGGTGTTCGCCATGTGTCGCTCCTGACATGTTGCCAGCACCGATCTTCAGGAAAGAAGCATGCTGACAGATAGTTTCAATATGAAATATTTGCCCAGAGAGATAGTTACATTTAATTTTATATAGCCATCTGGACGTCTAAATTTAAAACTATCCTGTCACGTGACAAAGCACAGGGCAATAGAAGAATTTTCACATTACATGAAGAAAATTCATGTAATGCAGAAACATCGCAAATTCGTGGATGAGAAGAATTACTCCGGCAGGCCGATCTGCTGACGCGTCTGACGACGCGTCTCTTCGGGTAGCGGTAAATAACCATCCTGATTCACCAGCGACTGCCCCGTTTCGGACAGCACACGATCTAAAAATGCCGCCGTCAGCGCTTCCAGCGGTTGGCTGGGCGCTTTGTTCACATAGATGTAAAGGTAACGGGTGTAGGGATATAAACCGCTGCGGATATTTTCAGTCGAGGGATAAATGTAGTCGCTCCCTTGTGCGGCTAACGGCAGCATTCTCACGCCGCTGGTACGAAAGCCCACGCTGGCATAGCCGATGGCATCCGTTGAAGCAGCCACCGCCTGCACAACGGATGCCGAGCCTGGCAACTCATTAACCTGAGGAAGGAAATCGCCGCGGCATAGCGCCTTTTGCTTAAAGAACCCGTAGGTTCCTGACGCAGAATTTCGCCCATAGCGCAGTAGCGTGCGTTTTTCCCAACTGCCGCGCAGGCCGAGATCGCCCCACTGTTTTATCGGCTGGTGGTTACCGCAGCGTTGCGTAATCGAAAAGATGGCGTCCAACTGCGATAAATTCAGCCCAGGCAGCGGGTTATCCTGATTGACCAGCACCACCAGCGCATCCATCGCGACCGGCACCGCCAGCGGTGGATAGCCATAGTGCTGGACGAACGCGTCAATTTCGCTGGCTTTCATCGCCCTGCTCATCGGCCCAAGCTGCGCCGCCCCCGATGCCAGAGATGTCGGCGCAGAAGATGATCCAGCGGCCTGAATCTGTAAATTCACGTTCGGGTAGTGCTGGCTGAAATCCGCCGCCCAAAAGGCCATCAGGTTAGCCAGCGTATCCGACCCCGCGCTGGAGAGATTGCCCGCCAACATCTGGCGAGGCTGTGCAACGCAAAACGCGCTGAGCAGCAGTAAAAAAGCGCCCGCAATACGAGTGGCGGATGTCATGGTAGCGTTTTCCGTCAGGCTAAAGGTTTCACCGTATTTTCAGCCAGAGAGGCAGGGACAATCAACCGATTCGGCAACGTAAAGACAAAACGCGAGCCCAGACCATCCTCACTCATGATTTCCAGACGGGAATCATGATGGCTGAGCGCATGTTTAACAATCGCCAGCCCCAGCCCGCTGCCGCCCGTCTGCCGTGAACGCGCCTTATCGACTCGATAAAAGCGCTCTGTCAGGCGCGGTAAATGTTCGGCCGCAATGCCCGGCCCGTTATCGCTGACCTGAAATTGCGCCCCTTGCGGGATCTTCTGCCAGCAGACTTCGATGCGCGTTCCCGCTGGCGTGTGGTTAATCGCGTTATACACCAGATTGGATACCGCGCTGCGCAGCTGTTCTTCATTACCAAACACGCAGAGACTTTCGTTCACACGAAAGACAATCTCATGACGTCCCTGACTGAGGGTCTGCGCTTCACGCTGTAACACGCGCAGCATCAATGGAATATCGACTTTTTCATTCAGATCGATTGCCGTCGCCGCCTCAATACGGGACAAGGTCAGCAGCTGTTTGACCAGCCCGTCCATGCGTCGGGTCTGCTCCTGCATGGTATTCAGTGCCTTCCCTCGCAAGGCCGCATCCAGCGTTTCTTCCTGCATCATTTCCAGATAACCCTGCAACACCGTCAGCGGCGTACGCAGTTCATGGCTCACGTTGGCAAAAAAGTTACGTCTGGCACCTTCAAGCTGGTGCATTTGCGTAATATCACGCACCACCATCAGTAGCTGCCCTTCGGAATAGGGCATCACGCGGAATTCAACATGGTGGGAATTATTCAACTGCAACGTGAGAGGACGGCTAAAATCTTGCCCTTTCATGTAGTTGGTGAATTCGGGATAGCGCAATAAGTTGAGGATATTCTGACCGTTATCTTCCGGCCAGCGGAAACTCAGCAGGTGCTGCGCCAGATGATTACACCAGAAGATCGTTCCTTCTTCGGTAGTGATCACCACGGCATCGGGCAAAGACTCGGCACCGCTGCGAAACCGTTTGATCAGGAGCGCCAACTCACGGCGTCGGCGTCGGTTACGCAACTGCATCTGATAGAGCCCGTAAAACAGCGGCTCCCAGCTCCAGCGGCCGGGCGGTGGCGTCATGCTGCGGTCAACCCACAGCCAGTAAGAGAGTTTCAGTTGGTTATAAAAGTTCCAGCAGAGTAAGCCTAATACGGCGACCAGCAGAAACCAGGGCAGATAACCAAAAATCAGCCCTAGCAGCAACGCGGGCAAACAAAAAAAAGCCAGCTCCAATGCCAGCCTTTTCCAGGATAAACGTTCTAGCACGTTAATATTTCTCCGGTTACGATCACCTCAGTAACGCGTTGAAAAACGGTAGCCCGTTCCCCGAACGGTTTGCACCATTTTGTCATGTCCGCTGGTTTCCAGCGCTTTACGCAGGCGACGAATATGGACGTCGACAGTACGATCCTCAACATAAACGTTAGTGCCCCAAACGTGATTCAGCAACTGTTCCCGGCTATAAACACGTTCAGGATGCGTCATAAAGAAATGCAGCAGCTTAAATTCCGTCGGCCCCATGTCCAACGCGTGCTCTTCGGTCGTCACGCGATGAGAGGAAGGATCGAGGCTCAGGCCACGCATTTCAATCACTTCTTCCACCGCCATCGGTGAAATGCGGCGCATCACGGCTTTGATACGCGCCACCAATTCTTTGGGTGAAAACGGCTTGGTAATGTAATCATCCGCACCCACTTCAAGCCCGCGCACGCGGTCTTCTTCTTCACCGCGTGCGGTCAACATCATCACCGGAATATCACGCGTCAGCGCCTCGCGCTTCATATGCTTGATGAATTGCAGGCCCGACCCGCCAGGCAGCATCCAGTCCAATAACACCAGTTCTGGGAACGGCTCCGACAGTTGCGTTACTGCACTGTCATAGTCTTCGGCTTCAACGGGTTGATAACCATTTTGCTCCAGTACAAAGCAGACCATTTCACGAATTGGTGCTTCATCTTCCACGACTAATATGCGTTTTGCCATTGTCAATCCTGTCGTTAATCATCGTCGCTGTTAGCAGGCGGAGGCATTATGCGTCAGTTTTATGACAGATTTATGAAAAACACACGGACCTCTCTGCACGATTGTTACAGCGCGTACATCCGATTTTTCGAGCCGCTTTCCAAACGTCTGATTCCACCGCGACAGCCGCCATGCCTGCTATATATAATCATGGCATTACGATGACAAAGTACGATGGCGACGACACACCCTTTCACATAATAAATAATGACAACGTCGTCCATCGCCACGCGGCATGAATATCGAGAGAACACGATGCGCATTATCCACACCGCCGATTGGCATTTAGGGCAATATTTTTATACCAAAAGCCGCGCTGCTGAGCATCAGGCTTTTCTGCACTGGCTTATCGCTCAGGTGGAGCACCATCAGGTCGATGCCATTATAGTCGCAGGCGATATTTTTGATAACGGCTCGCCCCCCAGCTATGCACGGGAAATGTATTATAGCTTCGTGGTAGAACTACAGCACACGGGCTGCCAGCTCGTTATTCTCGGCGGCAACCACGATTCCGTCGCGATGCTGAATGAATCCCGCGAGTTGCTGGCCTGCCTGAACACGCGGGTGATTGCCTGCGCCAGCGACGATCCCGCCCAGCAAGTGCTCCTGCTGCAAAACCGTCAACAGCAGCCCGGTGCCCTGCTCTGTGCCATTCCTTTTTTACGTCCACGCGATGTATTGACCAGCAAAGCCGGGCAATCAGGGGATGAAAAACAGCTGGCGCTACAGGAAGCGATTACGGCGCACTACCAGCAGTGTTACCAACTGGCTTGCCAAAAGCGCGATGAACTTGGCCTGCCGCTACCGATTATTGCAACCGGGCACCTGACGACCATTGGCGCAACCGCCTCGGAATCCGTGCGCGATATCTATATTGGTACGCTCGATGCGTTCCCTGCTCAGGCTTTTCCCCCTGCGGATTATATCGCGCTCGGCCATATTCACCGCCCGCAGCGCGTGACGCAAAGCGAGCATATTCGCTACAGCGGTTCGCCTATCCCGCTAAGTTTTGACGAACTCAACAGCGAGAAATCCGTGTGCTTGATCAGTTTTGAACCAGATTTGCCAGCACAAATAGAAATATTGTCTATTCCTGTCACTCAGCCGATGCAGTTGATTAAAGGTAGCCTGAGCGACATTGAACGACAGTTGGCCGCATTTCAGGATTATCGAGGCGATAAACCGGTATGGCTGGATATCGAAATCAGCACGCAGGATTATCTTAGCGACATGCAAAAACGCGTTCAGGCGATGACCGAGAATCTGTCTGTTGAGGTGCTTCTGCTACGCCGCACACGAGAACAGCGTATGCAGGCGATGACGCAACAGGACAAGGAAACGCTGAACGAGCTCAGCGTACATGACGTTTTTGAACGCCGTCTGGCAACGGAGACAGAGATGGAAGAGAGCCGCCAGCAGCGCGTTCGCATGCTGTTTAATCAGGTTATTGATGAACTGGAAAATAGCGAGCCAGCCAAATGAAGATTCTCAGTCTGCGCCTAAAAAACCTCAACGCGCTAAAAGGCGAATGGAAGATCGACTTCACGCAGGAGCCGTTTTCCAGCAACGGCTTATTTGCCATTACCGGCCCAACTGGCGCGGGAAAAACTACGCTGCTGGATGCCATCTGCCTGGCGCTGTACCACGAAACACCACGGCTTGGCCTGCTTTCCGCCAGCCAGAATGACCTGATGACGCGTAATACCGCAGAATGCCTTGCAGAGGTCGAATTCGAAGTGAAAGGCGTGGGATACCGCGCCTTCTGGAGCCAGCGGCGGGCAAGAAATGTCCCTGACGGCAATTTGCAGTCTCCCAAGGCCGAACTCGCGCGCATTGAAGACGGCAAAATTCTGTGTGAAAAACTCAATGATAAAAAAGAGATGATCACGCAACTCACCGGGCTGGATTTTGGCCGCTTTACGCGTTCCATGATGCTGTCGCAGGGGCAATTTGCCGCCTTCCTCAACGCCAAAGCAGACGACCGAGCGGAACTGCTGGAAGAGCTGACCGGTACGGACATTTACGGCCTGATTTCCGAACGCGTCTATGACAAGCACAAACAGGCAAGCGTCGCACTGAGCACGCTACAGGCGCGTGCATCCGGTATTCAGCTATTGACCGATGAGCAGCGTCAACAGGTGGAAGAACAGCTTGCCGAGCTGATCCAGCAGGAGCAACGGGGCAACATCGAGCGAGAGCAAGCGCTGACTACGCTACGCTGGTTCGAACAACTGACGCAGCGGCAAACACAGCTGACCAATACGCAGGCACAACATGCAAGCGCCGAATCCGCCATTCAGCAGGCTAAGCCACAGCTCGACAAGCTAACCAGCAGCGAACCGGCAGAAAAACTGAGGCCGCTGCACCAGGAACGAGAACGCTATCGGCAAGAGTCTCTTGTGATCGCCCAGCACATTGAACAACTGACCGCAAAGCAGGCCGCCGAGCAAACGACGCTGGCAACGCTACGCCAGCAGGAAGAAAAAGCCGAGCAGGATGTTAGTAGACACAAACAGGTACGGCAGCAACAAGAGTTGTTAATCAACGAACAGATTGTGCCACTTGACCATCGGATTGCCACGCTGGTGCAGCAGCACGCCCAGCAGCAGGACGAACTGGCCAAAATGCAGGTTCGCCTGCACGCAGATGAAAGCAAGCAAACTCAGACAGCGGCAGAGCAACAACAGGCTAAACAACAGCTTGAACAGATTCAGTCTTACCGCCAGCAACACGCGCATCATCAGCAGTGGGGAGAGCGGTTGCCTCTGTGGCGCACCCAGTTTCGACAATTGCGCCAGTTTCAGGACGAACAACAGAAGCTGGAGCAGAAACAGGCGCAGCACAGGCGAGAGTCGACGGCGCTACAGCAAGCAGCCGAAATACTGGCGACACAACAGCGTGAACAACAAAAAGTCGTTGATGCAGCGCGCCAACAGTTCACACAACATGATGAGGCGCAGCAACATCAGGACGCGCACCAGTCGCTTTCCACGCTGCGCCAGCGCTTTAATCAGCTCATGGATCAGCAGACTACATGTCGACAGTTCGCAACCGTCAGCGACCAGTTCCAGCGTCTTCAGGTGCGCAAGCAGCAGCACCTCGCCAAACAGGTTGAGATACAAGGACATATCGACCAGTCGCAAATATTATGGAAACAGCAACAGTCTGAGCATGAACAGCGCAGCCAGCATCTGGCCGATCTGGAAACAATCTATCGGCAGGAAGAACGTATTGTTAATCTGGAAGCCGAACGGCAACGGCTACAGGCAGGAGAAGCGTGTCCGCTGTGTGGCTCAACCGAGCACCCCGCCATTGAGCGCTATCAGGCACTGCAACCGTCTGAAACTCAGCAACGCCTGACAACGTTACAGCAGGAAGTGAATCGATTAACAACGGCGTTGGCGAATACAACGGCTCAACTGGCCTCGCTAGAGCAGCAGCGGGAGCTGTTGCAGCAGGACATCGTTCAGCTCGATAGCGAACATCAAACCCTGCTCCAACAGTGGCAAGATGTCAGTGAGCGCTTACAAGTTAACTACTCGCTGGAACAACAGGACGACATCGCGGCCTGGCTTACACAGCGTGAAGCCGAAGAACAGGCTATTCGGCAGCAGATTACCCTCCGCGAGCAGCGACAAAAACAGTGGCAGGAAAGTAAGGATTTACTGACTGCCGCAGAGGCATTGCAGCGGGAACTCGACCAGAAAATCGAGCTGAACACTCAGCAACACACCTCGCTACGCGTTACGCAGGAAGAAACGACTCAGTCACTGCAACATGTGCATCAGCAACTCATGCAGCATACGCAGGAAATGACGCAGGCGCTGGCAACAATAGGGCTTCTTCTGCCAGACGCTGACGCACAAGATGACTGGCTGGCTCAGCGCGAGAACGAATGGCAAGACTGGAAAACCAAAGAGCAGGAACAATCTCGCTTAATTCCCCTGTTAGCCACGCTGGACAGCGATCTTCAGCATCTGCACCACAGCGTGACAGAGGCGAGACAGTTGATCCAAACACAGCAACAGCAGTTGGCACAGCACCTCGCGCGGCTCAACGCAAGCCAACAAGAGCGACTGGCACTTTTTGGGAACCGGCAAATCACCGATGTGCGCGAGCAACTACAGCGAACCAGCCAGCAGTATGACGATGCGCTCAGACTGGCCCTGTCAGCTCGTCAGCAAACCGAAACGACGTTGAGCCGTCTGACGGGAGAGTTGGTTAGCACGCAACAGCAGTATGAACAGAGCACGCGCCAGCATGAGAGTGCGACCGAACGCTTTACTCAGGCGTTGCAGCAAAGCACGTTCACAGATGAAACCACGTTCCTCAATGCCCTGCTCGATGAACAGGAACGCCAGACGTTGCAGGCATTAAAGGAAATGCTGTATCAGCGCTTGCAGCAGGCCGCGACGCTGCGCCAGCAGGCTGAAGGAGAGCTTTTCGCCCATCAGCAACAACGGCCAGCATCCCTGACGGAAGAGGTCACGCAGGAAGCAATACAGCAGCAGGTGGCAGCGCTGGATGACACGCTGAAAACCAACCTGCGGCAACAGGGAGAATTCCAGCGCCAGTTGGCTGATGATAAACAACAGCGTCAGAGCCAGCAGGATTTACTTAACGAGATCGCCCAAAGCCAGCAAAGAAATGACGACTGGGAGACGCTAAACTCGCTGATCGGTTCAAGTAAAGGGGATAAGTTCCGCAAGTTTGCTCAGGGGCTGACCTTGGATCATCTGGTCTATCTCGCTAATCTCCAGCTTGCACGCCTGCATGATCGCTATCAGCTAAAACGTAAGCCCGGTGGCGAACTGGAACTTCTGGTCATGGATACCTGGCAAGCGGATGCCGAGCGCGACACAAAAACGCTATCCGGCGGCGAGAGTTTTCTGGTCAGCCTGTCGCTGGCATTAGCGCTGTCCGATCTGGTCAGCCATAAAGCCAGTATCGACTCACTGTTTCTGGATGAAGGCTTCGGCACGCTGGATGCCGAGACGCTGGATATCGCGCTGGACGCGCTGGATAACCTGAACGCTTCGGGTAAAACCATCGGCGTCATTAGCCATGTCGAAGCCATGAAAGAGCGTATTCCGGTACAGATAAAAGTGCAGAAGGTTAACGGGCTGGGTGTCAGTCGGCTGGCACCGCAGTACGCCGTTTAGCGATGATTCGGTCTGCAATTATTCCGTCTTCGGCCAAAGCCAGGCGGCTCCGCGCACCCCACTGGAGTCGCCGTGAATGGCCTGAAGCACAGGCGTTTCGCACTCGCCGCCAAAGATCCACGGTTTAATCTTTTCCGGCACGGTTTGATAAAGGCGAGAAACGTTGCTCATTCCGCCCCCCAGTACCACCACATCAGGATCGAGCAGGTTAATCACATGCGCCAACGATTTTGCCAGACGATGCTCATAGCGCTGCAACGCCAGTTCAGCGATGGGATCGCCCTGCTCTGCCAAGGCAATAATCGCCTCGCCCTTGTGCGGCTGACCGCTCAGGCGCTGGTAATCCACGGCAAACCCGGTGCCAGAGATAAACGTTTCAATACAGCCGGACTTACCGCAGTAGCAGGGAACCGTCTGCCGGTAGCGCAACTCATCGTCATCCATCCAAGGCAGCGGGTTATGCCCCCATTCACCCGCAATACCGTTGCCGCCGACGTGAGCCTGCCCGTTCAGCGCAACGCCCGATCCACAGCCGGTGCCAATGATGACCGCGAAGACGGTTTTCTTCCCTGCTCCGGCACCGTCAACCGCCTCTGAAACCGCGAAACAGTTCGCGTCATTGGCGACGCGTACGGGCCGATTCAGCAGCGTGGCGAGATCGCGATCCAGCGCCTGACCGTTGAGCCAGGTGGAGTTGGCATTTTTTACCTTGCCGGTAAACGGCGATAACGTACCGGGGATTCCTACGCCGACGCTACCACGGCAGCCAATCGCTTTTTCAGCCATCTCCACCAGCGTGATAATAGTCCGTAGCGTTTCCGGGTAGTCATTTCTTGGCGTCGGCATACGCTGCCGAAAACGTTCCTGCCCCTCATCATCCAGCGCGATAACTTCCGTTTTCGTCCCGCCCAGATCGATACCCATTCTCATGATGTCTCCCCACGTGTTGTAAATAGGCCCGCGTAAGTGTGTCACCGACCTAGAAAACGTTCTTATTTATAGTAGGTACCCTAAATCATTCGAGCCGCGCAGCCAACGCACATGCAATTTGAAGTATGACGGGTATAACCAGAGAAACCAATCAGCGACAACACAAAGCGTGATAGGTATTCCTCTGAATCCCGGTATTTTATTCCACATTACGGCCGCGAATTCGTTATCATGCGCGCAACATTACAAACCCGCGTGCAAACCTGCGCGCCCAGTCAGGGATAACACCATGTTGTGGTTTAAAAACTTAATGATTTACCGCCTAAGCCGGGACAGCGTGCTGTCCAAAGATAACGTTTTATCTGAGGATGAACTGGAAAAACGGCTCAGCGCGTTCACGTTCACCCCGTGCGGCAGTCAGGATATGATGAAAACGGGCTGGGTATCGCCAATGGGATCGCATAGCGATGCGTTAACGCACGTCGTGAATGGGCAAATCGTTATCTGCGTCCGTAAAGAAGAAAAAATCCTGCCATCTCCGGTCATCAAGCAAACCCTTCAGGCCAAAATTGAACGTCTGGAAGCGGAACAGCACCGCAAGCTGAAAAAAACCGAAAAAGACTCGCTGAAAGACGAAGTGCTGCATAGCCTGCTGCCGCGTGCGTTCAGCCGTTTCAGTCAGGTCTGGATGTGGATCGATACGGTTAATGGCCTGATTATGGTCGACGCCGCCAGCGCCAAAAAAGCCGAAGATACGCTGGCGCTGCTGCGTAAAACCCTAGGGTCACTGCCCGTTGTGCCGCTGACGATGGAAAACCCTATCGAGCTGACGCTGACTGAGTGGGTACGTTCCGGTGAGCCAGCCGCTGGTTTCACGTTACAGGATGAAGCAGAGCTAAAAGCGATTCTGGAAGACGGTGGCGTGATCCGCTGTAAAAAACAGGATTTGGTCTGCGATGAAATCGCTGTGCATATTGAAGCCGGCAAACTGGTCACCAAGCTGGCGCTGGACTGGCAGGAACGTATTCAACTGGTCTTGTCCGAGGACGGTTCGGTAAAACGATTGAAGTTCTCCGATACGCTGCGGGAACAAAATGACGATATCGATCGGGAAGATTTTGCTCAGCGGTTTGATGCTGATTTCATTTTGATGACCAGCGAACTGGCTGCGTTGATTGCGAATCTGATTGAAGCGTTGGGCGGAGAAGCCCAACGTTAATGCTGTCGATCGTTAATACGATCAATTGTTAATGCGATTGATTGTTAATTCAGTCGATTGCTAATGCAGTCAGTAATTGCCCGCCGTCGTTCTGGCCGCGGGCAATACCTCTTCAGTGATAATCTGTTAGACTCGGAATGCCCCAACCACGGCATTCAGTTCTTCAGCCTGTGATTGCAACGCCCCCGACGCAGCAGCAGATTCCTGCACCAGCGCGGCGTTTTGTTGCACCATTGAATCCAACTGCGCGACCGCTTTGTTGATCTCATTGATGCCACGCATTTGTTCATCCGCCGCATGCGTAATTTCGGACATCACCGAGCTCACCGTAGACACGCCGCCGACAATTTCATTCATCGTGTCGCTGGCCTGACGAACCTGCACAGAGCCGGATGTCACGCTAGAGACTGTCGATTCAATCAGCTCTTTAATTTCTTTTGCGGCCTGCGCGCTGCGCTGTGCCAGACTACGAACTTCACCAGCAACCACCGCGAAGCCACGACCCTGCTCACCCGCACGCGCCGCTTCTACCGCAGCGTTAAGCGCCAGAATGTTAGTCTGGAATGCAATGCCATCAATCACGCCGATGATATCGCCGATCTTCCCAGATGCGACCACGATCTCTTCCATCGTGACAATCACATCGGAGACCACTTTTCCGCCCGTGCCTGCATCTTTCGACAGCAGCAACGCCTTAGCGTTAACCTGCTGCGCCGATCCTGCCGACTGTGTCACCGCCGCGGAGATTTCTTCTAGCGAGGCTGCCGTTTGCTGAATGCTCGACGCCGCAGATTCGGTACGCGCAGAAAGATCGTTATTCCCCGCAGAGATTTCATCCGCCGCTACCTGAAGCGAGGCGCTGATATCCCGAATCTGGATCATGACCTGACTGATCTTATCGACAAAGATGTTAAACGAGCGGGCAATTTGCGCAACTTCATCCTGCCCTTCATCCGGCAGGCGCTGCGTCAGATCGTTATTACCGTTACTGATATCATCCATTGCGTCGCGGATTTGCAGCAGACGCTTGAGCGTTGACGTGATAATAAAGCCAATAATCAACGTTCCCAGCAGCGCGATGGCAACCAGTGTGATGACCGACGTAGACAACAGAGAGCGCATGCCCGCCGTCGCTTCAGCTTTGTCCAACGCCACCAGCATGTACCAGTTCGTGCCAGTAATCGGTTTTGCCAACACCAGTTTGGTCGATCCGGAGAAATCCACATCGCGAGCGCTGTTTGCTGAAAGAATGTCGCTCAGGTTAATCGCAGGCGCAATCTCGGTGATATTTTTCAGCGTCAGTGTTTCATCTGGGTGCGCAATAATCGTACCGCTGCGGTCAATCAACACGCCAAAACTTCCTGGGCTTGGGTTAATCGCTTTGACGTTTTCAATCACGCTTTTCATCGTGACGTCACTGCCAACGACACCTCTGACCGTACTTCCTTCCAGTACAGGCGCAACGAAAGAAACCACCAGCGTATTCGTTACCATATCAACATACGGCGCGGTTGCTAACGGTTTGCCTTCTTTCACGGCCTGCTGATACCAAGGTCTGACGGTCGGGTTGTAATCGGCAGGGATGCCGCCAGGATCGGCAAACTTGGCGGTGCCATTAGCGTAACCCATATACACGTTCAGGAACCCGCCGGATGCCACAATCTGTTTAAACAGCGGGACCGGGTCTTCATCCTTCATGGCGCGATCGTGCAGCGCGGAAATCATCTGCGTTTTAGACGCAACCCAGTCACTGATAGCGATACTATGGCTAGTCGCTACCGCGTCCAGCGTGTTCTGGATCGATTCCTTATTAGCGTTATTGGCGATGGTGTAATTAAGAAAGGTATTGATAACAAGCGAAAGTACAACAATGGTCGAACAGGCCGCAAGGATGCGGGAACGCGTCGTTTTCAGCATAAAATACTCTTTGCATAGAATAGTTATACTATCCATAACGGCACAGCAAAATAAAACTTGAATGCTATCACATTCTATAGCCGCTATTTATCTTAAATAGCCGTCATGATAATGAATACGTTCAACCACAGTAGGACGGTAAGAAAAGATAACAGAGGTAGATAAAGTTGTAAGATCAGAACAAAAAACCAAGTTTAAAAAAATAAAATGGATAAAAAACTTATTATTTATCATAGAAAAACATTATTGGTGAGGTACGTTATTTATTGAAATTTAACAAATTAGGGATAATTCCTAATAAGCTCGATATTCTTTCGTATTATTAATTAATAAACAAAATTAAATAAAGCAGCTCATATATGGAATTAATGATTACCGTTATGAGAAGAAAACGACAGCGTATGCCGAATCAAAAAAATGGTGGGGCAATAAAAAAGTGACTTTCCATTCATCATGGAAAGCCACTTTCATTTTATTGATAAGGAGAGGATAAATTACAGGTACTTACACAGATAAGAGGTCGGTTCGACTACCTGCAAGTTGAACTCACTTTTTCCCGGAACGAAAAACGTTTCTCCCGGAGTGAAAACCTGCCAATCCGGCGCGCCTGGCAACAGGACCTTCAATGCTCCGGTGATGACCGTCATTTCTTCCGGCTGCCCGGTTCCAAAGGTGTATTCACCCGCATCCATGACGCCGACACTCGCGCGGCCAATGCCGTCGCCTTCAAAACCGATTGATTTGACCTTCCCTGCAAAATACTCATTTACATTCAGCATAGCGCGGCACCTATCGTCGAAAAATTCAGAAAATTCATCTTAAAAGGAGAGTCGCGCTACTGTCACGATCTATTCATTGAAAGTTAGTGTTCGGTAACACTGACTGGTGATTATTTTGCCAGTGTCCAGTCACCGTTCTACGCGGCCGACAAACGCAGCGCCTTCAATACGTTTGCCACAATCGCTTCCGGCGTCTGCGATGCATCAATAACGTGGTGCGCGACACCGCGATAAAGCGCCTCGCGCGCAGCCAGTACATCGGCCATCTCCTCCGCGATAGGACGGCCAGTCAACGTGGGCCGCTGGTTATCCTGTGGGTTTTCCTCCAGCCGCTGAGCCAGCAGCTCCGCATCCGCATGCAGGTAAATCACGGTGCCTTTATCGTGCATAAAGCGTC
This sequence comes from Pectobacterium sp. A5351, assembly GCF_028335745.1. NCBI lineage: Bacteria > Pseudomonadati > Pseudomonadota > Gammaproteobacteria > Enterobacterales > Pectobacteriaceae > Pectobacterium > Pectobacterium sp. A5351. The sequence goes on from NZ_CP116477.1 coordinate 3,232,596, forward strand.
GGTTGGCTTCCGCAAGCACCATACCGCCCCCCGTCGCAACGATGCAGCGGTTAGACGTCACTTGCTGAAGCGCCAGACTTTCACGCTGGCGGAATCCATGCCATCCTTCCTGCGCGACCACATCAGCCACCGTCATATTGGTGGTCTGCTGCATAAACAGGTCGGTGTCGACAAAGTCATATCCCAACGCCTGCGCCAGTTGATGCCCAACGGTGGTCTTCCCACAGCCTCTGGCACCAACCATAAAAATGGGGTGTGTCATGTAATGACGTATCCTTCTTCTTTACTCGCCCATTCCGTCATACTTCAAGCTGCGCGCGCGTCGGCTGTTTCGCAACTCAGACTATTTCGGGTATCAAAGATAAATGGGGTGATTACCTGCTTTGTCGTGGGCTGAATCATACCGATAAAATCAACAGAGAGGGAAGTGACTTCTCAGTGGGAATGAAAAGTTGAATAACCAAAAGTAAAAATGGGATGACAGGAAATAAAAAGCCCCGCATTTAAAGGCGGGGCAATGACACAAAAAACCGCTCAGGCGATTAATACGTGTGGAAGTAATCCTGAATCACCGCAGGATTCGTCGTTTTCGTCAGCGCCAGCATCAACAGAATGCGTGATTTCGCCGGGTTCAGAGAGTCGGCAACCAGGCCAGGCTGGCCGGCATCGGGTGGTACGATACCGCTACCGGTACGGCTGGAACGTACAACCACAATGCCTTTGCTTTCCGCTTTACGAATGCCTGCGTCACTGCGTTTAGATACGCTACCTGCGCCCATACCCGCATACACAATGCCTTTTACGCCGTGTTTGATGGCCGCGTCATACATGTATTCTGGATCGTCCTGATAGCCGTAAATAATGTCGACAGCAGGCAGTTTATCTACGTTGGTCAGGTCAAATACGGAACGCGTGGTGTGAATTTTATCCAGGCGAGTCTGGTAGTAAACGTTGTCACCGATAATCACCCCCAGATAACCTTCTTCCGGCGCTTTAAAGGTATCCAGCGTAGAGGCGTTGGTTTTGCTGATGAAACGGGCAGAACCGATACGGTCGTTCAGCACCACCATCACCCCACGGCCGCGGGAATTTTTATCGGCTGCGACTTTTACCGCACCGTACAGGTTCATTGGGCCGTCGGCGCTGATTGCCGTTGCCGGACGCATCGCCGCAGCAAAGACCACCGGTTTGTCACTCTTCACCGTCAGGTTCAGGAAGTAAGGCGATTCATCGAGCGTATCCGTACCGTGCGTAATCACCACGCCATCCACATCGCTGCGTGCCAGCAGTTCGTTCACACGCTTGCTCAGCTTCAGCAGAACATCGCTGGTCATATTCTCACTACCGATGCTGGCAACCTGCTCACCTGAGATATTGGCAAGTGTTTTCAGCTCTGGCACTGCTTGAATCAGTGTCTCTACGCCCAACGCACCTGCTTTATACCCCGTAGTTTGCGTGTTGGCGGCAGCGGAACCCGCAATCGTACCGCCCGTTGCCAGAATGACAATGTTAGGCAGATTTTCTACCGCATTTGCCAGAGACGAAAAACAAACAAAAACAACAACGAATAATGCGTTAAACATCCTTTTCATAACATATACCAACTTATTGAGTTAAGTGGCAGACCAGATACGTCAGGTATCTGATCTGTAAGTAAAAAACGTCCACTCTGTTGGCAGCCTGCCAACATTGGCGCTTATAATGCCCCAGAATTCAACGAATTAATATATGCCTGTCAGACTTCACGTTAACGGTGTGTGATCCCACAGCACAGCATCCCGCTACGCAGATTTGCGCTATCGGCTAATCTGCGCCACCGCATCCTGCGAGGCTTGTTCACGTGCGGCTCCCGTCAGCTCAGACAGCGTTCCCTGATGCATTTCAAGCAGGCGATCGGCATGTTCAAAGTAGTGATCGTCATGGCTGATCGCCACAATCGTTTTCCCCAATGCACGCAACTGTGGTAACAGCTCAAGATAGAACACACGGCGGAATTGCGGATCCTGATCGGCCGCCCATTCATCCAATAACAAGATATCTCGTTGCTCAACGACGGCCAGCAGTAGCGCCACCCGCTTACGCTGCCCCTGAGAAAGCTGTAAGTTCATCACCTGATGATTCTCCAGCGTCAGCTTATGCCGCATGTTCAGGCGATCCAGCCACTGATCCACCAGCGCGGTATCCGGTGCCGCTCCCTGCGGGCCCATCATCTGCCCGAACAGATGGAAATCCGTAAAAATGGCAGAGAATAGCTTTTGATAATCTTCTCGCGTTTCCGCCGTAACGGGGCGGTTATCCAGCAGCAACGCGCCCAACACCGGGGTATAAAGCCCCGTCAGCAGCATCGCCAGCGTCGATTTTCCGCTTCCATTACCGCCAATCAGAAACACCAGCTCACCACGCTTTATCACCAGATTGATCGGCCCAACTTCAAACCCGGAATCGTCATAGCGAAACACCACATCACGCAGTTCCAGCGTGTGCCAGTCCGCCGGGGCGATCGCGGCAGAAAATGGTTCCTGATACTCAGCCAGGTTGAAACGCTTCAACTTATTAAAGGCGACTTGCGCACTCAGCAGCGTAGGCAGCGCCCCCACGGCTTGTAGCATCGGCGTACGTAAAAAAAGCAGCGTCAGTGAGTATGTCGCCGCAACATTGGTATCCGCCCAGCCGAGGTTGTTTGCCATGAAAAAGACGGCGCCAATCACGCCCAGCATCATAATATTCGACCAGTTCACCGCACTGAGGTGGAAGGTGTCAGCACGAACCACATTATTGCGGTAATCCTGCGCATTAGCCTGATAAACCTCTTCATACAGTTTCTGCGCTCGTTCACGATTGAGCGTGAGTTCTTTACGCCCGTTAATCACGGTTTCATAATCTTTCTGGAGACGATCTTCCGCTTCCCGCACCTTAGTGAGATGGCTATACACACGGGAAACCAGCATAAAACCGCCCCAAATCGTTATCGCGATCCAGACCGACGTTACGATCAACATGTTAGGAGAGAGCCACGCCAGATAAGCCGCAGAGCCGATCGTAAGAATGATTCCCTGAATCAGTTCAGGCAGGCGAACAAACGCGAGTGTGATGTTGCGGATATCGCTGGACAGGCTGGCAAGCAGTTGCGCACTGCCGATCTGTTCGATACGTGCAATGTTGGTGTCCAGAATACGCTTGATAAATTGCCCACGCAGACGATAAACGAAATGGTGCCCCAGCGTGGTCAACGCCAGTTGTGACACCAACGTCACCCCCATCAGGAGCAGCAGCAAGCCCAGAAACTGTGGCAATACGCTCAACGATTGATTGACCGCTTCAATCAATTGCAGGTTGATAAAGGCAATCAGCCCAATGCCCAACGCGGCACTCAACAAACTTAACAAGATAACGGCGAGAAATGGCCAACGGTATTGTTGGTAAACAATGCGGAGCAACTCCATAGCAACCTGGTCTCTATGATGAAAACAATCGCCCGCAGTCTAATAGTAATAACCTTGATATCAAGAATAATTCTCATATCCAGCGCATTACCACGCTCAATACAACCTGAATATCTATCTGGAGAGAGACAAAAAAACATTAGAAAGAATTATGAATAATCACGTTTGTTATCACTCTCCTGACAACGTTTCACGTTAACATTTACACTACATTGCTCAAAAAAAAGAAAAACACAAATTGATACAATAAATAAAAATAAAGAAACATGCATCGAGACGAATATTCCACTTTATACCGATCACCCCAGCATAAAAAACCATAAAAACACGATTTTTAATCGCTAACTAGCGACAACAAAACATTATAGTTAGCAAGGTAATAATTAAAAAGAAGAGTAGTTGATAAATAAATTAATAAATAAGCATATTCTTATGCCATTTTTGTTTTCAAAACATTTCAAAAAAATTGGATTTTTAGTTAAGGCGCACCTATAAATATCAAGGATTGGGTAAGGACCCCCTATAAACAATTCCTAACGGAAGGAGGAAACGCAGTAATCTATTTAGCAATACTTGACTATTTCTGCTTTTTGTTTCTGAACCAGGTCGGCTTTAGCGCCCCTTTTTTGTTGGTGGCGCATATCACCATACGTCCCCCATCAAACGGGAGAGGTATAAAGACAATGGTTGCAGATAAGCAAGAGGCTATTTCATGTCAGATATGAATGTTATTGCGGGAAATACAAATATCCTGTCACGTCAAGGTGGCCGATTCATCAGAGCGATACCGGAAGGAACCACAAATGTCGAACTGCTGGAAAGCAGTACCGTAAGAATTTATGGCACACCAAATATCGTGTCCCGCTATGAACGCCTCGGCGATGACCTTATTTTACACATGAAAGACGGTACCACCGTCCGCTACGAAAGCTTCTTCACCCTGGATGCAGCAGGCTATCACAGCGAGCTGATTTTTGACGATGGCACCCGTCTCATCCATGCACAGTTCTCTGGTGCTGCTGCGGCAGAAGGCGCGGCTCTCACGGCGGAAGCCGTTGCCCTTACGCCACAATACGCCGCGCTGGGTGATATGACGTCATTGCTAATTGGTAGCACCACCGCCAGCACGCTATCGACTGCTACGCTAGGCAGTGTTCTGGGGGCTGTCGCCCTGGGCGGTGCCGCTGTCGCAGGGGTCGCGGCCGCCGTGGCCTCATCAAGCAATGACAACCACACTACACCACCGGCACAGCCAGAACCCTTAACCATTGATGCCTTTGCAGGAAATAATGGGCTGAACCGTACGGAAATCGGCCAGTCTCATGTCCTCAGCGGGACAACCACCGGCATCAGCGCGGGACAAACCGTCACCATCACATTGAACGGCGTGGTTTACACCACCACCATTGCAGCCGACGGCACCTGGCGCTTTACTCTGCCAGCGGATGCGTTCACCGGTCTGGAAGACGGCATTTATGCCTTAAAAGTGAGCGTGCCAGGTGCAAATGGCGTGACCCATGAGAAAACCCTCGATCTCACCATTGATACCCTGCCTCCGCACTTAACTGTGGATAAATTCACGGGTGATAACTACCTCACCGTAGGTGAGTTGGCAAACGGCCAAGTTCTCAGCGGAACGGGTGAAGTGGGTCAAAACGTCACCATCACGCTCAATGGGAAAACGTATACCACGACCATTAATACCGCAGGTAACTGGACCCTGACCATTCCAGCCGCAGACCTGGGTACGCTGAGCGAAGGCGAACACGCCATGTCGTTCACCATTAGCGATAACGCCGGTAATATCACCGTGGTCAACCGTACTATCATTGTTGATACCACACCGCCAGAACTGTCTCTGTCACCGTTTACCGGAAACAATCTGGTCACTGCCGACGAACTGCAATCCTCGCAGTTTATCTCTGGGACGGCTTCCCTCTCGGATGTCGGGCAGACCGTGACGATCACGTTCAACGGCATTACCTACACCACCCCCGTGGGCAGCGATGGCACATGGAGTGTTGCGATTCCCTCCAGCGATATGCAAGCCCTGACCAACGGTACCTACACGCTGGTGGCATCGTTAACGGATAAAGCAGGCAACACCACTACGCTGCCACCTCAAACGATTACGGTGGATACCAGCGCTGAAGCGGTCAACATCAGTATCGTCTCGACAGATGACCGCCTGAATGCCGTGGAAGCAGGGCAGCCGCTGACGGTCAGCGGGACCACTGCCAACGTTGCCGCAGGCCAGACCGTCACCGTTACACTGAACGGAAAATCCTACATCGCCACCACAGGAACTGATGGAAAATGGTCTGTAGCTATCCCCAGCGCTGACCTGCTTACCCTGACTGACGGTAGCAATACCATTACTGCCAGCACACAAGGGATCAGCGGAGAAACCGTCACCGTCGATCACACGCTGGATGTACACATCAATACTCTTCCGACTATTACACTGACCGCACCGCCTTTCACCGACGGCGTATTAAACGCAGCAGAAGCCGCGCAGGATCAGGTCATCCGCGGGGAAACCGGGATTAGCGGCGGAGGACAAACTGTCAGCCTGACGATCGGTGGGAATTACGTAACCGGAACAGTGGATACCAACGGTAACTGGACGGTCACGATCCCCAAAGACGTACTGCAAAACCTGCCATCGGATAACATCAGCGTACTGGAGATTGTGGTTCGCGATATCGCAGGCAACGAAACTACGGTGACGCAGAATATCAGCGTTGATACGACGCCACCGACGCTCAACGTCTCCACTGTCGCACAGGATGATATCCTCAACGGTGCCGAGCTAGCCGTCAACCAGGTGGTCAGCGGAACAGCATCACTCAGCGAAGCAGGCCGCACGGTCACCGCGACCCTCAACGGGCAAACCTACACCACCACCGTCGGCAACGACGGCAACTGGAGCATTACGCTGCCAACAGCCGATCTAGTCGCTATTGCGGACGGTAGCCATAACCTGACCATTACGCTAACCGATGCAGCAGGCAACACCACAACGGTTACCCGCCCGTTAACCATCGATAGCGGTGCGACTACCTCCCCAACCATTACCATCAATAACGTTGCGGACGATAACGTGATTGACGGCGCGGAAGCAAAAGTTAACCAGCCGTTGAGCGGAACGACCACTAACGTTGAGGCAGGACAAGTTGTCACTATTAGCCTGAATGGGAAAACGTATCTTGCCACTGTCCAATCCGGTGGTGTCTGGAGCATCAACGTTTCAACAGCCGATCTCGCTCTGTTGGCCGTCGGCACGCATAGTATTAGCGTTAACGTGAGTAACAAAGCGGGCAATACGGCGAGCGGAAGTCGCGATATTAGCGTAGATAAATCTGGCGACAGCATCGCCATCAATATTATCGCCAATGACAACCTATTAAGCAGGGCAGAATCCCTTCAGCCGCTGGCGATCAGCGGTAATACCGCCAATGTTCCTGCGGGGCAAACGGTGACCGTTACGCTGAACGGGAAAAATTACACCACCACTGTTGCAGCAGACGGCAGTTGGACGCTGCAAATCCCAAGTGCCGATCTCCAGCTTCTATCAGATGGCAATGAGACCTTAACCGCCAGCGTGACAGTGGTGGGAGGCGGTGCAGTCACGGATGCACAGACGCTCGGTGTACACATTCATACGCTGCCACAACCAACGATTGATACCCCATTCGGCAACGGTTCTCTGAACGGTACAGAAGCACTAGTCAGCCAGACGATTACTGGCCACACCGGCATCAGCGGAGCAGGGCAGACTGTCATCTTGTCTCTCGGCGGGAAGTCTTATACGGGGACGGTGGATACCGCGGGGAATTGGACAGTCACGGTGCCCGCAGCCGATCTCCAGCAACTGCCGGAAGGCAATAACACGCTGTTGGTCACCGCACAGGATGCGGCGGGTAATCAGGCGGGTAAGACGTTTGTCAGCCCTACCGATTTCACAGCCCCTACCCTGACCATCGGCACTCTTGCAGGCGATGACATCATTAATCTGGTTGAATCGCAAAGCAACCAGATCGTCAACGGCACTGCCTCAATCAGCGAAGCAGGTCGTACCGTCGTGATCACCTTCGATGGACAGTTCTATACCGGGGTTGTTGGCACCGATGGCAACTGGAGTATCACCTTACCCACAGCAGCCCTGCGCGGCATGACCGATGGCAGCTACAAACTGTCCGCATCACTGAGCGATGTCGCCGGAAATACCGTCAGCGTCGAGAAGTCCATTACGCTCAGTGCAGATCCTGCACTCCAGCCGACGATCTTCGTTAACGCTTTCGTCAATGAGGGTAATGTCATTACTGCGGCCGATCTCAAAGTCAGCCAGTGGTTAACAGGCACCAGTTCGAATGTGGAAACGGGTCAGATTGCAACCATTGTACTTAACAAGAAATTCTACTTCGCCACTATCCAGAATGGTGGCAATTGGGGCGTAGAAATTCCGGCTGAGCATATGGCTGAACTCAGTGAGGGAACGGTATCGATCTCCGCTCAGGTCACCGATCTGGCTGGTAACGAAGGGAGCCACGAAATCTGGTCCTCTATCGACACCAGTAATGACAGTATCGCCATCAGCATTGTTGCGTTGGATAACCAGATCAATCGCCTTGAAGCATTACAGCCGCTGACAATTTCAGGTTCAACGGTCAACGTGACTCCGGGAGAAAACGTTACCGTTACGCTTAATGGCAAAACCTACATTGGCACCATTGCCGCTAACGGTAACTGGAGCGTCACAGTTGATAGCAGTGACCTGCTCGCACTGCCGGATGGCGCAGCAACCATTACGGCTAGCGTCTCCAATCCTGGTGATGTGCCTGTCACCGCCAGCCGTGATATTGATATCCATATAAATAACTTACCACAGCCGACCATTGATCAACCTTTCGGCGACGGCATACTGAATATCGTCGAAGCCGCCAGCGGGCAGAACCTGACAGGGAAAACCGGGATTACCGGAAGCGGCCAAAGCGTCACCATTACGCTGAACGGCAAAACCTACACCGCCACCGTGGATACTCAGGGGAACTGGAGTGTGGCGCTTCCCGCTGCCGACCTGCAATCCCTACCAAACGGCTTGCAAACTATCAGCACAGAGGCGACCGATAGTGCAGGCAATAGCGTACAGAGTACCCGTGATATTACTGTCGATACTGTTAACCCCGTTCTTACACTGAAACCACTGACCAGCGATGGCATCATCAATGCCGCCGAAAGTCTGAACGACCAAGTGATCTCTGGTCATGCGCTCCTATCGGATGCGGGGCACACCGTCATTGTCACCATCGGCAATAAAAATTATCAGGCGCAGATTCAGACAGACGGTAGCTGGAGCACCCTCATTCCCGCCGCCGATCTCCAGGCGCTGCCTGATGGTAACTACACCATTACGGCAACATTAACCAACGCATCAGGCAACAGCACTACCAGCACGGCTAATCTGACGCTCGATGCCAATCCGGCCAATCTGCCGCTGCTCACCGTCAACGTTATTGCGCTCGATAACATCATTGATGGCGGAGAAATCAACGTCGCTCAAACCATCAGCGGGAACAGCCTGAATATTGAAGCAGGACAACGCGTTACCATTAACCTCGGTGATAATACCTATATTACAACGATCGGTAGTAACGGCCAATGGAGCATCAGCGTACCATCTGTTGATCTCCTTCATCTGGCACAAGGTACGCACACGGTAACAATCGGCGCAAGTGACCTCAGTGGCAACCCGACGACGCTCAGCCAGACGATTACGGTCAATACTTCGTTAAGTGGTATCGCTATTGATACCGTTGCTGGCGATGACAAACTGAATCAAGCCGAAGCGACGCAAGACCTGATCGTCAACGGCAGCAGTCAGAATGTGGCTGCGGGCACCACCGTCACAGTCATGTTGAACGGGAAAAGCTACGACGGAGTGGTACAACCGAACGGCGCATGGAGCATCATCGTGTCTTCGGCAGATGTCAGCGCACTGACCGACGGCACATCAACCCTTACCGCCGCAACGGTAGACAATACAGGGAGTGTGTTGAGCAGCAGCCGCACCATCGATGTGTTCATTCACAGCAGCCCGTCACTGACGCTGAACACGCCGTTCAGCGACAACATCCTCAATGCCGCAGAGGCTGGCGTTACCCAGACGCTCAGCGGTACAACCGGTATCACCTCACCGGGACAAACCGTCACCGCCACACTGGGCGGCGTGACATACACAGGGAGCGTTGATCCGGCAGGTAACTGGGTAATTTTGCTCCCTGTAAACGGTCTGCAAACTCTGCCGGACGGCACCACAACATTGCAGGTTAGCGTCATCGACGCCGCCGGAAACAGCAGTTCCCTAACCAGCGACGTGACCGTAGCTCGCACGCCGCCGACGCTGACAACGGACAGCATTACGACCGACAATATCCTGAATGGCACCGAGGTGCAAAGCGATCAACTGCTAACAGGCACCGCTTCACCATCCAGCACGGGGCAAACCATTACCACAACGCTGAATGGCAAAGTCTACAGCGGTATCGTCGGCAGTGATGGCACCTGGAGCATCGCTATTCCGTCGGCCGATCTGGGCAGCCTGTCCGATGGCAGTTACAGCGTCGTGACACGACTGACCGATGCCGCAGGCAATACCACCACGACCACACAGACCATTACCGTCGATGCCAACCCGCTCAACGCTCCGGTTGTCATGATAGGCACGTTCGCTGGCAACAATATTATTGACGGAGCAGAAGTGCGAGTCAGTCAGGTATTAAGCGGTACCAGTAGAAACGTTGAGCAAGGCCAGACGGTGACGATTAGCTTTAACGGCAAAACGTATACCGCGCAGGTGCTGTCGAATGGCAACTGGAGTACGACGATCTCGGATACTGACATGGCGCTGCTGGTGAATGGCAGCCAGACGATTACCGTCAGCGTGAGTGATGTCTCCGGCAATATCGCCACATCTAGCAGCAGCGTCACGATTAACACTAATGCAAGTGGGCTGTCTATTGCGCCAATCACCGGGGATAACCAGTTGAATGTGCAGGAGGCGGCTAGCGGCATCACGATTAGTGGCGTCTCCGTCAACGTCGCACCAGGAACGGACGTCAATGTCATTCTCAACGGGAAAACCTATACCGTACAGGTGCAGTCAGACGGTACCTGGAGCGCTAGCATTCAGCCTGCCGATCTGCAAGTGCTGGGCGACGGCATTATTACGGTTCATGTCACGGCGGTCGATCAGGCCGGTAATACCCTATCGGGGACGCAGCAACTGGGTATCAGCATCCATAACCCACCGGTGGCATCGCTGAATACGCCCTTTGGTAACGGCTATCTGAACGTTAGTGATGCTCAGACCGAGCAGACACTCTCTGGTACGACGGGGATTCACGCTGTGGGTCAAACCGTCAGCGTCACTATCGGTGCCGTCAGCTACACCGGCACGGTTGACAACAATGGCAATTGGAGTCTTCAACTCTCGCCAGCCATTCTGGGTGCACTGGCAGACGGCCTGCAAAACATTTCCGTTACTGTTACTGATGCGGCAGGCAATACCTCTACCGTTCAGGGAAGTGTATTCGTGGATTTGACTCCGCCAGTGCTGACCATCAACCCGGTTGGCATCGACGATATCATCAACATCGCGGAAAGCCTGCTGCCGCTGGAAATCAGCGGCACATCCCCTGCCCACGACAGCGGCCGCCCGGTTATTGTCAACGTCATCATTAATGGACAGATCTATCAAGGGCTGGCGCAGGCCGATGGCACCTGGAGCGTTACCGTACCCGCAGGTGACCTGCAAAATATGCCAAACGGCATCACAGCGATCACCGCCACACTGACCGATGCGGCAGGCAATACCGGCAGCGTCAGCCACTCGATTATACTGGATACCGATCCGGCCAAAGCGCCGATCCTGACCATTGCCACAGTATCGAACGATGATTATCTCAATCTGGCCGAATCGGGATTACCATTGACAATCAGCGGTAGCAGCCAGAATGTGGAACAGGGTCAGCAGGTCACTATTACCCTTAACGCTCAAACCTACTTTGCCAGCGTGGGGGCAAATGGCAGTTGGAGCGTACAGGTTCCTGCAACGGATGTCAGTAACCTGCCTGATGGTAAGCAAACCGTGAGTGCCAGCGTGACGGACGTGAGTGGTAACCCTGGTTCGGCAACGCATAGTATTACCGTCATCACCGATACCGCTAACCTGCCTGGCATCACCATTACGACCCTGTCTGGCAACGATGTCGTCAGCGCGCAGGATGCGCAATCTGCTCTACTCATTTCCGGTTCAACGACAAATGTTCAGACGGGACAGCGCGTCACGGTAACGCTGAATAATAAAACCTATCTGGCGACTGTCGGCGCAGACGGTAACTGGAGTACGAGCGTTCCCGCCAGCGATGTGCAAAATCTGCCGCAGGGCAATCAGACTATTACCGCAACGGTCAGCGACATCGCACAAAATCCGGCCACAGTAACGCATCCGTTTACGGTCGATACCCTTCCCCCCCTGCTGTCTATCGACATGCTGGCTGACCCCAGCGATATCGGGTTGGCAGACGCGCTGGCAGGGTTACCGCTAAGCGGCAAAGGCGAAGCCGGCCTTTTGGTCACGATCAAAGTCGGCACGGCAGTTTATAGCGTCGTTGCCGATAGCAACGGCGTCTGGCAAATCGCCATTACGGCGAACGACCTGCTGGCGTTGGGTGATGGCGTGAAAACGCTTGAGGCCAGTGTGACCGACGGTGCAGGGAATACCAGCACGAGCAGTATTGATATCACGCTAAAAACGCAGTCGCTTCCAACGCTGACACTGAATGCGCTCTATGACAACAATGTCCTGACCAGCGCGGAACTGGCAGCGGAAACGACCATCGGCGGCACCTACACCAATCTGCCCGTAGGGACAGCGATCCAGGTCACGATCGGGGCTTACACCGTAACGGGCGTGACGCTCGCAGGCGGCCTGTGGAGCGCCACCATTCCGGCCAATGCGCTTAACATTCTGGCGGATGGCAATGTGCAGGTCAGTGCAACGGTAACCGATAGCGCAGGCAATACCGGTAGTGCAAGCAGCACACTGGATGTCGTCATCCACACCAATTTCGCTATCAGTATCGCGACACCGTTCGTTGACGGCGTGCTAAATCAGGCGGAAAGCACCGTGGATCAACTTCTGACGGGCACGACGGGGCTGATCGATCCTGGCCAGAGCGTGTCAGTTTCCATTACCAATGGCACGATCACCACCACCTACAACGCCAACGTCGCGGCAAATGGCCAGTGGAGTGTGACGTTGCCTGCCGCCGATTTGTCGGCATTCGGCGATGGTACACACACCATTAACGTGACCGTCACCGACCATGCGGGCAATACCGGAACAGGAAGCGGAACATTCACCAGCGTCATCGTGGGCGTGCCTGTCGCCACGCTGGATACCCCGTTCGGCGATGGTAAATTGAGTCTGGCGGATGCGCAGCCGGGCGTTACGCTATCCGGTCAAACAGGTCTAGCCAGCAACGTGGGGCAAACGGTATCCGTCAGTATTAACGGCACAAGCGTCCCTGCCACTGTGAACGCCGACGGTAGTTGGTCGTTATCGCTGGATCGCCAGACGCTGATCGACCTGCCGGATGGCTCAGTGAATTTCACCGTCACGGTGACCGACTCTGCGGGTAACACCAGTAACGCATCAGCCACGGCAAATGTTCTGACTACCACCCTGCCAGTAGCAACGCTGGATCTGCCTTTTGGTGACGGTATCCTTAATGCCACCGAAATTCAGGCCATTCAGACCTTAACCGGTAAAACCGGTATTACCAGCGCAGGCCAGGAAGTTACTATCACCGTGACCAACAAAACCACGCTGGCAGAAACCACCTTTACCGCTACAGCCGATGGGTTAGGCGGCTGGTCCAGAGCACTCACCCCTGCCGATCTGGCGATCTTCACCGAAGGCAACTACAGCATTAGCGTCAAGGTCACCGACTTGGTCGGCAATACCAGCACCAGCGCCTCACTCGATGTCAGTTCGGCGCAGACGCTGCCCGCCCCGATTATCGATGTGATTCCATTTGGTATTGATAATATCCTGAGCAGCGCCGAAGCCGCCTCCGCACTGACCTTCTCTGGCCGCACGCAAATTGGCGGTAACGGGCAAAGCGTTAAACTGGAGATCGACCTCAACGGTATTCGCTATACGGCGGCGGTAGATAGTAGCGGCAATTGGTCTGTCACACTCCCTCCTAACGCATTGAATTCACTGGCTGATGGTCAGCATACCATCACAGTGACCGCCGTCGATGCGGCTGGCAATGTCGGTTCTACACCGATATTGTTTACCAGCGACTTTACGCCACCGGCCATCACGCTGAATACGCCGTTTGACGATGGCTATCTGAGTATCGCAGAAGCCGCAACGCTGGCGGGCAGAACGTTAAGCGGCAACGCAGGGGATGCGGTGAACGTGACCGTCACGTTCGGCGGACAACCGCTCGTGACACAGCTTAGCGGAGGCGTATGGACAGCCACGCTGACCCCAACGCAACTCAGTCTGCTCGCTGACGGAACGCATAATATCGTCATCACGGCAACGGATAGTCTGGGCAACAGCGCTACGCTGAATTCTCAGGCGATCCTTGCCGTACAAGCCGCTCCAACGCTGGCTATTACCGCCTTTGCCGGACTAGATGGCCTTAACTATGCAGAAAGCCGCACCACGCAGACCATCAGCGGCACCTCGACCGGGCTGGAGGTGGGGCAAAACGTCACCGTCAGGCTGAATAACGTCGATTACACGGCAAAAATTCTCGTCGGCGGCACCTGGAGCGTCACTATCCCTTCTGCTGCGCTGCAAGCGCTGGCAAATACGACGTACACCATCACCGCCGATGCGACGGATAAAGCGGGTAATCCGGCGACACAAGCCAACGTGGGATTCAACGTCAATCTGACACCACCGCCCATCGTTATGGTGATCGACCCAATAGCAGGCGACAACATCATTAACGCCAGTGAAATCAACGGTAATATCACTATCTCTGGTCGCTCTATCGGTCCATCATCGGCGATGACCATAGTATCAATCAGTATTGGGAGTTCATCACTTGTCGCCATAACCGACGCCAATGGCTTCTGGAGCACCACCATTCCCGCCAGCGTCTATTTCACCACGCAAGGCAACGTCAATATCACCGCGACGTCGCTCGATGCGACCCTCACGCGAACAGTGTTGGTCGATACCATCGCGCCGACATTAACGATCGAGGCTTTTGCGGGTGATAACGTACTGGGGGGTACGGAAGCCAGTACCGCCCAGACGATTACGGGGACGGCCTCCACCACGGAGGCTGGACAGCTCGTCAGCGTGGTGCTGAATGGAAAAACCTACACGGCTCAGGTTTCCGCCACTGGCACCTGGAGTGTGAGTGTACCCGCTGCCGATCTGGCACAGTTGTCCGATGGTAGCCATACCATTACCGCGACGCTCTCGGACATAGCAGGAAATACCACCACGGATACGCAGATCGTTACCGTCGATACAGGTATTCCACTGCTCAGCGTGACGCTGTTCGATGACAATATCCTGACGCTGGCCGAAGCCGTGGCGGGTGCAGCGATCACGGGTACAGGTGAAGTCGGGGCTACCGTCACGTTAACCGCCGGGCCGTTGACAGGCACGACAACCGTCGGTTCCGACGGCAAGTGGACGATTCCGGTGCTGTCCGCCAATTTGCAAAACCTGATCGACGGACCGCAGGTCATCGGCGTGACGCTGACCGATACTTCAGGCAATAGCACACACCTTGATGTCACGCTGGATGTTGCACTGAACAAGACGCTCGGTGCAGGTCTTACGGATATCTTCGGTAATGATGGCATCCTCAATCTGGCTGAATCACTGGTCACGCAGGTTATCAGCGGTAATGCGACCGGCAACTATCTGGGCGCGAAAGTACAGGTCACCGTGTTGGGCAATACGGTGGAAGGCACCGTGGGAGCCAACGGTGCCTGGAGCGTCGCCCTTGCCCCGAATCTGTTCACCGGTCTGAGCAATGGCCTGCTGGCGGTTAATGTCGACATCGTCGATTCATACGGTAACGTGAAGAATCAGTTGATCAATATTGATGTGTTGAAATCCCTTCCCGTTATCGACTCCGTTATTGCCTTCACGGATGGCGCGTTGAATGCAGCGGATGTCGCAACCAGCCAGATCATCAGCGGCGTAGTCAGCAATGTGAATATTGCCGCAGGTGCAACGGTCGCCGTGACGCTGGGCACCAAGATTTACACAGGGATTACCGTCGGTGCAGGCGGTGCCTGGAGTCTATCCGTCCCTGCACTTGATTTGCAGGCCTTGCAGGATGGCACGCTGGCACTGGGTATCGCGGTCACCGATCATGCGGGCAACACCGCCAGCCAGATTGTGAACGTTCCAACGATCATCAAGAACCTGCCAAGCATTACGCTCAATCCGGCCTTTGGCGACAGCCTGCTGAATCTGGCTGATTTGCTGGTCAACCAAACACTCAGCGGCACGGCCAGCGGTCTCGCTGGCAGAACGATTACGCTGAGCATAGCGGGTTCACAAATCGCTACGGCCACCGTCGGTTCCGATGGCAAGTGGAGTACTGCCGTTACCCCGAGCGTATTGGGTATTCTACAAGGGTTGGGCAGCGGTGATTTCACCGTGAGCGCCACCGCGACAGACAGCGTAGGCAATAGCACCACGGGCAGTGCTGGCATCAAATTCGATTTCGCCCAGCCGGTGATTACGCTAAATCCGATATTTGGTGGTGATGGCTTCCTCAACGCTGCAGAAGCGCTGGTCGCGCAGACCATCAGCGGTGTCGCCACTAATGTTGCGGTGGGATCTCAGGTGACCGTGACGCTCGGTAGTAAAACGTTCCTGTCCACCGTTGGAGCCAATGGTGCGTTCAGTCTGACGTTGCAACCCACCGATCTCAGCGCGTTAGCCGATGGCAGCACCACACTCGGCGTTTCCATTACCAATGCGTCCGGCAACACGAGCACGGTGAGTAGCGTGATCAACATCATTGCCAAAAACCTGCCGACGATTAGCCTTGGCTCACTATTTGGCGGCGATGGTTTCCTCAATGCCGCAGAAGCCGCGCTGACACAGACGGTTAGCGGTACTACCACCAACGCCATTGCAGGCTCGTCCATCGTCATACGCATTGGTACACTGACGCTCAACGCCACCGTTGGTAATGACGGCACCTGGAGCGCCAGCGTCACACCACTGCAACTGTCCGGGCTGGCCAACGGCAACCTCACCGTCAGTGCAACAGTGACCGACCCAGCAGGCAATAGTCATAGCGCCAGTGCGGGTCTCAACGTTTCCATCCTGCCACCGACCATTACCCTTAACCCTTTGTTCAACAATGGTGTATTGGATCTCTCCAGCCTGTTGAGCGCACAAACCATCAGCGGGACGACGACCAATGTGGCAGCAGGGACAACAATCAGCATCACGCTGGGCAGCAAAACCTACACCACAGCAGTCGGTGCAAACGGCAGTTGGAGCTTGCCAGTCCCAAGCCTCGACCTGCAGGCCCTCGTCGATGGTGTGACTAACGTCGGCGTCCGTCTGGTGGATGCGGCAGGTAACGTGGGGGAAGCCACCAGTGCCTTGAATGTCATTATCAACGCGTTGCCAACCATTGCGATTAACCCGCTGTTTGGCGGTGACGGCCTGTTGAATGCGGTAGAGGCCGCCACCAGCCAGGTCATTAGCGGAACCAGTACCAATGCCGTAGGTTCTACCGTGCAAATCACGCTAGGAAGCAAGACGCTGTCCGCCGTAGTGCAAAGTAACGGCACCTGGTCGGTTAGCCTGTCGCCACTGGATCTCAGCAGTCTGGCTGACGGTACGCTGGCGCTCAACGCGTCTCTGACCAACTCAGCAGGAAAAACCACCAGTGCAGGTGTGTCGATCGGCGTGGGCATCCATGCTCTGCCAACAGTCAGCCTCGGCTCCCTATTTGGCGGAGATGGCTACCTGAATCTGGCCGAAGCAGGTATAAATCAGCTAATCAGCGGAACCACGACCAATGCGGCAGGGGGTAGCATTACGCTGAACATCGGAGGGCTAACACTCAGCGCCACCGTCGCCAGTAACGGCACCTGGAGCATCAGTGTGCCGAGTGCCAACCTGCTCAACATCGCGGATGGCAACTTATCCGTCGGTGTCACCGTCACTGACCGCTATGGCAACACCAATAACGCCAGTAGCAATGTGATCGTGAAAACCCACCAGCTACCGCAGTTGGGCATTGATGCGGTGGGGTCGCTGATTGGCAACACGGTTGGCCTGCTGGCAAACGGCGTCACCGTTAGCGGAACCTCGCGCTACGTGCAGCAGGGAGCCCAAGTCACCGTCACACTGCTCGGCCAAACGCTACAGGGCACGGTTGGTGCCGATGGCAAGTGGAGCGCACATTTCACCAGTTCACTGCTGGGTATCAATCTCTTCAACGTGGGGTCGATTTTGACCGCCCTGCTGGGAACAGCGGTTGAAGCCTCCGTCACCGATCAAGCGGGTAACTTCACCGGCGTATCCGCTGGATTAACATCCGGCCTCGTCATTGGGTTACCGATGAGCGCAATGGCGCTGGACGTTGACGATAGCAGCGTCGCGCAGGTGGCTTCACTGTCCAGTGAATCGCTCGACATTGAGGAAAACGCCTCAGTGCAAACGCTTAATGTCAGCTCGAAAGTGGCGGCTACTGTGTTGAGCGAGACACACGCCATCGACAAGAGTGCCAGCACCGAAGTGGAAGACAGCGTGTATGCCATCGGCGGCGTCGTCATCAGTCTGGCCGACGGCACGGTGCAAACAGGCGAGAATGTCGAAGGCGGAGAAGGCGACGATCTTATTACGCTTTCAACACTCGATTTTACCCATATCGACGGTGGAGCCGGCATTGATACGCTGGTACTGGATGGCACCGAGCTCAATCTGGACCTCACCGTGCTGGGGCTGAAAATCGATAACGTGGAGATATTCGATTTAGGCCAAAACGGCACCAACAGCATCACGCTGGATCTTGATCGCGCCCTGAATGTCACCGACCGACCCGAAGACGATCTGCTGATTGTCGGTGGTGAAGGAAACCAAGTGAACCTGATTCCGGGAGAAGGAGCCTGGAGCACGGTAGGACAGCGCGATATTGATGGTCAGCGTTTTGATGTCTACCACCATTCATCGCTGGATAGTGCCAACAACATGGGGGATGTGCTGGTGCAGCAAGGCCTGCTCGTCAATATGGTGTAACGATGTTTTAAGTGTTACCCCTCCCCCTGCAAAGGGGGAGGGTGGGAAGGAGCCCGCCCATCGCGGGCTGATTCTCCTTTTAAAGGAACTAAAACAAAGCGTGATGAAAACAGGGGTAATTGATGCACAAACCATTTTTTCTCAGGGACGCATTTTTTCTGCGTAATCGTACTTTTTTGACTCACACATTACACCATCACTCACCGCGCTATATGCTAGTGCTCGGGCTAATTTGCAGTAGCCAGCTCTTCCTCTATAGCCCACAGACGCTCGCACAGGCCGTCGCGTTTGACTGGTCCGCCGCGCCAACGGAACAACAGGTCGATAGTCTGGATCTCAAGCAAGCGATTCTCCGCGCGTTTGCACGCAACCCGCAAATTGCCCAAGCCTCGGCCCAAATTCGCGTCGGCGAAGCCGATCTGCGCGTCGCGCAAAGCGCCTGGTTCCCGCAAATCGGCCTGAGCGGCAATGTGGGTCGCTCAGACCAAAGCGATACCAACGGTACAACGAGCAACAATTCCACGGCAGGGCTCACGCTGAAACAGCTCCTGTACGATTTTGGTAAAACGGGCGGCAGCATTGATGAGCAGCACAGCCTGTCAGATGCCTATCGCTATCAACTCTACGGCGTGATGACCACTGTCGGGCAGCAAACCTTACTGGCTTATCTGAAAATCAAACGCTATCAGGAACTGGGTCAGGCGGCGGAGCGTAATATCACGTCGCTCAGTCAGGTCAAAGATATCGCGACGCTCCGCTCCGAGGCCGGTCTCAGTACGCAATCCGACATCTTGCAGGCGGAAACCCGAATCGCAGGCATGAAGGCGACACTGGAGCAATATCGTGCGCTGGAACGCTCTTCGCTGGCCCAGCTCAGCGTGTTGACTGGCGTTATCCCCGCCGCCCTGCCCGATCTGCCCCGTGCGCTGCTGCAACAAAAGATTACGCTCAAAGCACTGCCCTACCAGCAAGGTAATGCCGTGCTAAGCGCACAGTCCAAACAAGAGGCATCGCGCCACCGGATTCGTCAGGCGGAAGCCCAGCACTGGCCGACCATTGCCGTGCAGGTGGGGCGTACCCGCTATGAAACCGACAGACGTAATTACTGGGATGACCAGCTACAACTGGTTGTGGAAGCCCCGCTTTATCAGGGGGGGGCCGTCAGCGCACGCGTTGATGCCGCGGCAGGCACGCGCGAAGCGGCGCAGGCTGAAGTCGAAGCAGCGAAACTGGATATGAACCAGAAAGCCTCAACAGCCTATGCCGATCTCATCGGTGCACAGCAGCGTGAAAAAGCCAGCCAGCAGCAAATTACCAGCGCGACCTACACTCGCAGCGTTTATCAGGATGAATACAAACTCAGTAAACGCAGTCTGAACGACCTGCTCAGCGTTGAACAGGACGTATTGCAGGCCGAAACCTCACGCATCGGCGCGCTCTACGACGGCTGGGAGGCGGCAGTTAACTATGCCGCGGCCGTCGATAATCTGCTGGATATGCTGGGTATTGAGCGTCATCAAGCCACTGGCGAGACGTTACCGTCGCTGTAAGCCGGCTTATCTGCCGGATAAGACTATGCAGGAATATGAATGACACAAGCCACCCAAACTGAAACCTGGATTGCCGCAATGGCGCGTGCCGCCGCCCACTATGGACAGGCGGTCGATATCCAGTCGATACGCCAGCAAATGCGCTGGTACGAACAGCAGCCGATTGCTCGCCAGTTAGAACAAATCAGCTACCTCATGGGGTTAAGCATCAGCCTGCGTCACACGGAGAAGATCCGCTGGCGCAACAAGATTTTACCGGTACTGGCGGAAACCGACGATGGCGGCGTCATCGTCATCGAATCCTTGAATGATGAAGGGGTCGCAACCTATTGGCTAAATGATGGTGGCGATCTGCAACGCGAAGCCAAACTGACGGAACTGATCACACACAGTCAGGGGATTATCGTGCTGGTCGGCATCGCGGAACGTGGCAGCGATACCCGCATCGATGATTTCGTCAAACCGTATCGCAAGCACTGGTTCTGGCAACATTTTCACGGAGCCAAACGGCAGATCGGGGAAATCTCTCTCGCCTCTATCGTAGGCAACGTACTGGCGCTAGCGGGGATCCTGTTCTCCATGCAGGTGTATGACCGCGTGATTCCCGCGCAGTCGATTCCCACCTTGTGGGTACTGTTTTTCGGCGTGCTGCTGGCTGCGGCATTAGAGTACGCCATCCGTTTGTCACGCACCGTCGTTTCCGATCTGATGGGCAAGAACATCGATCTGAACGTGTCGGGTATGCTGTTCGCCCGTGCGCTGGCGATAAAAAATGAGGCCAGACCGAAATCCACCGGCTCGTTTATTTCACAACTGCGGGAAATCGATCAGGTACGTGAATTGCTGACATCCACAACCGTCGGGGCGGCGGCCGACATGCCGTTCGTCTTTCTGTTTCTCGGGATCATGGCGATGATCGGCGGACCACTGGTGCTGATTCCCATGCTGGCGATCCCGCTAATTGTGATTCCCGGCCTGATGCTGCAATGGCCGATGGCGAAACTTGCCAAAGAAGGCATGCGCGAAAGCGCCTTGCGTAATGCGGTGCTGGTGGAGTCCATCGAAGGGATCGAGGATATCAAAGCGCTACAGGCCGAACCCTACTTCCAGCGCCAGTGGGAGCAGACGCACGAAGTCAGCGCCGCCATCGGGATGCAGCAACGCGTCTGGGGCGCACGACTCAGCGGCTGGGCATCAACCGTCCAACAGCTCACCTATGCGGGCATGCTGGTCTTCGGCAGCTATCTGGTGCTGGCGGGCGATATCACCACCGGTACGCTCGTGGCCTGTAGCCTGCTTTCCTCACGCACCATCGCGCCGCTGATGCAGCTAACGATGGTGTTTTCCCGCTGGCAACACGCGAAAACTGCCATGACCGGGCTGGATGACCTCCTGCAAAAACCGCTGGATCGGCCGGAGGACGGCAAAATGGCACACTGCCCGATCCTTCAGGGGCACTTCCAGCTCCACAACGTGCAATACAGCTACGACCCCGAAAAAGGCGATACCGCCTTACAGGTCGGTAAGCTGGAGATCAAACCGGGCGAAAAGGTGGCGTTGCTGGGTAAAGTCGGCGCGGGTAAATCCACCCTGCTCAAATTGCTTGCCAACCAGGCGACCGCGACGCGCGGCAAGGTCATTATTGACGGTGTCGACATCAGCCAGATCGACCCAGCGGATGTCCGCCGCCAGTTGGGTTTTCTGTCACAGGAATCACGCCTGTTCTTCGGTAGCCTGCGGCAAAACCTGATGCTCGGCAACCCGCACGCCACCGAGCAGGAGCTGTTGCAGGCGCTGCGCATTAGCGGCGCGCTCAGCCTGATCCAGCAAGATGCCTCCAGCCTGGATCGCATCATTCATGAAGGTGGACGCGGTTTATCCGGTGGGCAGCGGCAGATGATTCTGCTCAGCAGGATGCTGTTACGTCATCCCCAGATTGTCCTGCTGGATGAGCCCACCGCGTCGATGGACGAGCAGTTGGAAAGCCACGTGATTCACCAGTTAAGCAGTTGGCTTACGGGGCGCACGCTGGTACTGGTGACGCACCGCCCGGCGCTGCTCAAGCTGGTTGACCGTGTGGTCGTCATGGATGGCGGGCGCATCGTGGCAGATGGCCCGCGTGACCAGATTTTGAAAGCGGTCAGCAAACCGGCTGATACCGCGCAGAACGTGGCGTAAGGGGAAACACAATGAGTAGCATCACTATCCATGATGACCTGAAACGCCAGGGTCGACGCGTCTCCGTCATTATCTGGCTCAGCCTGCTGGGGCTGGTCGTCTTTTTTATCTGGGCCACCTTCGCCGTGCTAGATGAAGTGTCGGTCGGGAGCGGTAAGGTGACGCCGTCGACCCGAGCACAGTTGATTGAAAGTCTGGACGGCGGGATTATCGAGCAGTTCTACGTCCAACAGGGCAATGTTGTCGAGAAAGGTCAGGTGCTGGCGCAGTTGGACATCAACCGCTTTCAGTCCGTCTACGGCGAAGCCTTCTCCCGCGTGCAGACACTACGGGCGTCCGCCGAACGCTTGCACGCCGAGCTCAGCGGCGAACCGCTAAAATTCAGCGTGGAAACCATGAAAGAGCCTGCGCTGTCCGCGCGCGAACGTCAGCTTTATGAATCACGTTTGCGCAATCGCGATGAAACCGTTGCCAACCTGCAACAGTCCATGCGGCTGGTAGAACAGGAACTGCGTATGACGGAGCCGCTGGTGCAACGCGGTGCCGCCAGCGCCGTCGAAGTGATTCGATTACGCCGCCAGATTAGCGAGATCCGCGGAAAAATCGACGAAGCCCGCAACCAATACGCCGTGCGGGCGCGGGAAGAACAGGTCAAAAATAATGCCGTTCTGGAAGCACAGCGAGAAGTGGTCAGTGGGAAAGCCGATCAGCTCAAGCGCGCCACCATTACGTCACCGGTACGCGGGATTGTGAAAGACATTCAGGTCACGACCGTTGGCGGCGTACTGCAACCGGGCGGCAAGCTGATGGAAATCGTCCCGCTGGAGGATCAGTTGCTTATCGAAACACGCATCAACCCGCGTGATATTGCCTATATCCGACCGGGTTTACCCGCCACGGTAAAAATCACCGCCTATGATTCCTCCATCTACGGCAACTTAACGGGCGAAGTCGAAAGTGTGTCGCCCGACACGCTTCAGGACGAAGTCAGGCGCGACCAGTTCTATTATCGGGTCTATGTGCGCACCACGCAGGCGGAGCTAACCAACAAAGCCGGAGAAAAATTCCCTATCGTGCCCGGCATGGTCGCCAGCGTGGAGATAAAAACCGGCCAAAAAAGCGTGCTGGACTATCTGATTAAACCACTGAACAAGGTCAATGAAGCGCTGCGTGAACGTTAAAAAACTATCCTTTTAAGGCCCTAAACAGAAATAGTGATGCGCAAAAAACAGCGCCGCACGGGGAACCGGGCGGCGCTGTGGGGTAGAGCGATGACTTAACCGGGCTACTTCTTAACGGTGACGTTCTTGATTTGCCATGTACTGTCGCTCGTCAGTTTGACATTCTTCATCGTCACTTCTATTGGCTTTTTCGCATTCTCGCCGTTCAGGACCACCACGCCTTTGGTTTGAGACGTAATATCCTTAAAGGTAATATCACTCCAATCAGGGACATTACTTCCCTCTTTTTGCTCATACACTGTATCAATCACAATTGGCTTGGCCACATTCTTCATGACGACATTGCTATACCGAACGCCATTGACCACTCCGGCAGCCGACTTGTCGCTCTTAATGCGTAAACCATTTGTCGTGCCATTCATATTCAGGTCATCGACGGTTACATTATAAACACCCATCGTTTCGCTGCCGATCGACATGCCGTGTCCCGTCCCAAATTCATTGTGCAAAATGGAAACATTGCGCGTTTCAGAACGGCCTTTATAGGCTTTAATCGCCACATTATCATCGCCTGTTGAAATGTTACTGTGGGCAATAGTGATGTTTTTTGATGACATCGGATCGATACCGTCAGTGTTTCTGGCGGTAGACGGCGTTTTGATCGTGGTTTTCCACGCGGTCAAACCATCACTATCGCTGAACACAACGTGGAAGTTCGGGGAGTTGATTAAAGAAACGTTATACAGTGTGAAATTCTTGCTCTTGTTAATCTGAAGCAGCCGTGGGGTATTCTGTTTCAGCTTTTTCACTTTGGCATCGGCAGCCAGATCCCACCAGCTTACCTTTTTATCCTGAAGCTTCACGCCACCTTGCCCATCAATAGTGCCCGGTCCATAGATTCCGCTATTCGTGGTGCTCGTCGCGGTGATAAACGCATCACAGCCTTTACCGTTATTATCCACCACGCCGCAGGATGACGATGCATTCTCAAAAGACTTAGCGTTATTCACTGCCCGCAACGTCACGCCTTTGTCAATTAATAAGCTAACACCGGAAGGCAGGGAAAGCGGGCCACTGAGGAAGACAGAAGCGCTCCCTTCGCTCAATTTTACCGCTTTTCCTTGCCCACAATTGTTCAAGGCTTTTTGAATCGTGCTGGTGGCTGTGCTGCTGTCCGCTTTAAGTACTGTACAGGCAGCAGGCACTATCGGTTCATTTACCGTGCGGGAATCAGCAGCCAATGCTGATGCGCTGAACAGACCGATAAGCCCCAATGATAATGACAAAACGCGTTTGCCTGATTGGTATTCCATGTCAAACCTTCCCTTATAGATATCCGCAATTTTGTTGTTATCTAAAAATAAATTTCATTCTCTTTCTTATTAATAAGAAAAATAAAAAGCATTTATAGAAACTAAAAATTACCGCACATGAATATTCAGATTAATAACAGTCCATTTACATAAAAATTCCCGATGCTTATTCAGTAAAGCATTCGATTTTACGCATGATTAAATTATCACCGCAAAATTAAATGGTGCATCAACAAAACGTAGAAACAAAACGAATCCCGTCACGCACAGCAATAGGCGAGTGATAAGATTTTCACCTCTTCACACCATTCATTTTTCTTATTCTTTAATAAGAACCTTCCGAGTGTTTATTAATTACCAAAAAATAATTAAATGAAATATAATAAGCGAGTAATAAAATTAAATATAAAATAATCACAGGCTAAACTAAATAATATGATTAACCTCAACAATTTCGACGAATTATTATTCATTTCATATTCTCTGATATATAATCCTCTGTGATGCGAAAGGACCCCCTCTTTATTTTGAGTAAATAAGAGAAAAATATCCGTTTAATTTACAAGGAAAAACACATGTTTAAGTATTTAACACCGATATTTTTATGTACTGCTGCCTTTTCTTTTCAAGCCCAGGCTGATGACACAATGCTGATGCTGCTGAAAAAAGATAATGCGACCTATTTAAGCTGGTCTACCGATGCAGGCAATGTTGTTCGCCAGGACGTGTATCGCAGCACCAGCAATAATCAGGCTGGCAGCCAAAAAATCGCAGAACTCAATTCCACCGACAGGACTTTTACCGATTTAACGGCTAATCCGAAGTCAGACTATTGGTATTGGGTGGATACCGTTAGCAGTAACAATAGCGTACTGAAATCTAATGCAGCGCAAACGGCTCCGGCACCATTGCGCGCAACGGCGCTTAAGGCAACCAGTTCAGAATGTAAAGCGGGGGCGGTGATTAAAGATAAAACTGTCGACTGCGGCGGTATTACTCTGGGTCTGAGCTGTAGTGGAGACAGTGATAAACAACCTCCGGTTATCACGCTGGAAAATGCCACCATTAAGAATCTGCGCATCTCCGAGAAGGGCGGTTCTGACGGTATCCACTGTAAATCAGGCGACTGCCGTATCGAAAACGTGATCTGGGAAGATATCTGTGAAGATGCGGTGACCAACAATGGCAAAACTCTGACCATCGTCGGAGGTGTCGCACATAACACCACCAATGGCCCTGGCGGCAAGCCGGACAAAGTTCTGCAACAGAATGCCAAAAACAGCCACACTATCGTACAGGGCAACTTCACCCTGACGGGTCAACACGGCAAACT
Organism: Pectobacterium sp. A5351; assembly: GCF_028335745.1. Taxonomy (NCBI): domain Bacteria; kingdom Pseudomonadati; phylum Pseudomonadota; class Gammaproteobacteria; order Enterobacterales; family Pectobacteriaceae; genus Pectobacterium; species Pectobacterium sp. A5351. The sequence continues at coordinate 3,258,916 of NZ_CP116477.1, forward strand.
GTGGCGCTCTTGCGGTGACTGCACCAATAACGGCGGTCCGCGTAACCTCACCATTATTAGCGCAACCGTTAACGGCACCATTGATAGCATCGCTGGCGTAAACCGTAACTTTGGCGATGTGGCTGAAATCCGCGATCTGCGTATTAAAAACTACAAAGAAGGCAAACCGCCTGTATGTGAAGAGTTTACCGGTGTAGAAAAAGGCAAGGGCGATTCACCAAAACACGGCGAATTCTGGGATACCAAGAACTGCAAAGTTAGCCGTTCAAACGTTAAAGCCCTGTAATTCTGCCAGCAGAGTTCACAGCCATTACTCTAAATAATTCGAGTTTCAGGCAGGCTGCAAGAGAAGGCATCCCGATGAGCTTACTCAGGTAAGTGATTCGGGTAACTGACAAATCTGCCATAGGCAGGTCTGAACGCTGCTTGCAGCGGCCCCAACGGGGCGAGGCACACGTCAGCGTGCCGAGTAACGCAGCCAACGCACATGCAATTTGAAGTATGACGAGTATAAATTAATATTCCCTCTGGGGTTCTGACGCATCCATCGTCAACAGACCGTGCAACAACGCACGGTCTGTTTCATTTCATTACCCTTGCTGCAATTCGGTAAACAGCGTGCGCTTCAGCGCCAGTTCGACACCACGCAATTCCGCCAACCCTTTCAGACGACCGATTGCCGAATAGCCGGGATTGGTTCTCTTTTTCAGATCGTCCAGCATCTGATGCCCGTGATCCGGGCGCATGGGAATTGGACGACGATCGCCTGCCTTCTGGCGCCGCAACTCTTCCGCCAGAATGGCCTTGATGATCGCCACCATATCCACATCCCCCTGCAAATGCGCTCCTTCATGAAACGTTTTGGGGTGGTCTTCCCGGCAGGTGCTGCGCAGATGGGTGAAATGCACGCGATCGCCAAACATTTCCAGCATCGTAACCAAGTCGTTATCGGCCAGTACACCGTACGATCCCGTGCAGAAGGTAAAGCCGTTATGCAGGCTATCGACCGTCTGTTTCAGCCAGCGCATGTCGTCAATGGTGGACATCACGCGCGGCAACCCAAGAATCGGGCGCGGCGGATCATCGGGGTGAATGGCCAGGCGAATACCGACAGCCTCCGCAACAGGCACAATCTCACGAAGGAAATGCCCAAGGTGCTCACGCAGTTTCGCATGGTCAATACCGTCATATTCCGCCAAACGTCCACGGAATTGTTCCAGCGTATAGCCCTCTTCAGAGCCCGGCAGGCCTGCGATAATGTTCCCCGTCAGGCGCGCAATCTCTTCTTCACTCATCGCACAGAAGTAGTCGGCAGCCTGTGCCTGTTCATCCGCCGTGTAATCTTTTTCGGCACCGTGACGCTGTAGGATATGCAGTTCAAAGGCCGCAAAGGCAATATGATCGAAACGCAGCGCTTTTGCGCCATCCGGCAGAACATACTCCAGATCGGTTCGCGTCCAGTCCAATACGGGCATGAAGTTATAGCACACCGTATCGATCCCGCACTGCGCCAGATTGCGCAGCGATTGCTGATAGTTGGCGATATGCTGCTGATACTTCCCCGTCTGGGTTTTAATTTCTTCATGAACCGGTACGCTTTCCACCACCGACCAGACCAGCCCTTTCGCTTTCAATTCGGCTTTGCGCTTTTCAATCTCTTCAACCGACCAGATTTCACCATTGGGAATGTGGTGCAGTGCCGTCACCACGCCAGTCGCACCAGCTTGCCGCACGTCATCCAGTGAGACAGGATCGTTCGGGCCGTACCAACGCCAGGTTTGTTCCATACTGAGTTACCTTTTTTCGCCAAGTGAGAAAGTTGTTTTTGTCACTTTTTTCATCAATAAATGAGGAAAAGACTACCTCACCGGGGCAGGCTGTCAAACGAAATGCACAAATTGATTGACCAATTACACAAAAAACTCAATTTTTGGCCTAACAGGCATCACAAATAGAGTGTAAAAATGAAAATGAAATCAAAAACAGGTTATTTGGTCTGATATCTTTTCTCTCCGCACACCGATGCGATACCGGAGAGAAAGGTTACACGGGGACATATACCCTAAATAATTCGAGTTTCAGGACAAAACGTTAACGTTTTGAACAACGCAAAGCGTTGGCCCGCTAGGGCGAGGCTCACTTATGAGCCTCGTAACGCGGCAAGAGAAGACATCCCGATGAGCTTACTTAGGTAAGTGATTCGGGTGGGTGACAAATCTGCCAGAGGCAGGTTTGAACGCTGCTTGCAGCGGCCCCAACGGGGCGAGGTACACGTTAGTGTGCCGAGTAGCGCAGCCAACGCACATGCAACTTGAAGTATGACGGGTATACAGGGGGAATCAGGATTCCAGACGTGAGGGAACAGACTCGAACAGGTAGCCGTCGAATGCCGGATCGTCCACATTCGAGATTTCCAGCAGTTTAATTTTTACGTTTTCCAAATGCTGCCACATTGCCTGACGCGCCATGTTCACATCGCGACGAGACACGGCACGCAGGATCTGCTCATGATCGTCCAGCCACTGGCGCTGATAGCTGAAATCATCGGTATGGGAGTGAATGCCTTGCCACATTGGACTGCGTTTACGCGCCTGCCACACCTCATACACCATATTGGCTAAGACGCTGTTTTGGGTAGACTGCGCCAGCAGGCAATGGAATTGTTCATCGGCGCTTTCATCCACGCTGCCGTTTTCAAGCGATGTCCTTTCTTGTTCAATGGCCTGGCGCATTTTCACAATGTCGCTTTTGGTTGCCTGCATCGCGGCAAACGCGGCCACTTCGCCTTCCAGCAACTGGCGCGCCTGCATCAGCTCGAAGGGACCATAGCCGCTGTCCACTACGCCATCTTTCCCCTGCGCGGTCGGCAGTTGCATAACATAAACGCCAGAGCCTTTACGCACCTCAATCAACTTTTCCAATTCCAGCATGATCAGGGCTTCACGCACTACGCTGCGGCTGACGTTGTAGGTTTCAGCAATATCACGTTCTGGGGGCAAGCGATCGCCAATCTGATAGTTGCCCTTCAGAATTTCCGCGCGAAGATTGTCGCCAATCTGCTGATATAAACGCATACCGCTATCCCTTTATTCAACATCGGCCATCGTAATATTGGCCTGACCAAAAGACAGAAAAATGCCTAATTTGTCTGAAGTATAACATGAAGCCCCACTACGCCGCACGCTGAGCAATCTGCACGCGAAATAATTTCGGATATAGTGTTGTCGAGCGCCGTATCCCATTCGCTATCAGGTTGATGTCGCCAGCAGACAAGGAGCATAAATGACAATAGATGTATTTCGGTTCGTTTCATGGACAGTCTGGAGGCGGATAATGGCCGGTTTGCTCACCCTTATCGGCGTCATTTTCATGGTGGTAACGTTTTGAGCAACACAACGTGTTGGCCCTTCAGGGCGAGATTTAAGGGAAGACAACACATCTACGGCTTGAAGTATGACGGCGGCTGTCATCATTTGGTCATCAAGGGCAGGTATTTTGACTTAAAGATAAATCCGCCCAAAGATTAACCATGATCGCCATGTCCGTTCCTTGCGCCCGACCGCTCATCCGGGGTACACCGGTGGCGCGAGATCTTTGCATTCCCCTGCCGGACGTTTCTCCTGACACCGACAACGCCACCGTATTGCAGTTATTCAGTAAAAATAAAGAGTGGGTCAGCCTGCCTGTCGTTGAGGATGGACGCCCTTTCGGCTTAATCAACCGCCACATTTTTCTCTCGCAGATGTCGCGGCCTTTTTATCGCGAACTGTACGATAAAAAGAGCTGCATCGCGTTTATGGATAACAACCCGCTGATTGTTGATGCGCTGGCGTCGTTAAACGACGTGGCCGATCAAACGGTGATCACCGGTGATAAGTCGCTGACGGACGGCTTTATGATCACCGAGAACGGGCGTTATATCGGTATCGGATTGGGCATCGATCTTATCAAGGCCGTCTCTGATATGCATCTGCGTCAGCATCAGCAAATTATGCAGAGCATCGAATATGCCAGTGTAATTCAGGCCGCCATGATGACGACATCAACGCAGGCGATGTCCCGCACGCTTGCAGACTGGTGTTTGGCCTGGGAACCGCGAGACTGTGTCGGCGGTGACTGCTATGCCTTTAAAACCTATCAGAATGGCTGGCTTGCTGCCGTCGCAGACTGTACCGGACACGGCGTACCCGGCGCATTTATGACGCTGATTTTCTCTTCCGCACTGGAACAGGCGCTAACACAGCACGGTCCGATGCTGCCTGCGCAGCTATTACAAACGATCAACCACTATATTAAAGATACGCTGGGGCAGCGTGACGAAACGTGCCAGCTTTCTGCCTCTAACGACGGCTGCGATGCCATGCTGATGTTTTGCGACATGACGCGCAACACGCTGACATTTGCCGGCGCGAGGATGCCAGCCTTCATGCTGCAACGTCATACCGGACAACTGACGTCACTCCAGTGCAATCGTATGGGGATCGGCTATACCGAAACGCCTTATGACTACCAGTGGTCGAGCTACGAATTGCCGCTTCATGATAACGATATGTTTTTTACCACCACGGACGGATTGACGGATCAAATTGGCGGAGAACGCAGGATTATGTTTGGAAAACGCCGGCTACAGGCGCATCTCCAGCACTATCAACACCAACCGATGCGCGACCTGGCTAACCAGCTCCTGTCGGCACATAAGATCTATCAGGGCGATCAGACCCGACGAGACGATTTAACATTTTGGGGCTTCCGACATTGTTCGACTTTTGTTTAATCAGACAGGCAGGATGATGCCAAACATCAAATACACTGAATTTTTCTCGCCCTCGCACCAGCATGACATCACGCTGTATTACGTGGGCTATTTTTCACAAAACATCATCAGTTCACTGGCAGAAACCATGCAGCTACAACTGGAGAAAAAGCAGCTTCCTGCCGGTATCCGCCGCAGACTGTTCTCTACCTTCGTCGAAATGGTGCAGAACATTACTCGCTATTCCGCCGCGCCGCTAACGGCGCTCGATCAGCCCGTCGAGGTCCGTCACGGTGCCGTCTGTCTGGGTTACGAAAATGGGAAATACTTCCTGCTGTGTGCCAACCCGGTCCACCCCGACGATATCGAAACGCTGAGGGGACGTCTTGAACCACTGCGCGGTATGACACTTGATGAAATCAGCCTCACCTATAAGGCCTCTCTGCGTGCTGAAACCCCGTCATCAAGCAAAGGCGCGAATATGGGACTGTTGACCGTCGCGCGTGATGCCAGTGAGCCACTCCAGTTTACGTTTCGGGCAGACGCATCAACGGGACTATCTACGTTTTATCTGAAGGCAATCATTTGACATGAAAAATATAACGCCCCTAAGCAACCTCCATATTTCGGGGACATCCTGTACCCCGACCGTTGATTTTCACATTGACACACACCGTCTTTATCTTTCCGGCGAGTCTTATCCTGAGAATGCCGCAGCGTTTTATCGCCCATTGCTCACAGAGATTCGGGCGTATCTGGATGCTTTAACGGCCCACGCGGAAACGATGCCCCCAGATGAGGCGCTGCCGAACATCGAAATTCACGTCTCCCTGATTTATTTCAACAGCTCCAGCACCAAGATGCTGTTCAGTTTATTCAACCTGCTTAACCAGGCTGCTGAACAGTCGCTATCGATTGCACTGTATTGGTATTACGACAAAGACGACGATATTGCGGAAGAATTTGGTGAAGAACTGCACATTGACTTCCCTGCCCTGATTTTTCACAGCACGATTTTGAGTGAGAACCATGAGCACAATTGAATTATTTACACCGGAATACGACATTCTGCTCGCCGCGCGCAACATCGCTAACCAGCAGGAGAGGCCAGCCGAAGTCTACCGCGACACGCTGCTGGCATTAACCGACCACTACCAGCGGCTGGTACGAGAATCGCACCGCCTGATTTCACGCAGCGATCGGGCGGAGAAAGAGCTGAATCGCCTGAACGCCCAGCTCAATCAACTGGCGGTCGAGCTGGAGTACAAGGCCAGCCACGATCCACTGACCAGCGTGTATAACCGTGGCGCGATCATTGAACACATCAACCAGGCGCTGGAACGCAATCAGGCGGCGCTCATCGTGCTGGATATCGATCACTTCAAGCAGGTGAACGATACCTACGGCCACCCTACCGGCGATGCCGTGATCTGCGATCTGGTATCACGCGTGCAACACGGGCTGAATACTACGAGCAGCATTGGCCGCGTCGGCGGTGAAGAGTTCACTATCCTGCTGGAAGGGCATACGCTCATGCAGGCCGTCTCGCTCGCCAGCCGCCTTCATCAGGATCTCAACAGAATGCCGCTCAGCGTGCTGCCGCAACAGTGCGTTACCGCCAGCTTTGGCGTCAGTTGGGCACCGCAGAAAACCCGTTTCGATGCACTCTATGGCACAGCGGATGCTGCGCTCTATCAGGCCAAGAAAAAGGGAAGAAATAGAGTGGAATTTCAGTAAGCCGTGGCCTAGGCGATTGCCGTCCCCCTGACTCACGACCATAATAGTGGGTATCGGCTTCTCCGAGACAGATTCCCGCTATGCGATTCGATTTAACCGATCTCCGGCTGTTTCTCAATATTCAGAAAGCAGGCAGCATTACCGGCGGCGCCGCGGCGTCCAGCCTGACGGTACAAGCTGCCAGCGAACGCATCCGCGGCATGGAAGACGAACTTGGCGTACCGCTGCTGCTGCGTTCAAAGGCGGGCGTCTCGCTCACCGACGCGGGATTTTCGCTGGCACACCATGCCCACATTATTCTGCGTCAGGTTGAACATATGCGCAGTGAATTACATCAATACAGCAAGGGGCTGCGCGGCCATATTCCGCTACTGTGCAACTCGGCAGCGCTGAATGAATATTTACCCGCTCTGCTGGGTCGTTATCTGGTGGTCTGCCCGCAGATATCCGTATCGGTGAATGAAAAACTCAGCCGCGACATCGTGGATGCGGTTCGCAATCAAACTGCCGATCTCGGCATTGTTGCTGATACCGTACCGCTCGACAGGCTGGAAACCCGCCCGTTCCGTCAGGACGAACTGGTCGTCGTGGTGCCGCAAAACAGCATAGGGTTCGGCGAACAACGGCTCAGCCTTGCTGACATCGCCAATGCCGACTTTATCGGGCTTAGCGAAGGTGCGGCGCTACAGGAACATATTGACGAACATGCCAGAAGGCTGGGGAAACGCCTCAATTACCGCGTACGCCTTGCCAGCTTCGATGCCGTTACGCAGGTGATTCACAGCGGTATCGGCATTGGCATTCTTCCACGCCATGCCGCACAGCGAATGATGGAGCGACTGGACATCCGTACAATCCCACTGTCAGACGACTGGGCGACACGTAATCTGGTTGTTTGCGCCCGCCAGTTTTCCGCACTTCCCGGCTATGTCAATGATTTCGTGGAGTTTATTACGACAGAGAACGCGACTTAAACCAGCCCGCGTGCGGCCATATATCCGCCCAGTGCTATCAACCCGAGGAAGAAGCAGCGCCGGAAAACCTGCTCGCTAATCGCGTGGCGCAGGCGTTGCCCCATCATCATGCCCAGCAGCGCGGGAATCAGCGCCAGCATCGACTGCCAGAGATCGATGCCCTGTAGCCCACTCCCCTGCATTAGCTGTAACGCCAGCCCCAACGTGGAAACGGTAAATGCCAGCCCCAGCGCCTGTACCAGATCGTTTTTATTGAGCCGCAGGCATTGCAGGTAAGGCACGGCAGGAATCACGAAAACCCCCGTTGTCGCCGTGATGGCACCCGTGATGTAACCCACCAGCGGGGATAGCCAGACTTCATGACGACCAGGCTGCGGCAACGTGGTCGCCAGAATCCCCCACAGGCCGTAAACCACCAAAATGCCGCCAAGCGCCGTGCTCGTCCATGACGATGACGAGGTTAACGTCGGTAGGCCATTCCAGAGTGTTCCAATGATAATCCCGGCAAACAGCGTCCCAAACCGCATAATCAAGCTGAGAAAGGCGGGACCGCAGACAAGTTGCCAGATGTTGGTCACAAGAGAAGGGACTATCAGTAACCCTGCCGCGCTAGCGGCGGGCATCACCAGCGTTAACAGCCCCATCGCGATGGTCGGTAACCCCAGGCCAATCACGCCTTTCACCACGCCAGCCAGCAGGAACACCACTATCATCGTCGTCATTCATCGCCTCGGTTTGCAACACATATTTTTATAAAACAGTAAGATAGGAAAGAATAAAAAAACGCTACGAATGAATATTCCAACGATGCGACAAGGCTGTCTATGCGGATTGTATTGAGGGTGATTCAGGGAAAATTTGAGGTAAAGGTAGGATTAGGAAGAGTGAGATTCTCGACAGTCCTTTGAGTCACATCTTTATGCAGGCTCAGAGGCCGTTTCGTGCGCCACAATACCGTTATTCTCATGCTACTTCGTCGCACGCGCCCGACATAGGGGGCTACGCCAGCCCCCTATGAACCCCGGCTTTTGGCGGGAATTATGCCGCTAAAGCGGTGCCTTCGTCGGTATCAGGCTTAGAGGACCGCTTGCGACACGTTTACTCGCCCCATAAACGGGGCTCGCCCTTCGGGCCAGCACGAGTGCTGTTCAAAAACGTCTCTGACGTTTTTGTCGGACGTGGCGCAAGCTTTCGCCGCGTCCATGCGGCTCATCCTAAGCCTGCTATCTCCTCAGCATAATTTTTTACGCCAGATAACGGCCAGACCCGATGGCATCCTTACATTGTGTATAAGGAGCAGCCCTTGCGAAAGAGAAGACGGATACAGCATAAGCAGTACCCGAAAATATCTTAGCGAGCGCGGCCTACGGCTTCGCCGAGCTGCCATACGGCCATCGCGTAGTGCGTGCTGTGGTTGTAGCGCGTGATGGTGTAGAAGTTCGGTAATCCGTACCAGTATTGATAGCCCGTACCGATATCCAACCGCAGCAGGCTGGCTTCACTGTACCCCGCCAGCGAATGCTGTGGCGTTAAGCCCGCAGCCTGGAGTTCAGTGAGCGAGTAACGGGTATTAAAACCATTCGCCAGCAGCGGTGCCTGACCGTTTGCCTGCACCGCCACAGGGGCACCCTTCACCCACCCGTGCGCTTTGAAATAGTTGGCCACGCTGCCAATCGCGTCCACCGGATCCCACAGGTTGGTATGCCCGTTGCCGTCGAAATCCACGGCGTAATTCTTGAAGGATGACGGCATAAACTGCCCGTAGCCCATCGCCCCCGCGTAAGAGCCGCGCAGGCTGAGCGGATCGTTGCCTTCTTTACGCGCCATCAGCAGGAACGTTTCCAGCTCGCCCGCAAAGTAATCGGCACGTCGCGGGTAATCAAACGCCAGCGTTGCCAATGCATCGATGATGCGCGTTTTCCCCATCACTCTGCCCCAGCGGGTTTCAACGCCAATAATGCCGACGATGATCTCAGGCGGAACACCGTAAATGTTTTGGGCACGCTGTAACGCATCCTGATATTGATTCCAGAACGCCACGCCGTTCTGCACGTTGTCTGGCGTAATAAACTGATTACGGTAGCGGTTCCAGGCACCGTTCGGCCCTGAAGGCGGACGCGAAGTCGGGGCTTGTTTATCCATCAGGCGGATTACCCAGTCCAGACTCTTTGCCTGGACCAGCACATCATGCAGTTGCTGGCGATTAAAGCCGTGTTCCAGCACCATTTTATCGACAAACCGCGCGGTAGCCGGGTTGGTCGCAAAATCGCCGCCTAACGGATGGACATTGTGTGCAGGTTCAAGCAGGAAGCCGCCTTTGAAAGGATTACCTGAAGGTGCTTCTGCGGGAGGGGGAGCCGGCTGACTGCTACAGGCCGAGAGCAAAACAAGCAGAGGGAGAAAACGAACCAAATGACGCATCAGATATCCGTATAGCCGTTAAGAAATCAATACCCGCTATGGTAAAGGATTGTCTGATGTGAAAAAACCAGCCGGAGGTGAAAAAACCAACCGGAGGTAAAAAAGTGCAGCGCGCCGAGCAGATGACAGACCGACGCACGCCATCACATCCGAATCAGTTTTTCTTCACAAACTCGGATTTCAGCTTCATCGGGCCGAAACCATCGATTTTACAATCAATATTGTGATCGCCTTCAACCAGACGAATGCCCTTCACACGGGTGCCGATTTTCAGCGGGGTGGAGCTGCCTTTTACTTTCAGGTCTTTAATGACCGTTACCGTGTCGCCGTCCGCCAGCAGATTGCCGTTAGCATCTCTGACTACTAAGCCCTCATCCTGCGCCGTCGCGTCATCTGTTGCGGACCACTCATTTCCGCATTCCGGGCAATTGAACATTTCGCCTTCTTGCCAGGTATATTCAGAACTGCATTTCGGACAATGAGGTAACTGTTGCATGATAAACTCCTGAAAAATTCACAATAAAAAAGTAATAAATATCATTAGGTAACTACCATATTTTCGATATTTTACCCTTTTATACATATTTTTGATAGTGAAGCAGCATTTATCGTGACTTTACTGCCCATCTGACACCCTGTTCTTCCCCACATAAACTGGACACAGCACTAAGCGAGGTGCTGGTTTTCAAAGTGCTCCTGGCTGAGGCCGCCACAGGCACTGTAAACGCTCTTTCAGCAATGAACGGTTAAACCAGTCCGAAGCTTTATCGCCATATCCTTTTACAGGGTGGTAAGGAAGCTCGGGAAATAAACGTTCATGACCTGCTTTCTTCAATGCTTCGCAATAGCGGACTAATCCAAGTTTGATCAATGTCGGATGCAACGGTATTTTCCGTCGCGAATGAATAGTTTTTAGTGACTGATCGGCACGCTCATTGCTGATTTCGAAGAAATAAAACCCCACCGCATCCTGCTTAATATCGTCAAGATAAAGCTGACATAATTCATTTATCCTCGCGCCGGTAAAAAAGCCAATTAGCGGTAACCAGTAATGAAATGCACGATAATGATGGAATTGCCCCTGACTGTTTTTATCGACAGTCCCACGTTTATACCAAGGCATACCAAAAATAGCGTTTAAATCCTCATCAGTGAAATCAGATTTGAAATCCTGATCCATCTTTTCATTTTCTACAGGCGCAAAGAATTTATTCGCAGGAGACTTAATAAAAATGCCTTCTCCATCAGCCCACTGGAAAGCCTCGAAGAGAATTCGCATATATTTACGAACGGCATTATCGCTCATTAGAGGGTCGCCATTCTCTTTTGCCTTGACAATCAATTCATGAACATCATTGATTTTATATCTTATTTTCGCCAGATCGCGCCTTGCAGGTATCGACCTTAGTAAGCTCTCATACTTACGGAGGAAGTCACGGTCAACTTTTTCAAGCGTTGGATCACCCATTACTTCAGCCAGTAGACTACAACCTTCCCGAATTCGATTCTCTGCCTTTTCGGTGAATTTACCCCCACGCTTGTAGCGAATATATTTTTCACATAACTCGCTCATTTTCACCGAGTAGTATTTACGATTTACATACTCATTCTCCGGCAATGATGGGGACAATATTGCAGTGGATATTTCTTTTGACTTCTCAGGAATTGCAGGAGAGAGCGCGGGGCTATATGACAGCCAAAATAATCGTAAGCGCTCGGCTTGCACACGATGAATCATTAATGAAGTAGGTGAGATTTCGACACCGGGAAAGTCAACGAACCATGCAGCTTTGGATGAAGCCTCTGAGGATTTAAACGCGGTTTCTGCTTCCAGCGTCTCGCCTGCAATCATCTGACGTAATATACGTGAAGTAACCAAAGGCTGGATATAACCGTTCAGAGAACCTCTGATCCCGATGTTAATGGCACTGTCGATGATAAATCCAGAAGCCTCAGGATCATCCTTATCAACGAGTGAAAGATCTTCTACATAGTAGGCAGGACGCCCATCAGCAAGCCAAAAAAGCGGGATATTCGTATCAAGTAGTCGCTGCGCCACTTGTTGCAGGGAAGCGCTAGTTAAACCGCAAAATTCAGCGAGGCTGATCATTCCTTCTCCGGCCAAAGCAGGCGCACTGCTTACCAACTTTTCTCTATCCAATTTTTGATACTCACCCAGACATCGCTGCCAGACAACCAATAGACCTGCGGCAATCGCTCGAGCTTTTCTGATGTCGTTTGTTTCTGTTGAAGCGTGAATCTCACGCTGTCCCGTGTAGAGACGGTATCGGGCGGGAACTGCAATACGGACAACATAAATACCGCTGCTACGGCGATACAGATTATCACGTTAAGCCATCGGCTGTATGACCTCTATGTAGTAGAGGCTACGCGATTTCACTCTGAATGAATTTAATGTTAATTAAATCAATAAGATATAAGTGACTGGTGCGATAATAGGAACAACACCTATCACGTATTCTATTGATTATAAATATTAATTCCCTGTTCTATTTTCACACATGCCCCCAATAATGCCCCCGAATAATTTTTTGACCAATTTAAGGCTTATGTTTATAGGTGGTGAAGGGATAGCGTTCTCTTCTGTCAGAATTAAATCCAATTTAAATAATTATCATAATAATGATAACCCAAATAACCATTTTAAATCATACACATCGCACGATAACCACTATTGACTCATCGACTAAAAAATGCAGAAATTACCCTCCCATAAGGAAAAAGGATTTATGGGGCAGGATTATGGATAATATTAAGGAATAAATAATGGCAAATTTGATCTATCTGAAACTCACCGGCATCAAACAAGGTCTTATCTCTGCGGGCTGTTCAAGTGCAGACTCCATAGGCAATAAATATCAGGCTTCCCATGAAGATGAGATTTTTGTTTATGAGTTAATGAACCAGATAACAAGACAAGATAACGTTTCACTCTCCCCTGTAGAAATCAGAAAACCAATAGATAAAGCCACCCCGCTTCTGGCACAGGCATTGAATGGTAATGAAAAACTAACCTGTGAGTTCTTTTTTTACAGGACTTCTCAGTCAGGTGGTAATGAACTCTATTTTAAAATGGTGTTAAGAGATGCGGTTATCAATGATATTCGTTTTTTCGCCCCAAACTCATTAACGCATAACGAATTACAACCACAAGAGAATATTTCATTTAAGTTCGCATCGATTGAATGGGAGCATGTGGTTGCTCGGACAAGCTCTTATATCTTATGGAAAGATGTGGAGTATTAAGATGAGTATTGATTCATCACATCAATTTCACTTTTTAGAGGAAAGCAACCGCCTGAGGAGGGTTGCTCTACTGGCTTCCTCTTTTTTCATTCAAGATAAAACATTAAGAATGCGTTATCTTCGTGAAATTGAGGATTTCATCAATGAAACAGAGATGAAACTCAGGTCATCAACAATTAGTTTTTTTGATAAAAATCATATCCTGTATGAATTGGTAACCGAGCGTGAAGAAACAGAAAGAGACTACCAAAAACTACGAACCGGTGATTATGTAAAATATATCGTTACGGATATATTTGAAGACCAGGGTGTTTTAAAATACACCAAAATCGCATCTGGTGTTGTTTCGGGTGGTTTTCAGGCATTTATGGGAGTTCAGTTATATAGATTGGGAAAACATCTCAATGTAAAGCATTTTAAATCATTCGGGGTTTTATTAGTTTCTCATGGCGGTAATAACATCTATGAGTCATTAAGTCCTATTCTCCATGATGGGGAATATAGTTCAGGAACAGTCAGAGACATATACAGAGGTCTTGCATCTTTAGCTGGATATAATAAAGATACCGGAGATGCCTTGTATAGTTTTGGTGATTTGTCCCTCACCATTTACGCCTCTTTAAGGACACCTGTCTTAGTAGACAGTCCTACTCGATTGTTATCAAGAGGATTTCTGGAAAGACCCAGGATAACAAAATTATTTAAATATGCACATTCAGACTTCAAACCTAAATATACTGCCGCAAGTAGCATAATGAAGGTTTATATGGTAGGGGGTTCTGCCTACAAAATATATGCTGAATTTACAGATGAAAATTACCGCTTAGGTGATAAGTGATTCTTTGGCCTAAAGGAATTAGGCTCATCACCCCATGTAGCAATGACAAATGTCATTGCTAACTTCCACAAGTATAAAAATTACATATCATTTAAAACCTGACTAAATAATTAAATGAATTTAAAACCCGCAAAGGGATTAACTTAATCATCATAATCATTGTGATTTTGTAACTTTCACTTTTAGCTTTCATAAAACTGATAACCGCGATTCCATAAATTAATAAAAATATTTTTATACTGTTTATTACAACACCATACTCATAGTAACCATAAATAGCAAATCCCAGAGACATAAGAAAAAGCATCAGCATCTCATTCCAGCACAGATATGCGATAAAATAAATATAATCAGAAAAAGATTCAATATCTTTTATTTTTATATTTTTCCCATAAGCTCTGTTTTTTGTATCTACATAGTTATTTTTCAGGCGAAGTAATTCCCTGACTCTCAATCCTGATTTTAAGATTAGCACTCTTTTATTCATTACACGCTCCCTCGCATGAACCATATCCAATAACCAATCTCGAATTTGAATAAGGTTGAAATAAAATCAGTTAGTAAAAAAATTACCAATCTAAATTTAATTAATTTTACAACTGTGATTATTCGTATATGATAAAAATTACTCTCAACCTTTAATACGCAAAAAGAAATTATAGAAAAAAGAATAAAAAATACTGTTATACTTGCAACCACATTCCCGTTTTTATAAAAATCATAAATAGAAAAAAATAGACTCATGAAGACAGGAAGATACATTGCTTTCCAGCATAAACGAGTAACGATAAAAACATAGTCTGTAAAGGATTCAGCTTTCTTCGCTGGGGTATTAAATTTAAAATTATCGTTTGTGACATAGACGTAATTATTTTTCAGGCGAAGTAGCTCCCTGACTGTCAGCCCTGATTTTAAGAGTAGTGCTCTTTTATCCATCATCCATTCCCTTGATTGTTTGTCCTGCTAACCAGCTAAACCTTACCCTTTCGGCTCAATCCCCTGCTTTCTTAATTCCTGACGGGCAAGCTCTTTGAACCAGTTTCCGAGACTGACACCTTCTTTTGCAACTACCTCATCTAGCTGTTCGCGTAACTCAGGTGAAATCCGGATCTGAAAAGTGGGTGATTTCCCCATCGATGAAGATTTTTTCGTATCGCGTTTTATCGTTGACATGTACGTACCTTTTTAACTATGCTGAGTTTTATAGGTACGTACACTATCACAAAAGCACATTACACTCATCACCAGTTTCGCCCCTGAAAGGTATTGGTCTACCAGACAGGGGCTGACCACACCGTTAAGGAAGTAACGACATGGCTATCGGCAAGTCTAGCAATTCCCTTATTGATAAGCACCTTAAACAAGTTAAACGTTATTTTAATCTGTTCTGGCAACAAGCTACGGAGGTGCGTTATGTTCGATAACACACCTTTAGAACAGGAAGAAATCATCGACCAGTGCAGGGCGTTGATCTATGCCGTGATCGAGACCAAGCAACCACAGGTGAAAGAAATTCTGACGTTCATCCTCTGGGAAAGGCTCGACTGGCTGTATCAGGACTACCACTCCGAAGGGGCCGTTCACGATCAATAAGTCTTATAAGATCAGGTCTACGCTAAACCTGATCTTATTTTACTGAGGTAATAACTTAATGTGGTGAAAGGTTATCTATATACCCAATAGCTCTTTTTATAAGGGTAGTTCTACTCATGAGACGGTCATGCATATTCTGAGAATAGGCATCTAGCTCATTGTCAGATAAAAATTCCAACTTTAAATATTTTTCATAAGATGGCCTATTTTGATCATCGATCTTATCTATTTTCAGTGCATTATGTATTTCTTTATAAGTAATCTCATTTATCTTATCAACTACTTCTGGTGTCATGACTTTAAGAACTGCTGCCGTAGAAACAGAGAAATAAAAATAATCTTCGTATTGTATATCATCATATTTCCATAATAATAATGATATAATGGAAAGGCAACGCTCCGCATCTCGGAAAGACGCATTTTGTGCTGTTAATAAATCAGAAATCCGCCAAACAATAGCGTTTTTATTAGATAAATTATCAAATATTACTGGTGACACGTTATCAATGTAATTTCTGATTAACGAATTATAACCATCATTGTTTTTAGGTAAAGAAAACCAATAGTGAACAAATTTACTTAAATATAAACCAGTATCAATATCACCATATCTTTTTTGTATTCCTTTCTCAAATTGCCTACGATTCATTGATAATATAAAAACAACGTTTTTCACGGAAAAGAAATGTTTCACTTTTTCAATTAGTTCCAATGAGAAATCTGGCCTTGCACGATCAAGTTCATCTATAAATAAGACAATTTTCTTGCCTTCTTCTTCAGAGATTTTTCTTAGTGTTTCAGTAAATGATTTTATGACTGCACTTTCATTATTAATCGATTTAAATTTATCCTCTATTAACTTTTCTATTGGATCTGATATAGATTCGGAAAGTTTATCTGTAGCATCTTCAACATCAGAACCTTTTAAGATACCTGCGGTCGCAATAGCAATCCCAGCTTTAGTTCCAACAGACAATAAAGTTTTCCCTATTTTTTTAGATATCTCAAGCAACTTCGATTTTAATTCAGATTTATCATCAATTATTTCATAAAATTTTGCCGCCAACGATATAAATGGTTCATTTTGATAATCATTTTCAAATGCATTAAAGTATACCATTTTAATCTTACTGTTTTCATTTTTATCATTCTCTCCTTGCCACATTCTTATAAAAGTGGTCTTCCCTGTCCCCCACTTATCATCAAGGGCAAAAACCAAGCCATTATCTTCTGATGCTAAAATTATTTCTTCTAATTTCTGAGAAAATCCTTTCCTTTTAAAGAGATCATTTTCAGAACTAAATCCTTTAGCATAGTCTAATTCATTAATAGTTAATCTCATCTATTTACCTTTGACATTGGTTAATTTTAAAAAAAATCACACTGATTTAACTCTTGAAAAATAACTCTTATCAATGATAATTGATTTTAGGAATATGTTTTTTGTCTATTGGATGTAAAGCAACTGAACAGAAGCGGGTCTTATTAAACCATGCCTTATATTAACTTACTGTTATAAAACATCCACATATGTATTGATGATATACAAAAACAAGCATGATTATAGTTACAATCCGTGAACATGATCACTCCCCCTTGTTTTCACAATTTTTTTGTAGCATGTTTTTATCACACAGCCCGTTGAAGAAAAACAAATTAGATAGCGGGATAATTATTGCAAGGCAACCATTTTATAAGAGGTTATTTCTATGGATATGTGTCCTGCTTGTCAGAACTCTCTGCATGAATCCGTAATTGCAGAGGTTGGCAATGAATACTATAAAAGAGTATACCCTGACATTTTTTTGAATGTGAATAAACACCTAAATAAATTTTAGAGTTAAATTTTAAAATAGCATTATTTACTTTTAATGCTAAAAATAGCAATATGGTTTGTATAGCAAGGCTATACAGAAAATTTATAAAAAGATGAGTAGGATATCATATGGATATTGAAAAATATACAGAAGTTGAAGGGTTAAAAATAAGAATAAATTATAATAACGATGCAGGAAGCATCAATATAAAACTCAAAAAAAAATCTAATATACATGTAAAAAGTGAATATGAAACAGATACAAATCTTAGAACAAAAGAAAAAATTAGCAACGTAGACAACAATGACAACAATGACAACAATGACAACAATGACAACAATGACAACAATGACAACAATGACAACAATGACAACAATGACAACAATGACAACAATGACAACAATGACAACAATGACAACAATGACAACAATGACAACAATGACAACAATGACAACAATGACAACAATGACAACAATGACAACAATGACAACAATGACAACAATGACAACAATGACAACAATGACAACAATGACAACAATGACAACAATGACAACAATGACAACAATGACAACAATGACAACAATGACAACAATGACAAAAATGACAAAAATGACAAAAATGACAAAAAATCAACTCTGTTAATAACTTTTACAATAACCGTTGCCTTATTAATTGCTCCGATATTATTTACATGGAACTCTGATCAAACCAACCCATCACTATTATTGGTACAAATTATAATAGTAATTCCTTTTTTTTACCAACTCATTAAAATAAGAGAGAAGATAGAAAGAGATGTAATAAAATCAGCTAATGATACCGTTTTATTTTTTGTTACTGCGGTGACAAGTGCTTTACTTATTTTAAAAACAACCCCTGACTACAACATTGACCTATTTGCCTTTTTAATGAAAAACCCAGCCGGTTGTTTTATAATATCTTGTTATACAATATTACTTATAATTAAAACATTCATTGCATTCTTAGAATTCCTGGAAAACAAAAAGAAATATAAATCGGAAAAATAAAAGTGTTATTTTTCCTTATCTAAAAGTGCCGGAATTATAAAAAATGTTAGTGGTAAAAAAAACAATGATATTGCAACATAACTATAAAGAGCAAATTCAACCTTACCTGCTCCATTAACATTTTCAATAAAAAATGCATCAGACACATTTAAATACACTATAGATAAAATAATAGATATTGCATATAGAAATAAAATACTTTTCATAAAGCCTCCAAATTTTATATATCACACTATCTAATTAACATACCTATTTCTGTTGTCAACCGCCATTAATCAAGGGCTAACTCTCCGAAGCGCTACGCTGGCTTCTCCGAGTTCTCCCTTGATTTTCTTCCTTTCAGTCAGAAAATACTTCAATAAAGCGAAGCTTTGCAGTCCGTAATTAGTAAATTTGATGCCATCATCATGGTTTATCTATACCACTCGAATAAATAAATTATATCTAATAGTTCTTTATTATTGAATGAATTTTAATTCTCCTGTTGTCTTAAAAGAAAAACACACAACGACGTTAGGAAAATAATTGATTAAACCAAAACAACAATAAGAAGAATAAAAAATAAAGATAGAGTTCTTGCTTATCAATTTTCACATATATAACATGACATTTTTTACCACCTTTATTATACTGTAAACACAATGGTCTAATTCATAAAAAATAAATATTCAGAGGAAATAGTAAAAGATAATGGATAAAATCAAAGAGTATTTTACTAAAGATATTGTGGTTTCTTTAGCAAGAGCATTATCACACTCACAATATTTTGCAGTAAAAATTAAAAACAACGAGATTTCATGGAAAAATATATTACTAATTTACTTTGGTTTTTTAGCCATATCTATATTTATAACAAACTCAACACTTGAATTACATGTTAATGGAAAAACATTAAATGGACTTAAATTTGCGTTCTTCCAAACAATGTATATATTTATATTCTCTTTTGTAATACGTAGCATAACGTTTATATTCAAGGGAACCTTGTCATATGAAAAAACGTTAAAAATATTTTTCATATATGGAGGTGTGATTTATATCATAGATAGCATATTAATGATATTTGAAATACATTTAGACAAGGGCGGAAACAAATTTATAGTTTTTTTAGTTTCATGTATGGCTTGTGTATGGATTTTATTCTCCTATTTGGCAATATTGAAAGTTAATGGGATAAATGGAAAAATAAAACGAACCGTGGCAGTGTTATCATTGATAACATCATCATTCTTACTCTCAAATGTTACATCTGTAATTACACCATACTTTATCATCCTGGATAATTAAATAAGCATAACAGGGAACTTCTCAGAGTTCCCTACCCTAATTATTTAAACCCTCTGCGAATTATAAAAATAGCGGCAACTAATTTTTTATAGTTTCATAAAAAGATGTAATGTATTGACATATAAGTGACTTTATATACATTTAGATATTAGCATATGGATAATGCTTTATTTCCACCACAAAAATACAAAAGGAATTTAAATGAAAACCTATATAAACAATGGGAAACACTCACAATCCAAACCATCCAATCTTAATTATTCTCCGATTAAAAATAGTCCCAATATTCATTCTGATAAGCTAAGATTATATTGCGTCAGTGTCAGATTAAATAATGAAGAATTATCGCTTCTGAATGAAAGGCGTGGCAGTCATCGCAAAGGTGAATGGCTGCGTATGGCGTTTCTGCATAACCTTCCCTCCGTTATTCCATCGATTAATCTCGAAGCATGGAAAAACCTCGGTGAGATTTCACAGAAGTTGAACAGGCTGGTCGTCCATCTGGATAACAAGAGCAATGATAGTTCTCTCTCACAAACTGAACTCTTTGCAGTGAAGCGTCAGCTCTCAGAGCTTCGCACAAATCTGATCACCGATAACATGTGGAGTGCTTCCCATGAAGGGAATGCAAAAAATCCGCAGGGGTAAGGGTTTCGCTGGTGTTGTTCTCTACGCATTAAAGCCAGGCTCTCATCATCAATGCACACCTTATGTCATTGGTGGGAACATGCTGGGGGATATAGCCGGAGATCTGATCGCTGAATTCAATACCACCAAAACGCTTCGTCCGGATGTGGTCAAACCCGTCTGGCATAATTCACTTCGATTACCGAAAAGCGAAGCGCTGACAGATGCTCAGTGGTCAGAGATTGCTGATGATTACATGTCCCGAATGGGCTTCTCTGAAACGCATCTGAGATGCTATGTGTTGCATGACGATACTGAAGGCCAGCACATCCACATTATTGCCAGTCGTATCGATCTCACCAATGGAAGCCTTTACTTGGGCAAAAATGAAAACCTCATCAGCACCCGTATTATTCAGCAGCTTGAACACGACTATTCACTGACAAGAACCAAAGGATCGGAAACTAAAGCATCCCCAGCTTCGCCCTTCCCTCCTTCGCTATCCAGAAAATCCATGACACAAAAGCCTATGGGCGCAATACCAAAGCCTAAAAAGCTGTCACGTAACGAAGCGATGATGGAGAAGTATAAAGGAGAGCCATCGCCCAAATCGGTCATCCAGGAAGCCCTGGAAGAATTGCTTGCCGGTAAACCATCAACGACTGAATTTGTGACACAGCTTGTGGCACGAAACATAACGGTAGTCCCGAATATCGCTTCTACCGGAAAGATGAATGGGTTTTCATTCGAATACCAGGGGATTGCCTTCAAAGCTTCGCAGTTAGGTAAGTGTTATTCCTGGTCTGCCTTACAAAACAGGCTCGACTACCAACCGGAACGCGACAATGCTTTCCTGTTTGAACTGAAAATGCCCTCAGTCAGTAAGGCATCGGTTAGCGAAGCTCTTGATATGACAACTGCTACAGATACCCCTGAAATCATCAAAGAAGACGTTAATAGCCCCGCCGAAACGCTTACTCTCAACAAAGACGCCGGTCAGGGCGAATACGCTATCACTTATTCTACAACGCTTCACAATGAAGCTATTGCAAGTAACAAAGAAGCACAAGTAAAAGAAGCTGGTGCAGATGCTAAAGAAACGCATACAACCGAAGCGGCAAAAGAAGCTGGTGCAGATGCTAAAGAAGCACATTCAACCGAAGCGGCAAAAGAAGCTGGTGCAGATGCTAAAGAAGCACATTCAACCGAAGCGACAAAAGAAGCTCACCACAGAAAGCCCCTCTCTGTGATTCAGACCGGCTTACGATGGTTAGAAACCATTCCCTATCTCAACATCATCATTGGCATGTTGAAAAAACTCAAAATACCGACACTCAAACGCCCAGACAAACACAACACCATCACTGGCGTGAAGATGATAGAAATTACGGCAACACCAAAAACCACCATCCAAACTCCGCAAAAATCACACTCATCATCATTCCAAATGTAGGGCTGAGAAGCCGTCCAGCAAGCCTTTCTTCATACAAAAACACAAGATTAACGATCGTTAATACCGATCTATATTTAATTTATGATAGCTTATAACTATCACAAGTAAGCCATCGATCGTTATAAGCGATTTGCTTTGTTTGATCACAACTGTTCAAAATGTAGCTGCTCCTTTTCCCATAATAGACTGATTTAACTGGTCTATTTACTTATTCAACTAACGATATAGGTTCAGCAATGACAAACCTCGCCTCATTTTCAGTCTCTGACTGCTTCATACGAATATGACTTTCACATTGATTCGCTATTGAGGAAATTTGTATGAGCATTTTTGCTATGAAACGCTTTTGGATTGCAGTATCGCTCCCCGCACTTATCGCATTATTGATGGGAAAAAGTGGATTTGTCTTAACAGGGATTATCTGGCTTCCTGTCAGTGTTGGTCTCCTCATTTGGGCGTATTTCACGAATCGACGCGACAAAAAAGCGTTAGCCGTGCTTCAGCCTCAAAGAAAGAAAATCTCTCCACCTGCAAAAGTCAGTGGCTTCATGAAATTTATTAATTTTTTCAAAATGAAGCGTCTTTGGATCGCCCTTGCTCTGCCAATGTTTCTTTCACACTTTGGCACGACTGAAGATCTAATCTCTATCGGATTTTTTTGGATCCCAATCTGCGCTATTTTATTTTTCACTGCATTAGGCTCTTACATTCTTAAATTAAGTAATCAAGCCACTGTCGATAATTTTAACGATGATAATGATGGTTGTTATAGTCATACACTTCTTAATTCCTCAATGAAGCTCGATAGCAACAAAAGGCTCATTTTCCTTAAAGATGGAAATAATGAAAAAACCTATTCCTTTGATGATCTTAAAGAATGGAAATATAACATCAGCCATGGGATTGAAATTGAAGATGCAGGTTTAAGCATTACTGCTAAAAATATTAATAATGTTCGCATGGCAAAAAACCGAAATGAGACAGGATTTTTTATTAGTGTAAGAGATATTCAAAATCCAGAATGGCACATCAGGTTTTTCCCTAAGGAAGGCTCTTTTAAATCTCAGATTGGGTTCAATGACCTACGTAAACAAATGAACCAATGGATGGAAGTGTTCGATCAGATTGTCAATGAGAATTAAGGTTAAAAACCCCATGAAAAAAATCATCATCGTATTGGTATCACTCACTCTCTCTGGATGTTATTCCTTCGGTAATCAGACTCTGAAAAATGTAACGCAGGAAGACGTAAAAGCTAAAATTGTAAAAGGAAAAACCACCAAGGCAGAAGTATTAACCGCCTTTGGTGAGCCGGATAAACGTATCGCCTCAGATGATGAGGAGAAATGGTCTTATTCAATGCATAACTACCGCAGTAAACCAACATCATACATTCCCCTCGTCGGGGTGTTGATTGGCGGAACGGATATTGAAGAAAAATCAATTCTCATCACGTTTAAAGGTGAGAAAGTCAGTTCGTATGAATTCACTGCCGGTGCCAGTGAAATGAAACGCGGTGCCTTTTAAATTCAGCAATCCTCAAAACGAGAGCCATGATGAATAAAAAATTATCCTTAGGTTTATTACTGGTGCTGTCCTTTTTTCTTACAGGCTGTGACAGCGAACCATCAGATGCTGACGTATCTAAGGCAATGCAGTCTTTTACTGAAGAGATGAACAAAGGAGCACCGTCCGAATCAGCAAGAGTCGTTTTCAATTCAGCCAAGAAAATCGCCTGTAAAGAGAAAGACAGTGACGGCGGTTACAAATGCACAGTCGAATACAATGCAAAGCTCCCGTTTTTGGGTGAAAGAACATCGACTATGGAGCTTAAGTTCTTTAAATTTGAAGGCAAGTGGAAAGTCTCGCCGTCGAAATAACCTATAAGTCATAAGGCAGCATCAGGGAAAGCATCAGCCCGTAGTTTCATCGCTACGGGCTTTTTTCATCTGCATTACCTTAAACTTGAACTGGAAGTTTTCGCAGGAAGAACACAGTCAAATCTGACAGGCTGTATTGAGCGAAGATCTGAATTACTCTGTTGTCAACACAACCTTCATGGACATCTTTCGGCTCACCCCTTATAGTGATTTCACTTCTACTTTCAATGCGCTCTAGCCCCTGTCAGGAACAGCTAATGCTCGATCTAACTGCGTTGGATTATCTAAAATATATGGGAGTCGGGTTAATTATGATCCCTTTTTTCCTTGTATCTATAGCTGTAATGATAAAAACGAGAAATAAGTTCAAGAATAGTGGGCTTGGCTTTTCAACTTTTTTCCTAGCGGTTCATCTTACTTTATTCCTTGCTCCTTTGGGTATTCTCCTTGCTACCTATTTTGATAAAGGAACTGGTGCGTTATTAATTGCTTCTCTTACTTTCTTGCTCATTTTATCAGGAGCATACGTTTACGACAGGATCATCAAACGCACTTTCGTCATCAGGATTGATGAGGAAACATTTTATGTATTATATCATCGAGCGAAAGATGACGGTGTTTCCATCAAAGATCTGATTGTGGGCAGAGTCAAAAAAGAATAATGGTGCAGTTTGTTTTACAGGTCTGAATGAACCCTATCAAAAACGGGTATTATGAATAACATCAATAGTGCCTCTCTAAATAGCTTCGTGTAATAGCACTACACTTGGAAGTGTGCGACCTCCCGTCAGTGTTGGTCTCGCACGATGAGAAGTGAAGCATCAATGTGCGAAGCTATTTAGAGCTTGAGGTAATCTGCTCAAGTGATAATGAGGCTCTGAGACCAGGAATCAATTAATTAATGCAGATCCTGACCTGATTCCTATTGATTAACACAGTCTGATGTAAGCAATATCCGCTCATGGCACAGGGCTTCCTGTAAGATTACGCTTAGCTCTGCGCAGCAACTGTGCCAGATTGGGTCTTAGCTAATACATGTCATCACAATCGACAACCACTCTTCCTGACGCTCGTTGAAGCTCTTATCAGCTTGTTGGCGTCATACTTCTTTTTCTCATGCACGTAGATTCTTTCTGTTCTTCCACCGTTGTTGATGATGAAGCTGATGATAGAAAGAAAGACTTTATTCAGACGGGGTTTATCAATCAAATCATCACTGATTTTTTCGATGTGGCAATAGTAAGAGAGAAGCAGAAAACTTAGCACCACTTCTCGATTTGAAAACGTCAGATTTTCTATATCCTGCTGGTATTTAATGTAAAATCCTGCGCAAAAAAGATAAGACTGCTCGGTGATTTCTGCTTCTGAAAAGCCCGATTCATCGAGCTTATCAACAAACCTGTCCAGCAACAGCAGATACCTTTCCATTAAACTCATATTTACTTTTTTCATAGCCATGCATCCTTGCAATAATTTAACTACCATCCTGATAACATATAAAAAATAACATATCCATTAATAAAATCAATGGTAATAATAAGATTAAATAGGATCAATAACTTCTTTCCCTGTCTATTATTGGCAATGGTTTATTAAGATTATCTTCACTGAGACCATGAATATCTGCATTATATTGCCATATTATAAACATTTCCTTTATACTTCTATTTTCCTCCTCAGCCATTTTTAATTTATTTTCAAGGTTACTTATATGCTGAGATGCAATATTTAAATTAGCAGGTCTTCTTATCTCACTTTTCCCTGATTTGATCATGTCTTTTTTAAAATTAAAGGCTTTGACAATGTTTTTGTGAATATTCAGAGATTGTCTTGTCGGTCTTTTTCCAACCACCGAAGAAATGCTATCACATAATGCATCCCATGTTAGCCCTCCGGATTTTTTACTATCCCATCCGCTAATTACATTAACGATATAATTAATATCTTCTTTTGTAAGATGTTTAGCCATGAATCGCCTTCCTTATTTATATTTTCTTATGTTATGTTTTATTACTTTATTATTAACAATCACCCTATTTAAATGCGAAAATCCATTGTTATTTAATTTTATTACTGAACCATCTTTTACATTATCATCTTCCATTATAGTTATAATCCCTTTAAGAGTTTTTAATGTCTTATCCTGATGAAGAAACCATTTATCAGCCCCTAATTCCTCTTCATTCATTGAACTCAATGCTTTTGAATGAAGAGCTTCCGTTGCAGAATAAACTTCCTTCATTCTGGATAGTTTATCACTATCACCTTTAACACAAAGTTGCTCATCACAATGAATACAATCTCTGAATTTGTCACATGGAGATATCATGTAATCATGAGCGCAGTAACCAAATTCTGTGATATGAATAGCACCATGATTTAATACACTAATATCTTTTAAAGTAGACGGTAGATTCATATCGGTCTCATCTAATACTCCAGAAGTTAAAACCTCTCCATTAATATTTAAGCTCTTTGCTTTCTGTAACATTTGCTCTTCACTGATATGGTTATAAACTCTGTTCTGTGTCACCGTTGCTCTTCCCGACCATTTAGCAATATCAAGTTCGCCAAGACCACCACGTTGAGCAATAGTATTCAGAAGATGTCTTGCCTGGTGTGTTCTGAGAAAAAGTGGGACATCTTTCTTGCTGACATAACCATATATTTGAAAGATATTCTGTCTTGATCTATTTCTGTCATCACCCAAATAATTGGAAAATATTTCTGATGTGGGTTTAAAAATAACACTGTTCAACGTTTTATTTTTGCTTAATTGGTATTTATTCAAGACACAAAGTGCATTGCTATACTTTATATTTTTATCTTTATCATACCAGGGGAA
The DNA here is from genome assembly GCF_028335745.1 of Pectobacterium sp. A5351. Taxonomy (NCBI): domain Bacteria; kingdom Pseudomonadati; phylum Pseudomonadota; class Gammaproteobacteria; order Enterobacterales; family Pectobacteriaceae; genus Pectobacterium; species Pectobacterium sp. A5351. The sequence continues at coordinate 3,285,436 of NZ_CP116477.1, forward strand.
ATTTTTGGGAGCGGGATAGTTATTAGGGAATGTTCTGTTATTCTCTTCCATTAAACGGGATAAGTCTCTGGCATTTTTTGAAAGCTTCAGCAATCTGCTAATGGCCTTTTTAGCGACAGGAACCATGATGTCAGGGATCCACTTTATATTTCCATTAAATTTTTTCAACGAATAAAAACGAAGTCCATACCGCATTTTTCCATCACGGTCTGATTCACTTATCTCACAGTCGGCAGGGAGAGCTAACACCTCTGAAATTCTGCTTGGAGCACACATAAGCAACGCAAAAACTGATGTAATGAACATATCTTTATCAGAAAGATCATCGTCTGGTAGAGAAAATATTTCTCCTATAGCACTAATCGCTTGTTCACTTGGTAGTTTTCTCAAACGATTTAAATCTGCTTTTTTTGAAATAACATTATCAGTTTCAGGAGGTCTTAGTGGATTAACCCAGGACAAAAAAACTGTTTTCAAAAGCCCTTTCTTGTTCAAAAAAACCACTATCCTTTGTAACTCATTCCCACATTGATAAGCTACGCTTTCCGAATAGTTATGCTTGAGATACTCAATACACTCATTTAAAATCGTAATATTAAGATAAATAACATTAGTGTTTTTATTTATCTTAATAAGTTTATTTTCCAGTGATTTCAAAGCACCTTTAAAGGTCAGCTTATTAATTTTACCACCATTATTAAAATAATGGTAAATAACATAACTTTTAGCAAAGTCGATAAAACCCTCATCAAACTCATCCTCTTTTCTTATTCTCCCTGATGACCGACCTTTGAAATTACATTTGGTAAAAGTGAATATATTTAACCAGTGACTAGAATTCCAGTCTATTCCTGACTCATTCGGCCTGAGTTCAAATTTGCAAAAATTAATAAAATCCTTCATGTTAATTTCTGCATCAAGCTCCATTTTTTCTTTAAAAAAAATAATTTTTTCTGTCATACTCCTACCTCTCCTGATTTTTCATTGTTAATTTTTTCACACTGTCGGATAACCTCTGCTACGGCATAAATAGTTCGATCCAACACTTCTGTTATCCGATCATCACCTGTTATGTTTGCAATACGTACTCTTTCTGCTCTCAATTGATCATAGATTTTCTGGTGTGGTGCATTTAATAACGGTCTGAAGTGCATACACGTATAACAGGGAATAGGAACATTTGCCCAGCAGGAAGAATTCTGCTGGCAACTACCCGTTTTTTCACCATCAAAATCTCTTATATTTTGGGATGGATCTTGATGATTATCCTTAACGTCTATCTTCCCCTGAAATATCCCTGAGTATTTAGCCATTTCATCTGATACTGCATTGTCTATTTTCCTAACGTGATCAGCATTATATTGAACATATATCCCCGTATAGGTTAATGTTGAGTGGTCAAGCAATTCTCCAATCATAATTTCACCATACCCCTCTCTGGCAACTCTTGTCCCAAGGGTATAACGAAACCTTCTTGAATTAATATTCAATTTCCGCCCCGTTCTTTCAGAAATAACATTCTCTATTTTCACTATATTTTTTACTGTATTAGTAAACATCGAAACGCTCTCATGCGTTTTATCTGAAACAAAAATGCCACTAATATTTCCAGCTTGAATATACTCCCCGATTTTATCTTCAGATACGAAGAGTGGAGTCGAATTAATCTCACTTTTTGTTAAATCTCGCCCTATAGCTTCAGATATTATTCCGACAGATAAATTTGCCTGTTCACAAAGAAGATTATATATTTCACTCTTTACTCTGAACGATCTAAATTCTTTTCTAAAACCATATCCTTGCTTTATTCTTGGTATATTTATAACATAACTCTTTTCACCATCCTCAGATTCCGAGCTTATAATATCTTCTAGTTTCATTTGAGATATTTGTAATGGTCTTCGGCCTGTATAGCTGACTAAAAGTGACATCGTTAGCTGGGGCAATGATATAAGATTTTTTTCATAGGCTCTCATCGCCGCTTCATTAAACCCCTGCAATTCATTATCCGTCAATGGGCCTTGTTCAGGATCTCTCCTTTTGACCACTTCACCTTTTTTATTACCAGGTATAGTCCAGCTATTAATGATTTCATGAACTTCTTCACTTATCCCATAGTAACCAAGCGAATACCACTTATTAAACAAAACCCTAATGTAGGACAAATCATTAACACCTAAACCAGGAGCAACTTTAAATCTCATTACACCCGCTTTATCGACATATTCCTTCCCTGTCTTATTAATAAAAATACAAAATGTTCTGTTTAATAACTTCACAAAAGATGGACTGTATTCACAAGCCATGTAAGCCATTGTTTTTATATACCCATCCTTTGTTTCATCATTCAATAAGCTCATTGTACTTTTAATATCTATAGTGTTACCCCTGCTCAGTTCCCACTTGTCATCACTCAAAGAGAAGCAATACCCATCCGTTTTAGCTTGATAAAGCTCCTTGTTTTCAACTTTCAAAAATATGTTTTTCATATTCATAACCCACCTTATTTTATATACTCGTAATACTTCAAGTTGCATGTGCGTTGGCTACATTCACTCACCCGAATCACTTACCTGTGTAAGCTCATCGGGATCCCTTCTCTTGCCGCCTGCCTGAAACTCGAATTATTTTGGGTATAAATTTAATTTTGTAATTTAATCGCTATCTCGCCCGCTTTTTTCTCAATAAATCTTTGATTATAAACCCTTGCTGTCCCTGATCCCATTTTCCATCCCATCAGATAAGAGCGTATCTGCTCTTGCTGCTCTTCATTAATTAAATCCATTTCATCCATCTTTTTTGAAAACCGGTAATTCCAGGTATGCCTGAGCTTATGCCCTGTTAAATTATATAAATCGGGACACAGTTTCCTGACCACATTGATGATTTTATGATACGCCTGCATCGATAACGGTAATCCCCTTATAGCACCTGACTTATGAGTAATAAAAAGATAGCCTTCCTCTTTCATTAACTTATGCCCTCTTCTCTCTTTTAAAATATAATTATGTATTTCTTTCATTACTACATCTGATAAAGGAATTGTTCTTTCCAGAGTTTTTACTAATGGCTGTTTTTTTCTTGGATCCGACTTTTCATCAGCCCGTCTTCGTATTGAGATAGTATGGTTACTAAAATTAATGTCTGATATTTTAATATTAAGTAGCTCTCCCGCTCTGACACCAAGATGATAAAGCATCAAAATAATTAATCTGTTTCTTACCTGAACATTAGATTTAAAAGGATTAAAATCAGAACCAACTCTTATAACCTCAAAAAGTATATCGAGTTGTTTTTGGTCAAGAGATTTATTGGCCCCCAAACCTTTATTTCTATATCGTACCCTTGGGCGTCTTGCTTTTATATTTCTGATAAAAACATCAACTTTTACCCCATTGTGTTTTGCATCTTTCAAAATTAAATTACTTAGCCACTCCAGATAGCGTGCTATAGCCGTTAATCTTAGATGTTTTGTTCCACTTGAGACCAATTGCTGACTGTTATCATATCCTACAACTTTTGACTTCCTTACCTTCCTTTCAATATAATCTCTCAAACCATCTATTTCAGCGTTATTAAGAAACATTCCTGAACTTATTCTACTTTCAATATCAATCTTCTTTTCATCCATAAAACGATAAAACAAAGCAATGCCACCAGCATGAAGTTCAATTGTTGAAATTGAATCACTTTTACATCTCAGATTTGTTGTAATATACAAAGATGGATAAAACAAAGGTATTCCGGTTCTTTTATCAATGACTGTGCAATACCTTTCCCCATTACTCATTATAAATATATTTGTTACTATATTACTCATACACTCTCCTATTATTAAACAACTAACATCAGTAAGTGTCATTTAATAAAGCATCGTTCCATTTCCTATTAAAATAATTTACAAACATAATATAAGTCCGACATATTACATTTTTACCCTGAAAAATATTTGCACTAGTTTTTTATAAAAAATGCACTAAGATAAGATAATATAAGGGTTTATTGTTTTATTATTTACTTTTAAATATTAGGTATATATAAGAAATTTTCTACTTACCTGATACCCATTAAATTACTTTCAAACCCTTGCCACCACTCATCTCTATAGTTTTCACGTAAAGTATTTCGCAATTTAATAATGATTTTCAGCTTTATTTTTTACACTTTATTCATTTAGGGAACAATAAAATCTCATATCCCGCACATTATTTAAACAATTAACATGTATTAATTAAATGTCAAGTGGTGGAATAAATCAAAAAGAATAAGTATTAATATAAAATGCAGATATAAAAAAGGGCTACTCTCTACCGAGACATAGCCCTTCATTTAATTTATCATCAGTTTTCCTAACCATGCCGATTAAAAACTCCATGCACCACATTGCCACCGTTCTCAAGGCTATCCATATAATCGGCATACCATTGCAGCATCTCACGTCTGCCATCGAGATATTGAGCATGGTTGTAAGTGCCACGGATAGCATTCTTATCAACATGCGCCAGTTGGGTTTCAATCCATGCGGTGTTGTAGCCCTGTTCATGGAGAACGGTGCTCATGGTATGGCGGAATCCATGCCCCGTAACGCGACCTGTATAACCAATACGTTTAAACACCTGATTGATACTGGCTTCGCTAATGGTCTTGCCCGGATCATTTCGACCAGGGAACAATAAGAGGAAATTCCCCGTCATTACCCTGATTTTTTCAATAATAGCTAACGCCTGCACAGATAATGGAACAATATGAGGGCGGCGCATTTTCATACGTTCAGCAGAAATTTCCCATAGCGCTTTATCAGTATCGATTTCAGACCATAACGCCCCGCGTAATTCCCCCGTTCGAACACCAGTAATGATCATTAGTCGGGCGGCTAACACCACCAACTCACTACCAGAGTAGCCAGCAAGGGCTTTAAAGAAGGTAGGAAGCTCTTCAATCGTCAGGAACGGGTAATGTGTAGACTCATGTCCCTGCATTGCACTGGTGAGATCTGGCGCGGGATTATACTCAGCCCTGCCTGTCACGATAGCGTAGCGAAACACTTCACCACACCGCTGACGCACTTTCTTGGCTTTCTCAGTCGCTCCCCTGTCTTCCATCTTTTTAAGCACATTAAGCAATTCCAGCGGTTTAATGTCTGTAATAGGCCGTTGACCAATGAACGGGAAAACATCTTTGTTGAACGCTTCGAGAATGTCAGAGGCATATCCCGCAGACCATTTCTTCACTTTCATGTTGTGCCATTCGAGCGCAATTTCCTGAAAGGTGTTTTTTACTTCTTCGATGTGGGCTTGTTTGCTTTCTTGCTTAAACGCACTCGGATCAACGCCATTAACCAGCAGCTTTTTAGCATCATCTCTTTTGCTTCTGGCATCAGCTAAGGTAATGGTCGGGTAGACACCAAACACCACACGTTTTTCTTTACCGGCGATACGGTATTTCATTCGCCAGCTTTTGGTGCCGTTAGGGAACACCTCCAGATACATGCCCCCACCATCTGCTAACTTGTAGGGTTTATCTTTGGGCTTGGCAGTCTCTACTTGTCTGGCATTGAGCTTCATCTGGGGGCATCTCCTCTAGACCGAACACGACATGCCCCCACCGATGCCCCCAACTCACTGTAGATTTACATGAATGTGAGTAGACGAGCAGAGACAATAAGGGCCGTGAAACCGTGTATTATAAGGGTTTAAAGGGTGTTTGAGTAGACTTAGGGAGACGTTAAAAATAGGTAGGATGGTGCCGATAATAGGAGTCGAACCTACGACCTTCGCATTACGAAAACAAAAACCATCGTTTCATAACGTCTCACCACATCTCACGAGACTCATTATATGTTTTTAAAATCAAAACATTAATAGAAATATCGTCTCATTTTATTCCATAAAATCTCACTCTATATTATGCTATTTAAGTACGCCAACAAGTACGCGAGATAAGATCAAAATGGCAACCATGATTACCCAAGACAGACAGGTCGCAAACCTAGCGCCAGACGAAGGGAAAGCCCGTATTGTCGTCAGCGTTAAATCAAAGGCGGGTTCAGGCTTATCAGTCGAATCCCGTTCCGGGAGTCGAACAAAGAGCTGGCTGTACCGCCCTTACCTCAATGGTAAACAAATCAAAATCACCTTGGGTGCTTATCCTGCTATGACGCTGGCTCAAGCGCGTGAAGCGCATGCAGAAGCAGTAGAACTGGTTAAGCAAGGTATCGATCCACGCTACGTCCGAAAAACAACAAAACTACAAAACGAACAAATGCCGATTTTTTCCCAATTGTGGGAAAGCTGGCTGGCATTCAGAGCGGAAAGCAAGCCCATTGGTGCACGCACCCTGTCAGATTACGAGGGAACATTCCGTCGTCATCTGGTAAAAGGTTTAGGTTCAGTAAGGGTCTGTGATTTATCCCGAGCTTTAATCTATGAACACTTCATTCGAGTAAGAAAAACCAGCGCTGAAGGTGTTCGTAAAGGGCTTATCCTGCTCAATATGACACTTGACCACGCAACATTACAGGGATTTATTGATCATAATCCAGCACGTCTACTCAAGCCTGCAATGTTTGGAGCCTCAATGGGTAAACCACGCGAGAGGTGGTTGCCGCGGGACGAGTTGCAGATATTATGGAAAGCACTGGGCGAAGCTGGAAGTGGTGGTGGTGCTATTGCCTCTGGAGGACAAGGCATAGCATCCAGCGTTATCCTATCCCAGTCCATTGCCAATGCATTACGCCTCATTATTTTCACAGGTGTACGTCGTTCAGAAGCTGTAAATATGCGCTGGGAGCAAATCAATGGCGATCACTGGACAATACCTGAAACCAAAAATGGTAAAAGTCATATTGTCACCCTCCACCCTCTCGCTCTAACCCTACTGAAAACACAGCGCATCATTTCAACGGGGAGTTGGGTATTTGAATCTCTCAGCAAACCGGGGTTCCCCGTCACTGGTGATGCCATAACTCGTGCTCTTGAACGATTGAGAACAAAATATATGGCAGAAATGACCCCATTTTCTCCACACGATCTGCGCCGAACAGTTGCTACAGGTTGTGCGGAATATCTGGATGCGCCAGAGCGGTTAATCGAGTTACTTCTAAATCATATCCCTAAAGACCGCTTGATCAGAACCTATCAAGTCGGCCAACAAGCAGAGAAATTGCGGAAGTTGTTTCTAAGATGGGGTGATTTCATTGAGCATGAAATCATTCAGCCCAATCATGATGTCCCTGATAACATCGTCGCGGTTAGTTTTAGTAGGAAATAGTTCACGCCACCGCGAGCCGTGAGACCAAACATTTTGTGCATGAGGTGTTTTATTGATATTTAATGGTTATTTTAATGGAATCAGTAAAACCTACGCTTAACACATCACTCACTAACCAGTTGATTTATCTTATTTTATTACCCTTCAGCACGTTGATAGATTATTGCGTGTGGTTTAAAAAATACAATTTAGTTACACTCATAGTAAATATATAGGTAAAACCCTAAACTACCTCAACCATCCGGCAAGCACCTCTTCAAGCTTCACTAGCGCCTGAATATGCTTTTCTTTTTGCATTCGACCGATATTTTGCAACTTCCATTTCACCGCAGGTAAATGCTGAATCTGGTCTTCGGGAGCAAGACTCCAATCTGGTTGACCACTTTTGAAAGACATCAAAAAATCATAGTCCCGCTGCGTGAATTGTGCTTTGAGAGCATTAACCATTAATTTGGGTATAGCATTAAGTTCTTCCACAGAGACCGCATCGAATGTCATTCCATTAAATTCATGTGCATATAGCTCAGAAATATCTTTCCAGCGGGGATTTAGTACCTCTGAAAATGGGCGTGGGTGTCCCAGTAGATAAGTAATGAAGCCATTGAAGATGTGGCGATCAATACCCTGCGTTTCGAGTAGCATTTTGACGTCATAAAAATCCCGGGGATGTTGCCTGTCCATGGCGGCACAAAGCTTACCACCATAAAGGTCGGCAAGGGAGACAACCTGAATGGTAGCAAAACCAAATTCGTCCTCTACCGAGTCAACAACGTCACGATCCTCAGGAGGATACAGCGTACCTCGCGCAACAGGCGATACCTCAATCTTAATCTGTGCCTCGTGAGAAGAAACCACAATGCGCATTTCATCAGGGTTATTCGTTTGCAGCACCGCCGAAATATCGACCCGTTGTTGCAGTATTTCGGCAATACGGTTCAACGCAGCACGGACATTTGGCAATGCCTCATCCCTGCTTTCAAGCGAGATGTAAGCCAAATCGATATCAACCGATAAGCGGGGAAAATCACGAACAAACAAGTTAATCGCCGTTCCGCCTTTTAATGCAAAGCAGCGCTCTGTTGCTACAAGCGGCAGTGCTCGCATCAATAATACAACCTGCCGGTAATACGGTGAGTTTTTATCCATGTGATAACCCATCATTAATAAACTTTCCGGGTACAGTGATCTGATACTGCTTATCCAACTTACCACCGGCTACTATCTGCCGTTTTCCGGCCCCTAAATCAATGCTGTTTTTATCGATCCGTTTGACCCAGGGATGTACATAGTAATCGGCTAAAAAAAGGTATAAACGATTGGTCTGTACTGCCCGGCTGGCACGAAGAAGCATTTCCACCTTACGCGGACTCAGATTAACTAACCCCTGAAAAAGCTCGGCTGCATGCTCAAAAGTTATGCATCTCGGCACAACATCCGCTAATTCGTAAGCCGCCAGTTCAGGTACGCTAGCTTTTAAGGCCTTACTTTTAATCTCTACGTCTATCAGATACTTCTCGTCAAGCTGAGATAACTTCTGATTAGATAACAACAGCCACTCAACACCGGGAAACTCCCTAAACCACTTTGGCAACGCCGCCTTCTCTTCGACATACAACCAGATACGTTGCTGTTTAAGCTGGAGATAATGAGAACGCCCCTGATAAACAAGACTGGTCAGCCCAGCCAAATGTACCGGGATTGATAACTGATTTTGCAGACATAACACAGCATCACTCCACTCCGGTTCACGTCCTACCCGAACATACACTCCGGTACGCAATTTTCGCAGCCAGTTACTTTGGGTGTACTTATGCGCCAAAGAAGGGCTGATGCCGTACTTTGTCAGCCAGGACTGTACCACCAGAGAACCGGGATCGGTATTCTGCAAAAGCCAGTTTAATTTTGATGCCATACATTCACCATTGGTGCAATAATGCATAAAATAATAAACTATTAAGCTGGCAAGATGTCAACATTGAAAGTAATCAATCCGACTGCGAAGTTATCCGAGTTGAGAGCACCCCTGCCCTTTAGGTTCATTACGATTTACCGCCCCACCCCAGTATGGTTCCCAGGCGGGTAACACATTCCGGCCAGAAAGGCCATACCTGAACTTTGGTGAACAGCGTTATCTCGCGTTTCTCCAGAAAACACTTACCTTTACGCGAGTTCCAGTATTTTTCCGGTGATTTCTGTGAGTAATTCTTATAATAAGCAATTGTATGACGCACTGGCGAGTTTTCACGGGAAAGTTCGACTTCCATGAAATGCCAAATATTTTCCGGATAAACTTGCAGACGCTCAAACGGATAATCCATGCACCTCAAATCCCTAAGCATCAGCCAGTTATGATTTTTCGACCCAGGCTTCCCGCCGGGTTTTTTCTTGGCCTCAATACGCAGAAAATAAGGAAAATCGCCCAATTCAAGATCCAGCATACCGCGCTTTTCACGAAAAACCTTACTTTCGTATCCAACAGTATCCACCTTTTCGTAGCAAAGGACATGCAATGGCGACCGTATGCTTCCCAACCGTGCTCCGGGAAGCCCATACGTTTTCTTATACCCACTGACCTTGCTAATCCGTTTCATTCCCCATACATAATCATGGAGGCGACAACCATAAATATCCAGCGCCACATCTACTTGCGTCACCCAGGCGTCTTCCAACAAAGTTATAAGCACGTTATAGCCGATATGTGCGGCTAGCCATAGTAACAGCATATCCAGTTCGCGTGGCGTCATATGCTGTGGGCCAAATTCAAGCCGGATAGCGCCTGTTTTTTTATTCCGTGGCTCAAAATCAATGCGTAACAGCATCTTATTATCCAACTTCCGCCGTATAATTAGCGCCTTCCAATAAGGATGAGACTTACCCTCTTTTCTCTTGAACTCCAGACTGATTTTGTAGCGCTTCCATTTCTTTTGACTTATGCTGATAAGGCGACCAGCAATTCCATCATATTCTGCTGTTCCTTTATATGTGGGCAGAATTACCACTAGTTTATCCGCCCGTATTTTCAACTGATGTCCGTAATCACCAGTTCCAATGTCCAGCGACTGATTAGTTTCGACATTCTTTTTACTAATTAACATAGCTCCCCCCTATTTTGGGAACAGAGACTCTTTGCCGCTGGTAACTACTCAGCAAACAGCAGCAACTACTTCAATGCAGTTGACTGGATTGTCTCTGTATAAATGATCACGTGTATATTTAACGTGCTATTAGAAAGGTGTGTGCGCATCAACACACATCACATTTGTTTTAGCGCTACTTTTTGCAGGTTATCGATACGCTCCTGGATCTCATCTATGCGCCAGGCGACACGTCGGGCACCAATCTGCACGGGTTCAGGAAAGAGACCCGCTTTGATCTGGCGATAAAGCGTTGCCCGCGATACTGGATAGATTTCCAAAACCATTTTTAGAGAGATCAGTTGTAAGTTTTTCATAGCGATACGCGTCTTTAGTTACGTGCGATATGTGCACGTAGCGCCTTTACAACTTTCGTTTTCATACTCATCTACAGCGTTTTATTCTCACATTCAGCCTAAAAATGCTGTTTTTTGATGGTTATGACCGTCATAATGTCACTCGCCAGCTATAGACATGTTTTATGACGGTCATATAATCATTTTTGAAATAGACCTATGACGGTCATAAATTTTCACTAAGAACGCCATTGGGAGACATATGAATAAACCAGCCAACAAGAATAAAAAGCCATCTGACGATGCTGTGGTTAAACGTAAAAGCCGAAGAAGCCTTAAAGAGGAGTATGGGCCTAGACTTGCATTCAACATGCATGAAGATGATAAAGACAAACTGCTCGAAATAGCTCAATGGCTTGATGGGAATGATTACAGCGATCTAGAACGCGGCAAAGGGAAAATCTATCGAGAAGCAGTGAGCCACCTTATCAATATTTTCTATATAGACACTATCTGTTCCCCTAGGACAAAAGCAGCCAAAAAACTGGCAGAGTTGTATCGAGAACACTATAAGCTTCACGGACGGGATAACATGACCAGAATGGAACGAAAGGCACAATTATCTAAATCATTCCCGACTCCAGATGCCCTTGCTAAAGGTGAACTCACAGTAAATACAGCCCAATGGAAAATTAGGCACCTTGACCAATTATCTAATTACCGATGGGTTGCTAATACCCTGACGCAACTTGATAAAGCCAAGAAAAAATAGGCCCTGATAACTAACTAATTGTGCTACATGAAGTTATAGCCTCATCGTTGATGATATCCGCGCTATTAAATGTGGTGACCGCCTGTCATACAGCACCGTCGTGCTGATATCACTATGCCCGGCCAATTGGCGCACAATATTAATATCCGCCCTCTGCTCCAGCAAACGAGTGATAAACGTCCGCCGCAGGTCATGGGGAGTGAAAGCGTCGATACCCGCGCTATTCCCCAATTGCTGAAGTATGCAGGTCAATCCTGCCGTGGTCAGCGCGTGGGCATCAGGTTTACCTGTGCGGTGTATCCGGGTGAAAAGCGCATCACCTTCTTCCTTCGCGCCGATCCACGCCTGAATAGCTTTTGCGGCCACAAGGGCTGCCGGAACCTGCGCCCTTTCCCCTGTCGGACAGTCAGTGTCCGGCTGGCGGCATCATAATCCAGGGTATTCAGCGCCACTAACTCACCAGCACGTAGCCCTGCGCCACACAACGTCAGGAGAATGGCCCGGTCGCGTTTTTGGCGGGATATGTGCTGATGCTGTTTTGCGGCGGCCAACAGCAGTGTGATCTCTTCCCGGCTGAGCGCCCTTCCCTTGTTGCAACTATCGCCCCGGACACGCTTTACCGTCTTGATTCGAGCAAGGGCGTCCGCGTCCAGTAATTGCAAGTTAAACGCTATCTGGGCCATGCCCTTCAATGCCGTCAGTGTCATATTAATGGTCGCCACCACAAGCACGACGTAATCCGATACGGTAAGCCCCCGATGGCTTCGCGCTTCTGTGCGGACCTCAGAACTTTTTTCGGATGACATCCTGCAACATCTCCTTGCCCAGACTCAGATCCGCGACCAGCTGTTTCAGACGGAGCTTCTCCTCTTCTAACTGCCGCAATCGGCGCAGCTCCGTCACGCCTATACTGCCAAATTTCTTTTTCCAGTTAATGGGATGGACTACCTCCCCCCTCTGCGGTTAACTATTCGAAATATGCGCACCAGGAGAATCACCATGAGTATAGTATTTCTGGGTATCGATCTGGCTAAAAATATCTTTCAGCTCTGCGGATTAAACCAGGCCGGTAAGCCGGTTTATACAAAACGCACTGGACGAAAAGAATTACTCCAGACTGTGGCGAATATTCCGGCATGTCTGATTGGTGTCGAGGCATCCACTGGGGCATTTTACTGGCAACGTGAATTTGAAAAACTGGGACATAAAGTAAAAGTTATTAGCCCTCAGTATGTAAAACCTTTTGTCCGTGGGCAAAAAAATGACGGCAATGATGCGCAGGCGATAGCTGTGGCTCTGATGCAACCTACGATGCAGTTTGTTCCACCGAAAAGCCCTGAACAGCAGGATATTCAGGCTCTACACCGTGCAAGACAGCGTATTGTCAATCATCGTACTGCGACAGTCTGTCAAATCCGAGGGCTGCTGCTTGACCGGGGAATAACAATCGGCGCGGCAGTTTCAAGAGTTCGTCGTGCCGTTCCGCTTATCCTTGAAGATGCTGAAAATGGTCTCAGCGCCAGAATGCGCAGGACGATTGCAGAACTCTATGATCTCGTTAACGATCTGGGTCGTCGTATAAACTTTTTTGATAAAGAAATTGATGCTGTGTTCAGGCAATCAGAAGCCTGCCAGCGCATTGCCAAAGTGAAAGGCATTGGTCCTAAAACAGCCACGGCTGTTGTTGCCGCGATTGGCAGAGGAACCGAATTTAAAAATGGTCGTCACTTTGCCGCATGGCTTGGTCTGGTTCCACGACAGCACTCGAGTGGCGACAAGCAGGTGTTGATGAATATGACGAAAAAAGGCGACAAGCATTTGCGGACACTTTTTATTCATGGTGCCCGCGCTGTCGTCAGAGTTGCCACGAATAACAATGATGGCTGCCTGTATCAGTGGGTTAACCAGTTAAAGGAACGGCGCGGGTTTAATAAAACGACCGTGGCGGTCGCTAACAAGAACGCGAGAGTAATCTGGTCGATGCTGAGAAACGATACCGAGTATCAGGCAGTTGGAAGTTAGTACCCAGCCAGACGAGTTGCAGTGTACTGAAAAATGGTGACAGGTTGCACCTGCACAATCGGAACCTGACTATTATATTGGCCCTAGAGGTCGTCCAGTTGTTGAGGCGATTGTGTGCGGATTACCCATTTGGGCACAGGTTAGTATTCCTGATGCCGGATAGATGTAAGCAACAACCCAAAACCAGATTCAGTATTTGCAAAACGGAGGTAGTCCATAGATATAAAATGTGACCTCAGAAGTCTCCATCTTTCTGCAGACTTCCTCCACCCGAGTGCCGGTTTCGGCCTGCTTCAGGGCAAAAGCAATCTGTTCTTCGGTATACCGCGTTTTTTTCATGCCGGATGACCTCTTTTTACGGAAAAGGAGAGCCGAAAACTCTACTTTACGCCGGTATTGAACAGAGGGAAGAGATTAAAAGCATCATCTGTTTTGATTAAAACAAAAAACAGTTGATGCTTTTTACAGGGTATGTTAAAATATCTAACATATTGATTTAAATCATAAAAAGGATTTAAAGTGCTAGATAAAACTCTCGACGTTGATATTGGAATGCATCAAGTATACTCACGGATTAGAAATTATTTGGCTGGAAGGGTTATCGGAATAACTCGTGATAAATCACTCTTACATGAAGTTGTAAAATGCCTTTTTTGCAAGGTGAAGTTTTCAGATGAAAAAGTTAGTATTGAAAATAAATCTGTTGAGCAGGTAGCGCTCTTATATAGGAAAGAGTTTTCAAAACTAAAAATTGAATTACCTCATATATTTAATGATGATGAGGAAATTCTCTTAGACCCTTCTACAATTCAGTACGTTGATAAAGAGCTATCTTATATCGATCTTGATAATCCTTCAAAAGATCCTTTAGGAGAGTTATATCAAAGTTTTATTAGCTCAGATTTAAGAATGGCTGAAGGGCAATTTTTTACACCTCATCAAGCGATAGCTTGGTTAGTGGAGGCTATTGAACCACAACCAGGTGAGAAAATTATTGATCCCGCATGTGGACCTGGTGGTTTTTTGAGTTATTCAGCCAGATATTTGCTTAATAAAGGTGTAAAGCGAGATGTGATTAATAATTCTCTGTATGGAATAGAAAAGGATTCTTATTTAGCAAAATTGGCTAATGCACATATTGCATTAGCTACATTAAAAAAATCTAATATATTTTGTGCTGACGCCATAGAGTGGAAGGCAGAAAATGAAAAAGAGTTGAATATTTCTAAAGAAAATAGTTATGACATTGTTTTAGCTAATCCACCATTCGGTGCAAAAATAAAGGTCGGTTCTGAAGACGTAAGAAAGGAATTTGAGCTAGCTCATAAATGGTCTGTAAATAAGGGAAATGGGAAATTAGTTAATACAGGCTCATTAAAACCTAATACTCCACCCCAGATTTTATTCATAGAGCTTTGTCTTAAATTGTTAAAACCTGGTGGGCGTATGGGCGTCGTTGTGCCGGAAAGCATGATTTCAAATTCATCAACAAGCTATGTTGTTCAATTCATTAGAGATCACGCAGAAATAAATGCGGTATGTGGAATGCCCGAAAATTTATTTAAGACTAGTGGTAAGGGTGGAACTCATACTAAAACGTGTCTACTCATAGCAACTAAGAAAAATAACAAAAGTTCCCCATTGATTTTTATGGCCGAAGCAAAGTGGTGCGGCCATGATAGCCGAGGAAATTCTATACCACACAATGACTTACCTCACTTGTTAAGAAATTATAAGAATGGAATATTGGAGAGAGAATTTTCTAATCTTGGGGTCTATATTAAAGATAAAAATATAGTTGACAACATTCTAGCACCACGCTACTACGATCCAAACAGCCAAAATGCAATTGATAAACTAGAGTCAACTCACGATATTGTTACTATTCAATCTTTAATTGAAGATGATATTATTGAATTTTCAACAGGTGATGAAATAGGAAAACTAGCTTATGGCACTGGGACAATACCTTTTGTTAGAACTTCAGATATAACAAATTGGGAAATAAAGATAGATCCTAAACAAGGTGTTTCAGAAGAAATATATACATCCTATGCAAAAAAGCAAGATGTCAAGGAAGGCGATATCTTAATGGTAAGGGATGGTACTTATCTGATAGGTTCTTGCGGATATATTTCTAAGTATGATGAAAAAATCATTTACCAGAGCCACTTATATAAAATAAGAGTTAAGAAAAAAGAAGTATTATCGCCTTTCTTGCTTCTTGCCTTGCTTTCATGTGACCCTGTAGTAAGGCAAATAAAAGCGAAGCGTTTTACTCAAGATATAATTGATACGCTAGGTAAACGTGTGTATGAATTGCAATTACCTATACCTAAGTCTAGAGAGCATAGAAATAAAATTGAAAAGATGGTAAAGAAATCTATCGAAGAAAGGATTGAAGCTAGAGAGCTGGCCAGAAAAGCTAAAACTGAGATTGTTTCTAAGTTTATCTAGGCTGACATGGATAACGGCCCGGAACTGATATCGTTGACACTGGTGCAGTGGGTAGAAGAACATGGGGTGATACTGGAGGGTAAGCCGACGCAAAATGATTTTATTGAACGTTTTAACCGGATGAACCGAACAAAAATACTGGATTTTTATCTGTTCAGGATACTTAATGAAGTAAGAGGAATCACAGAGCGCTGGCTATATGAATATAACAGCGAGAGTCCACATGAATCTCTGAATAATCTGACGTCGGAAGAGTACCGGTTAATGGTGGAAAACCCGGAAATATCAAAACGTGTCTGGGACTAAAACCGGAATGCTTACAAGGAATCAAAACCTTAATATTATAAAGTCACTGCCAATAAATTATTAGCAGTGACTTTATATATAGGTTAACCTCTAACATTGAGTTCTTGTGCAATAAAATCTTGGTGATTTTCCCTCAAAATATTTCTATTGACAAATATAGAATCTAGTAAGTTAACGGTTTCATTTATAGTCAAATCCCCCTGTATACGGTTACCATTTGCAGACTGCCAACAGACATTGATTCCATTATGCAGACCCCCTCGTTTTAATGGATTTAAATGTCCCACTTGATATTCAGCCCTACCATGTACTACATCATTTAATAATGTTGAAAAGTTTAACGTCTCAAGAGTTACAGGACATCTAGTATTATTAAAACCACTAACCAATCCATTCTGATTTAATAAATAAATTACATTTTCAGGGAAACTATCAAAGCCAATTAATTCCGAAAGAAGCTTCCTTTCAACACTCCAACAATCAGTCAGGCTTGCATGTTGAAAATCACCATAAAGAACTTCCCACCGTTTTGCTCTATTGGTTTTATCTCTTCCTGTCAACGCACGGTCAGTTTTAAATGTTTTAGTCCTAATCTTATTAGTCACGCTTCTTGGTAAAGATCCATATATAATCGGTCTTGCCTTTAACAACCACAGTATATCATCATTAAGAACACATCTGACATTGGCTAATATATGAACTCGAGGAAGAGAAGGATCGATATAATCGTATAAAAACTCATACGGAACACTATTAAAGCAGAAGATATCCTGTAGTGAGCTTTCCGATATATCATTAGATTGCACTTGCTGAATTATATTATTTATGCATCCTTTAAAGATGAGAAAACACTCTTCAAATGTCGATGCCCTAGGGTCATTTCCAGGCATAAAAGCCCCTTTAATTGGCTCAAAAGAACCAACCTGTGGCATTAATATAAATCCAGGAAGCCAGCGAGTTTTCATCTTCGTAGAACCAATATTCAAGTTAGTTAATTCGATTAAAAAACTAAACCTAATTAAACTATCAATAGTGTTATTTATCATAACATGGTTATAATTTAATGTTATTTTTAATCGTTCTAGCAGTGTAAAAAGCTCCTCATTATTATTATTAGTTAACGACAACAAAGCCTGTCTAATTGACGGTATTGAGAAAGAGAAGGCCCTACCATCTCCAGATATTCCACCAAAAGCCCCCCCAACAGTTCGATTTTCTTCTGCTTCTAATAATATTTTTAGTTGGTTTGCCAGACACATTGAAATAACACCTCACTAATTTACAAAATTAGCAAGTTACTCTACAACTTATTAATTATCAATAAATAAATGTCAAAATAAAGATGTAACTCCTGAGCCATGTATTCAACATGGAGATCATCAGATAAAATCCTCACATTTTCTGAAAGGATTTGATGGCTAAGGTTGATGTGAAATGCCTATTTTGTGAGCAGGTCGACCTAGTTAAAAGCATGGCTCAGGACTCTTTGGAGATCAGCGATACCGCTGTCAGACCTGCAGCCGGAGCTTTCAACTCGAGTGCGTGCTGAACTTCTACTCCTCTTTTGCCCACAGCGCAGGATGGCCGCAATAGTCTTTTTGTGCACGAAGATTCCTAACCAGCTGAAGTGTTTCTAAGAGAACCCATGGTGTCTACGTTAATCTATGTAACTGCTTGATATAGCATCCTGGACACTTCATGACCTAAATAACTTTCCAGAATAGTAGATTCATATATGGACGTCCCGTGGTGTACAAGTACTGACGCGATACGGTTTGCTGTCATATATCCGGCGTCTTTTTGGGAAAATTTGCCCGCGCCATGATGTCATCCGCACCCTGTTTCCTTATCACTTGGCCGGTATTTTCTACCTGGATCTACCTCAGGTTATTACAGGGTTGGTTTACCGTTTTCTCATCAGTGCCTGCAAACTCAGGAAATCTTTTACTTTGTGCCGAACCAAATCATTACTTCATCGCAAAATCCTTGTTCATATCGAAATAAACCGGTTCAGACAGCAACCGCCAGACAATACGTGTTAACTTATTTGCTAGTGCTACGGTGGCTTTCATTTTTCCCCGGCACTCAGTGACATGATTAAGCCATCTTCCAAGGCGGTCATCCCGCTTTTGGGACTGCGCATGACCGCTCTGGCGCCATGAATGATGAGTGTCCGAAGGTCGCAGTTACCATTTTTAGTCATCGAAGTGAGGATGTGTTTCCCGCCGGAACTGTGTTGCCGGGGAACCAGACCACACCAGGCGGAAAGTAGTCTTCCGTTAGCAAATTGTTCTGCATCAACCTCACTTAAAAAAGCGGCGGCGATGAGCGGGCCAACACCCGGTATCGTCATCAGTGCTCGATAACGGGGCTGTTGTTAACACAATGCTGCGATTGCATATTCTGTTAAACGAATATATTCATTCAGTGTGTGGATTTTTTCCAATAACGTGGAAAGCAAATGGCGTAATATCGGAGACACAGGCTTTTCCGCATCTTCAATCAAATCGGGTAATCGCTGTTGTATTCCAACCGGGAACTCGAAGCCCAGTTCAGCGGCCAGAGCACGAATTTGGTTGGCAGCGGCGGTGCGCTGTTCGACCATCCACTGACGGGCACAACGCAGCGCTTTGATATCCTGCTGCTCAACCGTTTTTACGGCAACAAAGTGAATCCCCGGACGAAATGCCGTCTCACATATTGCCAGAGCATCATTGGCATCATTTTTCTGATGACGAGTTAACGTCTTTACATGTTGGGTTGGAATGAGCCGGATGGCGTATCCCATGGATTGGAAAGTCCTCCCCCAGTAATTCGAGGTTGCACAAGCTTCTACTGCAATAAGTGTATCCGGCGGGAATTGACGAACAGTATCTAACAGCTTGCTGCGAGAAACTTTTCGATTCCAGGCAACGGTCCCATCATTCATCCAGACACAAAGCTGAAAAACGGATTTAGCCAGATCGATACCGACGACTCTTATCGTGTTCATGATGTTGTTCCTCTATAAATGGGGCAGCTCAACATAAGTGAGGCAGGATTATGTTGAGGAGGGACGTCCATCACATCACTTGAATGGAACTCAGTCCGAGTTGAGCAATCGGATCAATCGCCAAACAGCAAAAATAACCAACCGGACTGAGTTATGCTGATCATAGCATTTATCCCCGATGAAGAACGACGCCTGATGCGAAAAGAAGCCCAGAAAACCCGTGATAAAAACCATGCCATACGCCTCATTGCCATGCTGATGCTTCATCAGGAAATGGCTGTCACTGACGTCGCCAAAATGCTTTGTGCCGCTCGTTCATCCGTTGGAAGATAGATAAACTGGTTTACTTTACATGGCATTGAAGGACTAAAAAGCCTCAGGCCCGGATGTACTATACGATAGCCGGTTACCGATATCCTTCAGGTTTTGCCGCTGCAGGTACAACGCTCCCCGAAAGATTTCGGCTGGCTACGTTTGCGCTGGAGTACAGAATTACTGGCCCGCATGGTTAATCAGCTTTTTGACGTGACGCTTCATCGTTCCACCTTCCACCGATACCTGAAACAGGCGGGCATTGTCTGGCGCAGAGCCGCGCCGACACTGAAAATCAAAGACCCACACTATGAGGAAAAACGGCTTGACATCGAGCAGGTACTGGCCCGGGAGCAGATGGCCCATCCGGTGTTTTATCAGGATGAAGTCGATATCGACCTGAACCCGAAAACCGGTGCGGACTGGATGCTAAAAGGGCAACAAAAACGCATTGTTACGCCGGGGAAAAACCAAAAGCATTATCTGGCTGGCGCGCTACATTCGGGTACGGGACGAGTCCACTACGTCAGCGGCAGCAGCAAAAATTCTTATTTATTTATCAATCATTTATAAACATTATGTCGCACCTACCGACGAGCGAAAACCATTACGCTGGTGGTGGATAACTACATCATCCATAAAAGCCGCAAAGTGGAGCGTTGGCTGGCAGCAAATAAGAAGTTCCGGTTACTGTTCCTGCCGACTTACTCGCCGTGGCTGAATCCGATAAAGCGGCTGTGACTGTCGTTACACGAAACCATAACGCGAAATAATCAGTACCGGTACATGTGGCAATTACTGGAACAGGTAAATCAATTTATGAACGCCACCTCGCCATTTCCCGGTAATCAACACGAGTTGGCTAAAGTGAAGCGGTAATATGCGAAGTTATTTAGGGTGTGCCACTTAACTTCAAAAACAACCGGATCGAGCCCAAATTAAGCATACTCAGATAGTTTCTGGCTGTTTTTTCTGAGCGCGTTGCGATACGACGGTTTTCTTTTAGCATCGCAAAGCAACGCTCGACGCATTACGTTTTTTGTACAAGCGGATATCCAGTCTTCGGCGTCCGTTCAGACTGGCCTTTTCATTCGATTTGAACGGAATAACCACTTTTATCTCTTTGATTTTCAAGTGATAACGTAGCAATTGATTCGAATATCCCTTATCAGCCAGCACGACTTTCGGGCGAGATTTCAGATTCCCGCTTCTTCGTATGATCCCATACCTGCGATCCAATAGGGCTGCTCGAACCTTCGCGACATGAATATAGCGCACCCTGCCCAGTCATAATCTTCGGCATCAACACCACGTTTAAGGATGCCCGCACTTAAATTCAGCAACGAGCGCATGCTACGCCGCCCACTGGGTGCCAAGCTGCCTAACCAGACATTCAGCACCGTCGCGGAAGAAAGTACTTCCGGCTGACGTGCGCTTAACGTGCCTGATTTCTTATTCTGACCCATAACAGCCTCATTAATGCACATTAACACAAGCCAGCATTACAGCAGGCCCCGTTCAGCCATCGAGACAGTGCAGTCTCCTGCAACGATAAAGTGATCCAATACGCGCACATCGACCAACGCCAGCGCCTGCTGGAGTGATTGCGTGATCTTGATATCCTGCTGGCTGGCTTCGGTACTGCCCGATGGGTGGTTGTGTACCAATATGACTGCGGCGGCGTTATGGTATAGAGCCTGTTTCACCACCTCCCGCGGATAGACCGGAGTATGGCTTATCGTGCCCTGGAACAACTCACGCCACAGCAATACGCGGTTTTGGTTATCCAGCAGCACCACACCAAAAACTTCTTGTTCGCGTAGTGCCAGCGTAAACAACAGGAAGTCTCTGACTGCATCCGGTGACGTTAATTGGCATCCACGGCGCACCGTTGCGCTGAGCAGTTTCCTTGCTTGTTCAATCAACGAGCGTTCAGCAGTCGTCATTATGCGGTTCCTCCCGTGTGATGAAGAAAATAGCGTCGAGGAATAATTGGTGCATACCTGCCCGTTCTCGCAGAGAACAGCGTCTGCGGCGGATACGTGTGTAAGTACTGCTATCGAAGAAATACAGCCATTCGTCATCGATATGGATCAGCACCGTCCAATGATATTGGTCACTGAGCAAGATCACGCGTCCGGGGTGTTGAGATAGCCATCGTTGACAGCGAATCAACGTAGACCGTCCTGTACGGGCAGGCTTTTGTATAAAGGGACACTGAACAGTAATGGGGTAGCGCCGATAGCGACTGGATTGCAGGAAACGCAGCATTGAGACTATCGCAGGGGTTTCCATGCCATAAGCCAGGTAATCCACTACATCATGGCGTTGATGGAGGTGATCAACGAGTGCCCTAAATAGCGGAGTCCGTTTGATTCGAGGTCCATAAAGCCAGTACAGCGAATTCACAACACTGTATATTCCGCATAAGCTGTCTAGCGTTCCTTGCACTGCGGGAGTGAGTTTTTTGAATTGTTTCATTTTAAGAGCCACATTATTGTTGCTCATGACGTCATGAATATATTTTTTGCGCACGCGTTATTAACTTGGAAATTAGCGTTCTTGATGAACAGAAACCGTGTAAATTTTCATTTTCCAATAGCGGATAAAGTTACGTTGCCAGAGTTCAAATAGCGCACCGCCCTCCTCTACATCAATATCGCCCATTAAATAATGCCAGACATAAGACTGACTCCAGCTAATATCCAATTCTTTTTCCAGTTCAGGCCATGGTCCACCCATATAACTAAAGTCTGTCAGATAGTCGAAATACCAGACATCGGCATGATGTATGAGACGGATTTCTACCGGGTGGAAGCCACCGGATTCAGCTGAGTATTTCGAGTCACGGAAATTCAAGGTAACAGCAGGGGGGGTAAGCGGAGGAGGAGGTAAGTATTCAACTATTATTTTTATAAAGGTTCGACTGACGGGTAAATGCAGCCCTGACTGATAAACAGTCATATGGTCTTTCATGATGAACTCCATTTATTAATGAAGGATATGTTGCACTAGCTGATGCATATTTACGGATAAATATCGTTACCTTTATGAGGTCAATATTTTCTGACCGAGTAGATATTGCAGCAACAGAAATACAGTCATCTTTCAGCCAGTAAATATACATAGCAGTCGTTGATTCTGTAATGACTTACTGATTTTGGTGAATCGTGGACATCAGCAACCCTCCCATAAAAAGGATAATAAGAACAGTAGGTGAAATATGGTGTCATACCATGAATGCTGACACATTCAAAATAGACATGTGCCAGCGCAGTCAGTATAGCAAAATAGCATACACAAAGCAATACCATTCCTGATATAAAGTGTTTATATTCAATACGTTATGATGATATGACTATTTTTTAGTGGCTGATGGCTGTACCTGTTCAAGGTCTTCTGCCACCTGCGCCAGAGCCAGTTTTAGCATCCGATCACGTGAAGCAGGAGACATGGTGCGGAACAGTTGTATCCAGAGATTCAGCTTTTCATCTACTGTCAATTGAACAGCTTCACGTTCACTTTTCAGCGACATTCCCGCCGCACTAATGTGGTACACGAACCCTTTTCCCCGCGTCCGTTTGCGTTTGATTTCGGGATGCAGATCAGCCAGTTTTTCCAGGCGCAGACGGGCACCTTTCGCCGTTCCTGGCATACCCTCCATACCGACGAACTCTTCTGCTGTCAGCCATGTCTGCCCGTCATTCACCTGCTCTGTGGGTAGTAGGGATTCCGAGTTACTGTTCATGTTTTTAGTCATAAAAATCTCACCAGATATCAATGCGTTGTAAAAAAGAACAAAAAACCAATTAAAAGGAACTTGATAAGTTCTCTTTATTCGCTTTTAATATCCATGTACTGATTCAATGGAGTTAATACAGTGAATAACTCATCAGCATCGCAAAAAAAGCGAAGCAAGGGAAGTCCACAGGACTGGCACCGTGCCGACATAGTGGCGGCACTGCATAAACGTGGTCTGACACTTTCGCAGCTTTCCCGTGAACAGGGGCTTGCGGCGCGAACACTCAATAACGCCTTTGAACGGCACTATCCACGTGCTGAAGGATTGATTGCCCAAGCATTAGGCATGAGACCGGAAGAACTCTGGCCGAGTCGTTACCTTGATAAAAAGTCAAAAGGGAAGCAGGAATGAGTACTACGGTGACTCAGGTGGTCGAGAGTTTTGAATACCTGTTCTCGTCACTTTACCGGAAGGATTTCGTCAGGACATTACGGCTGAACGAATGCAGTGAAAGGGAATTATTGCCACTGGTGCGTTGTTACCTGCTTGGATGGTTTGCCGATCAGGTAACGCCGGAAGTTAAAAGCAAGCTGCCGGACACGCTGCGCGGCAATGGTTACATTGATTTCATCATCGATGATGTGGCAGTGGAATTTGCAGTAAGACGCCCTACTGCCTCCCGGCCTGTGATCTCGGCAACGGTGAACAGCACGGAAATCAAGAAATTGATGAAGTATGACGGTAAGTCGCTGCTAGTGCTGTTTGATTTCTCCAGCACGCCATGGACCGAAGAACAATTGGACTCATTTCGTGACTGGCCCTCACTAGGTAAAGGGAACCATAAAAAGTCGGCGTTTAATGTGGCTTATTTCTACACCACGCGGCGACCACTGGCGTTTCACAGAATCACTAAAAATATCCGGGTGCTGTAGCAGCTAAGGCCAGCACCCAGTTCCATCATGGCGCGCCAATAACGACCATGACACTTTGATATCACGATTAATATAAAGGAGCTTCATTTATGAAACCTCTGCTATTGGCTGTTGCCTTGTTCTCACCACTGGCAATGTCTGCCACGTTCCATCTAGCCAGCAAAACCGCCACCATGACAATTGAAATGAGCGATCAGTCAAAGTCGCCAATTAAATTTGAAATCATAGGTAACGGACCAGCCATTAACGGTATGCCCGGCGTCTGTGAAATCAGTGGTGAAGCCCCATTTTGGGCAGGAACCGACTCCGGTTTAGCGTGGATGTATCTGTCACCCGACAAAAAGACCATGGTGCTGATTAAAGGCCGTTCAGATGACAATTGGGCGGTACTCAGCCTGCTTCCTCTAGGGCTTTGTGGCGTGGGCGCAGAGAACTCTATTGATGGCGTTTATACCGCCAGAAAAAAATAAAACAGCACGCTTTATTCTCAAGGTAAGGATTGGATATGGCACAGATCACGACATGGCAACGCTGCCAGAAAAAACAACATGTCGCCAAACTCTTTAAACCGACGCCGCTATGCAGAAACTTTACGGCCAACGCAGGGAAAATCTCAATGTCTTCTATACGCAAAACGCTTATCGTCATGACTACCGGAATACTTCTGACCGGATGCAACGCCGGAACGCCAGAATGCAACAGCGATGATGCCAAAAATTTGGTGATCAGCATCGCCACAGAACAACTGGCAAAACAAACTGCGATGCTGAAAAAATCACAATTATCCGGTTTAGCCCCCAAGAATATCGAGCAGATTAAATTCTCTGTGAACACCGTCAGAACAATGCAACACCATAAATCACCGGAAATCTATGAGTGTGCGGCTAACTTGCTTATGACTGGCTCGGAAAAGTCAACAACGCTGCCAATCACCTATACGGTGCAACAAACCGATGACCGCAAACAGTTTCTCGTCAACGTTGTCGGCTTGTAACCATTGTTCACTCAGGGATACGACACGCCAATAAAATAGAATTCCACTGGATAATCCATGCGAAAAAATAAACTTAACAAACGCTCTGCATTTTTTGCGTATCTCGATGCGGAAGGTATCCAGTGGAAACGAAACGGAAAAACGACAGAAGTTTTCGGTAGTCTTCATTTGCACCAACACCAGGGTAGTCGCTTCAAAGTTCCTGCCAACCTCTGTATTCACGGCGATGTTCACTTTGCTGAATACTGCAAAATCCCGAAAAACATCGAGGTAACGGGAAGCCTGTATATTCATGGCTCCCCACTTTGCCGTTATAACTCGAAAATCACCATACCGGCATCATTGAAAGTCGGTTCAAGCGTGTACCTGTACCACTACAACGGGTGTTGGCCGATTAATATCAACGTCATCAATGGGCATTTTTTCTGGATTTACTCAGACATCAAAGGCCTTCCCGAGATCTTTGTGGTGAAAGGCGAAATGGATGTTAGCGGGTCAATTCTTAGAACCCCACCGTCTGATCTGACGGTGGATGGTGATTTGAAAATGCTGGGTACTCGGGCGACTCATTTGCCAGAGCGGATGGCGTTGGGGGGAGTATTGAATCTTTCGTTCTTACAGATTGTGATATCTACCAGAATATTTTATTCAATAAACCATATTAAATGATTTCGCACATTGATGCTTCACTTATCATTGCAAAAGATCAGAACTAATAGGGACATCCCCCTATAAAATAAATATAGTGATATGATGCAACAGCTGTTTGATCATCAATGGCTAAAAAACATTAAAAATACCGAAAATACGTAATTTTATAGCTCAAAGAATAATTATAATCATTGATAGCAATAGCAATAGCAATAGCAATAGCAATAGCAATAGCAATAGCAATAGCAATAGCAATAGCAATAGCAATAGCAATAGCAATAGCAATAGCACCATAAGATGGTCTATCTATATTATCTGTAAAAAAACTGATGATTATAAATAAACATCACCGCAATATTTAATAAAAAATGAAGAAAATCCTATCGTAAATAAATACCAGTAATAATCTGTTAATCTTGCAGAGTATAACCATGAAAAAATGGTTATAATTCACTCTAATTCCCTGTAAGGCTGAGGGATCCCCACAAAATCATCGCTAATAAACCAGCACCATATTTCGGTAGGTGCTGGTGAGTTGGGCTAAAATACTCTCCAGCTTCACTCGCCTGATTATTCGCGGTGAATGCCGCAGTACATTTTCCGCCAGTGTCAAAAACGATATCACTCTTCGACTTTTAAGGCTGTTCGCCTGATAATGAAGATGAAGACCTTTATTTTCAAAATGATATCCTAATAACCAGAGAACAATTGATGCCAGTGTTGCCAGCAAACTCAGCACCCAAAGCCGCTCACCCGTTTTGCTTCCACAGGCGCGTAAGCCAAAGCCAAATCTCTCACTCTTTTCATCGCGAAAGTTTTGTTCAATCTGCATTCTCCTGCTGTAGAGTTTCATAATTTCATGGGGCTTGAATTCATCAGTACTGGTAAATAGCAGCCACGGCTCTTTAGCTGACGCACGCTGTTCTTTTTCTGTTGTGGGATGGCTCGGTTTCCCTTTGCGACGTTGGCTTTTTCGGCCTTTCGGCGCTTTTTTATAAAGATAAAAATGTCCGTTGCATTGCGCCTTTTTTGAACGCGCCAGCGTTCCGGCTCCCAGATATTCCGCGCGCGCCGTGCCAGTACAGTCTTTCACGTTCAGCCAGCGTTCCGGGCCATGATGAAGGCAAAATTTTACGTTTCCCCGGATGCGACCAATAAAGTCCCATCCCAGTGCTTTGATATGCCGAAACCATTCATTGTGGAAGCCCGCGTCGGTGATGAGGGTGACTTTCATTTGCGGGGCAATAGCACAGGCAAGCGCGTCAAGAAAGGCTTTCTGTATCAAAATATTGTTTTGCTTTTCTGACGGAACCACCTGACTCATCAAGGGGATAGCGCGGCCATCACAGACAAGGCTGGCACGCAGGACATGAAAATCCTGAGAGGGATAGCCACTCCAGTCGACGGCAATAACACACCACGGCATGTTTTTGGTCATCATGGATGTAATCTGATTAAATATTTTCGGGATATCGTGATGAAGCGCAGTGTTTCCCAAAAGGCGGTCAACCCGTTTTATTTTATCTTTCACGCGAGCAGGGCCGGGTAAATAACGCCCGATGCAGGTGAGTGAAAGCGTGGCACCGCTTATCAACGCAGCGGTGGAATCAATAAGCGCATGTTGTCGATATTGATGTGTTGAAGCTAAAGCGTGACGGAAAAAAGTCTGGCATACTTTACGGACAGGCATAGGGTGATCTCATTGAATTTTTTGGCGAAAATCAGTAGATCATAAAACTCTATGCCTGTCTTGTTTTCTGGGGATTCCTCAGCCTGTAAGGGGATAAAATGACTATCCTTATCTGCAGCTACATGTATACCTAATATCAAAAGAAAAAGCATAGTGTTGAAATGATTGCAACCGCCATTACAGGTGAAAGTTAATACAGTATAAACTGTTCTCGGAAAAGTACGTCTGCGATCACAACGCCACCGCGATGTGTTAAAGTACCCCCTCTGACGGCGGTTGTAATGAGGATAGTTCAATATATGATATATACCCGTCATACTTCAAGCTGCAGGTGCGTTGGCTGTGTTCACTCACCCGAATCACTTACTCAAGTAAGCTCATCGGGATTCATTCACTTGCTGCCTTCCTGCAACTCGAATTATTTAGGGTATATCCTACAAACAATCAATTTAGAGATCTTTCTCCATTGCCCATAAAGGTAAAGGGAAAAATGACCTGATCGGATATGGGTAGGACTGATCCTGGCTTTTACGACGTTGGTTACTTATTATTGCGTTTACAAATTCTTGTTTTTTTCCAGACTTTAGATAGACAGGCAATTTTTTGAATCGCTCAACCATGGGTCCTTCTTCCTGATCTGCCCATGTTTTCATCAGCAATGACGTTTGAGACCTATCACACTCACTCCGACTGAATTTCTCGAGATATTGATCTATACTTTGGTAGCAATGCAGAGCTCCCTGAAGGTCAAAGGAGCTACCTGATGCAAAAAGCGTGTGCCGGATGATCCCTGTAACCAGTTGGCTATAGTCTCGGGAAATCAACCGAAAATTGAATTGTTCCATAGGCACCAATCCAAAATATTTTGACCCTATACCAATTCGGTAGCGCAGGTCAAAGTCCAGCAGTGATGCTATCAATCGAGGAACACCGTCGATCTTCTTGATTAGCCCGGTGTTAGCATGTTTATACCAGTCACTCAGTGCATCTATCACACCAGCAAACTGCTGATTATCAGGCTGGTTCTGAAAGTGGTTGACAGCCGAAGGATCAAAAGCTTTGAGGATTTCAGCTCTAACCCCCGCCATAACACCCTCAATTTGTCCAAGATGAAGGAAGCGCCTCAATATTTTGACATTAAAATTTAGCATAAATTGCTGTTGCTCTTGTCTCACAGCGCACATTTCGTTGAAAAGTGTTATCGGCTCATAGCTATGTGTTCTACCCGCATCACACCACATAAGCTTTTCATAAGCGGCTTTTAAATATTTTCCAATATCATTTGCAAGTTGACCTGTAACTTCAGAGATAAATTCTGAAGTGTTTACCGGGGTACCCCTCTCTTCCAAGAGATCGACTAATCCATCTAAACTCAGGTTTTCCGCAAAGATTAGGTTATCTTTAACCAACATTTGAAGCGGCCCTGAATGCATACGCTGGTATACTTTGACGATATAGTCCGGTACTGATAGCCCCTCGAATCCACGTAGAGACTGAAAAACGGTCAGCGGATCGTGTAATACCATGTACATTGCATAGTAAGAGTAAAGACGTTCACTTTTGTCAGGACCAAAGGCAAGACTCTTATCCTCCATTGCTCTCAGCACGGTCTTACTCATGGTATGTTCATGATTGAGCAACATCTTTATAATATCTGTGCTTCCCTTCCCTTGCTCCAACTGAATAAGAACATCACGGCAGACGTCACGGCTGATGTCCCGGTATTTCTGAACTTCATGGACAAGTTGAATTCGATTTTTAAATCCTAAAGAATCTTCGTAAAAGTACTGCTGCCGGCTGTAAATAGCTAGCAAAAGTACTTGCTCCCAAGCCATTTTATGAATGTTGTGCGTTGCACTGAGAAGCGCTTTCACATCAATCCCAATTATTTTTTTGTATCGCTGAATATTTTTCATTTTTTTCACCTCCAATTCGTGGTGCTATTTTTTCTTTGATTTTAGAAAATCATACCCATATATGATGATAATAAAATTAATTTTTATTAAAAAAATAAAATAAAAAATATATTGGTATGATAAATTCTACATTAACAAAAAACAATACCCATCACACTCAATCACATGCACAAAACAGCATAATTACTTGATATTGAATGCATTTTTAAAATCATATACCGTGTGAAATGTCCATTAACGCCACCTGTTCGGTGATCTCTCATGGACTCAACTTAACCAGATTCAAGGAAAAGCTATGCCTACGTCAGCACAAACACCAATCGATGATGGTGGAAATTACGTCACAGTAACGCCCCAAGATAAAAATGCCGCGCGACTCTTAAATCGCCAGTTGAAACGAATCCAAGCATTTATGCCCTCACAAAAACATCGTGTTACACCAACGAAACTAGCAAAACGTCTTGTGATGGAAAAAGCTGAGGAGGATACACAATGTTAAAAGCGGCCTATCAGGATCGGTTCATCGCAGGTCAACCAGTCACCTTCAAACCGAGTTCGCAGCAGAAAAAAACGCTGATTAAAGCAGCTCAAAAGGCAGGTAAAAAAGTTGGCGATTATGCCAACTATGCGCTGGTCGAAAATCTTAAAGAGGAGGATAAACTGTAAGTTTAGCCGTAGACACCGGGGACTAACTCACCGGTGTCTCTGTTTCAGATCGCGACTAGTCCTATTCCCCCTTCCATTTCAATAAAACCCATCCCCTCACCCTCGCTGTTCTTCTCAAATCATGCGGCGTCCAGCTAGGTATAAGGTATACCTGCATTTGTCATGACTCATACAAGCACCAGATATTTTCCGTCAGGTGCTTTTGCTGGGTTGGCCTTATTGTTCATGTAGAAGGAAACAGGTATGGATTGAAGCAAAATACTTTGAGGAAATCTATTGCCTGATGGGATAACTGAACGTAGTGCTCAACCCCAGTTTTAGTCTCGGGCAGTTAAGTTATACCCTTCTGAGGCCAACATCCTTCCACACTATGCTACAGACCGCAGGTACAGCAACCTGCCCAAAGGGTCAGACGAAATACGTTTTTGATTGTCGCTGAAAAAGCAGAGCCAGGTAGCCATTGTTCAGCTTATCTTCACTCATTACTCGTGTACGGCGATCATTAGAAAGTCTGATTCAGGTTAGATGCTGGCAGATGATATTCAGCCATACCATGCTAAATAAGTACGCCAGTAAGTACGCGAGAGGAAAAATGGGAAGATTTTATGAAAGAGGATTTCGTAACTCATTGATTTAATGGTGCCGATAATAGGAGTCGAACCTACGACCTTCGCATTACGAATGCGCTGCTCTACCAACTGAGCTATATCGGCTTTGGGATCGTCATGGCGAGAGCCAGACGTGAACTACGGGATGACAAATTAGTGATAATGATACGTCAAGTCAAGCGGTTGGCGATCGTCTGCTGGTTTTATCATCATCCTGTTGAAGATTATACAGTTCTGATAATTTTCCGTACTAATAATGCCGCATGCTATAGCTTTTGGGCTTAACGGAGAAGCCAGAGTCTGGCTTCTCTATCACCTTGCTTCGGGAGCCGGTTCCAGACAGATAATATCTGACTATACAAACACCACTCATTTTTAAGCAATATATTTCCCAGTAGAGTAGGAACGTTACAATAAAAATAATTTTTTACCTTTATGATGAAAATGAAATAAGTCTCAACCAAACGGTCATTTTGTTTTAGGAAAAATCCCTATTCTTTTTATTTATTATTTTGCTCTACTACTGCCAAGGCAATAAGGATGCTGTCTATACGTTAATGCCAAAATAATATCTCACCATCAAAATATTATTTTCAGCATAACAAGAAAGTACCGTGAGAGGGTGTGAATAATGAAGATGAAAACACTATTTTTAGGCTTGTTATTGGGTACGAGCTATATCGGCATGGCTGCAGCGGATAGCTTTGCCTCAGCAACCGCTAGTGCTCAGTCGACTCATGATGGCAAAACTGAGCGCGTAACCAAAACTGAATCATCATCTGGTCAAGGGGCTAGTCACGTCAGTGCTAGCGCTCATGCCGGTACTGTGGGTGAACCGCAGAAGGCAAGCAACAGCGGATCTCACTTCCGGGATAAAACCGATGCCATCAAAGCCGATATAAAGGCAAGAGAATCAGAAAATAAAAGCAGGGCAGAAAAAATCAAAGCCGATGTGAAATCCAGAGAAGCTGAAGCCAGAAAAGATGCCGAAAAAGGCTGGGCTGATGCCAAAACTAAAGCGGATAATTTTAACAGCCGTGCGGAAAAACAGGCTCGTGAAACCGCCCGTTCAGTCCATAATGCAGCAGAGAAGCATCAGCGTTAATAAATAACGCATTATTACAACAGAGGACAAGCAATTACTATTTATCCTCCGATAGCGATACAGGCTATGTATTTGTGAAGCGTCGCACAAAGCATAGCCTGCTACTATTGGAGGGTATTTCTATGATAGGGTTTATTTATTGCATTTCTATTGATTTATTATATTTTAATTTGAATGCATGTAACACAGAAAAGAATTACAGTTGAAATGATACTTCTTATTTAGATAAAAAAAGACTGAAGTAAAAAATGGCGTGAAAATAACGCTGCGCATATCTTTTTGATATACGCAGCCATTAATCGATTAGGCGCGAATCAAATCGTCGCCATAACCAATCCATTTATAAGTGGTCAGCGCTTCCAGCCCCATTGGGCCGCGCGCATGCAGTTTCTGGGTGCTGACCGCCACTTCTGCCCCCAGACCAAACTGGCCGCCGTCGGTAAAGCGCGTGCTGGCGTTGACATACACCGCTGAAGAATCCACTTCACGCACGAAGCGTTCCGCATTACTCAACGAGCGCGTCAGAATCGCATCAGAATGCTGCGTACCATGCTCGCGAATATGGGCAACCGCCGCATCCAGGGAGTCCACCAGCGTGACGTTCAGGTCGTTAGAGAGCCATTCATCGTTATAGTTAGCCTCTTCCACCGCAACGACGCTTGCCGGGCCACCGGTCAGGTAAGGCATCGCGGAAGGACTGGCATGGAGCGTCACACCTGCCACCGCCATTTTCTTGCTCAGTTCAGGCAGGAAGCGGTCGGCAATACGTTGGTTGACCAGCAGTGTTTCCAGGCTGTTGCAGGCGCTAGGGCGCTGTACCTTGGCGCTTTCAATGACGGTCAGCGCCTTGTCGAAATCGATGCTGTCGTCAGCATAGATGTGACAAACGCCGATCCCCCCGGTAATGACCGGAATCGTCGATTGTTCACGGCACAGCTTATGCAGGCCAGCACCACCGCGTGGAATCAGCATATCCACGTAACGATCCAGCTTCAGGAGTTGGTTGACCAGCTCACGATCTGGGCTTTCAATCGCCTGCACCGCAGCAGCAGGCAGGCCACACTGCGACAGCGCCTGCTGAATCACTTTGACCGTCGCCGCATTGGTGCGATACGTCTCTTTGCCACCGCGCAGAATCACCGCGTTACCGGTTTTCAGGCACAGAGAAGCCACATCAATCGTCACATTCGGGCGCGCTTCATAAATCACACCGACCACGCCCAGCGGCACGCGGCGACGTTCCAGCTTCAGGCCGTTATCCAGCATGCTGCCGTCAATCACCTGCCCTACCGGATCGTTCAGGCGACAGACCTGACGCACATCGCTGGCAATCGCGCTCAGCCGTGCCGGCGTTAAGAGCAACCGATCCAACAATGCGTCACTCATACCATTTTGGCGCGCATCGGTTAAATCCAGCGCGTTAGCCGCCAGAATCGTCGCACTCTCGGCTTCCAGCAAATCCGCAATCGTCAGCAGCGCGCGATCTTTTTGTGCCGAGCTCAAGACCGCCAACTGATAAGAGGCCGCTTTTGCCGCTTTACCCATTTGTTCAAGCATCGCGAACTCCTTAATTGATAATCATATCGTCGCGATGGATAGCCACCGGACCATATTCGTAGCCAAGAATCTCGGCAATTTGTTGAGAGTGGTGTCCGGCAATCATACGCAACGCATCACTGTTATAACGCGTCACGGCATGCGCCACATCGCGTCCCGCCAGACTACGCACGCGGATCACTTCACCGCGAGAGAAATTCCCTTCCACACTGCGAATGCCTTTCGGCAACAGCGAACTCCCGCGTTCGAGGATTGCCGAAAGCGCGCCGTCGTCGACGGTAATTTCCCCCGCAGGGGGGGCACCGAAAATCCAGTGTTTGCGGCTTTCCAGCGGCGCATCCAGAGCATGAAAACGCGTTCCGACAGAAATATCGGCAATCACATCACCGATGACGCCTGGTTTACTGCCAGCAGCGATCACCACATCGATCCCCGCGCGGCAGGCCACATCAGCGGCCTGCAATTTGGTCGACATACCGCCCGTTCCGAGGCCAGATACGCTGTCGCCCGCAATGCTGCGCAACGCATCGTTGATGCCAGTCACTTCACGGATCAGCTCCGCATTCGGATTATTGCGCGGATCGGCAGTAAATAGCCCGGCCTGATCGGTCAACAGCAGCAATTTATCCGCATCAGCCAGAATCGCCGCCAATGCAGACAGGTTGTCGTTATCACCCACTTTGATTTCGGCGGTGGCAACGGCGTCGTTTTCATTAATCACCGGAACAATATTGTTATCCAGCAGTGCCCGCATGGTGTCGCGCGCGTTAAGGAAACGCTCACGATCTTCCATATCTGCACGCGTCAGCAGCATCTGCCCGACGTGGATACCGTAGATGGAAAATAGCTGTTCCCACAGTTGAATCAGGCGGCTTTGACCCACAGCGGCCAGCAGTTGTTTGGTCGCAATCGTGGCCGGGAGTTCGGGGTAACCCAAATGTTCACGCCCGGCAGCAATCGCCCCTGAGGTGACAATAACAATCCGATGCCCTGCCGCATGTTGCTGCGCGCACTGGCGCACCAGTTCAACAATGTGGGCGCGGTTAAGACGACGTGAACCGCCGGTTAGCACGCTGGTACCCAGTTTCACAACCAAAGTCTGGCTGCCGCTCATAATTTATCTGCCGTTGGATGTCAAAAAATAAGAATAAGGAAAACGTTGTAGCAGGACAGACGCGTTATGCCAACAGGCATAACGCGAAAACCTGCGAATAAATCGGGGATCGTCAGGGAAGCATCATGGTCGTGCAACGAGCGTACAGGCGGGTTCCAGCGAGTGCAGCAGTTTCTCCAGTCGGACATGGAAAGCCTGTTTGGCATTTTCCACCTGTCCCATCACGGATTTGTCCTTGATTTTTTCCTCACGCCAATTGCCCTGTTTATCAAACAGGCCGTAGTGGTAGTCATAAGCAAACGTTTCGCCGGTATCTTCCAGATTCAACCACCAACCCCAGAACTCGCGATTTTCCGGTGCGGGTTTGATGTTGACGCAAACCGCCAGGCAATCAAAGAAGAACGCAGTATCCTCGCACTGCGCTTCGCGTATATAAGGCCCCAGTGCCGTAAAATTTTTCATGAGCCGGCTTTTGGAGTGTCCACTCGGTAATATCATCTACGATCTCCTTTGGTTGAACCTTCTTTTTAGCAGAGAATGGCAATTTATCAAGCCGCTGGAGTGATAACCAATCTCTATGCTGCTGTCCACGCAGGCTGCCTGAAAAAGCGGTTGCCGAGCGACGCCGGGTACTCAACACTCGGCTCTCTTTGTTTTCGTTAATTGAGAAGTGACACCGCATGCCGCATTGTATCGCCGAACATTCCTCAGACATTGATGTAAATACCCTACTCCCTGCGATCTATCGCGGTGCACTCGAGTCCGGGTTGTTTGCCAGCGACGGCAGTGACATCAAAGTCAGATCACACGCTTTCGATCGCTATACGACGGGTGACCAACGAGCCAGCTTTATTCATGTTGCGATCAAGGTGCTTTCTGGGCGGACGAGGGAACAGAAAAGTCGCCTCTCCGATCTTGTTCTTCAGAAGATCGAAGCGCTGGGATTGAAAAATCTATCGGTTACGGTTGAAGTGATTGATATAGACAGGCTTTGCTACGCCAAAAAAATCCTGTGATCGGCTGTCACCATCTGGCAGAAGTAGCGAACTGTGCGGCGAAGATTCTCCCGCACAGACCTTGAATGACGCCTGCTCTTCTATACTTTATCCTGCAACCATCCACTGATTTGCTGTAGTGCGTAGTGGAAATTCTGGTACACCGGCGAGAAATTAACCGGCAGCAGTTTCCCTTGTGCAGATGAGTTCACAATCAGGCTGGCCTCTTCTTTCGGACAGAGCGGATCGTTATCCCAATAGCCTGCCAGCATCGGCGTCGGACAGCGGCGTCCTAGCAGCCCCTGCGTTTTCAGCGAATAGCGCCCCAGTTCGGTTTTCAGCGAGGTATCCGTCGAAAACAGCATACCCAGCCGGCTCGCCAGCACATCCATAAACATATCCGGTACCTGTTGCTGGCAATTCGAATCGCTTAACAGATGATGCACCACAGGGCCGAGACAGGCCACACCGCGTAAGCGCTGCGATTCCAGATACGCCAGCCGAACGGCAATATTGGCACCAAAGCGGAAGCCAAACGCGACAACGCGGGAGTGATCGACCCACGGGACATCCGGCAGCGCGCGCAAAACCTGCTGATGCAGAAAACTGGAATCCTGAGTCAGCTTCCAGCGGGAAGAAAATCCAACGGAGGGGACATCAATGGTCAGCATCGCCATGCCAGCCGGCGCAAAATAGTCCTGAAACAGGCGATGATAATCGCTCTGCAACATTTCCAGGCTGCCGCACATCAGAACGGTAGGGAAAGGCGCTTTCGCTTGCGATGGCATATGCAGAAAACCGGTCAACGTGCCACCGCCCGTAATCGGGAAGGTCAGTTCTTTGAGTTCGTAAGGCAGGTACTTGGCGGCCTCTTCATAAGCACGATTTGCCAGCGTTTGCGCCTGCTCTGCCAGCTCATCGCCTTTAATATGCGGATACGCGGCAATGCTATAGAGGTTGGCGGCCTTCAGCCAGAACGGCCCGGTCTGCTCATCATCGCCGCTCTCTGCTGCTCGCTGCTGCCAGCCTGCGCCCTGCTTCGCCCATTCATAAATCCAGTTCCCGCCTCGGTAGCCGATCACCGTATCGAGCAGTTGCTCGTTGCTTCTGTCGGCCTTGCTAGCAGCGATACGCGACAGCACGTCTTCGATTTCCCACGGGTCGACGCCACGCCAAATCCACATCAGCCGGTTAATCATGCGATACCAACTGCGGGTCTTTTCCCCTTCCAGCGTAGAATGCAGCCCCTGCACGTCCTGACTATTTCGCGTACGTCGGACCAGCGTCGAGGTTTCTGGATGTTTAAAGGATGGTTTGAATAGCGTTTCAGACAGGTTAGCTTGCGCCACAGCAGCCTCCATTAATGTAAACCGCTGTTAGCGGACATCAGACGACTTCTTCGTCACCCGTTAAAGTGTAACGAACTCAGGCCAGAGAAGACAAATACCAACAGCAGAAACACACGATCGGATCAAAGCCTGCGCTAGAAATTACCACAGTTCATAAACATCAATGCCCGGCTAAACCGGGCATTGGTGGAAACGAAGATTCGCTCAGGCGATTAACGGCCAGACAACGGCGGAACAAATACCACGCCCATGTCCCACGGCTGTTCAATCCAGGTGTCCTGCGGGATATCGATCACGTAATCGTCAACCAGCGGTTTACCAGCAGGCTTAGCGAAAATGGTCACAAAATGCGCTTTCGGGTACATATCACGGATTGCTTTTGCCGTACCGCCCGTGTCAACCAGATCGTCAATCACGATAAACCCTTCGCCATCTCCCTCGGCACGTTTCAGCACTTTCATTTCGCGCTGGTTGTCGTGGTCATAACTGGAGATGCAAACGGTATCAACGTGACGAATACCCAGCTCACGCGCCAGCAGCGCGCTTGGCACCAGACCACCGCGGCTGACGGCAATGATGCCTTTCCATTGATCGGCAGGCAGTAAACGCTGTGCCAGTTTGCGGGCATGAATTTGCAACATATCCCAGGTTACGACGTACTTTTCGCTCATAAAATATATCCCAGCCGAATAAAAACCGGCTTAAGTTGAGTCTGAGGGGGGAAAAAGGTTGCGCGAGATTATAGATAGCCGACAACATAAAAACCAGTTTTTCTCAACGTGAGAACCGAGTTTTTCCCGCCAACCTGCGCTCTGCCGAGCCCGCTGATTCATATTGCAGCAGGAAAAATAAGTCAGGGCCGACGGCAATTCCCCTGCTTTGATGGAAAATGATATTCTGTTATGACACGCCATGTTATGTGGCTAACCGCGATTAACTTTTAACCTATAGCCCTGCCCGCCAGAACGCGAAGGCTGGCCGCTAACAAGGAGACTGAAATAGTGTCTGAATTGTCTCAACTTTCCCCCCAGCCGCTGTGGGATATTTTCGCCAAGATCTGTTCCATTCCGCATCCGTCTTATCATGAAGAAGCGCTGGCCGCACACATTCTGGAATGGGCTAAAGAGAAAGGCATTCATGCCGAGCGCGATCAGGTCGGCAATATCCTGCTGCGCAAAGCGGCAACCGCAGGTATGGAAAATCGCAAGCCTGTCGTATTGCAGGCGCATCTGGACATGGTGCCGCAGAAAAACAACGACACCGTACATGATTTCACTACCGATCCGATCCAGCCTTATGTTGACGGCGAATGGCTGAAGGCGCGCGGCACCACGCTAGGCGCGGATAACGGCATTGGTATGGCGTCTGCGCTGGCGGTGCTGGCCGATCCGAACGTCGAGCACGGCCCGCTGGAAGTGCTGCTGACGATGACAGAAGAAGCCGGCATGGATGGCGCATTTGGCCTGCAACCAAACTGGCTTCAGGGCGAAATCCTGATCAATACCGATTCGGAAGAAGAAGGCGAAATCTACATGGGTTGCGCGGGCGGTATTGATTTCATTACCCGTCTGCCGCTCGAACGCGAAGTGCCACCAGCCGGTTACCACACGCTGAAGCTGACGATTAAAGGGCTGAAAGGCGGCCACTCCGGCTGCGACATCCATCTGGGACTGGGCAACGCCAACAAGCTGCTGGCACGTTTCCTGTTCGAGCAGGCGAAAGCGCTGGATATCCGCATTCTCGATCTGAACGGCGGGACGCTGCGTAATGCCATTCCGCGTGAGGCCTTCGCCACGCTGTCCCTGCCAGCCGCTAACGTCGAGCAGTTGAAAGCGCTGAGCCAGGAATATCTGGCGGTGCTGAAAAATGAACTGTCCGCCGTTGAGAAAAACCTGACCGTACTGGTGGAAGCCAGCGACAGCAACGAACACCCGCTGACGCAGGACAGCCGCGATCGCCTGCTAGCGCTGCTCAATGCCACGCCAAACGGCGTGATCCGCATGAGCGACGACGTCAAAGGCGTGGTGGAAACGTCGCTGAACCTCGGCGTTGTCACGATGGAAGACGACCACGCGGAAATTATCTGCCTGATTCGTTCGCTGATCGACAGCGGTAAAGACGCCGTCGTCGGTACGCTGACGGCGCTGGGCCAGTTGGCTGGCGCGAAAACATCACCGAAAGGCGGCTACCCTGGCTGGCAGCCGGATGCGCATTCACCGGTCATGGCGCTGGTGCGTGAAACGTATCAGAAGCTGTTCAACAAGACGCCGAACATCATGGTGATTCACGCCGGTCTGGAATGTGGTCTGTTCAAGAAACCTTACCCAGACATGGATATGGTTTCCATCGGGCCGACCATCACCGGGCCACACTCGCCGGATGAGCAAGTGCATATCGGCAGCGTCGATCTGTACTGGAAATTGCTGACAGCGCTGCTGAAAGCGATTCCGCCCCGCGCTTAATCGCCCACGAATAAAACGTACACGAGTAAAAATCAGGGCGGCGCATAGACGTCGCCCTTTTTTATCCTCAACGAAACAGCTTTATCCCCAATCAAACACCAGCTGTCGCTCAATCTGCGGGTCAAGCAGCGTCACATGTAGCCCAACCAGCCGGACGCCTCTGGATTTACGCCGCTCCTGCCAGGTTTGCTGCGCAATCTTCAACAGATCCTGTTTATTCAACATCGGCCACACATGTTCCTGCGTGGTTTGCTGAAAATCATCAAACTTGAGTTTGACACCCTGACGCGCAATATGCATATCGGGCTTTACCCGTTTCAGGCGGACTTCCAGCTCCTGATAAAGCTGCTCGATCAGGTTTTCACACTGTTCCCAGTCGTGGATATCCTGCGCCAGCGTCTTCTCCACGCCGACTGACTTCCTCAACCGATCCGGTGAAATTCGTCGCTCATCGATCCCTTGACATCGCTCCCACAGTACGCGGCCAAACTTGCCGAATTCTTTAAGCAGATCCGCCAGCGCATACCCCCGCACATCCGCACAGGTATGCAGGCCGCGTTCTTCCAGCCGTTTCGCCGTCACTTTCCCGACGCCGGGGATTTTCTCCAGCGGCAGCGCCAACAGGAAATCATCCACCTGCTCCGGCGTAATGACATATTGTCCATTCGGCTTATTTAACTCAGACGCGATCTTTGCCAGAAATTTGATCGGCGCAATCCCCGCCGACGCCGTCAGATTCAGCTCATCCGCAATAGTTCGACGAATTTCTTCGGCAATACGTGTCGCCGAGCCGTTGCAGTGTGGGCTATCGGTAACATCCAGATAGGCCTCATCCAGAGAAAGCGGTTCGATCAGCGACGTGTAGCGGGCGAAGATCTCGCGGATTTGGCGCGAGGTAGACTTATACACCTCCATGCGCCCCGGCAACAACGTGAGGTGTGGACAGAGACGCAAAGCGGTTGCCGTCGCCATCGCGCTGCGGACGCCGTAGCGTCGGGCAGGATAGTTAGCGGTGCTGATGACGCCACGACGATCGGCGCTCCCGCCAATCGCCAGAGGAATATCGCGCAGACGCGGGTTATCACGCATCTCAATTGCTGCGTAGAAGCAGTCCATATCAACATGAATGATTTTGCGCATACTGGCCCTCTGACAATGCTGTATAAATATACAGATCAAAGTCAGTATAGACAAGCAGCGCAATAATGCCCGCGTTTACTGCGCGATCAGCATCACCAACTTAAATTCCCCCTGTCCGGCAGGATGGAAAGTCTGTTGATGATAGGCAACCTCTCCCAGCAGAGGGTGGTGGAAGCGTCGCTCGCCGCCTTCACGGGCGGTTACCGCCTGCTGAGACCACCAGAGATTGAACTCGCGACTTTCTTCACACAGCGCCATCACAACGTGTCGGACAGATTCGACAGACGCATAATGACTGGACTCCGCCCGAAACTCCGCCACCACCCGTCTGGCACGTTCCGGCCAATCAGCAACCAGCGATCGTGCCAGCGGGTTAAGAAACATAAAGCGCAGCAGATTCGGTTCAGAATCGTTTCCCAGCCATCCGGCGAACAGCTGTTCCGACGGCGCATTCCACGCCAGCATGTTCCAGCAGCCATCCAGAAGATACGCAGGGCAGGTAATGTGATGCAGGCTAGCGGCAACCTGCGTATCCGGCGACATTGCCCGATTCTGCTTCTGAGGATCCTTCACGCCAGCAAGGCTAAAAAGATAATCGTGCTCTGCGGGTTCTAGTTTTAACGCCTGCGACACGCGAGTCAGCGCCGATGCCGAAGCGGACACATCACGCCCCTGCTCAAGCCAGGTATACCAGGTGGTGCTGATGCGGGCGATTTGCGCCAGCTCTTCGCGGCGTAACCCACTGGTGCGCCGCCGCCCGGACGCTGGCAACCCCACCATTTCCGGCGTAGTCCGCTCACGCAGCGCCCGTAAGAAAGCCCCCAGCGCCTTTGGGCCGCTCAGAGAATTGGCAGACATCAATGAATGTGCAGACATAACCCGGTGTCCTTCTCATACCGCTTGCTCAGGCAACTGGCGATAGCAGCAACATGAGTGAAAGCGGTGTTAATCAAACAGGGAGTATTTTATACCCGTATAAATGCTCATATTGTACCCGTATTTTTCCCTCACTATAGTGTTCTCAGACCGACGTCTTCTTTAGTGGCTGGCGCGCCGCCGTTTACCCCAGATAAAACAAGATCAATTCAGATAGAGCGAGAGCAATGATGGAAGAAAAGCAGAACCATAATCATCGCGTCGAACATCAGTTCGGCTCACAAGCACAGAATTACCTGACCAGCGCAGTGCATGCACAGGGCAAAGATTTAACCCAACTGGCCGCGTTATTAGCGCCCTTCCCGCAGGCGCGCGTGATCGACGTCGGCTGTGGTGCCGGACACGCCAGCTTCGTTGCCGCACAGGCCGTCGCGGAGGTTGTTGCCTACGACCTGTCTTCTCAAATGCTGGAGGTA
This sequence comes from Pectobacterium sp. A5351, assembly GCF_028335745.1. Classification (NCBI taxonomy): domain Bacteria; kingdom Pseudomonadati; phylum Pseudomonadota; class Gammaproteobacteria; order Enterobacterales; family Pectobacteriaceae; genus Pectobacterium; species Pectobacterium sp. A5351. The sequence goes on from NZ_CP116477.1 coordinate 3,327,269, forward strand.
GTCAGTCAGGCTGCCGAGCAAAAAGGGCTGAATAACATCCGCGCTCAACAAGGCGTAGCCGAGTCTTTACCGTTCGAAGATAGCAGCGCTGATATCATCATCAGCCGTTATTCTGCGCACCACTGGCATGATGTCGGACAGGCATTACGTGAAATGCGGCGCGTCCTGAAACCGGGCGGTCGCGTGATCATGATGGATGTCGTTTCGCCCGGCCATCCGCTGCTGGACAGCTATTTGCAGACGGTAGAGAAGTTGCGCGACACTTCACACGTGCGTAATTACGCACCAGGAGAATGGCTGAGTCTGTTTACGGAAGCCGGGTTTATCGTGCGTAACGTCACCAGCGACAGGCTGACGCTGGAGTTCAGCAGTTGGATCGCCCGTATGCGCACGCCAGAACATTTCACAGTGGCGATTCGTGAACTGCAAAAAACGCTGGCGGACGAAGTGATACAGCATTTTGAGGTACAGGCGGACGGTTCCTTTGTCACCGACATTATGATGATAGAAGCCACCCGCGCCTGACCCGCGTTCTCCTACCATTAATAACCTCACACTGAGCAGCTCGTATCCATTCGGGCTGTTTTTTGTAAATGTTATTTTTTAGCGCTTTTCAACGCTTGATTAATATGAAACCAATGATAATGTGATTTCGTTTTCGTCGTTATCTATTCGCCGACGAAATAGATACCGATAACGGCTGTCCCAACGCTTTCGCTAAAACACCTGTAGCGCGACGCGGATGCCGCGTGTAGCAGGCAATTTTATTATCAGGAACCATAATGCAAAAAATCGCGCTGTCGTTTGCGATGTTGTTTTTTTTGCCTTCTCTTGTTATTACCAGCGCCGCCAGCGAGACCACACCGCCGCTCGCGCCGATAGCAAAAGAATTAAAACAGCAATTATTAGGCTCTCCGATCTATATTCAGATCTTTAAAGAAGAGCGAATATTCGAACTCTATGCGAAAGTCGGTAACGAATACCGTTTATTGGACCAATACCCAATCTGTAAATATTCGGGCGGGTTAGGGCCAAAACGCGTTGAAGGCGATTTAAAAAGTCCGGAAGGTTTCTATCAGGTCGATCTGCGTCAGTTAAAACCAGACAGCCAATATTACCGCGCAATCAATATCGGTTTCCCCAACGAGTATGATAAATCACAGGGGTATTCCGGCCGCTATTTGATGATCCACGGCGAATGTGTGTCGGTTGGCTGCTATGCCATGACCAACACCTACATGGATGAGATTTATCGCTATGCCGAAACCGCGTTACGCAACGGACAGGCGAAGATTGATATTGCCATCTACCCGTTCCGTATGACGGAACAGAACATGCAACGCCACCGTAATTCCATCTACGCCAGCTTCTGGAAACAGCTTCAGCCGGGGTATGCCTATTTTAATCAGCACAATCAGCCACCGGCCGTTACGGTGTTTAACGGGCAATACGTCGTTAACCCACCGTTGATGACCAGCCAGCCGACCTTAAAGTACGCGCTCGCCGAAACAAAATAGAACGAATTCACCTGGCATGATCTGATGCCAGGTTTCGTTGCCCGTTAGCGGCTGCGTCGCCAGTACCGTGACGACATCATTGGGTGTCGTCTGCTGCTGGAAATCAATCTCCACATCCTGATCCAACAGCGTCGCTTTACCAAACGGCGCGCGACGGGTGATCCAGTAGAGTTTGGTTGAGCAATACCCCATCACAAAGCGCCCGTCCGACAGCAGCATGTTAAACACACCTTTCTCCCGCAGGACATCCGACTGTTTGGCGATATAACGGAATACCGCAGGCCAGTTACCCGGCGTGCGCGGGTAGCGTTCGGACAATTGGGAGAGCAGCCAGCAGAAAGCAAATTCGCTGTCCGTTTGGCCCACGGGGCGAAACATCCCCGTTTTCAGGGTGTTGTAACCCTTCAGTTGCCCGTTATGGGCGAACGTCCAGTTCCGCCCCCACAATTCGCGGGTAAAGGGATGGGTATTTTCCAGCGACACCGCACCGCGATTCGCCTGGCGGATATGTGAAACCACCGCACACGATTTGATCGGATAATCCTGCACCAGCCGGGCAATCGGCGAATTATAGCTTGGCAGCGGATCTTTGAACGTACGACAGCCGTTCCCTTCATAGAAGGTGATTCCCCAGCCATCCCGGTGCGGACCGGTGTTTCCACCGCGTTGTATCAGCCCGGTAAAGCTAAAGCAGATATCCGTCGGTACATTCGCGCTCATCCCCAGCAGTTCACACATCTGACTTTCTACCCTTCCCTTCTTGCCCTTTTAGAGCGTATTAAGCGGCTTACTGATCCGCCATCTCTTTTTCAATCAGTTGAATCAGGATGTGAATCGCTTTGATATGGATTTCCTGAATACGGTCGGCATAGCCAAAGTGCGGAACACGGATTTCCACGTCAGCAGAACCCGCCATTTTGCCGCCGTCTTTCCCGGTCAGCGTAATGACTTTCATGCCTTTCGCTTTTGCTGCGGCAATCGCTTTAATAATGTTGCCGGAGTTACCAGACGTGGAAATCCCCAGCAGCACATCGCCTTCACGCCCCAGTGACTCGACATAGCGAGAGAAGACAAAATCATAGCCAAAGTCATTGCTGACGCAGGATAGATGGCTCGGATCGGAAATCGCAATGGCCGGATAGCCAGGACGGTTTTCGCGATAGCGACCCGTCAGCTCTTCAGCAAAGTGCATGGCATCACAGTGTGAACCACCGTTACCACAGGAAATCACTTTACCACCCGCTTTGAAAGCGTTAGCCAACAGCACCGCAGCGTTTTGGATCGACTGAATGTTCGCATCATCACTCAAGAAATTATTCAGTGTTTCTGCCGCTTCTTTCAGTTCACTACGGATTAAATCCTGATACATGGAATCCTCTCATTTTGTCTGGTGACAGTATCATCTTCTGCCATGCAGTGTAGCGGATCGTACTAACAGCGAGAAGCGCGTAATCACGGGATCGAGAGGATCGCTGACGTCCGTCAGAAAACGCACGACTGCCGTTCGGTTTGTGAAGTGAGTTGTAATTATGATGTAAACGGATTGATAAAAATAATCAGATAAACTACAACGAATACAAGCAACAGGTCAGACCTCTTACGACATGACCTATTACGCCTTATTTCACTGATGAAAACGGTTCTCGCTTTCCCCGTCACACAACGCTCGGGGAAGAATGAAAACCCTCCATTCGATCACAATGCTGGAGACACGTTATGGTTGCTGTCAGTATTCTCCTCCTACTGATTATCATCGGCGCGATGTTTTATCATCGGCTCAGCCTGCTGCTCGGCAGCGCTATCCTGCTGGCCTACTTTGCAGCCATGTCCGCCATGTTGCTGTGGCCTGTCTGGCTGATGATTCCGCTCGTGATTCTGCTGATTCCGATTACGGTTCCCTCTCTGCGCCAAAAGCTGGTTTCCGCTTCCACGCTGCGCATGTTCCAGAAAGTCATGCCGCCGATGTCGAACACGGAAAAAGAGGCGATCGACGCCGGGACAACCTGGTGGGAAGGCGACCTGTTTCGCGGCGCGCCGGACTGGAAAAAGCTGCATAACTACCCGCGTCCGCAGTTGACCGCCGAAGAGCAGGCATTTATCGATGGGCCGGTTGCTGAAGCCTGCCGGATGGCAAACGACTTTGAAATCACCCATGAACGCGCCGATATCCCGCCAGAACTGTGGGAGTTTTTAAAAGAGCATCGCTTCTTCGCCATGATCATCAAGAAGCAATACGGCGGGCTGGAATTCTCGGCTTACGCACAGGCGCAGGTGCTGCAAAAACTGGCTGGCGTCTCCAGTATTGTAGCAATCACCGTCGGCGTGCCTAACTCACTCGGCCCCGGCGAATTGCTACAACACTACGGTACGGACGCGCAAAAAGATCACTACCTGCCACGCTTAGCGCGCGGTCAGGAAGTACCCTGCTTTGCACTGACCAGCCCGGAAGCGGGTTCGGATGCAGGTTCGATTCCCGATACCGGTATTGTCTGCTACGGCAACTGGCACGGCGAACAGGTCGTGGGTATGCGCCTGACCTGGAATAAACGCTATATCACACTCGCGCCGGTCGCTACCGTGCTGGGGTTAGCCTTTAAGCTGTACGATCCCGATCATCTGTTAGGCGATGAAGACGACGTAGGCATTACCTGTGCGTTGATTCCGACGGATACCGACGGCGTTAAAATCGGCCGCCGCCATTTCCCGCTGAACGTTCCGTTCCAAAATGGGCCAACGCAGGGTGAGAACATTTTTGTCCCGCTGGACTACATCATCGGCGGTGCGAAGATGGCGGGTCAGGGCTGGCGTATGCTGATGGAGTGTCTGTCAGTCGGGCGCGGCATTACGCTGCCGTCCAACTCCACCGGTGGGCTGAAATCGATTGCTCTCGGCATCGGTGCTTACGCGCACATTCGCCGCCAGTTTAAGATCTCCATCGGTAAGATGGAAGGTATCGAAGAGCCGCTGGCACGCATTGCGGGTAACGCTTATGTGATGGACGCCGCCGCAACACTGATTACCAGCGGTATCATGCAGGGTGAAAAACCCGCAGTGCTCTCCGCTATCGTCAAATATCACTGTACCCACCGCGGTCAGCGCAGCGTAATGGATGCGATGGATATCGCTGGGGGCAAAGGCATCTGTCTCGGCCCGACCAACTTCCTGGCGCGCAGCTATCAAGGTGCACCGATTGCGATCACCGTAGAAGGGGCGAATATCCTGACGCGCAGTATGATCATCTTCGGGCAAGGTGCCATACGCTGTCACCCTTATGTGCTGGAAGAGATGGCAGCGGCGCAGGAAAACGATGTCTCACGCTTTGACCGTGCGCTGGTTGGGCACATCGGCCACGTCGGCAGCAACAAAGTGCGCAGCTTCTGGCTTGGATTGACCAACGGCCGTCTGAGCCGTGCGCCAGTGAACGACAAAACGCGTCATTACTATCAGCAGCTCAACCGACTCAGTGCGAATCTGGCACTGCTGGCGGATGTGTCGATGGCGGTTCTGGGCGGCAGCCTGAAGCGTCGCGAGCGTATCTCGGCGCGTCTGGGGGATATTCTCAGCCAGCTCTATCTGGCTTCCGCGACGCTGAAACGCTATGAAGACGAAGGGCGTCAAAAAGCGGATTTACCGCTGGTGCACTGGGGCGTGCAGGATAGTCTGCATCAGGCCGAGCAGGCGCTGGACGATCTGCTGCGCAACTTCCCGAATCGTGTTGTTGCAGGACTGCTGACGGTCATCATCTTCCCACTGGGTCTGCGCTGCCCGGCACCGTCTGACCGCCTCGATCATGAGGTCGCGAAGATTCTGCAAACGCCGTCGGAGACGCGTAATCGTCTGGGACGCGGTCAATATCTGGTTGCCAGCGAACACAACCCGGTCGGGCTGCTGGAAGAGGCTTTACTGGATATCATCGCCGCCGAGCCGATTTACCAACGTCTGGCGAAAGCCAGCAACAAGCCACTGCCGTTCATGCGACTGGATCAGTTAGCAGAACAGGCGCTGGTGGAAGGTCAGATTACCGCAGAAGAGGCAGCCATTCTGACCAAAGCCGAAGCCAGCCGCTTACGTTCAATCAACGTGGATGACTTTGCGTTCGACGCACTGGCCGCCAACAAACCTAAACCAGTATCGCAGTCAGAAAGAAAAACCGAAGCAGCATAAACAGCAACAGGCCGCCAATATGGCGGCCTGTTCTTTCATTTACACACGCATCAGTTGTAAAATCTACATCCTCTTTCCTTCTGAATGAAACCCAACACATGGCTTACATCCCCAAGAACTACGCCAGACTTGAAAGCGGCTACCGCGAAAAAGCGCTCAAACTTTTCCCGTGGGTATGTGGTCGCTGTTCACGCGAATTCGTCTATTCCAACCTGCGTGAATTAACCGTTCACCACATCGATCACGATCACAGCAATAACCCGGAAGACGGCAGTAACTGGGAAATGCTGTGCCTCTACTGTCACGACCATGAGCATTCAAAATATACCGATGCGGATATGTATGGATCGACGGTCGTCGCGGGTGAGGATGCGCAGAAGGATGTTGGCGTTGCCACGCACAACCCTTTCGCGAATTTGCAGGCGATGATGAATAAAGGGAAGAAATAGGTCTGTTTACCGCTCCCATCCGATTCGCGATGGGAGCGAGAACTTACATAACGCCGTTACGCGAATCAGGCACCGCTCTGCCGTACACGCGCCAGCAGCGCATCCACATCCGCAATATGCGGAGCCGCCAGTACCAGCGTTCTGCCCAGTGAAATCGCATGGCGCTGACACGCTAAACGCGCTTCCGTCTCCTGAATACTGTCCAGATCGGCGACGTGCGCCAGCCCAATCGTGCGGCGAATCAATTCGGTTCCACAGTACCCAACGGCATCCAACCACACCTGCTGTAAAAACAGCGCGGCATAGCCCGATTCCGCCAGCGCCGGATCGCGGCTTTCATTGTCGCTCAACGCCAGAAAACGAGCGGAAAAGGTCTGCCACAGCGTACGAATATCTTCCAGACGTCGTTCACGCCCCGCCGCCGCCTCACGCGGTGCCAACAGCCCCGGCAGGCCACAATAATTCAGCAGCAGGTTGCCCATTGCCGTGCCAACATCAAAACCTATTGGCCCATAGAAGCCGAATTCAGCATCGATGGCCTTCAGTCGCCCTTCTGCGACAAAGATCGACCCACTGTGGATATCACCGTGCAGCAGCGCCTCGGCTTTGCTCAGGAAACCGTGCTTCAGTCCAGCGACTGCCAGCTTCAACGCCCGATCGTCACGCAACTCCTGCACATCCGGCGTCAGCGCAGCATCAAACTGGTTTCTTTCATGGTCGATATAGGGGTCGGTAAAGAACAGATCTTCGGTAATCTGACACAGCTCAGGGTTAGTGAACTGGCTTACCGCTGCCTTCTTCTCATGCGGATGCTGATAAAAATCAGAGGTATGGAATAGCGTCTGTGCCAGATATTCTCCCAGCTGTGCCGCCGCCTGCGGATAATCCGCGCCATTAACCAGCTCGCTACGCCAGATGCGATGATCGGAGAGATCTTCCTGCACCATCACGGCCAATTCGGGATCGTGATAGAGCACGGTCACGGTATGCTGCGGACAAAAGCGTGCGTGCGTCAGCAACGTTTCGGCCTCAATACGAGCACGATCGAGCGTCAGCGGCCAAGATTCCCCAACGCAACGCACATAGGGCAGCGCCTGTTTGACGATGACTCGACTGACGCCCGCTTCATCTTTAATTTTAAACACCAGATTCAGATTGCCATCGCCGATCTCTTCTGCGGCTACCAGCGCCTGCGGCTGACTGACACCGCCGTACTGGCGGGCATATTCAACAGCGTCATCCGCCGTAAAAGTGCGGTAAAGTGACATTCCAACTCCTCGCTATTCTGCAATCAAAACGTATTCTTTAATCAAAACCGGGCAAAAACCAAAGATACGGACATAAAAACGTTCGGACGTCTATACATCTATTAGGCATCTTGGCAGAATAAGAATATCGATGCAACATGGATTTAACGACCTATGCAGACACTTAACACAACCAGCCTGAAAATTGTTGATAACCAACTGTGGATCCTCGACCAGCAGGCGCTGCCGCAAGAAAAACGCTGGAGTCCTTGCCCGGATGTCAGCTCACTGGTTGAACATATTCAGACGCTGCGCGTACGCGGTGCGCCGCTGATTGGCCTGTCCGCGAGCCTGCTGCTCGCACTATTGGCGGAGAGAGGGCTATCGCAGGCCGAACTGGCGCAGGCGCTGGAGACGCTGCGGGCATCGCGCCCTACCGCCGTGAACCTGATGAACAATCTGGATCGCATGAAGCTGGCGTTGGCACAGCCGCAGTTTGTCGCTGCGCTGGTGCAGGAAGCTCTACGGCTGGTAGAAGAAGATCGCGCGCTGTGTGAGCGCATTGCCGACCATGGCGCAGCGCTGGTAAAACCAAACAGCCGTCTGCTGACCCATTGCAACACGGGCGGGCTGGCAACAGCCGGCATCGGCACCGCCATCGGTGTGCTGCTGCGTGCGCACCAACAGGGAAAGGTCACTCAGGTGTGGGTTGATGAAACCCGACCACTCTTGCAGGGCGGACGCCTCACGGCCTGGGAACTGGGCGAGCTGGGCATTCCTTATCAACTGATTTGTGATTCGATGGCCGCCAGCCTGATGGCACAGGGTCAGGTTGATGCGATTTGGGTCGGCGCTGACCGCATTGCCGCCAACGGCGACGTCGCCAATAAGATCGGCACCTATAGCCTCGCAGTACTGGCGCATTATCACCAGATTCCGTTTTACGTCGCGGCACCGCACACCACGCACGATCCTGCGTGCCCGGACGGCCGAGCCATTCCTATCGAACAACGCGCCGCCGCTGAAGTCACCGGCGTTTCCGGCAGCTTCGGTCACTGCCAGTGGGCCCCGCAGAACGCGGCGGTCTACAACCCAGCCTTTGACGTCACTCCCGCCGAATTAATCAGCGGCTGGGTACTCGATACTGGCGTGGTCACGCCACAGGACGTGAAAGAAGGGATATTCCAGAACACCCTGAAATAGAAAAAATAAATTTCAGTAGTGCCATTCTTCCCGGCGTAAATATGCCGAGGAGATGATGGGCTTCTGGATGAGCCGCACGGACGCGGCGAAAGCCAGTGCCGCGTCGGGAACGCGTCACTGGCGATCCATCAGAAGCACATTAACGACGAGGGAACCGCGATAGCGGCATATTTCTCGCCAAAAGCCAGGGTTCCCAGGGCGACGGCGATTGAGCCGCCCTGGGTCGGGCGTTTCGGAACACGCAACATAGAGCGGCAAAGGTAGAAACGCACGAAACATACTCGTTCATTCATAGAGCGTTCGTTTACAACAAGCTCTAGAGCTATCGTTCCAATTTCGGATACACATCCGCGATCTTATCGCCGGTAAAATGCGCGATCCACCCTTCCGGGTTATCGAACAGGCGGATGGCGGTGAAGTGCGGCTCCGGCCCCATATCAAACCAGTGCGCTGTGCCCGCGGGTACGGACAGCAGATCGTTTTTTTCACACAGGATCTGGTAAATCTTGCCGTTCAGGTGCAGGCAGAACAGCCCCGCGCCTTCCACGAAAAAGCGCACTTCATCTTCATGATGCACATGCTCGGATAAAAATTTGGTGCGTAGCTCCGCACGCTGCGGATTATCGGAACGCATACTGATAACGTCCCAGCTCTGATAGCCTTTTTCTGCCACCAGCTTATCAATCTCATGCTGATAGGCCGCCAGCACTTCTTCAGACGACGGTACATCGCTCAGTGTCTGGCTGGCTTCCCAGCGTTCAAAACGCACACCAATTTCGTTCAGTTGCTTCTGAATCGCCTCAGCATCCTGACTTTGCCAAATCGGCTGGCTTGCATCGCTGTCGCTAAAAATGGTTAATCCACTCATTGGGCGTACTCCGGTAAGTCGATCTGGTCAAAACGTGCCACCTGACGGTGACGGCTCACGTTATCCGCATCATCACGAATAAGCTGACAGGTGTGCCAACCGGCTTCCTGCGCGGCATCCAGCTCCTGACGAATGTCCGACAGGAACAACAGTTGCTCCGCCGGTAGCCCGATGGCTTGTGCAATCGTGCGATAAGAATCGGTCTCGCGCTTGGCACCGACGCGCGTATCAAAATAGTCACTGAACAGCGGACGCAGATCGCCAGCGTTGCTGTAGCCGAACAGCAACTGCTGCGCTTCTACCGAACCTGATGAGTAAACATACAGGCAAATACCCTGCTGCTGCCACGCGGCGAGCTGCGCCGCCACTTCGGGGTACAAGTGCCCCTGAAAATCACCGTTACGGTAGCCCGCCCGCCAGATAATGCCTTGCAGTAGCTTCAGCGCGGTGGATTTACGGTCTTCATCCATAAACTGGTTTAGCGCGGCGATCAGCGCTTCGCTATCCGCATCCGGCTGACCCAGCTCCTGACGCAATGCGTTCAGCGCCTGCGCGATCTCCGGATCGCTGTCGTGCTGCCGCACCGTGTCCGCCAGACGCTCACGCGCATAGGGAAACAGCACGCGGTGCACAAAACGGATATCGCTGGTCGTGCCTTCAATATCGGTCACAATCGCCTTAATCATGCTTTCGCCTCCAGCAATCGACGCTGCAATTCGCACTGGAACAGGAACTCTAACCCTTCCAAATGGCGACGTGCTTCTTTCACCGTGGCACCCCAGCAGTAAAGGCCGTGGCCGCGCACCAGAAAACCGTAACGTAACGGCGTGTGGCTGGCGTACTCAGAAACACGCTGCGCCAGCGCCGGGATATCCTGATCGTTATCGAAAATCGGGATCGCCACGCGATCCAAATGGGTGGTCTGCCCCGCCAGCGACTTTTGCATTTCGTAGCCGTGCAGCACTAGTTCAGCGCCTTTCTCTACACGGGATAATACCGTGGCATTCACCGAGTGCGTGTGCAGCACCGCGCCGATAGTCGGCTCGCGGCGATACAGCAGCGTGTGTAGCCCGGTTTCCGCCGACGGCGTGCGGCCACTCGGCACGTGGTTCGTGGCAATCTCCACCAGCAGGAAATCCTCTGCCTGAAGGCTGCCCTTGTCTTTACCCGATTCGGTAATCAGGCACTGCGCTTCATCAAGGCGTACGGACATATTACCGCCCGTTGCCGGACACCAGCCCTTCTCACCTATCCAGTGGCAGGCCGCAAGCAGCGCCGTCAATTGTTGATTTTCAGTCATGAGGCTTCCTGTTTTGCTCCATTTTTCTAACAACGTTTCTGGATGATTTTTGGAGATATAGACCATTCCGTTATGTCTTAGTCCATAACGGAATTTAGCCGTTTAAACGTCCAAGCGTCTTGATTGCCAAATACTAGCAGCATGTTATATTACGAGGCAATACAGGCTTGCAGGAGTCCTACCCGCCATGAGCGCCGCGTTAATCCCCGACAGTAAACTGCCTTCGCTGGGCACCACCATCTTTACCCAGATGAGTGCGCTGGCCCAACAGCATCAGGCCATCAATCTATCACAAGGTTTCCCTGATTTTGACGGCCCGGACTATTTACAGCAGCGGCTGGCGTATCACGTCAGCCAGGGCGCCAACCAATATGCGCCGATGACCGGCGTCGCGCCGCTGCGTCAGGCGATTGCCGAAAAAACAGAAGCCCTGTACGGCTGGCGACCGGATGCCGATAGTGAAGTCACCGTCACGGCGGGAGCAACCGAAGCGCTGTTTGCCGCCATTGCGGCGCTGGTGCGCCCCGGCGATGAAGTGATTTGTTTCGATCCCAGCTATGACAGCTATGCGCCTGCCGTTACGTTGGCGGGCGGCGTACTTAAGCGCATCGCCTTGCAACCACCTGCGTTTCACGTGGACTGGTCGCATTTTGCCGATGTGCTGAGCGAGCGCACCCGGTTGGTGATTCTGAATACGCCGCACAACCCGTCTGCTACCGTCTGGCAGAAGGCGGATTTCGAGCAGTTGTGGCAGGCGATTGCCGCGCGTGACATCTTCGTGCTGAGCGATGAAGTCTACGAGCACATCTGTTTCGACAGCGAAGGGCACGCCAGCGTACTGGCACATCCATCGCTGCGTCAGCGCGCTATCGCTGTCTCATCGTTTGGTAAAACGTTCCATATGACTGGCTGGAAAGTCGGCTACTGTGTCGCGCCAGCGGTGCTCAGTGCGGAAGTGCGGAAGGTTCACCAGTATCTGACGTTCTCCGTGAACACGCCCGCCCAGTTCGCCATTGCCGACATGCTGCGTGAACAGCCGCAGCACTGGCGCGAACTGCCCGATTTTTACCGTGCCAAGCGCGATCGCTTCATCAATGCGCTGGCCGTCAGCCGTTTTGAGATTCTGCCCTGCGAAGGCACCTATTTCCTGCTGGCGGACTATCGGGCGATATCCGATCTGGACGATGTGAGCTTCTGCCGCTGGCTGACCGAGCACGTTGGCGTTGCCGCGATTCCGCTGTCCGTCTTTTGCGCCGACCCGTTCCCACACACGTTGATTCGGCTATGCTTTGCTAAACAGGAAGCCACGTTGGATGCCGCAGCGGAGCGTTTATGTCGACTTTAAAAATTTCATTGCTGCAACAGCCGCTGGTCTGGCGCGATGGGGAGGCCAACCTGCGCCACTTCGACACCTTATTGGCGGAGATGGGCGGACGTGATGTTATTGTGCTACCGGAGATGTTCACCACCGGCTTTGCGATGGAGGCAGCCAAAGGCAGTCTGGATCAATCGGTTGTAGAAACGTGGCTGCACCAATGGGCGCAGAAGACGAACGCACTGATCGGTGGCAGCGTCGCGGTAAACACGCCAAAAGGCGCGGTGAACCGTTTTCTGCTGGTCGATCCGCACGGGGAGGTGTATCACTACGATAAACGCCACCTGTTCCGCATGGCGGATGAACACCATCACTATCAGGCAGGCACGGAGCGCGTCACCCTTGAATGGCGCGGCTGGCGCATCTGCCCGATGATCTGTTACGACCTGCGTTTCCCCGTCTGGTCGCGCAATCGACAGGATTACGATCTGGCGCTGTATGTCGCCAACTGGCCAGCACCACGCGCCGCACACTGGCAAACACTGCTGGCGGCACGCGCCATTGAGAATCAGGCCTACGTTGCAGGCTGTAACCGCGTCGGCACCGACGGCAACGGCCACAGCTACCGTGGCGATAGCCTGATTATTAACGCGCAAGGGGAAATCCTTGCCTCTGCCGCCCCCAACCAACCCGCCTGTCTGGACGCCGAGCTGTCGCTGGAAGCGCTGCAAAGCTACCGGGAATCCTTCCCCGCCTGGCGCGACGCCGACCGTTTTACGCTGTAATATGTAATAGTTGTAGCTGTAGTCGTTACGGTGCTGATGCATGATGAAGCACCAGTTCAATGGTGATCCACAATCCCGCCAGCAACTCAAGTCAGAATGCAGGGTGGGAAAGACATAAAACTCGTGATCAGAGAACGCAGTCATGCTGAATCCTGAGCGAAAAAGACAGGCAGCCTGAATCAACCTAGGGTGCTAATTACCTTAACACTGACTAATATCGCCACCGATTTACTCAAAAAAATAAATTAATAATAAACATATAATAACAAGAGGAAATAATAATCATAAAAAAAGAAAAACCAACAAATTCTTTACACATAACAAAAAAACATTTAACCTCCCCCCCGATTTATCTCTCTTGTTATTAAAAGATGCATAGCACGATGGGATAATAATTTCACAATGAAATAACTCATCGTATATAAAAATTACATCTTAAATAATTCGAGCGACGTGAAAGTGGCTACCGAGAGAATCGCTAATAACTTACTCTGATAAGTAATTGAGGTAAGTAACTGGAGTAAGTAAGGTCGGCCACGCACAAACAGATTGCAGTATGACGGATATAAACAAGCCAGAAAAATAGGGATATTACCATGTTACTAGAAAATATTTTCATTGAAGGTGCACATTTTTCATCAAACATCGCTCAAGAGAAAATTTTCAGACAAATGTATGACAAATTGGAATTTGACCCTTATGCAAATGGAAAAATAAGAAAGAGAGCCTATAGAAGATATACATTTACGGCAGAAAAAGGCTTAGTCGAAAGCAATAATTCAACCTATTTCCAAACTTATGACTCAAATAATGTCGATGGTGGAAAGGATAGAGACTTCATCGACATCCCCGATGAAATAATTAATAACAATCTATTTAAAAAAATATTATCAATTGATACCGAGCACATTATAAAAAAAACAAACCTACACCAATTTGATATAGGTGTGCACCCTATCCGATATGTCGCAACAGAAAAAAAACCATCATATAGTTCACCTTTATGGTTACATAAAGACGATGAAGAGTTAGTCTTTTTACACTTTCTATCTAAATCAGAAAATGCTGTTGGTGGCGACTCTATTATATCAAATGATGGTAAATCGATTAATCTTGTAAAGAATTTATCTACATTTATGGACACTATCGTCCTAACAAAAGAATTCTTCCATGCCGTCACACCATTAGGATGTAATCAACCAGATAGCACTTCCTACAGAGATATCTTATTAGTTACACTGGAAAGCAGGGCACAGAAAAAATGAAGAAATTTATTATTTTCGGTGGCAGTAGTGGGATTGGTGAGAAAGTCGCCGAAGATCTGCTAATAAAAGGATATTCTGTTTTAGTTTTTGATAGAATTAAGCCGTCTAGCGATAAGGTTGATTTTGTCGAACTTGACTTAAGCAATCCAGAATCAATCGCCCCTCTTATTCAGAAAAGAATAAGCAATCATGTTTTTGATGGGTTAATATATTGCGCAGGAATTAGAGAAATATGCTCTCTAGATGAGTTATCATACGCTGAATGGAAAAAAGTGTTCAACGTAAATGTAGACTCATTTTTTTTAGCAGTGAAAACATGCCGACATAACTTGATTAAAAAAAGTAGTATCGTAAATATTTCATCCGTATCTGGCGTGTTAGGTGAGCCAAACAGAAGCGCATATGTATCCAGCAAACACGCGTTAATTGGATTAACAAAATGCTTGGCCATTGAGCTTTCACCTTTAGAAATTAGAGTCAATTCAGTGGCTCCTGGTGTTATTAAAACACCATTAACCAATGATTATTACCAAGACCATGTATTAATGGAGAAAGTGAACAACAATCACATAATGAAAAGAACCGGGGAAGTTGGAGAAGTTTCTGAAGCTATTCAGTTTTTACTATCAAGCAGATCATCATTTATAACTGGAAGTACACTTTTCGTTGATGGTGGATGGACTGCATTTAAGGATATATAATGGACATCAAATTCATAATCAGTGCGTTACTCGTTAATTTACCCTTAGCCTTATCACCGGGGCCAACAAATATCCTCTGTCTGAGTATTGCGTCTGTTCAAGGTTTTAAGAAAACGCTAAAATTCATTGCTGGACTTCAGGTATTACCTTTCGTTTACTCTCTTATCATTGCGATCGGGGCAGAGGGGATCTTGAGCCATTTTGAAAACTTATCGTTAATCGCAAAAATCCTTGGCAGTGTTTATATGTTATACTTAGCGATAAGCATGATCAGAGCAGACAGCTCCGTAAAAAAGAAAGAGAATATCAAAAGTGGTTTCATGCATGGTGTTTTTGCACAAGCAATCAACCCTAAGAATATAACCATAATAATAACAATATATTCACTATTTTCTAAGCAAGCGGAAGATTATCGTTATGGCATAATGTTAGCAGTAATTATAACACTGTGTAATATGCTCTCGCACCTTTTATGGAGCTATTCAAGTGACGTTATCATAAAAAACAGTGGCAGTGCATTAAGTAAAAACCAAGACAAAATATTTGGTATTTTATTATTAGTTGCAATTGTTTTTTTATGGTTTTAATCGCAATATGACATCTATCCCTCTTCGGATTAGTTAGGGTATAAATGACCTTGTTTCTATGAAGAAGAGGGAACTGAACCTCCTTTAATTATAGGATAACACCATATTTCTGAGCGCACTTAATGCCAGCGCCACATCCGCCGTGGTCACGGACTCATCAGGATGGTGGCTAATGCCACCGCGACAGCGGACAAACAGCATCGCCACCGGCCAGCGTTCGGCGATGGCAATCGCATCGTGCCCCGCGCCGCTCGGCAGCATCAGCGTTTTCCCCTGAACCTGCGTCACCGCCTCATTTAATACCGACTGCAACGCGGGATCGCAGCGGGTTGCAGCAATACGATAATATTCTTCGGCACTGAACTGGCAGCCGCGCTGGTGCGCGATAGCCTGCCCCAGCATCAGGAGTTTTTCCAGCAACGCATCCAGCGGTGCATCCTCCGGCCCGCGAATATCCAGCGTCATCTTCACTTCACCGGGGATGACGTTCGCCGCCCCCGGTAAACACTGCAACGTACCAAACGTCGCGACCAGATGAGGATCACTTTCTCGCGTGACCCGCTCTGCCTGCGCCATCCAGTCCGCCGCTGCCGCCAGCGCATCCTGCCGCTGCGTCATCGGCACCGTGCCGGCATGTCCAGCCAGACCGAGGAAGGTACAGTTGAGCCGTCGCGCTCCGTTGATCGCGGTAACGACTCCCAGCGCCAGATCCTGTTGTTCCAGACACGGCCCCTGTTCGATGTGCAATTCCAGATAGGCGACAATATCACTAACTGGACGCGCCGCTTCCGCCACCTGAAGCGGATCCAACCCTGCAATGGTCAAGGCCTGCGCCACGCTGGTGCCTTCGGCATCCTGACAATCCAGCCAGTTCTCCGGCCAAGTGCCCGTCAACCCCCGACTACCGAGCAGGGTAATACCAAAGCGCGTGCCTTCCTCATCGCCGAAGCCAATAATCTCCAACGCCACAGGCAAACGAATGCCCTGTTGATGGAATGTGCGCACGACCTCAATTGCCGTCAGTACGCCCAGCATGCCGTCGTATCGTCCGGCATTGCGCACCGTATCCAGATGCGAACCAAGCAGCAGCGCTGGCGCATCCGGCGTGAGTCCGTCATAGCGACCACAAATATTGCCAACGCTATCCTGCCAGACGTTCATGCCCGCTTCGCGCATCCATTCCCCTACCAGCACATTGGCACGCAGGTGCTCCAGCGACAGATAAACGCGGGTCAACTGCCCAGGGGTTTCGCTGATTTCTGCCAGCGCATCACAGCGCAACATAATCTGTTCAGCCGCCGCGTGTGCCGCAACTGGTGACAGTAGAGGTTCACTCATGCACGCACCTCATTCGCCGCATAGCTATTCCACGCGGCCTGCAAGGCCTCACCCTGCACCGTGCGGAAGCCCAGCCGATTCAGCACCGCCTCCAGCGCCGTCAGCGTTTGCATCACACAGTCTTTACGCGCGTTATAGCCCATCGTGCCGATACGCCAGATCTTGCCCTCAAGCGGACCAAACGAGGTGCCGATCTCAATGGCGAAATCTTCCAGCAGCAGCTTACGTACCTGTTCGCCGTGAACACCGTCAGGAATCACTACGCCCAGCACGTTATTCATTTTGTGTTTAAGATTGCCAAAGGTTTCCAGTCCCATTCCCTGAATCCCCGCCACCAGCGCATTACCGTGCAGCGCATGGCGGGCAATGCTGCTATCCAACCCTTCTTCGAGGATTGTTCGCGCGCACTCGCGTGCGGCAAACAGCATGCTCGTCGCTTCGGTGTGGTGATTCAGGCGCTCCGGCCCCCAGTAATCCATCACCATGCCCAGATCAAAGTAGTTGGAATAGATCATCTCGTCATCGCCGTCCTGATGCGCGTCCGTTCGTATCCCCTGCTCCACACATTTACGACGGCGGATTACCGCCTCCATCTGCGGACTCAGCGTGATCGGTGAACTGCCGGACGGCCCGCCGAGGCATTTCTGCAACCCTGCGGAAACCGCATCCAGTCCCCATTGATCCGTTTCCAGCGGGTTACCGCCGAAAGATGCGGTGGCATCGGTATAAAACAGTACGCCGTGACGGCGACAAATCTCGCCCAGTTCTTCCAGCGGTTGCAGCATGGTGGTCGAGGTATCGCCCTGCACCGTCAGCAACAGACGCGGGCGCACCGCCTTGATCGCCTCTTCGATCTGATCTGGCGAGAACACCTCGCCCCACGGAACCTCGATGGTATGCACCTCAGCCCGACAGCGGCGGGCAATCTCACACAGCAGATGACCGAAACGACCAAACACCGGCACCAGCACTTTGTCGCCGGGGCGGATCGCCGACAGTAAAATCGCTTCGATCCCCGCACGCGAGGTGCCGTCCACCAACATCGTCCAGCGGTTTTCCGTGCGGAAAAGCTGACGATAGAGTGCCATGACCTGATTCATGTAGTTCGTCATCGCGGGGTCATACTGTCCAACCAATTGGCTGGCCATTGCCCGTAATACGCGCGGATCGGCGTTGATCGGCCCCGGCCCCATCAGTAAGCGATGAGGAGGATTAATTTGCGCGTACAGTTCGCTGCTCATGGTTATAGGCTCCAAATTCTTTCTTTAACGTTACTGGTCAGCTAATCGCATTCTTTCGTACGTGGCTAGTGCAAGCATTACGCTTCCGATAGCCCTCGTACGGAGGCGATAAACTGTTTTAGTTCGCGGGTCTGCGGGTTAGCGAACAGCGTTTTGCTGTCGCCCTGCTCCCAAACGGTGCCCTGATGCATAAACACCACGCGGTCGCCCACTTCACGGGCAAAATTCATTTCATGCGTCACCAGAATCAGCGTCATGCCTTCAGCGGCCAACTGTTCCAACACCTTCAGCACTTCGCCGACTAATTCAGGATCGAGTGCCGAGGTAATTTCGTCACACAGCAGGACTTTGGGGTTCATCGCCAATGCGCGGGCAATCGCGACACGCTGCTGCTGGCCGCCCGACAGGTTGGCAGGATAGTAGTGAAGGCGCTCACCCAGCCCAACCTTGTTGAGCATCTTCTCACCCAGTTCACGGCACTCTGCCGCGCTTTTACCCAGCACGCGGCGCGGAGCCAGCATCACATTTTCCAGCGCCGTCATATGGGGGAACAGATTGAAATTCTGGAACACCATCCCAACCGAGCGGCTGATTTCCCGCGCCTGTGAATCCCTGTCGGTAACCGTCATCCCGCCCAGCTTGATACTGCCGTCCTGATAGCCTTCCAGACCGTTCATACAGCGCAGGAGCGTGCTCTTACCGGAGCCGCTGCGCCCGATGATCGAGATGACTTCGCCCATTTCAATATCCAGATCCACCCCTTTCAGGACATGGTTCTGGCCGTAATATTTTTGAACCTGATTAATGGTGATGAGCGGCATTGAATTTCTTCTCCAGATAGCGGCTGTAGTAAGAGAGCGGATAGCACATCAGGAAGTAGCCCAGCGCCACCAATCCAAACACTTTAAACGGCTGATAGGTCACGTTATTCAGCATGGTTCCCGCCTTGGTCAGCTCAACAAAACCGATGATCGACGCCAGCGCGGTGCCTTTAATCACCTGTACGGAAAACCCCACCGTGGGCGCGATGGCGATACGCATCGCCTGCGGCGCAATCACCCGATAGAGCGTCTGGCCGAAGTCCAGCCCGAGACAGCGCGAGGCTTCCCACTGCCCTTTCGGCAAGGCTTCCACGCTGCCGCACCAGATATCCACCAGAAAGGCGCTGGTAAACAGCGTCAGCGCCAGCGCGGCTGCCGTCCACGGGCTGACATCGATACCGAACAGCGCCAGCCCGAAAAAGGCGAGGAACAGTTGCATCAGCAGCGGCGTCCCCTGAAACAGTTCGGAATACAGTTGAACAAAGCGCGTCGGCCACTTGCGTTTGGTCAACCGCAGCAGCATCAGCGGAAACGTCACCAGCGCACCGCCGATGAAGGCCGTCAGCGACAGCAACAGCGTCCAGCGCGCCGCCAGCAACAGGTTGCGCACAATATCCCAGTCGGTAAATGCCATTATGACTGACTCCCTAAGAAACGCCGTCCCGCCAGCAGCAAGAGTTGCCGCATCAGGACAGACAGCGCCAGATAACACAGCGTGGTCGCCAGATACACTTCAAAACTCAGAAAAGTACGGGACTGAATCAGGTTGGCAGCAAAAGTCAGCTCCTCATAAGACACCTGCGATACCACCGACGACCCCAGCATGACGATGATGCATTGGCTGACCAGCGCCGGATAAATCCGCTGGAGCGCGGGCGGCAGAATTACACGTAAAAAGGTCTGCACCCGCGTCAGCCCCAGCACACGAGCCGCTTCCCACTGGCCTTTCGGCGTCACCTGAATCCCCGCACGGATAATCTCGGTACTGTACGCACCGAGGTTAATCAACATCGCCAACAGCGCGGCCTGCCCGGCGGTGAGCTTCCAGCCCAGACTCGGCAAGCCGAAGACGATAAAGAACAACTGCACCACAAACGGCGTATTGCGGATCAGCTCGATGTAGATTCCCCACAGCCGACTCAGCAGGGTAGGCTTACCGCTACGTAAAGCTGCACCGCAGATACCGATGGCAATGCCGCCAAGGGTTGCCATTACCGTCAGCTCAATGGTGACCCACAACCCCGCCAGCAGCTCAGGCCAGAACGGCAACAGCGCGGAAAAATTAAGCTGATAGGTCATGGCGCGCTCCCGTTACGCTTTGATGCTGGCTGGCAGCGGCGCTTTCAGCCATTTTTCTGACAGGCTATTAAGCGTGTCGTCTTTCAGCGCCTGTTCGATCAACGCATCGACTTTCGCTTTCAGCGCGGGCTCATCTTTCTTCAGCCCGATGTAGCACGGTGAATCTTTCAGCATAAACTTCGCCACTGGCGCTTTCGTCGGGTTCTGCTCGGCGATAGCAGCAACGACCAGGTTACCGGTGGCGACATATTCCACCTGCCCGGACAGGTACGCCGACAACGTCGTGTTGTTATCTTCGTAGCGCTTAATCTGGGCAGCCTTCGGCGCGATATCCGTCAGCACCATGTCTTCTACCGCACCGCGCGTCACGCCAATGCTTTTACCTTCCAGCGCATCAGACGATGTCAGCGTGCTGTCTTTTGGCCCGAATACGCCCAGAAAGAACGGCGCGTAAGCGCGGCTGAAATCGATCACTTTTTCGCGCTCAGCATTTTTGCCCAGGCTGGAGATCACCAGATCAACTTTATTGGTTTGCAGATACGGTACGCGGTTGGCGCTGGTGACCGGCACCAGTTGCAACTTTAGTTTCATCTCTTTCGCCAGATAGCGGGCGATATCGATGTCATACCCCTGCGGTTGCAGATCTGTCCCTACCGATCCAAAGGGTGGGAAATCCTGCGGCACCGCAACGCGCAGCACACCGCGCTTCTCGATATCCTGCAACTGATCGGCCATTGCGCTACCGGCTTGAACCAGTAACATTGCCGCGCCCATCACCGCCAGTAACCCTTTTTTGATGCCCAGTTTATTGATCAACATCGTCTCTGCCCCCGGTTAGTGTAATTGAAACGAAAGATTCTTTAAAAACAAACACTGAAACTATCGTTGCAGATATTAAGCAAGGAGCATGCCAGATTACGTGGTTACCCTTGACTGTGAGGAACAACGTAGAAGGTCAAATGATTTTGCTAAAACAAGGCATAGCTATGGATATGAAATATTTGTGAAAAATTTCGTGCGTGATACTCAGGGCTGAACCTTATGGTTTTCATGCTTTATTCGCGTCAAAAATTACGCTGAGGTGAGCATGACCGCCGGATGAGCGGCATGGACGCCGCGAAAGTCAGCGCCGCGTCGGGAGCGCGTCGCTGACGGTCCGGGTTGCGGGCATGAACGCCGAAGGTACCGCGAAGCGGCGTGATTCCTCGCAAAAAGCCTGGGTTCATAGGGCAAGCGGCGTTTGAGCTGCCCTATGTCGGGCGTGGCGCTATGTCACAAAAATAATCCGGTTTTATCACGCCCGAAACAAGCCACATGACAGATAAGAACACCAATTAACTAGCACCATTTTAGTGCAATGGCACCATCCCAATGCACCATTAACGTTGCTCAAGCTCCTCCAGTTCACCATAAAGATCCGCGATCTGGTGGATGCGCTGGCGTCCGTCATGCAGCATTTCATGTAATAACGCGTTGCTGATCACATTCACCAGACTCATGGCAGAGGAATAGCTATCAAACGCCGAGACGCTGTCCAGCGGGACGCACAATGACCAGGTTGCCTGCGACATCAACACGCCGACCTGTGGTTCGCACAGCAGCAGCACAGGCACACCGCGTTTTTGCAACTGCGACAGCAGCGGCTGAATCAGGCGCGGTCGGCGGCGAAAGGCCACCACAATGACGACATCCTGCGCGGTGAGATCCACCAACTCTTCGGATAGTGTCTGCCCCGGCTGCGCCAGCAGCGTGACCTGTTGGCGAATCTGGAGCAGTTGTTGCCGCAGGTGCAGCGCCACCGGATAACTGTTGCGCAGCCCAATCAGACACAGGCGCTGCGCCTGCATCAACGCCTGAACCACCGCACCAAACTGTGCTGGGTCAATCTGGTTAATCCACTGCGTCAGGTTTGCCATTTCCTGTTTGTAATGCCGCGCCAGCAGCGTATTGCCCTGCACGGCATCGCGGTTATCAGCCAGCGGCATCCCGCTCTGGCGCAGTGTTCTGAGTTCATCCCGCATGTCACGGTAGCTAGGGTAGCCCAATCGTTTGAACAAGCGACTGGCGGTCGCTTTGGAGACGCCGCTCAACCGCGCCAGCTCGGCGCTGTTGTAGCTAATCAGGTCGTCAAAGTGATCGAAGATGAAATCCGCGACGCGCTGCTCCTGCGGTGAAAGTTCGCCGTAACGATCCCGTAATCGTTCATCTATTTGCATCATCGTCTCTCACCCATTGCGCGTGCTGTAACGTTTGTTTCATGTCGCAGAACATAGCACAGGATTGTCGGGATGATACAGATACCTCTTCAGGAACCGCAGACAGACTTTCCACCGTACCGAAAAACTGGAACGCCGTTTGCTTATTGCTAGGGTTAATGGAGCAACTCACACTTACCTTACACAAAAAAGGAATCTTAAAATGATGCAAAGCAATACCGCCCCATTGGGCATGGCGGTGGCACCTCATCATTTAGCCAGTGCCAGCGCATTAGCCATTCTGCGTGAGGGCGGGAACGCCATTGAAGCCATGGTCGCGGCAGCGGCAACCATTGCGGTGGTCTATCCACATATGAATGGCATCGGTGGCGACGGCTTCTGGCTGATTGTGCCGCCACACGGCGAACCTGTCGCCATTGATGCCAGCGGTGCTGCCGGGTCACTGGCCTGCCGTGAGTATTATCAAGGCGAAAAACGCATCCCACATCGTGGCCCTAAAGCCGCGTTGACGGTCGCGGGCACCGTCGGCGGCTGGCAAGACGCGCTGGCCTACTCACAAGAACTCACCTATTCACAAGAAATGGACAGTGCCCCGATACCGCTCGCCCGCCTGTTATCTGACGCCATTCGCTACGCGGCTGACGGTATTCCCGTCACGCAATCCCAGGAAGATGCGCTCACCCAGCGCTATCACGAACTGAGCGATTTCCCAGCCTTTAACCAGATTTTTATGCCGCAAGGGAATGTTCCACGCGCGGGCAGCCGTTTCACACAGCCAGATTTAGCCGATATCCTGACGACACTCAGCATTGAAGGGCTGGACAGTTTTTATCGCGGCTCCGTCGCTGCCCGACTATCGAAACAGATGGCGTTGATCGGTATGCCGCTGACGGCTGACGATCTGGCGAATTACCGCGCCAAACGGACAGCGCCGCTGGTGCTGAAACACAGTAAAGGCGACATCTATAACCTCGCGCCGCCGACGCAAGGTCTGGTGTCACTCGCCATTCTCGGCCTGACCGATCGTCTGGAAATGGAAGATCTGAGCGATAGCCAGACGATCCACCGCATTGTCGAATCGACCAAGCTGGCATTTGGCCTGCGCGACCGCTTCATTACCGATCCCAAACTGATGACGCAGGATGCTCAGGCGCTGCTGGAAAGTGATGCGCTCGGCGTACTGGCACGGCAAATCGATACCCGCAACGCCGCCCCGTGGGGAGAAGGTAAAGGCCCCGGAGACACCGTTTGGATGGGCATATGCGACAGCAGCGGCCTGTGCGTCTCTTTCATTCAAAGTATTTACCACGAATTCGGCAGCGGCGTTGTCTTGCCGGGAACCGGCGTGCTCTGGCAGAACCGCGGTGCCTCGTTCAGTCTCGATCCGGCACACCTGTTGGCGTTAGAGCCGGGTAAACAGCCTTTCCATACCTTAAACCCTGCCGCCGCACGCCTGTCCGACGGCCGGACGATGGTCTACGGTTCGATGGGCGGAGATGGGCAACCGCAGACGCAGGCGGCCATCTTTATCCGCCACGTCCAACAGGGACTGCCGCTGCAACAGGCGATTACCGCGCCGCGCTGGCTACTGGGCCGAACCTGGGGACAAGCCTCCGACTCGCTGAAGATCGAAGATCGCTTTAAGCCCGCCACGGTGGATGCATTGCGTCAACTCGGTCACGACGTCGAGCTACTGAGCAGCTTTAGTGAAACGGTCGGCCACGCCGGTGCCATCGTGCGGCACACCAACGGCATGCTGGAAGGTGCCTTCGATCCACGTAGCAACGGCAGCGCGGCAGGCTTCTAATCACAAATCAACCGAGAGAACCCCTCATGACGACAACGTCTATCGATAGCGACACGTTAGCCGCTTACCTTCAGCAGATGGAAGCGCTGCTGGCGCTGCAACTCAGTCAGGAACGACGTCAGGAGCTGTTCGTGCAGTTCAGCCGCATCCACGCCATGGCGCAGCCACTGATGGCTTTTCCTCTTGATGAGCATCAGGAGATTGCCGGTGTTTATACGCCAGGAGCTTATACGCTATGAGTTTATACGCCAGAAGCGCGCCCTCATCGTTATCGATTCAACAGATTCAGCAAGGCTTACAGGCCGGAACGTTCTCCGCGAAGGAGCTTGCACAACAGGCGCTGGACGCGATTGAGCAGGCCAACCCCACCATTAATGCCTACACCCATGTCACGGGCGAGCGCATGCTGGCAGAGGCCGAACGTCTGGATGCGAGCCGTCAACGCGGTGAAGCCTTACCGCCGCTGGCCGGTGTGCCTTACGCCGTCAAAAACCTGTTTGACGTTAGCGGTGAAACCACGCTGGCAGGTGCCGAACTTCTCAGCAAGCGCCCGCCCGCGACACAAGATGCCTTTGCCATCCGCCAGCTTGCCAGCCAGGGCGCGCTGCTGTCCGGCATGCTAAACATGGATGCCTATGCCTATGGTTTTACCACCGAAAACAGCCATTACGGCCCCACGCGTAACCCGCTCGACACACAGCGCATCGCTGGCGGATCGTCTGGCGGGTCGGCGGCAGCGGTAGCGGCGGGACTGGTTAATTTCACGCTGGGCAGCGACACCAATGGTTCAATCCGTGTGCCATCGTCGCTATGCGGTATTTTCGGGCTTAAGCCGACGTTTGGCCGTTTATCGCGTCACGGTAGCCACCCGTTTGTCGCCAGCCTCGACCACATCGGCCCCTTGGCGCGCCGCGCAGACGACCTGGCGTTAGTGTTTGATGCGCTACAAGGCCGCGATGAGAAGGACCGTTTTCAGGCCGAACGAGAAACGCAGCAGACGGCCACACAATTAGAAGCGGGCAGCGACGGATTACGCTACGCGGTGCTGGATGGCTATTTCTCCACGTGGGCCAGCGAGGAGGCCAACGCCGCCGTTCGTCAGATCGCACAGGCGCTGGGCGCACAGGACAGCCTGACGCTAACCGATGCCGCACTGGCGCGCAGCGCCGCCTTTATTCTGTCGGCCAGCGAAGGGGGAAATCAGTATCTGCCCGCCTTACGCACGCAGCCTGAACGCTTCGAACCACTGTCACGCGAGCGACTGCTGGCAGGTGCGATGATCCCCGCCGCCTGGTATGTGCAGGCTCAGCGCTTCCGTAGCTATTTCCGTCAACAGACGCTGGCGCTGTTTGAGCACACCGACCTGCTTATCGCCCCGGCGACCCCCTGCTCCGCCAGGCTCATTGGGCAGGAAACCATGCGTATTAATGATACTGATCTGCCCGTCCGCGCCAGCATGGGCATGCTGACACAGCCGATCTCTTTCGTCGGGCTGCCTGTCGTGACGGTGCCGGTGGCGACCGCAAACGGCCTGCCGATAGGCGTGCAGATTATTGCCGCACCGTGGCGCGAGGATTTGTGCTTGCGGACGGCGTGGGCGCTTGAGCAGCAGGGCATCACTTATACCCTAAGAGGAAAGAAAATATGTTGCCTGACGATATTAACCAGCCAGATGTGCTAGCCGATGTGACCGAAGCCTTCTATCGCTACGAGCAAGCCTTAACGAGTAATGACATTGCCGTGCTGGATGCGCTGTTCTGGCACGATGAAAAAACGGTGCGCTACGGCGCGGGAGAAAACCTGTATGGGATCGAGGAAATCCGCGCCTTTCGCCTCGCTCGCCCCTCTGCCGGTCTGGACAGAACCCTGCGTAATACCGCCATCACCACTTACGGTCATGATATGGCCGTCGCCAGCACGGAATTCACCCGCGCAGGCAGCACGAAGATTGGTCGCCAAATGCAAATCTGGGTAAAAATGCCCGAAGGCTGGCGCATTGTCGCCGCCCACGTCAGCCTGATGAGCGAATGAAAACGATAAAAGACACAAGCAAAGCCCGTATGTGCTTGTGTCAGTTGCCCGTCATCGGTTTATCGGACTGATTAGGTGCGTCTGACGCCAGATAATATTTGCTCTCTATAAGCACATATTCACCTGAAGCCAGCTTGCGCTTTACCACATCACGCGCCGCCATTTGCAGTTTTTTCCGGGATAATACCGCCAAGCCTGTACCATCTCTATTTCTCTTTCTGGCGTTGCCTCGCAATTATCAAAACAATTCAACACACCGACTTATAAATGGCATTGTCCATGTAAAAATGACAAATATATTATTCAGAACACTCTCATTTATTGGCGAGAATTGACACTATCATTTCACCCATTATATCTTTGCTATACTGTATAAAATACCGACAGTTATCATAAGTAAAAAATGTACCTGCGTCGGCCTATTCTGGTGTCTATAAGCCCAAAAATTTGATTTATTTACCCTATTATTATATTAGTGAAAATCACTATAAATCGTGGTTTATCCATAATCAGAACAGGTTATATCACCTGCTAATTCATCACGTCAAAATCGACCGATAACGTACTGTTATAAAAAGAATTACCCAACAAATCCAAAATCACAAAGATCACATAAATCATGAAGATAAGACTACGATAATAGCGTTACTGATATCGCCTATATTGGTCTACCGAGACACATCGCTGAGGCAATAAAGGGTTGTCTCAGAATCTGAGTATGATAGGGTAGATTATGTTTAATCATTATCAGGGCTACGTTATAGAATTATAAACGACACAGGAAAACAATAATTTCATGGCAATTAAACTTGAAGTAAAGAATCTTTATAAGATATTTGGCGAGCACCCAGACAGAGCATTTAAACTGATTGATAAAGGCCTGAGCAAAGATCAGGTATTTGAAAAAACAGGGCTTACTGTCGGGGTAAAAGATGCCAGTCTGGCCATTGAAGAAGGCGAGATATTTGTCATCATGGGATTATCCGGTTCCGGCAAATCCACCCTGGTACGCCTTCTCAATCGTCTGATAGAACCCACTCGGGGTCAGGTGCTGATAGACGGTGAGGATATCGCTAAAATATCCGGTTCCGCGCTGCGCGACGTGCGCCGCAAGAAGATCAGTATGGTGTTCCAGTCCTTTGCGCTGATGCCGCACCTGAATATTCTCAGCAACACCGCGTTTGGCATGGAACTCGCTGGCGTGCCGAAAGCGGAACGTGAGCAAAAAGCGCTGGATGCCTTGCAGCAGGTCGGTCTTGAAGCTTACGCCGCGTCTTACCCGGATGAGCTATCCGGCGGGATGCGTCAACGTGTCGGCTTGGCTCGCGCATTGGCGAACGACCCCGATATCCTGCTGATGGATGAGGCGTTCTCCGCGCTCGATCCGCTGATCCGTACTGAAATGCAGGATGAGTTGATCAAACTCCAGTCTCGTCATCAACGCACTATCGTCTTTATCTCGCACGATCTGGATGAAGCGATGCGCATCGGTGACCGGATTGCCATCATGCACGGCGGTGAAGTGATTCAGGTCGGTACGCCCGATGAGATCCTGAATAACCCAGCCAATGACTATGTACGCACCTTTTTCCGCGGTGTCGATATCAGCCACGTGTTTAGCGCCAAAGATATCGCCCGTCGTCGCCCGGTCACCCTAATCCGTAAAACACCCGGCGTAGGCCCACGTTCTGCGCTGAAAATCCTTCAGGACGAAGACCGTGATTACGGCTATGTACTGGAAGGCGGAAAACACTTCATTGGCGTCGTGTCTATTGATTCACTGAAGCAGGCGCTGAAAGAACAGCAGCCGCTAGAACAGGCGTTACTGCCCGAACCTGCTCCCGTGCCCGCAGATATGTCACTCAACGAGCTGATTTCTCAGGTCGCACAGGCTCCCTGTGCCGTTCCTGTCGTCGGCGAAAACCATGAGTACATTGGCATCATTTCCAAAGGAATGTTGCTGCAAGCACTGGATAAGGAAGGAGTAACCAATGAGTAAATCAACCTCAAACCCGTGGGACACCACCACAACACAAAACCAGCACGCCGACCAGAGCGCAACACCTGAACAGGCCAATGGTGCACAGCAACAAAACGACCCGTGGGCGACCAGCACGCAGAACGCGCCAGCCGATTCTGCACCAGCCCAACATAGCGCGATGCCAGATAGCGCCCCCCAGGGCGATCCTTGGTCCACCAGTGCGCCAGCTCAGGATACACCGGCTAACGGCAGCGATGCCTGGAATAGCGCACAGGCTCCTGATGGTTCCGCCGATGCTGCCCATCAGGCTGCGCAATCAGGCAGTGACTGGCTGAACAATGCCGCCCCTGCGACACCCGAGCATTTCAACCTGCTCGATCCGTTTAAGGACACGCTGATCCCACTGGACAACTGGGTCACCCACGGTATCGACTGGCTTGTGCTGCACTTCAGGCCTGTTTTTCAGGGCGTTCGCGTCCCGGTCGATTTTATTCTGGGCGGCTTCCAGCAATTTCTGCTGGGGATGCCAGCGCCAATCGCCATTCTGGTGTTTTCGCTGCTTGCCTGGCAGATGTCCAGCCTCGGCATGGGGGTCGCCACCCTGCTGTCGCTGATCGCCATTGGTGCAATTGGCGCCTGGTCGCAGGCCATGATCACGCTGGCTCTGGTGCTTACCGCACTGTTCTTCTGCGTGCTCATCGGGCTCCCCATGGGGATCTGGCTGGCGCATAGCGAACGAGCCGCGAAGTTTATTCGTCCCTTGCTGGATGCCATGCAGACCACGCCCGCGTTCGTCTATCTGGTGCCTATCGTCATGCTGTTCGGTATCGGTAATGTGCCGGGCGTCGTAGTGACCATCATCTTTGCCCTGCCGCCGATTATTCGCTTAACCATTTTGGGTATTCGTCAGGTTCCGGCCGATTTGATCGAGGCCGCGGAATCCTTCGGGGCCAGCCCGCGTCAGATGCTGTTTAAGGTTCAGCTTCCGCTGGCGATGCCAACCATCATGGCTGGCGTTAACCAAACGCTGATGCTGGCACTGTCGATGGTGGTGATCGCCTCGATGATCGCCGTGGGTGGTCTGGGTCAGATGGTACTGCGCGGCATTGGCCGTCTGGATATGGGTCTGGCTGCCGTTGGCGGCGTCGGGATCGTTATTCTGGCGATTATTCTTGACCGTCTGACTCAATCTCTGGGACGCGATCGCCGCAGCAAGGGCAACAAAAGCTGGTACGCCAGCGGCCCGATTGGCCTGCTGACCCGTCCTTTCATCAAAAAATAGCAATAACGTTCGTCCCGTTTGTCTGGCTCACCTCAGACAAACGGCGACATTCACTATTCGTTTTATCCGTAATATTCATTTTATTAGCAACATTCGCGAATCAACACACGATAAAAAACAGAGGGAATCATGATGCGTAACACCACACTTTGGGCTGCCGCCCTGACGACCACACTGTTGAGTACACACGTTTACGCCGCTGACACCGCACAACCGGGCAAAGGTATTTCTGTTATCCCTGTGCAAAGCACCATCTCCGAAGAAACATTCCAGACGCTGCTGGTCAGCCGCGCGTTAGAAAAGCTGGGCTATGACGTGCAGCCTCCCCGTGAAGTGGACTACAACGTGGCCTACACCTCGATCGCCTCCGGTGATGCGACATTTATTGCCGTGAATTGGGATCCGCTGCATGCCGACCAATATAAAGCCGCAGGCGGGGACGCGAAGTTCTACCGTCAGGGTGAATATGTCTCCGGCGCCGCACAGGGTTACCTGATCGATAAGAAAACGGCTGAAAAATACAAAATCACCAATATTGCGCAGTTAAAAGATCCGAAAATCGCCAAGCTGTTTGATACCAACGGCGACGGCAAAGCCGACCTGACGGGCTGTACGCCGGGCTGGGGATGCGAAGCGGTCATCAATCACCACCTTCCTGCCTATGGCTTAAGCAACACGGTTGAGCATAATCAGGGTAACTATGCTGCGATGATCGCCGACACCATCACCCGTTATAAAGAAGGCAAGCCGATCCTGTACTACACCTGGACGCCATACTGGGTGAGCGACGTGCTGGTGCCGGGACGTGACGTGGTGTGGTTGCAGGTACCGTTCTCTTCTCAACCGGGAGAAATGAAAGGCGTCAGCACCAAGTTGCCTAACGGCGCCGACTACGGCTTCCCGGTTAACAACATGAGAATTGCGGCAAATAAGGAATGGGCAGAGAAAAACCCGGCAGCCGCGAAGCTGTTCGCCATCATGAAACTGCCGATTGCCGATGTGAATGCGCAGAACCTGCGTATGCATGAAGGTCAGGGTTCACAACAGGATATCGAACGTCATGTTGATGGCTGGATCAAAGCCCACCAGCAGCTGTTTGACGGCTGGGTGAAAACCGCCGCTGACGCCGCGAAATAATCCCCTGTAGATCGGCGCCCTTTCCAGTGAAAGGGCGCTTTTTATTGAGGAATAGTAATTACGGCAGGTTAACGATTTCGACCCAATTCGCACCTTTTCCGGTGGGATATTGCCCAATGCGTACTAAATCCCCGTTGTCTTGATTGATGCGATACACCGATAGCGACGTCGATTTTTCACCGCTGGCAATCAGGAATTTACCGCTTGGATCGATCTGAATACCGCGCGGCTGCGTTTCCGTCGGATAGCGCGTAATGTATTTCAGTTGGCCGGTCTTCGGTTCTACCCGCAGCAGCGTAATCGTGCTTTTGGTGCGCTCCGATACGTACAGGAATTTTCCATTTGGCGTCAGACGTAAATCGGCGCTCCAGATCTGCGGTCGGCTGTCGGTGTTCTTTTTATCCGGTGTGATCGTCCCCGCCCGCATGCCTGCATCGGCCGGAACGGTGTCCGTGTAATCCAGTAACGTCAGTTGCCCCGTCTTTTCATTCAGCGCCAGACGCGCGACGTTGCCAGACAGTTCATTGCTCACATAGAGCGTTTTGTTATCTGGCGATAGCACCAGATGGCGCGGCCCGTTCCCCTCCAGCAGTTTAATTTCCGCCGGCTCATTCGGCGTCAACGTGCCCGTTTTCGCATCAAACCGGAACTGAACGATCTGATCGC
The DNA here is from genome assembly GCF_028335745.1 of Pectobacterium sp. A5351. Classification (NCBI taxonomy): domain Bacteria; kingdom Pseudomonadati; phylum Pseudomonadota; class Gammaproteobacteria; order Enterobacterales; family Pectobacteriaceae; genus Pectobacterium; species Pectobacterium sp. A5351. The sequence goes on from NZ_CP116477.1 coordinate 3,358,489, forward strand.
TGCCCAGATTGCTGGCAAAGACGAACTTATTTTGGTGGTCGGCAATAATACTGTGCGCCTTCTCCCCTGTCGGCACCACCGTGACCACGCTCGCGTTCACCTTGCCGTCTTTATCAATGCCGTTAACCGCGACTTTATTACCACCGTACGAGGCGCTAAGCAGCCATTTTCCGGTGAAATCCATCGAAAGATAAGCCATGCTGTCTGGCAGCTCCGCTTTGCCTAATGGGCTTAGGGCACCGCTTTTAGGATCGATTTTATAACTCACCGCCGAGTAAGGAATGCCGCGCGTGGCCGCATACAGAAACGATTTATCCGGGCTCACGGCCATCGGCATCACTTTCGCCCCTGCGACCACTTTCCCAATAGCGGTCAATTCGCCGCTTTGTGTATTGAGAGTGTAGGCGTCGATGGCGCCGTCAGCGGCCGCCGAGACGTAAACGGCCGTTACCGCCTGCGCCCCCATCGACCACAGCGCTACGGCTGGCAGAAGTGTACATCCCATTAATACTGCAAGGCTTTTTTTCTTAACCACCTGATAATCCTTAAACATGATGTCCCCTGTCGATAATGTGATAGCGATACGCTAAATTAATCCCAGACAAAACGAAATATCCCCGTCAGACATCAGAAGTGTAAAGATATTCTGGCATCTCATTCGGCTCTGCCGGATACTATCGCTTCTGCTTTTAACATCATAAAAACGTTCACACTATGTCTCTTCAGCAACAATCTATGTATGGTCCGCCTCGTTGTTGCAAGAATAAAATTCAATAACGAGGTTGGGTCTGCGCTAATGTATTCGGAGTCTTTGTTGGAGGCTCTCGCCTACCGCTCCACGAATCAGTAACATTCGAAGGTGCTTATTGCCACGCTTACTTATCCCGAGTAATCGGGACTTACCCCGGAGGAATGCTGATGGGGCACTAACCCTAACACCTGTCCAAACCTAGTCTCAGCATAGTTGCTGAGAATGGAGGCGGACCATCGCATTAATCATGTTTAATTATTGACAACATAATTAATCGTTAGTATAAATAAAACATAAGCGCAACAAATAATTAACAAGGATGTTTAATGTGAATAATCTGTCGATCAGGAACCGCGAGCTAATTCCATTAAAAGGAATCAACAGTAATGTTGAATTTATTACTTTTCATGGATTGTCAGATGGAAAAGAGCACATTGCGCTAAAATTCTCCCACAGGGATGGAAATGCAGATCCTTTAGTCAGAATTCATTCTGAGTGTATGACTGGGGATATATTCCATTCTCTTCGATGTGACTGCGGTGAACAATTGACAGAAGCTCTCTCTTTGATGGATAAAAAGGGAGGGATTTTGCTTTATCTAAGACAAGAAGGCCGTGGTATTGGCTTATACAACAAAATAGACTCTTATCAATTACAACGTTCAGGTATGGATACTTACCAAGCGAATATAGAGCTTGGCTTTCCTCAGGATACCCGCGATTTTTCAATTGCCGCTCAAATGTTATATGCCTTGGATGTTAAATCAATAAAACTGTTAAGTAATAATCCAGAAAAAAAGATTCAGCTTGAGTTTCATGGAATTTCGGTTTCTCAACTCATCAATACTGGTACCTTTTTAAACGAATTCAACAAAGATTATTTAACTACAAAAAAATATAAAACAAACCATATTCTTAACGTATAAAGGCATATATACATGTACAAACATACTGCACCAATCAGTGGGGTTGCTACTGCCAAAAATAAATGGATATTGACAGCAGGATATGATAATCGAGTTATTTTATGGGATGCAAATACAAAATCTCCGATTAATCGTGTATTTCATGATCATTTAGTTAACCAGTGTACCTTCAGTCCGTGTGGGAATTTTATAGCCACTGTTAGTAGTGATTATAGTTGCAGAATATGGTCTTTTCCTGAAATGGGTTTAACAGGGATCATCAAATCACATAAAGATGATGTAGAGTCTGCCGCATTTCACCCTGAAGAAAATTTAATTGCCACCTGCTCTCGGGATAGAACAATTCTTATTTCCGATTTCCAAGGAAATACCAAACATCATCTTAAAGGCCATAAGGCTGATGTTATTTCTGTAGAGTGGAGTGCAAATAACAATCTGATAAGTTCTAGCGATGATGGAACAATCAGGGTATGGAACATTCAGACAGGAGAGGAAGTTGAGTGCATTGACCTCGATGAGGTCGAAACTGACACTATCGTTATTGCATCTTGCGGAACTATTTATGCTGGCAATGATAACGGCGAAATTATTACTATTTCCCAAGGTAAAATAAAAACCACTCCAGCACATGAAGCGGGGATAAAACGCCTGATATACGATAACAATAGAGAAGTTATTGTTAGCCTGAGTTACGACCGAAAAATGAAATTATGGCGCCGGTATGATGGTGGGCTTGAGAATTATCACACAACAGATTTGCCTTCTATCATTTGGCCACGTTCCTGCGCATTTTTGGATGAAGACAACCTTGTTTTCGCATCATTTGGTGATAGCTATGCTCAATACAATATTTCCGAAAAAAAATGGCAACTAAGGCATATCAAGCCGACTCATGGACTGAATGCTGTTCAGTTATTAAACGGGAAGTTATGGAGCGTGGGTGATGCAGGAACTGTTTTCTGTGAAGAGAACAACGTTGCTGAGATGGGCAGTTTATGCAATTTCCTATGTGAGTTTAAAGGAACATTGCTAACGGGTGGTCAGATGGGAACTTTATTTGACGCAAGAACAGGGGAAGTGGTTTATCAGCACCATTCTCCACTTAATTGTGCATATAGTTCTAGCGGGGATAATTCGTTATGCGTGGTCGGTTCTTACACAGGAGAAGGTATTATTCTCCGTGAAGTGAATAATCGCATCCAGGTCACTGATATCGTCAGCCTTCATCAGAATGCAATTAAGGGTGTTGCCTTGTCAGACTCACTCATATTTTCTGTCTGTGCAGATTCGGCAGCGGCGTTTCACAAAATATCAGATTTAAGCTGCCATAAATACATTCCCAAAGCGCATGACAAGATAGCTAATGGCTGTGATGGAACGAATTCAGGAACGTTTGTCAGTATAAGTAGAGATCTGAAATTACGTGTTTGGAACGATGAGAAAGCAACGGCAATTGAGACACCAAGCCAGAATTCAATCAAGTGTGTAGCACTGAGCAAAAATAATAAATACATAGCCATCGGTAATTACACCGGTTGGGTAGGTATTTATGATTTAACGTCAGAAAGATGGTCTTATTGGCATCGTCGCTCTTTTTCCGGTATTTCAAGCATTAAATCCACTGCCGATAATTTTGTTTTTTCAACATATGAAGGCATATGTGAATATGTAATATCGGAATAATTACGTGATGAGCCAGTTACCGAAAAACCTAACTTTGACGGGAATAGTGACAGAGCACGCGGAGTTTTTAGATAAGAAAATCAACGCGCTTAATTCCCGAGAAGCAATGGGGTTGCCTTCGCATATCTGTATGAGCGAACTGGATAACCTCGGTTCAGATTATCAATCACTTGCACCAGTAGACATCTCTTCTCTGGTTGCCATCACTGCGGATAAAAATCGTACCTTTAGAGAAAGGTACGTAGCAGGAAATTTGTTAGCTCTGAAAGGTGATCCACGGGTCAGTGTTTATGAGCCAGAAATGATAACGCTGCCTGCAGCAGATGTAGAAATTGGGTTGCCTGAAAACAGGGTAAAGGGCGTGGTAGAACTTTTCAGCCAATATGGTGTGGAAGAGGACTGGATAAGAAAGGAATGTCCCGTACATACCGTTAGACTAGAGTCTTTTGCATTAGGAAAATTTTGCGTCACTAACTGGGAATATCATTGCTTTCTTATCGATACTGGCCACAACGAACTACCCGATCGCTGGCCGTTCGGGATATATCCTCACCAACGCGCAAACTATCCGGTCTTCACCGTTTCGTTTGAAGCAGCAACCGCTTATACAGAATGGTTGAGCCGCAAAACAGGTCGATGTTTTCATTTACCCTCTGAAGCACAATGGGAATATGCAGCTTCAGGTACAGATGGTCGGGAATATCCATGGGGAAACGAGTTCCATGCTGGCTACTGTAACTCTGTTGAAAGCGGCATTATTGATGCAACACCTGTCGGCATATTTCCTCATGGTACAGGGCCGTTTGGACATTTGGACATGGCAGGCAACGTTGAGGAATATACCGCAGGTGGTTACAAACCTTACGGCGGTTATTCAGAAATAAAAGATGATCTCTGGATTACGCAGGGAAGTGATTATCCAGTCTCACGCGGCGGAAGTTTCACTCGATTTCGTGATCTTTGCAGAACACGTAGGCGTCACGGCAGATACGACTCGGAGCTTTACGCAATGGGTTTCCGACTGGCTGAAAAAATAGCATAACAAGGAATGTAAAATGAATATTCAAAACAGACTGTTACGTATTTTTTACTCAGATAATGAAATTATCTGCTCTGATGTTAAGGGACGCTTGCATAAATTCGATGTTGAACTTAACTTGATCTGCTCATCACCGGCGTTAGGTTTTAATAAACCCATCAATGCTGTTGTATTACATAGCGATTATATTTTTACCAAAGATCGTTTTGGAACTGTTGGAAAATGGGATCGTAGTACCCTAGAACCAATCGATTTTTATCAGGCAGAAAACTTATGCGACAGAGAAAAATTATTTGAAGATGAAGAACCATCCCCATCGCCAAATAGAGCTATCGCTATTTTAAATAATCGCCTTTATACTAACAATGGATATGGTCAAATCGTTGTAATCGATATCCATAATTTTAGTTTGTTAGATATTAGAGAATCACCTTCTTCATCATTTTTCGATGCCATATGTGTCGAAAACGCAGGTATACATGCACTTTCTGATGTAGAAGGAAATGTTTATATAGGGAACATTGAAGAAAACAGCTTCCCGATAAAAAGAAAACTCGACAACAATGTTATTCATGGCGTTATCTATGATGAGAAACATGACCGTTTTTGCACCACACAAGATGGCGGATTAGGTGATGATGAATGTGTGCATACGGGTATAATATCAATAGATAAAGACGGAGAAAACATCAAGGAATTCAAAATATCCCATGAAGATAACGAATTCATTTGTTTTTCTCATGATTATGAAAAAATATTTATTGGTGGTTTTAACGGTAAAATATCTGTTTTCGATAATAGTGAAAAAGACTTTAAACTTGAAAAAGTATTTGGCCCTCTGGAATTTCAAATAATACATGCATCTGTAGACGAAAAAAATAACATCTATGCATTACTTCAAACTGGAGATATATTTAAATTAGATTTGAATGGGAAGATCGTCAACCGTACCCATTTTTCTAACAAATGCATCTGGATACTTGAGCCTCATCCAAATGATGAACACTGCCTTTATGCTGGAACCGACGCAGGAGTAGCTATATTTTCGTGGGAAAATGGGAAATTTGATAGTATTCAGCTTCATCAAAGAACACATCATCGACACGGCTTTGGCATAGTCAAAGATGTTAAGCCGCTAAACGACGGTTCTTATATCGGTATAAGCCGGAAAGGAGATTTTTTCCGTTGTACTCAGGAAGGACACATCATGTGGATTAAAAAAGTGCATGGTGTTCCTAGAGGCTTGGCTGTCAACTGTCAACAATCTCGATGCATGCTCTCTTCAGATGCCCATGTTGTGTATGAATTTGATGTTAAAACTGGAGACTTATTAGATACTATTAATATTAACGGCCCTTCTTACGCCTGCGCCTATACAAAAGAAGGTCTGCGAATTTTTACATGTGACTTTCATCAACAGATTATATTTATGCCTGGTGATTCACAAAAAATACTGGGTTCCATTAAATTAGAATCTCGCCTGAAAAGGTTAATTACAGATAAACATGGACATCTCTTCGTTACAGGACCTGGCGGAGTCTTTGAAATTGACACCGTGAATATGGCAGTAAAATCAGAAGCTGGAGAGTTCCTTGTTAGTACTAAAGAAACCTGTGTTTATTGTAATGATTATATCTTTGCAGGTGGTTATGGTTATCAGGTTGGTGTTTATCAATATAGCGATGGTGAGATCGTCGATCTTGAAGAAAACCTACCTGATTATACTAAAGCTTTTGCAGCCTTTCCCGGTGATGATGAGGAAGTTATATTATTTGTCGGTGGCAGAGGCGGCTTTATAAATACCTATCGAGTTCGCTCTGGAAAATTACATAAAATTAGAGAAACCTATGTTTCCTAATTCACGTCGAGGCCTCGACCTTGACACCCACTGCCAACCTTGTTGGTTCACTTAAATCAGGAGAATATACGATGACTAAGCCTAAGCGCCGCATTGTTCAGTCTAAAGGCTAATTCTTTAGCAACGGTTTTATTGACGTTATAGCCGAGGTGGCGAAAGCCACCTCTCAAGGAGACTGTCGTGAATTCAATATTTCACAATTCAAGATTTACGGCATGGGCTATTGGATTAGCTTTTGACCGACTAGGTAATGCAATGTATATGGTGGCTTTGCCTCTTATGGTCTACCATATGACATCGTCCCTTAAGAATATGGCGATCGTAACTGCTTGTCAGTTTTTGCCACGAATTTTCCCAGGGATTTATGTCGGAAGCATGGTTGATATATCCAATAAAAAAAATATTTTTTTTATTTCCCTGCTTCTACAATGTTTTATCGGAATAATCATTGCTACTCTTTACAGCATGCAGTTATTGCCATTCATTTTACTATGCATCCTTGGCGCGATGACAAGCGTCTGTTTTGAAATATCACGTACAACTGAAATGACACTTGTTCCGGTTATATTCGCCAAAGAACGGGTGAAAGCCACCACAGCCCTAGCATCAATCCATACCGCAATGTTCATGGTTGGCCCCTTACTTGGTGCCCTATTGCTTAAGTATTTTAGTTATACATCACTACTCGTGCTGAATGCACTCACGTATCTTGCCCCTATAATCGCTAATTATTGGACGAAAATTCCTTCTCTTCAGTCTGTCCAACACCGGACGAAAGGGCTGAGAGAAAAACTGACACTAACTAATCATTCACTTAAAGAATCTCTCGCTACGGTGCGTAGTAGCAAAGCCTTGAAATTGCTTATGATGTTTATCACCTGTATCACGCTAGCAACGGGTGGACTGGAGTTATTAATCATCTTTTACATTAAAAATAGGCTCCACGTAAGCGATCAATTCGCCAGCTTGATGTATGCAATAGGGGCTGTCGGAATGTTTCTGGGATCGATCCTTGTTCCTCTGTTTAGGAAAATAAAAAGAAAAATTTTCCTTTTTATAACATTGTTAATGATTGCAGGCGGGATTTCACTTTTTCAGATTGGTTCCATACCAGCTCTGATATCAGGTCAATTACTTATATTTATGGGAATATTCGCCTGTAGTGTCACACAGGATCTGATAATTCAAGAAAGTGCGCCCCCCACAATGTTGGGAAGAATCAGCGGTATTTTACGTATTATTAATAGTACGATGATATCCCTATCTACGTTTTTTCTTACCTCCCTTACAGCATTTCTAAGTTTTAAATACATAGCCTTGATCGTGATACTCTTGGTTCTGTTAGCACTTATTTTAAGCCAAAATCCGCATTTTTCTTCCACACATTATGAGCACAGCGAGCACCACAATGAATAACTATGTCATTATCAGCGGAAGTACCCAACAAAAAAGCCAATCATCTCGGCTGTCAACGGTGATAAAATCGCTGATCGATACCATTGATATTGAGTCAAACATCGCACTAATTGACTTGGCAGCAATCAAGCATCAGGAATGGAACAAAGAGTTCTGGGGCGACGAGATTCCTTGCCCTGAATGGAAAAAAACATCTGCCATTCTGGCGAAAAGTGACGCTATTATTTTCGTTGTACCAGAGTGGCACGGAATGATTCCACCCGCATTAATGAACCTATTAATTCTATCTGAACGTAACGAGCTTTCGCATAAACCGGCCTTAATTGTCAGCGTTTCTTCCGGTAATGGAGGCGCTTATACGGTTGCGCAATTTAAAGGCTTTTATTCCAAGAATAATAGACTTTGCTTTATCCCCGATCATGTCATCATCCGTAATATTCGAGATAAAGAATTTGATGGTGATAAGAATAGCGCTGAAGACTATGAACGCTTAACGTATTCTCTCAGTATACTTAAGGCTTACATCCCCGGACTGGCTCATGTACGTCAGTGCGGTGTTCTAGATTATGATACCTGGCCTTATGGGATGTGATCGTATGCTAAATTCTAAAGACTATAATATGGTGATAGAGCAGGCATTCCAGCAGCATTATACCGAACAATCCGATGTCTGGACTACTGACATTGGCATGCGTATTCTGCCGTTACTGATACAAGGGAAACTTCGCTTATCCGAACACAGTAGAGTATTGGACATCGGTTGTGGTAGCGGGCTTGATACCCTTATTTATAGTGAACTGAGTAGTCAGGTGACCGGAATAGATATCTATGCTCATCCTGAATGGCAGTCGATACAAGAACAATTTTATAATATCACTTTTTATCGCGCCAACTTTCTTCAGCATCCTATAGATGAATATGATCTTGTCATTGACAATGGCTGCTTTCATCATCAGGCAAATGAAAATTTGTTGACCTATCTATTAAAAGTAAAGGAAATACTGTCAGATAATGGTCACTTTGTTCTTTCGACATTTTACGATCCAACGACACTGACGTATGTAGACAATTATGAAAGAATACACCATTATTTTAGCGATCAAGATATTGAACAGAGACTAAATAGTGCAGGATTTAATATTATGGATACAATTTATATCTATAGAAAAAGGTATAAGAATTACTATAGAATTTCCTTTTGCAAGAAGATATAGCAATAAATAGAATGTTATTCTAATAAAAAATAAAGTGGCGATATTATAGTCGTAACTCTGATACAGCTCGTCCTAAATTATCGATGAACAGAATCATCCAATCAGGTTGGTAATTTTCACTGGCTCAGACTCGGCAATATCCCTTAAGTTAATAACCGTCTCAAAAACAACCTGATGGTACCCAACTTAAACGCGCTCAGAAAAGACAGCCTTCCTGTCTTTTCTGAGCGCATAGCAAGATGACGCTTCTCTTTCAGTACCGCAAAGCAACACTCAGCTACCGTTTGCGACGCACTCATTTGAGACCGTTGCAAACAAAAAAATTTCGCCCGGAATCATCACGTCCGTTTCGCAATAGCGTGAAATTCCGGTAACGCTTTGCTAGTGTTATCGATTAATTCCCTTTAAGTACAAAAAATATCAGGCCAGTGAATACATTAACCACCGCTACACCGAAAAAATCGGCGTCTTTTAGCGAAGGCGTCTTTGACAGTCTTCCGATTGTTATCGGCTACATGCCCGTGGCATTCGCGTTTGGCATGAATGCGGTCAAGTTAGGATTTACGCCGCTGGAAGGCATTTTTCTCTCCTGCATCATTTACGCCGGCGCCAGCCAGTTTGTTATCACTGCCCTGCTCAGCGCCGGCATGTCCATCTGGGTGGCGGCCTTGACCGTCATGGCGATGGATGTTCGCCATGTGCTGTATGGACCGGCGTTACGGCATCGCATTGCACAACGACTGCCAACCCGAAAAACGGCGCTCTGGGCGTTCGGCCTGACGGATGAAGTCTTTGCTGCCGCCGCGACCCGGCTGGCGAAGGATAACCGCCGTTGGTCAGAAAACTGGATGATGGGCGTGTCACTGCTCGCCTGGCTCTCGTGGGTGCTCGGTACGGTGATCGGCGCCGTGTTCGGTAACGGCCCATTGGATGACTACCCTGCCGTCGAAGCCGCGCTGTCTTTCATGCTGCCCGCGCTTTTCCTCAGCTTTTTACTCGCCTCTTTCAAGCGCAAACAGAGCCTGGTCGTGGCTTGCGCACTAGGCGGTGCGCTGCTGGGATTGCTGCTTTCCTCCATTCCAGCCGCAATACTGCTCGGCATTCTCAGCGGCTGTCTGGCTTCGCTGGTTAACCCCGCCACGCCACAGGTGAACACATGAGTACGGAAGTCATTCTTATCGGGCTGATTGTGGGGGGGGTGAACTATCTCTTTCGTTATTTACCTCTGAGACTCAGCACCTCACGCGCTTCCGGCTCGTTGCAGCGCGGTAAAAAAGCGCTGTTGCTTGATAGCATCGGCATTGCTTCTATTTGTGCGCTGCTGATTGTTTCCAGCGTGCCGGATATTCTCGCGCATCACGAAAAGCTGCTGCCAACGCTGGTCGGTTTTGTGACGCTGACGGCCTGTTTTTATAAAACCCACAGTATCGTCTTATCGACGTTACTGGGCGCGCTGTGCTATGGAATTGCGTTTAAGCTGCTTTGAATTCGCAGTCTGGATTATCAAATAACATTTTGATTTAAATAAAGTAAACGGCGAATTATTCCCAATGTACGCTATTCTTCGTTTACTTTCTGTCACAGAAATAAGCACAATTTCCCACCTGAATACCGTTTACCCAGTTAGTAACATTAGTTACTATGTACCCCGTGATTAATGAGGTTTATATAAAAAATGCACAGTTCATTCACTCCTATAGAACAAATGCTCGACCTGCGTGCTTCACGTAAACCAGGATTCCCACGTCAAGAAGTCTTAATATTGCGCCTTTTCATGCATGTCCAAGGCAAAATTCTGGAACACAGAAACAGAATGCTGAAGGATCAGGGCATCAATGAAACCCTCTTCATGGCATTGCTGACGCTGGAGTCTCAAGAGTCTTATAGCATTCAGCCTTCCGAACTCAGCGCAGCGCTAGGGTCATCACGCACCAATGCAACGCGTATCGCTGACGATCTGGAAAAAAGAGGCTGGATTGAGCGACGCGAAAGCAGCAACGACAGACGCTGCCTGCACCTGCACCTGACAGAAGAAGGCAAAGCTTTTCTCGGCGAACTGATTCCACCACAGCACCGCAGTCTCCATGTGCTTTGCTCGGCACTTGAGTCCAGTGAACAAACTCAGCTTGAAGCCCTGATGAGAAAGCTTCTGGTTCGGTTGGATGAAATGGACGACCTCGATAACCTATAACGTCGATATTCAATAGTGTCGACAGTCAATAACATCGATAGTCAATAACAGCAGAAAACAACAACAAAGCATCATAGTCGGCACCTTTTTCACCCGGAATGACCCGATACATACGTATCGGGCAGGTGAATTTTGCTGCGAAAAATACGTATGACCTTTCCGCTGTCGCACCGTGCGGCTTAGCAAAACAGCAATCTCACGCTCCGGGCAAAGCGATCTGAAAACGCCCCCAAGCGGCACAACAAGATGAATTCGTTTCGACTATCGCCAGGCTGCACAGTCTGGTGCGGATAGCCGACACAAAGAGAATAAAAAGAGAGAGAACAGCATGAGTGAAAGTGTGGAAAATCAGGTACCGAAAACGCCACAAAGAAACAAGAAACAACAGCGTAAGCGCGTGCTATCGCTGCTGACGTTTATTTTTGTCGTGCTGGGCTGTGCCTGGCTGGGTTACTGGTTCCTGGTGCTCAGGCATCACCAAAGCACTGACGATGCCTACGTCGCAGGCAACCAGATTCAGATCATGGCGCAGATCAGCGGCAGCGTCACCCATGTTAACGTCGACAATACCGATTTCGTTAAGCAGGGACAGGTACTGGTGGAGCTGGACCCTACCGATGCTCAACAGGCATTTGAACGCGCGAAAACCGGGCTGGCCAACAGCGTGCGTCAGACGCACCAATTGATTATTAACAGTAAACAGTATCAGGCCAACATTGAACTGCGCCAAACCGAGTTGAACAAGGCACAAAGCGATTTGAGCCGCCGGGAAGCGCTGGGCAGCGCCAATGCCATCGGGCGTGAAGAAGTGCAGCATGCTCGTGATGCCGTCGCGACCGCCAAAGCCGCGCTGGAAGTCGCCAGACAGCAATATCAGGCGAATCAGGCGATGATTCTGGATACACCGCTTGAGAAGCAGCCTGCTATACAGCAAGCCTCTGTAGAAATGCGCGATGCCTGGCTGGCGCTACAGCGCACCAAAATCGTCAGTCCGATTGACGGTTATGTCTCACGCCGCAGCGTACAAATTGGCGCGCGTATCTCTCCGACGTCAGCGCTGATGGCCGTGGTGCCCGCCAATCACCTGTGGGTCGATGCTAACTTCAAAGAGACACAGCTAGCTAATATGCGTATCGGCCAACCGGCTACCGTGGTCGCAGACATCTACGGTGATGATGTCGTGTACCAGGGAAAAGTAGTCGGTCTCGATATGGGAACCGGTAGCGCGTTCTCCCTGTTACCCGCCCAGAACGCAACCGGCAACTGGATCAAGGTCGTTCAGCGCCTGCCCGTCCGTATTGAACTTGATCCAAAACAGGTCGCCGAACATCCGTTGCGTATCGGCCTGTCCGCGCTGGTTAATGTCGATACTGCCAATATAGAAGGCAACGCGCTAGCAGAAACCTCACGCACCACGCCAGCCTACCAAAGCGATGCGCTGACGCTGGATCTCACCCCTGTTAACCAGGACATCAGCGCCATTATTCAGGCGAACGCCGGTTAATCGGGCAGGAGAGAAACGTGCAGAGAGAACCGCTTAAAGGTGCCAGTCTGGCCTGGATGACCGTTGCTCTGTCGCTGGCAACGTTTATGCAGGTGCTGGATTCCACTATCGCCAACGTCGCTATTCCGACCATCGCCGGTAATCTGGGTGCGTCCAACTCGCAGGGAACATGGGTCATCACCTCGTTCGGGGTCGCTAACGCCATCTCCATCCCTATCACTGGCTGGCTGGCCAAACGGTTTGGTGAAGTCCGCCTGTTCCTGTGGTCAACGGCGCTCTTCGCCCTGACGTCCTGGCTGTGTGGTGTATCCACCAGCCTGGAAATGCTGATTTTCGCCCGCGTGTTGCAGGGGATTGTCGCCGGGCCGCTGATCCCGCTGTCACAGAGTCTGTTGCTCAGCAACTATCCCCCCGCGAAACGCAGCATCGCTCTGGCGCTGTGGTCAATGACGGTGGTCGTCGCGCCGATCTGCGGCCCGATTCTGGGCGGTTGGATTAGCGACAACTATCACTGGGGCTGGATATTCTTCATCAACGTTCCACTCGGCATCGCCGTGGTGTTTATTGCCATGCAAACGCTACGCGGGCGAGAAACCAAAACCGAGATCAAGCCCATTGATACTATCGGGCTGGCACTGTTGATCGTCGGCATCGGTAGCCTGCAGATGATGCTTGACCGCGGGAAAGAGCTGGACTGGTTTAACTCGACGGAAATCATCACCTTAACCGTGGTAGCCGTGGTCGCGATAGCGTTCCTGATTGTCTGGGAACTGACAGACGATCACCCAGTGGTGGATTTATCGCTGTTTAAGTCGCGCAACTTCACCATCGGCTGTCTGTGTATCAGTCTCGCCTACATGTTCTATTTCGGGGCGATCGTACTCTTGCCGCAGTTGTTGCAGGAGGTGTATGGCTATACCGCCACCTGGGCCGGGTTGGCGTCCGCACCCGTTGGGCTGATGCCGGTGGTGCTGTCGCCGATTATCGGTCGCTTCGCACCGCATCTGGACATGCGCAAGCTGGTGACATTCAGCTTTATTATGTATGCCGTCTGTTTCTATTGGCGTGCGTACACCTTCGAGCCGGGCATGGATTTCGGCGCATCGGCCTGGCCGCAGTTCGTTCAGGGGTTTGCCGTCGCCTGCTTCTTCATGCCGCTGACGACCATCACGCTGTCGGGGCTTCCGCCGGAGCGGCTGGCGGCAGCATCGAGCCTGTCGAACTTTGCCCGAACGCTGGCGGGTTCGATCGGGACGTCGATTACCACCACGCTCTGGACACAGCGTGAATCGCTGCACCATGCGCACCTAACGGAATCGATCACGCCGTATAATCCCATCGCGCAGGAAACGTATCAGCAGCTTCAGGCGATGGGAATGAACCAAACACAGGCCTCGGCTTACATCGCAGAACAGATTACCGCGCAGGGACTGATTATCTCCGCCAACGAGATCTTCTGGGCCGCTGCTGGGGTATTTCTGGTGCTGCTGGTGCTGGTCTGGTTCGCTAAACCGCCCTTTACCACCGGCGGTGGAGGCGGTGGCGCGCACTAGTTCGTTCGCAATCTGTCTTTCCCCTTCCGTCAACAGCGGGCCGAAGGGGAACTTTCTTTTATCATTCCCACCTTTTCTGATTAATCAAACGCCCTTAATCCTGATAGCACGGTAGCGAATAACGATTTACAGATTCGGGATAAACATATTTTCACATTCCGATTACAATGCGCCTCTTTTTATTCGGGGATGAGTGGTTCTGCTATGTCACAGGTTTTACATTTCATTTTGGCAACGGCGGCAATTTTTTTGCTGGCGTTGCTCGTCAGCCACGACAGAAAACGCATCCGTTTGCGTTTTATTGTGCAATTGCTGGTGATTGAAATCTTGCTGGCCTATTTCCTTTTGCATTCCAGCATCGGGCTGGATGCGATTAGTTCCTTTGCCGGGTTGTTTGAAAAACTCTTATCTTTTGCTAATCAAGGGACCGACTTTGTGTTCGGCGGAATGAACGCACAGGGCTTATCCTTTATCTTCCTCAATGTGCTCTGCCCTATCGTGTTTATTTCCGCGCTGATCGGCATTTTGCAGCACTGGCGAATTTTGCCTTTGATTATCAAAGGTATCGGCACGCTGCTGTCTAAAGTCAATGGGATGGGGAAACTGGAGTCGTTTAACGCGGTGAGTACCCTGATGCTCGGGCAGTCGGAGAACTTTATCGTCTATAAAGGCATCATCGCCGACATGTCGCCACGGCGGATGTACACGATGGCCGCGACGGCGATGTCGACCGTTTCGATGTCGATCATCAGCGCCTACATGACCATGCTGGACGCCAAATACGTGGTTGCGGCGCTGATTCTGAATATGTTCAGCACCTTTATCGTGCTGTCGATCATCAACCCTTATCAGCCTGACGATGAGCCAGAATTGAAGCTGGAAAAGCTGCATGAAGACCAAAGCTTCTTTGAAATGCTGGGAGAATACATCCTTGCTGGTTTTAAAGTCGCGATGATTATTATGGCGATGCTGATCGGCTTCGTGGCCTTGATTGCCGCCGTCAATGCGCTGTTCAGCACCGTTTTCGGTATTAGCTTCCAGGCGATTATGGGCTATGTCTTTTCACCGCTGGCGTGGCTGATCGGCATTCCGTCTTCCGATATCCTGAACGCGGGCAGCATCATGGCGACCAAGCTGGTGGCGAATGAATTCGTTGCCATGATCGAATTGAAGAAGATCGCCGCAGAGATGTCGCCACGCGGACTGGGCATTTTGTCCGTGTTCCTGATTTCCTTCGCCAACTTCGCGTCAATCGGCATTATCGCGGGCGCTATCAAAGGGCTGAATGAAGCACAGGGCAACGTGGTATCACGCTTCGGCCTGAAGCTGGTTTATGGTTCTACGCTGGTGAGCTTGCTGTCTGCGGCAGTGGCGGGACTGGTGCTGTAGCCCTGTATCATAAATAGATAGGTTAAAAACCATCATACTAATGACAGAGTCACATATTAGGGGAAACACGGGGATGAGGTTCCCGCAGGGATGCCTCACCTCGTGGTAGCCCCGAGTATCTCGATCTCATCGCGATGATTTTTGACAATATCATCAGCCCCTGAAAAGGGGCTGATGAAGAATCAGAAAGCGACGCAGACGGGTGCATCGATCCGCATGACGGATTCCTGCGCGAAACGTGATTTGTAAGTGGTGCGCAGCGCTTCAATATCACGCTCTTTATCGGAACCATGAATCAGCATCAGCGCTTTGCTGTTTTCCCGGGCAACAACCCCATCGTTCCCCAGCCATTGCCCTTTGGCATCAAATACCGTCAGCCCCTCTTTAAAGCGTGGCGTCACCTCGCCATCCAGAAACGCTTTCCACTCGGCATCGGAAATCACCGGGCCAGCAGGACGATTCAAACCAAAATACAGCGTGGTCTGTACCTGCTTGTCGCCAATCTTACACGCCTCAGCGACCGGTGCAACGGCAACCGCGGTGGATGAGCGCGGTAGCGAACTGCAACCGCTTGCCAGCAATGCGCCTAACAACAACGATACCGCGATAACATTCTGCTTTTTCTGCTTCATCAATCGTTCTCTCATCCGTGGTTACGCCTTCTCAGGGGGGAATTCCCCCTGAAAGCCAACGTGCAATGATCAGGCCTGATTCTGTCGCCACCATTCGGACAGCAAAATGCCCGTTGCGACCGAAATATTCAGACTTTCAACCTTACCAGTACCGCCGATAGAGACTTTCACATCCCCCTGTTGCCAGGCGCTATCAGACAGACCATCCCCTTCCTGCCCCAGCACGATCACGGTTTTCGCCGGAAGCGTCGCCTGCGACAATGCCGTGCCTTTATGACTGGATGTGGTCACGATGGTGTAGCCAGCGCGACGGAATTCCGCCAGCACGGACAGGAAATCGTCAGCGTTAATCGCTTTAACGTGTTCCGCCCCGCCTTCTGCCGTACGCACGGCCGCACCGGATTCCAGCAGCGCCGCATCCTGCACCAGAATACCTTTTACGCCGAAATGCGCGCAGCTGCGCATAATGCCGCCGAGGTTGTGCGGGTTACCCACATCTTCCAGCGCCAGTACACAGTCGTGCTCACCCGCTGTTTTCAGGTACTCACGCACATCCATGCCCTGACGCTTTTTAATCAGGAAGCAGACGCCGCCGTGGTGTTCAGTACCGGAGGCCTTAATCAGCTCTTCCTCTTCCACAACGTGGTAAGCCTTGCGGTTTGCCGCCATCCAGCGCAGTGCATCGCGGAAACGCGGCGTCACTTCTTGCAGGAACCAGGCGCGAACAATCACCTCAGAACGGTTTTTAAACAGCGCCTGACAGGCATTCTCGCCGTAAACACGTGTTTCTTCCTGACGCTGGCGACGCAGTTGCTCAGGATCGATCTGGCTTTTGCCCGTAATACCGCCGTGATCCGGCGTTTCGCTGTCGCCCGGCGCACGAGACACGGTTTTCCACGGGGATTCATACCCCCCAGTTTCTTCACCACGCGGACGACGAGGACGATCGCCGCTGCGTTCGTTACGATCTTTATTGCCCCACGGCGTTTTATTACTCTCGCCGTCGCGGGACGGATTTTCCCGGGCATAGCGCGGGTTAACGTCGCGCGGATGCTTCGGCTTTTCACGCGGATCTCGTGAACCGCCGCCATCACGCCGATCGCCACGACGAGCTTTGTCAACTGGGCGCTTGTTTTTATTCTCTTTCTCGCCCTCATCATCACTGCGGACGTACATCACACGGACTTTGCCGCTTTTACTATTGAATGAATCGCTCATTGTTTTCTCCACCTACGCGCTGGGCGCGAAGATTACCTTATGTACACCCGCTTAGCCACACGCTTGTGGTAAAAGAGCGCTAACAGTCAGAAGCTATTGTAGCTATTGGGCAAACCACGTTGTTGCCATCATGTCTCCCCATCATAATTTATTCACTTTTAAGCAACATGCCGTTGACTTTCCAATGCCGTATTACGCGCATTTTATCAGCGACATCTCTATTTTAGCCCTTTTATCTGAGGCCCTGTTATGAATACGGTATGTGGATCTTGCCAAACAACCAATCGCTTGCCAGAAGCGCGTGTTGATGACCACGCCAAGTGTGGCCGTTGCGGAGAAACCTTATTCAGCGGCGAAATTATCAATGCTACAGAAGCAACGCTGGATAAGTTGCTACAGGACGATCTGCCGGTTGTCATCGATTTCTGGGCACCCTGGTGTGGCCCCTGCGTCAACTTCGCCCCTGTATTTGAAAGCGTCGCACAGGAGCGCAGCGGGAAAGTTCGCTTTATTAAGGTCAATACCGAAGCCGAACCGGCACTCAGCACGCGTTTCCGTATTCGTAGCATTCCAACCCTCATGATCTTCAAACAGGGGCAAATGGTCGATATCCTCAACGGCGCGCTGCCAAAAGCACCGTTTGAGAGCTGGCTGGACGAGTCGCTGTAAAACGTTGCCGCTGTAAAACGTTATAGTGGGAACGTGGGCATAATTGCTCGCGCCTCTTTTGGTCAACCCGCCTGTCGATTAGAATGTCGCCTTTCTGAACCTGCTTCCCAATAGTGAAAACGAAGCAGGTTCGTTGCAGAATCTCATGGCGTCACCTATTTCATGATCAACCATCCTTTAATGGTCAACCGTCCTACCATGGACAATGCCGTACTCCGCCTGCGCCAGCAGCGTCTTGAGCAGTCAACTAAACCGTTCCGCGCCCGTGGCTGCCGCGTCGTACGCTGCCAGCAGTGTTTGTTGCCCGCCACCAACTGTCTGTGCCACACCATTCAGGTGCAGCCATCCCGCAGCCGCTTCTGCCTGGTGATGTTTGATACCGAGCCGTTAAAGCCGAGCAATACCGGACGTCTTATCGCCGATATTCTCCCTGAGACGCAGGCGTTTCGCTGGTCACGCACCGATCCCGATCCCGAGTTGCTTGCTACTCTGCAAAACCCGGACGTTCAGCCGTATCTGGTTTTCCTTGCCGATGCCGCGGAAGAAGGACGCCAGGTGTTTCACCAGCTTCCCGCAACGGAAAAGCCCGCCCTGTTTGTCTTGCTTGATGGTACCTGGCCGGAAGCACGTAAAATGTTCCGCAAAAGCCCTTATCTGGACAATCTGCCGATCCTGTCGCTGAATGTAGAGGCACTGTCCCGCTATCAACTGCGTGAAGCCAGCAACGCAGGACAACACTGCACCGCCGAGATTGCTATCGCTCTGCTCGCTCAGGCAGGCGACACCGTTGCGGCTGACGCGCTATCGCAGCACTTTGACCGTTTCCGGCGACACTATCTGGCGGGGAAATCGCACCACAGCGTGCGGGAAAATTTACCCATCGTCACAGCACAACCGGCAGAAAGCGTTTAGTATCAAAGGGGATTGATGTGTAAGGAGTGACGCATGAGCCAGCGCGGATTGGAAGCACTGTTACGCCCTAAGTCTATTGCCGTTCTCGGCGCATCCGAAAAGCCGGGAAGAGCCGGTTTTCTGATGATGAAAAACTTGTTGGACGGCCATTTCAGCGGCCCCGTGCTGCCTGTTACACCGAAATATCGTGCCGTTTGCGGCGTACTGGCCTATCCGACTGTCGCCAGCCTGCCTATGACACCCGACCTTGCCGTGATTTGCACCAACGCCAGCCGTAATCTGACGCTGTTAGAGGAACTGGGACAGAAAGGCTGCAAGACCGTCATCATTCTCTCCGCACCGCCGACCCAGTTCAGCGAATTAAAAACCTGCGCGGTGCGCTATCACATGCGCCTGCTTGGTCCCAACAGCCTCGGGCTACTCGCCCCCTGGCAAGGCCTGAATGCCAGTTTCTCCCCAGTCCCGATTATGAAAGGCAAACTGGCATTTATTTCGCAGTCAGCCGCTGTGTCCAACACCATATTGGACTGGGCGCAACAGCGCGGTATTGGCTTTTCCTATTTCATCGCTCTGGGCGACAGCCTGGATATTGATGTCGACGATCTGCTAGATTTTCTGGCACGCGATGGCAAAACCAGCGCGATTCTGCTGCACCTGGAACACATCAGCGATGCCCGCCGCTTCCTTTCCGCCTCTCGGAGCGCCTCCCGAAATAAACCGATATTGGTGATCAAAAGCGGGCGCAGCCAGCAGGCACAGCAACTGCTGAATGACCAACGCCACGGTCTGGATGCCGCTTATGACGCAGCCATTCAACGTGCAGGTTTGCTGCGGGTACGGGATACGCATGAGCTGTTTTCCGCAGTGGAAACCTTAAGTCACCTGCGACCGCTACGCGGTGAACGCTTGATGTTGGTGAGCAACGGTGCGTCACCGGCCGCACAGGCGCTGGATCAGCTTCTCAGCCGACAAGGCAAACTGGCACAGCTCAGCGAGGCGCCCCGTCAAGCGCTACAGGAAGCATTGCCGCAGACCGTTACTATTGGTAATCCGCTCGATCTGCGTGATGATGCGACAGCCGCTCGCTATCAGGCAGCGATTTCGGTCCTACTGGACAGTGACGACGTCGATGCGCTCTTGATCATTCACGCGCCCAGCGCTGCCGCACCTGGCACCGATAGCGCTGCGCAATTGATTACGCTCTTCCAACAGCATCCGCGTGGGAAAAGAATTACGCTGCTGACCAACTGGTGCGGCGAATTCTCCTCGCAGGAAGCGCGGCGCTTGTTTAACGACGCCGGCATTCCGACCTATCGCACGCCAGAAGGCGCGGTAACGGCATTTATGCATATCGTCGAATACCGACGTAATCAGAAACAGTTAAAGGAAACCCCAGCGCTGCCGCTGGATTTAGGCATCAACGCCAGTCAGGCACATGCGCTAATTCATCAGGCACTGTCAGATGGCGTCACCCAGCTCGATACGCATGAAGTTCAGCCAATTCTGCAAGCCTATGGTTTAAATACCTTACCCACCTGGATTGCTGGCGACAGTGCAGAAGCCGTCCATATTGCCGAGCAGATTGGCTACCCGGTCGCGATTAAGCTGAGATCGCCAGATATTCCGCATAAATCGGAAGTACAGGGCGTTATGCTATACCTGCGAACCGCCAGAGAAGTCCAGCAGGCGGCAGATGCCATTCTTGACCGGGTGAAACATACCTATCCGCAGGCGCGTATTTACGGCCTGTTGGTGCAGAGCATGGCAAATCGTGCCGGGGCGCAGGAGCTCAGGATTGCCGTCGAACAAGATCCCGTTTTCGGCCCGCTGATTATGTTGGGTGAAGGCGGCGTTGAGTGGCAAGAAAAACAGGCCGCCGTCGCCCTGCCTCCGCTGAATATGACGCTGGCTCGCTATCTGGTGCTGCAAGCTGTGAAAGGCGGTAAGATTCGTGAATACAGCGCGTTGCGCCCGCTGGATATTCCCGCGCTCAGCCGTTTGCTGGTGCAGGTTTCCAACCTGATTCTCGACTGCCCTGAAATTTCCCGGCTAGATATTCATCCCCTGCTGGCGTCCGGGGATGCGTTTACGCTGCTGGATGTCACGCTGCATCTGACGCCGTTCAGTGGCGATCCCCAGTCAAGGCTGGCAATCCGCCCCTACCCACATGAATTGGAAGAAACGGTCATCCTCAAAAATGGTGAGCATTGCCTGTTCAGACCGATTTTGCCGGAAGACGAACCGCTGCTCAGCTCGTTCATCGCAAGGGTGACGAAAGAAGACCTGTATTACCGTTATTTCAGCGAAATTAATGAATTTACTCACGAAGACTTAGCCAATATGACGCAAATTGACTACGATCGTGAGATGGCATTCGTTGCCGTACGCCAGCTCGGTGGGGAAACAGAGATTATTGGCGTGACGCGCGCGATTTCCGATCCAGATAATACGGATGCGGAATTTGCCGTGCTAGTGCGATCCGATCTAAAAGGACTGGGCCTTGGCAGACGGTTGTTGGAAAAGCTGATTGATTACGCACGGGCGCACGGTCTCTCCCGCTTGACTGGCATCACCATGCCGCATAATCAAGGCATGATCCAGCTGTCCAAAAAGCTCGGTTTTCACATCGACGTACAATTAGAAGAGGGTATTGTGACGCTGGAATTGCCGCTGAAAGACTGATCGCACGACGTGACATGGCTCTTGCCGCGGGAATTGTTATCACAAAACAGGGTCACAACAGCCGGAAAGTAATGGTATTATCGCCCATTCGGCTACTCCTTAACTTTTGATAATGACCAGAAGGTCATATACCCTAGTGCAGCTCGAAGTATGGTGGGTATAAACTGATGAGAGAAGAAACGCACTGTGATGCTGTCAAATTTTAAACGCAATAAATACCAACAGCACCTTGCACAACTGCCCAGAATCCCTCAGAACGCAGATGATGTTCAGACGTTGCATTCGCCTGAGCTTTTCCGCACGACGCTGATTAACGCCATTTTGAGCGCTAAAAAGCGCGTCTATATCGTGGCGTTGTATCTTGAACGTGACGATGGCGGCATGGGGATTCTATCTGCAATTTATGAAGCCAAACGGCAGTGTCCGGAGCTGGATGTCCGTGTTTTGGTAGACTGGCATCGTGCTCAGCGTGGCAGGATCGGCGCAGCGGCAGAAAATACCAATGCCGATTGGTATTGCGACATGGCGAAAAAACATCCAGACACGCATTTCCCTATCTATGGTATTCCAGTCAACACGCGCGAAGCATTGGGCGTGCTGCACCTGAAAGGGTTCATTATCGATGACACGGTCATCTATAGCGGAGCCAGCCTGAATGATGTTTATCTGCATCAGCATCAGAAGTACCGCTATGATCGCTATCAGTTGATCCATAATCCGGTATTGGCTGATACGATGGTGCAATACATCCAGACAATGCTGTCGGCACCGGCAGTGCAGCGGTTGGATCATACCGATCGCCCGAAGAGTCTGGAAATCAAGAACGATATCAAGCAGTTTCGCCAAACGTTGCGTACCGCCAGCTATCAGGCACCGGAGCACAGCGCGGATGCGAACGAATTAACCGTCACGCCATTGGTCGGATTAGGAAAGCAAAGCCCGCTGAACAAGACCATACATCACCTGATGTATTGCGCCGATGAGCATCTGGTCATCTGTACCCCGTATTTCAACCTGCCAGCGCTGCTGGTCAGAAATATCATCCGATTATTGCGGGATGGCAAGAAAGTAGAAATTATTATTGGCGATAAGACCGCCAATGACTTCTATATCCCAGAAGACCAGCCTTTCAAAATCATTGGCGCATTACCCTATCTCTATGAGATCAACCTGCGCCGCTTCTTGAGTCGTCTGGAACGCTACATTGAGAACCAACAGCTTGTTGTGCGCCTATGGAAAGACGGCGACAACAGTTTCCACTTGAAAGGCATGTGGGTGGATGACAAATGGCAACTGCTGACGGGGAATAACCTTAACCCGCGCGCGTGGCGCCTGGATTTGGAAAACGCCATCCTGATTCACGATCCTCAGCAGGTGTTATTACAGCAACGTCTGGACGAGCTAGATAAAATCAGAACGCATACCCACATCGTAAAAAGCTATATGGAACTGGAAAGCATCACGCAATATCCGGTGAAAGTCCGTAAGCTAATACGACGCCTGCGCCGTATTCGTATCGATCGGCTCATCAGTCGCATTCTCTAAGACTCACGCTATACTTTGAACAACCTCGGCTTCCGAGGTTTTTTATTCTCTATGGAGAAGCGCTATGCGTTTACTGTGCGTTGCCGCAATGATTTGCTGTTCTGGATGCAGTCACATCGCGCAAGATCGCTGGACAGGTCAGGATAAAGCCCAACATTTTCTCGCCTCAGCCGCCATCAGCGCCGCCGGATATGAGTATGGTACTCATCAGCACTGGAGCTCAGATCGTAGCGGAGGGTTCGGCATTATGTTGTCAATCAGCCTCGGCATGGCAAAAGAGCTTTATGATAGCCGAGAAGGCGGAACCGGCTGGAGTTGGCAGGATCTTGTTTGGGATGTAGCCGGTGCCACCACCGGCTATGCGTTATGGCAATTATCTGAACACTAAAGTTTCATCCCTTTGCCTTTGCGATGCAGCGTTAGCGACACAATAAACGCAATCGCTCCCATTGCCGAGACATACCAGAAGAAAGCCGTTTCCATACCAAACGATTTCAGCGACAACGCAACATATTCAGCCGAGCCACCAAACAATGCATTAGCAACGGCATAAGATAAGCCTACACCTAACGCACGGACTTCGGGCGGGAACATTTCAGCTTTTAAAATGCCACTGATGGACGTATAGAAACTGACAATAATCAGTGAAAGCATCACCAGCGAGAAAGCAAGAACGGGGCTAGTCACATTTTGCAGCACCATCAGAATGGGAACCGTCAGCAGTGCAGCAAGCCCACCGAAGCAGAGCATTGAACTGCGGCGGCCAATCTTATCAGACACCGCACCAAAGAAAGGTTGTAGCAACATAAAGATAAACAACGCGAGAGTCATTAATCCGCTAGCGGTTTTCGCATCCATCCCTGCCGTATTCATCAGATACTTTTGCATGTAAGTGGTAAAAGTATAAAAAGCTAAGGAACCACCTGCCGTAAAACCTAACACGGTAATAAAGGCGCGACGATGTTTCCACAAACCCGCAAGCGAGCCCGCATCTTTATGCTCGCGGGTCGTTTTATCTGACGTTTCATTCAGAGAGCGGCGTAAATACAGCGCAACTATCGCTAGAATCGCGCCAAGAGCAAAAGGAATACGCCATCCCCACGCCCGTAAATCTTCATCACTTAGGAGCTGCTGCAATATCACAACCACTAACAATGCCAGCAATTGACCACCAATCAGCGTGACATATTGAAAAGAAGCATAAAATCCCTTTCTTCCTTCAACGGCCACTTCACTCATATACGTTGCGCTGGTGCCGTATTCCCCCCCGACAGAAAGCCCCTGAAACAAACGGGCTAATAGCAGCAAAAAGGGTGCCCAGGTACCAATGGTTTCATATCCCGGTAAACATGCAATCACCAGAGAGCCAAAACACATCATACAAACCGAAATTAGCATTGAATTTTTACGACCATGCTTGTCAGCAATGTAACCGAAAAGCCAACCACCGATCGGTCTCATTAAAAAGCCTGCTGCAAAAACCCCTGCTGTTTGTAGTAATTGAGTCGTGGTATTTCCCGAAGGGAAAAAGATATGGGCAAAATAGATTGAGCAAAAGGAATAAACATAAAAGTCAAACCACTCAACCAAATTACCCGATGAAGCGCCAACAATTGCTCGGATCCGCTGACGCGTATCTTTCGCATTATCCGTTAGATCAGTCATCTTATTTTATTCTCCTGTTTTCTCGGGCATAAAACTATGCCCGCTATAGTAAAGCAGCACTTAAACCTTGAGGCAAAAAGTTCCTGATTGTAATAATTTATTAATGTAACAACGAAACCTGAGCATTTAATCACTCTTAGCTGAAACATGGATAAATAAGAGGCACTAAGCAAGACGTTATTATGAGGTGGGTTAATAAAAAGATAAGCTCTGTTTATTTGGGGAAAGGAAAAATCTAGAATTCTGAAATATAAATAAACAAAAGGCCATCCTATTAAGGATGGCCTTTTGTTTTAATTGAAACCTGGCAGTTCCCTACTCTCACATGGGGAAGCCCCACACTACCATCGGCGCTACGGCGTTTCACTTCTGAGTTCGGCATGGGGTCAGGTGGGACCACCGCGCTATCGCCGCCAGGTAAATTCTTTTTTAAGCCGAACATTAACCCAAATAACTGGTGCTGATACCCAGAGTCGAACTGGGGACCTCACCCTTACCAAGGGTGCGCTCTACCAACTGAGCCATATCAGCGCACCTGTATAAATTGATGCCTGGCAGTTCCCTACTCTCACATGGGGAAGCCCCACACTACCATCGGCGCTACGGCGTTTCACTTCTGAGTTCGGCATGGGGTCAGGTGGGACCACCGCGCTATCGCCGCCAGGCAAATTCTGTTTCATTCCAACCGTTGTACTTCACTCACTTTCGTGTGTTTGTGTACAACCATCAGAACCAATCTTCGAACAAGCTAAATATCAAAACACTTCTCTATGAGTCATCTCACAAAACACCTTCGGTGTTGTAAGGTTAAGCCTCTCGGGTCATTAGTACTGGTTAGCTCAACGTATCGCTACGCTTACACACCCAGCCTATCTACGTCGTCGTCTTCAACGGCCCTTCAGGGGCATCAAGTGCCCAGGGAAGACTCATCTCGAGGCAAGTTTCCCGCTTAGATGCTTTCAGCGGTTATCTCTTCCGCACTTAGCTACCGGGCAATGCAATTGGCATCACAACCCGTACACCAGTGGTGCGTTCACTCCGGTCCTCTCGTACTAGGAGCAACCCCTCTCAATCTTCCAACGCCCACGGCAGATAGGGACCGAACTGTCTCACGACGTTCTAAACCCAGCTCGCGTACCACTTTAAATGGCGAACAGCCATACCCTTGGGACCTACTTCAGCCCCAGGATGTGATGAGCCGACATCGAGGTGCCAAACACCGCCGTCGATATGAACTCTTGGGCGGTATCAGCCTGTTATCCCCGGAGTACCTTTTATCCGTTGAGCGATGGCCCTTCCATTCAGAACCACCGGATCACTAAGACCTGCTTTCGCACCTGCTCGAGCTGTCACTCTCGCAGTCAAGCTAGCTTATGCCTTTGCACTAACCTCCTGATGTCCGACCAGGATTAGCTAACCTTCGTGCTCCTCCGTTACGCTTTGGGAGGAGACCGCCCCAGTCAAACTACCCACCAGACACTGTCCGCAACCCGGATTACGGGCCCACGTTAGAACATCAAACATTAAAGGGTGGTATTTCAAGGTCGGCTCCACGCAGACTGGCGTCCACGCTTCAAAGCCTCCCACCTATCCTACACATCAAGGCTCAAGGTTCAGTGTCAAGCTATAGTAAAGGTTCACGGGGTCTTTCCGTCTTGCCGCGGGTACACTGCATCTTCACAGCGAGTTCAATTTCACTGAGTCTCGGGTGGAGACAGCCTGGCCATCATTACGCCATTCGTGCAGGTCGGAACTTACCCGACAAGGAATTTCGCTACCTTAGGACCGTTATAGTTACGGCCGCCGTTTACCGGGGCTTCGATCAAGAGCTTCGCCTTGCGGCTGACCCCATCAATTAACCTTCCGGCACCGGGCAGGCGTCACACCGTATACGTCCACTTTCGTGTTTGCACAGTGCTGTGTTTTTATTAAACAGTTGCAGCCAGCTGGTATCTTCGACTGGTCTCAGCTCCATCCGCGAGGGACTTCACCTTACACCAGCGTGCCTTCTCCCGAAGTTACGGCACCATTTTGCCTAGTTCCTTCACCCGAGTTCTCTCAAGCGCCTGAGTATTCTCTACCTGACCACCTGTGTCGGTTTGGGGTACGATTCGGTGTTACCTGGAGCTTAGAGGCTTTTCCTGGAAGCGTAGCATCAGTTACTTCATCACCGTAGTGACTCGTCATCACGCCTCAGTGTTAATGATGACCCGGATTTACCAAAGTCACCCACCTTCACGCTTAAACCGGGACAACCGTCGCCCGGATAACCTAGCTTTCTCCGTCCCCCCTTCGCAGTAACACCCAGTACAGGAATATTAACCTGTTTCCCATCGACTACGCTTTTCAGCCTCGCCTTAGGGGTCGACTCACCCTGCCCCGATTAACGTTGGACAGGAACCCTTGGTCTTCCGGCGTGCGGGTTTTTCACCCGCATTATCGTTACTTATGTCAGCATTCGCACTTCTGATACCTCCAGCACCCCTCACAGGACACCTTCGCAGGCTTACAGAACGCTCCCCTACCCAACAACACCTGAGTGTCGCTGCCGCAGCTTCGGTGCATGGTTTAGCCCCGTTACATCTTCCGCGCAGGCCGACTCGACCAGTGAGCTATTACGCTTTCTTTAAATGATGGCTGCTTCTAAGCCAACATCCTGGCTGTCTGTGCCTTCCCACATCGTTTCCCACTTAACCATGACTTTGGGACCTTAGCTGGCGGTCTGGGTTGTTTCCCTCTTCACGACGAACGTTAGCACCCGCCGTGTGTCTCCCGTGATAACATTCTTCGGTATTCGTAGTTTGCATCGGGTTGGTAAGTCGGGATGACCCCCTAGCCGAAACAGTGCTCTACCCCCGAAGATGAATTCACGAGGCGCTACCTAAATAGCTTTCGGGGAGAACCAGCTATCTCCCGGTTTGATTGGCCTTTCACCCCCAGCCACAAGTCATCCGCTAATTTTTCAACATTAGTCGGTTCGGTCCTCCAGTTAGTGTTACCCAACCTTCAACCTGCCCATGGCTAGATCACCGGGTTTCGGGTCTATACCCTGCAACTTAACGCCCAGTTAAGACTCGGTTTCCCTGCGGCTCCCCTATTCGGTTAACCTTGCTACAGAATATAAGTCGCTGACCCATTATACAAAAGGTACGCAGTCACCTAACAAGTAGGCTCCCACTGCTTGTACGTACACGGTTTCAGGTTCTATTTCACTCCCCTCGCCGGGGTTCTTTTCGCCTTTCCCTCACGGTACTGGTTCACTATCGGTCAGTCAGGAGTATTTAGCCTTGGAGGATGGTCCCCCCATATTCAGACAGGATGTCACGTGTCCCGCCCTACTCATCGAACTCACAACTTGTGCATTTTTGTGTACGGGACTATCACCCTTTACTGTGCGACTTTCCAGACGCTTCCACTCACACACAAACTGATTCAGGTTCTGGGCTCCTCCCCGTTCGCTCGCCGCTACTGGGGGAATCTCGGTTGATTTCTTTTCCTCGGGGTACTGAGATGTTTCAGTTCCCCCGGTTCGCCTCATGACACTATGGATTCATGTCATGATAGTGTGTCGAAACACACTGGGTTTCCCCATTCGGGTATCGTCGGGTATAACGCTTCATATCAGCTTACCGACGCTTATCGCAGATTAGCACGCCCTTCATCGCCTCTGACTGCCTAGGCATCCACCGTGTACGCTTAGTCGCTTAACCTCACAACCCGAAGGTGTCTTGAAGACACATTCGCGCTGCGATTATTTGAGAGACTCATTGACAGACTGATTCATCACAACTCACCCGAAGGCAGTCATGCATGTTCAGCTGTCATGTTTCAATTTTCAGCTTGTTCCAGATTGTTAAAGAGCAATATCTTAAACCCTGACTATTGCTAATCAGTTTTAAGATATGAGGTAAGTAGTTGACTTACTGAAGACCCCCGCTTTCACCGGAATGGTCGGATGCGCTGGCGTCCCCTAGGGGATTCGAACCCCTGTTACCGCCGTGAAAGGGCGGTGTCCTAGGCCTCTAGACGAAGGGGACACGACACCGTACTTTGTTGACGCTTTTGCTCATTATTTTCATCAGACAATCTGTGTGAGCACTTCACTCAACGCACATCTTCTTGGTAAGGAGGTGATCCAACCGCAGGTTCCCCTACGGTTACCTTGTTACGACTTCACCCCAGTCATGAATCACAAAGTGGTAAGCGCCCTCCCGAAGGTTAAGCTACCTACTTCTTTTGCAACCCACTCCCATGGTGTGACGGGCGGTGTGTACAAGGCCCGGGAACGTATTCACCGTAGCATTCTGATCTACGATTACTAGCGATTCCGACTTCATGGAGTCGAGTTGCAGACTCCAATCCGGACTACGACGTACTTTATGAGGTCCGCTTGCTCTCGCGAGGTCGCTTCTCTTTGTATACGCCATTGTAGCACGTGTGTAGCCCTACTCGTAAGGGCCATGATGACTTGACGTCATCCCCACCTTCCTCCAGTTTATCACTGGCAGTCTCCTTTGAGTTCCCGGCCTAACCGCTGGCAACAAAGGATAAGGGTTGCGCTCGTTGCGGGACTTAACCCAACATTTCACAACACGAGCTGACGACAGCCATGCAGCACCTGTCTCACAGTTCCCGAAGGCACTAAGGTATCTCTACCGAATTCTGTGGATGTCAAGAGTAGGTAAGGTTCTTCGCGTTGCATCGAATTAAACCACATGCTCCACCGCTTGTGCGGGCCCCCGTCAATTCATTTGAGTTTTAACCTTGCGGCCGTACTCCCCAGGCGGTCGATTTAACGCGTTAGCTCCGGAAGCCACGCCTCAAGGGCACAACCTCCAAATCGACATCGTTTACAGCGTGGACTACCAGGGTATCTAATCCTGTTTGCTCCCCACGCTTTCGCACCTGAGCGTCAGTCTTTGTCCAGGGGGCCGCCTTCGCCACCGGTATTCCTCCAGATCTCTACGCATTTCACCGCTACACCTGGAATTCTACCCCCCTCTACAAGACTCTAGCTTGCCAGTTTCAAATGCAGTTCCCAAGTTAAGCTCGGGGATTTCACATCTGACTTAACAAACCGCCTGCGTGCGCTTTACGCCCAGTCATTCCGATTAACGCTTGCACCCTCCGTATTACCGCGGCTGCTGGCACGGAGTTAGCCGGTGCTTCTTCTGCGGGTAACGTCAATCGATGAGGTTATTAACCTCACCGCCTTCCTCCCCGCTGAAAGTGCTTTACAACCCGAAGGCCTTCTTCACACACGCGGCATGGCTGCATCAGGCTTGCGCCCATTGTGCAATATTCCCCACTGCTGCCTCCCGTAGGAGTCTGGACCGTGTCTCAGTTCCAGTGTGGCTGGTCATCCTCTCAGACCAGCTAGGGATCGTCGCCTAGGTGAGCCATTACCTCACCTACCAGCTAATCCCATCTGGGCACATCTGATGGCGCGAGGCCCGAAGGTCCCCCGCTTTGGTCCGAAGACGTTATGCGGTATTAGCTACCGTTTCCAGTAGTTATCCCCCTCCATCAGGCAGTTTCCCAGACATTACTCACCCGTCCGCCGCTCGTCACCCAAGGAGCAAGCTCCTCTGTGCTACCGCCCGACTTGCATGTGTTAGGCCTGCCGCCAGCGTTCAATCTGAGCCATGATCAAACTCTTCAATTTAAGATTTGTTTGATTTGCTGAACTCGTCAGCGATGCTCAAAGAATTAAAACTGTTTATTCGTAATGAATTTACTGTTGTTCACTCTTCAAGACTTTTTATATCGTTAAGATACGGTCTTGTGAGTGCCCACACAGATTGTCTGATTAAATTGTTAAAGAGCAGTGCGTTGCAGCCTTAACCGCTTCGCGAGGTGGCGTATATTACGCTTTTCACCTTTAGAGTCAACGCTTATTTTAAAGCGTTTTCTCTTTCTTTACCGACCCGGTTGTGTGTTCACAGCGCCGTGTCGATGGAGGCGCATTATAGGGAGCAGATTCAGAAGCGCAAGCAAATCTCGTAAACTTTTTTCTGTTTGCGCATCTTTCATTCGTTCCGCTGGTTAACTGCGCGTTTTTATCCATTTTGGCAGGTCTACGAGGCTTTCCAACACGCTATCAGCCAGTTCTTCGCCTTGTTCAGTAACAGGTTTGCCTGTGCGAACTAACAGTTTGGTTCCTACCCCTGCGCCAATGGCAGCCTGTATATCCTCTAATTTGTCACCCACCATATAAGACGCCGCCATATCAATGTGCAGATCGCGCTGTGCAGAAAGCAACATGCCAGGCTCAGGTTTACGGCAATCACAAGTCTGGCGATATTCATCTTCCCCTGCTTCAGGGTGATGCGGACAAAAATAGATGCCATCCAGATCAACACCACGATCTGCCAGCGACCAGTCCATCCACTCTGTCAGTTGCATAAACTGATCTTCTGTAAACTTGCCACGGGCGATGCCGGACTGATTCGTCACCACAACCAGCGCAAACCCCATATTTTTCAACTCACGCATGGCATCAATGACGCCATCAATAAATTGAAAATGGTCAATGTCATGAACATAACCGTGATCGACATTGATCGTGCCGTCACGATCAAGAAAAATTGCTGGAACGCTTTGTGCCACTGACTTTGCTCCTGAATGGCCTAAATTACGCGGTAGTATCGCATGTTTTCGCCCATAGGGAGAATGCAGAGCCGTGACAATCCCGATTGACTTAGACGTCTAGACGCCCTAACATCCATTTCATATTCTGTTAATTCAGAAACTGATTTATCCAGCCATAGGCACTCACGATAAAAACATATGATTGAACTTTCTAATATTACTAAGGTTTTTCAGCAAAACGGGCGGACTATTACCGCACTTGCTGATGTCAGCCTTCATGTTCCTACCGGGCAAATTTATGGTGTTATCGGCGCATCAGGCGCAGGTAAAAGTACACTCATCCGCTGCGTCAATTTATTGGAACGCCCGACAGAAGGGAAAGTGCTGGTAGATGGACAAGAGCTGACCCAACTGTCAGATAGCCAGTTGACGCGCACACGCCGCCAAATCGGCATGATTTTCCAACATTTCAACCTGCTCGCCTCACGCACCGTTTTTGGCAATATTGCGCTACCGCTGGAATTAGATAACACGCCAAAATCTGAGATTACCCAACGGGTCAATGAATTGTTGGATCTGGTTGGGCTGGCAGATAAGCACGACGTGTATCCCGCCAATTTGTCCGGCGGACAAAAGCAACGTGTCGCTATCGCCCGTGCGTTGGCCAGCAATCCCAAAGTTTTGCTGTGTGACGAAGCAACTAGCGCATTGGATCCAGCAACGACCCGGTCGATTCTTGAGTTACTGAAAGATATCAATCGCCGCCTCGGCCTGACCATTCTTCTTATTACACATGAAATGGATGTGGTGAAGCGTATTTGCGATCAGGTTGCGGTAATCAGCGATGGACGACTCATCGAGCAGGACACGGTCAGCGAAGTCTTTTCACACCCGAAAACACCGCTGGCGCAGAAATTCATTCAGTCCACGCTACACCTGGACATCCCTGACGATTACCTCATCCGTCTTTCCCCCGACTATCGCCCGGATACCACGCCGTTATTACGGATGGAATTTACCGGCAAATCGGTGGATGCCCCGCTGCTCTCCGAGGTTGCTCGACGCTTTAACGTCAACAACAACATTATCAGTGCCCAGATGGATTATGCTGGTGGCGTCAAGTTCGGCATCATGCTGGCAGAAATGCACGGCAACGATGCGGATATCAAAGCCGCAATCCAATTCCTGCAGGAAAGTCACGTTACAATTGAGGTTCTGGGTTATGTCTGAAGCAATGATGTGGTTAATGGCTAAGGGAATATGGGAAACCGTCGCAATGACGTTCGTTTCTGGTTTCTTTGGCTTTGTGCTTGGCTTACCCGTGGGAGTCTTATTGTATACCACGCGTCCAGGGCAGATTATCGCCAATCCAAAGCTCTACCGGACCGTTTCTGCACTGGTAAATATTTTCCGCTCGATTCCATTCATTATTCTGCTGGTATGGATGATTCCTTTCACTCGAATGATTGTTGGAACCTCAATTGGCCTGCAAGCGGCGATCGTTCCTCTCACCGTCGGTGCCGCACCATTTATTGCTCGCATGGTGGAAAACGCGCTGCTTGAAATTCCGACCGGCCTGATTGAAGCTGCCCGTGCAATGGGCGCAACGCCGATGCAAATCGTCAGAAAGATACTCCTGCCAGAAGCATTACCAGGCCTTATTAATGCCGCAACCATCACGTTAATCACGCTCGTAGGCTATTCTGCTATGGGTGGAGCTGTGGGCGCAGGCGGCTTAGGTCAAATTGGTTATCAGTATGGTTATATTGGTTATAACGCGACGGTCATGAATACGGTATTAATATTACTGGTTGTTTTGGTGTACCTGATTCAATTCTGCGGCGACAGGGCAGTAAAAGCTGTCACACACAAGTAATCACCACAATACGCATTTGCCTGAAGGGCATTTGCCAAGAGAATAGTTAATTAGGGGTAAGGATATGGCGATTAAACTGAAATCTATTGCGACCATTGGCGCACTTATTGGTGCTCTGGCGCTAGCGGGATGTGGTCAGGAAGAAAAGAATCCTAATCACATTAAAGTCGGCGTTATTGTTGGCGCAGAACAACAGGTTGCGGAAGTCGCGCAGAAAGTGGCAAAAGACAAATACGGTCTGGACGTTGAATTAGTCACATTTAACGACTACGTGTTGCCAAATGAAGCCCTGAGCAAAGGTGATATCGATCTGAATGCCTTCCAGCACAAGCCTTATCTGGATCAACAGATCAAAGACCGTGGCTACAAGCTGGTTTCTGTCGGCAACAGCTTTGTCTACCCGATCGCGGGTTACTCCAAAAAAATCAAATCGCTGAATGAGCTGCAAGATGGTGCTCAGGTTGCGCTGCCAAACGACCCGACCAATCTGGGCCGTTCTCTGCTGCTGCTGCAAAAAGTCGGCTTGATTAAGCTGAAAGACAACGTTGGTCTGCTGCCAACCGTACTGGACGTGACCGAGAACCCGAAAAATATCAAACTGGTTGAGCTGGAAGCGCCTCAGTTGCCACGTTCTTTAGATGACGCGCAAATCGCACTGGCTGTCATCAATACCACTTACGCTAGCCAGATTAACCTGACGCCAACTAAAGATGGCCTGTTTGTTGAAGAGAAAGACTCTCCGTATGTAAACCTGTTGGTTTCACGCGAAGACAACAAAGACGCTGAAAACGTGAAGAAATTCGTTCAGGCTTATCAATCTGACGAAGTAAACAACGCGGCAAATAAAATCTTTAACGGCGGCGCGGTAAAAGGCTGGTAATCCAGTTCTAACATGCTTAATTAAAAGATATCTGCGAGACGGGCTACGGCCCGTCTTGTTATTTGTGCAATTGCTTGCTTCAATACCCGCTCTTTGAGAAAAAGCAGAGGAATCCTTAATGCGTGCTGTTCCCTTTATATTGTTGGCAATGTCGCTGACAGGCTGTTCTTTATTTCAGAAGCCACCAGCACCTGCTCCTCAACCTATTGTTGAAACCAAAACCGTAGAACCCGCACCTAAACCGAAGCCAGTCGCTCGCCCGACTCCCGCAGTGTTATATAAAAGTGCAGAAGAGTTAGTCGGTAAGCCTTTCCGCGACATGGGTGAAGTATCAGGCTCCTCATGCCAGGTCAGCGCTCAGGATTCCCCCCCTAATGCGGCAAATGCGCGTAAAAGAATGCAAAATCGTGCCACTGCCATGAAAGCCAATGCGGTTTTGCTGCATGAATGTCAAACTGTCAGTGGTGTAGCGGGTTGCTACAGTCAGGTCGTTTGCCAGGGCACGGCACTGAAAGTTTCTGCACAATGAGTCAATTTGTTTTCCATCAGATCGGGATTATCCGCTCGCCGTATAAAGAAAAATTTGCCATTCCGCGGCAGCCGGGTCTAATTGAAGATGGAGGCGGAGAACTTCAGCTATTACCACCATATAACCAAGCAGAGTGCGTGCGGGGACTGGAAGACTTCAGTCATATATGGGTAGTGTTCATCTTTCATCAAACGATGGAAGGCGGCTGGCGTCCGACCGTTCGGCCACCGCGTTTGGGCGGAAACACACGGACGGGCGTTTTCGCTACGCGTTCTACTTTCCGCCCCAACCCTGTGGGCATGTCGCTGGTTGAATTAAAAGAGATTCGGGTAAAAGGCGATGCGATTACGCTCGAATTAGGCAGCCTTGATCTGGTCGATGGCACGCCAGTCATCGATATCAAACCTTACTTGCCCTTTGCCGAAAGCCATCCTCAGGCACGAGCGGGTTTTGCCCAAATGGCTCCCGATGCAGCAATGCCGGTGATTTTTTCGCCCCTTGCGGAAAACCAGATAGCCCAGCATCAAAAGAAATATCCCCAGTTAAAGCGCTTTATCTCACAGGTATTAGCGCAAGATCCGCGCCCAGCCTACCGTAAAGGTGAAAGCACCACGCGGGAATACGCCGTTTTATTGCTGGAATTCAATGTGCGCTGGCGCGTCTGCGGAGAACAAACCGAAGTGCTAAGCCTCGACCCGTCAAACGCGCGTTAATACATTAACCCCAGCAATATATTCTAAAATTGTTCCTGCTCTCTTTTGACGCGCCGTCCGCGCTGGTAAACTAAGCCACTTTTTATATGCCTTCGGCTGCACGGCAGCCCTATGCTATTTGTCGTTCTAACGGAACTAAAACCCCATGCGTACTAGCCAATACATGCTCTCCACTCTCAAGGAGACACCAGCCGATGCAGAAGTCATCAGCCACCAGTTGATGCTCCGGGCAGGAATGATTCGTAAACTGGCCTCTGGCCTTTATACCTGGTTGCCGACCGGTTTACGTGTTTTGAGAAAAGTTGAAAACATCGTGCGCGAAGAGATGAATAACGCAGGCGCGATTGAAGTGTCCATGCCCGTTGTTCAGCCTGCCGATTTATGGGCAGAAAGTGGACGTTGGGATCAATATGGCCCAGAGCTGTTGCGTTTTGTCGATCGTGGCGAGCGCCCTTTCGTACTCGGCCCGACACATGAAGAAGTCATTACCGATCTTATTCGCAATGAAATCAGCTCCTACAAGCAGTTGCCACTGAATTTCTTCCAGATCCAAACCAAATTCCGCGATGAAGTTCGTCCGCGTTTTGGCGTAATGCGCTCACGTGAATTCCTGATGAAAGACGCCTACTCTTTCCATACGTCACAGGAATCATTGCAGATTACCTACGATGCCATGTACGCCGCTTACAGCCAGATTTTCAACCGTATGGATCTGGATTTCAGAGCCGTTCAGGCAGATACCGGTTCTATCGGCGGCAACGCATCCCATGAGTTTCAGGTACTGGCTGCCAGCGGTGAAGACGATATCATTTTCTCAACGGAATCCGACTACGCGGCAAACATTGAACTGGCCGAAGCCGTTGCGCCGAAGCTAGGTCGCGCTGAAGCAACTGAAGCGCTGCGTTTGGTTGATACACCGAATGCCAAAACCATCGCCGAGCTGGTTGAGCAGTTTAAGCTGCCGATAGAAAAAACCGTGAAAACGCTGCTGGTTAAAGCAACGGAAGAAAGCGGCCATAAACTGGTTGCGCTGCTGGTTCGTGGCGATCACGAACTGAATGAAATCAAAGCGGAGAAAATTGCTCAGGTAGCCAGTCCGCTGACGTTCGCAACGGAAGAAGAGATTCGCGCCACCATCGGCGCAGGCCCAGGTTCACTGGGTCCAGTCAAACTGTCGATTCCAGTCGTTGTCGATCGCACTGTTGCAGCCATGAGCGACTTCAGCGCTGGCGCGAACATTGATGGCAAACACTATTTTGGCATCAACTGGGAGCGTGACGTTGCGCTGCCGCAGGTTGCGGATATCCGTAACGTGGTTGAAGGCGATATCAGTCCAGACGGTAAAGGCACACTGCAAATTAAACGCGGTATCGAAGTGGGCCATATTTTCCAACTGGGCAGTAAATATTCTGAAGCGCTGAAAGCCACGGTTCAAGGTGAAGACGGCCGTAACCAAACGCTGACGATGGGCTGCTACGGTATTGGTGTAACGCGTGTTGTCGCGGCGGCGATTGAGCAGAATCATGACGAACGCGGCATCATCTGGCCAGACGCGATTGCCCCTTTCCACGTTGCTATTCTGCCAATGAACATGCACAAATCTTTCCGCGTGAAGGAAGTCGCTGAGGATATCTATCAGCAGTTACGTGCCAAAGGTATTGAAGTTCTGCTTGATGACCGCAAAGAGCGTCCGGGCGTGATGTTCGCCGATATGGAACTGATTGGCGTACCGCACACCATCGTCATTGGCGATCGCAATCTGGATAGCGAAGAGATTGAATATAAGCATCGCCGAGTGGGTGAAAAGCAAATGATTAAAACCAGCGAAATTGTCGATTTTCTGCTGGCAAATATCGTCCGCTAATCGCTGCCGAGCCGCCCCTTCGTAGGAAAGGGAGAATGCAGGATCGAGCAAGAGGCGGGATCACTCCCGCCCCCTTGTGGTTGTTACCCTTCACGAGTGTGTAGCAGGCTTTCACCTCCGGGTCGCTCTGCTGATTCCCAACGACAAATTATCGTATCGCTGGAAAAGTCACTCACATCAAGACTATCTGAAGCAAAAACAACGCCTCGCTCCAAAACAGCAAGCTAGAACGCATAGTTGACGGTCATGGAGACGCTACGCGGCGTACCATACACGGCATAAGGCGCAAGGTAGTCGTAGTACTCTTTATCAAACAGGTTATTGATATTCGCCTGAACCGCCAGTTGTTTAGTCACCTGATAGCGACCAAACAGGTTAACCAACGCGTAACTACCCTGATTGGCACGCAGCGTGGTGTTTTGCGGGCCAGAGCCTTCCTGCCAGATACCATTTTGCCAGTTCACGCCACCGCCAACGGTTAAATCCGGCAACGCTGGCAACTGGTAGCGGGTAAACAGCTTGAATGACGTGCGCGGCTGTTCTGGATTGACCGACTTGCCATCCTGATCGTCAACAACATAGCGCGAACCGCCAAACGTCATTTGCAGATTATCCATCACCGCGCCGTTGACTTCAAATTCAATCCCTTTACTGACAACACCATCAACTGCGTAATAAATTGTCTCATTCGATCCGGCAAAACGGGCACTATTCGTCTGTGCAACGTGATCCTGTTCGATACGGAAAACGGAAACTGATGCCGTCAGGCGACTGTTATACCAATCCCCTTTAATGCCAGTTTCGTAATTCCTGCCCGTAGTCGGCTGTAAGTAGGTTTTATTGATATCGCGTTTGTTGTTAGGCTGGAAGATATCGGTATAGCTGGCATACGTCGACCAGGTATCGTTAATGTCATACACCAGCCCGACATACGGCGTAATGCGGTTTCTGCTGTCGCTATCCGAAGATCCTGTGACACTCCAGTCGGTGTAACGTGCACCAACGATCAAATATAATGGATCAGCCAGTGAGAAGCGTGCAGAGGTATAAGCTGATTTCTGGCGTGTCGTCGAGTTTTCATAAGGTCGCCAAGAACTCCATGTAGGATCGGCAAGATTACCATTCCAGTTGAAATAATTACCGATATCCTCCGGAGTGATTGCGCTTGTAGGATAAGAGTTATCATAGTTATTGCTCTGTTTACTATAACTCGCTCCAACGACCAGCCCATGCTGACGACCGAACAGTTCAAAGGGACCGGTCGCATAGGTATCGACAGAATCGATTTTACGCTTCCCTCTATTCCATCCGCCATAGGCACCAGCGTTATAAGTAGGGTAGTAAGGATCAACAAGCAACCCAGTGTTTTTATCTGGGAAACCGTTGGCATACATCCGTTTCGAA
This sequence comes from Pectobacterium sp. A5351, assembly GCF_028335745.1. Lineage (NCBI taxonomy): Bacteria > Pseudomonadati > Pseudomonadota > Gammaproteobacteria > Enterobacterales > Pectobacteriaceae > Pectobacterium > Pectobacterium sp. A5351. The sequence goes on from NZ_CP116477.1 coordinate 3,397,192, forward strand.
TCAAAATTGGTCTCGTCATGCGTACCGTTCATACGCACCTGCCAACCGTTATCAAAACGCTGGGTCAGGCCAGCAAACACCTTTTTCGACGTTGAGTCGATATAGCTCCAGTTCGGTGCAGAGTTAAGGCTGCGATCAAAACGAACGCGGCTACCATCGCTGTACCACGTCGGTAAGCCACCCCACGTTGGGTTAGTATTGTGACTGTCCTGATAATCATAACCAAGCGACAGCGTAGTTGAATCGGTCACATCAGCATCGATCACGCCGTAAAGGAATTTTTTGCGGCTATGGTAACGATCAAGCCAAGTGTCGTTATCCTGATAGCCCGTAATCACGCGCCCACGAACATTGCCAGATTCTGTCAATGGTGCTGACAGATCGGCCACCATCCGCTGTTTATCCCATGAGCCGTAGCTACCGGATACCGAGCCTTTGAGCTCACGGTTGTCCGCATGCTTGCGTACCATGTTCACCGCCGCGGAAGGGTTACCCGTTCCCGTCATTAAACCAGTCGCACCGCGTACCACTTCTATACGGTCATAGATTGCCGTGTCCGAAGCAGAGTCACCAAAATGCCAGATATCGTCAACGACTGTAGGAATCCCATCAAACAGATAGTTATTGATAAGGAAACCACGAGCAAAATAGGTCATTCGTTCGGAATCGATAATTTTAGAGGATACACCGGTCGTGTTCGCCATGACCTCGCCAATCGTTTGCAGATTCTGATCTTCGATACGCTGCTGGCTGATGACACTCACCGACTGCGGGATATCACGCTGCGTCAGCGTCATCTTCGTTCCGGCGTTAGTCACTTTTACGCTGTAATCCTTCGGGTCGCTGGCCTCCGCGCTCGCATTGACGTTAGCACTGACGACAAGCGTATCGCCTGAGGCAGAATTTTCTTCGGCAACAGCCTGAGCGGGGAAGAAAGAGGCGGAAATCAACAGGGCGAGAAGAGAAATTCCGAATGGTTTTGCTACGGCCAGCGAAGAATCACAAACACGCGTTTTTTCGGCGCGAGTAACTCCAAAAGACATGGTATATCCTCGGTTAACTGGTGGTGATTTTGGCGAGATGCAGAGGCGCTTCTTGTCAACATTCGCACATAAAATTAAATGATAACTATACGCATTATTATTGTTATTTCAACGTAAGGATTAATTTACTTAAAATACAAATAGATAGAAAATAAACAAATCACTATATCGTTAACAAGGTATGTTACAAAAAGAACATTTTAGGCATTTACAACAGTCCGCTCAGCCCAAGGACGGCCAGCGGCAGCGCGACTATTTGTGAAAAATGATAAAGGAGGACGCATGGAACACTCGATATGTTGAAGGCACCTACGTATTTTAGGAGGCCATTCAATATTTCATTCTGAACGCTTCTGGCATCACCCCAACCTTGTGCATATTGTTATTGTTTCGTGCCATCTTGTGCGCTTCAGGCTTTAAAATGATTATCAGCAGATAGATATCAGGATCCATCGCACTTTGGCAGTAGACCAAATGGGCTTTATCGCTGGTTCTTTTGAACTGACGTAAGAACTTGGGGAAAGGTGCATGCGCATCAGCAAGATGGATGTGGGCTACTTGCTCTTTTCTTACCAATGGATAGGTGCGGTCATCATCATAGAGCGCATCACGGCCAAAAGTATCAGGCAACACGCCATCCTGTTTATAAGACAGGAAGTCCGCGACTAAATCGTCCAGCTCTTGCTGGCTCAATTGTTGACAAAGCAACGTAGACTTGAAAATCCTGATGCTCATTCCGTGAACTCGTTCAGATCCTTATCAGAAGCGTTTTTCAGGAGCGCCGCCCCACTATCCGCAATATCACTTAAACGTTCAGCGGTTGGCCTGAAACGCGCTGCGGTATGCACTCTGCCCTGCTTATCTTCCAATAGGTCAATCAGAGCTTCAAAGACCTTGGCACTGACCATATAACCGGCAGGCCGATTGTTAGAAAGCACAGCAACGGGTTCATCAATAAAATACTTGGCTGGGTTTTTTCTTAACTCAGTGATGTTAATAGATTTTTCAGCAAGAATACGCTCCATAAATCACCTGTCATATGTTCTAGTCACCATCATTATACACATTAAAATATACATTATTTTATGTATTCATGAAACAAACAGTGTTGACTCCATGCTATGAATGGTAAATATCGATCCATTCTGCATGACGACTGGCCAGCAAGAGGGGCTTTTGCAACATGCGCTGGCGGAGGAGATGAGCAGGGGAGGAACGCCAGCGAAACCGTGATGCATTTCGCTGACATAAACCGGGCTGAATGATAAGTTAATCAAGGAGAAAAATAGAGAAGTAACCTACTCATAAAAAACATATTTTTCGACAACAAATACATTTTCATTATAAATTATCGGATATTTTCCCTGGTGAGGCAAATCCGTACTGACTTTCTGATTTTTACCTGAATACAATCACAAATAGCAGATTATGTTTCTTATCATAGAGCGATACAGAAACCTAAGAACGAGGAAAATCCACTCTTGCATAAATATTTTTGATATGATAAAGAAATGTTCACATTAGAAGTATAATTTAGCGTGCTAATAATGAGGTCTTATTGTAATGAATCTACATATTACTCACACACCAGATTCAGATGAAGAAGAATTTGTAATAGCAAGCCTTTGGAAACACAACGAACAGTACGATGCTGTTGATATTTTCCCTCTCTTTTTAAATTTCAAAGACGATGAAAATAATATTATCGCCGGGTTAATCTCCAGAACCTGGTGGGGTGCATTAGAAGTTCAATATCTTTGGGTAAGTGAGAAATATCGTAAAAGCGGACTTGGCCGTCAACTCATGCAGTCAGCTGAAAAAGAAGCGTTAAAGCGTGGTTGTCATCTTGCTTATGTGGATACATTCGATTTCCAAGCCAAGGGGTTCTACGAAAAATTGGGATACAAAGAATATGGAAATCTACCGGGATATGCACACAAGCATATTCGACATTACTTAGCTAAATTGATCCGTTGAATTAATTCTGGCCTATTAAGGAGGGCAGGATGCCATCATCACAAAAAAACATGACTGATTATATTCGAAATCTGATTATTATGATGGAGTGTTTAAATGAACCATGGGGTATTAAAGACTTATCATCACGCCATGTTTACATGAATAAAGCCGCTTACCTCTATACCAATACGCCAACGCATTTTGATATTGAAGGGCGACTAGATGATGAATTTCCTGCCAGTTGGGCAGAACTTTCTGATGATTTAAAAGAACATGACAGGCTGACAGAAAATAGTGAGCAAAGAGTCACTGTCATCGAAACACACTATTGGTATGGAAAGAAAACGCTGACGCCTTTCGTCAGCGAAAAGATCCCCATCTTTGATGAAAATAAGCGTTGCATTGGTACGATGTGGAATGCCAGACCTCTGGATACGCGGTCTCCGCTTATATATATAGATCAAAAGAAACCGACGACGTTGCAAACAGAATTGAAGACCAATATTTTCACCCAATCAGAACTGGACATTATTTTCTTAATATTACAACGTTTCTCAAATAAAGAAATTGCAAGGAAAATGAACGTATCACCAAAAACAATAGAAAACAGAATATATAACATGTATCAAAAAGCAGAAGCACATTCTTTACCTCAATTTGAGGAATTTTGTCGCCATCTTGGCATCGATGGTTATATTCCTAACTCTCTCATCGAGAAAGGCATTCAATTTATATAAGAGAACATATCCCTATGGAAAAAATAGATGATTACCCCGTCAGCCGCGTTCCGCTGAGTGTCCGACTGCCCTTTTTAAATGTGGCATTAGTCCACATCGGCATGTTAACCGCGCTAGACCAGTTTATGTTAGGCGCGGTGCTCGGCCATTCCATGACGCTAAGTCAGGCATTTCTCGCCATCTTTATCGGCAGTGCCATTTTTGGCGTAGTAACCGTGGGGCTGGGCTACGCCGGGATGAAAGAAGGGATGTCGGGCAGCCTGCTCGCACGCTGGTGCGGCTTTGGCCGTATTGGTTCCGTCCTGATTGGGCTGGTCATCGCCATTAGCCTCATCGGCTGGTTCGGCGTCCAGAATGCCGTATTCGCTAAAGCGCTCAACTTTGCGATGGCGAACAAGCTCGGTTTTGGCTGGTCTGCTGCGCTTTCCGGCATTGTGCTGACACTGCTGGTTGCCTTCGGTTTTAGAGCATTACGCTTCACCGCCAAAATTGCCGTACCAATGTTTGTCATCGTCGTCGGCTATATTTCGATCATGACGCTCTCCGGCCACAATATTGCCGAACTGATCGCGTCTGCGCCTAACGGCGCGGCGATTTCTATTAGTGCCGGCGCAACAATGGTTGTCGGCGGTTGCATCGTCGCCAGCCTAATTACCCCAGACATGACACGCTATTCTCAAACAGGAAAACATGTTTTCTGGATGACGATGTTGTCGATTATCGTCGGGGAATTTATTGTAAATGGCCTCGCCATCATTATTGCCCGCGCGCTCAATACTGCAGATGTTGTGACGATCATGTCTCAGGCAGCTGGCGGCATCGGGCTGATTGCCGTTATATTTTCGACACTGAGAGTAAACGATATCAACCTTTATTCCTCCTCTTTGGGAATCGCCAATGCCATAGAGGGCGTCACGGGGAGAAAATTACGCTATGTCTCGATCACCCTGGTGATTGGTCTCATCGGCACAGCGCTTTCCGTCGCCGGTATTCTGGATCGCTTCATTGATTTTCTGACGCTATTAGGCGTGCTATTCCCCCCCATTATCGGTGTGATGCTGGTTGATTATTATATTTTACGCACTCACAGGGCGCTGCTCGATGCCAGCCGTGCCGAAGGCCAATTACCAGATAGCGCACAAACACCACTGATTGGCTGGCCCGCGATTATTGCCAGCATTATCGGCGCCATTGTTGGATTAGCCTTCGAGTGGGGCGTGCCGGCGTTTAATTCGTTACTGGCAGCCAGTCTGCTTTATTGGATAATAAAGCATTACACCAATAACCATATGTATTTTAGGAAACTCAGACATAACCAAAATTTAAAATGAAATAGGTAACAAGACAAAATTAACCTATAATCCAATCGGCCTCTTCCTACAGAGGTCGATATATTTTTTACTTAAGAAAGACAGGCCATGATGGCCTTGGGATGGGCCTTATTTATCAACGGAAAATTTCCTCCTTGAAATAATAAGGTTGATTAGCAATATTCATGCTAGGAAAAGGATTTATGTCAAAAATAAAAACACTTCTCACGCCGTTAAACTGCCTACTCGTTTTAAGCGGTGCTTTAATGGTCAATTCGGCAAACGCTGCTGAGGCTTGTGTCGCAGGTAACTGGCAGGTAAATAATTCCATCACGGATATGCCCTCTGTGAAATACCAGACCGAGCACTTTGCCTTCCGCTGGAATAATAACGATGTAAACCGTAATGATGCCGTTGCCGCAGGACAGAAATTGGAACAAATTTGGGATAAGTTTATTAAACAAATTCAGTTCCCCGAACCTTATTGCAAGCAGAGTGTGAAATATAAAGCCAATATTCACATCGATCCCACCTTTGGGCTCAGCGGGGGGGTTGCAGGCGGTGGCAGCATGGGGGTATGGATCGGTCCAGCGTCACTCAAGGATAATTGGGGGCTGGCGCATGAATTTACTCATGCACTACAAGCGCAAATCGGCAGCTTCCGAACCGCAGGAGGAGAAGACTACGTTGGCTGGATTTGGGAATCCCATGCCAACTGGATGACGCACCAGATGGATGAATTCCGCGGTACATCGGCACACTGTTCGGAAATGCAGGTCAACTACCCGCATATTTATCTGGGTTCAACGCGTAACCGTTACTGCAACTGGTCGTTTATGGAGTACCTGAAGAATCGCTTTGGCTATAGCGCTATCAACGATATGTGGTCAAAAGCGCCAAAAGGAGATGAAAGCGGCCAGTCTACCGCCGATCCGCTGTCCGTTCTGCGTACTAACATGGGCTGGAGCCAGTCTGAATTCAACGATGTCTTCGGCGACTGGGCGATGCACAACGTCAACTGGGATTACATCGATCCAGACGGTTTTGACCGTGGTCGTTTTTATCGCACAACCTACGGTGGCTATGGTGCGCTACAACCCAATCAGAATAACGCTGATCGCCTGCTAAGAACCACACCACTTGAGCCAGTTATCGGCGCTAGCACCAGCCTTCGCCGTTTCTCCGTACCGTTCGATCAGGCTCCACAGCAGTTGGGCTACAACATCGTACGGTTGATCCCAGAAAGTGGCGCGACGCAAATCACCGTCAAATTCCGTGGCATGGTGCAGAGTAAATCTGCCATTACTCGCTTCCCTGGGCTGAAAAACGATCCGGCAACCATGCCCCAGCCTAACTCCGACTGGCGCTGGGGGATTGTCGCTATCGGCGCGGATGGCGTTTCTCGCTACAGTGAACTACAGCGCGGTGCATCTGCCATAGTGAAAAACTTCACTATTCGTCAGGACGATCTCGGCATTTACATGGTGGTGATGGGTACACCGTCGCAAATGCAGAAGATCAAGTGGGATCAGGCTTACTATTCCCTCTACCGCTACCCCTGGATGGCTGATTTCACCGGCGTCTGGCCGGAGGGCAGCCAACCTGGCGCACCGAATCCAACCGCTAACGGCTCTCGCCATCCAAACGGCGGTGGCTGGGTATCCAACGCAGCAAATGTTGCCCCTACCGCATACGTTGGGCCTTACGCTCGCGTCATCGGCGGTACAGTGAGGGATAACGCCAGAATTGAAGATCGTGCAACAATTTTGAGCGGGACTGTAGAAGGGCGTGCTGTTGTTAGCGGCTTGACGGTGCTGCAAGGCAATACCGTCGTACGCGATAATGCGCGACTACATACGATCTTCATGGGGCCGGGCGCATTTGAACGCGGCATTGTGCTATCAGGCAATGCGCAGATGCGCGGGGATGCGGAAATTCGCGGCGCTTCCGCGTCGCAGGGTGTGTTCTATGGCTTTATTGATGAAAATGAAGTCAAAAGCAGCGCAGCCGGCGCCTACCTGACCGAAGCCGTGCCAGAAGTGACGGCCGTGCCAGTCTACAGCACGAAGTAATATCACTACAAAAAGGGGGAACCGGTTCAGAACCACGTTACATGGATTCTCGGATCCCCATAAATAAACAGGCCGCCATAATGGCGGCCTGTTTCAGGCATAGCACAGATTCTTAGAACAGTGCGCCGGGCGGTACGTCTTTATAAGTATTCAGGTAAGCCGCCAGCATTTTTTTAAAGAAGTTACGCACTTTTTCACCTTGTTTTGCTTAGCTCATTATTCTAATAACGCGATGGAGTTGCTCTTGCCTTACGTGGCAGTGGGCTGCCTTATGGTGGTGAATTGTACAACCTCTGTTGTTCAAAAGCTAATTTTTAGTGATATGCATCACACAATTAAATTCACAAAGGCTTTCACTCTACCCACCGTCTCCCCACGCTGATTTTCTTTTGTTGCGGATCATTACCCTCAGTGACCACTACGCCGCTGGCTATGCTATGCTCATGATGAAAGACGAAATTTTAGTCACTGTCCGTTATTAATTGAGCGCCATTCACTGTCGGTTAGCACAATTTTTTTGCGCGCAGTCACCACGGTTTCGCCATTGGTTATTCGCTGATGAAGGCCTATTCCGCCCCCCATGGAAACCTGGAAACTTAACCTCTTCTCTGCCTGGCTGGGATGCTTTTTCACCGGGCTGGCCATGAGCCAGATATTACCTTTCCTGCCACTGTACATTGAGCAGCTTGGCGTTCACTCGCACGAATCGCTGAGCCTGTGGTCCGGCTTAATTTTCAGTTCGTCTTTTCTCGTCTCTGCCGCCGTAGCTCCACTGTGGGGAAGCCTCGCCGACCGTAAAGGTCGTAAGCTTATGCTGTTACGCGCTGCACTTGGCATGGCGATCGTGATGTCGTTACAAGGACTGGCGACCAACGTGTGGCACCTGTTCATCCTGCGCACGCTTATGGGGCTGACCTCCGGGTATATTCCCAATGCGATGGCGCTGATCGCCTCGCAGGTTCCGCGTGAAAAAAGCGGCTGGGCATTGGGTATGCTATCGACCGGGCAGATCGCCGGTGTCATTCTCGGCCCCTTATTCGGCGGCTTTATGGCCGACAACATCGGGCTACGCACCGTCTTTTTCATCACTGGCGGCATGCTGTTTACCAGTTTCCTGATTACGCTTTTCGCGATTAAAGAGAGCATAGTTAAGGTCACCAAAGAGAATCGGCTCAGCGGGAAAGCCGTCTTTGCTTCTTTGCCGTATCCGGCACTCATTATCTGTCTATTCATTACGACGATGATGATCCAGATGGCGAACGGCTCCATTAGCCCCATCCTCACCCTGTTCATCCGCGATCTGACGCCCGGCACGGACAACATCGCCTTTATCAGCGGCGTGATTGCTGCCATTCCCGGCGTATCCGCCCTGCTATCCGCACCGCGCCTTGGGCGTTTAGGCGACCGGATCGGCGCACACCGCGTACTAATCACCGCACTGGCGATCAGCGTGCTGCTGTTCCTGGTCATGGCGATGGTACAAAGCCCTGCGCAGCTCGGCATACTGCGTTTTCTGCTGGGCTTTGCCGATGGTGCGCTGATGCCAACCGTGCAAGCGCTGTTGGTCAAATACAGTAGTCAGCAGGTGACAGGCCGCATCTTCGGCTATAACCAGTCATTCATGTATCTGGGCAACGTCCTCGGGCCGTTGGTGGGTTCCGGCGTCTCCGCTCTGATGGGCTTCCGCTGGGTGTTCGTCATCACCGCGTTTCTGGTGTTGTGCAATACGATACAACTCTTTTTCACCTTCAGGAAACCGCGCGGAAAAGGATAGCAACAGCCTCTCTAAACAGCGATATGTCATGAAAACCGCATACTGCATTTCAAAATCAGGCGTGCGGTCACAGAACTGACATATCAATTATCTATGCTCCGACGGTACCTCAATCAAATTGATTCACATCAAAGAGCGAATGCCATGAAACACACGTTGTTAGCACTGCTGGTTGCCGGATTTCTGCCGTTCAGCGCGCAGGCAGAAGGAGAAAAAGTGACACGCTATGTCGTTACCTTCCCAGCCAGCGATCATGTTGCGTATCAGGGCAAATTCGCCCAGAACTTCCCCAACGGTTTACCTGTCGGCATTGGCTCCGGTCTCTATTTTACCGGCAAACAGGGTGATGACCTGATGTTCACCACCGTCACCGATCGCGGCCCGAATGCCGATGCGCCGCTGGTCGGTGAGAAAGAGGCCAAGATCTTTGCCAGCCCCGACTACGCGCCGCTGATGATGGATATTCGGGTCAGCGCGAAAGCCGCCGAGGCGATCAATGCCCGCCCGCTGCATGATGCCGAGGGCAATATCACCGGCCTGCCGCTACCTGCGGACGTTATCGGCACCACCAACGAAGTGGCACTGAATGACGCCCTACAACCGCTCAGCACCAGCCAGCGCGGGCTGGACACCGAAGGGATTACGCCGGACGGCAATGGTGGTTTCTGGCTGTGTGACGAATACGGCCCGTTCCTGATCCACGTTGATGCCAGCGGGAAGATCCTGCAAAAATTCGGGCCGACGCCTGCGGACAACGAACACTCGGTTGCCAGCGGTTTACCAAATATCATCAAATGGCGTCAGCCGAATCGGGGTTTTGAAGGGTTGACCCGCTTGCCGGACAGCACGATCGTCATGGCCGTGCAAAGCACGCTGGATATCGACGGCAAAACCAAAAACAAAGCGCAATTTACGCGCCTGGTGATGTTTAACCCGGAAACCAAAACCAGTCGCATGCTGGGCTACCCCATCAATATCGACAGCTACAAGAAAGCGAAGGATGCCAAAATCGGCGATATCGTGGCACTGGATAATCAACGCATTCTGTTGGTCGAACAGGGCACAGATAAAGATAAACAGATGCAGAACCGCATCTATCTGGTCGATCTCAGCAAAGCGAGCGACCTGACGCCGTTCGATGCCAACGGCAAATCGCCGGAATTTGACGATCTCGCCCAGTTGGAAAAACGCGGCATTACCCTGGCGCACAAGCAGGAGCTGGTGGATCTGCGTAAACTTGGCTGGCAGCAGGAGAAAGTGGAAGGTCTGGCCCTGGTCGATAAGCAAACGCTGGCCGTCATTAACGACAACGACTTTGGTCTGCAATCCGTGCTGCAATCCCCCGTGAAAGCAAAAGATAAGGCGGATGACTATCAGGTTACTACCGATGGAAAACTGACGCGAGATGGCAAGGCGGTAGAGACAACCTTAGCCATCAAACCGTTGCAGAAGCCAGAGGCCGACAACGAACTGTGGGTGATTCATCTGGAACAACCGCTGAAGTAACCTTCTGTGAAATGGCTTCCACCAGAGGATGGCCCCAAAAGTGGAAGCAGCAATTCAGCATGCTCAGGCATGCTCGAACCAGTCGCTATTCTGTTGCGCAATCGGCGTGATCGAATAGCTCATTTCCTGCAAGTGCTCACGAATCGTTTTTTCCGCGCATCAGGGTCGCGCGCTTTCAGGGCGTTAAAAATCAGGTCGTGTTGTTGGATCAGGCTTGGCGGAGGAGAAACCTGACTCAGGCTGAGAAACTCGTGCATCTGCTCATTCTGCACAGCCAATTCCTGCCGACGCACATTGTGCTCCAGCGTCAGCAGGTGTTCATCTGTCACCCTTTCTGCCGCCCGACGTACCATCGCGCGCTGCGGCAGGATCTGCACCAATCCAGCCTCTGCCAGCTTGATAAAAGCCTCTCGGACTGGCTGGCGGGACACATCAAAACGCACAGAAATTTCTTTTTCAGACAGCAGCTTACTGGGGGAATATTGCATTCCACGATGTCTTTACGCAGTACGCGATAAATTTGCTGGTTGACTGGTTCATTGTTGTTGCTCTGAAAAGAGGTGCCCATGACGCTACGTTTGGCAGGTGACAAATACTTCAGCGCTGACAATCTTCACGTTACTTATCCTTCTATGCATGTAGCCATTCGTTTACGCCAACTACCATACAAGTACCTAATAATGATAGTTTGAATCGCCTCACATTGATTCACATCTGTAATATCTATCTAAAACCGATGAACAGCGGGAAGTGAAACTGAATGCAATGAAGGGATAGAAGATGTAGAAAAAATAATATGATACGTCTGTCTAACAGGCAGTACATTGGGGGGAATGAACGCGGAACCTGCGTTCCTTACGGTACATGTCTTGGATATCGGCGTCTTTTGAACCCTGTCTTTTTAATTAACAGAGAAAGCGCCCTACCGAACGGACTCGCTGTAGTCTTGCAAGAAATCCAGAAACAGGCGCACCATAGGGATGTTCGTGCTGCGCTTCAGATAGCTAATCGCGAATGTTCTCTTCAGTTGCTCCTCCAGCGGAATCACCGCGACATCATAAGCGGTCAGGCTTTTCGCGACAGATGAACAGAGGAAGACCACACCAGACAGATTGACCACCAGATCCATAATGATGTCCATATTGCTGCATTCGCGAAAGTAACTGGGGTTAATGCCCTGTCGGGTGAAGGATTCGGAAACGGCGGCATGCTCCCCCGTCCCTTTTTGCGGCACGATCAGCTTTTCTTTTACCAGTTGCGGCAAGCTTAGCGTCGTATTGCCCGCAAGCGGATGCGACGTCGACATCACCGCCGCAATGTCATCAACCTGGCAAATGGTGTGATGAAACAAAGGATCGTTCAGGTATTCATCAAAAGGCGTTGAGAAAGACAGGTGGATCCCGCTATTACGTACCCTCTCCAGTAAATCGATGCTCACGCCATCAATGAAGGAAATATCGATATTGGGGTAGGCTTTCTGAAACAGGTTAAACATATTGTAGTGGGCCAGACGATTGAAAATCGGGATCACGCCAACCAGTAGCGCGCCATCCGTGCTTTCCTCATAGCTGCTGACGAACTGCTCCAGCTCATAATATTCCTTAATCATGCCCTGAATTTTATCAGCAAAGACCTTCCCGAATGGCGTCAGAGAAAACTGTCGCGTGGTTCGGTTAATCAGCTTCCTTTCCGTTTCAAGCTCCAGCCGCGCGATCTCTTGGGACAAAAACGCCTGAGAGATATTCAGCGCTTTCGCTGCTTTCGTGAAACTCCCGACCCGGATGAGTTCCTGATAATAAATCACACGTTTTATACTGAGCATTGTTTTATATTACGCATTAACGGTACCGTCTATATCCTGCCATGATAACAATTATAGGGATTTGTAAATAATCAATTGTGATTAGATGCACATTTAATTAATGAGAAATAACGTTAATAGTAGATATAGTCAACTTATTATAAACGAGGAAATAATTGAGTAGATTAATACGACACAGTCAATATTGTTAAATATTTTTTAGTATTCTCTTTACAAATATGACATCATCACTCACAAACCAAAAAAGTTTACATCTCCCTAACAAAAGGACTTAAGATATGGATTATTTTAAAACAACAAAGATAGGGTTAGCGACCTTGGCAATGATGAGCGCGACGGCAATCAATGCGGCACAGAATCAGCATGAGATCACCGTAAAACAGGAAACCACGTCGGTAAAATTAATTTCGGACGTGGTTTATTCTCAGGTCTCCATGCGTGGTTACCCTAACGTCGCATTAAAAATGGATATTCTTCAACCTGAAGCGAAAAACGCGCTTCCTGTGGTATTATTTATTACCGGCGGCGGGTTCATTAACGCCAATAAAGATAATTACCTGCAACAGCGTCTAAACATTGCTGAAGCCGGTTATGTGGTTGCCAGTATGGAATATCGTGTGGCACCTACCGTTCTTTTCCCCGCGCCGCTGGAAGATGTGAAATCCGCCATCCGCTATCTGCGCGCTAATGCGAAAAAATTCGGTATTGATAGCCAGCAAGCCGCTGTGTTCGGTACCTCTGCGGGCGGCTATCTGGCAGCATTTGCCGGCGCGACAAATGGTTCAAAAGTCTACGATAAAGGCGAACATCTCAATCAAAGCAGCGATGTTCAAGCGGTGATCGACTTTTATGGGTTATCCGACCTCACGCTGGTGGGTGAAGGTTTTCCTGATGATGTTGTCCAGAAACACGCTTCAGCGTCCGCTACGGAAGCTATCTGGGTCAACGGCACATCGGTATTTAATGAAGGCGGCGCCATTACCCGCTATCCCGATAAAGCGGCCACCGCCAACCCGATTAACTTTATCAACAGCGCGACACCGCCGTTCCTGATTATGCACGGTACCAACGATACTCTGGTTTCACCACGCCAGACCGAGAGACTGCATCAGGCGCTGACAGAGAAAAATATCGACTCGACCTACTACAGCGTCAAAGGCGCCGAGCACGGCGGGCCGCATTGGCTGCAACCGGACATCATGCAAATTACCGTACGCTTTCTTGATAAACACCTAAAACCCTGATGCCGGTTTAAAATCTATAGAATAGATTTCTTATTATTTATGTTGCATAAACGTTAGTGTGAAATAAGCACTAACGTTTTTATTTGTTGCGAGAAATCGCTCTAGCCGTTTATACCCTTCTCTACCACCGCATAAAAAAACGTGCGATATGACGCACATCAATTATTCACGCCTATCACATAATGAAAAAATAACAACGCACACATCTATAGCGGAAACGCTATTTCTTAAAAATACAAAAAGAATAAAGAAATAACATTGTATTTATAACAAATCGATATTTGTTATATACGGTTATACAAAAAAATAAACGTGACCAAGCGCACACTTAGATCTTTATTCTCATGCTCCAATAAAACCATAATAGCAACGTGGCTTATTTACTATTTTCATCGTAATGATGAACCGCTGTTTTCCATTAGCCTCAAACTGCGAAATATTAATGTTGGTACTGGATTAATACTGTCTATGAAAGATATAGCGTTCGCACGGCTATCACCTCAATGTGAAGATTTATAATATGGAAGAATTATCTCGCCGTCGTTTTATTGCCTATATGGGAAGCGCGATTGCCGTTAGTGGAAATATCGGTATCGCACGCGCACAGAATGAACCCGAAAAAGCGCAGGGTAAAGTAGCCGTTAAATATGGCTTATTGCATAACGAAATGCGCTGTATCGGCTGCAAAGCCTGTATCAAGGCCTGTAAAGCGACCAATAACGTGCCCGATGGTGTAACTCGGCTGGATATATTGCAAACCGTCGATATTCCCGCTGTTGAAAAAACGCGCGCGATTAAGCAATTTTTCCGCAAATCCTGTCAGCACTGTGAGAACCCGCCCTGCGTTGCCGTCTGCCCAACGGGAGCCTCCTTCAAAGACGCGCTCACCGGGATCGTTGATGTCAACGATAAACGCTGCGTGGGCTGCCGCTACTGCATTGCCGCCTGTCCTTACCATGTGCGTTTCATCAATCCGGTCACGAAGACGGCGGACAAATGTAACTTTTGTCGGCAAACCAATCTGGCCGCCGGAAAGCAGCCCGCCTGCATCGAAATCTGCCCCACCAAAGCCTTGGTATTTGGCGATCTCAACGATCCTGAAAGCAACATTGCCAAGATGATCGCCAGCAACGCGACCTACCGTTCCAAGGTTTATCTGGGCACCGACCCCCAGCTCTATCGTATTCCGGGGAAACGAGGAGTCATCGACAATGCATAACGCTTTCACGTTCGACACGCTGGTATGGGACTGGCCCATCGCCGTTTATCTTCTTCTGGTCGGTATTTCAGCAGGAATGGTCACGCTCTCGATGCTCCTCAGGCGCTACGTTCCCAGCGAATATCACGGCAGTAATCGCGTCATCAAAGCCACAGCCATCGTGGCACCGCTCGCCGTCATTCTCGGGCTGATGATTCTGATTTTCCACCTGACCAAGCCCTTTACCTTCTGGTATTTGATGGTCTTTTACAACCCGACGTCCATCATGTCGCTGGGCGTAATGCTCTTTCAGGTGTACTTCATCGTGATGCTGTTATGGCTCATCACGCTTTATCATGACAGATGGCTGACACAGCTTGAGGCCATCTGGTACCGGCCTGCGCTGACTGCGCAAGCGCGTAAGCTGGCAGCGATGATCGTCAACAAGGCCACATTGATTGAAAACCTGCTGCTGGTGCTGGCAATCCTGCTCGGCTGCTATACCGGCTTCCTGCTGTCTGCGTTGAAATCGTTCCCGCTGTTGAATAACCCCGTTCTGCCCGTCCTGTTCCTGGTATCCGGCACCACCTCCGGCATTGCTGTCATGCTGCTGGCCAGCGCGTGGGGACGCAATACCTCGGGGCATTCACGCTCTTTGCATTTCATCCACCGCGTGGAAACACCGGTGGTGTACGCCGAACTGTTCCTGCTGTTCGCGTTTTTTATCGGGCTGCTACTTGGCGGCGGGCAAAAAGTGGTCGCCGCACAGACCGCACTGTCGGGTTTCTGGGGCGGCGTATTCTGGATCGGCATTATCGGCATCGGCATTGTGATTCCCGCCATTGCCAACGGGGTACGTAAGCCCTCTGCCCACTCCGGCAAAGGGCAACTCATTACGTTAGCTGTCATGAGCCTGTTCGGCGTGTTTCTGCTACGACTGTTCGTGCTTTATGCCGGACAAATGACGGTGGCCTAAATGAATACATCATGGGTCTTGTTCTGGATTGCTTCTGTCACTTTCTTCATGCAATCCCTGGATACCACCATGGTGTATGTCGCCATCCCTGCTATCGCGCAATCGCTACAGCAGCCGACATTACATATGGAGACGATCGTTGTCTCCTACATTGTCACGGTCGTCGCGTTTACGCCAGCCAATAGCTGGTTGGCGGAACGATTAGGGGAAAGAAGAACCTACCAGATCGCGGTCGCTATTTTCACGCTTGGTTCACTGCTGTGCATGACCGCAACCACGCTCGGCAGTTTAAGCGCGTTCCGCTTTATTCAGGGCATTGGCGGTGCACTCATGCTGCCCATCATCAGAACCGTACTATTACGCACCACGCCACAGTGTCTGAAATTGCGCTTCCTGAATCGGGTAACCTTACTGGGATTATTCGGCACGCTGATCGGCCCCGTTGTCGGTAATATTCTGGTTAGCTTGCTCTCGTGGCAGGCGATATTCCTCGTGAATATTCCGCTGGCTGTAGTCTGCTTTTTTCTGGCAAGCCACACGATTCCTGCTGCGCCGCTAAAAGAGACATCTCGCACCGGCGCCTATGAATTAGCCTTTCCCGTTTTGATGTTATTTCTCATGGCGTTCCTGTTAACCACCGCCACGAAAAATATCGTTCCCACGTTCGTCATCCTGTTCCTGTCTTGCAGCACGCTGGGTTTGATTTTCCTTTATTACCGACAACATCTCATCGCTGAAACGACCTTATTCCCCCGCGCGTTGTTTGGCATCAGAACCTTTTCTGTCGGCATGATGGGAGGCATCGCTACGCGAACGCTACTGGCATCAACGCCCGTCGTGCTCTCTCTCATGCTACAAACGACGCAAACCTGTACTCCCGCAGAAACCAGTCTGATTTTGCTGCTCTTTTCCAGCGGTGCGCTGCTGTCAAAATTGCTGTTCGAGCCGCTGGTCAAACGTATTGGCTATCGGCGGCTGTTAATGCTGGCAACCGGCGTCACATCACTCTGTATCCTTGCCTTGAGTGCCGCAGTACAAGAGAAGTCGATGCACCTCATCGGCGTTATCGCCATGATAGTCGGCGTACTCATTTCACTCTTATATTCAGCAGAAAGTACGCTGGCTTTCAGTAATCTGAATAACAGCACGTATCACAGCGGCAATAATCTGCTGACCATTAGCCAGTTACTTTCCGTCATGCTCAGTATGACGCTGACATTTCCGCTATTACGTTTTCTTTCTCAGTTTGAACACCTTTTCAACCTTAACCCTTTCAGCCTGCTGTTCTTATTACTCGGCATTGGTTTACCGATGTGCTGCCTGATATTCAGGCCTCTCAATAATGACGACGGCTATCACTTTATTCATGGGAAATAGCTTCATTTATGGGAAATAACGTGGCTATTCACCGTATTTATTCAAAAACGACGGGAAATATTGATATGAAAATCTGCTCAGGAATCCTTCCACTCTGTCTGCTATTCGCAGTGGGAACCGCGGCCGCGCAAGACGGAAGTTTTAAAGCCGGCACCTATTCCGCCGCCAGACAAGGGATCGGCGGGGATGTCACCGTCACGCTTGATATCGATGCGCAGGGGAAAATCCTTAAATCGACGATTGATGCCCCGGAAGAAACGCCGGAAGTTGGCGGGGAAGCGGCCATCGAACTCGCCAAAACCATGACCGAAAAACACAGCATTGAGGTTGATGGGGTATCCGGTGCCACGATGACCAGCGGTGCGGTGAAAGAAGCCGCGGAAGACGCGTACTCACAGGCTAAGGCGAATTAATACCGTTGGTTCTCCACACGCAAAGTACGGCTGCGTTGTAAGAATATTCATAACATTAAGGAAAACATCATGAAACGCTTCAGAAAAAGTGTACTCGCGACGTTGTGCCTCTCGATGATCGGTTGGTCTTCCGCCCAAGCGGCTGACGCGGCAAAATCGGAAATCCCGAAAAGCGCCGATATCGTTATTATCGGCGCGGGTGCGGCAGGCACGTCAGCCACGATGGCCGCCGCCGAAAAAGGGGCGAAAATCGTCTTACTGGAAAAACAGCCGATTGTCGGCGGCACCGGTAACTTTGCCGAAGGCATCTTCGCCGCCAACAGCAGCATGCAGAAACGTCAGGGGATTATCGTCACACCGGATATGGCCTTTAAGACCATCATGGATTACAGCCACTGGATGGCAAACCCCTTCGTGGTACGCGCCTTCGTAAACCGCTCAGCGGACACGATTGAATGGGTGAAATCGAAAGGCATCAAGTTTGAATACATCGGCCCCGGCGGCCCTGGCGGCATGCTGACCTGGCACGTGATCGACGGCCCCGGCCACGGCCGCCATCTGATCAAGACATTCCACGAGCAGTTTAAAAACATGGATGTCACCACGCTGGTGAAAACAGCGGGCAAAGATCTGGTCGTGAAAGATGGCAAGGTGACGGGCGTTATCGCGCAAGATAACGACGGCAACACCGTCCAGATAGACGCGAAGGCCGTCATCATCGCGACCGGCGGTTACGCCAACAATAAAGAGATGCTGCAAAAATACGCCGCCTTCCCCGACACCATTATGGTCGGCAACGTCGGCAAAGACGGCGACGGAATCAATATGGCCTGGAAAGCTGGCGCTAAACCGGACGGTCTGGGACTGCTGCAAGCCTATCGCCCCGGCCTGCCCGACTACGCGCCGAATTCTCACCTGCTGGCCGCCGCACGTCAGCCCTACCTGTGGGTTGATCAACACGGTCGCCGCTTTACCGATGAATCCAACGTCATCATCTGGCCGCACTCCGGCAACGCACTGTCCAAAGCGGGCGGCATTATGTACTCCATTTTCGACGAAGCCTCCCGCAAGCATTATGTCGAAGACGGCATTGATGTGCCGATTGGCGAATGGGTGATCGCCAATACCAAGCTGACGAAATTTGATAGCGAATTTAGCAAGGAAAGTCAGAAAAATCGCGGCTTCGTCTTCAAATCCGCCACCGTTGACGGATTAGCGAAAGAGATGGGCGTTGATGCGGGCGTACTGAAGAACACGTTGGAGGAAAACAACAAGTTTGCGACACAGAAGCGGGATGACGTATTTAACAAAAACATGGATTACCTGCGTCCGGTAAAAACCGGCCCATTCTATGCGGTGAGAATGCAGCCTGCCGCGCTGGGCACACTCGGCGGCGTGAAGATTGACGAAAAAATGCAGGCAATCGATAAATCCGGCGAGGTCATTCCGGGCCTGTACGTCACAGGTAACGATGCTGCCGGTATGTATGGCGACACTTATGACCTGCTGTTAGGCGGCGGTACGTTTGGCTTTGCGCTCAACTCCGGGCGTATCGCGGCAGAAAGCGCCCTTGATTATATGAAGTTCAGCAAGAAATAAGCGCCAGCGCTTAAGCCTGAGATCGTTTGAATATCGAGATACACGGGGCGACCACAGGGGAAGCATCCCTGTGGTTCCCCTATCCGGCTTTGCGAAATGTCAGGTTAAAACGGCATTCGTCGGACATCCCTTCCGGCACGTTACCACTTTTCAACGGCAGAATGCCGTGGAAATAGAGCCGCGATTCACTGCCCCAGACCACCACATCGCCATGCGTCAGCGCCACACGCTGCGCTTTATCACTGCGCGCCCTGCCGCCAAACAGAAACGTCGCGCTGAGCCCCAGCGAGACAGACACGATAGGCTGGAGAAAATCCCGTTCGTTTTTATCCTGATGCAGAGACATGCGCGTGCCGACGTCATAGCGGTTGATGAGGCAGGCATCCGGTTCAAAATCAGCAAAACCCGCTTCACTCGCGGCCTGCTGCGCCAGTCGGGAAAAGGCTTCCGGCATCGCGGGCCACGCCTCTCCGCTCAGCGGATCGTGTGAGGTATAGCGATAGCCGCGTTCATCCGTCACCCAGCCGAGCGGCCCGCAGTTGCTCATCGCCACCGACATCACAAAACCGCCCGGCGTCACCATATTCCGCAGCGGCGCACGCGCGGTGACGGCTTTCAGCGCCGCAAGCAGCACCGGGGCGTCATCATAGGCGCGTCCACGCAGGATAAACGCCCCCGAAGCCAGCGTTTCCGTCCAGCGACGCGGCGCTTCATCGGCAAATAAATCAAAATTCACGATCACGACTCCTCTCGCGGATGCGTACCCTGTTCTTTCTCCTGTGGTTTTTTGTCCAACCGCTCTTTGTCCAACTGCTCTTTCTCCAACAGCGCGCGTTTACGCATAACGCCCCAGCGATAGCCTGACAGCGCACCGTCATGTCGGACCACGCGATGGCAGGGAATGGCAACCGCCAGCCGATTTGCCGCACAAGCGCCCGCGACCGCACGCACGGCGGCGGGTGCGCCAATACGTTCAGCGACCTCACGATAGCTCAGCGTTTCTCCTGCGGGGATCGCCCGCAGCGCCTGCCAGACACGCTGTTGGAATGCCGTACCGCGAATATCCAGCGGCAGCGTCAGCCCGATAGCCGGATCGTCGACAAATCCAACAACCTGCGCCATCCGTTGCTCAAACGCCGCATCAGCACCGACCAGCTCCGCGCTGGCAAATCTCTCCTGAAGATCCTTAAGCAGATGCTCAGGATCGTCACCCAGCAGGATCGCGCAGATCCCTTTCTCGCTTTCCGCCACCAGCACCTCGCCGAGTGAGCAGTGACCAACGGCAAAGTGGATCGTCACCCCTTTTCCTTTGTTCTGAAACGCCGTCGGCGTCATCCCTAAATGCGTGCCTGCTGCGGCATAAAATCGCCCGCTGGCGTCATAGCCCGCCGCGGTAATCGCTGCGGTGACCGGCCCCTTTTCTGCCAGTTGTTCACGTAGCTGCCGATGACGATGGGCGCTGGCATACTGTTTTGGCGTCAGGCCGGTGATGGTTTTGAACACGCGATGAAAATGGAACGTGCTGATCCCCACGGCTTGAGCCAGCACCGCCAGCGTCGGCTGATGCGCTGACTGCTCAATCATCCGGCACGCGTGGGCAATCTGCTGCGCCTGCTGTTCCTGCCGCGAAAGCGTTCCCTGACGGCACCGTTTACACGGGCGAAACCCCGCCGCCTGCGCCTCATCGGCCGTCGCGAAAAACACTACATTTTCACGCCGGGGCTGGCGTGACGCACAGGAGGGCGCACAGTAAATCCCCGTCGTCTTCACCGCATAGATAAAGCAGCCGTCAGCCGCATGATTGCGCGTCACCACCGCCTGCCAGCGCGAGTCAGAATCCTGAAACGGTGTATCGTTAAGCATCGTATCGTTCTGCATCATATGCCCCTCATTCCACCCACTCGTAGTGCGCCCACCCCTCTTACTATTACTGAAAGGCATCTCATGCGCTAACGCTAAACCGGTACCACCTTACGCGCACGTTCAATTATTGCTTTTTCATACAAATAGCCCTTCTCACATGGCGCGCCATGCGGCAATCTCCTATGCTCGTTTTCTGCCCTTTGCATGCTCATCATGGAAACCGTTTATGCCATCTCATCCGCCATCGGATTTCACGCAGCAGGCCAAAACCCATCTCAGCGCCATCAATACACGCTGGGCCAGCCTGATCGAACAGGTTGGCGATTGTCGCCATCAGACCGCGCCACACCGGGAACCTTATGAGGCGCTGATGCGTGCCGTTGCCTACCAGCAGTTGACGACGCGTGCCGGAGACGCGATGGTCGCGAAGCTCCTGCGGGTACATGGTGATGTCTTCCCCAGCCCGGAACAGATGCTGACCTGCTCCACCGACACACTGCGGCAATGCGGCTTTTCCGCCCGCAAAGCAGATACACTGCATGGCATTGCCCAAGGTGCGCTAAGCGGTCTGGTGCCCAGCCTCGAACAGGCCGCAGAAATGGATGATGACACGCTCATTCAGCAGTTGACGTCGCTCAAGGGCATCGGGCGCTGGACGGTAGAAATGTTTTTGATTTATTCGCTTGAACGCACCGACATCATGCCGCTCGACGATCTCGGTATCCGTCAAGGGTTACGCTACGTTTACGATTTGCCGGACATGCCAAAACCGCGCGAGTTGCAGGCACTCAGCCTGCCATGTCAGCCTTATCGCACAGTGGCGTCATGGTATTTATGGCGCTCGCTTGAGCTACCGGCGTATCAACGCTTTAAACTGACACACCGGTAACGCACGGAATTAACGCAAATGAATTAGCGCAGACGGGAGTTGGCCGACACCCGACGAACATGGCGACGGCGATTCATAATACGCTCCCGCAACGTATCGTAGACCCAGTTATACACCACGGTATACGGCAGGAAGAACAGGAAGAAGCCAATCTCGACCATCAGCGCCTGCCATAGCGTGACGTTCAGCATCCACGCTGCCAGCGGCAGACCAATCAGGATAAAACCGCCTTCAAACCCCAGCGCGTGAGCAATACGGATCGGCAGCCGACGCTTAACGCGATCCGCTGGCCATAGGCGATCGAATATCGTGTTGTAGATCATATTCCAGATCATCGCGACGCTGGACAGCATGATGGCCAGCGCGCCCATATCGAAGAGCGGCTTATTCAGCAGCCAGGCACCCGCTGGCGCACAGATCGTCAACGCGATCAGCTCAAAGCCCACGGCATGGTACACACGCTCACGTAAGGTTTTACTGGTTTTGTTCTGCATAGCACATTCACTTTTATTTATTGTGAGTGACTGGTCAATTTCCGCCATGACCATGGATGGCATCGTATTACGGTCTTATTTTCATCGTATAAGATGGTAGAGTACAGTTAGATTCCATCGGTAAAAACGATAGAGGTACGATGCGATATTCACCGGAATCCCTGCTGGCTTTTGTCACCACCGTTGATGCGGGTTCGTTTTCCGCCGCCGCCCGACGATTGCATAAAAGCCAGTCCACTGTCAGCGCGGCCATCGCCAATCTGGAAGCCGATCTGGGTCTGACGCTGTTTGATCGATCCGGCCACCAGCCAGTGCTCACGCTGGCAGGCAGAAAAGTTCTTTCTCACGTACAGGCAATCTTATCCGCCAGTGAGGAACTGGATGAACTGGCGATCCGTTTGGCCGATCATATCGAACCTCGTCTGACATTTGTGTTGTCCGACATTTGGCAAGCGACCCACTACGAGCCTGTTCTCCAGTGTTTCGCCCATCATTTTCCCGATATTGAATTTGAATGCCTGATTGCGGAAGGTGACGATGTTATCGATCTGCTGCAAATGAATCGGGCGCATGTCGGCGTATTGCGCGCACAAACGGACTACCCGCCCGATGTGGCGGCCGCGCGTTTACAGATAAAGACCGAAATGGCCATTTTTGTGTCGGCAGCCCACCCGCTAGCAACGGAAAAAAGCGTAACACGCAGCCAGTTGGCGACCATCCGCCAGCTCTATCTCAATACCTATAAACGCAGCGATCGGCTGCAACCGGAAGGGATCGTCTGGTCTGCGCCGTCCTACCTTATGCTGCTGGAAATGGCGCAGCAGGGGCACGGCTGGAGCATCCTGCCACGCTGGCTGGTGGCGCAATACGACCAGAGGAAACTGGTGGAACTGCCTGTCGCGGGCTGGCCGCAGTGGATTGACGTGGACGTTGTCTGGTCCAAACCGCATCCACCCGGTCCGGCAGGGCTGTGGATGATCGACAATCTCCTTGCCCAACAAGAGAGTACGCTACACTATGGAGACACTGACTGATTTATCTACGGAGCAATCATGACGTTTTCCCCACAGGAGCGTGAGGTGCTACTGGCCGTAAAAGGCGTTGGCCCTGCGGTGGTCGCCCGTCTGGAGCAAATGGGCTTCACCACGCTGGCACAGTTGAGTGAGGCCGACGTTAGCGATATTGTAGCGAACGCCGCCGCGCTGACGGGCTCAACCTGCTGGAAAAATAGCCCGCAGGCGCGCGCTGCCATCACTGCCGCCATTACGCTGGCAAAATCACATCAGTAATCCCTCCGGCCACAGCATTGTGGCTTTTTTGGTACTCTCATTTTTCGTAAAGCGATAAAAAGCCAATAACGATTTCTTTATATCGTCATCGAATAACATTAAAAAATAAATGGTTATTGTTTTTAATTTCACCATTTACTTTACTTAATTAAGCCAAATATCTTCACGTTAAACTGCGTGCCATTTCGCAGCGCGTCCGCGCACAGGAAACCTATGCCATACCGCCGTTCCACGCGTCTGTGACTGGGAAAAATAACTCGCGCATCACTATTATTGTGATGTACCAAAGTGGTACTTCCCGACAAAAAACCATACTATTATAGCGATTACTACTTTTGTATTCGAGGCATCCCTGTAGTGCTGCGGTAATACGCCTTAATAATAAGATGCTGAATCCTATAAGGTGAAAAATTTACTAATTAATGCAATTGCAAGTGAGAAAAAAATGTCGAATAAACCCTTCTATTACCAAGATCCTTTTCCACTCAGTAAAGATGACACCGAATATCGCCTGCTGAGCAGCGATTTTGTCTCTGTCGCCCAGTTTGAAGGTCAGGACATCCTGAAGATCGAGCCAGCAGCGTTGACCCTTCTGGCTCAGCAAGCCTTTCACGATGCCTCTTTCATGCTCCGCCCCGCTCACCAGCAGCAAGTTGCCGATATTCTTAGCGATCCGGAAGCCAGCGAAAACGATAAATACGTTGCCCTGCAGTTCCTGCGCAACTCAGAAATTTCCGCCAAGGGCATCCTGCCGACCTGTCAGGATACCGGTACAGCGATCATCGTCGGTAAAAAAGGCCAGAACGTCTGGACCGGCGGTAACGACGCCGAAGCGCTGTCCAAGGGCGTGTATAACACGTTCATTGAAGACAACCTGCGTTACTCGCAGAACGCCGCGCTGGACATGTACAAAGAGGTCAACACCGGCACCAACCTGCCTGCGCAGATTGACCTCTACAGCACCGAGGGCGAAGACTATAAATTCCTATTCGTCACCAAAGGCGGCGGTTCCGCCAACAAAACCTACCTGTATCAGGAAACCAAAGCGCTGCTGACGCCGGGTAAACTGAAAAGTTTCCTGATCGAGAAAATGCGTTCGCTGGGCACTGCGGCCTGCCCGCCGTACCACATCGCGTTTGTCATTGGTGGCACCTCGGCAGAAACCACGCTGAAAACCGTTAAGCTGGCGTCAACCAAGTACTACGACGAACTGCCGACCGAAGGCAATGAACACGGCCAGGCGTTTCGTGATGTCGCGCTGGAGCAGGAAATTCTGGAAGCCGCGCGCGATCTGGGTCTGGGCGCGCAGTTCGGCGGTAAATATTTTGCGCACGACGTGCGGATTATCCGCCTGCCACGCCACGGTGCCTCTTGCCCCGTCGGCATGGGCGTGTCCTGCTCGGCTGACCGTAACATCAAAGGCAAGATCAACCGCAAGGGCGTCTGGCTGGAGCAGTTAGAGCAGAATCCAGGTAAATATATCCCTGAGCACCTGCGTGAAATAGGCGAAGGCGATGCGGTTAAAATCGATCTGAACCGCCCGATGGCCGAGATCCTGAAAACGCTGTCGCAGTACCCCGTATCCACCCGTCTTTCCCTGACCGGCACCATCATCGTCGGTCGTGACATTGCTCACGCCAAGCTGAAAGAACGTCTGGATAACGGCGAAGGCCTGCCGCAGTACATCAAAGATCACCCGATTTACTACGCGGGCCCGGCGAAAACGCCAGAAGGTTACCCGTCCGGCTCGTTAGGCCCCACCACCGCTGGCCGCATGGATTCCTACGTCGATTTACTGCAAGCCAACGGCGGCAGCATGATCATGCTGGCAAAAGGCAACCGCAGCCAGCAGGTGACCGACGCATGCCATAAACACGGCGGTTTCTACCTCGGCAGCATCGGCGGCCCGGCAGCAATTCTGGCGCAGAACAGCATCAAGAGCCTGACCTGTGTGGAATACCCGGAACTGGGAATGGAAGCGATCTGGAAAATCGAAGTCGAAGATTTCCCCGCCTTTATTCTGGTCGATGATAAAGGCAACGATTTCTTCCAGGTGATTCAGAGCGCCAAGTGCGTGAAATGCGGTTAACTACGTCCTGTAGTCATTAGAGGTTAGTAGCTAACGCCAGCCGAGCGGGAGTAACGGATAGATCGTAAAGTCGCTGTAAACACGTCCATGTGCGCTCGGCTTGCGCCATCCATGGCGCAAACGCTTTACTCTTCTATTCCGTTACTCCCGTTTTCGTTCGGTAAATAGGTTTGTCTACGGTCTACAGCGCCCCAATTTTGGACTGCACCCCAAAAGTTGGACACCCAACTGAGTAAGGTGCAGTTTTTTATGGCAAAGCCAAAATATTCCCTCGAAACCAGATTAGCTGTAGTTAATCACTACCTCGCCGGAAAAGATGGAACACATCGTACAGCTGAACGCTTTGGTGTTGAGAGAACATCAGTGCGACGCTGGGTAAGAGCCTGGCAACTCCATGGTATTGATGGCATTACCTGGAAAAATGACCGCCATTCTCCGGCGTTCCGGATGACTGTTGTCCAGACTGTTCTCAATGAAGAACTTTCGATGCGTGAAGCTGCCGCACGGTTTAATATCTCAACTGAAACCGTTGTCCGGCACTGGGTGAATGTATACAAAGACGCAGGTGAGAAAGGACTTCTGAGCATAAAACCAGGCCGGAGCAAGGACATGACAAAACCCAAAAAAACACCTCCACTTACCGATGCTGCACTGGAAAAGTTATCTCCCGAAGAACTGCGGGCTGAACTTCGTTACCTGCGCGCAGAGAATGCCTATCTAAAAAAGCTGAAGGCCTTAGTTCAAAGCGAGAAAAGCGGCAGAAAGCCGGAATAATCAGTGAGCTAAGGCTGGAGTATGCGCTCGGTGATCTTCTGCGTGCAGCGGGTATGTCCCGTAGTACGTGGTATCACAATATGAATGCGCTGAAGCGAGTGGACAGGCATGCCGGGCTGAAAGATAAAATCAGAGAGATTTACCACTATCACAAAGGGCGTTATGGCTACCGCAGGATCACACTCTCACTGAGAAAACAGGGGTTGTTGGTAAACCATAAAACTGTGCAGAGACTGATGGCGGAGCTGTCACTCCGCTCTCTGATAAGGGTGAAGAAATATCGTGCCTGGAAAGGGGAAATGGGCAAGGCTGCGCCCAATATCCTGAGCCGGAACTTCAGTGCATCGAAAGCCAACGAAAAATGGGTCACGGATGTTACAGAGTTCTCGGTGCAGGGTAAAAAGCTGTACCTGTCGCCGGTTCTCGATCTGTTTAACCGGGAGATTATCTCCTACAGCCTGTCGGAAAGGCCGGTGATGGAGATGGTTAATACGATGCTGCACGATGCGTTCTCAGCGCTCGGACCGGAGGATACACCGCTGCTGCACACGGATCAGGGCTGGCAATACCGAATGGCAGGCTATCAGGCAAAGTTAAAGGCACAGGGTATGACGCAAAGCATGTCACGCAAGGGAAACTGCCTGGATAACGCGGTGATGGAGAACTTCTTCGGCACACTGAAATCGGAGTGTTTTTACCTGAACAGGTTCAGCGATCTGAATGAACTGAGGAAGGCGATAGAGGACTATATCCATTACTATAACAACGAGCGGATCAGCCTGAAATTAAAAGGCCTGAGTCCGGTAGAATACCGAACCCGGGCCCTGATAGCCGCTTAACATGAACTGTCCAACTTTATGGGGTCAGTCCATTTTCGGGGCGTTTGTTTATTTGATGCCCAATCGCTTTGCCAGCCGATGCAGGTTGCCGCTGTCTATTTCCAGTTCCCTTGCGCAGGATGACCAGTTGCCCTCATGGCGCACCAGCGTTTGTTGGATGACCCGACGCTGATAGTCGTCCGTTGCCTCCCGCAGGCCGCCGCTGATGAAATACGCCGGCGCGGTGTCGATAGCGCTCGATGAACCGGAGGTCGCATAAACAGGCTGGGAGGGAAGTTCGAGATTGAAGTGTTCAGGGCCTAACAGCACCTCGCCTGATTCCTGACCTGCCCTCGCCAGCACGGTAGCACGGTAAATGGCGTGTTCCAGCTCGCGCACATTCCCCGGCCAGTCGTACTGTTCCAACAGCGCGCCCGCACCCGCGTCGGCCGTCAACGCCAGACGCGCCAGCCCCAACTGCACGCGGCTGCGCTCACAGAAGAATCCCGCTAACAGCGCCACATCCTGACGACGCTCGCGCAGCGGCGGTACGGATAGCGGGAACACGCTCAAACGGTGGAACAAATCAGCACGAAAAGCGCCATCCAGCACCGCCTGCCGCAAGTCACGGTTAGTCGCTGCCAGCACGCACACGTTCACTTTCAGGCTATTGTCATCGCCCACGCGCTGGAGATCGCCATATTGCAATATGCGCAGCAGCTTCGCCTGTAGCGTCAGCGACAATTCGCCAATTTCATCCAGAAACAGCGTGCCGTTATCCGCCTGATCACCGCCGACAGCGGTGATAAGTACAACAAGCCGGATTTAAGCCATGTGATGAGCCTGCAACAGCACACCGACGATCTGACCAATATGCAGGCCACCGCGTTTGCCGAAGAAAACCGCATTACGCTGCTGGCCAATACCCGTGCCACCGCCATTGACCGCCATACGCAACAGGTCGTCTGTGACACGGAGCGTTACGATTACCACAAGCTGGTGTTCGCAACGGGAGCCAGCGCCATCGTGCCGCCCATTCCTGGGCATGAACATATGCTGACGCTCAATAGTCAGCAGGAATGGAACGATCAGGGGATGGTAGCGAAAGCGCTGGATAGTCAGCAGGTGCTGCGCGCCTTTGTGGTAGGCGGTGAACGGATGAAAGAAGCATTTACGCTGCTGCGACAGCTTTCCACGGTGAGTGCAACCACGGCCTGACGCAGCAAAAATAAATAATGCATTTAAAATACATATTTCTGGTCAGCCTGCGTGCGGATTAATAGAATAAAGCCATCGCTTTCGGAATTTACAGAGGTAAAGATGCAAGATCTCATTTGTTATAAGAAGATGCCGCAGTGGAA
The DNA here is from genome assembly GCF_028335745.1 of Pectobacterium sp. A5351. Lineage (NCBI taxonomy): Bacteria > Pseudomonadati > Pseudomonadota > Gammaproteobacteria > Enterobacterales > Pectobacteriaceae > Pectobacterium > Pectobacterium sp. A5351. The sequence continues at coordinate 3,425,799 of NZ_CP116477.1, forward strand.
CAGCCAGACGCTGCCTGCTGCGTTTCAGGAAAAGCACAATACGCAGGAAAGTACCTGGGCAAAACTGACCGTGTTGAAAGGGGAAATGACCTTTTCCATGCTGACCGAAGACGGCGAAACACTGGAGACGTTCCAGTTCTCCGAGCAGAACCAGCCGCCGTTTGTCGCGCCACAGGCGTGGCACCGCATCGTTTCCTTCTCTGACGATCTGGAATGTCAGCTCAGCTTTTTCTGCTCAGCGGAAGATTTCTATCATAAAAAATACGGTCTGACGCGCACCCATTCCGAAGTGATCAACGCAGTGCAGCACATCAAACCGGGCAAAACGCTGGATTTAGGCTGCGGCGGCGGGCGTAATGCGCTGTATCTGAACCTGCGTGGGTTTGACGTAACGGCCTGTGACAAGCACGAGCAGAGCATTGATTCGCTGAATAACATCATCAAGAGCGAAGCGCTGGAACACATCCGGGCGGGCGTTTACAACATCAATCTGGCGGAAATCAAAGAGCAGTACGACTTTATCCTGTCGACCGTCGTGCTGATGTTTCTGGAACGTGACCGTATTCCACACATCATCAGCAATATGCAGAACAACACCGTTAACGGTGGCTATAACCTGATTATCGCCGCGATGTCGACGGAAGATTGCCCGTGCCCGATGCCCTTCGCGTTTACGTTTAAAGAAGGGGAGCTGAAGAACTATTACGCCGACTGGGAGATTCTCAAATACAACGAGGATATGGGTGAGCTGCACAAAACGGATGCACATGGCAACCGCATCAAACTGCGCTTTGCCACGCTGCTGGCAAAAAAGCCCTAAGTCATTAGAGCGCTAGGTTGTGCAAAAAACGTATTGTTCAAAAAACGTATTGTTCAAAACCTACGCCGTAAAATAGAAAAGGGCCGATGAATCGGCCCTTTTGTCTACATGGTACCCGCGTGAATCAGCTAGCTTTGCGCTCTGCCGCAATGCGGTAAGCCACCAGGTCTTCAATCGTCAGCACCGGCATGTTGTGCTGCCTGGCAAACGCGATCACTTCCGGCGCATGCGCCATTGAGCCATCATCGTTCGTCAGTTCACACAGAACGCCAGACGGTTTCAGGCCCGCCAGCGTCATCAGATCTACCGTTGCTTCAGTGTGACCACCGCGCGTTAATACGCCACCCGGCTGGGCGCGGAGCGGGAATACGTGACCAGGGCGATTCAGATCGCTCGGCTTGGCGTTATCCGCTATCGCGGCACGAATAGTGGTCAGGCGGTCGGTAGCGGAAACCCCCGTCGTCACACCTTCGGCGGCTTCGATCGTCACCGTGAATGCCGTTTGGTAATGGCTGGAGTTTTTCTCCACCATCATCGGCAATTCCAACTGCTGGCGACGCTCTTCCGTCAGGCACAGGCACACAATACCGCTACCGTGACGAATCGTCAGCGCCATCTGTTCAACAGTCATGTTTTCAGCGGAGAAGATCATGTCACCTTCGTTTTCACGATCTTCATCATCCAACACCAGCACGCCGCGGCCATGACGCAATGCATCAAGTGCGCGTTCTACGCGTTCCGTAGGATTGCCAAATTCAGAAAGTAATGTCTGATTCATGGTAAAAAACCTCAATGTTATTATGAATTACCAGAATCAGGGCGAGCTTGAGGAGTAACCACTACGACTGGTTGCATAGCAATGGCTAACAAAAATAACGCGAGCGGACATGTAGCCCGACAGATACCGTTACTCTCTCCCATCCGGACTATAACCGTCGGCCCCGGAATTACACCGGATCTGCTGACCCCACATTGCGAATCGACAATCATTACCAAAAAATCATGTCGGAAAATACAGCGTGAGCGCTCGCGGGCTTCCAGTATAAATACTGGTTTACCGCCGGTGGGGAATTACACCCCGCCCTGAGAATAAGCGCATTTACTATAACGCTAATACCTCGACAGGGCAATTGATCCACTGCAGGAAATAGGGCACAACGTATGCCGGATTACAGTAAAATTATGCTGAATATGCGCAAAACAGGGCGAGGATTTGGTTTATCCATCCCACAACTCGCATTACACTTGCTATAGTAGTGACCTTATATAACCTAATCAGGAAAGCGACATGATTGACCCAAAGAAGATTGAGCAAATCGCCCGTCAAGTGCATGAATCTATGCCAAAAGGTATCCGGGAATTGGGTGATGATGTGGAGAAAAAGATTCGTCAGGTCTTGCAAGCACAACTGACCCGATTGGATTTGGTGAACCGTGAAGAGTTCGATATTCAGACACAGGTACTGCTCCGCACGCGCGAGAAGATTGCCCGTCTGGAACAGCGCCTGACGGAGCTGGAAGCGAAACGGTCTGCGGAAGAAAAACCCGCCGCAGCGCCGGAAAACGACTAATATTCGCCTCATCACAACCGCTCGTTATCATCGCGATGCAGCGCCCTAATCAGGGCGTTGCTCGATTCCCGGTGCTGCAACCGCGGCCGTCTCCGACGCGCAGGTTTCACGCCACAGAATTCAGCATAAAATGACTCAGTGAGAAACCCGTTCAACCTGCTTACGCGGCAGGAACAGCCATAGTACGGCCAGCATGATTAACGCATACAGCGATTTCCAGCCGATCATCAGCAACAGCGCACAGCAAAGCAGGCCGCCGATTCCCGCCATCACTCTGGCGCGCCCTTTCAGCAAACGCCACCCAGCCAGCATACACAGCAGATAGATCAGCACAAAGATACCGTTCGCGTAGACAATCAGCATATCCAGCGGCAGCCTGAGCCAGTAAATCAACAGGCAGCACACCAGACAGCAGATCACCACAAGCGACAGTGCATTTACCGGTGCCTGCCCCACAGACAGCTTTGCCAATGCACTTCCTCTCGATGCCTGCGACCAGACGAGGCGGGCGAAGCCCTGCGTGTAAATATTCACGCTGGCAAAGCAGGCCAGATAACCGACAAAGCAGGCGATCCACAGCGCGTGCTGACCAAACAATTGCACAACGATACCCGGCAGTGACGCCGTGGCGGCCATCCCCTCACCGTAAGCCTTAAAATGCAATACCGCCACTGTGCATCCCCAGTAAACCGCACCTGCGAGCAGCATGCCGATGAGTAAAGCCCGCGGGAAATCCCGCTCCGGCACCCGAAACTCCGTCGCCATATGGGCAAAAGCTTCAAGGCCCACAAAGCACCAGAACATCACGGCCAACGCACCAAAGGTGTTGGACCATGACAGCGCCTGCACTGATGGCCAGGGGATATGGGCGGGCGTAATATCGCCCTGCCACCAGATCGCCACAACCAACCCCACCACTAACATCGCGATAATGATCTGAATGTTGGCGCTGGATCCCGCGCTGCGCAGGCCAAGCAGCCAGATCCCTCCCAGCGTCAACAGTTGTACGCAGAGCAGCCCCAGATCGCTCCAGCCAAATGCTGCCTGCCAGAACCCGGCGGCAATCTGCAAAGCAGCAGGTAGCCCTAGCGGAATAACAGAGAGGAATAGCCAGCCAGTCACACGCGCCATGCGTGGACCAAAAGCCAGATTCACAAAATGCGCGGCTCCACCCGCATTAGGAAAATGTTGCCCCAGTGCGGCAAAACCGATGGCGATAGGAAAAACAAGCAGGATCAGGATCGGCCATGCCCACAGACTATCCTGCTGCGCCAGCTGTGCGACCAGTGCAGGAACCGCAAACACGCCAGTCCCCAGCAGAGAAGTAGAAAGCAGCCCCACGCCCTGGATCAGACCAAGCTCTTGTTTTAATCCTTTTGCTTCACTCACAACATTTCACCTTTTCTTGCTTTTACACCACACCACGGCCGGGTCGAAGAATAAAAAAAGCCTCCCTTAACGGAGGCTTCTCTCACCCACTGAATTCACAACCTTTATGCTTTCACATACTTTTTATATGCTCACACAAGTGTACTATCAGGCGTTGGCTTTCAGCACATCGCGAATACGGGCTTTGTAGGCTTCAACCTTCTGCGGCGTCATCATTCGACGCTCATCATCCTGCACCACGCCGCCAACATCGTCGGCAATACGCTGGGCAGACTGTAACATCAGTTTAAAGTTTTGGCTGGCGTCACCGTAAGACGGCACCATCATGAAAATGGACACGCCGGGCGTCGAGAATTCGGACATCGCGTCCACATTAAACGAACCGGGTTTAACCATATTCGCCAGACTGAACAACACCGGACCGGCACCCGCTGGGTTTACATGACGGTGGAAAATGTTCATTTCACCAAACTGGAAACCGGCCTGAAGCAGGCTTTGCAACAGCAGTTCGCCACCAATAACACCGCCCTGATGCGCCACGACGTGCAGCACCAGAACCGCTTCTTTTGCCGCAGCGGGTTCGACAGGTTCAACGGGTTGCTGAGGCTGCGCAGGCTGAACCTTCTCATGCAGCGAATGCGCAGCAGGCTGCTGCGGGGCAGATGGCGGCGCATCGTACGCCAATGATTCACGCTGTGTGTCAATGTTCGGCTGGGTAGGCGTTTCTCTGGGATTGACAACCTGCGGGTTGCTATCGCCACGCACCTGCGAACGCGGAGAATCCACCGGAGTGGCTTCATCCAGTAAAGGATCGTAAGAAGAGACGGGAGACAGGTGCTCGAACGGCGATTTCGCCTCAAGACGAGTCTCTTCACGTGCACTGTTGTTATCAAATGATTGATTATCAAATGGCCGGTTATCAAATGACGAGTTGTCAAATGACGCGCTACCAAATGAGGGTTCACTCTGCTGCGGACGCGCACCCTTCACGCGAACTTCGCCAACGCCTTCATCCAGCTCGTCAAGCGGCATTTCATCACGCGCTTTCTTTGCGCGTTTAACCGGGCGGTCACGAAAAAGGGACGAGCGCTCTTTACGGCTAGTCCACAAGCCGTGCAGTAACAGCGCTATTATAGCGATCGCGCCAACAACGATTAATATCAGACGCAAGTCCTGCATCATTGCTATCCCAATTGTTCTAACAATACATTGCCACCACGGCAAATACTTATACTACTAACTCTATTTGCCTGAGTACACAAGTGCAAGCCTGCACGGTACTTTATGACAATAAAGATAGATACAACGCACTTTTTTGCTGTTTTTTCATCCAAATACGGGCTAGTCAGCATAAGATCATCCCGATATGATGCCTCAACAAACAAATGACTGAGTATATTGTCACTATGTCTTTCGAAAAACCGTCTTACGGCAACACCGCAGGCCAGGTTCGCAGCGGCATACACTATTTTCTTGCCGGATGGCGCCTTATCTCACTGCCAGGCATCCGACGTTTTGTCATTCTTCCCCTACTCATGAATATCGTGCTGATGGGCGGCGCATTCTGGTGGCTTTTCACCCAGTTGAATGATTGGATTCCCCAGTTCATGAGCCACATTCCTAACTGGCTGCAATGGCTCAGCTACCTCATTTGGCCACTCGCCGTCCTCTCCATCCTGCTGGTATTCAGCTACCTATTCAGTACGATCGCCAATTTTATCGCCGCACCGTTTAACGGCTTGTTGGCGGAGCAGTTGGAGGCAAAATTAACCGGCCAGACGCTGCCTGACAGCGGCATACTCGGCATCGCCAAAGATGTTCCCCGGATTATGAAGCGTGAGGTCCAAAAGCTGGCGTATTACCTGCCACGCGCGATTGTGCTATTGCTTCTCTATTTCATCCCCGGCATCGGGCAAACTCTCGCACCGGTGCTGTGGTTCCTGTTCAGCGCGTGGATGCTGGCGATTCAGTACTGCGATTATCCCTTTGATAACCACAAAGTGGGCTTTTCCACCATGCGGCAGGCATTACGCCGCCACAAGGTCGCCAATATGCAGTTCGGCGCCCTGGTCAGCCTGTTTACGCTGGTGCCTTTTTTGAATCTGGTCATCATGCCCGTCGCGGTATGTGGCGCAACGCAGCTATGGGTGGATCGCTATCGGGATCTGTCTGCGACGCTACCGAAAAAATCGCCATAAAAAACGCGTACGCACTGGCTTATTATGACCAGTGCTTTCTATTGTAATGAAAAGATATTTCTTAAGAACATAACGATATAGCAATTCTTTACTTCACTGAAAGGTGTGAACGAGTATTCTCTCTACGTTCGCAAAAATTTCATACAGTTATAAGGACAGGCTATGAGCAAGATCTACGAAGACAATTCTTTCACAATCGGCCATACGCCGCTGGTTCGCCTGAACCGTATCGGCAACGGACGCATTCTGGCTAAAGTGGAATCCCGCAACCCCAGCTTCAGCGTAAAATGCCGTATCGGCTCCAACCTGATTTGGGATGCTGAAAAACGCGGTGTTCTAAAACCAGGCATTGAACTGGTTGAACCAACCAGCGGAAACACAGGGATTGCTTTGGCCTACGTCGCAGCGGCTCGCGGTTACAAACTCACGCTCACCATGCCGGAAACCATGAGCATTGAGCGCCGTAAGCTGCTAAAAGCACTGGGTGCCAACCTGGTGCTGACCGAAGGCGCGAAAGGTATGAAAGGCGCTATTGCCAAAGCAGAAGAAATTGTCGCCAGCGATCCGAGCCGTTATCTGCTGTTGCAGCAGTTCAGCAACCCAGCGAACCCGGAGATTCACGAAAAGACCACCGGCCCTGAAATCTGGGAAGACACGGACGGTCAGGTTGATGTCTTTATCTCCGGCGTCGGTACCGGCGGTACGCTGACCGGTGTTAGCCGTTACATCAAGAACACCAAAGGCAAGGCTATCATCAGCGTGGCGGTTGAACCAACCGATTCACCGGTGATCACTCAGGCGCTGGCAGGCGAAGAGCTGAAACCAGGACCACACAAAATTCAGGGCATCGGCGCGGGCTTCATTCCGGGTAATCTGGATCTGAAACTGATTGACCGCGTAGAGAAAGTGACAAACGAAGAAGCGATCAGCACCGCACGTCGTTTGATGGAAGAAGAAGGTATTCTCGCCGGGATTTCTTCCGGTGCCGCCGTTGCCGCTGCGCTGAATTTGCTCAAAGAGAAAGAGTTTGAAGGCAAAACTATCGTTGTCATTCTGCCTTCTTCCGGCGAACGTTATCTCAGCACGGCACTCTTTGCCGACCTGTTCACCGAGCAGGAACTGCAACAATAATCCTCCGGTCACACTCGACCAACAAGTGACCAATGTGTTAAAAAAGCACCTATTTAGGTGCTTTTTTGTGGCGCACTTCAAACTTTCCACTACATACAGATTGCTTTTCTACATCAGGTTTAGTATTTAACCGAACAATTATTTTGATGCGTGAAATTAATGTCGACAAATATCACGCCCCATCACATTGTTTTTTGTCTTACGCGGAGCAAAATGGTTTTTTCTCTGCGCACGATAGCCACATCGCCGTTTTGCGACCGAGGTTAAGATAATGGGTACCGGAGGCTGTGGTATTTGATGGTATTTTATCCAGGAAATACGTTTGACGGTTTTCTTGTCGCATCGTGGTTCGCCCCTATAACATAAACCAGGCGCGAACCAAACAGGCTAAAGTTCAGTGAATCAGCTAAACTTTAGTTCCACAACATTAATCTAATCCATAAGTTGGGGAAAAAAGCATGTTCCAGCAAGAAGTGACTATCACCGCACCGAATGGCCTGCACACTCGTCCCGCTGCTCAGTTCGTTAAAGAAGCCAAAGGCTTCACTTCTGAAATCACCGTGACATCCAACGGCAAGAGCGCGAGCGCCAAGAGCCTGTTCAAATTACAAACACTCGGTTTAACCCAGGGAACAGTGGTGACCATCGCAGCGGAAGGCGAAGACGAACAAAAAGCAGTTGAACATCTGGTTAAGCTGATGGCCGAGCTCGAGTAAGCGACGGGTCTTTTTAGTGAACATCAGAATCGAGTAAGGTAGGGTTATGATTTCAGGCATATTAGTATCACCGGGGATTGCTTTTGGTAAGGCACTGTTACTGAAAGAAGATGAAATTCTCATCAACCGGAAAAAAATCTCTGCGGACCAGGTGGAGCAGGAAATTGAACGTTTTCTGACTGGCCGTTCCAAAGCATCCGCACAGTTGGAAGCTATCAAGAAGAAAGCGGGCGAGACGCTGGGCGCAGAGAAAGAAGCCATCTTCGAAGGCCACATCATGTTGCTGGAAGATGAAGAGTTCGAGCAGGAAATCGTAGCCCTGATTAAAGATGAACATGCTTCCGCCGACGCCGCTGCGTTTTCCGTTATCGAAAACCAGGCCAAAGCACTGGAAGAGCTTGATGATGAATATCTGAAAGAACGCGCCGCAGACATGCGTGATATCGGGAAACGTTTGCTACGCAACATTCTCAATATGACCATCGTCGATCTGGGCGATATTCAGGATGAAGTCATTCTGGTTGCAACGGATCTGACGCCGTCAGAAACTGCGCAGTTGAATCTGGACAAAGTGCTTGGCTTCATTACCGATCTTGGTGGCCGCACGTCCCACACCTCCATTATGGCCCGTTCGCTGGAACTGCCTGCGATCGTCGGCACGACCGATGTCACCAGTCAGGTCAAAAACGGCGACTATCTGATTCTGGATGCCGTAAACAACCAGATCTATCAGAATCCGACCACGGAAAAAATTGAAGAATTAAAAGCGGTTCAACAGCAGTACCACGCTGAAAAGTATGAGCTGGCCAAGCTGAAAGATTTGCCAGCCATCACGCTGGACGGTCATCAGGTTGAAGTCTGTGCCAACATCGGCACTGTGCGTGATGTCGCGGGTGCTGAGCGTAACGGCGCGGAAGGTGTCGGCCTGTATCGTACCGAATTCCTGTTCATGGATCGCGATTCACTGCCGACCGAAGAAGAACAATTCCAGGCATATAAAGCCGTTGCCGAAGCCGTGGGGGCACAGGCTGTTATCGTCCGGACCATGGATATCGGCGGCGACAAAGACCTGCCTTACATGAACCTGCCGAAGGAAGAGAACCCGTTCCTTGGCTGGCGTGCTATCCGTATCTGTCTGGATCGTAAAGAAATCCTGCACGCCCAGTTACGTGCCATTCTGCGCGCGTCCAGCTTTGGCAAGCTGCGTATCATGTTCCCGATGATCATCTCCGTGGAAGAGGTACGTGAGCTGAAGGCCGAACTGGAGATGCTGAAAGCGCAGTTGAGAGAAGAAGGTAAGGCCTTAGACGAAAGCATTGAAGTCGGCGTGATGGTGGAAACCCCTGCTGCTGCTGCAATCGCGCCACATTTAGCCAAAGAAGTCGACTTCTTTAGTATTGGGACAAATGACTTAACCCAGTATACTCTGGCTGTTGATCGCGGTAATGAGCTGATTTCTCATCTCTATAACCCGATGTCCCCCGCCGTCCTTACCCTGATCAAGCAGGTTATCGATGCGTCTCATGCCGAAGGCAAGTGGACAGGGATGTGTGGTGAGCTCGCCGGTGACGAACGTGCTACACTACTGTTATTGGGAATGGGTCTGGACGAATTCAGCATGAGTGCGATCTCTATCCCGAGCATCAAGAAAATCATCCGTAATGCGAATTACGAAGATGCGAAGGCGCTGGCGGAGCAGGCATTAGCACAACCGACAGCACAAGAGTTAAGCAATCTGGTGAGCCGCTTCATTAAAGAAAAAACGCTCTGCTGATTCTGCTTTACCTAATAGGTTTCAAGGTGGCGATCAGCATCCCCCGACAGGCGATATCGTCGCGGTCGGGGTAGCGAAGAAAGCCAATGCCACAACGACTTGAAAGATTAGGGTATACGCTGGCCCAATATTAATGCTTAGGAGAGAATCATGGGTTTGTTCGATAAATTGAAATCTCTGGTTTCTGACGACAAAAAAGACACTGGCAGCATCGAAATCATTGCCCCGCTGTCCGGTGAAATCGTCAATATTGAAGATGTTCCTGATGTCGTATTCGCAGAGAAAATCGTCGGTGACGGTATTGCCATCAAGCCAACTGGCAACAAGATTGTCGCACCGGTAGACGGCACCATCGGTAAGATTTTTGAAACCAACCATGCGTTTTCCATCGAGTCTGACAGCGGCATTGAGCTGTTTGTGCACTTTGGTATTGATACCGTTGAATTGAAAGGCGAAGGCTTCAAGCGCATCGCCGAAGAAGGTCAGCGCGTGAAGAAAGGCGATCTCGTAATCGAGTTTGACCTGGCGCTGCTGGAAGAAAAAGCGAAGTCTACTCTGACCCCAGTGGTTATTTCCAACATGGACGAAATCAAGGAATTGACCAAACTGAGTGGTACGGTCGTTGTCGGCGAAACGCCGGTTATCCGTATCAAAAAGTAAACCGCCCTTCTACGGATGGTCTACTACGTTTGCACGAAACGGCACCAGGATGGTGCCGTTTTCGTTTCAGGCTTTCCAGCGCGGTACGCACAGGCGAATCACTAATCCACGCTGTTCGCCGTTTTCCGCTTCAATATGCCCACCGTGCGCCAGCACCACTTTGCGAGTAATGGCCAGCCCCAGCCCATAGCCTTTGCCAGACAGCGGCGAATCCACACGGATAAAAGGATCGAAGATGCTGGAGAGCTTACTTTTCTCCACGCCGGGCCCCTGATCGGCGACCTGAATCGTCCACTCATGCTCATTGCCAATAAGTGACACCGAGACCTGCTGTTCAGGCGCTGAAAAACGTAGCGCGTTGCGCATCACATTATCGACCGCCCTGCGCATCAGCTCCGCGTTACCTTTAATCGTGTAGTCTTCGTCTTCATCCGCCGCCAGCAGGATTTCGACGCCAGTGACCTGCGCTTCATAGCGCGCATCGTTGACCACGGCCGTCACCAGCCCCAATAAATCGAAATAAGCTTCCTCAATACCAGAATGCTCCGTGCGCGACAGCGTCAGCAATTCGCCAATCATCTTATCCATCAGCAGCGCTTCGCGCTCAATGCGTTGTAAGGAATTCTCTATATTGTCCGGGTTTTGTCTTATCAATCCGATAGCAAGCTGCAAACGCGCCAGCGGGGAGCGCAGCTCGTGTGAGACATCATGAAGCAGTTGTTCACGTGCACTCGCCAGGCTGTCCAACCGTTCGACCATGGAATCGAAATCACGTGCCACATCGCTGATTTCATCGTGCCGCTTATGCATCATCGGCAGCAGACGTACATTCAGATCGCCCTGCGCAACCTGATCAAACCCTGCACGAATCTGGCTCAGAGGGCGTGCCAGACTCCATGCCAGCACCGAACTAAACAGCAGCCCACCAAACCCCGCGATGATGACAAACGGCACGGGTACGTTAAGAAACTCGACTGGACGAGGAGGACGGAATTCGCTGCGCAGCAGTTCGGCGTCATAACGTATCTGATACCACTTTCCGGCAGGCCCACTGACCTGCTTGATAATGTACGCGTTACGTTTATCCAACGCAAAATCATCGACAGGCATCACATTCTGCTGGACGGAGTTCAATTCCTGTCCCGCCAGCGGCAGTGGCGACTCCGTGACGGAAATATATTGTTGTTCTTGCTGCGGCAGCAGCGACATCACATCGTTCAGCTCACTCAGGCCGCCATGTTGCAGCGCCGCCGCCACCATTTCCGTTTGCATCGTTGCGATGCGCGAAACCACGATCTCTTCCAGCGGCTTATGGCGCTCGCCATAAAAAGAAAAAGCCAGCCACAGCAACTGAGACATGACGAGGAACGTCAGCCAGAAACCGAGCAGTATCTTCCAGAAAAGCCTTCCACGAATCATCATCAGCGAATCCGGTATCCCACGCTGCGCACGGTTTCAATCGTCATGGTGCTGCCCGGCAATGCACCGAGCTTCTGACGAATATTGCTGATGTGCACGTCCACGCTGCGGTCATAGGCTTCGCGACGACGCCCTAGGCATTTTTCGGACAGTTCATCTTTTGACACCACACGTTCGGAGGAACGTAACAGCAATTCCAGCAAATTAAATTCAGACGCCGTCAGATCAAACGGCTTTCCACGCCATTCGCTGATGCGCGTCGCAGGGTTTAACACCAGATCGCCACTGGCCGCCAGGCTCTCGTCACGCTTTGCACTCGGCGGGTCATCATAGCGACGTAGTACCGCCCGCAACCTTGCCACCAGTTCACGCGGATAACAGGGTTTAGGCATATAGTCATCCGCGCCCATTTCCAGACCGATAACTCTATCGATGTTATCACCGCGCGCCGTCAGCATAATAACGGGTATCTGTTGGGTTTTTCTGATCTCGCGCAATACGTCAATTCCGCTCATATCTGGCAGCATAACATCCAGAATCATCGCGGTGTAACCTCCTGACATCGCTCCCTCGACACCTTCTTTGCCCGTCAGCACCCGGGAGGTCGAAAACCCTTCAGCATTGAGATACTCACAGAGCATATCGCCCAGCTCTACGTCGTCATCGACCAGTAAAATATTCATATCCTGTCCTCATTAATCAGGTATACCCAAGACAATGACCGCCGCGGAGAAAAAATCCACATATTGTTTAAAGAATGATGGGTATAGATAATGTATTCTCAGGCCTAGCGTTAATATTCGCAGCCATATTTACTTAATCCTTACCATTTCTTGCAGCAAAGATTACCGCTACCTTTACTGACTCGGGGTAAATTACTCACCTGCGTTATTTACTCCCGTTAAGATGCATTCATTAAGGACGACTTTCCCTGATGCAATCACGATTTTTTACACGACGCCGTATGACGATCGCGCTTGGTCTTATCGTTACTGCCGTGCTTATTCATCTATTTTTCAACAAGCCATCGCCCGCGCCAAACGCTATCACCGCCGCCGCAGAGATAGCAGATCTTGAACAGACGGTTCTCGCTGACGGAAAAATTGAGGCGCAGAAACAGGTCAGCGTTGGTGCACAAGCCTCGGGACAAATCAAATCGCTGCATGTCAAACTCGGCGATAAGGTGAAAAAAGGGCAATTGATCGCTGAAATTGATGACCTCACCCAGCAGGATACGTTAAGAAACAGTGAAGCTGCGCTCAAAAACGTTCAGGCTCAGCGGGCCGCTAAACTGGCGGAATTACGTAACAATGAATTAAGCTGGCAGCGTCAGCAAATGTTGATGAAACGCGGCGTGGGCGTACAGGCCGACTACGATAGCGCGAAAGCCACGCTGGATGCCACCAAAGCCAATATCGATGCACTGGACGCTCAGATTGTTCAGGCACAAATTACCGTCAACACTGCCAAGGTTAACCTAGGGTATACCCAAATTCGTTCACCAATGGATGGCACCGTGGTGGCAATTCCTGTTGAAGCAGGCCAAACGGTCAACGCTATCCAGACTACGCCAACCATTGCCAAAGTCGCCAATCTGGACACCATGACCATCAAGGTGAAGATTTCAGAAGCCGACGTCGTCAAGGTGAAAACCGGCATGCCCGTGTGGTTCAGTATTTTGGGCGAACCCAATAAACGTTACGAAGCCACGCTAAGTTCGATTGAACCCGCGCCAGACTCCATCAACACGGACTCAACCACGACATCATCCAGTTCGAGCACCACCACCAGCTCTTCATCCAGCACCGCTATTTATTACAACGGCCTGTTTGATGTGAAAAACCCTGACGGCGTATTACGTATCTCCATGACAGCACAGGTGTATATTCTGCTGTCTTCAGTGAAAAATGCCATTGTCGTCCCAGCGACGGCATTAACCTCACGCAATGGCATGTGGTACGTGCAGGTGATGAATGCGAACAAGAAGATCGAATCGCGTCTGGTCACGATCGGCCTCAATGATAACGTGCGTACCCAGATCCGTTCGGGGCTCAGCGTTGGGGAACAGGTGGTTGTCAGCCCGTCATCCGGTGATGTCGCGTCCACGCATCCCGGCCCGCCGATGGGGATGTAACGCATGTCCACATCCTTACTTAAGCTAACTGGCATTACCCGACGCTTTTCCAACGGCGAACAGGACGTCACCGTCCTCAAGGACATCAACCTGACGATTAATCAGGGAGAAATGGTGGCCATTGTTGGCGCATCCGGTTCGGGAAAATCCACGCTGATGAATATTCTCGGCTGTCTGGATAAACCGTCCTCCGGGGATTATCAGGTGGCAGGGCGCGCCGTGGGCGAACTGGACAACGACCAGTTGGCGGAACTGCGCCGCGAGCATTTTGGCTTTATTTTCCAGCGCTATCACCTGCTGGGCGACCTCAGCGCGCTGGGAAATGTCGAAGTGCCGGCCATTTATGCCGGTAAAAGCCGACAGGCTCGCCGTCAACGGGCATCGGAGCTGTTAAGCAGGCTAGGACTGGAAAATCGCCTCCACTATCGGCCCAGCCAGCTTTCCGGCGGCCAACAGCAGCGCGTCAGTATCGCCCGTGCGCTGATGAACGGCGGAGGTATTATTCTGGCGGATGAACCCACCGGTGCGCTGGACACCCACAGCGGCAACGAGGTGCTGAGCATACTTCGCGATCTGCACAGACAGGGCAATACCGTCGTGATCGTCACCCACGATATGACGATTGCCGAGCACGCGCAGCGCATCATCGAACTGCGCGATGGCGAAGTGATTGCCGACCGACAAACGCGTCCCGAAGAGGCCACCGCGCCGTCGCCCGAGGCCGCTAGTTCTCCGACGGCCTCGGCTCTGAACCAGTTCAAAGACCGCTTTATTGACGCATTCAAAATGGCACTGCTGGCGATGAACGCCCAGCGGATGCGCACTTTTCTGACCATGCTCGGCATCATTATCGGCATCGCGTCGGTTGTTTCGGTGGTCGCACTGGGAAAAGGCTCGCAGGAGCAAGTGCTGGCCGACATCAACTCGATGGGCACCAGCACGTTGGACATTTTCCCTGGCAAAGACTTCGGCGACATGGATGCCAGCGCGATCCAAACGCTGCGGGCCAGCGATATTCAACCCCTGACACAGCAACCCTACGTGCATAGCGTCACCCCGTCTATCTCCACCAGCGTCACGATGCGCTATAGCAACATTGCCGTGTCTGCCAGCGTTTCTGGGGTGGGTGAACAGTTCTTCACCGTGCGTGGTTACACGCTGCAACGCGGTGTGCTTTTCCCTCGCAGCAGCGTCGATGAACTGGCGCAGGACGCGGTGATTGACAAAAACACGCTTAACAAGCTCTTTCCCCACGGCGAAGATCCCATTGGACAAGTGATTCTGCTAGGCTCACTGCCCGTTCGGATTATCGGCGTCGTCAGTAAGAATCAGGGCGGCTTCGGCAGCGACGAAAACCTGAATGTCTGGGTGCCGTACACCACCGTGATGAAGCGCATGGTCGGGCAGTCCTACCTGAAAAGCATCACGGTGCGGGTGAAAGACAATATTGATATGAATGTCGCCGAGAAAAGCATCACCGCCCTGCTCACGCAACGGCACGGTACGAAAGATTTTTTTGTCATGAACACGGACAGCATCCGTCAGATGATCGAGAAAACCACCACCACGCTCACGCTGCTGGTGTCGATGATTGCGCTGATTTCGCTGCTGGTCGGCGGTATCGGTGTCATGAACATCATGCTGGTCTCCGTCACGGAGCGAACCCGAGAGATCGGCGTTCGTATGGCGGTCGGCGCACGCACCAGCGACATCATGCAGCAGTTTCTGATCGAAGCGGTGCTGGTCTGCCTGTTCGGCGGCATAATCGGTGTGGCGCTGTCGCTGGCTATCGGCGTGCTGTTTGCACAGTTCAGCAGCAATTTCGCGATGAGCTATTCCAGTTCATCGATTATTGCTGCATTCCTGTGCTCCAGCCTGATCGGCATTATCTTCGGCTTCTTCCCCGCCCGCCGTGCGGCGCGGATGGAACCGATCCACGCACTGGAGCGAGAATAGCCAGCTCCGTTACTCTAAATAATTCGAGTTTCAGGACAAAAACGGCAAGGCGTTTTTGAACAGCGCTTGCGCTGACCCCGGAGGGGGAGGCCGTAAGGCCGAATAACGCGGCAAGAGAGGGACAAATTCGTCGGGAACGAATTTGACCAGCCAACGGCTGGCCTCCGGTGAGAGACAGGATGTCTCTCATTTCATCCCGATGAGCTTACTCAAGTAAGTGATTCGGGTGACAAATCTGCCGGGAGCAGATTTGAACGCTGCTTGCAGCGGCCCTTCAGGGCGAGGCCCACGACGGGCCGAGTATTTGAACGCAGCCAACGCACATGCAACTCGAAGTATGACGAGTAACGTTAGTCAAATACCCCGGTGGACAGATACCGATCGCCGCGATCGCAGGCGATTGCCACAATCACGCTGCCGGGGTTTTCCGCAGCCATCCGCAGTGCGCCAGCAACCGCGCCGCCGGTACTGACGCCGCAGAAGATCCCTTCCTGACGCGCCAGTTGCCGCAGCGTATTCTCGGCATCGACCTGTGTCATATCCAAAATACGATCGACCAAATCGGCGCGGAAAATGCCCGGCATATAGTCCAGTGACCAACGGCGAATACCGGGAATATGGCTGCCTTCCGCAGGCTGTAGCCCGACCGTACAGATTACTGGGTTCTGCTGCTTCAGATAGCGGCTGACGCCGGATATCGTGCCGGTCGTTCCCATGCTGGAGATAAAGTGGGTCAGCTTACCCGCCGTTTGCTGCCAGATCTCCGGGCCAGTCGTGAGAAAATGCGCCAGCGAATTGTCCGGGTTATTGAACTGATCCAGCGTTTTCCCCTCCCCAGCCTGCACCATCTGTTTTGCCCGATCCCGCGCCCCTTCCATCCCTAACTTGCGATTAACCAGAACCAGTTCTGCGCCATACGCGCGCATCGCAGTCTGACGTTCATAGCTCATGTTGTCCGGCATCAGCAGACGTAACCGATAGCCCTTTACCGCCGCAATCATCGCCAGCGCAATGCCGGTATTCCCGCTGGTCGCCTCGATCAGCCGATCGCCGGGAGTAATGTCCCCGCGATTCTCTGCCTGTTGGATCATAGAGAGTGCCGCCCGATCTTTTACCGATCCGGCGGGGTTATTCCCTTCCAGCTTCAGCCAAATTTCACTGTTCAGCCCCTGCGTCAGGCGCTGCAATTTCACCAGCGGGGTATTGCCAATACACTGCTCAAGCGTTGTCACAAGTTGAGTCCTAAAAAGTCCCACCCACTTACGGAGTGAACGATAAAATTAACGTTGCTGACAAACCCATGATGGTTAATTCGAGATACACAGGGCGAGGTATCCCTACGGGAACCTCATCTCTGTGTTTCCCCTAAAATCTGACTTTGCCAGCAATCTCAATTTACTGCTTTTCAGGCGGATTCTGTTCCCGCCCTTGCGCCATTTGCCGTTTTACCCGCCACTGCAAAGCGCTTTTGATGAACAGCGTCAATATCGCCATCACGGTTAACAGCGCCGCAGCGGTAAACGCGCCCACGCTGTTATAGTCCTGATGCAGTAATTCGACCTGTAGCGGCAGCGTATAGGTTTCACCACGAATCGCCCCCGACACCACGGATACCGCACCAAACTCGCCAATCGCACGGGCATTCGTCAGTACCACGCCGTACAGCAACGCCCAGCGAATATTCGGTAGCGTCACCCGATAGAACACCTGCCAGCCCGAGGCACCAAGCAGCACAGCCGCCTCTTCTTCCTGACTGCCCTGACTCATCATCACCGGAACCAGCTCCCTGACCATAAACGGGCAGGTCACGAATATGGTCACCAGAGCAATGCCCGGCCAGGCGAACATCAGCTGTAGCCCCTGTTCATCCAGCCAGCCGCCAACTGGCCCGTTGGTGCTGTAAAAAAGCAGATACAGCAAACCCGCTACCACCGGCGAGACGGCAAAAGGAATGTCGATCAGCGTGAGCAGCAATTGCCGCCCCGGAAACTGAAAGCGCGTGACCAGCCACGCCAGCAGCGTGCCAAAAACCAGATTTACCGGTACGACAATCGCAACCACCAGCAGCGTGAGACCAATCGCATGCAGCATGTCAGGATCGCTCAGGTTACGCCAGACGCCCCCTAGCCCGTGCGCCAGCGCCGCGGCAAAAATTGACACCAAAGGGATGACCAGCATGATGAGCGATAATATCACGCCCAGCGCAATCAGCGCTGCCCTCCCCCGGTTGCGTTCCTGCCGAACAGGACGAGCGTGACGCCGAGCCGTCACGCCAGGAATCTCAGCCATTACACGCTCCGGGTTCGTTGACCAAAACGACTTTGCAGCACGTTGACGGCAAACAGGATCAATAAAGATGCCGCTAACACAACAGAAGCAATCGCGCTCGCGGCAGGGAAATCAAACTCCTGCAAGCGGATAAAAATCATCAGCGAAACGACTTCCGTCTGCCAGGCGATATTCCCTGCAATAAAGATGACCGCGCCAAATTCGCCCAGACTGCGGGCAAACGACATCGCGGTGCCCGTTAAGAGCGCCGGGGTCAATTCCGGTAAAATGACATAGCGAAAACACTGCCAGCGATTCGCCCCCAGCGTCTGCGCCGCCTCTTCATATTCCGGCCCCAGCTCTTCCAGTACCGGTTGAACGGTACGCACCACAAAGGGAATACTGGTGAACGCCATCGCCACCGTAATCCCTAGCCAGGTGTACGAGACCTTGATGCCGAATTCAGCCAGCCATGCGCCATACCAGCCGGTGGTTGAAAACAGCGCGGCCAGCGTCAGCCCCGCGACGGCGGTGGGGAGCGCAAAGGGCAAATCCATCAGTCCATCCAGTAAAGCACGGCCGGGAAAGCGATAGCGCGTCAGAATCCACGCCATCAATAGGCCGAATCCCGCATTGAATACTGTCGCCAATCCCGCGGCCAGAAGCGTCACCTTGTAAGCAGCCACCACCTGCGGATTGGAAATCACCGCCCAGTATTGCGTCAGACTCATTTCCGAAAGCTGCATGACCAGCGCACTTAAGGGCAGTAACAGAATCAGACAGACGAACAGCAGGCTGCTGCCCAGACTCAATGCGAATCCCGGCAGCACCCGTTTACCTGAACCAGAAAAGAGGTTACCCGACCCCAAAGCCATTACTGACGACCAGCCGCCAGCAATTTATCCAGCTCACCACCGGTGTCGAAGTGGGTTTTCATCACCTGCGGCCACGTGCCAAACTGGTCTTCCACCCGGAATAAGGTGGTTTCTGGGAAGCGGGACTTCAGCGTTTGCGTCAGTTCAGGGTTATTCACGCGATAGTAAAAATCCGTGATAATTTTCTGCGCTTCCGGGCTATACAGATAATTCAGATAGGCTTTGGCCGCCTGCTCGGTGCCATTCTTTTCGACATTCTTATCGATCCACGCCACGGGGAACTCCGCCAGCACGTTGACCTTCGGGACGATCACCTCGTAGTTCTCGGCACTGTACTGATTACGGATGTTATTCACCTCGGATTCAAAGCTGATCAGCACATCACCTAACTGGCGCTCCACAAACGTGGTGGTTGCACCACGGCCGCCAGTATCAAATACTGCAACGTTTGCCAGAAAACGCGTGATCCACGCGCGGGTTTTGGCCTCGTCGCCACCGTTGGCTTTACTGGTCGCGCCCCAGGCTGCAAGGTAGGTGTAACGGGCATTGCCGGAGGTTTTCGGATTCGGAAAAATCAGCTTCACATCATCACGCACCAGATCGTTCCAGTCGTGAATCCCTTTAGGATTGCCTTTGCGAACCAGAAACGCCATGGTCGAGTAGAACGGAGAACTGTTATTCGGTAAACGCGCCTGCCAGTCGGCGGGAATCAACTGCCCGCGATCGTGCAGGATCTGGACGTCCGTCACCTGGTTATAGGTCACGACATCGGCCTTTAGGCCCTGCAAAATAGCCAGCGCCTGTTTAGACGAGCCAGCATGCGATTGTTTGATCGTCAGCGGATCGTTAGGGTGCTGCGAAAACCACTGTTTTTCAAAACCGGGATTGAGCGCCACAAATAGCTCACGCGACACATCATAAGAGCTGTTCAGCAGCTCGGTAGCAGAGACTGCGCTCTGACCACCCAGCAGCAATGACAGCGCCAGAGAACCTTTCACCAGCCAGCCTTTCACCTGTACGTGATTCATTTTATGTCCTGCCAGAGTTAGCGCCTATTCGCTAGGCCTTGTTATGGGGGATCTATCGTTTGCATAGCTATTTTTTGAAAAAAATGCACTTGTCAGCGCAACTCAGTGTAGGGGGAAGTGGTGGTCAACATATAACCTTTATATATAACATTTCGGGATTTTTAAGCGTTAAAGGACATAACCCCAAGACAAAAGAGATAGGAAGAAAAAGCGGAATGGAGAAAGAAGGTATGGCCCGATAGCCTGATGCCTGCACAAATACAGGCATCAGGAAAACGCGTTGGATCTTATAGCGATAAAAGTTGATCCAGAGACGGCGCGAAGAAGTAGCTGCCGCTGACAGCGCGCGTAAAGCGCAGCATCTCATCGCGTTTGCCGTCACGATCGCCGAACATGCTCAGCAACTGCTGCTCGATGTTATGCAGACGTGCGCAGTAGGCGACAAAGTAAAGCCCGTTCTTCCCACTCGCGGTGCCGTAAGGCAGGCTCTGACGCAGGATTTTCAGCCCTTTGCCGTCTTCCTTTAAATCCACACGGCTGAGATGTGATGTCACAGGGCGTTCATCAGAAGACAGCTCTTCGTTGTCCCGCTTGGTGCGCCCGATCATCTGTTCTTGCTGCTCTACGCTAAACCGCTGTAGCTGCTTCAGATTGTGTTCCCAACGTTGGGTAAAGACGTAGCTGCCGCCCGCATCCGGTTGGCCTTCTGGGATAATCGCCACGGCATGGCGGGCATCGCCCTGCGGGTTTTCCGTGCCGTCAACGAAACCACTGAGATCGCGATCTTCCACCCAGCGGAAACCGTGCGTCTCTTCTTCGATACGAATTGCGCCACCAAACGCGGCCAGCGCCGCCTGTGCCAGCGTGAAATTCACATCATGGCGCAGCGATTGAATGTGGATCAACAAATCGCGCTGCGTAGCAGGTGCAAGCCCGTTACCCAGCGGCGTAAAGGGTTTCAGTTCCGCCGCGCCGCGAGTGCAGTCCAGATCGCGCCAGACATCGTTGCCAAATGCCAGCACCGCGCCTAATCCCGCATCGGGATACTGCTGCTGTAGCTCTTGTAACGTCTGACAGAATTTTTTGCATCCCTGCCGGATAACATCAAACTCTCCCTGAATCATCGCTTCCATAAAGATGGCAAAACGGCGGTGTTCCAACAAAATACCGCTTTGAATTGGTGTCATTTCTGCTTCCTCAAGCGTCAGTTTTCTCTTTTGTTGTTATGGTTTACTACGATTATGGCTTACGACTATAGCGATGGCGCGTGCGACCACCGAAAAACTATCAGGCGGCGCCGCTATCATACCGGAAGCCGCCTGACGTTTACCTTGCGTCAACGCAAGTTAGTTTCGCGCCTGCGCGTGCCACACAATCTTACTCACTTTCCAGTTTTTCAGGATATCGTCAGGCGGCATCAAGCCTTCCGGGCCGCTCCATTCGCCGGAATAGAGGTAGCTGATATGCGTACTCTGCGGCGCGGCACATTCCACACTCTGCGCATCATCACCTTGCCCTAACTGGCAGGATTCAAATGCTTTGCTGTAGGTATTGCTAAAGGCGTCACCGATTTTCACACCGCCTGCGCTGCCTACCGCCGGATCCATGACCTCAACTTTGCGTACGCTGCCCTTCGGCTGACCGCTGACGATCATCTTCACGTCTTTCCCATCCAGCGCTTGATAAAACGCGACCAGTTGACCGTTGGAGGTACCCATTCCACTACGCAGTTGATAGTCGCCATCCAGCGCGCTCTGTAGCGCCCCTTCGGACAGTGGCGTACCAGCATTGATGCCACCAACACCCGCATCAGTCACCTCCAGCGAACTGCCAAACCAGTTAAACGGCGACAGGCTGGACCAGGAGAAATGGGAAAGCGTGCTGCATCCGCTCAGAAACAGCGGTAACCCCAGCACCAGCGATAAACCCAGCGGGCGAAAATTCATGGTATGTACTCCTCAAAATTGAACGGCTTCCGGCGTCAGCCACCCTGGCAAGATGGGAATTGGAGTCTGCAAGCGACGAAAAGTGCCGTAAAGACGGGATAATCCTGCGGAAGATTATAGAGGGCATGAGAAAAGAAACCTACCAGAACGACAGACAAAGGCCGCAGAGTGCGGGGGTAACGGATAGATCGTAAAGTCGCTGTAAACACGTCCATGTGCGCTCGGCTTGCGCAGATATGAATCTCATCCCTGAGATTCACCCTTGCAGGGCCGTCGCAAGCGACGTTCAAAAGCGTTCCTGACGCTTTTGTCCATGGCGCAAACGCTTTACTCTTCTATTCCGTTACTCCCGTTTTCATTCGTCGAATAGATTTATCAACAGTTTGAGACCTCCCGAACGTCGGAAGGCCTGCGAACAACATCAACTGCGCTGTGAGGAAAAATCGGTTAAGTCATAACGGTGCGGGAACAGATCGTCCAGCTCCGTCTGGTGCGTAATCGCCACCACGGTACACGCAGGCAACGCCATCTTGACCAAGGCAAGAAGCTGTCTGGCAGCGTCATGATCCAGATTGCTGGTCGCTTCATCCAGATAGAGCGTATCGGGTTTGGCGATCAACGCACGGGCAAAGGCAACACGCTGCCGCTCACCGCCGGAGAACACCCGATCCCAGTTCAGTTGCTCATCCAGACGATCGCGCCACGCGCCCAGCCCGACGCTGTCCAGCGTCTGACGCAGCATCTCGCTGTCAGCCAGCGGCGGGTGCGGATAGCAGAGAATCTCCGCCAGCGTCCCCTGCCCCAGATAGCTTTGCTGCGGTAACAGCAAACTACGCCCTTCCGGTGCCTGCCAGCGACCATCGTAATAGGGCCACAGACCGTTTAACGTACGCAGCAGCGTTGACTTCCCTAGCCCGCTGCGGCCAGCAAATTTACTCCAGCTCCCCGCTTCGCAACTCAGATCCACATGTTGCAACAGCGGAGAACCCTGCGGCGTGGTGAAAGAAAGCTGATCAATACGTAAATCCTGTCCTACCGGCGCATCGACCTGTTCAGACTGGTGACGTTTGATTTCTTCCTTGAACTGGCTGAGACGCGCCATACTGGCAGAAAGAATCACGAACTCTTTGTACTTATGGATAAACCAGCTCAACGCACCGTGCACTTGCGCAAACGCCCCGCGGATCTGCATCAACCCGCCCAGCGTTACTGTTTTACTCAGGAAAGCAGGCAGAGCGGCAAAGATCGGCACAATCTGGCTTACACGCATATAGCCTGTGGTGAAGAAGCCCAGATTACGCTCGGCATTCATAAAACGCCCCCAGTTCGACACGATGGCAGAGAAATGCCGCTGAAGATGGCTTTTCTCTTGCGCTTCGCCGCCGTACAGCGCGATTTGCTCGGCGTTATCATGCTTACGCAGCAGCGCCGCACGGAAATCGGCCTCTGCCTTTTGCTTCTCATAATTAATATTATGCAGACGTTTCCCGACCACATGCGTAATCAGGCTGCCGAGCAGCGTATACAGAATAGCGATCCAGACCAGATAACCTTCGATTACCCACTCTTTGCCAAACAGGGTAAAGCGCTGAACGCCCGATAATCCCCACAGAATGACGACGAAAGAGAACAAACGAGCGGTCACGATCAAAAATTCGATGACCAGACTAACGGCTTTGTCGACAAACAGGTTGATATCTTCGGCAATACGCTGGTCTGGGTTATCAATCTTGCCCGCAACTGACATCCGATAAAATGCCCGCTTCGCCAGCCAGCTATCTACCAGCTCGGCGGTTAACGCGGTACGCCAACGGATAATCAGCAGTTTGGTAAACCACTCCTGATACACGATCGACCCGATATAGAGCAGGATGTAAACGCCGTATTCTTTCATCAGAGACAGAAGCAAATTGCTGTCGAATGCGCCTAACGCATCATAAAACGTCTTACTCCACTCGTTTAACAACACATTGAGATAGACGATCATCCCACCCATCGAAATGGTTACGAGCAGTAGGAGCCATGCCTGCCAGCTGCGTTTGCCGCCCCAGAAGGGACGGCAGAGATCGGCAAACTGTGCCGCAATCTTTTTCACTCTTTCACCTCTTGCGGCAAGGTGATGTAAAGCACGCGGTTATCCGGGTTGTATAGCTTCGCCGACATCGCCCGCACGCCTTCCAGCGTGATGCTGTCAGCCAGTTTGGATACACTGCTCAGATAGCGCGGATCGTCATAGTGACGGTAGCTCAGAAGCAGGCGGCGCTGTATTGTCATGAGATCGCTCTGACGCCCTTTTTCTGCACGGATAAACTGTGCTTTTTGATCGTCCACATCTTCCTGAGTAATCTTCGTCGGCAGTTCAGCAAAGACGTGCTCGGCCAGTTTCCACAGCTCCTGCGCACGTTCTGGCGCGCTGCTGAAACTCACTTCCGTCTCAATACGCTGTTTCTTATCTTCCAGCTCGCTATCGACACGCATGCGGTAAATACCCAGTGCGTCATCACGCAGGCTCGTCTTGAGGTATTTATTCGCAATATTACGAGCAATACTCACCTGCACGGCGGCTTGTGGCGTCCACGTATATGGTGTGAAGCTCCAGGTCAGGATATCGGCACGCGGCTCGATATTGATAGCCGATGTCGCTTCACGTTTACCCGGCAGCGCCAGATGTGATTTCACGTCACTGGCTGGCTGACGTGGGATCGTCGCGAGATAGCGTTCAACCTGCGGCAAAATCTGTGCAGCAGGCATATCGGCGATCAGATAGTAGGTGACTGGCGCAAAAGCGGCTTTATGCCACTGTGACAGTAACGCCGGTGCCGTAATTTGCTTCAGCTCGGCAATTTCAGGCTGCTGCCAGCTTGGCCCACCAAAACGCAGCGTAGTGATTTCGCTGGCACGTTTTCCTGAAACAGACTGATCGTCATTGGCCTTCTGACGCGCCAGACTCATCATGCTCTCTTTCATCACCTCAGGATCGATACCCGGTGCCACATTCAGCTCGCGGTATAACCCCAGCAGACTGGCTAGTTGCTCAGTGGGGGCGCTCCCGTTTACCGTCAGTTGATCCGCTTCCTGATCGATGCTCAACGACAGGGATTTATCTTTTTTCCAGTTCGTTAGCGCTTCACCACTCCATGTCGCAGGGCCGCTCTGATTGACCAGTTGACTCGCCAACTGTGCCTGCCACGGATTCAGCGACGTCGCCATGAATCCAGCCTGACTCGTCGCGGTGAGATACACTTTCTTGCCCGCTTCCGGCGCGCGCAGCCACACGACGCGATCGCCATTACTCAACTGCCACTGCTCGACCTTCTGCGCCGCAAAGGCTTTCACCGCCGTACGCTTTCCGCTTTGCGTCACGGCAGGAAGCTCAGGGATGACTTTTTCTTTTTCCACCTGTAACGGTGCCAGCGTCGCTGCCGCCCACTGCGCCTGTAACTTACGCATCGCCTCCGGCTTCGGCAGCGTGAAAGGTGTCGCACCCGGCACACTAAATTGTACCAGCGTATCTGGAGAAGCTAACCAACGTTGCCAATGGCGGTTCACCTCTTCCGCGGTGATGGTGTCCAGCGCGTCCAGTGCATCTGTACCGCGCTGCTGGCTGCCGACATACGGGCGATCCTGCTGCCAGACGATGGTCAACTGCTGAACCCAGTCTGCAAATTCACGCGACTCAGGGGTATCGCTCATACGCTGTGCGACTTCACGAATATCGGAGGTGATCTCCGCGATGTCCTGTTCGTTTAACGGATAGCGTTTGAATCGTTCAATTTCTTTCAGTACGGCAGAAATCGCGGCGTCATGACCACCCGGCATCACATTGGCGAAAAAGCCCAGCGCGGCCGTCGTTTTACCGATATCCGATTTACGTATCACCAAACTACTGGCATCTTGTGGCAACTCCGCCTGCTGGCGACGAACCTGACGCGTAACCGCAGACATCGTGATTTGGGTGAGCAAACGATGACGAAAATCGGATTGGCCGAAGGTGTCTTTATCATTGAAACGGTAGACAAACGACACCTGACTGCTACCACTTTGGCTATCCTGCAAACGCGCCACGTTGAGCTGCGGTTTCAGTAACGGCTCATAGTAATCACGGGCTGGCACAGCAACATTCGGCAACGGTGCAAAATAGCGTTGAATATCGCGCTCCGCCTCCGCAGGCGTGATATCACCGATAATCATCAACCGCATATTCGACGGGTGATACCAGCGCTGATAGAAATCCTGTAGTACGCTAGCCGGCGTGTCGTTAATCGACTGTTCGGTGCCAATCGTCGGGCGGGAAGGATAGCGAGAATCATGGCGAATCGCCTGTACGCGCTGCTGGTTCATGCGTTCCGCTACGCCCAGCTTGCCGCGCCACTCTTCCAGGATAATTTTGCGCTCATCATCGAGATCGCTTTGCAGCAGCTTGGCATGACCGGTCATCTGGCTCAGCGCCTGCAAGGTCGTCCCCAGATCGCGATTCCCTTTCGGCGGGCTCATCATGTACATGGTGCGTTCGTAGTTGGTCACCGCGTTATAGCTCTGTCCGCGTCCCCATCCCTGTTTGTGCAGTTCTGTACTCACACCTTGAGGAAACGCCTCGCTGGCGCGGAACACCATGTGCTCCACCATATGCGCGACGCCGGACTCGTTGTCCTTCTCATCAATCGAACCGACATCCACAATCAGGCGAACATCTACCCGCGCTTTCTGCCCTTCCAGCGGCACGAGGGTATAACGCAATCCATTCGCCAGCGTTCCTTCTTTAAAAACCGGCAACGGACTTTTCACTTCTTCGGCCTGGCTCACCACGCTTCCCGCTAACAGGCAAATAACGCCCGCCAGCCAATACATGATTTTACTTTTCATCACTGACCTTTATTATTTTTATCACTTACCATGAATACGTCACATCCAGCCAGAACTGACGACCTAATCCATAATTAGATTCATTCTTGTTGGCTTTATTTAGGACATTGAGTACATCTACGCCCACTTTTAGATTCTGCTTACCTAATGGCTGGGTGTAGGCGATACGCCAGTCCAACAACATATTGTTGCCATACTGTTCTTCTTCATAAACATCAGTAGAACCGACATACCCGGAACAGCGGTCGTCATCTGGGCAGTTAATGGTTTCAGTACGTTTAATGGCTTTATAGCCACCGACATAACTTAAACGCTGTGTCCAATCTAAACGCCAGTTGGGTATTTCAGTATTCAGCTCAAGAAACGCCGTCCAAGGGCGGTTGTAATTATCGGCGGGTTTATCAATCGCTCTGATCATTTTTCCGTTATAGATAATCTGGCGATCGAGATCTGCCTCAGTGTCATAGTCCTTATTTGAGGAGGTACTTTTATGAATATTCGCTCCCGCCGACCAACTGAATACCGTAGAGTTCCATTCAATGGGGGAAACAGGCTTGACCATCAAACTAAATGTGTCTGATTCGGATTTACCGTTATTGGTTAACTCATAGGTTTTTGTCGCTGTATCTCTCTCAGCAGCAAATTGGTCTTTTGCTTCACGATGAACCCATTTCAAAGTCCAAACGGTGTCATAAATTCGCTGCTGCGCACCGAGATTGAGTTCATCACTGTAAGGAGTATTTAATGACGTGTATCGGTAATTAGCTTGGTTAAGCTTCCTACCAAAGACCCATTCATCGGGCGTTACATTCGTTGATTTTTGGGTACATCCACCGACATTAGTCAGCGTATTAGCTCGACATTCGGTATACGGTTGCTTGCGTGCTTCACGCAGCTTATAGGCCAACACATTGCCAGCATAGTAACGATTCACCCCACCGAAAACCTCGGTGGAACGATCGCCCCAAACGTCATAACTGGTACTGAAGCGTGGTGAGACGTTCATGTTTTTCATGTAGTCGTCATAATCAACGCGAACGCCGGGTACCATTGTTAAACGGGAAGCCGTCAGCGTATCCTGTAAATAAACCGAGTAAGTACTGGCGGCTACGCTCACATCAGACGCTTCATAAACCGCTCTTTGGCTGAGGTACTGTTCACCGTTGATACAAGCTGAGTCACCGCTTTCACATACTATCGCAGCGCTTTTGACTGCTACTGTATAGCTGTAAGAGGTGTCTCTACGTTGGTAGCGAGCTTTGGAAAAATCGGTATCAAAACCAAAATCAAACTGGTGTTGTACTCCCCATGCAGAAAAAGGATTTAGCTGCCAATCTTGTTTGAAGTTAATGCCCGATTGCTCAGTTCTTACCGTGCCATATCCCCCCTGCTGAGCAGCAGTTCCAGAAAAGCTCGATACCCAGTCAATACTGTCTGTTTTAGCCCAGGCATAAAAGTTATCACCTTCGTTCTTGATGGTGTTCTCGTTCTGCTTCCATATTAACTGTGTGGCAACTTTTCCCCATTTATTCTGATTATCCCACTTCAGGTTGGCGTTATATCCACCACCTTCAGCAGTAAAACCAGCACCCTTAATATTGGAACGCACATAGCTTGCACTATGGGGTGAATGCATGAGTGATAAGCTAAATTGGTTTCGTTCATTAGCATCCCACGCGCCACGTAACATATAGGTTTCGGATTCGCGCGATTGATCTTCCCATTTTTGAAAAATCGTATGCCAGAATGGGATATCAGATTCCTTACGGCTATACACAAACATCAGCGCCGCATTATCATTCAAGGGCTGGCTAACGTTCAGGTTATAAAAATTTTTGGTGAATTTAGGCTGCCTCTTAAGCGTAGTTGCGGCACTAAACGAGGCTTCATCTTTTTTCTCCAGATGATATTTCGTCCATGACGAACGCGTCGTACGGTAAGAGACAGAACCAGACGGCTCGGTAAACGAAGGTTTCTTAAGTTTTGCATCAATTACACCGCCAGTGAATTGACCATACTTAGCCGACACATTACTGTCGTAAACCGACAAACTGTCAATCAGACTGCTGTCAATCCAGAAGGATTCAGGATGACCAGATGGGAAATCATCAGCGGCATTCCCATTGGCAGTAGACCCCACCTCACCGACATTCACACCAGGGTTCAGGCGATCGTTATTCGACATCCCGTCGATCATGAAGTTGTTGTTATAGAACTTCTCACCGTGGAACGAGACAACATCTGGGGCCAGTTCCCCCGGTGTCTCACTGTTGCGTGACGTTTCAGAAAATTGCACATTTGGATTAGTGCGCAGCAATTCAGTGATATTTCCATTACTCGTCGGCTTTTTTGCGATTTCCTCAGCCACCAATTGTTGGCTACCGATCTCCATCGGCCCCGGCGTAATCTGCGCTTTTACCATGATTACATCGCCACGCCCTTCATTTCCTGTTCGGCTATTCTCTGCACCCGTAGGTATGCTCTGTACATCATCCGCCGCAGGCACGCTAGCCATTGGGCGAATGATAAAAGCGTTACCGGTTCCTGTAGGCTCGGCATAAAGGTTATTACTGTTCAATAACCTGTCCAAAGCCTGTTCCACCGTGTAGTTTCCTTCCAACGCAGGAGCTTGTTTCCCTGCAACCAGTTGGCTATCAACACCAAAATTGACCCCCGTCTGCCGTGCCAACTGTGTTAATGATTTTTCCAATGACTGTGCAGGAAGGTGTATTGATTGCGCTAGTGCCGTTGCGCCAAACGCCGAGCTGCCTCCGCTTAACGCCAGCGTTAGCATCGCAGTCGGCCAAATTGTGTTACGCATCCCCAAAAAATTACGCATGAATTTACCCTGAATTATTTTATGTTTTCAGGAGAGAAGACGTTGTTCAGCAAAAATCGGGCAGAAGAAAATAAAAATAATTATCATTTATATTTAAATTAACTGTTTACTATTGATTATTAACGGTTTTTATTTTCACTAATCCAGACAAGGTAGCCGAGAGACTGCCGGACGGAGATGGGAAGGGAATGTTTCAGTAGTTCGAGCGCTTGCTGACTGTCATTCAATGGCAGAACGCCGGTAAAGTGCAGACTGTCGAGTTCCTGACGCTGACGCGGATCCAGATAAATTAGCCCTGGGTAATGACGGGAAAGTTCATCAACAACCTGAATGAACGGGGCATTTTCAAAAATCAATTGGTTGTGAATCCAACCCGCTTCCGTTGATGCCCCCACTGGCCGGGTAATATGGAGCCGATCAAGCCCAACCTGCTGACCAGCACCAAGATCAAGGCGGATATCCGAGTTCCCATGTGCGGTCACACGTACACGAGATTCGTCAACGCTCACCAGCGTATCTTCTCCTGTATCACGTACGCTATAGCGAGTACCCAGTGCCTGAGCCGTTGCCTGTGCACTGTCAATCACAAACGGTCTGCTACGCGGATCTTTAGCAACATGCGCGTAAACTTCACCACGTAGCAACGTGATCGTTCGTTTTTGTGGTGTAAAGGAAATATTCACAGCTGAATTGCTGTTCAGCATCAATTCGCTACCGTCATCCAGCACAATGCGCCGGACTTCACCAGCAACAGTACGCTGATCGGCCAACCAATAAGAATAAGGCAGTTGGCTTAGTAACCAACCACCTGCGATGAAAATCGCCAGAGCAACATAACGGGATGAGCGCGATTTGCGGGATGTCGCCGCTGGCGTGATGGCAGCACTTGCCCATAATTGCTGCATCTGATGATAAACCACAGAATGGCGGACGTCGCTCAGGCACCACTGCTGCCACTCTTTGTGCAGTAATATCGCGTCGTCGCTATCCTGTTCGACCTCTGAGAAGCGTAGTACCCATTCAGCGGCTTGCTGCTGGATCTGCTCAAAGTCAGCGTTACGCTTCATCATGTTCCTGGAAGAAGATCCGACTATGGAAATGCACCATCGCTTTCGCCAGATATTGCTTTACGCTACTTTCACTCACGTGCAGCGCCTCAGCAATCGTCCGATAATCGTGCCCTTCCACGCGCGCCATAATAAATGCACGTTGTACCTTTTCATCTAACTCATGGGTCAAAATATGCAGCGCCGTCGCCACAAGCTGACTTATCGCAACACGATATTCCGCAGAATGCTCTTCTTCCCCATCAACTAATACCGCTAATGCAGATAACGCATCTTGTTCCAGTTTACGCTTACGGAACTGATCTATCATGACGTGATTCGCCGTCACCATCAGATAAGCCTTAGGCTGTCGGATAGCGGTAGGGTCAGCAAGCGTCAGGAGTTTTAGGAAGGTGTCATGGGTAAGATCATCTGCCTGATGAATGCAGCCCATTTTTTTACAAAGCCATCCCCGCAGCCATCCTTGGTGGGTCTGGTAAAAATCACTCCAGAAAGAAGTTAGCTGCGTCATAATGGTTTCAACAGGCAAAAAGCAGATGACATTAGTTTAATTGATACTCATTATCATCTAATCCAGTAGCACGATGCAACACTTTTTAAGCGGTATGAGGCTGTCACGCAATTAAGGACTTTATTGTATCCTTACGACCATCGCCAGCCAGTTTCCATCGCTGATGGTGAACTACCCAAAGTCAGCCAATGTACAATTTAAATTACGGTCTCTAAACATTCGATTGATTCAATAAATATCAACTCTCTAATAAAAAACTGGAACTGTTTATCTAACCAGTTCCAGTTTCATACCGATGTTAATGCATCGATCCTGTCCTATCGGCACGCTCAGTTATACTGTTCGTTATTCAAAAAAAATTCCATTACCGCCATAACCAAAAATCATTATCAAAGAAACTCATCACCTCTCGCATATGTTCTTCGTATAAATAAGCCTGCATAGCGATATCACGCTGAATCAATGCAGCCTCCCTCTTTCTTCTTGTTTTATAATCATCACCAAAATCATTAAGTGTAGTGGTCAACAAAAACTGGCCACGGCTTTAGAGTTTTTCCAGAACAATCTTTCTGATTCATTCGGCGTCAAACCACCATTATATTGATGGGGTCTGAGCTGGCTGTAATATCCTGTGATGTAATTCGTTATTGCCGTGCTGGCTTGGCTAAAATTCGTGTAGCCATTATCCGGTACCCACTCTGTTTTCAGGCTTCTGAAGAACCGTTCCATTGGGCTGTTATCCCAGCAATTTCCCCGGCGACTCAGACTTTGCTTTATCTGATATCTCCACAGTAACTGCCTGAAATTCCTGCTGGTATAGTGACTGCCTTGATCCGAGTGATACAGTAAATTAGCCGGTTTTCCCCGTGCTTCCCAGGCCATCGACAGGGCTTTACCTGTCAGTGCTGAATCAGGGAAAAATGACATCGCCCAGCCAACCGGTTTACGGGAAAACAAATCGAGTACTACAGCCAGATAAGCCCAGCGTTTTCCCGTCCAGATATAAGTCACATCACCGCACCAGGCCTGATTAGGCTCGGTAACAGCAAACTGGCGAGCCAGATAATTAGGGATCTCAATGTGTTCCTTAGACGCCTTCTTATAACGATGGCCAGGTTGCTGACAACTGATAATATTGAGCGCTTTCATCAGCTTTGTTGCCCGCCAGCGGCTCAGTTTTATACCTTTGGTGGTGACCATCGCGGCAATGCTTCGCGCTCCTGCTGAGCCGTTACTTTCGCGATAAACTTCACGCACAAGGCTCAGTAATGCCACTCTCGTGGCGTCAGGCTTCCTGGGCTGCCGCCAGTATTTATAACTGCTGCGATGAACCCCAAACACGTTGCACACAACGGCAACAGGAAACCGCGCCCTGAGTTTCTCAACTAATGAGAATTGTTCAGGGAGTCTGACATCAAGAGCGCGGTAGCCTTTTTTAATATATCCCTTTCCATTTCAACGCGTTGAAGTCTTTTCTTTAGCTCACGTATTTCAATCTGCTCAGGTGTCATGGGTGAAGCAGTGGGTGATTTTCCCGCTCGCTCTTCTTTCAGTTGTCGAACCCATTTGTCCATCGTGGATTTGCCGACATTCATTGCCGTTGCAGCGGCGGCAACGGTGTAGTGCTGATCGAGTACAAGCTGGGCAGCTTCGAGGCGAAACTCGGGGCTAAAATTACGTCTGTTACGTCCGGTCATAATGTCACCTGTTTTGACTGTGAGGTGATGATATCACCTCTATTCAGGTGGCCAAATTCAGTGTGCCACTACAAAGTTCATTCAAAAACAAATCCCACTCATTACGAGTAATATACCCCCAGGACTTTGGCGTTTTTATTTTTAGATTACCATATTGAAATGCCAAATCTGCTATCGCCGTCCGTGTGTTTGTCGGTAACTCATTAAACTTCAAACCAACTGATTCGGCATCAAAAGCATTTCCTACCTCTCTTAGTGCTTTTTGTGTGTAAATAGAAGTTAAGAAGTCAGCGTCATTTTCACTCAAAGTTAATGGTGAGTTTCTTAATTTTTCAGCAGCAACACTCCCTTTAATTTTGGTATAAGGTGACAATATATCCACAAGATCTTGCGGTACGCCATCACGTAGCAATTCATTTTTATCTCGTTGTCCTAAATCCACACCTCCACCGATAGTAACACCTGAGTTTTCATCTGATTTCCCCTCTTTATTTTTAGGAACATACCCGTTTTCTTTAAACCCTTCAGACTCTAATAAAAAATTTATATTAATTCTCAGCTTGTCTGAAAGCATCTGTCGACGTAATTTAACTCGTTCATAAAGTAGCTCTTCAGCACCGGTTCTAATAACACAATTAGAAATAGGATAAGCTGAGCAAGTTAATAAAAACATATCCTTATCTTCTGCTTCTAAGAAATTTCCATCACTCTGATCAACATCGCCATGAATTAATAATGCTACACAAGTCGAGCATGAACCGGCACGACATGAATATGGCAAACTCTCCCCAGCTTCTTCGAAGGCATCTAATATATACACATCATCAGGGCATTCAATCTCTATGTTAGTATCAAGATCTCTTACTATATACGTTGCCATTTTCATTTCCTTTTTACAAAAAGGACTATCGTGCGCAAAAACACTTTTCCCGCTTACATCCAGGTCGCCGTTTTTTTATCTCTTCATATTTTACTTTTCCTTCTGTTTCGTTTACTCCATGAAAATTAACTTCCAATTTATTTTCACTTTGAAAACCCTCATCTTTTTTCATTCATTGGCCTCATTTATAAAATAAATAGCTTCACCTGCCATCATGGCTATATCAATTCACGATTCACACCGTAAATTAGAGGGTATAATGCAAGATCCTAATCATTTTTTATTTTAAAGAATTTTAATAACCAGAATTGTCCTGTGGAATAAATAGAACCATTGAAATAATTACGATCAGTAACTCTACCATTGCGATAGGGTTCGTAAATTCCTCACTAAATGGTGAATTAAGAAAGTTAATCAGAATAAACAAGACATTAAACGGCCAATACACTGATAAACACATTTATAACAATGGGTTAGCAAATAAATAAGAAAAGGTGCACCATTAACGGCGCCCCTTTTCTCAGCATTGGGAATATTCTAGAGAAGAAAAAATATTAACGGATATCGCTTGAAGATCGGAATAAATCAATATTCCCGATCTTCAATCAGGCGTTTTCCCAGCGTGACGCTATCAACCATCTCGTAGTCGAGTTTTTCATACATGCCGATGACAGCATCGTTGTCCTCACGCACCATCAGGTGGATCTTCGGACAGCCGCGGGCAATGAGTTTTTTCTCCAGTCGGCTAATCAACGCATTCGCAATGCCGCGGCCACGAAAATCAGGGTGCACGCCAAGGTAGTATGCCGAACCACGGTGGCCGTCGTAACCGCCCATCACCGACCCCACGATTTCGCCGTTCACCTCTGCGACCAGAAACAGATCGGGGTCGTGATTGAGCTTACGTTCGATGTCCATTTCAGGATCGTTCCACGGGCGCAGCAAGTCGCAGCGTTCCCAAAGGGTGATCACGGCTTCAAAGTCATCCTGCCTGAATATGCGGATTTCCATCACAGTCGCCATTTTGTAATAAGGTAAATCGTGATTATCGCGTGATTTTTATCAGACGCAATCCTAAATTGCGCACCGCCATCGGGAATCACACAACGAGTGACCGGAGATCAATTTTATTGATGGTATACTGCTTGCCTTACTACTGTGTCACCATCGCGAGGGAAACGAGATGCCTACTCTGTCTGACGTCAATACGGTAAAACATTTTTTGCTTAGTTTACAGAAAGATATCTGTCAGCAGCTTGCAGCGATCGATGGCGAAGCTGATTTCGCCAAGGATGAATGGCAACGTGCCGAAGGCGGCGGCGGGTGCAGTCGCGTGCTGTCCGGCGGGCGCGTCTTTGAACGCGCTGGCGTAAATTTTTCCCATATCACCGGTAAATCGTTGCCGCCTTCAGCCAGCACTCATCGTCCCGATCTGGCTGGCCGCAGTTTTCAGGCAATGGGCGTGTCGCTGGTGATTCATCCGCTAAGTCCTTACATCCCCACCAGCCATGCCAATGTGCGCCTGTTCATCGCA
Source organism: Pectobacterium sp. A5351 (assembly GCF_028335745.1). Lineage (NCBI taxonomy): Bacteria > Pseudomonadati > Pseudomonadota > Gammaproteobacteria > Enterobacterales > Pectobacteriaceae > Pectobacterium > Pectobacterium sp. A5351. Next base: position 3,461,074 of record NZ_CP116477.1, read on the forward strand.
GAGAAACCGGGAGAAGAACCGGTGTGGTGGTTTGGCGGTGGGTTCGATCTCACGCCCTATTATGGTTTCAAAGAAGACGCGGTGCACTGGCACCAGACCGCTCACGACCTGTGCCAGCCGTTCGGTGACGAGGTATACCCGCGCTATAAAAAGTGGTGCGACGATTACTTCTTCCTGAAGCACCGTAACGAAGCACGCGGTATCGGCGGGCTCTTTTTCGACGATCTCAACGAGCCAGATTTCGCTACCAGCTTTGCCTTCATCCGCGCTGTCGGTAACGGCTTCCTCGACGGCTATCTGCCTATTGTTGAACGGCGTCAAGATTTGCCGTGGGGAGAACGCGAGCGCGAGTTCCAGCTCTATCGCCGCGGCCGCTATGTGGAATTCAACCTGATTTGGGATCGCGGTACGCTGTTTGGCCTGCAAAGCGGCGGACGCACCGAGTCAATCTTGATGTCCATGCCGCCGCTGGTACGCTGGGAATATCAGCACCAGCCAGAACCGGGTAGCCCGGAAGCCCTACTGTATCAAGATTTTTTACCGGCCAGAGACTGGCTGGCAGAAAGTAACACGCAAAACAAGGAAGCATAAGTCATGCAGATTTGGGTCGATGCCGACGCTTGTCCTAACGTCATCAAAGACGTGCTATTTCGCGCGGCAGATCGCACGCAAACACAGGTCACGCTGGTTGCCAACCAGACTATCAAGGTGCCGCCGTCGCGTTTTATCCGCACGCTGCGCGTCTCATCGGGTTTTGATGTCGCCGATAATGAAATTGTACGCCGCACTGAAGCGGGCGATTTGGTGATCACCGCCGATATTCCGCTGGCAGCAGAAGTGATAGAAAAAGGCGGCGCCGCGTTGAACCCGCGCGGCGAACGCTATACGCCGGATACCATTCGGGAACGGCTGAACATGCGGGACTTTATGGACACCATGCGCGCCAGCGGAATACAAACCGGTGGCCCCAGCGCATTAAGCCAGCGGGATCGTCAGCAGTTCGCTAATGAACTGGATAAGTGGTTACAGCAGGCGAAAAAACCGTAACGGTCTGAAGCACTCGCCATCCCGCCGCTTCTGCTTTAGCAGACAAGGCAGAATGGCGATGCATACTTAGCGATAAACTGGCAGTAAATCGAGACTGGAAAGAATGTGTATCAGCGCGGTGCCAATGCCAAATAGCAGCACCAGTGCAACCATCGCATTGCCACCTCGCACGCGGAACAGCGGGCTACCGAAGCGGACGCGCGACGCGCGAGCCAACAGTGCTGGCGTAATCACCGCCCACACCGTAGCCGCCAGCCCGGCAAAACCAATCGCATAAATAAAGCCATTCGGATACAGCAGCCCACCGATAACGGGTGGAAGAAACGTCACCAGTGCCGTTTTCGCTCTTCCCATTCGGCTATCGTCAAACTTCAGCAAATCCGCCAGATAATCGAACAGTCCCAGCGTCACCCCGAGAAACGAACAGGCAACAGCAAAGTTGGAAAAGACGGTGAGCAGCACGTCCAGATAAGGGCTGTTCAGCACCCCACCCAACGCCTGCACCAGAACATCAATATTACCGCCCCGCTCGGCAATCCCGATAAAGTCAGGGCGAGCGATATTGCCCATCGTGCCAATCAGCCAGATGGCATACATCACCAACGCCAGCACGCTGCCAATAAACAAACAGCGCTTGATAATCTGCGGTTCACGACCGTAGTGCTTCACCAAACTAGGAACGTTGCCATGAAAGCCGAAAGACGCGAGACAAAATGGCAGCGTCATCAACACATATGGCAGATAGCTGGGTGACGCTTCCGCCACATTGAATAAAACAACGGGCTTAACGTTCCACAGCAGACTGCCGAACGTCATGAAAAAAGTCAGGACTTTGGCGGCCAGAAAAAATGCGGTCATGCGGCTTACTGCTGCCGTACTCCACCACACGGTCAACGCAACAAACAACGCAAACAGGAAGCCGCCGGTTCGTGCGGAGAAGTCGATCGACATCTCAGCAAGCGAGTGATGGATGATTGAACCACTCGCTGAAATGTAGGCATAAGTCAGGATATAGAGGACGAAGGCAATCGATATGCCATTAACAATATTCCAACGCTTGCCCAGCAGATCTTTAGTCAGCGTATCGAAGCTGGAGCCAACCGGGTAATTAAGGTTGGCTTCCAGTATCATCAACCCCGAGTGGTACATGCAAAACCAGGTAAACACCAACACGGCAAATGACCAGAAAAACCAGGCCCCCGACATCACCACCGGCAGGGAAAACATCCCGGCGCCGATAATCGTTCCTGCAATAATCATCGCCCCACCAAGCAGCGAAGGGAGACGCTTTTCTGTACCGCTTTTTGCTACTGTATTTTCGTTCACTGCACGTGTAGCCATAACCGATAGTCGCTCGTTGGATTTTTGTTAAAATAGACATGAAAAACACGCCTTTATTCTATATTATCTCTGCCATCAATAATGATCACTAACATATTTTTATCGCAACCTCTAACGGTATAAAAAAGGCTTAATTATCTTCATTTGTATAGGAGCTAATCTATATCGATGCGCTTATGCTGCCTTTCGTTGGTTTCGGCGTATTTTTCTCATTTTGATTTGATATTATTTAGCGGATAAATCAAGGTAATTAGATGACATCATGTCAAAGACGGAAAACTTTATTTAATATAAAATATTACATCACTTTCAAACTACTTATCAAAATGGATAAAATAAATTTATAATCTACAGAAATTACTTCCAATGGAAATAATTAGCTTAATCACAACAACCATTCATCATATACACTTCCTGAAAAATTTTAACTAAATTCTTACAAAGACGCCAATAACGATCACTTACAACATTCTCTTTGTAATTTCACAGTAACCTACATCTTATGCTATATAAGAATAAAGGGAAGTCACCTTTCATGGCTGAATTAATAAAACATACATTGCATATCATTTATTCACATAAAACAAAAGGCGTTAACAATGAAGAATATAGATTTTCCTCAGCATGAGGATAGTTTAATTCGGCATATCTGGCTTTCCAACGTACTGACTCCCGTATTATCCGTTTCCCTTGAACTGAACCTGTTTGAATTACTGGCGCTAAAACCATTATCTTTAGACGAGCTATCCACACAATTAGGCCTCAGTAGTGACTCCGCTGAAGCCCTTACCGCCACACTTGGCGGAGCTGGCCTGATACAAAGCAACAATAGTGGTTTTTCTCTGACGCCTGTCAGCAATAGTTATCTATTACGTGATAGCCCATTTTATTGGGGACACATGATCAACTGGTTTAAAGAGGCTCAACTCAGTCATGATAGCCTGATGGAAATACTCAGGCAGCGTAAACCGACAGCAATGGGTGATGGCATTCTGTTGACCACCGGCTGGGAGGAAAACTCAATGAGCAACGAACGAGCCCGAACCATTACTTCCGCAATGCACAGTCACTCATTTCCCATCGCGCTTGGTTTAGCACAACAGCTCACACTGCCGGAAAACTGCCACGTGTTGGATTTAGGCGGAGGATCTGCTTGTTTATCTATTGCATTGGCGACAAAAAATAAATCCGCCACCTTTACCGTTGCGGATCTTCCCACTGTATGTGAAGTCGCGCAGGACTACATTAGCCAGTTCAATATGCAGGAACGCATTGGAACACATGCGCTGGATATGTTTAACCAGCAGTGGCCTGTCGGATATGACGTAATCTTTGCCGCTAATGTTCTTCATGACTGGGATAAAGAACAGTGCCAGTTTTTACTTCAGAATGCCCGACAGTCACTTAAGAAAGGTGGGGAAATTCTGATTTACGAAATGTTAATCGACGAAGATCAGGCTGGTCCTCTCATCGCAGGCATGTTCTCCATCACTATGCTGCATATAACCAAAGGCAAACAGTTCCGCGCTTCAGAACTGGAAACGCTGCTAAAAGAAGCTGGATTTTCAGAACCGCACACTCAACCCATTTACAGTGGCTATTCGCTGACGCGGGCAAGAGCATAACCACATTCATAAAAACCCCGGCTCAGAATCAGCCGGGATGTTTAGATTTAGTCAAGTAAGGCCGTTTACAGCGGCTGAGTTTGTGCTTCTACCACCGCCAGTGCGACCATGTTCACGATCCGGCGTACGGAGGCAATCGGCGTCAGGATGTGTACGGGTTTTGAGATACCCATCAGTACCGGCCCAACGGTCACGCCTTCTGAAGAAGACACGCGCAGCAGGTTATAGCTGATACGTGCAGACTCCATATTCGGCATGATCAGGATGTTAGCCGATCCTTTCAGTGGGCTGTCCGGCATTTGCTCGCGGCGGATCGCTTCCACCAGCGCGGCATCGCCGTGCATTTCGCCGTCAATCTCCAGTTCCGGTGCCAGCTTGTTGACCAGCGCCAGCGTGGCACGCATCTTCTGCGCCGTCGGCGAATCGGAGGTGCCGAAGCTGGAGTGCGACAGCAGCGCGACTTTCGGCTCGATACCAAAACGACGTACGCTTTCTGCCGCCATCAGGGTGATTTCCGCCAGTTGTTCCGGCGTCGGATCGGCATTGACGTAGGTGTCGGCAATGAAGGTATTGCCGCTCGGCAGCATCAGCGCGTTCATCGCGCCCGCCGCCTGCACGCCTTCACGGTAGCCGAACACTTTTTCAACCACGTCGAAATGCTCTTCATAGGTGCCAATCGTGCCGCAAATCAGCGCATCCGCTTCGCCACGGTGAACCATGATGGCTCCGATCAGCGTTGGGTTGCCGATCACCGCGCGTTGTGCTTTTTCCTGCGACACACCACGACGCTTCATCAGTTCGAAATACTCGCTCCAGTATGCTTTAAAGCGCGGATCCGATTCGTTGTTGACCACTTCGAAATCTTTACCGATGGTCAGTTGCAGCCCCAGTTTTTGCAGGCGCATCTCAATGACGCTCGGGCGGCCGATCAGAATCGGGAACGCCAGACCCAGCGTCACCAGCTCCTGCGTAGCGTGCAGCACACGCGCATCTTCACCTTCCGCGAATACCACACGCTTCGGCTGCTGACGCGCCTGTGCGAAGATCGGTTTCATGAACAGGTTGGTTTTGTAGACGAACTGGGTCAGTTTTTCGATATACACATCGAAATCTTCGATCGGACGCGTCGCCACGCCGGAATCCATCGCCGCCTTCGCTACCGCGGGGGCGATCTTGATAATCAAACGCGGATCGAACGGTTTCGGAATCAGATAATCCGGCCCGAATGACAGCTCCTGATCGCCGTAAGCAGAGGCCACCACTTCGCTCTGCTCCGCCAGCGCCAGATCGGCAATCGCGTGCACGCAGGCCAGTTTCATCTCTTCGTTGATCGTGGTCGCGCCCACGTCCAGCGCGCCGCGGAAGATGAACGGGAAGCACAGTACGTTATTCACCTGATTCGGATAGTCCGAACGACCGGTACAGATAATCGCATCCGGGCGCACTTCTTTCGCCAGCGGCGGCAGAATTTCCGGTTCAGGGTTTGCCAATGCCATGATCAGCGGACGCGGTGCCATGGTTTTCACCATATCCTGCGTCAGTACGCCAGGGCCGGAGCAACCAAGGAAGATATCCGCATCAGGGATAACATCGGCCAGTTTGCGCGCGCCGTTATCTTCCACCGCATACGCCGCTTTGGTTTCTTCCATGTTTTCATCACGACCGTGATAAATCACGCCGCGCGAATCACATACGACAATGTTGTGCTTCTGGAGACCCAGCGCCACCAGCAGATTCAGACAGGCGATAGACGCCGCGCCTGCACCGGACACCACCAGACGCACATCAGAAATATTTTTTTCGACTACGCGCAGGCCGTTCAAAACGGCGGCGGTACAGATGATCGCCGTGCCGTGCTGATCGTCGTGGAAGACGGGAATCTTCATGCGCTCACGCAGCTTCTTCTCGATATAAAAGCACTCCGGTGCCTTGATGTCTTCCAGATTGATACCGCCGAACGTCGGCTCCAGCGCGGCGATCACGTCGATCAGCTTGTCTGGATCCTGCTCGTCGACTTCGATATCGAAAACATCAATGCCGGAGAATTTTTTGAACAGAACGCCTTTACCTTCCATCACCGGTTTACCAGCCAGTGCGCCGATATTGCCGAGGCCAAGAACAGCCGTTCCGTTAGAGATCACGGCGACCAGATTGCCGCGCGCGGTGTATTTGTAGGCTGCCAGCGGATCTGCTGCAATTTCCAGACAGGGTGCCGCAACACCAGGAGAATACGCCAACGCCAGATCGCGCTGCGTCGCCAGCGGTTTCGTCGGGGAAACCTGAATTTTTCCGGGGATCGGATACTGGTGGAAATCAAGGGCGCTTTGCTTTAGCTGTTCATCCATTTTATGTACCTTTTCGGTTTTGTTGTGTCTGTAGGGTCGAGAGTACCCAGTATATACCCGTCATACTTCAAGCTGCATGTGCGTTGGCTTCCCTTACTCACCTCAGTCACTTACCTGTGTAAGCTCCTGAGGATTCGCGCAGTTGCCGCCTTCCTGCAACTCGAATTATCTAGGGTATAGTGTTTACCAATGGCTAAACTACCGAGAATGGCAAAAACTGCGGGGGAATGCTGGTTAATATAGTTATTTTATTTGACGGTTTTTCGTTCAGCAGCCGGATACGCGACAGGAAGAAATCGCGCGGTGCAGGCGCACTACGCGATAACCGAGGATGAACGATAAAGCAGATGGGCGATGAGAGACGGTAAGGCGAAACTAGTGTTTGGCGGAGATCAAACTCAACACCGTGCGGGCATTGCTGGCGCTGGTGGCGATCACATCCACAATGCCAGAGCGCAGCGCAGCCAGAATCGCCGTTGCTTTGGTGTTTTCCGAGGCGATCGCGATCACATAAGGGATTTTGCGTAACTGATCGAGACTCAGCCCGATAACCCTATCGTTCATCACCGTATCCACTGGTCGCCCCTGAATATCTAAAAAAGCATAGCCGGCGATATCTCCGACCACGCCCTCATCCTGACGCGCCGTGATGATCTCCTGTGAGGTAAACCAGCCGAGTTGAACCATGAAACTGTTTTCGTTCATGTCACCCAATCCCACCAGCGCAATATCCGCCTTGCTTGCACGTTCAAGTGTTTCATTGATCAAACGGTTTTGCATGAAGGAAGATTTTAGTGCCGAATTTTCAACATAGGCGGGCGCGTACAGCGTTTCGCTCGTGGCATTAAATTTCCGCGCCAGATGACGGCTGATATGGTCAGCATCAATCAGTTCCCCGTCGCGCTGCGTGCCGCCGATGCCACAGATAAACTTGCAGTGTCGTTCTGGAAATACGCCCACGTGACTGGCGACAGCCGCCACGTTGCGCCCCTGCCCGACCGCCACAGACATGCCGTTTTTCAAAATACTGGACAAGTAAGTGGACACCAGCGATGCCACCTGCTGGCGCTGTTCATCCTCATCATGGTGATCGATCGCAATCAGCGCACGCTTGATGCCAAAGCTCTTAATAAACTGTTGTTCAAGCTGAGAGCTAAATACCGGATGATAGCGGACATTAATTTCAACAATCCCTTCCGCCCGCGCCCGCTTTAACAAACGTCCAACCTTGATACGCGAGATACCAAAGCGGCTGGCAATCTCTTCCTGCGTTTGTTGATTTTCATAATACGCGACGGCTATTTCCGTTAGTAATTCACTGTCTGAATCAAATTCACTCATGGCTTAACCCATTTTGGTTTCGCTTAGGGTCAATCACTCACCCTGTTCATTCAACAATGCTGAAACACGGCGCACCAGTTGGCAGAAATTCTCCGCATCCCATGCAGACCTGCCAATAAATAACCCGTCAATATCGGCGCATTGAATAAGTTCGACCGTATTATGCGGATTCACGCTGCCGCCGTACAGAAGCGTCATACGAGAGGCAGTGTCTTCGCCATAAAGGACAACCAGCGCCTGACGCAAAGCAGCGTGAATCGCTTGCGCTTCCTGTGCGGAGGCTGGCGTTCCCCCTTCGCCGATGGCCCAGACAGGTTCATACGCAATGATGACCTGTTCCGCCTGCTGCGCGTGTAACCCCGCAAGCGCAATTTTCATTTGTCGAATGACGGTTTCTTTGGATACACCCCACGCTTTCTCTTGCGCACTGTCGCCCACACAAACCAGCGGACGCAGTTGATAACGCAGCGCGGCCTGCACTTTTTTCTGAATATCCGCATCGTTTTCCGCAAAGTGCTGCCGCCGCTCGGAATGCCCCAGCTCGACCAGCGATGCGCCGCAATCACTGACCATCAACGGAGAAACCTCTCCCGTCCACGCGCCGTTGTCAGCATAGTGCATGTTCTGCGCCCCTGTCAGGCAATTCACCTTGTGCGCAGACAGGTAGTCGGTCACCTCCCTTATCAACGTAAAAGCGGGGATGACAAAAGGCTGAATACCTGCGCCAGCCGCATCGTTAAGCTGTCTGGATAACACCGTGCAGTAATCCACCGCGTCCTGCCGGGTCTTATTCATTTTCCAGCTCGTCCCTATCATCACCTTTTTCATGTCATCTCCATCGCTTACACAGGGGCTTTCGTTCTATCGTAACAAAAGCGCATCTAACAAACTTATATTCACTCTACAAACAAATGTTCGATCACTAAAACGGATAAAAAAGAAATCAATTGTGGTTAATGTGATCGAATTCAAAGCTATTTCTCAATTAAACCGTAAAATCCCATAAAACAAAAGTTCAATACATGAACATATGAACAAAACCACTTCGGTTTACGATAAAAAAGGGGAAATTATGTCGACCGCAAAAAAACCTGTTGTTGCTCTGACCATCGGCGATCCAGCAGGGATTGGCCCTGAGATTTCCATTGCCACCATGATGGATAAAGAGGTGTATGAAGAGTGTCGTCCTTTCCTGATTGGTTCAGTACCGATCGTCCGTCGCGCGATGGCCATCAAAAACTGTGATTTTTCGATCAACGTCATTACCTCTCCCGCCGAAGCCAAATTCACCTGGGGTACGTTAGATATTCTGGAAACCGGCAACTACGATTGCGATAGCATCGAATGGGGCAAGGTCCAACCGCTGGCCGGAAAGATGTCCCTTGATTACGTCATGAAATCCATTGAGTTGGGCATGGCTGGCGACATTGATGTGGTTTCCACTGCGCCGATCCACAAAGAAGCGATCAAACTCGCAGGCTGTAAACTACCGGGGCATACCGAAATTTATCAGGTTGAAACCGGTTCGGATTACGGCCTGACGATGTTCCATGTGCAAAAACTGCGGGTATTTTTCGTCAGCCGCCATATCGCACTGAAAGAAGCCTGCGACTATGCGAATAAAGAACGTGTTCTCGCCTGTGTACAGCAAATCCACCATGAATTCACCGCGCTGAATATTAACAATCCACGTATCGCCGTCGCCGCGCTCAACCCGCACGCCTCGGATAACGGCCTGTTTGGTCATGAAGAGAAAGACAACCTGATTCCTGCCGTCAAAGCCGCTCAGGAAATGGGCATCAACGCGATAGGCCCGATTCCTGCCGATTCTGTTTTCCACCTTGGAAAACAAGGGCATTACGACGCCATTTTGTCGCTCTATCACGATCAGGGGCATATCGCTTGCAAAACGCTCGACTTCGAGCGCTCCATCACCATCACTTTTGGTCTGCCATTTATGCGTAGTTCTGTCGACCACGGCACCGCTTTCGATATTGCGGGAACGGGCAAAGCAGGCACGGTCAGTATGCTGGAATCAACGCTGGTCGCCGCACGCTACTGGAAGATGAAGCACTAATGCCGATTTCAGACCACCGGGGGAGAACACATCATGACGCGCTATTTGGAAATAATCAGGGGCGGCAAAGGCTGGGGCGGGCCGCTGCTCGTTAATGTCGCACCAGGGAAAAAGATTGCCTACATCACCGGGGGGATTCGCCCCACCGTAGTCGATCGGTTGATGGAACTCACCGGCTGGGAAGCCGTGGATGTTTTCAAACACGGCGAACCCGATGAACAGGAGATCGGTTTAGTGGTCATCGACTGCGGCGGCACGCTGCGCTGCGGCCTGTATCCCAAACGGGGGATCCCGACGATCAACCTTCACCCGACCGCAAAAACCGGCCCGCTGGCGGAATACATTCGGGAAGAGATTTATGTTTCCGATGTCACGCCAGCCGGAATTCGGTTACGGGCAGAGGGGAAACAAGGAGATAAACTCGGCATTGTGGCTGACGACCTCACGGGCGCGACGACGATTGGCGTCCTGCTGGCGCGCAGCGGTATGAAAACCGCCGCTTTTTTTAACACCGCCTCGTTCAGCGACTGTGAGTCAGACTGGCAGGCCATGGTGATCAGCAGCGATAGCCGTCCCCTGCCTAAAGCCGAAGCGAAAAATCGGGTAAGGAATGCGACCCAGGCCCTACTGGAACGCGGCGCGGTGTATTTCACTAAGCGGGTTGATACCACACTGCGCGGCGGTATTGGCTACGAAATTGATGCCATGCTGGAAGTGCTGCCGCAGGAAACCGTCGCGGTGGTGGTGCCTGCTATGCCACAGTCGCGCCGTATTGTGGTCGGCGGCTACTCGGTGATTGACTCCGTCGCCCTCTCCTGCACCGATGTCGCGAAAGACGTTCGTACGCCAGTAACGGAAACCTTTGTGCCTGGGTTGCTTAGTGAGCAAACGCATCATCAGGTGAAACATATTCCCCTGTCTTGCGTGTTAAAAGGCTATCACGCCATCAGCGATGCGCTGGTTCAGCAGCAGCGGGAAGGCGCGCGCGTCATAGTCGTGGATGCCATTTCACTGGCCGATGTGGAAAATATTGCTCGCGCGGTCACCAAGCTGAACTGGAATGTGCTGGCCGTTGATCCCGGTCCTTTCACCGAGCGTTTGGCCTTTACCCGTGAAATGATCCGCGATGAGGAACGTAAAGAGAAAGCGCTCATCCCGCAGGAGCAACAGCAGGGTTCTATCATCGTCGTCGCAGGCAGCGCCACGCCGGTCACCAAAAAGCAGCTTACCGCACTCATTGAAACCGACCCGCGCGTTTGCCACATTCCCATTGATGCCGAGTTACTGATTGATAAAGAGCACTCGGCGGATATAGAAGTAGCAAGAGTGGTCAGGCAGGCGCTGGAGTGCGTGAAAACCCACGCCAATGCCATCTTCGTTTTTGAATCCGCATTAACGGGTCGCCTGCTCGATCTCACCGTGGAAGAACAGCGCTTTGGACTAGCGCACGGTCAGGCGGCGGAAAATATCAATCAGGGTTTGGGAAATATCGTCAAAACGGTACTTGATGCCGCAGCCTCAGAGATTAAAGGGCTGTACATGACGGGTGGAGACACCATGGTCAACGTGCTCAAACAGCTCGGCGCTAACGGTATTGAAATGGTGGATTACGTTATTCCTCAAACCGATCTGGTCAAAATTATTGGCGGTGAGTATGAAGGGCTAATTTGTGTCGGGAAAGGCGGCCTGACCGGACCAGAGGATATTATCCACACCATTATTCATCATATTCACCGGGAAACGCTGCAATAAATAAACAGCAGTAAAAGCAAAAAAAAGAAAGTCGATATAAAAAACCAATCCGACGTATTGCATAGGTCTGATGAACAGGCCTGGATGTTGCTCTACCCTACAAGAGAGAAACACCATGAAAAATATAAATATTCTGGAAAAAATGAATAAAGTCCCAGGCGGACTGATCATTATCCCCCTGCTGGCGGCGATACTGATGAATACCTTTACGCCGTCGCTCTTGCAAATAGGCGGCCCCACAACGGCATTATTTAAAGCAGGCTCTAGCGCCATGATGGGAATATTCCTTCTCATCTGCGGCTCTTCCATTAATATTCGTCAGGCGGGTCTCCCGCTCTATAAAGGCACGATTCTCCTGATGCTGAAATTCAGTGCAGGTGCGCTGGCGGTATGGTTGATGGGCACTTTTTTTGGGCCTGCCGGTTTCTTCGGGATTTCAACGCTGGCGTTTATTGCCTGTATCACCAGCTCAAACAGCTCGCTGTATATTGCGTTATGTAGCAACTACGGTGATGCCAGCGATGCGGGCGCTATCTCCGTTTTCTGTATTAAAGACGGCCCCTTCGTCACGATGGTGGTGCTTGGCGTAAGCGGTTTAGCCAATATACCGTTTGCTGCCCTGCTCTCCATGCTTATCCCGCTACTCATCGGCATGCTGTGGGGCAACCTTGACGAGAAATTCAAACAGCTTTGTGCCGCGTCACAGCCGCTGGTCATTATTATCATGTCCTTCGCTATCGGCGCGAATTCCAGTATGCACACCGTCTTTACTGCGGGTTTATCCGGCATTGTTCTGGGCATCATTTCCGCCATAACCGGACTGGTTTTCTACTTCCTGTACAACCTCTTTCTGAAACGAAAAACGGCGCTGGGTGCCGCGCTGGGTACCACCGCAGCCAGCTCGGCTCTCACCCCAGCCATGGTGGCACAGGCGGATCCCAGCCTTCAGGTCTTTGTTGACTCCGCCACGGCGCAGTTGGCAACAGCCAGCATTATTACCATGCTCACCGCGCCCGTGCTCGTCGCCTGGTTTGATAATCGGCTGAAGAAAAAAGGCATTATTCCATCGGACGAAGAAAATAATGCGCGACAGGCTGAACCATCCCATGCACTCCATACACAAGCCGATAAGCAAAAATAAGGGAAAGAAAAATGAGGCGAATTATCTGGCAGGCGGCAATAAGCTCGGTGGGAGAAAGTGCCGCATTATTTCTGGCTGAGCAACGCCTCATTCTTTTCAGCGACAATGCGCCTAAAGACATCAGGGAATATTGCATTACCCACCATGATGGCGAGTTAATTAAACCGCTTTCTGTTCATCATAAAATGGAATTATTTGGCATCACGTATTCGATTAGCGCAATTGGTGATGTTGCAAACAAAAACCTGAAAGAACTGGGACACATTACGCTGTTATTTGATGGAGCAGAAAAGGCAGAACTCCCCGGCACCCTTCATCTGACAGGGCAGATACCCAAGGCCCTATCAGCGCAAGGAAAGATTACGTTCTTCGAAGAGTAATAAATAATTCGGTTATTAATATCACACGCTTTTTAATAACAAACTTTTAAATATCACTGTTTTAATAAAACGTAAGGACAATCACCATGAAACCAATCGCTATTGGCGCCGATGATGCCGCCTGGAGTTTACGCGATATTCTCACCCGTTATCTGGATTCGCTCTCTATTCCCTGGGTCGACTTTAGCAGCGACAAAAATCAGGACAACACCATCTACCCCGACGTCGCACATGCGGTCGCGGTGTCGATTAAAGCGGGAACACACGAACGTGGGATCCTGCTGTGCGGCACCGGCATCGGTATGAGCATTGTGGCAAATAAGGTCACTGGCGTACGTGCAGCACAGTGCCATGACACCTATTCCGCTCAGCGGGCCAGAAAAAGCAACAACGCGCAGATTATCGCGCTTGGCGCGCGAGTCATTGGCCCCGAGCTGGCAAAAGAGATTGTCGGTGCCTGGCTGGATGCCGAATTTGAAGGCGGCGGCTCTGCATCGAAGGTTGAAAAAATCGGCTATTACGAGCATCAGGAAAGCGCCCGTTAAGCAGCGCTGGCGGCGGCGTTCGTACAACCACGCCGCGTATGTCCCTCTTCGCAACGTCTTTTCCAATGACAGTAATCAGAAAAAGCGCATGTCATTCTGCCCACCCATCGTGCAGTGTGGCATAGCGCGACGGACACGATTCCGCTCATTGTCTTTTTTGCTATACCAAGGAGCTCACTTATGAACCAACTCGACGCCCTTAAACAATTTACCGTGGTGGTCGCCGATAGCGGCGATATCGACTCCATTCGTCAATTTTCACCGCAAGATGCCACCACAAACCCTTCCCTAATTCTGAAAGCCGCTACTCTGCCGCAGTATCAGCCGCTGTTTGATGACGCGATTGCCTATGCGAATCAGCAAGGCGGTAGCTCGGAAACGCGGCTCATCAACGCCAGCGACCGACTGGCAGTAAACATTGGAGCGGAAGTGCTGAAAAGCATTCCAGGGCGTATCTCCACCGAAGTGGATGCCCGCCTCTCATTCGATCGCGGTATGTGCGTGGCCAAAGCGCGCAAATTGATCGGAATGTATCAGGAAAAAGACATTCCACGTTCCCGCATTCTGATTAAACTCGCCGCCACCTGGGAAGGCATTCGCGCCGCCGAGGAACTGGAAAAAGAGGGGATCAACTGCAACCTGACGCTGTTGTTCTCGTTTGCGCAGGCACGCGCCTGTGCCGAAGCGGGTGTCTTTCTGATCTCCCCGTTTGTAGGCCGAATTTATGACTGGTATCAGGAAAGACAACCCACCAACGACTATCAGGCCGAGAACGATCCCGGCGTGATCTCCGTGCGTAATATCTATGACTATTACAAACGCCACCGCTACCAAACCGTGATCATGGGTGCCAGCTTCCGCAAAGTGGAGCAGATTTTGGCGCTGGCGGGATGCGATCGCCTGACGATCTCTCCTGCGCTGTTGGATCAGCTGAAAAACAGCGATGCACCCGTTGAACGCCAGCTGACACCATCAACTGAAGCGTTCCATCATCCTTCGCCGCTGTCTGAAGCTGAGTTCCGCTGGGAGCACCATCAGGATCCCATGGCCGTCGATAAACTGGCGGAAGGCATTCGTCTGTTCGCTGCCGATCAACAAAAGCTGGAAACGCTGCTGGCAGCCAAACTGTAATTTCTGGAGTCAAGCATGTCCTCTCGTAAAGAACTTGCCAATGCTATCCGCGCGCTGAGCATGGATGGGGTGCAGAAAGCCAAATCCGGTCACCCGGGCGCACCGATGGGCATGGCCGATATCGCCGAAGTGCTGTGGCGCGATTACCTCAACCATAATCCGGCCAACCCCAACTGGGCAAACCGCGACCGCTTCGTGCTGTCCAACGGCCACGCGTCCATGCTGATTTACAGCCTGCTGCATCTCTCCGGCTACGACCTGCCGATTGAAGAACTGAAAAACTTCCGCCAGCTGCATTCCAAAACGCCGGGTCACCCTGAATACGGCTACACCGCCGGCGTCGAAACCACCACCGGCCCGCTGGGTCAGGGGATTGCCAACGCGGTGGGTATGGCGATTGCCGAGCGCACGCTGGCGGCGCAGTTCAACCGTCCGGGCCACGAGATTGTCGACCATCACACCTACGCCTTCCTGGGTGACGGCTGCATGATGGAAGGGATTTCCCACGAAGTCTGCTCGCTGGCCGGCACCATGAAGCTCGGCAAGCTGACCGCGTTTTATGATGACAACGGCATCTCCATCGACGGCCACGTTGAAGGCTGGTTTACCGACGATACCGCTGCCCGTTTTGAAGCCTACGGCTGGCACGTAGTACGTGGCGTGGACGGTCACGATGCGGACGCCATCAAGCGTGCCATCGGCGAAGCCCAGCTTGTCACTGACAAGCCGTCGCTGCTGATGTGCAAAACCGTGATTGGCTTCGGTTCACCGAACAAGGCCGGTACGCACGATTCCCACGGCGCCCCGCTGGGTGATGCCGAAGTCGCCGCCTCCCGCGAACAGCTGGGCTGGGCATATGCACCGTTTGAGATCCCTGCTGATATCTATGCAGTCTGGGACGCCAAACCGGCCGGTCAGCGTAAGGAAGCGGCCTGGGATGAGGCGTTTGCCGCCTACGCCAGCGCCTACCCGGAACTGGCTGCCGAGTTCAAACGCCGCACCGGCGGTGAGTTGCCGGCCAACTGGCAGGCGGACGCCCAGAAGTTTATCGACGACTTGCAGGCCAATCCGGCGAAAATCGCCAGCCGCAAAGCCTCACAGAACGCGCTGGAAGCCTACGGCAAACTGCTGCCGGAATTCCTGGGCGGCTCTGCCGACCTGGCACCGAGCAACCTGACCATCTGGTCCGGCTCGGTCTCGCTGGATAAAGACCACGCGGGTAACTACATCCATTACGGCGTGCGCGAATTCGGCATGACGGCGATTGCCAACGGGATTGCACTGCACGGCGGCTTTGTGCCGTACACCGCGACCTTCCTGATGTTTGTGGAATATGCCCGTAACGCCGTGCGCATGGCCGCGCTGATGAAAATCCGCAGCATCTACGTTTACACCCACGACTCCATCGGTCTGGGTGAAGACGGCCCGACGCACCAGCCGGTTGAACAGCTGGCGAGCCTGCGCGTGACGCCGAACATGAGCAACTGGCGTCCGGCGGATCAGGTGGAAACCGCAGTGGCGTGGAAATACGCCATTGAGCGTCAGGACGGTCCGACATCGCTCATCCTGTCCCGTCAAAATCTGGCGCAGCAGCCCCGTACCGCGGAGCAACTGGCGAACGTGGCGAAAGGCGGTTACGTGCTGAAAGACAGCGACGGCCAGCCGGAGCTGATCCTGATTGCGACCGGCTCTGAAGTCGAGCTGGCTGTCGGTGCGTATGACAAGCTGACTGCCGCAGGCCGCAAGGTGCGCGTGGTGTCGATGCCGTCAACGGATGCGTTTGACAAGCAGGATGCAGCCTACCGTGAAGCGGTGCTGCCGAAAGCAGTATCGGCGCGTGTGGCGATTGAAGCGGGTATCGCAGACTACTGGTTCAAGTACGTGGGCCTGAACGGCGCGATTGTGGGGATGACAAGCTTCGGCGAATCGGCTCCGGCTGAGCAACTGTTTGAAACCTTCGGCTTCACCGTGGACAACGTGGTGGAAAAAGCGCAGGCGCTGCTGAAGTAACGCTCTGTGGCAACGCAATAAGACTGCGATGTCGTACACAAAAGGATCGCAAAAGGCAACATTGTTTGTGATCCAGATCAATTAATTCACCTGAGTACATTGCATAGCGCCAGCGCGGCATGCTGATATTACGGTGCAACACCACACGTTGCACCAGCCTATTTTTATCGCGGCGTGCTACTGCTACGGCAGGCAAGACCAAAGTAAAAATGCATTTCCTCTTTTTAAGAGGCGCATTTTTATTTTGGTCTTTTTTTTTTGGCCTAATTGGCGTCAACACAGGGTAAAACTATGGATCATCAAAAAATGAATTATCAAAAACTTGGAGTCGACATACTCGCGTTGAGCGGTGGTAAGCAGAACGTCAGCAAGCTGACCCACTGCGCCACCCGTTTGCGTTTTGAGTTCAACGACAACCATGCCGTACAGGCAGAAGCAATTGCTAAACTTCCCGGCGTTATTAGCGTGGTCGATCGCGGCGGCCAGTTTCAGGTGGTGATCGGCAACGACGTTCAAATCACCTATCGGGCGATTTTGAATGAAATTGGCGAAATGAACAGCCAGCGCAATGCCGACAACAAGCAGCAGGAGAAAAAAGGGGGCATTTTTACGCAAATCATCAGCGTGATCTCCACCACCTTTACTCCCGTTATCCCGGCGATTACTGGCGCAGGGATGATTAAAGCGCTGTTGGCGATCCTCAAGCTGGCAGGGTTAATTTCCGCTGACAGCACGACTTATCGCCTGCTGGACACCATCTCCGATGCGGCCTTCTTCTTCCTGCCTGTGCTGCTGGCCTACGGAGCCTCCATCAAGTTCGCCTGTAACCCCATTCTGGCGATGACGATTGCTGGCGCATTGCTGCACCCCAATCTGGCTCAGCTACTGGCCTCAGGTGGCCCGATCAGCTTTATCGGCATTCCGGTACGGCTGGCGGACTATGCCGGCTCGGTGTTACCGATCATTCTTACCGTATGGATCATGTCTTACATTGAGCAATTCGCCGAAAAGATCTCGCCATCGATGATCAAGTTTTTCACCAAGCCGATGATCGTGCTGCTGTTTACCGCACCGCTGGCGCTAGTGGTGATTGGGCCTTTCGGTATTTTCCTCAACGATCTGGTCGCCAGCGGCGCTGCCATCATTGACGGCAAGGCAAGCTGGTTAATCCCGATGCTGATGGGTGGCCTGCAACCGTTCCTGGTGATCACCGGTACGGCCTGGGCGATGACGCCGATTGCCACCTCGCAGCTTACCCGTAACGGCTTCGAGATGATCAACGGGCCCGGCATGCTGGCCTCCAACATTGCTCAGGGTGCCGCCACACTGTGTGTCGCGTTTAAAACCAAGAACAAGAATCTGAAACAGTTGGCTTCTTCGGCAGGCTTCACCGCGCTGCTGGGTATCACCGAGCCTTCCCTGTACGGGGTGACGCTGAAACTGAAGAAACCGCTGATTGCCGCCATGATCGGCGGGGGCTGTGCAGGGATCTATGCCGGGCTGTCCGGGCTGGTTCGCTATGCCTTCGTCTCTCCAGGGCTGGCTGCTCTGCCTGCCTTCATTGGTGAAAACCCGATGAACATCGTCCATGCCTTGATCACCTGCGCCATCGCGATTGTCGTCACGTTTGCTCTCACCTGGATCATGGGATTCGACGATCCGGTGGATGAAACTGACGCTGTTCAAACCGACTCGGCTCAGGCAGACCAACGCCACACAGCACCAGCAGTCGATACCGCAGAAAAACACGCAGAACCACAAACTATCCTCAGCCCGCTGTCCGGCAAGCTGGTCGCGCTGAATGACATCAACGATGACGTATTCTCACAGGGATTACTGGGACAAGGTGTGGCGATTATTCCTGACAACGGTGAAGTGGTCGCGCCCGTCAGTGGCGAAATCATCACGTTCCTTGAATCTAAACACGCCGTCGGCATCCGCGCTGACAGTGGTCTGGAATTACTGATTCATGTCGGCCTCGATACGGTGAATCTCAACGGCAAACACTTTACCGGCTATGTGCAACCGGGTGACAGAGTTAGCGCGGGAGACAGGTTGATCAGCTTCGATCTCAATGAAATCACGCGGTTGGGCTATGACCCAATTACGCCCGTCGTGATCATCAACAGCGATGACTACGCCAGCGTCGTCTGTACCGCACCACAGCCGATCGCCCCGATGGACACCATCATTAACGTGAAGGTCTAACGTTCCCTAAAAGCATTGGGTGCCCTGCCCAATGCTTTTCAGTTTTCCTGTATGTGAGAAAAATATGCACTATCAACAGCAAAAACACTTCCCGGCGGGTTTTCTGTGGGGAGCCTCAACGTCGGCTTATCAGGTTGAAGGGGGGTGGCAAGCCGAGGGAAAAAGCCCGTCGATCATTGATAAATGCCAGCACCCTGAGCATACCGCCGACTTCACCGTGGCCAGCGATCACTATCATCGCTTTAAAGAAGACGTGCAGCTGTTTGCGGAACTGGGATTAAAGGCTTATCGCTTCTCTATCGCCTGGACGCGTATTCTTCCCGACGGCACGGGCGCCATCAATCCGCTGGGCATCACGTTTTACAACAGCCTGATTGATGAGCTGAATGCGCACGGTATCGAACCGGTCGTCACGCTCTACCATTTTGATTTGCCTTATTGCCTGGAAGCCCAGGGCGGCTGGCAGAATCGCGCCACGATTGACGCTTTTGTTCACTACGCCCGCACGCTGTTTACCCATTTCGGCGACAAGGTGAAATACTGGCTGACGATTAACGAGCAGAACACCATGATTCTGCACCCCGGTGCGATTGGCCTGCCGGAAGGCGGTGTTTTACCGTCTAAAAAGGCGCTGTATCAGCAGAATCACCACATGATGCTGGCGCAGGCGCAGGTGATGGCGCTGTGCCACGAACTCGCGCCCAATGGCCTGATTGGTCCGGCAATCAATACCACCTCAATGTATCAGGCCACCAGCAAGCCGGAAGATGCCATCGCCGCGCACAACTGGGAAACGCTGCGCTGCTGGAGCTTTCTGGATGTTGCAGTGCACGGTCGCTACAACGCGCTGGCCTGGCGCTATCTGGAAGATCGTGGTCTGGCACCGGAAACATTGCCCGGCGATGACGACATCCTGCAATCGGGAAAACCCGACTACGTGGCGATTAACTACTACTCCACCGCCACCATTGCCGCCAGCAAAGGCGATGCATCGGATATCAGCGCCCGTGCGGGCGATCAGCAAATCATGCTGGGCGAACCCGGCGTTTACCGCGCAGCAGACAATCCGCACGTGGATAAAACGCCTTACGGCTGGGTGATCGACCCCGTTGGCTTGCGCTTAACGCTGCGGAAAACCTACGAACGCTATCATCTGCCGATCCTGATTACGGAGAATGGCATGGGTGCGCCAGATAAACTTGAGGCCGACGGCACGATCGACGATCAATACCGCATCGATTTTATTGCCCGCCATATTGAACAGATGCAGCTCGCCATCAGCGATGGCGTTGATCTTATTGGCTATTGCCCGTGGTCGGCGATCGATGTGGTCAGCACGCATCAGGGCTACGGTAAACGCTACGGATTTATTTATGTGAACCGCGACGAGTTCGATCTGAAAGATCTACGCCGTATCAAAAAGAAAAGTTTTTACTGGTATCAGAGCGTCATAGCATCAAATGGCGCACGGCTATTTCCTGGAGCGTCCTAATACTGACGCCCCAGTACACTCTGTTAAAACAGGGATAAGCTCACTCTGAATCACTCATGTTGCGGGAAAACGCCCCCGCAACATGAAAGAGAAGAAATGGGTTATTATTTTACTGACGCTCCCACTGATATCACTCAAGAAACGCATGATGGCTGAACCGATAAAAGCAATAAAAATACTGAACAATAGCCTGGTGTTATCTTCTGATGCAGATAACAACGAAATCATTGTCATGGGGAAAGGGATCGGTTTTAACAGCAAAACCGGAGATATTCTCGATCCGACCAAAATTGAGAAGACCTTTATTCTCAAGGATGGCACATCGCCTCGCGAATTTGCCCGTTTGATTGAACACGTCGGGGAAGAATATGTTCACATCGTGAATAAGATTATTGACGATGCGAATCGACAACTTCAGGGACGCCTGAGTGAACAGGTCTTTTTTACGCTGATTGATCATATCAGTTTTGCCATTGAGCGTTATCGCAAAGGCATCAGCATACAAAATCGTCTGCTTTATGAAGTAAAACGGTTTTATCCGCAGGAGTTTGCGATTGCCTCACGGGCGCTCAGCGACATTAACCGACAACTGAATCTGGAATTACCCGAAGAAGAAGCAGGCAATATCGCCTTCCATTTGGTCAACGCCCAAACTGACGTCCAGAATATGGAGAACACGCTCCAGTCGGTCAAAATGCTGAAAGATATCTTTAATATCATTCAGTACAACTTCCATATCGTGATTGATAAAGAGTCCATTAACTACTCTCGCTTCCTGACGCATATGCAATTCTTCATTCAGCGTCTGTTAGAAAATAGCCTGATTCATTCCAATGATGACTTTATTTTTGAACAGGTCACCAAAGAGTATCCTGATGCGTACAAATGTAGCCGACTGATCAAAGACTATATTCACAACTTGCTCAACATCGACATCTCTAACGATGAAATGTTGTACCTGATTATTCATATCGTCCGCATCACCCCGGAACAGGAAAGCGCTCCCAACAAGCGATAGATTGAGAAGCGGCTTTCATGCCGCTACTGTTCCTCGTTCTGATGACCTCACAAGTACAATACGCGCAAGACCCCACGCACCAGAACCCATCCCTGATAGCCCATCCGGACAGAATGCCCCAGTGGTCGCCCCGTGTCTCTTGATGCTTAAACGAGTGGCATGATGCGGGTGACACGGCGATTACTGAAGGTTTCATCGCATTTTTGGTTACCGGGCATGTTCAATCAATAAGGCATTGGCTACTATCAGCCCATAGGCAAATGATGGAAAATTTTTTGTGGCAACGATTACAGACATTGCTCGAAAAGCCGGAGTGGCCGCCTCAACGGTTTCTCGCGTACTTAATAACGATCCCAGCCTGTCCATAACCAAAGAAAAGCGCCAACTCATTAAGAACATTGCTCATGAGTTGGCCTATTTATCACCGACACAACGTAAGCAGCAGAAAAAACGGTTAGAGAATTCGCTGGTTGTACGTTCTCATTTCAAAAGGGATAACGACAATGTATTAAATCTCGCTGTCGTCCATTTTCTTACGCCCTCAGAAGAACTCAACGACCCTTATTTCACCGCAATGCGCATTGGCATTGAAAACCGCTGCCACCATTTTAATATTTCGTTACGCAATCTATTCACCACAAATTTATCTTCCAACAGCCATACTTTAGCCCAGGCGCAGGCGATTATTTGCGTAGGTCACTTTAGCGAAAGCGATATCGCCTTAATCTATTCATTAAATAAAAACCTGATTTTCATCGACTCCGCCCCCCTCGATAAAAAATGTGACGCCGTGCTCTTTGATCGGGAAGCAGCAGCACGCGAAGTATTACATTACATTGTTAAGAGCGGCGCTCAGCGTCCCGCATTTATCGGGAATAATGAAAGCCGGCTGCATGTATTCCAAGAGATAACCCAAAAATACGGCATCTACCACGAATCGCGATGCAAGGTCAGCCAGCTATTCTGTATTGAGTCCGGCTATCAGGCGATGAATGAGTTGCTGCAACAAAAAGCGTGGCCGGATGTCGTGTTCGCCGCAACAGACATTATCGCTATCGGCGTGTACCGTGCGATTCAAGAGAAAGGCATTGCCATCCCTAAGCAAATAAAAGTGATCGGGATGAATGATATCCCCACGGCACAGCATCTGAATCCCAGTCTGACCACCATGCGGCTTTACCCGACTGAAATGGGCGAAGCCGCCGTCGATCTGTTTTTAGAGCTGGTAGCGGGACGCTATTATAAAAAACACGTACAGGTTGGTTATGAGATGGTCTGGCGCGAAAGCTTCACACTCGGCACGACGTAACGTTGTCCTTTTATCATATGCCCCTTCTGCCGTTACTGATAAGGTGGCCACGTAATAGCACTACGCGGCCAGACAGCATCAATTAGCGGTTATTTTCCACAGCTGATTCCATCCGCCGTTATCATTCCATTGAATGCCGGATGCCCCATTCTCTGTCGAGCGACTACTGATATCCAAAAGCTTTCCGCTATTTCTATTCAGGATTTTATAATAGCCATCACCCGCATCTAAAATCAGCCATTGCTGGCTAAAATGGCCAGTGTTATACATTTGGATAATTTTCGCCCCGTCGTCATTGGCACTGGCGGCAATATCTATGTATTTTCCACTATTAACGTTCACCAGATTAAAATAACCATTACCCACCGCGTTAAAATAAAAGCGCTGGCTGTCCCAGTTACCATCGCTGTATTGCTCAAGCAATGCGCTATCTTCATGCGAACCGCCCACGACATTGAGCGATTTACCACTATGCCGATTAGCGATCTTATAACGTGTTCCGCTGATAAAATTGATTTGCGATTCGGCAAATGCGTCCAGTGCCCGGGTAAATTGCAATACATTGTTTGAAACGCGCGTCGTCGCACCTAATGCATAGCCATCCGGCAACACACTGGCATTACCCGCAGGTTCCCAATAAAAAACCCCAATGCCTTTATTTCCCGGCACCGCTTTAACAAGGTTAATGGTATCCCTAATCGTCCAGTAGCTGTCTGTCGGGTTAGTTTCCAAACCGCCGACTTCAACGACCATGACTTCCTTACCATACCGGCTCGCCATATCGTTGAGGTTGCTAGCCAGTGCACCAGTGAGCTCCCAATAATTTTTCCCCTCCCAATAGGGGTAGAATGAAAAGCCAATCACATCGGTTTTCCCACCGTGCGTGGTGAGGAAATTGTCAAAAAACCAGCGAGCGTTTGAATTATTATCTCCATGCGCCAAGTGGCTGATCACCTTAGAGGAAGGGCTGACCGCTTTCACCGCATCATAGCCCGCATTCAGTAGCTGCGTTAAGTTGGCAAACCGACTGGTACTGCCTTCCGGTAGTAAAATTCCCGGGTTCATTTCGTTGCCGACCTGCACCCATTCAGGCGTCACGCCTGCGGATATCAACGCACTCATCACCTCATGCGTGTGGTTATAAACGGCTGTCGTTAACTGGCTAAGATTGTAGTTCACCCACGCTGCCGGCTTGATTTGATGACCAGGATCCGCGAAAACATCGCTGTAGTGAAAATCCACCATGACGCGCATGCCCATCGCTTTGGCACGCTGTGCGGCATTCACCACGCGGGTTTTATCCGTATAGCCGAGCAGCGTCCAGGTCGTATTATCTTTATGCCATAGCGCACTGGGATCGGGGTTAACAAAAATACGCAACCGCACAGCGTTTATGCCGTGATCGCGCAAGATCTGTAATACATCACGCTGCGTTCCGGTATCGTCACGCCAGGTGACTCCCCGATCTTCCAATTGTTTTACCCAGCCAATATCTGCGCCATAAGCAAACGGCTGCGCCGCCTTAGCCAGACTGGTCGCCATAAACCCGATAAACAGCATTAACAGTACAGAGATCATTCCTGAATAATTATTCTTTTTCATTCATTTCTCCTTGAGGTAACACGCTTAAATGGTATTTATGACATAAATACCCAGGTACAGATTCAAGAATAGCGTGCGAGATTTATAGAAATAAATCTCACATAAGAGGCCAAGCAGCCAATATTAATGGCTGCCTAGCTAATTTCCTGAGTTTTTCACTTATTCTGCATGGCGTTATTCTCACCATGATAGACATTTATTTTTTAATTAATTCGTTTTCCGTTTTCATCAAAAAAATGCAGATTTTCACTACGACATGTCAGCGGAATCGTTGAGTAAGGCGCAATACTGTTATCCCCCGACAAATGCACCTTGAAATGACTCACACCAGAGTAAGCACCAAAAATATACGTCGCATTACCCAGCCTTTCAGTAACCTCACTATTGATCGACAAGCTGACATCCCCGCCATTCGGGTCAATGCTCAGGTGTTCAGGGCGAATGCCCACGGTAATTTTCTGGTCGGTGTGCAATCCGTGGTTAGCGAGATTAACGGAAAGTGTATTGAGCTGATTAATCAAGATACTCACGTTATTCCCTTCAACTTGTAGCACTTCACCGGGTAGAAAATTCATATTCGGCGAACCGATAAAACCGGCAACAAAAAGATTCTCCGGCTTATGGTATAGTTCCATCGGTGTGCCAACCTGCTCAATATATCCTTTGTTTAACACCACGATTTTATCCGCCAGCGTCATTGCTTCCACCTGATCGTGCGTCACATATATCATGGTATTACGCATTTCCTGGTGCAACCGGGCAATCTGCAAACGCATTTCCACACGTAATTCGGCGTCGAGGTTCGATAGAGGCTCATCGAATAAGAACACTTTAGGGTCGCGTACAATGGCCCGTCCAATCGCAACGCGCTGGCGTTGGCCACCAGACAGTTGTTTCGGTGTACGATCCAATAATCCTTCTAGCTGAAGCGTCATCGCCGCCTTTCGCACCATTTTTTCGACTTCGGCTTTGGGGTGTCCATTCATTCTTAACCCAAATCCCATGTTTTCAGCCACGGTCATATGCGGGTACAGCGCATAGGATTGAAAAACCATCGCAATCCCTCGCTCTGCGGGATCAAAATGGTTAACTAAACGGTTATCAATATGAATTTCGCCATCCGTGATCTCTTCCAGCCCAGCGATCATTCTCAGCAACGTCGATTTACCGCATCCCGATGGGCCAACGAATACCACAAACTCGCCAGAATTAATTTCAAGATTGATACGATGGATCGTCTCCGTCTTATCGTAACGTTTCACTATATTTTTTAGTAAAATATCAGCCATGTGAACCTCAAACGTTAATTTTCCATTGAGAGCGTATTACTTTACCGCTCCCGTCATGCTGGCGATAAATTGCTTCTGCATGGCAAAGAAGATAAGTAAACTGGGAAGTGTAGAAATAACCGTTCCAACCATAATCAATCCGAAGTCTGGAGAATAAGCAGAAGCAAAACTCGATAGCACCAGATTAATCGTTTTTAATTCATTAGATTGAAGGACAATAAGCGGCCAGAGAAAGGCATTCCATGACGTCATGAAAACAATAATAAAAGCAGCGGAATAACTGGCACGCATAATCGGCACGTAGACGTACAGGAAAATTTTCCACTCAGCGACGCTTTCCACCCGCGCAGCATCGATCAACTCTCTCGGAAACGTTTTAGTACACTGCCTAAAGTAGAAAATAATAAATGCCCCGGCAACGGTCGGCATGATCACAGCAAAATGCGTATCCAGTAACCCCGCCTTACCAAACATGGTGAAGAGCGGGATCATTAACGCCGCGAACGGGATCATCATCGTCGTTAATAGCGCCACATAGACACGTTCACGATTCTTGCTGGCATAAATTTCAAACGCATAGCCTGCGATAGAGCACACGACAAGCGTTGACACCGTACTGATCAACGCAATTTTTGACGTGTTCCAGAATACCAGCGCCAGATCCACCTGACTCGTCAGGTTGGTAAAATTGACCAGTAATTGATCGCCAAACGTGAATTTCCCCATGTTGATTTGGCTGGTGCTATTCGTGCTCGATACCACCATCCAATAGAAAGGAAAAAGCGAAAAAATGCTCATCAACACGAGAAAAATATGCATGAGTAGGCTGTTAACTTTACTTTTTCTCATCTCATCCCTTCCGTGCTGCTTTAAACTGAATCAGTGCCAATATTGCTGAAAAAACAACAATGACGTAGGAAACCGTTGCCGCATAGCCAAAATTAGGCACAAACTTGAATGACAGGTTATAAATATAAAGCGATAACGTCAGCGTCGCATTTGCCGGGCCGCCATTCGTAATATTCATCGCTTCATCAAACAACTGTAATGTACCAATGGTTGATGTCACGCTGGTAAAAAGAATAACTGGTTTCAGTAAGGGGATCGTAATGAAGAAAAATTGCTTAATTGGGCTGACGCCATCAACCCGGGCGGCCTCATAAATCGACTTATCAATATTCTGCATCGCGGAAAGATAGAATATCATGTTATATCCCGTCCAACGCCATGTAATGGCAATAATGATGGTCACCTTCGCCCAGAAAGGATCGGATAGCCACGGAATCGGATCGTCAATAACATGAATAAACAGTAAGAATGAATTAATCACGCCATCCAGTTCGAACATACTCTTGAAAAGAATTGAGTAGGCCACCAGTGAGGTCACACAGGGCAAAAAGATCGCTATCCTAAACCACTGGCGATATTTAAGCTGAGAAGAGTTCAAACAAGAAGAAATCGCCAATGATAATAAAATCATAATCGGCACCTGGATTACCAGAAAGGTCAGCGTATTCCAAAGCGCCGTTTTGAACATAGGATCATTGAATAAACGAATGATATTTCCCAGGCCAACAAATTGAGTCACCACACCACGGCCAGACTGAAAAGAGAGCCAAAGTGATTTGAAAATAGGGTATATCGTCATTAAGGCAATTAACCCAACAGCGGTGGCGACAAAAGCCCAGCCGTTGATGTTATAAAGCCTATTCATTTTAGGTTTATACATCATTATCACACCATCGATTTCCGGAGAGAAACGCTTGAGGGCTTCCCGCCCTCAAGCTCACACTCGCTACTGCATAATCTGATTTTTTAATGTCCTTTCGGCGCGTTTTAACACGTCATCGACAGCATCGCCTTTCAGTAATGCAGGTATTTCAGCAGCAATGGCGTTATCAACTTCCTGAGTATACATACCGTAGGAAACCTGTGGGATTTCCGTCACCCATTTAGAAAAATCAGCGAACACGGGTTGCCCGCCAAAGAACGGATCCTGTACCGCGTAAGCAGGGCCGGAAGTGGCTGGCAGGAAGGTGGCGAGCGCCCCACGATCGACCAAAAGGGTTTGATACATATTGCTATCCGCCGCGAAGGTTTTCTGCAAAAATTCAATCGCCTGTTTTGTGTTTTTGCCACCTTTTAAGACATACCAGCTCGATCCCCCCTGATTGGAGGCATGGACCGCGTTGTCGAGGTTCAACCGTGGGATCGGCGCGACACGCCATTTTCCTTTTTGATCTGCGGCGCTTTTAATTGAACCAATCACCCATACACCCGAAACCACACTCGCCGATTTTCCGGCATTAAAACTCCCCACGAAACTCGACCAGCCCGAAATAGGACGTGCAATTTTTGCGTCATTAATCGCTTTAATGGTTTTTAATGTTTCTTTCAGTGCATTATTTTTGGTGAGATTGAGTTGCCCTTGATTATCAAAGAACCATTCTCCACCAGACTGCATCATGATATGAGGAAGAACCACATCGTTCATATCGTAGGTCAGCATATCAACGCCGGTTTTTGCTTTTACCTGTTTACCGATCTCAATATATTTATCCCAAGTAATATTCACCATATCGCTCTCTTTATATCCGGCAGCTTCCAGATAATCGAGTCGATAGAACATTCCCGCTACGCCGGAATCAAAAGGAACACCGTATACCTTATTCCCTACCGTCATCACTTTCGTTTTATACGGTGCAAACTGGCTATAATCGATAGCGTCCTGCAATGGGATAAACGAATCAGGATAAGCCTGAAGGTATTTCTGAGCATTATAATCTTCAATAAGCACAATATCGGGAAGCGAGTTTTTAACCCCTGAAGCCAACATGGTATTTAATTTCTGCTCAATATCTTCTTTACCTGAGTCGATCACTTTCAGACTAAAACTGGGATCGGCTTTTTTATATATCGACGATGCCTCATGCATTGCCGCGACATTGAAGTTAGGATCCCAGGCCCACACGGTGACTTCAGCAGCCAGGCTATGACTCGATAAACCCAGTGTGAGGAATGAAACTGCAAATAGGGTAGATACTTTGTTATTGATCTTCATCAGAGCAGTCCTTCTTTACTTTTTGTAAAGAGAGAATATGAGTTACTGCATAATGAAGCAACGAGTTACACCGCTTACATTCTTTCATCCGGTGATACGGGTCACACAACAGGGAGAAAAATGACTAAATATTCGATCTAAATACAAAAATTTTAGGAAAATTTTCCCTCCATAACGCGCATAACAGCCGATAAAATCGATTAAAATAAAAACAAAAACCACAACACATCATTGAAAATAAAACAAAAAATAAAAGTATAAAAAGGCTACTCAGCTAATATTAACCACAATCACACCGTCACCATCGAATTACGCAAAAATGAAAGCGTTACCACACAACATCAAGCGGCACATGGGGATACCCGTGTGCCGCAAAACCTCTCTACGTTCTGACAAACCAGTCGCGGATGATCGCGTGCTGTAGCAGCATGATGGTTTTGCCGTCTTTAATCCGACCATCGTTCATCATCGCGACGGCTTCGCTGAACGGCAATTCCAGCACTTCAATATCTTCATCTTCTACACCGCCGCCCGAGTTATCCCGTAGCGATTCATCGTACTCGGCCGCAAAGAAGTGCAGCCTTTCTGTGACACCGCCGGGTGACATATAGGCATCGAACAGCTTCTCAACATTGCCGACCGCATAACCGGTTTCTTCTATCGCCTCGTTGCGGATGCACTCTTCGGGCGAATGATCGTCCAGTAACCCCGCGCACGCTTCCAGCAGCATGCCGCTTTCGTTACCGTTGACGTAGGTAGGAATACGGAACTGCCGCGTCAGGATCACCGTGCCTTTCGCCCGGTTGTACAACAGAATCGTCGCACCATCACCACGGTCGTAAACCTCACGAATCTGGCGTACTACGCCGCCATTCTTTCTTTTTAAATCAAAAACATATTTATGAAGGATAAACCAGTGGTCGGACAGCAGCTTCTTTTCGACGATATCAATGGGAGATGACATGCAAACACCTGGACGATCGATGATGGAAGGGGCTCATTTCATTTATAACAACCGGATTATCATATCCCCTTTCCGCCCCGGCATAAACGTGCTGCCAGCGCATCTTTATGAGTGCCAGTTTCCTACTAAAATCTATTCTATCTGAGTCAGCAACTTGCTCATTACTATTCACTTTCATTTGATGAGAAAACGAGCAGAATAACGACATATTCGCCTACCGTCGACCACTATCACAATTCAGGAGAATCCATGCCATACGTCAACATCAAAATCACCAATGAAGGCGCCACCGCTGAGCAAAAACGCCAATTGATTGAGGGTGTAACCCAACTGCTGGTCGATGTGCTAAACAAGAATCCAAAAACCACCGTCGTCGTGATTGATGAAGTCGATACGGACAACTGGGGAATCGGCGGCGTGCCGGTGACGGAGCTGAGGAAAACCAGTCAGTAAGAAGGCAAGTGTGATAATAGTTTAGTCATAGTGCGTTGAGCGGTGCCACCACCCGCGTCTGGCCTAATAAGTGGTGGCATCCGATCTATATCCCCAGCATCGTATCAATGAGCAGATACATATTCAGAGAAACCACGAGCACGACAATGAGTTGCCCGATGCGCTGTACCCATTTGCCGTTGACCATCGCCCCCATAAGCTCGCGGTTGCCGGTGAAGGACAGCAGCGGAACCAGCGCCAGCGCAATCCCGAAACTCAGCACCACCTGACTCAACACCAGCACGCGCGTCGGATCCATACCGGACAGGATCACGATAAACGACGGCAGCATCGTTACGGTGCGGCGTACCCAAAGCGGAATGTGGAAACGCACAAATCCCTGCATCACCACCTGCCCCGCCAACGTACCGACAACCGTAGAGGACAGGCCAGCAGCCACCAGACTCAGACCAAAAATTATCGCGGCGGCTTTACCCAGCAGTGGCTCCAGCGTGAGGTAGGCTTTATCCAAATCGGCAATATCCTGATTGCCGCTGAAATGGAACGCCGCCGCTGCCGTCGCCATCATCGCCAGATTGACGAACCCGGCGATGGTCATCGCAATCGCGACATCGACTTTCGTGGCAGAATAGCGCTCGGCACGAGTATGGCTGCCTTCGTGCTGCGTCAAGGAAGAGTGAAGATAAATCACATGCGGCATAATGGTCGCCCCCAGAACGCCCGCCGCCAGCAGCACGGCATCAGAGGTCGGCAGACTAGGGATCGCCATGCCTTTGGCTAATGCGGACAACTCCGGCTGAGAGAAGACCAGTTCGACAATATACGCCGCTGCAACAAACAGCAGCAGGCCACCGATGACCATCTCCAGCGGCTTCTGACCGCGCTGTTGCAGCATTAAAATCAGGAAAGTTGCAATAGCGGTGAGAATCGCGCCTTCCAGCAACGACACGCCCAGGAGCAGTTTGAAACCAATCGCCGCACCGATAAATTCGGCCAGATCGGTCGCCATTGCAATAATTTCGGCCTGTACCCAATACGCCCACACGGCCGGGCGCGGAAAACGATCGCGGATATGTTCCGCCAGATTCTTACCCGTTGCGATCCCCAATTTGGCGGACAGCAGTTGGATCAGCATCGCCATCAGGTTCGCCCACACCACCACCCACAGCAACGTATAGCCATAGGCTGCGCCAGACTGGATGTTCGTGGCGAAGTTACCCGGATCGATATAACCAATCGCCGCGATAAACGCCGGGCCCATCAAAGAGAGTTTTATCTTCCTTGATGTACGGCTTGTTGACTCAATAACACGGCTACCCGGCATAGTATGACCCTTCTAACACTGGTGTTTTACTACTCTCACAGAAACGATAATGATTATCAAGTGCATTTAGAGAGGTGATACCAATTCTTTTGATAGTTAAAGATGATGAGTCATTCAAAACCTAAAAAACATCTTTTTTATCAAACAAATCTTAACAAAATATAAACAAAAAACCCCATACGGTGGGCATTAATGCCGATCGTTTAAGAATCGAGATATCGGGGGCTACCACGGTGCGAGGTATCCCTACGGGAACCTCATCACCGTGTTTCCCCCTAAATCCACGCTTAAGTGAACAGCATTAATGCGGTGGGCATAGGGTTTGGAAGGAAGATACGTTTTAGCCATGCGCGTATTGTAACTGTAGCGCATAAAATCAGAGTATCAGTCTTGTGCTTTTGATACCGCAACCATCGCCGGACGCAGCAAACGGCCGTTCAGCGTATAGCCTTTTTGCATGACCATCATGACATGGTTTGGCTGATGATCGGCCGAAGGTAGCATCGTCATTGCCTGATGCACTTCTGGATTAAACGGTACGTTTACCTCACCGACAACCTCAATACCAAATTTGCGGACGGCATCCAGCAATGATTTCAGCGTCAGTTCAACCCCTTCAATCATCGCAGCCAGTGATTCATTGGCTTTGTCCGCCGTATCCAGCGCGCGTTCCAGGTTATCGATAACCGGCAG
Organism: Pectobacterium sp. A5351; assembly: GCF_028335745.1. Taxonomy (NCBI): domain Bacteria; kingdom Pseudomonadati; phylum Pseudomonadota; class Gammaproteobacteria; order Enterobacterales; family Pectobacteriaceae; genus Pectobacterium; species Pectobacterium sp. A5351. The sequence continues at coordinate 3,493,222 of NZ_CP116477.1, forward strand.
CATTTCGCTGGCAAATTTTTCTACCGCAAATTTATGCGCTTTCTCAACATCCATTTCCGCACGGCGGCGAACGTTATCGGCTTCAGCACGGACGCGAAGCATATTGTCACGTTCACGCTGTTGCAGTTCGCTCAACTGAGCTTCCAGTTCGGCGATGCGCGCATCACGCGGGTCAGCTACGTCTGCCGTCTCTGGCGCGGCATCCGCTTGCTGCCCTTTTGCTGCTTCCTTTTGATCCAGCACTTGCTCGTCAGGCGTTTTCTGTTCTTTACTACTCATGAAATTCTCCGCGGTTTAGCATTAATCTCGCTAGTTGCTTATTATGGGGATCAAAATCGGGGATTCAAGGGAACCCGTCATATATTGGTTCCCGCCGCTGCCGATACACCACGCTGAGGACAAAACAGCAATGAACACACCGCTTACAATGAACAGGCCGTTTAATTGTATTGGCATTGTCGGCCATCCACGCCATCCAACGGCGTTGGCAACGCATGAGATGCTTTACCACTGGCTCACCGAAAAAGGTTACTCGGTTCTGATCGAGCAGCAGATCGCCCGTGAACTGAACCTGAAAGACGTGCCGACGGGTAGCCTTGCCGACATCGGTCAGCAAGCGGATCTGGCGGTTGTCGTCGGCGGTGACGGCAATATGCTCGGCGCGGCGCGCGTGCTGTCGCGCTATGACATCAAGGTGATCGGTGTGAACCGGGGTAACCTCGGATTTCTGACCGATCTCGATCCTGACCATGCGCAGCAACAGCTTTCTGACGTTCTCGACGGCCACTATCTGAGCGAACAACGCTTCATGCTGGAAGCGCATGTTTGCCGCGCAAACCAGCCCGACAGCATCAGTACCGCCATTAACGAAGTGGTGCTTCACCCGGGAAAAGTCGCACATATGATTGAATTTGAAGTCTATATTGACGACAAATTCGCCTTCTCCCAACGTTCAGACGGCCTGATTATCGCCACGCCTACAGGCTCAACCGCCTATTCCCTTTCCGCTGGCGGCCCGATTCTGACGCCGTCGTTGGATGCGATTGCGCTGGTCCCCATGTTCCCGCATACGCTGTCTGCACGCCCGCTGGTCATCAACAGCAGCAGTACGATTCGGCTCAAATTTTCCTGCATTACCAATGACCTGGAAATCAGTTGCGACAGCCAGATTGCACTGCCGGTACAGGAAGGTGAAGAAGTGCTGATTCGCCGCAGCGAGCACCACCTAAATCTGATTCATCCAAAAAATTACAGCTATTTCAATACACTAAGTTCAAAGCTCGGCTGGTCAAAAAAATTATTCTAAAATTCTACCCAGCTACTTTACTGTATATAAAACCAGTTTATACTGTATGTAATCACATGTGATTACATACAGGGGATTATCATGCTGGCGCAACTCACTATCAGTCACTTCGCCATCGTGCGCGAATTAGAAATTGATTTTCAGTCAGGAATGAGCGTTATCACCGGGGAAACCGGTGCGGGGAAATCTATTGCAATCGATGCCCTCGGTTTATGTCTGGGAAATCGTTCTGACGCCAGCATGGTCAGGCCGGGCGCAGCCCGCGCCGACATTTGCGCCCGCTTTGCGCTGGCGGATACCCCAACGGCACGCCAATGGCTGGAAGAAAACCAGTTGGATGACAGCAACGAGTGCCTGCTACGTCGCGTCATTAGCGCCGATGGTCGCTCGCGTGGCTTTATTAACGGCACCGCCGTGCCGCTGTCTCAACTGCGTGAACTCGGCCAGCATCTGATTCAGGTACACGGCCAGCATGCCCATCAGCTACTGCTGCGCCCCGACCACCAAAAACACCTGCTGGATGCGTATGCCGATGAACCGAAGCTATTGGTGGCTATGCAGCAGGTTTGGCATCAGTGGCACCAAAGCTGCCGTGCGCTGGCGCAGTTGCAACAGGCGACGATTGAGCGCGAGGCTCGCCGGGAACTGCTGCAATACCAATTAAAAGAGCTGAATGAGTTCGCGCCACAGCCCGGTGAATACGAACAGATTGACGTTGAATACAAGCGTCTGGCAAATAGCGGCCAGCTACTGACGATGAGCCAACAGGCCATGCAGTTGCTGAGCGAAGACGAAGAGCAGAACATCATCAGCATGCTGCACAGCGTAAAACACCAGCTTGGCGAACTCATCAGCATGGATGACAAGCTGTCTGGCGTGCTTTCCATGCTCGAAGAAGCGGGCATTCAGCTCAGCGAAGCCAGCGATGAACTGCGCCACTACAGCGAACAGATGGATCTCGACCCAATTCGCCTGTATGAACTGGAACAGCGTCTGTCACGTCAGCTCGCGCTGGCACGTAAACACCATGTTGCGCCAGAGGCGCTGCCTGCGTTCCATCAGCAGCTACTGGAAGAACAGCAACAGCTGGAACAGCAGGAAAGTGACCACGACGCGCTCAACGCCTCCGTCGGCGAATATCATCAGCAGGCGTTGCACCTTGCAGAACAGCTGCACGTGCGCCGTCAGCACCACGCCAGCGAACTGGCACAGCTCATCACGACCAATATGCGTGAACTGGCGATGCCACACGGCCACTTCACCATTGATGTGAAGTTTACGCCGGACAGCCTGACGGCCACCGGTGCCGACAGTATCGAATTCCGCGTGACCACCAACCCCGGCCAGCCACACCAGACGTTGGCGAAAGTGGCATCGGGCGGCGAACTGTCGCGTATCGCACTGATTATTCAAGTGATCACCGCGCAGAAGATGGACACTCCGGCGATGATCTTCGATGAAGTCGATGTCGGTATTAGCGGGCCAACCGCCGCAATTGTCGGCAGAATGCTGCGCCAGCTCGGTGAATCCACGCAGGTGATGTGCGTGACGCACCTGCCGCAGGTCGCAGGCTGCGGTCATCAGCACTTCTTCGTGAGTAAACAAACGGACGGCGCAGAAACGGAAACCCTGATGCAACCGCTAGATAAACGCGCTCGGCTACAAGAATTGGCACGTCTTCTGGGCGGCAGCGCCGTGACCAAAAACACGCTGGCAAATGCCAAAGAACTGTTGGCGGCCTAAAATCCACTGCCGACAAAGGCGAGAAAGGTGCATCACCGGTAAAAAAGCTCAACTTTTTTACCTTCCTGAGGTCATACAATCGCCTTGCAGGTTTCCAAGTCCTGCAAGGTCTATTATCATCGGCAACCTATGCCCTTAAGGAATGTAATCACTATGCGCTGTAAAACGCTGACTGTCGTCGCCGCGGTGGTTGTTATGCTGACTGCCGGTTGTTCCACACTGGAAAAGGTGGTCTATCGGCCGGACATCAATCAGGGAAACTATCTGGCACCGGCTGACGTTGCAAAAATTCACACTGGCATGACCAAACAACAGGTCGCTTATACGCTGGGTACTCCTATGATGCAGGATCCGTTTGGCAGCGATACCTGGTTTTATATCTTCCGCCAGCAGCCTGGTCATGAATCGGTAAAACAGCAGACGCTGACGCTGACCTTCAGCGGCAGTGGCGTGTTAACCAACATCAACAACAAACCTGCGCTGGATTAATATCCACTAACTTTTCAGGTTGCCTGCACAGGAGTATAGGAAATTATTTTCTGTACTCCTGTTTCTCTTATGAAATAAATCTGTATTCTCCTTTCCCCTCCATTGCTTCTTCTCTAGTATATTATTCAAAATAAGTCACCCTCTTATCGTATATTCAGTCTATCGATGCTACTTACCATCATTTTAGCCATCCATTAATAGCTACAAAGGAAGATTATGAGCGAAATAATTATTAACCTAGATAACATTAATGATATCAATGAATATTCAGAAAGCACCATGTTACAACAGACGGCCAAGAAAAAGTTAGATACCTTGCTGAACGATTTCATTAAAAATGTAGAAAAAAACACAGCAAGTGGAATGAAAAACTGTTGTAAAGAAATAAACAATCAGATCAATAAATTACAACGTCATAACAACACTATATTTGTAAATGGCCAACGCGGCACGGGTAAAACGACATTCCTCAACGCTGTGTTAGATTTTTATTCAAGAAATGAAAATGGCATATGTCCATTAGCCTTTATTGACCCGACATTAATTGAAACGCATCAAAATATCATTGTTGATATAGTCGTGAAATTTAAGCAACTCTATGATGAATCATTAAAATATTGTTCAGATCAGGAGCAATACCATGAACTCAACAAATATCTTGAAAAGATGGCTGAAGGTTTGCGATTACTCGGCGAACAAAAAAACAATCACAGCAAGCATGATGACGCATGGTTTCTTAGCCAAGCATTAAAAAACTCAAAAAGCGGGCAATGCCTTGAAGAACGGCTTCATCAATTTATTGATAAAATAGCGACAACATTAAACAAAAAATTGTTTATTATTGCTATTGATGATGTTGACACTAATACCGAAAAAGCTTATGAGATATTGGAAAATATTCGCAGATACTTATCCCATCCAAGAATCGTTGTCATTATTTCTGGTGATGTAACGTTATATAATTACATAATAAAAAACAGAAAAATCATTGAGTTAACTAACGTTTACAAAAGCAAAGAAAAAGACACCGAAACAGAAAGACTAGTCGGCCACTTAACTCAACAATATTTAACTAAAATATTCCCAACCTATCAACGAATAGAGTTAAAAAATATAAAAAAAATCAATAATGAAATAGGAGTAAGCATAGAAAGCAGCAAAGAAGAAAGAAAAGAAATCACAGTTTTACTTGAATTGATATTAACAAAAACATTAAACCTAAAGTCTCAGAATATCAACACAAACATTAACTTCTTACTTTCCCAGCCGATAAGAAGCATTGTTCAATTACTAAAACAAATCACTGATGACAAACAAAATGATGAAATTAATTATCTACCCGAACATCTTATTTCAGCATTAAAGTATATCTTCATAAATGAATTAATCTATCAAAACATAGACAATACATTGCTAGAAACCAATGACCCTGAAATTAACCAAATAGCCAGTACAGTATTTGACTTATGCCATCGGCATGGAGAACTAGAAACTGGGTTTTATTTACGGCCAGACAATAGCGATGATGCTTACAATGCTGCAAAATTCTATATGGCAGCTATTCTCAGCAAGAAAATTGAAAAAAACACTTTGTCAAATGCATTAAAGTTCATGATTTCCTGTGCGGCCAGTGCCAACACCTATATTCATTACGTGGAAAATAGCAACGAGAGTGATAAAGATAACTTTAGTGAAAAATATAAAAATTATATTGGAATAACAAGAAATGAGAACATCATCACTATAGCCGCACATCTTAACTCAGTCATTTTCAATGAGAACAAAGGAAATAAAAAAATACACTGCGGCATTATAAGGATAAACAGGAGAAAAACAGCCTTTAATGAGGATAGCTTTACACAAATAACCAACTGGGTTAGTGATGACGTAATTGGATCATTAGAACAACTTTCAAGAAAAATGAACAATAAAAAAGATGGAAGCTATGAATATAAATATATTGATTACGTTGCTGCAACAACCATATTAATATCATCCCACAGCATTCAGGCCGGCGCTGAAAAAAGAGATTACATCTCAATCATCTCCCTTCTCTCAGTCATCGCTCAATTATTAGAATATAATGGCGATATTGATATTCGACGATTCATCCCACTAAACACCTATAGTTCGCCGAATTTTTTAAAAAAGTCTATAAATGATGACGAAAGCCTGTATAATAATGAATCAGATGAAACAAATGAATACTTAAGCACAGAAAACGAAAATGCAAAAACACTTAACAAAGAGATAAATGAATGGATAAAGGATACAAATGAAAAATCAACCTCTTGCTCTCCTTTACTGATAGGTAAAATATGGGAAAGAATACAATATTCCCTGATATCCATATCAGAAAAATCCACAGAGAACGTAAATTACGGAAGTAAAAAGGGGGATATACTACTCGAAACCGCATTCTCTCGTTTTGTTTGGGGAGTAATTAATGCGATTCTTATCGAAGAAGTAAGATACAGCAAAAATGTTCCCCAAGACATCGTTGACACTTTTATTTCCGCCAAAAACGTCTCAACGACTTATGATGAACTTGTTGCAAACCTAATTAAAGTAGGGAATTTTATAGAAAGCAACAAAGAAATTAAACTCTCATCAATATTACCTATTAGTCATGCATTTTTAGGTTGTCCATTACTTCTCCCATTTATCATTCCTATATTTTTTAGTGAAAAAAGCGACTCTGAGAAAGAAAAAATAAAAAATCTATCTAAACAATTATCTTGTAATGATAATAAAGATGAATTAAGTGATGAAGAAAATGGAAGAGTTAAATTGATTAGCTCCTCGATTAAAGAAAAAAAAGACTATCTATTCATATCAAAACTTATTATTTCTGGCTGCTTCAGAAAAAGCGAGTAAGGGGAACGTATGTTTATCAACCAATATCTGTTGTCAGAACCTCGCCTCTATGAACTGTTGCTTGCACAACTTCCCCAACTGCTTTCTGGTGAACGTCAACATCTGGATGAAGAAGCAATAGAAGCTGCCACGTACAACAGTTGGCACCAGCGAAATTTTCAGCACACCGATCCGATGTTTGATCGCCACTGGCGTCATTTAATCGAACGACAGCATGAGGCAAAAAGCTGGAGCCGAGCGTTGCTCGGCCAAGTGGCGAGGCATCACTTGGATCCCGATTTAAGGCGTTTAACAGTGCAACCCCAACGCTTTATGGAGTGGCAAAACTGGATTTCTAATCAGTCAGGCTTTCCCGTCATTGCCTATCAGGCTGAGCAGATGCTCTGCCGTAACGAATGCCCTTCAAATTTCGACCTATTTGATACTCTTGAACAAACATTAGGCCATCGGCCAATTATTTCGCCATGGCACCCATTAGTTGAAGACTACATAGAAAAAGAAGGATTACATGAAGCACATATGCACCTCAATGGCACCACATTTTTCGAGCTGATGTGGCATCACAGCCTGTTAAGCCCCAGTGCATTGCTTGATGAAATGGAGGAGAGCCGGAAAAAAGATTCAACTCGCATTCGCCGTTTTTATGCTGTGAGCACAAGATTAGATTCAGCGATAAAAGTCAAACGAATGCTATATATCGCCAGATACTGCCGAGAATGGCTATTACAGTGGGTTGATAAGCGTCCATCTGATGCACAACACAACGGCTTCACGAGGCTAGACTTTGCTAACATACTTCGCACCCAAGATATCGAAGATATTGATAGCACTTATTTTCCCTATGAACAGGAGCAATTCTCTGTCAAACAATATGAACATGGCATTTGTGAATTGCATTTTCATATCCGCGTATTGAATAAATTAAAAGCTAATGCCTCAATCTCAGCGTTGGAAGATGCCTGCTATTTGCTTTACCTGCTCAGTATGAATTTATTTCAACAATTATTGGTACAGCGAACCGATCAATATGGTTTTGATCAATTTCAAAAATTCACAGAACTTGGGCCACGCGAACCTATTGAAAAAGAATATGAATCACGTTTTTATCAATTACATGGAAAAAAACCTACACAAAACTCTATATTAACGACCTTTGAAGGTCGTTTTGCACCGAAAGATACGGAAGCTAAAAATGTAAATTTGCTCACAAAAATTCTATCCGGTTTTTGGCACTACCAACAACGAGGGAAGAAAAATGGTATCTTGGCTATGCCAACAGATATCAATCAACTCGCACAAGAGTGTCTGAAATTTTCTCGCCCTACATTACGACTTGTGACACATTTTATTAAAAAACCCTGGAATCATAATTCTGGAGAAACACATTTCAGTGTTTTACGAGAAGATATTATGCAGCGAGCAGATATCCTTTTTGCTCTTTTCGATAATAATCCCGCCTTACTCTCTATTCTGACCGCATTCGATGCCGCAGCAAATGAGCTGGAAAGCCCACCAGAAGTTTTCTCTGTACTTTATCGTAAGGCCAGACGTAAAGGCATAAAGAACTTTACTTATCATGCTGGGGAGGATTTTGAACACCTTATTAGCGGAATTAGGAATGTCTATGAAGCAATAACATTCCTTGATCTTTGCAATGGTGACCGAATAGGTCATGCTACCGCAATTGGCATTCTCCCTTCACTTTGGATAGAGAAAATGCCTGATAAAATCTATCTTCGTCGTGGGGAATGGTTAGAGAATTTACTTTTTATCAGAAAGGTATTAATTGAAGGCGGTGACGCAAAATTTTCTATTCCAATATTGGAAGATGCTATCACAACACAGGCTTACAAGATTTTCAATCAGCATATTCCTTTAACTATATTGCAACAGTTTTTTGATGGTCGCGGGTTATCTCCTGAGCAAGTTCGAGATTATTTGCAAGATAAATCAGACCAACAGATAGGCTGGATTGGTGAAGAGTTTAATGAGGTTCGCCAATTTAGTCAGCGTACAGGTGATGACGCGCTACGATTATTAACCATGCGATGGTTTGATCAAAATGTTATTTCACGTTATGAGCAACTTCAGGAGTGTAATACTCATTTTACTCCTGAATCACTGATATTACACGCTCAACAATATGTACAAAGCTTGGTGAAAGAAAAACACATCGTGATAGAGACATTACCTACCAGTAATGTCAGAATCAGTCATTATGAGTCAGTACATGAACATCATGTTTTCCGTTGGATGCAAATTCCTGAACGTAAAATAGAAGGGGATAGCGTAATGCAGATTGCATTAGGCTCAGACGATCAAGGCATTTTTGTGACGGATATGAAAAACGAGTTTTACCATCTTTTTTGGGCACTAGTGAATCATTATCACTACAGTCATAAAGATGCATTAGCATATGTAGCGACCATCAATGAAAATGGCCGTATCTATAGATTTGATTATCTACAATAGAGGCGATGAATCACTTAATTCCCCTCTGTGTCAGCGTATCTCACGCTATCGTCTCATAATAAATAGCCGACGATAGCGTCTTTAACCGCTTTGCCGATACCGTACATCACTTACTCTTAGAACGCTCTGCACGCTGGCGACGCAGCTCTTTAGGATCGGCAATCAGCGGACGATAAATTTCCACGCGGTCACCCTCCTGTACCACATCGGCCAGCTTCGCCGCACGGCTGTAGATACCGACTTTATTCACCTGTAAATCGATGTCATGTCGCAGCTCCAGCAGGCCCGATGCCACAATCGCCTGCTCAACCGTGCTGCCCTCTTCCAGCCTCACCGTGCGTAGATACTGGCGTTCCGGCAACGCATAGACCACATCAACCTGCATTGCGGACACTGTAGACCTCTTTTGCTCGCTGCGTGAAAGCCTGCACCATATTTCCCGCCAGCTCCTTGAATACTTTGCCAAAAGCGAGTTCAATCAAGGCATTGGTGAATTCAAATTCCAGATGCAGTTCGACTTTACAGGCATCGGCGCTCAGCGGCGTAAAATGCCAGTCGCCACCCAACTGACGGAAGGGGCCATCGACCAGTTGCATATTGATATTCTGGTTGTGTGTCAGCGTATTACGTGTGGTAAATGTCTTGCTGATACCGGCTTTAGAAACGTCCACTGCGGCGATCATCTCCCCTTCAGAGGAGGAGAGCACGCGGCTCCCCGTACAGCCCGGTAAAAACGCGGGGTAGGAAGCAACATCATTCACCAGCTTGTACATCTGTTCAGCACTGAACGGCACCAGTGCTGAACGACTTATCTTTGGCATACTATTTTCCGTGATTCATAAAACGCGCAAAATAATAGCACTGATAGCCCGACAGGCAAAAATTCTGCGAAGCTTATCGCACGATATCATTAACCACGACACGGACGCACGGCGGGGATTTCATTCCCAATGACATCCAGTATAATGACGGCACTATGACAAAGAAAAAAGCATACAAACCCGGTTCCGCCACCATTGCGCAAAACAAGCGCGCCCGCCACGAATACTTCATTGAGGAAGAATTTGAGGCTGGCCTTGCGCTGCAAGGATGGGAAGTCAAATCACTGCGCGCAGGCAAAGCAAACCTCAGTGACAGCTATGTCACCTTCATGAACGGTGAGGCTTACCTGTTTGGCGCCACTATCACGCCGCTAAATGTGGCTTCATCTCACGTCGTGTGCGATCCCATACGCACGCGCAAACTCCTGCTCAACAAACGTGAGCTGGAGTCGCTGTTTGGCCGCGTCAGTCGTGAAGGTTACACGGTCGTCGCGCTGTCCATGTATTGGAAAAATGCCTGGAGCAAAGTCAAAATTGGCGTAGCAAAAGGCAAAAAAGATCACGACAAGCGTGATGACATCAAAGAACGTGAATGGAAGTTAGACAAAGCCCGTATCATGAAGAACGCTAATCGCTAAGCCACTGGCTTAACAACGGTAAGTTCTGATATACTGGCGACAGTTTCTTGGGGGCTGATTCTGGATTCGACGGGATTTGCAAAGCCCAAGGTGCATGCCGAGGGGCGGTTGGCCTCGTAAAAAACCGCAAAAAAATAGTCGCAAACGACGAAAACTACGCTTTAGCAGCTTAATAACCTGCTCTGAGCCCTCTCTCCCTAGCCTCCGCTCTTAGGACGGGGATCAAGAGAGGTCAAACCCAAAAGAGATCGTGTGGATGCCTTGCCTGGGGTTGAAGCACTAAATCTAATCAGGCTAGTTTGTTAGTGGCGTGTCTATTCGCAGCTGGCAAGCGAATGTAAAGATAGACTAAGCATGTAGTACCGACGGTAGAGTGGTTCCGGACGGGGGTTCAAATCCCCCCAGCTCCACCAATTTAGACATCGGGTATTACCAGATAAGTCCGATGAAGTACGAAAAGCCCGCGCCATAAGGTGAACTGCACCCCAAATGTTGGATACCCAACAGAGTAAGGTGCAGTTTTTTATGGCAAAACCTAAGTATTCCCTCGAACTCAGACTCGCAGTCGTAAACCACTTTCTCTCGGGCAGCGACGGAACCCATCGCACTGCCGAAATTTTTGCCGTCGAAAGAACCTCAGTTCGACGCTGGGTCAGAGCCTTCCAGCTTCACGGTATTGATGGCATTACCTGGAAAAACGATATCCACTCTGCAGAGTTCAGACTGGTGGTTGTCCATGCTGTGCTCAACGACGCGCTTTCAATGCGTGAAGCTGCAGCCCGCTTTAATATTTCCAATGAAACGGTTGTTCGTCGCAGGGTCTCCGTGTACAACGATGCCGGACCGGAAGCACTCCGGAATATGAAACGCGGCAGGCCTCGGGAAATGACCAGGAAAACCACCCCTCTTTCTACTGATACCGATATGGAACAGCTGTCTTCTGAAGAACTCCAGGCTGAGCTTCGCTATCTGCGGGCGGAGAATGCTTATTTAAAAAAGCTGAAAGCCTTGGTTCAAAGCGAAAAAAACGGCAAAAAGCCCAAATCATCAGCGAACTAAGGCAAGAGCATGCCCTTAATGACCTCCTGCGTGCCGCAGGCATGTCCCGGAGCACGTGGTATCACAACATCAGAGCGATGAAGCGAACGGATAAACACGCCGGACTCAAGGCCAGAATCAGTGACATATACCGCCATCACAAAGGACGTTACGGCTATCGCCGAATCACACTCTCTCTGAGAAAAGAGGGAATAGCAGTGAATCACAAGACAGTACAACGCCTGATGGCGGAACTGTCACTCCGCTCTGTTAGTAGGGTGAAGAAATATCACTCGTGGAAGGGAGAAACAGGTAAAGCAGCACCTAACATCCTTAAGAGAAACTTCTGGGCGTTGTAGTGGTCAACAAAAACTGGCCACGGCTTTAGAGTTTTTCCAGAACAATCTTTCTGATTCATTCGGCGTCAAACCACCATTATATTGATGGGGTCTGAGCTGGCTGTAATATCCTGTGATGTAATTCGTTATTGCCGTGCTGGCTTGGCTAAAATTCGTGTAGCCATTATCCGGTACCCACTCTGTTTTCAGGCTTCTGAAGAACCGTTCCATTGGGCTGTTATCCCAGCAATTTCCCCGGCGACTCAGACTTTGCTTTATCTGATATCTCCACAGTAACTGCCTGAAATTCCTGCTGGTATAGTGACTGCCTTGATCCGAGTGATACAGTAAATTAGCCGGTTTTCCCCGTGCTTCCCAGGCCATCGACAGGGCTTTACCTGTCAGTGCTGAATCAGGGAAAAATGACATCGCCCAGCCAACCGGTTTACGGGAAAACAAATCGAGTACTACAGCCAGATAAGCCCAGCGTTTTCCCGTCCAGATATAAGTCACATCACCGCACCAGGCCTGATTAGGCTCGGTAACAGCAAACTGGCGAGCCAGATAATTAGGGATCTCAATGTGTTCCTTAGACGCCTTCTTATAACGATGGCCAGGTTGCTGACAACTGATAATATTGAGCGCTTTCATCAGCTTTGTTGCCCGCCAGCGGCTCAGTTTTATACCTTTGGTGGTGACCATCGCGGCAATGCTTCGCGCTCCTGCTGAGCCGTTACTTTCGCGATAAACTTCACGCACAAGGCTCAGTAATGCCACTCTCGTGGCGTCAGGCTTCCTGGGCTGCCGCCAGTATTTATAACTGCTGCGATGAACCCCAAACACGTTGCACACAACGGCAACAGGAAACCGCGCCCTGAGTTTCTCAACTAATGAGAATTGTTCAGGGAGTCTGACATCAAGAGCGCGGTAGCCTTTTTTAATATATCCCTTTCCATTTCAACGCGTTGAAGTCTTTTCTTTAGCTCACGTATTTCAATCTGCTCAGGTGTCATGGGTGAAGCAGTGGGTGATTTTCCCGCTCGCTCTTCTTTCAGTTGTCGAACCCATTTGTCCATCGTGGATTTGCCGACATTCATTGCCGTTGCAGCGGCGGCAACGGTGTAGTGCTGATCGAGTACAAGCTGGGCAGCTTCGAGGCGAAACTCGGGGCTAAAATTACGTCTGTTACGTCCGGTCATAATGTCACCTGTTTTGACTGTGAGGTGATGATATCACCTCTATTCAGGTGGCCAAATTCAGTGTGCCACTACACCCTTGCTTATCTAATATATTTAAACGCTCGATAGCAGTGATCCTATCCATCATAAGTCCACATGAAAGCCACATAATTATGTCATTCACGTATACTTGAATAAAAATCAGCCGTTAATGACACGTATACACAACCAAAAGTGATATTCCCTATATTCATCAATAAATAGTATGGATAGAGATAGCGAGCTAACCCCCAACAGCAGCAGAACAGGCTCCATCAAGTTTTTCACTATGCAAACATAGATTTACCAGAGCGGTAGAAGCAATGTGCTAGGCTGGATTTCCGAGGGCGTAAAGCCCCAATGCAGATAGAAATCTTTTGCTTCCTCAGACAGCGCATGAACTAATAACGCTTTCGTCCCCACCTGTTCAGCAACCTGCCGGGAACGCAAGATCGCATCTTTTAATAGTCCCGCGCCAATTCCACGGCGCTGGTAACGTTCATCTACCGCCAGACGACCCAAGACTAATACGGGCAGCGGATCAGGCATATTACGCCGTAACGCGCCCGATACGGATTGACGCTGTACGCTGCCGGTTGCCAGCGCGTAAAAGCCAATAACCTGATTGGCACCCGATTCACACACGATAAAAGTGCGTGATGCGCCAATGGTTTGATTCTTGAGAGCCTTACGCTTCAGCCAGTCATCCAGCGACGGTTCTGAACTTCGGAAATCAACCACGGCATGCTGAGGTAATAATAATTCAGGTGCCGTTATTCCCACGGTGATTTCCTGTCTAATAACGCCTGTAACCGCTCATTGGTGGCGACAGGTTTTTCTAACGCGGTAATAAAGGCATCAAATTGTGATTCATCAACCAGAAACAGGCGTTGATCCAATAGCACCTCTTCCGCCTCACGACATGCAGCCTCAAGGATAAAATCAGTACGTGACTTTGAAAGCAGTTTCGCGGCAACGTCTATCAGTTCCCGTTGTGATGATTTCGCCCGAATGTTGATCGGTGCCTCTTTTGCCTCTGTTCTCATAAAGGCCTCCTGTATAGCTAATCGTTATACAGAAATCATAATCAATTGTGTAGCAAATAGCTACACGAAGATTAAATATCACTATAGGGTGACGAGTTACTCATCACCTGTTCACCGACTCATCACCCATTAATTTATTGATTAGTAAAAATAAAAATCTATGGTGAAGAGGGTGAACAGTTTTGTGCAAAATCTTTTTATTTTGGCGTCTTGTTGATATCGCCCTATTGCTGCTTTTTGGGTTAATCGTTAAATTCCGTATCACGGATGAAGGGGAAACGCGTTAGGGTCGATCTGGATGAGTTATAAATTAAAGCGTGAAGAAAAACGTTCGCCAAAGAACGAAAAGGCGATGTTGCTTAAGCTGGAGATTGAAGGACAGCATCAATTCGCAACTACCCTACTATCCGAAGCACCAATTTCACCAGCATTGCTCTCTGCGATTAAAAGGCGTAAAGAATTGAGTGAAAATTGATCTTGTTTTTATCTCACATACTCATCGTCATTTTTCGTAGGCTCACGTTTAGGCCTATGAATAAAGTCTGAATTCACACTTAAAACATAAAAATCATAACATTACGATATACATTCAACTTCCCCCAGCCCATGAAAACCCGCATTCTCACTGAGTTTGCGGGTTTTTTATTGCCTGTTATCTATCGGGATACCCCGTTTACAGCCGGAAATTTTAGTTATACGCTTAGTTATACCGTCCCATATAACTACAAAAGCGTATAACTACGATGGCTCGTATAACTACCCCACTGAGCAATACCGAGATTAAAGCTGCCAAACCTGCCGAGAAGGAATACTGATCCTATCCGCCAATAGTGGACACGCGACTAAGTGAGTAAACTCTCTACCAGAGGTGACTCATGACGAAACCCGTATCAACCAGTAAAAAACCACGTAAGCAACATACGCCTGAATTCCGCAACGAAGCCCTGAAGCTTGCAGAACGCATCGGTGTTGCTGCCGCTGCTCGTGAACTTAGTCTGTACGAATCCCAGCTTTATAACTGGCGTAGTAAGCAGCAGAGCCAGACAACGTCCTCTGAGCGAGAGAGTGCACAGGCAGCAGAGATTGCCCGCCTCAAACGCACAGATCTCTTTCTTTGGGTACAGCCGAGTGGCGCGAGTTTATGTTGCTAGATGGGATTCTATGGCAACACACTAAGAAAATGATGGTGTTGGAGCGTCGTAAAGCTAAATTAAATTTACAGCACAGCCAGCGCTAAAAATCAGCGTATAAAACGAAGCCCTACTGTCATGCGCAGACTATTTTTCAGGATGACTTTTCGTTTTAGTTATACGTTTAGTTATATTGACAAAAAAAAGATTAAAATAAATTAAAACAAACACTTATGATTAAAGTTCAAATCCCCCTCCGAATTACTCATCGCCCATTAATTTATTGATTAATAAAAATAAAAAACCGTGGTGAAGAGGGTGAACTGTTTTGTGCAAAATCTTTTTATTGTGGCATCACGTTTATACCGTGATGTTGCTGCCTTTTTGGTTAAGTGCTAAATCCAGTATCAAATATCATACTTAAAAGGGGCTGATTATGTCCGTACAACCTATCCTTGCAAATTCAACTGTGAGTATCAGCGACTTTAGAAAAATCGCTCAATGCCGCGCTTAAAGAAGCTAACGGAGAACCTGTAGCTGTGCTAACCAGTGGCCGTATTTCTGGCTATTATGTTTCCCTGGAAACATAGGAGGCGCTGGCCGACTATCAGGAAGATATCGAACTTGCCAAAATCGCCCGTTCCCGGATGGAGGGAAGCACGTTAGGGTCGATCTGGATGAGTTATAAATTAAAGCGTGAAGAAAAGCGTTCGCCAAAAAACGAAGAGGCAATGTTGCTTAAGCTGGAGATTGAAGAACAACATCAATTCGCAACTACCCTACTATTTTCCGTTAAGGAAATTGAATCCATCCAAAGGCAGCGAACTACGCTCTTTATGATGGCGACGGCCTTAGCTGCTCATCAAATTCAGCAGTAGGGTATTTACAACAGCCGCCGTGATCCGCGGAGCGATGAATGAATGACGTTACTGTCATCACGCACGCCTTTCAGATTACAGTGCCGTTTCGTGCAGATAGCGTTTTGCCGCGCTGAGGAACCGTTCAGAGAGTTCATCACCTTCAGTTGCCCGGGCCAGTATCAGTGCACCGGTCAGCATAGCCAACTGTGCCAACTGTTGGTCTGAAGGCGCATCACCAAGTTCAGCCCTCTGAATGGCGGCAAGTCGTGACGCCATCTTTTTGACGCCCATTTTGTAAGTTTCGCGTACCGGCTTTTCCGGTGGCTTACGCAGCACATCTGACGCCAGGGCGGTGACCGCACATCCATTGCCCGCACTGTCCCTATGGCTGGATGACAGGTAGTAATCCACGAGTTCATGAAACGTCGCGATGCCGCTTGCTGAGAACGAAGCACTAGCATCATCAAACGCCCTCTGGCAGGCCAGGGCCTCAAGCTCATCTTTGGAGTTGAAATGGCCGTAAAATCCGCCGTGCGTGAGGCCAACAGCCGCCATGATGTCATTGACACTAACACCGTCCAACCCACGCTCCCGGAACAGCTCCGCCGAAGTTTTAATAATGCTGTCACGATTGCGTTCCATCTGCTCTTTAGATACCCGCCCCATTGATCCCCCATTCTGAATGAAACAATCCGGGCACCTCAGTACCCGTGAATACCCATTTACTTATTCTCACGCCCGCAGTGGCAGGGTACTGATATATT
Organism: Pectobacterium sp. A5351; assembly: GCF_028335745.1. NCBI lineage: Bacteria > Pseudomonadati > Pseudomonadota > Gammaproteobacteria > Enterobacterales > Pectobacteriaceae > Pectobacterium > Pectobacterium sp. A5351. The sequence goes on from NZ_CP116477.1 coordinate 3,509,961, forward strand.
TTGCGCCAGTTCCCTGCGCTCTGGGAAGGGTTCCCGCGATCTGGTGGTGTGGTGTACCGTAATCAATAGTGCTGACATTCTCAAACCTGTAGTTCTTCAGACTGTCCCCCAAGGTAGGTATCTGCCGTATCAATAAAGTTGCCGCCCGCATTAACGTAGACGCAGAATACCGCTCGTGCCTCCGTTTTTTCTCCCCTCATAGCCCCGGCCGGCACCAAAGTTACCTGTACCCATTGCCAGTTCTGAGGCGCGAAGCCGGTGTTTCGGACAAGAGTGGTATAACACATGGCTCATCCCCACCCTACTCGATTAAATTATCATTGACATTTATTATACATGTCGACCATCATTTAAAAATGACTCAGGATGTAAATTCCATTCTGCAACTGAGGAAAAACGAGATGGCTGAGAACACGTCGGTACTGATAACCGGGGCATCAACGAGCAAAGCAGTCTACGCAGACCGCGTTGCCCGCAGAGGACACAATCTGGTGCTGACACTGGCGCGCGTCTCTGCAGCCACATCTTTCTCCCGAACTATTTGAAAAGGAATGCAACGATGTCCGATAACGTATTGTTTTCTCCCTTCACCCTGAAGAGTCTGACGCTGCCGAACCGTATCGTGATGGCTCCCATGACCCGAGGTATGGCACCGGAAGGTATTCCGGGTCAGCCTAACGCCGATTATTACCGCCGCCGCGCGGAAGGTGAAGCAGGTCTTATTCTGACCGAAGGAACCGTGATCAACCGCCCTGCATCACGCAATATGCCGGGCATTCCCTTCTTCCATGGTGAGCAAGCGCTCGCGGGCTGGAAACAGGTGGCAGAAGCCGTGCACGCGGCTGGCGGGCGTATTGGCCCGCAAATCTGGCACACCGGTTCAACGCGCAGCGGGGAATGGGAACCAGATGCACCGGTTGAAAGCCCTTCAGGCCTTGTCGGTCCGGGTGATGTGCGCGGCGTGGCTATGACAGAAGAAGATATTGCCGATACGGTCGCCGCCTTTGGCCGCGCTGCCGCGGATGCAAAACACCTGGGTTTTGATGTCGTTGAACTGCACGGCGCGCACGGTTATCTCATTGACCAATTCTTTTGGCAGGGAACCAACCAGCGTACTGACGCCTGGGGCGGAAAAACCATCGCCGAACGCTCCCGCTTTGCGGCTGAGATCGTGCGCGCGGTACGCACATCGGTGGGACCAGACTTCCCGCTTATTCTGCGCGTCAGCCAGTGGAAGCAGCAAGACTACGCGGCGCGTCTGGCAGAAACTCCGCAGGAGATGACGGAGTGGCTTGCACCGCTGGTTGAGGCAGGCGTGGACATTCTGCACTGCTCACAGCGCCGGTTCTGGGAGCCGGAGTTCCCAGACATTGATGGCAGTGAAGGACTTAACTTTGCCGGCTGGGCAAAAAAACTCACGGGCGCGGCGACTATCAGTGTGGGGTCGGTAGGATTGTCCGGTGATTTCTTCGGTGCCTTTGGCGGCCAGGGATCCGAAACGGCCGAGCTGGATAACCTGCACGTACGAATGGAGCGTGGGGAGTTTGACCTGATAGCGATCGGTCGCGTGCTGCTCTCCGACCCACAGTGGGTGCAGAAAGTTCGCTCAGGCCGTACAGACGAGCTGCACGGTTTTCGGGCAGAAGATCTAGCGGCACTGAAGTAAGCGACTACAGTCGCAGACTGCATCATTAAGACATGCCGGCTTTGGCCTGGAACCCACCGCTGCGGAGGAAAACTCGCAGTCGAAAAATCTCGGGTATAAAGCCGGACTTAGCGTAAGACCATGGGTTATTTTTCTTCACCAAAACTACTGTTCACTGGTATTCACCATGGCCTGAAGGACTATCGAATATCACATGGTTATAACGAACCGACAGACACCGGATCAATATGAAAGCGATAGAAACCCGATGCCACCAGTTGTAAACACTTCCGCGAGAGAGGGTATTGTTATAGTTTTATGGGGTTTCCAATCAGCCACCGCCGAACCAGATATCACCAACGAAACCACAGCCATGATAATTCCACAGCGTTGCTGACCCGTTCAGCCAGGCGAATAAATTAAAATACCGGAAATGGGCTCAGATCCGTTTCCGGTATGCAGTACACAAGCATCCTGCCCAAAATGAAATGACTGATTGGAATGTATTTCCTATTTACACGCCTGGACATCACCGATAGCGCAATTTTACATCCCGAAAGCACATAATAACATATTGTTATAATTTCAAGTGTAAATTAATGTCGATTTTCAAATAGGGGGCTGAAGATAACGCAGTACCCGCTCACGTTCTATCACTAGCGATGACATGAATACCGGAATGTTGAGATTTATTTTATACAACTAAAAAGAGGTGTGACTGCTATGTTCAGAAAATTATCTATCCTAAAGTTCGTTGTCATTTTTGCTATTTCTCCCTTTGCATTTGCCAAATCGGACATACTGCGTATTGGTGTCGATTTGACGTTTTCCCCCTTTCAGAGTATGGATAAAAACGGTAATCCATCGGGCTTTGACATAGAAATCACTGATGCCATCTGCAAATCAATCAACGCAAAATGCGATTATATCGTCAATACGTTCGATTCTCAGATTTCCGCCCTTCTTGCGAAAAAAATAGATGTGATCGCTCCACTTGGAGTCACGCGTACGAGAAGGGAATCGATAGATTTCAGTAACTACGTCTTTCACGTCCCCACTAAACTTGTCGCAAGGAAAGAGTCAAACCTTCTTCCCAATGTGGATCTGCTACGTGGGAAAAAGATCGCAGTACAGAAAGGCACCATTCAGGAAGCCTATGCCAATAAATATTGGCTTCCCGCCGGAGTGATGGTTAAAAGCTATCGTGATCAGGAAGCTATTTATGAGAGTTTACATTCAGGCAAAGTTGAAGGTGCGTTGTCCCCCTCGGTTGCCATAGAGTTTGGATTTTTACAAACGCCACAGGGCAAAGATTTTGAGTTAAAAGGCCCAGAGGTCACTGATGCGGATTTATTTAGTCTCGGTTCCGCATACGGTATACGCAAAGACGATACGAAAACAAAGCAACTCATTAATCAAGGACTGAAAGATATCGTCCAAAAAGGCCTGTATGCAAAAATAAAGAAACGCTATTTTGGTGATATCGATTTAAGTGTGAAGGAATAATATCAGCTTCAATTCACTCATTCTTTTCATGCTCAGCCTCTCTCCCGGTCAACAACAAGACCGGGATATTTCGCCGAGGCAGGCCGCACTCCGCCATGCTCCATGTCCTTCAACCGCGTCAGCAACAGAATGTTGATAAAGCATCGGCCCTGTTTCTGTTACCATCGCGCGTTGGAAAACTAGCGATATATATGTGAATATATTCTGCTTAACATCACCGCTTTCACAGTGAACTACACGCAGGAGAAATCATGAGCCTTCACCTCTGGCTGGCTTATACAGGCATCATCATCGCCCTGATTGCCATTCCGGGCCCATCCGCCTTAATCAGCATGTCGCACGGTTTACGCTACGGCGCTTCACGCGCAACAGCGACCGTGCTCGGCGGCGTCAGCGCGGCAATGATTTTGATGTCCTGTTCAGCATTGGGGCTAGGAGCCATCCTCGCGGCGTCAACCACTGCCTTCATGGTATTAAAAATTATTGGTGCGGTTTATCTCATCTGGCTGGGCATCGCATCATGGCGTTCCAAGGATATGAGTACCGCAGAACAGGACGTGCAGGAAGCCTCGGCTCCAGGCTGGTTTCCGTTATTCCGCAAAGGCTTTCTGGTTGGGATCAGTAATCCGAAAGATCTACTGTTTTTCGCTGCGCTCTTCCCCAATTTTATCGATACCAACGCCCCGCATGCCTTGCAGCTCATCATTCTGGCGGTAACCTGGGCGGTCTTCGATTTCAGCATCATGTTTATCTATGCCTGCACCGGCCGCCGTTTATCGGGTCTTTTCTCCAACCCACGCCGTATTAAGCTGTTTAACCGCTCGACGGGCGGGATCTTTATTCTGGCAGGCACCACGCTGGCGGCGTCAACACGTTAATTGACGGGCTCCTGCTGCTTTCAGGCTGGCAGGAGCTACACCGTTACGATGCCGTGACAAAATCAGCAATGCCCTTCTCGTCCATCCGATAGCGAACCCATTCATCCTGCGGCTTCGCGCCAATGCTTTTATAGAAATCGATCGCGGGTTGGTTCCAGTCCAGCACGCTCCATTCTAGCCGCCCGCACTGCCTTTCCTGCGCCAGACAAGCCACCTGTTTCAGCAGAGCCTTGCCCGCTCCCGCATTACGATATGCCTGCGCGATGTAGAGATCTTCCAGATAAATGCCGTATTTCCCCAGCCAGGTTGAATAGCTCATGAAGAAAATCGCATAGCCGACAGGCTTACCGTCAATCTCGCAAATCAGCGTTTCCGCCGTCGCCTCTTCACCAAATAGTGAGCGCTCAATATCCTCAAGCGAGGCCAATACTTCGTGGCGCGCTTTCTCGTACACGGCAAGCTCAATAATTAAATCCAAAATCACATTCGCGTCAGATTTCTGTGCAGGACGGATGACAATATTCATAAAGCTTCTTTTCTCCGGAACGACTTTCCAGTACCAACAATAATCGAGGCTTGCCATGCTACCGGATTAAAAATACTGTATGAACTGCATTTTCTACAGCGACTGATGAACATCATGCATCTGGATTTACGGCGTATCGATTTAAATTTGCTGGTGGTATTTAACAGCGTGTACCAGCATCGATCCGTCGCCACAGCGGCAAAAGATCTGGCGATGAGCGCATCGGCAGTCAGCCATGCGCTCGCGCGGCTGCGCAATACGTTTTCCGATGAGCTGTTTTTTCGTGTGGGCAACACCATGCACCCGACCGTCCTGGCGGACGATATCGCGGAGCCGATCGCGGAAAGTCTGGCACTGCTAACGCGAGGTCTGATGCCACGTCCACGTTTTAACCCCGCCCACAGTACGGAAAGTTTCACCTTCTCCATCACCGATTACACCGCGTTTTCAGTCTTTCCTACGCTGATGGCGCAAATGGAGAAGCTGGCACCCCATATCACATTCAATCTGGTCTATTCGCCGCAGAAAGTCGCGATTACGGATTTGCTGGCAGGGAAAATCGATTTTGCTTTAGGGTTCACCGACATGACGCAATCGGAGAACCAGGAAATTGAGGAGATAGACTGGATTGAAGACAGCTATGTCATCATCACCGCCGCGGATTATCCGTCAGGCGAGTCGCTTACGCTGGATGATTACCTTGCCGCCCAGCATCTTGTGGTGACGCCGTGGAATGAATCCCGTGGAGTGATTGACTATGCATTGGATCAACTCAATAAGAAACGCCATGTCGCACTGAAAACGCCATCCATGATGAGCGCACCATTTATCATCGCCGATTCAACGCTGATCATGGTATTACCGCGCAATATCGCGACAATTTTTGCACAACTCCTACCGTTACGGATCCACCCCCTGCCTTTCACTGTGCCGCCCTATCGTGTGAAGATTTATCATCACCGCCGCAATAGCCGTTCGGAAGCAAGCCAGTGGATTAAAAACCTGTTACACAGCCTGGTGATACATCCCATTAGCTAGCCTGATGCACTGCCATCTCACACAGCTATAGCCACGTTTTCACCCCAAAATCACCCCAATTACGAGCCGAGAGAAACGCCCGTAGAGAGCTATTTTCCCGATAAAGAGACCCGCAAGATAACTTGTCATACAGATAAAACAACAAAAAGACCATATTAATCTATTGATATAAAATGGAAATAACTCCGCATATCGTCTGCTTCACGCTATTCCCTCTGTCATTTTTTTGTGACCTGTCTAACACATACCAAGAAACGTAACCTTCTTAATAAAATCCGCAATAGTTAATCCCCACCAAGGGGATAACAATAGCCGCGAGCCTGGCAAGAAGTTCCTCAATCATCTTTGGAGTTTCCAATGACCAACAATAATAAGCTGAGCGTTGCGGAGAAAATCGGCTTTGGCATGGGCGATGCAGCCTGTGGCATCGTCTACTCTTCCGTAACCATGTTTCTTACCTACTTTTATACGGATATCTATGGCATCTCCGCCGCGGCGGTGGGGGTCATGTTCCTGGTGACGCGCGTGCTGGACGCCATCGTTGATCCTCTAATTGGCATCATTGCAGACCGTACCAAAACCCGCTGGGGTCACTTCCGCCCATGGCTGGTCTGGTTTGCCGTCCCCTACGCCGTGATTGCCGTGCTGGCCTACACCACGCCAGAGCTGAACGGCACGGGTAAGCTGGTTTATGCCTACATTACCTACACGCTGCTGATGCTGTTTTATACCTTTATCAACATCCCTTACTGTTCGCTCGGCGGTGTTATCACCAGCGATGAAAAAGACCGAATTTCCGCGCAGTCTTACCGCTTTACCATCTCCTCAATAGCAGGGCTACTGGTGTCGGTCGGCACGCTGTGGCTGGTCGACTGGATTGGCGGCACCAACAAGCAATTGGGCTATCAGGGCACCATGATGATCATGGGCTGCCTGGCCGTCGTGATGCTGTTTTTCTGCTTTTTCACCACAACGGAGCGTATTAACCCCGCGGTGGATAACAATCAGAACGTCTGGGACGATGTCAGAAACCTGCTGAGCAACGATCAGTGGCGCATTGTGGCCATCATTACATTCTTTTCCAGCATGGCTGGCGTCATGCGCGGTGCGGCGACGCTGTATTACGCAACCTACCTGATGGTCGGGCCGGACCAAGGCAGCGCCGCCGGAACGGCAATGAAATCCGCATTTATTACCACCAGCGTCGTCGGCACCATTATTGGTGCAATGATGGCGGGCTACTTTGGCAAGCGATTCAGTAGCATAAGTCTGTTCAAGAACATCAACCTGCTGCTGGTGTTTGTTGGTGTCATCCTGTTTATGGTGCCGCCACAGTGGCTGGCGGTCGTCTTCCCGCTCTACTTTTTGATCGGCTTTTTCCACCAGATGTATCAACCGTTCAAATGGAACATGATGGCGAATGCCGCCGATTACGGCGAGTGGAAAACAGGCCGCCGCATTACCGGTCTGTCGTTCTCCGGCAACCTGTTCGCGCTGAAATTGGGTATGGCGGTTGCGGGTGCGCTGGTCGGCTTTTCACTCGGCTGGTTCGGCTATGTCGCCGGTTCCCCCACGCAAACACCGCTCGCCACCGCCGGTATTATCGGCCTACTGAGCATCGGGCCATCGCTCTCCTATCTGGTTCTGTATTGGCTGGTACGCTTTTACAAGCTGGACGATAAGACGATGGAAAACATTCAGGCTGATTTAGCGAAGCGTCACAGCACGGCTGACCGCGCGCCGGAAAGCGAACTTCCTGTCGATCAAGGCCTGACGCCAAAAGGCGCAGCCTGATCGCAAGACCTGCGGGTAGCACGCTGCCCGCCTTTACTCTCAGGACGATGACATGAGTACAGCACATTCTCCCTGGAACCCAGATTTGGGCAACGGACGTTATAAGAATCCGATTTTATGCGCCGACTATTCCGATCCTGACATCGTGCGCGTCGGTGACGACTTTTACATGGTGTCGTCCAGCTTTAACCACATGCCCGCGCTACCGATCCTGCATTCTCAGGATCTGGTGAACTGGACGCTGATCAACCACGTATTCAGCCGATTCAATCTGCCAGAATACGAACACTTTCAGCCCGGAAAAGGCGTGTGGGCACCCAGCATTCGCTATCATGCCGGAAAATTTTGGGTGTTTTTCAGCACGCCCGACGACGGGATCTTTATGTCACAGGCTGACGATCCCAGAGGTGAATGGAGTACGCCGCATTGTCTGAAGCAGGCTAAAGGCTGGATCGACCCATGCCCGTTCTGGGATGACGACGGCACCGCCTGGTTAATCCACGCTTTTGCCTTCAGCCGTAGCGGTAAGAAACACCTGCTGCAACTGTGCAAAATGGCAGAAGATGGTCGTTCCCTGCTTGATGACGGAAGGATCGTGGTCGATGGGCGGGCAACACAGCCAACCATCGAAGGGCCAAAGCTGTATAAGCGTAACGGCTGGTATTACATTTTCGCCCCAGCAGGTGGCGTTCCAACCGGTTGGCAAACCGTGCTGCGTGCACGTTCGCTGGAGGGGCCATGGCAGAGCCGGATCGTACTGCATCAGGGCAGCACATCGGTTAATGGCCCGCATCAGGGCGGCTGGATCGAATTAGACAACGGTGAAAGCTGGTTTGTACATTTTCAGGATCGCCATGCTTATGGTCGGGTCGTTCATCTACAACCAATGCGCTGGCAGGATGATTGGCCGCTGATCGGCGAACACCATAATGCGCAGGGAATAGGACAACCCGTGCTGGAAGCGGATAAACCTCGCGTGAGTGCCTCCGTTAGTGTGCAGCAGCCACCGACTTCCGACGATTTCTCTTCGGCTACGCTGGGGCGGCAGTGGCAGTGGCAAGCCAATCCCGACGAGCGCTGGCTAGCGCTTACCCATCCGGGGCTTCAGCTGTTCTGTCAGCCCATGCCTACCCGTGAAGGTGAGTCTTCCTGGTATGACGTGCCTAATCTGCTGATGCAAAAATTTCCGGCTGAGGAATTTGAGTTCACCACGCAGTTGACGCCCGTTCTGGAGCAAGTCGGCGATCGCTGTGGCCTGATTATTTATGGCGAGCGTTTCGCGTTCCTCGGCATTGAGAAAGGTGCGGAAGGTCTTGAATGGGTCACCGGATTTGGTTGGATGAGCGACGCACAGCAGTTGGAGCAGCACCAGAGGCATGTGGCGATGTTGCCGGAAACTCAAAACATCACCCTGCGTGTCAGGGTGCGGCAGAACGCAATTTGCCAGTTCGCCTGGCGGACCAAGAATGGGGAATATACGGTGCTTGACGATAGCTTCGCCGCAGGACCGGGCAAATGGGTAGGCGCCAAAGTGGGGCTGTACGCGCTGACCACAGCATCAGGAAACAGCGGGAGTCATGCTCAGGTTAAAGAGGTGAAAGTCACCGCTATCGATCAATAGCCCGATAGCGGCTATAGGAAAATCACGCGTCAGGCTGTCAGATCCTCGGTACTGGTATTACGTTTTTCTGGTATCACATTGCTCTGGTATCACATTGTTCCGGTATTACACGCCGAGCGCGTCAGCAGCCTGCTCGCTTTCCACTTTGGAAAAATTTGCGTAGGTAAGTGCGTCGAGTAGCGCTGCACGATCGATCGTCGGATAAATCTCCGGGCTCTGCAAAAGCTGGCCGATATCCTGAACGCTCAGTTGCGGATAGATAGTGTGTGATGCAACAGCGATGTCACGTGCGGCGTAGCCCAACTTGCGTAAAATCACTGCAATCTGCTGATGCGTGATCGTCTCCTGATACACGGTGTAAAGCACATCGGCAATTAATGTCGACGTCAAAACCGAAATACGGGACACATCCCCCGCTCGCCCTCCCAATGCCTGAAGGATATGATCGACAGCCTGTTCTGGCGTTTTTCCCTGCGCCTGTTGTGAAGCCAGTACGGAAACCAGTTTATTTTTTATTTCATCATTTGCCATCGTTCGGTTCCTTCATACATTCATTACAGATGTTATTTTAGTATAAGCACGCTACCTGTCATGGCAGTAATGAGCAAACAAAATCACACGGCGGTACCCTTGAATAGGTACAAAAAGACATCAATCCGCTCTGAGGTGTATAATAACGGCCTGTTTTAAGAAACGCAGGTTCGTTCTCATCACGAAAGCCACGCGCAGAAAGATAGCTTGAAGTATGACGGGGTATCCCCTAAATAATTCGAGTTGCAGGAAGGCGGCGACACAGTGAGTCCTCAGGAGCTTACATCAGTAAGTGACTGAGGTGAGCGAGGAAAGCCAACGCACATGCAGCTTGAAGTATGACGGGGATAAAACACAGTTTGATACAACTCCGCTTACATCGTTCCACCCTCTTTTTTCCTGAAATGCGATAATCCTCCGATAAAAATCGTATTTTCGTTTATGCCCAGTCATTTTCATCGCTCGAAAAGACCATGTAAAATGAGGGGCTTAGTGAGCAAAAAGGCTATAAGTCATGATCACCACCGACGCTAATAACGCCGTCGCCTCCGTGGCCTGGCGAACCAATGAAGTCATCGCCATCTACCCTATCACTCCCAGTTCCAGCATGGCTGAACAGGCTGCGGCCTGGTCGAGCGACGGCGAGCTGAATATATGGGGCGATACGCCTCGCGTTGTGGAAATGCAATCGGAAGGCGGCGCGATCGCTACCGTCCACGGTGCATTGCAGACGGGCACACTCGCGACCACATTTACCTCATCGCAGGGCCTGCTGCTGATGATCCCTACGCTGTATAAGCTGGCCGGCGAGCTAACCCCGTTTGTCCTGCACGTCGCTGCCCGTACGGTTGCGACGCATGCGCTCTCCATTTTCTGCGATCATTCTGACGTCATGGCCGTGCGCCAGACGGGATGCGCCATGCTGTGCGCCAGCAATGTGCAGGAAGCGCAGGACTTTGCGCTGATTTCACAAATCGCCAGCCTGAACAGCCGTCTGCCGTTTATCCATTTCTTTGACGGTTTTCGCACCTCGCACGAAATCAATAAGATTGAGCCGCTGAGCGATGAGGTGATTCGCCAACTGCTACCGCAGCAGGCCATTGATGCACATCGTGAGCGAGCGCTCACACCAGAACGGCCGGTGATTCGTGGAACCGCCTCAAACCCAGATACCTTCTTCCAGGCGCGCGAAGCAACCAACCGCTGGTACGACGCCGCTTATGAGCATGTTGAACAGGCGATGAACGATTTTGCCGCTGCGACAGGGCGCCAGTACCAGCCGTTTGAATACTACGGCCACCCGGAGGCGACTAAAATCGTCGTCCTGATGGGTTCCGGCGTCGGCACCTGCGAAGAGGTAATCGATACACTGTTGATGCGCGGTGAGAAAATCGGCGTGGTGAAAATCCGCCTGTACCGCCCGTTTTCCGCCAAACATCTGCTGGCAGTGATTCCGCAAACGGCGAAAAGCATCGCGGTGCTGGATCGCACCAAAGAACCGGGAGCGCTGGCAGAACCGCTATACCTCGATGTGATGACCGCGCTGGCCGAGGCGTTCTCCGCAGGTGAGCGTTCACTTATGCCACGTGTCATTGGTGGTCGTTACGGGCTGTCCTCCAAAGAATTTACCCCGCAGTGCGTACAGGCGATCTTTAATGAGTTAGCACTCGCCAACCCACGACCGCGCTTCACAGTAGGGATTTATGACGATGTCACCCATCTTTCCCTGCCACTGCCGGAACAGCATTTCCCAGGTAACGCATCGCTCGAAGCGCTGTTCTACGGCCTGGGCAGTGACGGCACCGTTTCCGCGACCAAGAATGCGATCAAAATCGTCGGTGAAACCACCCCGATGTTTGTGCAAGGCTACTTTGTCTATGACTCGAAGAAAGCCGGTAGCCTGACCGTTTCCCATATGCGCGTGGGCCCGCACCCGATCAACTCAGCCTACCTGATCGATCAGGCAGATTTCGTCGCCTGCCATCAGTGGCAGTTTATCGACAAATACAGCATGGTCGAACGCCTGAAACCCGGCGGCGTTTTCCTGATCAACTCACCGTATAGCAGCGACGATCTGTGGCACCGCTTGCCACAAGAAGTGCAGGCAGAGCTGAACCAGCGCAATGCCCGTGTGTACTGCATCAACGCCGCCAAGATTGCCCGTGAATGCCATCTGGGTGCACGCATCAACACCGTCATGCAGATGGCGTTCTTCCATCTGTCACAGATTCTGCCAGCCGATGTGGCGGTGGAAAAACTGCGTACCGCCATCGCCAAGAGCTACGGCAGTAAAGGTCAGGAACTGGTTGAACGCAACTGGCAGGCGCTGAGCGCCACATTGGACGCGCTGGCCGACGTGCCGCTGGATGCCGTCAACCCAGACAGCCCGCAGCGCCCGCCGGTGGTTTCCGACGCCGCGCCCGATTTCGTCAAAACCGTCACGGCCGCCATGCTGGCGGGACTGGGCGATACGCTACCTGTTTCAGCACTGCCGCCCGATGGCACCTGGCCGACTGGCACCACCAAGTGGGAAAAGCGCAATATCGCGGAAGAGATTCCACTCTGGCAACCGCAGCTTTGTACACAGTGTAACCACTGCGTCGCCGCCTGCCCGCACTCGGCGATCCGTGCCAAAGTCGTCCAGCCTGATGCGATGGAAAATGCGCCTGCCTCACTGCAATCGCTGGATGTGAAAGCACGCGACATGCGCGGCCAGAAATATGTGTTGCAGGTTGCACCGGAAGACTGCACCGGCTGTAACCTGTGCGTAGAAGTCTGTCCGGCTAAAGACCGTCAGAACCCAGAAATCAAAGCCATCAATATGGAATCCCGTCTGGATAATCTGGCGGCGGAAAAAGAGAACTTCGATTTCTTCCTGCAATTACCGGAAATCGACAAATCTGCGCTGGAACGTATTGATATCCGTACATCTCAGCTGATTTCACCGCTGTTCGAGTACTCCGGTGCCTGCTCCGGCTGTGGCGAAACGCCGTACATCAAGCTGCTGACACAGCTCTATGGCGATCGTCTGCTGGTGGCGAATGCAACAGGCTGTTCATCGATTTATGGCGGTAACCTGCCCACCACGCCGTGGACCACCGATGCCAACGGTCGCGGCCCGGCCTGGGCTAACTCGCTGTTCGAGGATAACGCTGAATTCGGTCTGGGCTTCCGCCTGAGCGTCGATCAGCACCGTCAGCGTGCCGTGCGCCTGCTCAACAAGCTGGCACCGCAGCTACCGCCGGATCTGGTGAACGCATTGCAGGAAGAATCCATCGCGCCCGATCTGCGCCGTCAGCAGATCGAACAACTACGTGGATTGCTGGCAGCCATCAATGATACCGACGCCAGCGTGCTGGCAAGCGAATCCGACCACTTTGTCGATAAATCCATCTGGCTCATCGGCGGTGACGGCTGGGCTTACGACATCGGCTATGGCGGTTTGGATCACGTCATGAGCCTAAGTGAAAACGTCAACGTGCTGGTACTTGATACCCAGTGTTACTCCAATACCGGCGGGCAGCAATCCAAAGCGACGCCGCTGGGCGCAGTGACCAAGTTTGGCGAGAAAGGCAAACGCAAAGCGCGTAAGGATCTCGGCATCAACGTCATGATGTACGGTCACGTGTATGTCGCGCAGATCTCACTGGGGGCGCAGTTGAACCAGACGGTAAAAGCGATTCAGGAAGCCGAAGCCTGGCCAGGTCCATCGCTGATTATCGCGTACAGTCCGTGTGAAGAGCACGGCTACGATCTGGCATTCAGCCACGATCAGATGCGCCAATTGACGGCCACGGGCTTTTGGCCGCTCTACCGCTTCGATCCCCGTCGTGCCGGAGAGGGGAAAGCCGCGCTGGTCACCGATTCTCGTCCGCCATCAAGCAGCCTGAGTGAAACGCTGTTGAAAGAGCAACGCTTCCGCCGCCTGAATAGCATGATGCCGGAAGAAACCGCGCAGCTCTATGAAGAAGCAGAGCTGGATCTGCGTCGCCGCTTTGACTTCCTGACCATGATGGCCGGCAAGGCAGAGAAAAACCCGCAGGAATAACTCCTCGTCTTTCAAACCGGCTTCGGCCGGTTTTTTATGACGTGGCATCCCCGGCCACCACCCTTACGGGCCGTTGCTGATGCCACGTTAAAAATTTCTCCCGGAAATTTTTTATTGGCAGTTTTCCCCTATCCAAACGAGGCTGAATACCGAAGAACCCAGCGCAAACCGCCCGGTTTGTCAGGCACAGTAAAGAGGGGCTGACAAGACGCAAGTTACCTTATACTTTATGAGATTATTTGCCCGTTACCACGTCAAACCGCTCTCACAGTCGCAGAGGAAGAAACATGAAAGGAAAGTTCGCACCATCGCAGATTGCATTGCACTGGCTGGTTTTTCTGTTGCTCGTTGTGACCTATGCCACCATCGAGCTACGCGGATTTGCTGAACGCGGTTCGCTGCTGCGCACCGTGATGATGGTGACGCACTTTAGCTGTGGCGTAACCATACTGGTTCTTATGTTGGCTCGTCTGTTCTTGCGCCATCGGCACACCTCCCCCGCTATTACGCCACAGCCCCCTCGCTGGCAAAGTGCGCTGGGGTCGCTCACCCACGCCGTTATTTATCTCCTGTTTATCACGCTGCCGATATTGGGCGTTGCCTCACGCTATTACAGCGGACGGGACTGGATGCTTTTTGGTATCGGCATGCCAACCGCCGCGACGCCGAATTTCGACCTTGCTGAAACGTTGATTGGCTGGCATGAAACGCTGGCACCGTTAGGCTACTGGCTCATTGCCGCGCATACCGCCGCCGCCTTGTTCCACCACTATGTCATGAAAGACAACACGCTGCTGCGCATGATGCCAGCCAAGCGCGATTAATCGGGCAACGAAGGAGCAAGCAAGAATGAAAGTCGCACTGGGGCAATTCGCCGTTGACCGCGAGTGGCAACAAAACGCCACGACCATCACTGAATTCATGTCGGCAGCACAGCAAAACGGTGCCGATCTGCTGGTGCTGCCTGAAGGCGTGCTAGCCCGTGATATCACCAATCCCAACATGGTACTTACCGCCGCTCAGCCACTTGATGGCCCGTTTATTTCGCATCTGCTGGAAGCCAGCAAAGGCAACAACCTGACGACCATGCTGTGTGTGCATATCCCAAACGGCGAAGGGAAAGTCTGGAATACGCTACTGGCACTGCGCAACGGCGAGATCGTCGCGCAATACCGAAAACTGCATCTGTACGATGCCTTTTCCGTACAGGAATCGGAAAACGTACTGGCAGGTGAAGCCATTCCACCGCTGTTGACCATCGCCGGGTTAAACGTCGGGCTGATGACCTGCTATGACATTCGCTTCCCTGAACTTGCCCGCCGTCTTGTGCTGGACGGTGCAGATGTCCTCGTTCTCCCCTCCGCCTGGATTAAAGGACCGCTGAAAGAAGCGCACTGGGAACTGCTGGTGCGCGCCAGAGCACTGGAAAACACCACTTATCTCGTCGCCGTTGGCGAATGCGGCGTCAAGAATATCGGCAACAGCATGGTGGTCGATCCTTTAGGCGTTGTTGTGGTTCAGGCACCGGAAACACCAGCTCTGCTGTATGCCGACATTGAGCCGGAACGGCTGGCGTACGCTCGTCAGGCTCTCCCGGTATTGGCTAATCGACGCTTTCAGAAACCCACGCTAGACGGGGAAAATTGAGTGGCGGTTCACTCTAAGCCGCTTTCTTTCTCATTCGTGCGCCAAAAAGTGTGATTAGTTACACATGTTGTTTCCCTCGGAGGCCATTCTGCACATATAATGCGCATCCGGTCGCCAACGCGACCTTAGCAGACCAGCCTCCTGATTCGGGGGGTGCATTTACCACTCAAATAAAGAAACGAAAATGAGTATTCGCGCGATCTTTACTGTAGTTCTTGCCGCCGCCGCATTCAGCCAGGCTGCCTTTGCCGTTGTTTATCCTCTGCCTACGGCGAATAGCCGATTGATAGGCGAGAATATCGAAATCACCGTACCGGAAGATAGCACGCAGCCGTTGGAGCATTTTGCCGCACAATTCCAAATGGGTCTGAGCAACATGCTGGAAGCCAACCCTGATGCGGACGTTTACCTGCCCGTTCCCGGCAGCAAAATGGTGATTCCTCATCAGTTGATTCTGCCGGATGCCCCGCGTGAAGGCATTGTTATCAACAGCGCAGAAATGCGTTTGTACTACTACCCGAAAGGCTCCAAAACCGTGGTCGTGCTGCCAATCGGGATTGGTGAGTTAGGTAAAGATACGCCAATCAACTGGACGACCTCCGTTCAACGTAAGAAAGCGGGTCCAACCTGGACGCCAACCGCCAAGATGCATGCCGAATACGCAGCACGCGGCGAGACGCTGCAAAAAGTTTTCCCGGCAGGCCCTGATAACCCGATGGGTCTGTACGCGCTGTACATCGGCAACCTGTACGCGATCCACGGCACCAACGCCAACTTCGGTATTGGCCTGCGCGTAAGCCACGGCTGCGTTCGTCTGCGTGCCGATGATATCAAGTATCTGTTCGACCACGTTCCGGTCGGTACTCGCGTTCAGTTCATCAATGAGCCAGTGAAAGCCACCGTGGAGCCAGATGGTTCACGCTATGTTGAGGTTCACAATCCACTGTCCCGCACGATAGAAGAATTCCATTCTCCATCTCCGGCACCGATCAGCATCACGCCCATCGTAAGCAAAGTCTTGGCCGACGCCAGCGTGAACACCAGCGAAGTTGCTCAGGCAATCCAGATACGTTCTGGTATGCCGACCAAAATCAATGGTCTGATCGAGCAAGAGCCCCCGGCTATTCCGGTTGAATCTGCGGCGGTACCGGCTACCCCAGAAGCACAGCCGCAAGATAGCATTAGTGCGGTACAAAATGCCGCACCGGTTGAATCACAGCCGCCGACTACTGCGACCGACTCCAGCCGTTCGTAATCGCGATGACGCGTTGGAAACCCATGCAGGTTTCCAACGCGTTTCTTTCATTCCCCTACCGTTTACTACTTCTTCCTACTTCTGCGAAGCTTCCAGCGCCTGCGCCACATCAGCGATGATGTCGTCAATGTGCTCAATGCCGACTGAAATTCTGACCAGATCCTCACTCACGCCCGCTTTCGCCAGCTCTTCCGCATTCAACTGGCGGTGCGTGGTACTGGCAGGATGGCACGCAAGCGATTTGGCATCGCCGATATTAACCAGCCGTAAGATCATCTTCAGCGCATCAATAAAGTGGCCGCCTGCCGCTTTCCCACCTTTAATGCCAAAACTGATAATCCCAGACGCTTTACCCGAGGTAATTTTGTCGCAGTTTGCTTTATAGGGGCTATCCGGCAACGCGCCATAGTTCACCCAGGTAACCAGCGGATGCTGATTCAGGTAGCCAGCCAACGCTTCCGCATTGCTGCAATGGCGTTCGATACGCAGGCTGAGGGTTTCCAGCCCCTGCAACAGCAAGAACGTGCTGTGAGGGGAAAGCGCCGCGCCCGTATTGCGTAATGGCACCACCCGGCAGCGTCCGATATAGGCCGCCGGACCGAAAGCGTCGGTATACACCACGCCGTGATAAGAGGGATCGGGCTCGTTCAGTAACGGGAAACGCAATTTATTCGCCACCCAGTCAAACTTGCCGGAATCGATAATCACACCGCCAATCGTGGTGCCGTGACCGCCGATATATTTGGTCAGCGAGTGGACGACGATATCGGCACCGTGCTCAAAAGGTCGGCACAGCACCGGCGTCGCCACGGTATTATCGACAATTACCGGAACGCCGTGGCGATGCGCAATGTCCGCGATGTTGGCAATGTCCACAATATTTCCCGCCGGATTCCCGATAGATTCACAAAAAACGGCGCGAGTGCGCTCGTCAATCAGCGACTCCAGCGTCGTAAAATCATCGAAAGAGGCCATCCGCACTTCAACGCCCTGACGCGGCAACGTATGAGCAAACAGGTTATAGGTCCCGCCGTACAGTTGGCTGGTACTGACGATATTGTCCCCAACCTGCGTGAGCGCCTGAAGCGAATAAGTAATCGCCGCCATACCGGATGACAGCACCAGCGCGCCAATACCGCCCTCAATCGCCGCCAGTCGCTGCTCCAGCACGGCGTTCGTCGGGTTCATGATACGGCTATAGATATTGCCTGCCACTTTCAGATCAAACAGATCGGCACCGTGTTGCGTGTCGTCAAATGTGTAAGACGTCGTCTGGTAAATCGGCACGGCTGCGGACTTCGTTGTCGCTTCAGATTCATAACCATGATGTAGCGCGAGGGATTCAAGTTTCATCTTACGGGCCTTTTTGTTATTCGTTGGAGTGAGGAAAATATCGACACAAAATAGCAGACTGCGCTCGGGAAAAGCACTTGATGATGTAGAAGAAATGGAGATAAGTTAGTAAAAACAAGACTAAATTTCAGCGTTACATCATTAGGCTGAAGCTCCCTCACAAAACCGCATGTGGCCAAAGAAGCGAATCTGAAAAAGCGATAGAATTCGCGCGGAGAAAAAAACGTGCGCACCGTAACCTATCTGCGCGTCTTGTATTGCACCGCCTGCAAATCACGGCTACTTTTAACGTCATGGTTCCCCCCACCCGAAAGCGCAATAAATGACTGATAAAATAAAAAATATCGCTACCTGCGAATTGCCTGACAGCGTCCAATTTCCCCGCTACGATCGTAAGGCGCTAAAGCCGCGCATCGTCCATATCGGCTTTGGCGCTTTTCATCGTGCTCATCAGGCACTGCTCACCGATCGCGTACTCAATAGGGCGGGAGGAGACTGGGGAATTTGTGAAGTCGTACTCTTCAGCGACGATACGATGATCAATGCGCTGCGCCAGCAGGGTCATCTGTTTACCGTGATGGAAAAAGCTGCGACGGGCAATCAGTCGATTGTCGTTGGGGCCGTGTGTGAATCGTTACATGCTAAAATAGAAGGCATTAACGCCATTATTGAGAAACTTGCCGCGTCAGAAACCGCCATCGTTTCCCTGACGATTACCGAAAAAGGGTATTGTATGGACGGTACAAGCGGCAAGCTGGATCGTACCAATAAGCTGATTCAACAGGATCTCATCGATCCCCGTCACCCCGCATCGGTACCTGGTTTGCTGGCGGAAGCACTACGCCTGCGTCACGAACGTGGAATCGCGCCGTTCACCGTACTCTCCTGCGATAACGTGCCGGAAAATGGCAAAACAGCCAAAGCCGCCGTGCTGGAATCTGCGGGGATCAACGATCAGAGCCTGATCGATTGGATCGACGCACAGGTTTCTTTCCCGAATACGATGGTGGACCGGATTGTCCCTGCGGCAACACCGGAAACCTTGCAGGAAATTGCCGAGCACCTTGGCGTTGCCGATCCTTGTGCGATAGCCTGTGAGCCTTTTATTCAATGGGTAATCGAAGATCATTTCACTGCCGGACGCCCAGAATGGGAGAAAGCAGGCGTACAGCTGGTACATGACGTACTGCCGTTCGAAGAAATGAAACTGCGTATGTTGAACGGCAGCCATTCATTTTTGGCCTACCTGGGCTATCTCGCCGGTTACGATCACGTCAGCGACTGTATGAATGACGAGAACTATCGCCGGGCCGTGTCTCATCTCATGCTGCTGGAACAGGCGCCGACGCTTAGCGTCGTGGATATCGATCTGAAAGATTACGCCGTCCAGCTACTGACCCGTTTTTCCAACCCGGCGCTCAAGCATCGGACGTGGCAGATTGCCATGGACGGTTCACAGAAATTACCTCAGCGCATGCTGGAATCACTACGGTGGCACGTGAGCAATGGAGGAGACTATCGCTGTCTGGCATTGGGCATCGCTGGCTGGATGCGTTATGTCAGCGGAGAAGATGACGCAGGCAACCCGATTGAAATCCGCGATCCGCTGGCTGACAAGCTCAGGAACATCGTGGAGGAAACATCAGACAGCGCCGAGCGGGTCAGTGCGTTTCTCAATATTCGTTCTATTTTCGGCGAGGATCTGCCTGCCAATCACGATGTCTTTAACGCCATCGCACAGGCTTATCTGAAGCTGCGCGATCACGGCGCAAAGAACACCGTGGCCGCACTGGTACAAGACTTTATATAACGATAAATCCAAGCAAACCCAGGTACAACGCACTTTGGACTCCCAGAGCCAAAGTGCGGCTTTTCCCTTTTGTTGCATCCAGCCACGGCAGCGATGACCAACTCATTCCCCCACCAATCACGGCGATCAGCAATAGCCCAGCGGCAACCAGCCAGACAAGCTTATCCAGCAGCGAATTGGGAAACAAAATTTGCATTGCGGAGACAACGAGAAACAGGGTGACGCAACGTAATACCCCAACCAGAATCCCCGCGCGATCTCTCAGCCCGCGTGGCGCGGAAGTCGGTAACCAGGCCTGAAAAGCAAACAACCCAACCACAGCAATAAAAACCACATAAATGACGGCGTAGATCATCAAATGACTCACGTTGCGACTCCTGATAAGAAAAGACGGTAGATTGAACTGGGCGGGATGATGACGATATTTCCTCTCTGAGGTCAATGCGTTATTTCATATCACGCTATCGATTTGTGGGGCAGCGCTCAATGTCGGCTCGTCGCCAATCTGCATGCATACTGCTAAAATGTAATAAATATACATATATCATAACTTAAGCACATAAACTCATGATCAGAAAATTATAAAAAGCAAATTAAAATATCTTATTTCATGATCTACCTGACAGATCGTCATTAAAAGCGCGCGAAAGCGTGATCGTCAGTTTACTTTCTTTTCAATAGAGCAAATTATAAAGAAATGATAGTTCAATCGAACTGAAATATTGTTTCATATTTGTAATTAGGCTGATCATGAATAAACCAATCTCTTTTAAACATACGTTCTGCTACGGCAGTGCAAACCTGCTTGGCAGTGGTGCGCTTGCTATCAGCGGCGCATGGCTGATGTACTTTTACACCACATTTTGTGGATTAACATTGGTTCAAGCCGCGGCCATTTTCTCCGTTGCCAGCATCATTGATGCTATCAGTAACCCCATCATGGGGTACATCAGTGATAACTTCTACAACACCCGTGTTGGTCGCCGATTTGGCCGCCGTCGCTTCTTTATTTTACTGGGTGTCCCGCTGGTTCTGGTCTACCCGATGCTGTGGGTTGATGGCTTTGGTTTCTGGTACTACCTAGCGACATACGTGTTGTTCGAGCTGATTTACACCTCGATCATGGTGCCGTATGAAACGCTGGCTACCGAAATGACGTCTGATTTCAAACTGCGTTCCAAGCTGACGGGTTCTAAAGCCATTTTCGGCAAAATCGCCAACTTCCTGGCGGCATTCATTCCCGGGCAGTTTATTGCCGTCTACGGTAAAGATTCCGCGACGCCATTCTTCTACACCGGCCTGGTCTACGGCGCCATTATGTGTGCAGCGATGATCGCGCTGTATATGACATCCTGGGAGCGCCCGGTCAACGAAATCGTCCGTGAAAGCACCTCTAGCCTGTGGCAGGCGATGAAAAAGCTGAGCGTGGATATGGCTTCTACCTTCCGCCTGCGTATTTTCCGCAAGCATCTGGGAATGTACCTGTTTGGCTTTGGTGCTGAGTGGCTGTTCGCTTCCGCATTCACCTACTTCATCGTTTTCGGTCTGAAGCAGAACACGGCGCTGGTGTCACACCTCAATAGCTTCAGCTCGGTCATGCAGCTTATTTCTACCGCGGCCTTCATCGGTATCTGCGTCAAGATGGGCTTTGCGCGACCGTTTCGTCTGGCGTTGATGGTGGTGATTGTCAGCGTTATAGCCTACGCCGCGCTCTATTTCGCTAACTGGTCAGAAGATATGACCATCTTTATTCTGTTTGCCATTACCGCCGTATTTGGCCTGAGCACGGGCGGCATTTACTACATTCCCTGGACGGTTTATACCTTCCTGGCTGACGTGGATGAAGTCCTGACCGGTCGTCGCCGTGAAGGGATCTACGCGGGCGCCATGACGTTTGCCGGCAAAATGGTGCGCTCGGTGATTGTCTTCGCAATGGGCTGGACGCTAAGCCAATTCGGCTTTGTCTCCGGGCAGTCAGTACAACCAGAATCAGCCGTACAGGCGATTGTTGGCGTGTTCTCACTGGGTGTTATCGGTCTTGCGCTGGTTGCTATTTACTACACCACGCAGATGAAGCTGGATCGTAAGAACCATGCCATTCTGCTGGAAGAAATTGCACGTATCAAAGCGGGTGGCGCGATCGCCGATGTCCCACCTCACGCACGTGCGGTTGCGGAAGAACTGACAGGCTGGGAATATGAGAAATGCTGGGGCAACAACCCGTTAGGCGTTCAGTCTGAAGAGGCGAAACCGCAGGTTGCTACTGCGCAGCATTAATCGAAGACGATCGTTTATACAGAGGTTTATTGAAGACAGGTATCAACTAAAAACAATCAGCCCAACTCCGTATTGGGTAGACTCAGAACGTTGACGAACCTTTTTGCCGAACAAAAACGGGAGTAACGGAATAGAAGAGTAAAGCGTTTGCGCCAAGGATGGCGCAATCCGAGCGCACAGGGAAGTGTTCACAGCGTCTTTACGATCTATCCGTTACTACCGCTCGGCGGCCTTTATCAGCAACCTCAATCAGCCCAATCTCGTATTGGGCTGATTCATTTAGCGCTTCATATTTTGATTAACTGAGCGAGCAGGATATGGCAGAGGATTGCATCATCAATCCTCTGTCAAAATGCAGCATTAAATCAAAGACGCTTCTTTCAATTCACTTTTCAGATAGGCGTAGTATATCGGTGCAGCAATAACACCGGACAACCCAAATGCCGCTTCAAACACCAACATCGCCAGCAGAATTTCCCACGCGTGAGCTTTGATTCTCGTGCCAACGATTTGCGCGTTCAAAAAGTATTCAAGCTTATGAATCAGCATCAAATAGACCAGCGCAACCAGTGCGATCGGCAGCGAAAGCGATAAACCCGACAGAAAAACAATCGAGTTGGAAATCAGATTACCGATCACCGGCAACAGACCGAAAATGAAGGTGAGCACCACCAGCGTTTTGGCAAATGGCAGATAGATACCACACAGCGGCAGAGCGCCCAGAATAAAAATGGCAGACAGTACCGTATTAACCGTAGAGATTTTCACCTGAGCGAAAACAATATTGCGGAACGATGCCGATAACAATGTCACCCGACGCAGCAACTCGGCTTTGAGTAATGGCTTCTCGGTGTCCTGATCGACGTTATAAAGCGACACAATCGCCCCCAGCACCATACCGATTAACATCGTCACAAATCCATGCAGGAAACTTTTCCCCATATTCTGCAACATCACAATATGCGCCTGAACCCATTGCAGCAGCTCGCGCTGAAGTTCTTCAACACTGACCGGCAGATACCCCGGTAGATAGTGGGCGACCTGCTGTTGGATGTCATTGAGGATATAGCCAATACGCACATTGAATGCCGCCGTATCCTTCATTTCCTGCATCAACAGCCCGACCAAGCTACCAAACAGTAAACTCAACAGGCTGACCACCAATGTGCTGATCACCGCGACCACAATCCAACGGGCGCGCTTACCGCTGATGACCCGTTGAAAATAAGGCGTCAGTAAATTCACGATTTCATACACCAAAAAACCGGCAATAAAACAGGCCAGCAGGCGTAAAGGCAGCAATATAAGCAGGCCACCCATAATAAAGAAAAAGCTCAACAGGCGAGCTTGTTTCAGGTTCAGTAACTGCATGATGACTTCCCATATGAAGAGGCAACGCCGAGAATACTCGTTGTGGAGTATGCTACGCCTTTTTCGGTATCAACAGATTGATATATATGCGCCAGATTTGCGTTTCGTCTGCGAGTGATAACCAACCAGATAACAAACGAAGAATATTTTTGGTGTTTTACTGACGAAATACCAGCAGTGTTTTAACTTGGCCGGATATCCACCCACCAGGAAAAACGCCGGGTCACCTTCACCGGCAGCGTCCGCGCAACGGCATCAAGCAGGCGATCGGTTTCATGCAGCGGAAAAACGCCCGAAATCCGTAGCGTTGTAACCGCAGAATCAACATGAAAATAACCATTGTGATAGCGGGAAACTTCATTAATGAACTGCCCTAACGGCATGTTATCCGCGACCAGTTGTCCCTTACGCCAGCTCTGACGGAAATTCTCAACGGGGGTCGGTTCACTGATCTTGTTGCGGGTAAAGATAACCTGCTGCCCGGCCGTCACCCGCTGCACCGTGGGGACTGCGGTTTGTAGCAAAACCTCACCGCTAAAAACAGAGAGCACGCTGTGTGCAGACGTATAACGCAGCGCTAATTGGCACGAATGTGCAGAAGCGGCAAGATCGCCATGGGACGTGGTCAACCGGGCTGCATACGCCGTTTGGTTGTCCAACATCAACTCACCTTTGATCAATTGCAACATCAGCGGCTGAGACAACGCCGAGTTGCCCTGCTGATTCAATGCCGAATCCGTATTGAGCCAGACAGTCATCCCCGTTTCGATGCTGAGCTCACGCGTTTCCCCCGTGCCCGTACGGTAATCGGCAGCATAACTTTCCCACGGCAGGCTAAAGCCCACTCCCCCGGTAAGGCAGGCAATCGCCAATAGTTTGAGCATACGGCGACGTTCCTCACCGCGCTTACTCAGCACCGAAGAGGCCAACTGGCTATCTACCACATGGAAACGGGCATGAATCTGTTCAACCTGCTGCCAGGCAAGCCGATGGGTTTCATTCTGGTGTAACCAGCGCTGCCATGCCTGACGATCGTGCTCGGAGCAGTCTTCATCATACAGCGTGGCATACCACTCAGCGGCAGCATAAAGAACATCTTTGGGAATAGAAGACGTGATAGAAGAAATCATCATTCCTGACACAATAGACAATGCATCATCGCTTGTGCCATATATTTTTTTACCATTCGCTCGGAAACGGCTAATTGTTCAGCAACCTGTCGATAGGTCAAACCGTCAAGCTGCACCAGCAAGAATGCCTGACGTACTTTGCCGGGCAGCGTCGCCAGCATCTGATCGATGGCCAACAGCGCATCAACCACCATAGCCTGTTGCTCTGGCGAGGGAGAAAAATGAAACTCCTGCTCTGTCAGCACCTGAAGATAGGCATTTTCGATGTCTTTACGCCGCCAGTGATTCACCATCAGCCCATGAGCCACGGTCGTTAACCAGGCGCGTGGTTCACGGATGCGCTCGACCGAATGCTGGCAAATCAACCGTAGAAACGTATCCTGTGCCAGATCCGCTGCCTGCTGTGAACACCCCAAACGCCGACGCAACCACGCCTGTAGCCAGGCATGATGGTCATGATAAATCCGCTGAACGTTTAAGGTTTCAGGCTGATTGGGGCAGACTGCTGCGGGACTCTTCACGGTATTCGCTCAATGTGACAGCAATTAAATGATTTTCATTATCATTAAAAGTAAAGTCAACGACTATTCACGTCTATCGTGCCGAGAACGGTAAAAATAAGGAAATAGCGGGGCGTGTGGAGCAAAAAAGAAAGAAGCCCAAGGGCTCCAGACCGTTGAAGAACCTATTTGCCGAATGAAAACGGGAGTAACGGAATAGAAGAGTAAAGCGTTTGCGCCAGGGATGGCGCAAGCCGAGCGTACATGGACGTATTCACAGCGTCTTTACGATCTATCCGTTACTCCCGCTCTACGGACTTTGTCAGCAACCTCAATCCCAAGGGCTTCTTTTCAGTCCGGTTTGAAACGAGAGATTACCAACGATAGCTAACATTCGCGCTGACGTTACGGCCTTCACCGTAGTAGCACCAGTAGTTACACGCGCTGACATACTCACGGTTTGTCAGGTTGGTTGCATTAACCTGCAACCGCCAGTCCTTGCTGAAATCATAGGCGATCATCGCATCCCACAGCGTATAAGCAGGAACCTTCATGTCCGACGAATTGGCAATATCACCGTAAGAGCTGCCTACATAGCGTACACCGCTGCCGATACTTAATCCTTCCAGCTTGCCGTTAAAGGCATAAGTCGCCCAGCCAGACACGATCTGTTCAGGGAGGCCCGGTAGGCGTTTCCCCACTTCACCGACGGTACCTGATTTGGTCGTTTCCACTTCGTTGTATGTGTAGTTTGCCGTCAGCGTCAGACCAGTATACACCTCGCCGCTCAATTCCAGTTCAAGACCGCGTGAACGGGCTTCACCCGCCTGAATAGTCAGACTCGGATTTTTAGGATCCGTCGTTTTAACGTTTTTCTGTTCCAGATTAAACAGGGCAGCAGACGCATAACCGTTAAAGCCTTCCGGCGTATATTTTACGCCCACTTCCATTTGCTGGCCCTCTTCCGGCACATATGGACGTTCATAACCATCGCGTCCCGACACCGGCAGGAAGGATTCCGAGTAGCTTACGTAAGGGGAAAGACCGTTATCAAACAGGTACATTACCCCGGCAGTCTTGGTAAATTTGGTATCGTCGGTACGCGTATCCGCGCCTGATGAAAAATTACGGTCACGAGACTTCGCCACGTCGTAACGTCCACCCAGCAAGAAAATCAGGCGCTCGTCATACTTGATCTGATTCTGGACGTAATAACCCGTCTGATGGCGACCAGAACGGTGATCAAATAGCTGGCTGTCCGGCGACGTGTAGTGGCCGTAAACCGGGTTAAACATATCAATAGGGTCGCCAAAGGAGTACAGGTTTCCATCGCGACTTTGCGTATTGGCACGGCGGTAGTCAAACCCGAGCAGCAGCGTGTTTTCAATATCTTCCCACTGCCATTCGCCCACTAAACGGTTATCGGTAGCCCAGTTTTGCGCAAAACCGTCACGGTAGGTCAACCCACGATTGGCTAATCGATCGCTGACAACATTCGTGACCGGATCGGTATACATCCCCAGCACGTAAGCATTACGCAGATCCAAATTCAGATAGGTGTAATTCACATTCTGGTGGAACGTCCAGGTGTCGTTCAGATGATGCGTGAATTCATAGCCCAGAGTGAACTGGCGGGTATCATGGCGGTTCATACCCGGTTCGCCCAGCGACGTTTTATAGCCGACTTTGCCAAACGGCGTGCCATGTAGTGTACCGTACGGCAGCTTAAAGCCGTTGGTCGTGTCGGACTTCGTATCCATGTAGCTGGCTAATACGGTCAGTTCCGTGTCTTCTCCGAGGAATGTGACGCTCGGAGCCAGATAGAAACGTTTACTCTTCGAAAAGTCCATCTCACCCGAGGTATCACGCGCTAGCGCCACAACCCGATACAACACCGAGCCATCATCATTTAACGGACCCGCGCTGTCGACGGCCAGATGGCGGTAGTCGTTAGAACCGTATTCCAGCTCAACTTTCCCCTGAGGTAAACGCGTAGGCCGTTTGGTGATGACATTAACCAAACCGCCGGGCGGGTTTTGCCCATACAGGACGGAAGCGGGGCCTTTCAGGACTTCGATACGTTCAACACCGAACGGTTCAATCTGCTGACCGTAGAACCCGTCTTCATTCAGCGTCGCCAGACCATTCTGGAACCGGGATTGATCGCTAAATCCACGAATGGTCACCCATTCAGCTTTATTATCCGGCCCGTATGGCGTAGCCAGAATCCCGCTGCTATAGCGCAGCGCCTGATCGATCTTTTGTGCCCCACGCTCTTCGATCTGTTTCTCCGAGACAACCGCAACCGCACGTGGCGTTTCTGAAATCGGCACATCCAGCTTCATCGCGGTATTCGGTGGGGCGGTGACAACGATCCGATCGTTTTTGGCAGGAGCAGGGGCGGTAACAGGCAGAGGCTCACTCGCCACACGCAGCACCAGCGTCACGCTGCCATCTACACTGTACTGTGCACTGAGGCCGCTGTTGATGAGAATCTGCTGGAAGCCCTGCTCTACGCTGTAGTTCCCCTGCAATCCCGCACCGCGTTTACCCGCCACCAATGCCGGATCGTAAGAAAGTAATACGCCAGCCTGTTGGGCAAATTGATTGAGCATCTGATTGAGCGGGCCGGACGACACCGCGTATTGTTGGACTGGCACCGCAGAGGCAGCATAGACTGCCGCTATTGGCAGCATTGAGGCAAACGATGCCCCAGGTACCCCAGCACGTAAAGCACGCGCCAACAGGTGGGTACGGAATTTGACCATTATTTATCCCCTATCGCATAAGAAACACTTGTTTTCAAAAGTTATGCCAATCGAGTGGATAAAAAGGGGAACTGCGAGTCGCAAAATAATTGAAATAATGCGCTCTGAATCAGAATTATTGAGGAACATTCGCTGTCAATATTAGTAAACTAATGACAATAAAAAGTTGACATGATTTTTATCAAAACGTGCTATACACCGCCAAAAGCTATGTCAGTTTGGCCTAATCAATAATTATTAGATGAGAATCTACTTATATAGTTGTCATCCTTTAAGTTTCAGCACGCTAAGAATAAAGAAAATTTTAAGAGTTTCTTATCAAGATTTAATAAGCAATGGTGTTTAAGGAAATAATTTTCGAGAAGGAAAAGGGAAGAAACATAAAGGTAAGCAAGATGATATCGAAACGTTTCGCTGATTATTTTAAAGAAACATATTATATGCAATATAATATATAACCCTCTATTTTTATTAGCTTTTAAAATTATTGCAGCTAATAAAAAACATCTTTTATTCTTCATTCACGAAAAATCAACAAGACGTTATTGTCATACTGGCCGAAAGTAATAAGCAGAGAATAACCTACGTAATCGGTTGCCGTTGAAAAAGCTATGCTAAATTAGCAATAACAACGTTATTAATAGCAACAATTTTTCTTTTTTTGTTATTTTTAACTAGAAAATACGCGTTTTTAGTCTTCCGGCCAGATAATCGACTATTATGCAAATTTATGACGCTAGATTTGCCGAGGGCTCAACCGTATCCTGGTTCAGGATCAGCAAAGAAAGCACCCGGTTTTCAACGTTTAGCTTAGAAAAAGACAACGTACTTAACTGATTTTTAGTAAACCCATCAGACAACAAATCCGAGACCACACGCGTACTCAAGGCATTGGAATTCTTCATAAAATCGTGATAGGCGAACTTCACGTTGACAGGCAACACATCATCGATTGAAACGGGCATGTTCATTTCAGCACGCAATCCAAAATGGGCGTTGAAGGCAGAATTCGCACAGACGACCTTACACTTTTCGTCAATCACCGCCACAGCACGTCGATCGTTCTGAACTGGTTGAGAAAGCATGCCTAAAATTTCATTCCGGCCAAATATCAGACTCATTGTTTCCTCTGCATCATGCTATGTAAAAAGATATCTCACAGCGCGCCATGACCTTACGGCACACCATTGATAAGCAATCAACCTACCGGAATTTAAAGGGTTTCCGGATTAATAGTGTTCTTCCCCACCCCAGAAAGTCACCTAATGAAAATAGTGAATTTCGCTAACCAAAACGGTTTATACGTCCTCAGGCTACCGGGGCTCAAACACCTGCCGCCTTAGTCAGCGTCAGTGATGTTGGGTATATGTATGTTATTTATTTTTGGAAACCGGATATTTCTGAATAAGACACAAAAAATAACACTTCATTTTTCTTTTTGTCAGCGGCTAGCACACGGCATCTTTACCCTTTTTAAGAAGGCCCACATCTGTGCTGTGGAACCCACTTAGAGTGTAGATTATTCACACTTATCTGCCCGTTGATAATCAGATAAATCTATTTCATTAATAGCCTACATATAATTAACAAATGAAACAAAATCTCAACAGATGGAACACAGGTGAACGCGCTAAATAGCTGGCTCACGTAGAAATATACTCTGAACGGGGTTTTTACTATCGGCTGAATAAGCGGGATCTTTATGCCTTTTGATCGTAAAGGGCGATCAAAAACTTGATAACAATAGATATAATCTATTGAAAACAATGAATTGATCGTTAATGACATTATAACAGCATAGATAATTCTGCTGACCGTCATATTGTGACATACATCACTTATTGCGTTTTGGCTATCACGAAAAAACTGCCTGTTTTCTGAACCAAAAGACTATCTTTTAAGTAACGCCTCACTGCTTTTCCTGCATTGCGTGATCAATCGCGCAAAAAAGAAACAAAGATAACGGGTTAACTACAATTAACCATTATTTGACATAGCATTAACATGTTTAAGGAGAAGCGCTATGACACAACATAATAAACACACCATTCCCGCCGCAATTGCGGAAAATGCACTGATAAATGCTCAGCAATACGAAAATATGTATCGGCTGTCCGTTGACGATCCCGCTGCCTTTTGGGGTGAGCAGGGAAAGATCGTCGATTGGATCAAACCCTATAAAACTGTCAAGAACACCTCATTCGACCCTGGCCATATCAGTATTCGCTGGTTTGAAGACGGTACGCTAAACGTGGCTGCAAACTGCCTGGATCGCCATCTGGCAGAGCGTGGCGATCAAACCGCCATCATCTGGGAAGGTGATAACGCGACAGAAAGCAAAAAAGTCACCTATCGAGAACTGCATCAATCCGTATGCCGCTTCGCCAACGTGCTGAAGTCACAGGGCATCAAAAAAGGCGATGTCGTTGCTATTTATATGCCGATGGTGCCGGAAGCCGCCGTAGCGATGCTGGCCTGCGCCAGAATCGGAGCCATTCACTCGGTGATCTTCGGCGGATTCTCTCCTGAAGCAATTTCCGGGCGTATCATCGATTCCAGCGCCAAGCTGGTTATTACCGCCGATGAAGGCGTACGCGCCGGACGTGTGATTCCGCTGAAGAAGAATATTGATGAAGCGCTAAAAAACCCGAACGTCACCACCATTTCGAGCGTCATCGTTTTCCGTCGTACGGGTAAAACCGGTGAATGGAAGGAGGGTCGCGATCTGTGGTGGCACGATCTGGTTGAAAAAGCAGACGATCACTGCCCGCCAGAAGAGATGAATGCGGAAGATCCGCTCTTTATCCTTTATACCTCCGGCTCGACCGGCAAACCGAAAGGTGTACTTCACACCACAGGCGGCTATCTGGTCTATGCTGCACTGACTTTCAAGTATGTCTTCGACTACCACCCTGGCGACATTTACTGGTGTACGGCAGATGTTGGCTGGGTCACGGGGCACAGCTACCTGCTATATGGTCCGCTGGCGTGCGGCGCAATTACGCTCATGTTTGAAGGTGTGCCGACCTGGCCGGACGCCAGACGTATGGCGCAAGTGGTCGATAAGCATCAGGTCAACATTCTCTATACTGCCCCCACCGCCATCCGCGCACTGATGGCTGAAGGTGATAAAGCAATCGAAGGGACATCGCGTGAATCGCTCCGGATCATGGGTTCTGTCGGTGAGCCAATCAACCCGGAAGCCTGGGAGTGGTATTTCAACAAAATCGGCAATGGTAAGTGCCCTATCGTCGACACCTGGTGGCAAACGGAGACGGGCGGCTTCATGATCACCCCTCTGCCTGGCGCGATTGAAGCGAAAGCCGGCTCCGCGACGCGCCCATTCTTCGGCGTACAACCTGCACTCGTCGATAACCTCGGCAACCCGCAGGAAGGCACCGCGGAAGGCAATCTGGTCATCGTGGATTCCTGGCCGGGTCAGGCACGAACCCTGTTTGGCGATCACGATCGCTTCGAACAAACCTATTTTTCTACCTTCAAAGGCATGTACTTCAGCGGTGACGGCGCGCGCCGTGACGAAGATGGCTATTACTGGATTACGGGTCGCGTTGACGACGTGTTGAACGTTTCCGGGCATCGTCTGGGGACGGCGGAAATCGAATCAGCGCTCGTTGCCCATCCCAAAATTGCTGAAGCAGCCGTCGTCGGCATTCCGCACCATATGAAAGGGCAGGCTATTTACGCCTACATCACGCTGAACCACGGCGAGGAGCCGTCCAGCGAGCTGTATACGGAGGTTCGCAACTGGGTACGTAAGGAAATCGGCCCGATTGCAACTCCAGATATCCTGCACTGGACTGACTCTTTACCAAAAACGCGATCCGGCAAAATCATGCGTCGTATTTTGCGGAAGATCGCCGCCGGTGACACCAGCAATCTGGGGGATACCTCAACGCTGGCCGATCCTGGCGTCGTCGAAAAACTGCTCGAAGAAAAGCAGGCCATGAGTACCGCCTCTCAATAACCCTCTGACCCACCGCTCTCTTCATCCCCGTAAGCCATGACGTGGCTTGCGGGGATGTGGCTGGCGATAAATCAGGCGGCGGCGTCGCGGCAATACTCAACCCTACAGATTACTGGAGACTTACGATGAATGATGCCATTTATCAACGGATTGAAAGTAACCCCTTATTCAGAGAACTGGTCAACAAACGGCAGCGTTTCGCTGTTTTTCTCTCGCTGATCATGCTGGTGCTTTATGTGGGTTTTATCCTGCTCATCGCCTTTGCGCCTGGCTGGCTGGGAACGCCCATCAGCCCAGGTTCCAGCATTACCCGTGGCATTCCGATTGGCGTGGGATTGATTGCGATCTCCTTCATCCTGACAGGCACTTATGTGTACCGCGCTAACGGTGAATTTGATCGTCTGACCAAACAGTTACTGGATGAGGTAAAGCAATGAAAATACGCTTTATGATGCTGTTCGGACTTTTGACGCTGCCGGTGCTTGCGTGGGCGGCGGATGCCCTCACGGGGGATGTTCAGCGCCAGCCGTTGAATATTCAAGCCATCGTGATGTTTCTGTTGTTCGTCGGCGGTACGCTGTATATCACTTACTGGGCGTCGAAGAAAACCCGTTCACGTAGCGATTATTATACGGCTGGCGGCAACATTACCGGTTTCCAGAACGGGCTGGCGATTGCGGGGGACTACATGTCCGCCGCGTCCTTCCTCGGTATTTCTGCGCTGGTTTATACCTCCGGCTACGACGGCCTGATCTACTCACTCGGCTTTTTGGTCGGCTGGCCTATTATTCTGTTTCTGATCGCAGAGCGGCTGCGCAACCTCGGGCGTTATACCTTTGCTGACGTCGCCTCCTACCGTTTGCAGCAGCGCCCGATCCGTAGCCTTTCCGCCTGTGGCTCGCTGGTGGTTGTGGCCCTATACCTCATCGCACAGATGGTTGGCGCAGGGAAACTCATCGAACTGCTGTTCGGCCTCAACTACCATGTGGCCGTGATACTGGTCGGTATTCTGATGGTGATGTATGTAATGTTTGGCGGCATGCTCGCCACCACATGGGTACAGATTATCAAAGCCGTCCTGCTGCTCTTCGGCGCCACCTTCATGGCTGTCATGGTGATGAAATCCGTGGGGTTCAGCTTTAACGAGCTGTTCAAACAGGCGATGGTGGTTCACCCGAAAGGTGCATCAATCATGAGCCCCGGTGGGCTGGTTTCTGATCCGATATCCGCGCTGTCCCTCGGGTTAGGCCTGATGTTCGGTACCGCTGGCCTGCCGCACATTCTGATGCGCTTCTTCACCGTCAGCGATGCGAAAGAAGCCCGCAAGAGCGTGTTCTATGCCACAGGTTTCATGGGCTATTTCTACTTCCTGACCTTCATCATCGGCTTCGGCGCCATCCTGCTGGTCAGCGCTAACCCTGCGTTCAAGGACGCGACAGGCGCTCTTATCGGCGGGAATAACATGGCGGCGGTGCATCTGGCCGATGCGGTCGGCGGCGACTTCTTCCTCGGCTTTATCTCTGCCGTAGCCTTTGCCACCATCCTGGCCGTCGTTGCCGGTCTGACCTTGGCAGGCGCGTCTGCCGTATCCCACGATCTTTACTCCAACGTAATCAAAAAAGGGAAAGCGACAGAGCGTGATGAGCTGAAAGTCTCGAAAATCACCGTGTTGGTGCTGGGTGTCGTGGCAATTTCGCTGGGTATCCTGTTTGAGAACCAGAATATCGCCTTCATGGTTGGGCTGGCCTTCTCCATCGCTGCCAGTTGTAACTTCCCGATCATTATCATCTCGATGTACTGGTCAAAACTGACCACACGCGGGGCGATGATTGGCGGCTGGGCAGGTCTGTTGACGGCCGTCATTTTGATGATATTGGGGCCGACTATCTGGGTGAAAATCCTCGGTCACGCCACCCCCATTTACCCTTACGATTATCCAGCGCTTTTCTCCATGCTGGTCGCGTTTATCGGTATCTGGTTCTTCTCCATCACCGATCGCTCCGAATCCGGGCAGCAGGAACGCGCTCGCTTCCATGCGCAGTTTGTCCGTTCACAAACCGGCGTCGGCGCTTCAAAAGGCAGTTCCCACTAATCTTCCTCTCACTGGCCCGCATTCGCGGGTCAGTTCTTCTCTGTAATCCAACGCTACGCGCTGTTGAAAGATTTTTGCGGGGCGGCTTCACGATAGTTATCGGCCTTCTGCTCTTCCCTGAACGTTCCGCTATGGTATCGGCATACACATCACAGGGAAGGATGCGATGCAGCCTCACGATGCCATCTTCAAACAGTTTTTAAGCGATATTGATATCGCCAGAGATTTTCTTGCCGCCCATTTACCACCTGCGATTCAGCAGCGGTGCGATTTTAGTACATTGCAGTTGGAGTCTGCATCGTTTATCGAAAACACTTTACGCTCTCGCCTGTCAGACATGCTGTACTCACTGCAAACCCACTCTGGTTCTGGATATATCTATTGCGTCATAGAACATCAAAGTCGCCCCGACAAGCTCATGGCCTTCCGGCTATTACGCTATTGCCTTGATGCTATGCAGCAGCATTTATCCCAGGGCCATCAGTCGTTACCCGTAGTTATTCCACTCCTGTTCTATCACGGCAAACGCAGTCCTTATCCATATAGTATGCAGTGGCTAGATCATTTCACCGATCCAACACTCGCTGCACAGGTCTACCACCATGACTTTCCGCTAATAGACCTGACCGTTATTCCAGATGAAGAGATCAAAACGCACCGCCGTGCCGCACTGCTAGAACTCGTGCAGAAACACATCAGAACACGGGATATGCTGGAATTGGCACACGACATCGGGCTATTATTTGAACACTGGAACCTGTCTTTGCCACTGCGGCACGCGTTATTACTGTACGTCGCGACAGTGGGCAATACGTCTGACATAGACAGGTTCATTGATTCAGTGGCAGAGCCCCTGTCAACGCATAAGGAGGACACAATGACTATTGCACAACAATTACACCAAAGGGGATTTGAGCAGGGGATGCAAGCTGGGCTACAAGAAGGGATGAAGGCCAGCGCACTAAACATAGCCCGCCAGTTGCTGCAAAGCGAGATGGAGCTGGAATTAGTTCAGCGCGTTACACAATTATCCGATGAAGATATAGCGCCGCTACTCCGCAGCGAACAGAAATAGTTTTTTATCGTGGGCTATCCCTGCCCACGCCCCTTCGGGCCAACGCTTTGCGTTGTTGAAAATCGCTCCTGCTCTTTTTTATCGTGGGCTATCCCTGCCCACGCCCCTTCGGGCCAACGCTTCGCGTTGTTGAAAATCGCTCCTGCTCTTTTTTATCGTGGGCTATCCCTGCCCACTCTCCAGAGAAATCCAACGCTTCACATGATTAAAACTGGTTTTACTCCTCGCTTAAGGTCACCACGTCGTACATCACGCTGCCGCCTTTTAATTGCAGTGTGATCGTGTTGTTGCCGTTTTTCAGGAAACGGGATGACACGGGGATACGGGCAATGTGGTAGCGACCGCTTTGTAGCGCACCGCGATAAATAGTTTTGTCGTTTCCGTAAGTCAGTGTTTCCAGCATCCTGCCGTTTACCCCTACCGCTAGCTGCGGCAGGGTCGGTTCACTCATGCCGCTATTGCTGGCTGCCGCCAATGCGATATTCAGGAAATAGGTTTTCTTCTCAGGTTGCAGGGCAAAACGGATATCCCATTTTCCCGGTTTGGTCTGCGCGTAATACCAGTCGCGTTGATAGTCGCTGCGGCTAATATCGAACGTCAGATTGGCAGGCACCTCATGCTGCCAGCGGGTATTGCGTGCCTCGTCGCCAAAGCGGAATTCACTTGCCTGACGATTGGCTTGTCCAATGGCCCAGATAACCGGTTCAGCTTTGGGCAAAGCAATCACAGGCAGCGCTTGCTTGTCACCGGAAATGGACAGCGTCTGCTCTGCCAATATCCCCGGCTGCGTACCGCTATTGGCGTAGACCGCAAGGTGGTAATTGCCCGGACGGACATGGGAAATCGCAAAATTCCCCTGTGTGTCTGTCGTTGCCTGATATGCATAGCCACGGGTTTGTACATCAAACGGTTCATCCAATGATGATGAAAGCACCACCGTCACCGGTCGCTGGCTGGCAATGCGTCCGCTAACCTGTGTGCGATCGCGCACATAGCGGGAATCGTCCACCCATGTGTACGGCCAACTGACGGCTTCCGTCAGCGCCTGACGCCGTGCATCTGCCAGAATCTGTTCGGTATCGCCCTGATTGATATACAGCAGCCACGGGCCGTAGAATTTTTTCCAACCTGGAGGCGCTACCATATCTGGCGTACCGAAGTGTGAACCCGTCATGTAGTTCAGAATGATCGCATCCTGATGTACCAGCAGATCCTGCTTGAGCGCATCGCCGGAAAAATACTCCCGATTGCCGTGAATCAGCCATGCGCCCACGCCATTGCCGAAAACGCCCCAGAAAGGCGCGGCGCGCACATAGCCAGCAAAATCATATTTGGAGTAGATACTGCCATCCGGTAGCTTCCAGGTTTCATCCTGTACCTTCGGTGCCGCTTCAAGTTGGCTGTAAAGCAGCGGTTTACCCTGACGTTCGCCGTTATAGAGATGGTCTAACCGGGCAGGATCGAAGCGGTATACGTTACGTAGTTCACTGACTTTAACGTCCTGACTGCCGCGATTCTCCGCCACTACATAGCTGTAAAGTCCGCTAACGCCGCGACGCATAATCAGGTGATATTCAAGCCGTAACAGCCCGTTCCGGTCATCGATATAGGCGACATGCGCCATATCACGATCGTTGCGCAGCACCTCCACCCGCTCGGGGACAAAATCTTTGACGCCTTTGACATAAGCATCGTTAACATAGTAATCGAGATAAGCGCTACGCGTTTTGCTTGGGTCGCGCGCCGCGCCGGACAGGTTGGTGACAATATTCTTATCCCCTGTCACCATACTCACCGCGCTGCCATCCTCGCCAAATGCGACGCTGAGTAAGCCATTATCCAGCACAGTATGCAAACCAGAAACGGATAGCGACACCGCATTATCCTGCGCACTATAGCCATAGGGCGCCAGCATGGCCCCCACCAACAACAAGACAGATCGCTTCACAGTCAGCCCTCTTGTATTCAGTCGGTTAAATCATAATTTTCATCGCAGCGGTTCAAGGTAACGGTCAATGCCAGATATTAGGGGAAACACGGTGATGAGGTTCCCGCAGGGACACCTCGCACCGTGGTAGCCCCGTGTATCTCGATATCACGTCGCTGCCTTGCCACTAATGTAAAAAAATCAGCTATTTTAAACAGATAGAATGGAGATAACAGGAACAACATAATCGAGAGGGATAAGCGTCCTCCTTCACGTCACTGCCAGCAGAAACAGGAAGCTGGCAGTGACAGGAAGAAAGTCAGGATCGACATCGCAGAAATCACAACTGGTCAGAATGACAGTTCGCGAATCAGTACGGCGAACACGACTTTCCAACCGCGAATCAAAAGACTTTGCGCCTCACCGTCCATCACCACCGTGCCGCGCAGCACCTGCGGCTGAGCACGATAATCGTCCGGCAGACTGAGCAGCACGCGATAAACGGCCTGTTCGGGATGCAGTTTGCGCTGCGCATCGCTCAGCGTGGCGATATCCCCGCCATACACCGAAGCCAGTTCTGGCGCAGCGTTCAGATCGCGGGTCGCCGTGCTGGCAATGTCCACAATCGTGAGCGGCAGCGACGAGCGGCTGACATCCTGTAAATAAAATGTGCCCTTTCCGCCCATGTGCAGCCGCTGCCAGTCTTTTTCCGACACGAACGCCTCTACCAGCCCGCCGGTTGGCTTGGTGACGACCGCCAGCCATTCACCCTGCCCCAGCCACTCGCCGGTTTCCAGCGGCGTTGCCATGTCAGCCACCACGCCGTCTATCGGCGCACGTACCGTCAGTTGTTCAGACTGACGCCGCAAGACCTGTAACTTTTGCAGCGCCGCTTCATGCTCCTGCTTCACCCGCTGGTGATCGCCAACCGCTTCCTTGTTGAATACCTGAAAGGTACTTTGCCACTTCAGCGTCGCGATCTGTCGCTCCAACTGCTGCCGTTCATGCGCCAGCGCGTCAGACGACAGGGTAAATAGCGTTTGCCCAGCGCGCACCGGCTGACCGACCTGAACCTCAATGTGCTGAATCATCGCGGGCACAGGCATATACAGGCTGCTTTGCTGTTCCGCACGCAAAAGCGCGGGTGCATACACGCTGCGCTTCCAGGGAATCAGCAACACAAGCAGAAGTACAGCGCTCACCGTTAGCGTGGTCGTCATATTACGGTTCATACGATAATCCTTACGGCGTTTACTCCATTCACGTACTTCATTCACTACCGGCATCACGACAAAGTAGCCGATTTCAATGGCAAAAAGCAGCATCCCCAATAACTTGAACGCCATGTGGTAAACCAGAATCGCGATACCAGTAAACAGGAAAAAACGATATATCCACACCGCAAAGGCATAGCCCACCAGCGTGCGTTGCAGCCAGCGCGGGAAGCGCTCCGGCGGGGCATCCCCTAAGCCGAACAGCCATTCCCTCATCTGCCAGCGGCCGATAGCAAAGCCGCGGTTTTGCAGGTTCGGCATCTGTAGCCCATCGGACAGCAGGAAATAGCCGTCAAAGCGCATCAGCGGACTGAGGTTAATCGCCAGCGTCATAATCCAGGTGGTCGTCGCCAGCATAAATGCGGCGCTGCGCAGCATACCGTCCGGCAAAAAGCTCCACGCCAGCGTCGCCCATGCCGCCAGTACCAGTTCGGTCACCATGCCTGCCGCACCAATCGCCATCCGCTGCCGCCGACGGGTGAGCTTCCATGAACCGGACGTATCGGTATACAACACCGGCATCATCACCAGAAACGCAACGCCCATCGTGGCGACCCGCGCACCAAAGCGCTTGCAGGTGTAGGCGTGGCCAAATTCATGCAGGATCTTGGTAACGCACAGCGTCAGCCCTGCCAGCGCTGCACCTTCCAGCGTGAAGAAATGCAAAAAGGTATGCTTGAACGTTTCCCACTGGCGTCCGGCGAGGAATAGCCCCAGCACGGCCACCAGCAGCGTCAGTTTGAGGAAAGTCCGACTGAAGAACGGCGCGACCCACGGCAGCGTCGCCCCCAGAAAACGATCGGGATGCCATAAAGGGATGCGAAAAAACAGATAGTTCTTCAACAGTTTGCGCCAAATGGAAACGCGTGACTGTTCCACCTGACGAGAAAACTGCGCCAGCGCGTCATCGCCGGACACGCGCGTCAGGCTGTTGGCCTGCAAGAAGCGGTTGAAATACTGCACATCGCTGTCATCCAGCGTGAGCGCAGAAGTTTGGTTAACCTCGGCCACGATCTGCGCAGCATCCCCGATCGACCAGCGCGAGAGCATCGCCATTTCTGCCCAGCCGATACGAAAATAGAGACCACGTATCGGATCTTCCAGCGTCCAACTGGGCGAACCGTCGCGGTTAGCCGGCCCGGCGTGCAGGATCAGTTCATCCCGTAGCGGGCTGAGTATGGCAGGCGACGGCATTACACCCCCAGCCAGACGCGCAGGGAAGCCAGCGGTTTACGCAGCAGGTAAACGAACAGCACCGTGCGTTTCCCGTACAGCTTAGCGGTTCCTTTCAGGCCCACGCGCAGCTGCGGGTCATCTTGCGTAAAGCGCGCCCGAAGCCGATAGGCCATCACATTATCCGGCGTCGGCGCAGCGCGATAGCCAATCTGTTCAAGCCGTGCGTCCTGTGCCGAATTCGGTGCCACATTGAGGAACAGGCGCACATCCGCGCCGTTTTCCAGTGCAATCGCGTCCGCCGCAGGCAATTGGATCTCCAGTTCAACATCGTGCGGATCGGCGATCATCATGATACGTTCCCCCACCGCCACCGAGCGCCCAATCCAGTCGTTGCTATCATCAAAAATCGCCACGCCGTCGCGCGGGGAAACAAGCTGCATGCGTTCCTGCTGGCGTTGTAGAAAATCCATGTCGCTCTGCGCCTGCTCACGGCGGCTTTGCAGCACAGCCAGGCTGGCTTTGCTATTGGCATCGAACAGCGCCTGCTGCTGTGCCTGACGATACTGAGCATCGGCGGTGGCAAACGCCTGCCGCGCTGACTCCAGCCGATTTTCCAGCTCGCGCACATCCAGCCGTACCAGCGGCTGATTGGCGCTAACGGTCTGATTAGGGCGTACCAGTATGTCATCCACCACGCCCGCCACCGGAGCGCGCACCATCACCGGACGATGCGCGACGATCTCTGCCGGTGCCAGCACCGACTGGCGAACGGGGATCAATAAGATCAGCACCAGCGCCACGATCCCTGCCAGAATCAAACGGCGTTTCTTCGGGTTGGTATTCGTCTGCCGCCGACGTGGTTTTTGCAAACTCGCCCACGCGTGGGCATACGCTTCTGCCAGCTTTTCCAGCAGCACGATCTCGGCAGGAAGCCACGCGCTGTCCCGCGCTAACACCAGCACCAGTGGCGTATCGCCCTGCGATAAACGCAGCGGTAGCCAGAGCAAAAACGCCGGCAGATGTTCCTGCCACAGGATTTGATCATCGACGGGTAGCTCGCGGCATTGCAGCGCCTGCGTTTGTCGCCCCTCTGCCTGCCACTGGCGGCACAGGCGGCTAAACTCGGTACAAAACGGCGCATTGTGATCGAGCGAGGCCAGCCCGGAAGCCACCTGCAAGCGCTGTTTATCGCAGTCCCACAGCAGCGCCTGTCGATATTTCACTACGTTGTGCGTCTCGTTGACGATAAAAAACGCCAGCTCATCCAGCGTTTCACGCGCTCTGGCACGGCTTTGCAGTTGTAACAGCTCGGCCAGCAGCGCCAGCCGGGTATCCTGTTCAGTTTGTGCTGCTGTCGTGTTCCGTTCGGTCATGGCGACACGCGGCCTGCATCAGGCGGCACGATTTGCGCCACGCCGCTCATGCCCGGCAGTAATCCGGCGGTGGATTGGGTTATGCGGCCAAAGACTTTTACCGATTGGCTAACCGGATCGATCGCCGAAGAAAGCCGGCTGATTTCCGCCGGATAGCTCAGGCCCGTTTCATCCAGCGTAACCTGAAAAGCGCTGCCCTGCTTTAACCACACCAGCCAGCGCGACGGCACGATCATTTCCAGCTCGAACGCGCTGTCATCATAAATCGCCAACAGCTCTTTACCTTCCGGCACGGATTCCCAGCGTTTCACCTTGGTTTCCGTGACGCGGCCGGAGAACGGGGCTTTGATAGCACAGCGTTGCAACATCGCGCGGTTAACGCCGCTTTCCGCCTGCGCCATCGACACCGACGATCGCGCTTGATCGACATCCGACAGGCTGATCGAATTGAGCTTGTCTAACCGATCGGCAATCGCCAGCTTCTTACGCGCGGCATTTTCCGCGGCGTTTGAGTAGTTCAGCTTTTCGCGCAGCACGGTGCAGTCAAACGTGATCAGCGTATCGCCCTGCTTGAATTGTTCGCCCTCTTTCACCGCAATATCCGTCACTTTCGCGGCAATTTCGCTGGATAACACGGTATAGCGCTGCGCGCTAAGCTGCACGCGAATGTCACCGGTTGTCGCAGCCTGCCCCCACAGGGGCAGACTCAACGAACTCACGAGCAACAGCGGACGCATGATGCCGAAGGTCATTAACGCGAACCTCCCGCTTGTAGAGATTGCAGGTTATCCCACATATCGGTGTTCACCACGCGGTAAGGCTTGCCGTTAGTCGACGGTGTGACCACAGACGATGCTGCCGGTTTCACCACTGGGGCAACGGATACCGTTGTCGTAGCTGGCACAGCCGGTGTTGACAGGGACAGACGCGGTACAGCAACGCCGCCTTTCTCAAGGTTACCCGTGGTGCGGGCAATCGAGCTGCTCAGCGCCGCCAAGCTGACATCGCTCACGTTATCCGGCAGCACATCCAGTCCGGCAGCCTGATACACCGCCCCCAGCGCGTTCTGCACGTCGGCAAAGCTGCGGTCACGCGCGCGGGTGGTCAGAATGGTTTCCGTGCTGACACGCACCTGTTCCATCTGCGTTTCGGCACGATGCTGTACACTGAGCGTGGTCTGATT
Organism: Pectobacterium sp. A5351; assembly: GCF_028335745.1. Taxonomy (NCBI): domain Bacteria; kingdom Pseudomonadati; phylum Pseudomonadota; class Gammaproteobacteria; order Enterobacterales; family Pectobacteriaceae; genus Pectobacterium; species Pectobacterium sp. A5351. Next base: position 3,551,744 of record NZ_CP116477.1, read on the forward strand.
GAGGATGCCACGCTGAATCCGCGCCAGTTCCTGATAGCGACCGAACATCCGCGTGCTCTGCTGGTATTCCTGCCAGGCGACGTTTACCTGCGTCAGTACCGCCATACGCAGCGCCTGACGGCGGACTTCCGCCAGACCTTCATTCGCCTGTCCGGCGCGTTTCACCGATGACCACGACAGCACGTTCAGCAAGTTACCGCTGACCTGAACGCCGGCATTTGCCCACTGGTGATTGACCAGATAGCTGTTGCTGTCACCGTTGATTCCAGCAAACAACGACACGCCCGGCAGCAGACGCAGCAGTGATTTACGGGTTTCCAGTACGCTGTTGCGTGCCAGATAGCTCTCTTCGCGCACTTCCGGGCGTTTCACCATCGAGAAGTTTTCCAGATCGTCGAGCGAATAGGCCATCTTCGGCGCAACCAGACTGCTTTCGCTCGGCACGACGACATCGTATTTGCTCGACGGTGGCAGATTCATCAGCGCCGCCAGACGGGATTTTGCTACCACCAGATCGCTGTCAACGATTTCCAACTGGCGCACCATCTCCAGCATATTTTTCTGGAAACGCAGCGCCTCAACCGGTGCCAGCAAACGCTGTTGCTCGGTCTGGCGCGCATATTCCAGCGCCTGACGCGCCTGCGTCAGCGCCGTGGTCACTTCCGGCTGCAAACGTTGTGCGGTGGCCGCTTCCCAATAGGCCGTCCGCACCTGGCGGGTAATATCCGCCACGACGCGACGACGACGCTCTTCCGCCGCCAGCGATTTGTTCGCCTGCACTTTGGCGTTGAAATAGCTGATACCGAAGTCCAGCACGTTCCAGCTCATCGTCAGATCGGCGGTGCGCTGGGTTTGATCCTGACTGGTAGACGCTTCCAGCGATTGTCTTCCCGTGGTCACCGACTGGCTGCTGGAACCGGCCACGTTATCGCGAGTTTGCAGCCCGGCACGCGCGGTCAGTTTCGGTAACAGCATATCCAGATTCTGTACGCCCAACAGGTCGTCTTCCATCGCCTGTTCCATCAGCGCGACTCGTTGTTGCAGGTTATATTTCAGCGCACGGGCAATCGCTTCATCCAGCGTGATCGTACCGCGTACCGGTTCCTGATTGGCGAACATCTGCGTTCTGTCGCTCAGCGCCTGGGCAACCTGCTGCTCAACCGTAATCGGCTCAGGCTTGACGGCACAGCCCGCCAACCCCAGACAGGCAAGGGTCACGGCGATCCGTAACACCCGGGAACCTGCGGTACGTGGTGTAGCCTCGTGTTGAACGTGCTGCTGCTGACTGTCGTGTTGCTGGCTATCCCAGAAATGCGCTATGTGCTGATTCACCCGGGTTCTCCCCATCTTCTATTTGTCTGTTCCCTTCGGCTTGCAGGCGGTGGCCTGCAAGCGCTTAGGTGTGTGTGGTTAAGGAATAAAATCTCGTCTCGATCTGCGGCGTGCTTACGCACGCAGGCTGCTAAGTTCACTGAGCGCCGCCAGCAGCGCATCCTGTTCAGGCTGGTGCTGATGCAGTTGTTCAGTAAAGGCGGTTTTTCCCATTGGTGCTAATCGTTCTGCCTCCCGGTTTTCCGTCGGGAATGAAGACCGTTGCATTGCGCCACGATCAGTCGCCATTTCTGCACCAGCGCCCTGCCCGGTTTGCAGCGTAATCGGTACGATCCGGCTAGTACCGTCTGCGGCCTGCGCTTTCAACGCCAGTTGGATCTGGTTAACCTGCACCGCACTGGCATCGGTAATGCGCACCACGCCGCTGCGAGCATCAAACTGCACCCACGCAGGCAGCGGACGCCCGTTCGCCAGTTGCAGCGTCAGCATGGCGTTGCCTTCACGCACGCTGAACATGCGCTGCGGCAGGCTAAAGGCCAGTTCGCCGGAGGCATCCGGCAGCAACGCGCCTTGCACGCTGCTGAACGCCGATTCCAGCGCTGTTGTCTGACCACGTACGCTCAGGAACAGGTTGGAATCCGTCGAGCGCACGGCGGCGCTATCGCGTATCGCCGCCTCAGCACGTGAAGAGAAGTTGACCTGCTCCAGCGTCGGCATCAGCTGTGACATCACGGGGTCGAGTACCCAAGGCGCATCCGATGGTCGTGTCGTATCGGCAGCGCGCTGGCGTGCAGGTTCAGCGGTGGTGCTGGTGGGTAACGATTGTGGTTGCGCGTCTGGACGAGACAGATCGGCGACAATCGCGCCTAACGGCTGCTCGCGTTCTCTTTCATCCGCATCCGCGGGCAGGCTTGCGCCCTGCTGCACCAGAATCACCGGTGCCGCTGTTGAGGTGTTATCAGGATTGGCCGGCTCCGTCGGCGTGCCGGGGTCGACCGGCGTAACAGGATCGACTGGCGTTGAGGCAGCATTAATCGTCAGCGCCACAGTCAGCGCCGTCGCGTTCCCCGCGCTGTCCGTGGCGGTAATCGTTACGTTAAACGTTCCCGCCGTTGACAGCATGCCGCTGAGAGTACGGGTTGCGCTATCAAAGCTCACACCGTTAGGCAACTGTGCCGCGTTAATGGTTATCGTTAGCGTGTCATTCTCTGGGTCGCTAAACAAACCAGTGGGCAAGGCATAAGACCAGTTAGAGCCAACCTGAGCCGTAGGCGGGGTGAACAACTCAGCGTGACCAACAGGTGGCAGGTTAACACTATCGGAAATCGTCACCGTCGCCTCATAAGGCGTGGAATCCTGCTCTCCGTCATTCAGTATCACACGGAGTGCCACAGAACTTTCATTAACCACGACTGTGCTGCGCCACCCCATCTGGCGCACAAGAGCGGTGGCCTCATCACGGGAAAGGCTCGCGGTAAACGTTACAGAAGCCCGGCCATCAGCCTGATCCAACGTTGCCACCGGTTGCCCATCTTTACTGATAACGTTACCCGATACGGTAAAACCGTTGCCGGCAATCATCTCAAAACGATCGTTTGATGACGGAGATTCACTGCGCTGAAACACAACAGATGCCCCACGGTAATCCCCTGCCCCGCCATTTGCAGCATCTAATTCCGCATCACTGAGTATCAATGTCGGCACCGCTGCAACCGCAGATCCCCCATTGGTATAGAAAGCACTTAGCGGAGTCTGGCGCATCACCACCAGCGCATCGGCAAGGATAATGATTTCACCTCGTGGTGATACCGTAATTTTCTGGGCATCCGCCAGATTATTCTGGGTATCAATACGTTCCAACGTGTCCGCAGAATAATAAGCCAGAGAACCATCGGACAAGGCGACGTACAGCGTTTTATCATCTGCTGACAGTGAAATGTCTTCCACCGTTGCGGTGCCATTGAGCGTGCCCAAATGCGTTAATGTCCCGGCAGCGTTGAGTCGGAAAGCATCTATTTTCAATGGGTGGTTAGTTACCGTGTTTTCCCCTGTCCATCCGTTAAAGGAACTGGTACGGCTATTGGCGATAAAGATCGTTTTTCCATCGGCGCTGACTGATAAATGCTGCACATATTGTAGATCTACGACTTTGCCGGTGCTGTCTGCTTCCCCAGAATGGAGATACGTCAGCGGGGTCAACTGACCTGTTTCACTATTACGTTGATAAACAATGAGTGATGAACCATTGCTGGGGTTGGTCACCACATAAACCTTATCTCCCTGCGTGACAACTTCCGTCGGAGACCACAAATAAGGCGGTGATGACATATCGCTCTGGAGATCTTGAAGATGGGTCAGTGCGCCAGTCGTGGTATCTCGCCCATAAACGATAATCGTCGTCCGATCCATCAGATAAAGGTTTTTCCCATCATCCGACAGCGTAATCTGCGCCGCATCCCAGATCTGTTTGAGAGAGCTTTGCTCTGTCAGATTGCCTTCACTATCAAGAGCGAAAGTAACAATAATCCCTTCGCTGCTATTTCTTTGCAGAGCGTATAAATTCGCACCATCAGACGTCATTTGGAGTTGAATGACACCGCTGGCAATAGCGCTCGTCCGCATGTGCGTCAACGTGCCATCGGCATTGCGAGTAAATAACGCAATGTGACCCTGCTGGTCAGCAATATATACGCGGCTACCGTCAGCAGACACCGTGCTGCTCGTTGAGCCAGTCAGCCCAAATGTCGACAATTCCAGAGTCTGTAACCGATCTAAATCGCCGAATGACAGAACAGGATCGTTGTTGATAACTGGAACATCATTAATCTGTGTGATGCCTATGGTTACAACCGAATCCTGAGAAACCAGATAGCGATCGGCCAGCGTCACCGTCACCACAACCTGTGCGGCTGGCGTATGGCTGTCGCTGGCGTAGGTAATCTGGCGCAGCGTATTCTGCACATCTTCCGTGGTTGGAATCGTGCCTGCATTCGCATTAAAGCGAATCGTCAGCACACCGTCTTGGTTACTGATTTGACCAATGGTGACACCGTTTTTCTGAAGCGTATCGCCCGACAGCGTCAGGCCATTGCCTGCACTGAAGCCCAGCTTATCCAGCGCCGTTTTGCCATCGCCCAGTGTAATCTTGAGCGTCGCGCCGTCATAGTTGCTCTTGCCGCCGTTGAGTTTGTCCATCTGCGCGTCGGACACCGTCGCCTCCGGTGCCAACACGATAGGATCGGCACGTTCGGTATACGTCGGCGTGGTGACAGGAATCGTGATAACTGGCGCAGTATTGGTTTCTACCGCCGGTGCCAGCGTTAGCGTAATCGCCTGTTCTAGTTTGGTTTCCGGTGCGCTGCCGTTATAACTATTTTCCTTGATCATCAGGGTGACATGGCGTTCACCGCTGGACTCGCTGCCCAGATAATTGTAGCCAATGCTGTCAATGATCGCGGCGGTTCCACTCGCGTCTCTCGCGACATACAGGAGAACCGTCGCTTTACCGTCCTTCACATCAACAGAGTATTGCAAGCCGCTGGCGGTGCGGGGAACACCGCTGGATTTTTCGAGCACAATCGTGCTGCCATCAACGCTAATAACTTCGTTAGGGCCTGAGACATCAAATGTCAGTACCACCTGCCAGATGGTTTGTCCGCGCTCAATGGTGTCGATATGCGTATCTTTAAACAGCTTAACGAACTCGCTGTTGCCCGGAATCTGTGGATTCAGCACCGTCGTCGTCAATATCGCAGGATCGTTCACGCCAACGAGATTAACGGTGATGTCCATACTAGCAATGTTATTGTCGCCGTCATTAATCCTGAAGGTGAATATCGGCGACGATCCTGCCTGTTCGGGATCCTGACTGGTGTTGTGGTAGGTGATCTGGCGCAGCACATTCTGCGCATCGGCTTTGGTCACCGCCGCCGTAAATGTCACTGTCAGCACGCCCTCCACCTGCGTAAAGGTGGCGATCGCCGTGCCGTCTTTAACGAGAGTGTTACCGTCCAACGTTAAGCCGTTATCCGCCTTAAAGCCAAAGGTGTCTTCCGGTAGCCCATCCTTTTCCCGACTAACGGTGATGCTCGCACCGTTATAGTTGCCCACGCCATTATTTAACGCATCAAGCTGCGGATCGGACAGACGACCAGACGGCAGCAGCACCGTGGCGTCACGACCTTCGGTATAGCTTGCACCGGCGATGCCGATATTCAGAACATGGACTTTATCGCCACCAATCAGGTAAAGCTGCTTACCATCAGCACTCAGTTCCACCTTTTGCAGATCGGAGAAAGAAATGCCGATCGGGCTATTCCAGTCACCACTGATGGTGGATTTCAGCGTCAGGCTGCCATCTTCTGCGCGGGAGAAGATTGAAATGTTCTTACCGATCACAAACAGGGCCGTGCCATCGGCAGAAACGACCAGATCGGTCGCCAGTGCCTCGCCGGAATCGCCACCATCATTGGCAAACGGCACTGTCGAGACCAGCGTAAGCGCACCATCGGCACCTACCGTTATCGTATTGAGCGTGTAATTGCCCACATCGGCATGAATCGCATACAGCGTTTTGCCGTCAGGGGATAAGGCAAGTGAATTGATGTAATACAGGTCTTCGCCTTCAGCACGAATCTGGGAAACCTGGGTGAGCTTGCCCTCAGCATCAATGCTGAACCCGGTGACACCAACCGTATCGCCTAAACCCGACACAAACAGATAACGCCCAGTCGGATCCAGCACAAGACGGCTAGCGCCGATCAGATTATCGGTCTGAGACACCGACGTCAGACTACCGTCCGTTCCGCGTTTAAATACCAGTACGCTGCGGCTGTCATTATTACTGTCAGTTTGAGCCGCAGTCATGTAAAGATAATCGCCCTGCGAAACAAGATGGGAACGTACGTCCAGCGAATGACCGCCCAGCGCGGCTTGATCAAGCACAGCGGCTTGCGTCAGTTTCCCCTCGCTGCCCACGCTGAAGATCGTGACGGCATTACCTTCACTGCCCACCACATAGAGATATTGTCCATCAGTGGACAATGCCACGTCTGACGCTCCCGCCAGTGACTTGATCGGCGTTATTTTTTCATCTGTGGATTCTGATGTGAACGTTTTCGACAGGGTAAATTTATCTGACGCATCACGGACAAAAATGCTTAACGCCGATGAACCACCATCAAGTGAACTCACAACATACAGGTACTGACCATCAGCAGAAATGGCAGAAGCTCGCACGCCTATCATCACATCTCGTCCAATAACGTCACTGTACCTCTCTTGTAAAGACTGATCTTTTTCCAATGCTGAAGATTCCCCCGCGATCGCAGGCACTGATGAAACCACAGCAAGTTGAGACATCGTGGCATCATCACCAGATACTGTGTCTGTTGCCGCAACGTGCGCAACCACATCCACCGCCGTGGAAACAGCCGCAGCATCAAACATCATGCGCGGTTCCAATACCCACGCCTGACGCGGCGCGCGCGTTAAGCCTGAACCAGATTTTGAGCGGGAAAAAGTCATCGTGTCATGTCCTGTAATGAAAGGGGCAAATCGCGTCATTCCTGGCTACATTCCGCGGTCATTCAACCAGCCGCACGTAACCGCCCTCGGTTTCGATCTGGCCGGCGATACGATCCAACCGTTGAATCAACTGATCCTCAACGCCCTCTGCGCTGAAGCCTGCACCATCGATAAAGCTCATACGTTTTTCGCCCTCGGTGCAGATCAGCAGACCCGGCGTCGCTTCTCTGTCGAACAGGTTGCGGCCAAAGTCTTCAGGGTCGCCGGGACGAATGCCGATAAAATAAAATTTGATGTTGCGCGCGCGGAAGCTGGAGCACAGATCGCGAAAACGCTGTGCGGCAAAGGAACGGGCAGGATCCGAGCCGGTCGAACCTCGAAATTCGTTACGATTGAAGTTGTAGCTGTCGGTGTCGAACCAGTTACCGATGGTATTCGCCATCATGACGATCACCTTTTGCCCGTCACCGTTGCCATCCAGATTGAAGTCCAGCGGCAGGGTCGCATCTCCCCAGCCGTCTGAACCGCGCATATTGGGCGACAGCGCCGCGCCTGCCCACCCCATCGCGATGGCATAGTTGGTATTGAAACGTGGCTGTAACTGACCAATGCGCTGATTCAGCTTGCTTTCTTCATTGGTCAACGGCATCAGTGCCGCGTTCGGGCACCCTCTATCCGCGACGATAAAGCGGGTATCTACAGCATCAGAGTTGTTATCCCACGGGTAGAGATCGGGGTTGGGGCCACGCCAGGTAATCGGCGGCGCGCCGGGACTACCGTTTTGCGGCAAATCGTGGCGGTAGTACACGCGAAATTGCCCAGCGGGCGGCTCATCCCAGAAGAAATTTTCTTCCCGTCCCAGCCCACGGTACATGCACAGCAAATTCGCCCGGCGATCGGGGAAACGACGGTCAGCCAGACTACTCACCACACCGCTGGCAAACAGCGAACGCAGCTCTGGCGGGTTCAGCGCACTCGGCGTAGACCAGCGACGAATGCGGTTGGCATCTTCCGCGTCGTACACGTTCACCGACTGGCTGTACGGCACCAGCGACAGCCACAGGTTGTCGCGTTTACCGTCCGCGCTGCTTAGCATGCGCTCAACGAAGCTGCGGCTAACGCTTTTCAGCGAGCTGATATCGGCATCACTCATATCCCCCGTTACTGGCATCACAAAAGCCACTTCCGTCGGACGGTTGACGATCTCTGACGTCGAATACACTTCCTGCTTCCTTGCGCCGAGGCTCAGCAGGCTGGGCTTAGTTTCAAAGGCGACGGTGACGGTATAGGTTTTACGCGTAGCGCTGTTTTGCCCTTCCATGACGGACACATCACCGACCACCAGCTTTTCACTCAGGGCCTTATTCATTCCTAGGTTATTTTTAACGTACTCATACGCCAGCTTCGTAGTGTCTTCCTGGCTGTACTCTTCACCGTTAATGGTCGCCTGATGCCCGACAGCCAACGCGGCAGCATCCGTCGCGCGTTTGATTTGTGTCGCATCGCCGGTGGCCGTAGAGGTATCCACGATAAAAGCCGCCGTCACCAATAACGCCATCGCACCCAGCACATAAAACCCCGTGCCTGCGCCATTTTCCTGCTGAATAAAAGCGGACAGGCGTTCATGCCAGAACAGAGTGATTCCGGTAGCGTCTTTTTTTACTCTTCTGTTCTGTAAGGTTTTTCTCATCCTTTCCTATCCTGTATTCCTGGATTCAGCGCGAACTTAACCCACCCATAAAACGGGAAAATAAAAACGACATGGCTCACACGTTATTTGTCTTAATCGTTTCGTTATTCCGGCAACAAGACTTTCGCCGCCGTTTACGGTCTATTTGCCGCTTCTGTGTCTTGTATAAAGCCCGTAACTATTGATCTTCTTCTTCCAGACCGGCCTCTTTTCGGAGTACCTCATCCAGTTCCACCGCGTTGATAGCAACCCGATTGACTGACGAGGCATGCAGCAGGCCACCCAACGACAGGCCGCCCAGCAGGCTTACATCTTTCCCCTGACGGCAAATCTCAACCACGATCATAGTGGTATTTTTGCTGCCTTCTTCGCGGTCTCTTTCCGGCAGTTCAGGAAGATATTCTTCACCCGACAGCGTTTCACTTTCCGCACACAGCGCTTCTACCGTGCCCCTGCTCAACTGCCAGTACAATTCACCGGTCTGGCGCACGTTGCTGATTAACAGTTGGTAGTTTCCTGCGCCTTCCGTTGGCAACACCGTATCGAGCAGCCCTTGCAAGCCTTTCTCATCGAGCTTCTGCTGCATCGCTACTATTGACGCGATGGCACCCGCACGTTGTTCCATGCGCGTGCGCTCCAACCCGACGGTATAGAGATCCGCACATAGCGACCCAATCGCCAACACAATAGGAAACGCTAACGCTGTTTCTACTGCGGTAGATGCGCCGCGAGAAAACCAGAAGCGGCGGAGCCCATTCAGTAAACGACGGGGTTTCCATGAACGACGGGTTTTCAGTAAAACATCAGTCATTGCGCAGTTCCGTCCCAAACACATGTTTGTACTGGTAGCGGAACGTGTCTCCCAGCGTTAACACTTCCGGCAGCGGCGTGATAAACGCCTTTTTAATCTGCACCGTCACGGACCACACTGGCAGCGTCGTCGTTTCCTCGCCATTGGGATTGTCCTGACTGCTATTGCCGTTGGTCAGCCCGCCAAGCTGGCTCAGATTGTCGAAGTGCAACACGCTGACGGTTAAATCGTCTTCCTTGAGGTAGCCATACCCCGCTTCAACCATCCGCGCCTTTAGGCGGGTACTCATCTGCTCCGCGCTGTCCGACGCGAGATTATCGAGGCGGAAAGCCTGCACGGCTTTATCCAGCGCGGCGCTTCCGGCGGCAATCACCAGCCCGATGCGCGCCAGTTCAAACAGCATCATCACCCCGACCAGCACCACCGGTACCAGAAACGCCACTTCCGTCGCGATCACACCGCACGTGCTGCGCCAGTGGCGTTCATGGCGCGGTACGATACTTTGCACGATGCCTCTATCACGCCACGGGCCGAGATTACGAAGCCACGCCATTACTCAGGAGCACTCAATTGCAGGCGTTGACGGCTGGATAACAGCAGCGCTTCACCACGGGATTTATCCTGCTGCATCTGCTGTAAACGCTGGTTCAGTTCGTCGATCAGACCATCAATACGCTGTGGCTGGGCAATGGTCGCCAGCGCCGCACGCGCGTCAGTGTCTCTGCCCTCGGAGAGGTAGGCCAGTGCCAGATTCAGCCGACCGGTCGCGTTGCTCTCATCCACCGAGCGCAGCAGAGAAATGGCGTTGTCCGCGTTGCCGCTTGCCAACCAGGAGAGCGCCAGATTATTGAGTGCCGCCACATCGGCAGGATTCACCTGCAATGCTTTTTCAAACAGCTGGCGTGCTTCGGCGTGCTTACCGGAAGCATCCATCACCACGCCCATGCCATTGAGAGCGCCCGCGTCGTTCGGCTGTGCTTTCAACGCACAGGAAAAGTCGGTTTGCGCCATCGCATTACGTCCTAACGCCAGTTGCGCGCGCCCCATGCCCAGACACACCGCGAGTGCTTCTTCTGGCGTCATTTTGCTGGCATCGCCGCCCAACGCCTGGCGTGCTCGTCCGTACAGCTCCAACGTTTGCTGTGGCGAGCGAACCAGAGCGGCCACGCTGGCATACTCCAGTATCTCAGCACCTTTCAATGCATCACGGCTATCCAGACGCGCATACACTTCCGTTGCCGCTTCAACACGCCCCTGATCGCGCAGCAGGCGTGCCAGACGCAGCCCCTCATCCTTACTGCCTTTAATCGCCATCGAGCTGCCGCACCCCACCAGCACGGTACTGACAATGAGCAGTGCCAGCATGGACGCACCGCGCTTAAGTTTTGCTACCAGATCGACCATTTTCGCTCACTCCATCGGTTGTAACCCTGGTGATTCCCGGTACATACCGGGAATCGATGTTTTAAAATCGATATTTTTCAAACAACATCAAAATCAATGCCCTGAAAATAACAAGCTACTGCGCCAACAGGCGAACCACCCGCACCAGCGCAGGCGACGCCATAATGGCGATAATCGGCGGCAGAATCAGCGCCATCAACGGCACGCTCAACTGCGCAGGGAGCTTGCCTGCTTTCTCTTCCAGACTCAGAATCAGCGTCTTGCGGCTTTCATCCGCTATCGTGCGCAGTGCCTGAGACAGCGGCGTACCGTAGCGCTCTGCCTGAATCAGCGTCGCCACCATGCTTTCAATCTCACTGACGCGGGTACGCTCTGCCAGATGCTTCATCGCCAGCGTACGATCTGACAGGATCTGCAATTCTGCGGCGGTGTAGTGCAATTCATCCGCCATTTCCGGTGAAGACAGTCCCAGCTCTTTCGATACCACCTGCAACACGCGCCCAATCGGCAGACCGGCTTCGGCACAGACCACCATCAAATCCAGTGCATCCGGCACCGCGCGCGCCAGCTTTTCGCCCCGGCTTGCCGCACGCCATTTCAGCCACCACTCCGGCACCATGGTACCGACAAAGAAACCAATCAATCCCGCAGCAACACCTGTCAGCCCCGCACGATCAGCGGGCGGTAACCAGCCCCACACCAGCGCGATAGCAAGCAGCGCTCCGGCGGCAAATTTCCCCATCACTAACCAGCCCACCGCTTCGTTGCGGCGGATCCCCGCCAGATCCAGCAGGCGGCGCAGATTGCGGCGATCGCGCTCCGATCCCGACAGGCGCTCGCCCTGTGTGGCCAGCGGCTGCAACAGCTTTTCCAACAGGGGAGATAATGTGGTTCCCTGGCCTCTCAGGATGTTTTCCTGAGAGGCCGCCTCTATAGAGGCCGTGGGCAAATGCCCGCGCATGCGAATTTCCAGTTGCTTGTATTGCTGCGTTTTATGCTGCATACGTGCCAGATAAATCCCCGCCACCATTAGCACGAGCGCCAGCAGCAGTAAGGGATCGTCAAAAACAGTCATGAATGGCTCTCCCTTTACCCAATTCGCTTAACCATAACGTGCGTGATCAACATGCCGACCGAGACGCTGCATAAGGCATAAATCAGCACCGACGTTCCCACTGGATCGGAGAACAAGAAACTGAAATCTTCCGGTGACTTCATGTACAGATAGGCCAGACAGCCGGGGAACAGCGCGGCGACAATCTTGGCGGATGCCCGCGCCTCGGACGTCTTGGATTGCACTTTGAGTTGCAGCTCACGACGTTCACGCAGCGTGGCAGACAGACGCTCCAGCGTTTCGCCCAGTCGCCCACCGGCTTCCTGATTGATGATCAGAATCACCACGAAGAAACGGTATTCGGACATCGGTACCCGCGTAGCCGAGGCCTGAATCACCTGACGCAACGGAATACCCAGCCGCAGCCAGTGATCGATCGTCTTGAATTCATTTGCCAGCGGCCCAGCCAGATGTTCAGCAACAATTGCAAACGTATTCGCCACCGGCACACCGGCACGACAGCTACGGGTAATGGCATCAATCGCTTCCGGCAGGCTCTCGCGCAGCGCTTTCAGGTGTTTCTGCAACGTCGAACGGAACAGCAGCAGGCCGATGCTGATAAACAGCAGCAGCGTAAATACCAGACCCATCGTGAGCGGCAGCAACGTACGCTGTCCCAGAATCATGCCGAGGATCAGGCAGACCGCCGCCAGCGCCAGAGAACGCTGAAGCAGGTTCTTTTTCCAGCCGATGAACGCCATCTGCGCCCAGAGGATCGCCAGCCAGCGCCCAATGACAGGAATGCCCATCAGCGGCGTTTTGATCTCATCACGCAGGATCGAATCAGACGCCACCGCCGCAGCCGACGGGCTGACCTCGTTCAAAATCTGCTGCCAGCGCTGTTCACGCTGCGTGCGCTGCTGCCGTGATTTTCTCCAGGCGTTGACCGCCAGAAGCAGCATCAGCACGCTGCAAAACACCAGCAGCGTAATCAGGTTCAGACGTGCGTCACTCATCGGCGTCTCCTTCGTCCGTCACGGCGCATCAAACAGGTGCGATTTGTCGCTGTAGAACTGCGGACGCTGGATGTGCTGCACATATTCCCCCGTCAACAGGCCCTGTCCATCCATCCCCTGAATGTTGAAGCTGAACAGATCCTGAAGCTGGATCACTTCGTTCTCCATGCCGCACACTTCGGTAATGGACACCACGCGGCGCATGCCGTCGCGCATACGTTCGATCTGCACGATCAGGTGCACCGCGCTGGCGATCTGACGGCGGATCGCCATCAGCGGTAACTGCATGTTCGCCATCATCACCATGTTTTCCAGACGCTGTATCGCATCGCGCGAGGTATTGGCGTGTACCGTACACAGCGACCCGTCGTGGCCCGTGTTCATCGCCTGCAACATGTCAAAGCTCTCGCCGCCGCGCACCTCACCCAGAATGATGCGGTCAGGGCGCATACGCAGGGCGTTACGCATCAGATCGCGCTGATCGACGCGGCCAGTACCTTCGGCGCTGACAGGACGGGTTTCCAGCCTGACCACATGCTCCTGCTGCAATTGCAGTTCGGCGGCATCTTCGATAGTGATAATGCGGTCGGTACTGCCGATCTTCTGCGACAGCGCATTCAGCAAGGTGGTTTTCCCCGCGCCCGTTCCACCCGAGACAATGACGTTGACGCGCGCCTGCATCGCTTTGTTCAGGACATCCGCCATCGCGTAGGACATGCAGCGACGCTCTGCCAGCATTTCCAGCGACAGGTTGCGGCGCATAAATTTACGGATCGAAATCGTGGTGCCGTCGATCGCCAGCGGATACGTGATGACGTTGACGCGGCTGCCGTCCGGCAGACGCGCATCCACCATCGGGCTGGCTTCGTCGATACGGCGCCCCACCGCCGCGGCAATACGCTGCGCGGTGTTAAAGACATGCTCTTCATCAATGAAGGTAATCGACGACAGCTCCAGTTTGCCAAAACGCTCGACAAACACCTGACCGGCGCCGTTGACCAGAATATCGTTGACCGTGTCATCCGACAGCAGCGGCTGGATCGGCCCGATCCCGGTCATTTCATCCAGCATTTCGGCGGCGATGGCTTCCTCTTCCTGCCGGGAAAGCTGCAAACGCTGCTCATCACAGATGCGGCGGATCACCGTTTCGATCTGCACCAGCAGCTTGTCACGCCCCATCATCGCCGCTTTACCGGCATCGATCTGATCGTAGAGCTGTGCGCGGATAATCCGGCGCTGGCTGGTCCGATTATCCGTCTGGCGGGCAGCCGGAGCGGTGCCCGAAGCCCCATTCGCCGCAGGCTGTGTGCGATTCTCCGCAGCCGGACGCGTTTTCAGTTCTGCCACGTTGGCAGCAGGCGCAGGCTGAGGCGTGCTTTTTCCTGCTTCGCTTTTTTGCAGGTTATTCTTGCGAATCAACATAATCCTGAACCTCAAAAAACAGTCCGTAACCCTAAAATAATCCGTTCATCTTTGAAAAACGGCGCACGCTGAACATCATCAGGCGCGTTTTAACCAACGTGAGAACCAGCGTTTTTCCGCCGGTCTGGCGCGCACGCCGCAGGCCAGATCGACCAACTGGCGCAAGCCCTGCTGGAAAGCAGGTGCCGCAGACAGATTCAGTGCGCCGAGCGTCAGGCTCTGCGCCAACGCCTGACCCGCATTCGGTAATACGACATCAATTTTCCGGCCAGTAAATTGTTCGAACTGATCGCGACTGAGCGGCGCGGCTGTGGCAAAACGGCTCTGGTTATGCACCAGCAACAGGCGTTGCCCTTCGCTTTCGTCGCCGATCTCATTCAGCACACGCCGTACATTACGCGCGTCCTGAAGCGTCAACTCCGTCACGATGATGCGCAGATCCGCGTAAGTCAGCACGTCCAGCGCCCCGGTCGGGTAGCTGCTGGGCAGATCCCAGATCACCTGATTGAACATACGGCACAGCGCACCACCGAGGTTCAGTACGTTATCTACCTCAACCGGGCTCAACTCGCCCAGCTCTGGCTTCTGCGCCAGCAGGTGCAGGCGGGTATCCACGCGCAGCATGGCGCGCTGTAATAGTCGGGTATCCAGCTCCTGTGTCCCCAACACCGCCGCCAGCCCCGCGTCATCGGTTTGCCCTTGCAGCAGCAGTTGGTCGCCGTTACGGCGGTCAAAATCCACCAGCGCGACAGGCAAATGACGCTCGCCGGACAGCAGGCGGCTTAGCCCCATCGCCACGGTGCTTGCCCCACTGCCGCCGCTGGCACCGACAACCGCAATCGTCCTGCCCATACGGGCATATTCCGGCCCAGCCTGTTGGCCTTCACACTTCGCCAACGTTGCCGCCAGCAGATCCAGCGTGAACGGCTTCACCAGATAGTCCACCACGCCAGCCTGAAGCAGCGCGCGGTATAAGCCGACATCCTGCTCTTTGCCGATAGCAATCACCTGGCTGGTGGGGCCGCAGACGCTCAGCAGCTCTTCCAGTGCGGGAAGCGGCCAGTGCTCTGCCTCCAGATCCACCAGTAAAATACGTGGAGGGACGTTCAGTTCGCACCATTGACGAGCGGCAGTAATACCACCGGACATCACCGGAACATCGGGCTGTTTCAGACGGGTGAAGAGATCGCTGATATCGGCCACATCGCGCGCGTCATTGGCAAACGCCACCAGCGGTAGCGCCAGTTCTTCACCGTCGTTAGGGGTAATTTCACTCATGGAATGTCACGCCCTTAATCTTCTTCAAAGTTAATGTCGATGAGCTCTTTCACTTCACCCTTGTGATAGCGTTCGATGCTATTGACCGCCGCGACACCATCCGCATCGTCCAGCGCTTTCGCCTGAATCAGATCGCGTGGTTCAGACACCATCATCGCCAGATTGTTTTGCGTGGCGCAGCCGAGAGAACCAATGGCTTCATAGGGCTTCACCATTAGCTGATTGGGGTCATTGATCGTGCAGCGGGTGGTTTTGACCACCAAAGCCTCGGAGATCACTTCCAGATCACCGTTCTGACCGCTCGCGGTAGAGCGGCGCATCTGTTTCACATTCTGTGGATTCGCGCCGGCATTTTTCAGCACGGTCGCCAATCGCCCGGCCATCTGTTCACCGCTCGCACTGTGCGGAATCAGCGTCAGCGTCTGTGCCGATAGCCGCCCTTGATCCTTCAACATGATATTGAGCTGCTTCAACGACTCAGGGAGGAACCCCCGTCCGTTCGGCGCGGCCAATAACGGTACGGACACCGATGAAGGCTGGACGGCGATGGGCTGAAGCCCTGGCTGGTCAAAGCGCTGCATACGTACATCGTTAATCGGCTTATTCCATCCGCATCCTGCCAGGAGAAAAACGGCGGTAAGCATCGCTGCCCGCAGGTGCAGCGGGCGGAACGGAGGCTGATTGTTGTTAATCGTGGTCATATTCATTGCCCCTCGTGGACTTAGTAGAGATAGCCGACAGATGCAGAGCGCGGCATGGAGGCATCCAGCATTTTCACGCCTTGCCCCGGCGTCTGAAGATCGCCCGCATTAACTGGCTCAACCACATAGGCGGTCGCGATAATCACCAGTTCCGTTTCTTCCTGGCTGGTGGCTTCGCTTTCAAACAGGCGACCAAACATCGGGACGCTACTGAGCCCCGGCACGCCGTTGATCGTCTGGCTACCCGCACTACGCAGCATCCCCGCCAGCGCAAAGCTCTGCCCGCTAGCCAGCTCTACCGTGGTATCCGCACGACGTACCGTTAAGGCAGGAATGCGCGATCCGCCTTCCAACTGTACGGAACCCACATCCGTGAGTTCGCTGACTTCCGGCGCAATGTGCAGGCTGATGCGATTGGCAGACAGCAGCGTCGGCGTCATACGCAGTATCACGCCGTAGGATTTGTAATCGATGCTGACGCTGTTATTGGTGACCAGAACGATGGGGACTTCACCACCCGCGGCAAACGCCGCCGTTTCCCCGGACATCGCCGTCAGATTAGGTTCAGCCAATACCGTTGCCATGCCCTGTTGGTTCATAGCAGTTAATAGTCCGCTCAATCTGGAACGTCCGAAGTTCAGGAAACCCGCATCCGTTGGGTTAGAAAATCTTCCGGTCGTGGCATTAAACAGGTTTAGACGCGATCCGCTGCCTGCGGTCATGTTGCCGCTGCCGGTGCTCAATGACGCCGCCCAGTTGAAGCCCAGTTCACTGGTCAGCTTGCGAGACACTTCCACCACACGCACCTGAATATTGATTTGCGAAGGCGTTTTGATTTTGAGTTGGTTGATCACCTTGCCGGACGATTCGCTGGAGCCTGGCAGTTTTTCGCCACCACCTCCACCGCCGCCCTGCCCGCCGTTTGAGGACGCGCTGATGTAAGCCTGCACGCTGTCGATAACGCGTTTGGCATCCTGCGGGGTATCGACGCTACCGCGTACAATCACACCGCTGGGAATCGAGGCTTCCAGTTGGATATCCGCACCGGGGAATTCACGCTTCATGCGTTCACCCAGCGCTTTCAAATCATGCTCGGACACCAAACGAATCGCGTTGATGACATTGCCATTTTCATCCATCGCGTAGAGCGTGGTGGTACCGACACTTTTGGCGTAGACAAACAGGTTACCCGGTGAAGGCAGTTCAAAACTGGCGATATTCGGATCGGCCACCAGCACGCTGTCCGGCAGCGCATTGAGATGTAACAACCGTCCCTGATTCACAGTCAAGCGCACTTCATCCGTGACAGGGGCAACAGAGACGCCAGCAGCCAGCGTGGTCGCAGGCAACATCATCGTCGTCAGCGTGACAGGCAATACCACATTAAACAGGCCAGCGATCAGCAACCGTTTGCACGTATCCCGAAAGTCCGATTTCAAAAACAGCGAAAACATCGTCATTTACTTAATTTCCGTAATGGGCTTCATTTTTCCATGAGCAACTCGCGGCTCCCCGCAGGCTGTCAGATGGCGTACTCGTCTTATCGGGAGGGGAACGTCACCACGTCTTTTTGCTCAGCGCGATAGATTTTCACTTTGCGTTCACCGGATCCTGCTGATAGCACCCCGTAGATATCGGTCGCGCGCGGAACCGTGGTCACATGGGGTCGCCCTGTCGCTGGATCGACTACATCATCCAAATCAGCACTGCGTAGCGCCAAATGCAGAATGCCCAGTTCTTTGGCAACGGCTAACGCTTCAGCCTGCTGAGGCGTGACTTCCAGCGTCACAGTTTGATAGGTGGCAGGACGGGAGCGCACGGCGGGCTCACGGCTTTTGGCCGTGGCATCAAGCGCCGCGCCATCTTCCATCGCATCCAAACGTGGGTATACCGGCGTACCGGTTCTGTCATTCAGTGCCAATACGCGTAAATCGCGAACAATGGTTTGTGACGCCAGCAATGGCATCACGACAGGTTGGTTACGGCTTGCGGGTAACTCCGACTGATCGTCTCGTCTCATGCTGAGGATCACATCAACACGATCACCTGCTGATACTAGCCCTGCATTGCTCGCAATGGCGCTAGTGGGAACGGAGATAGCCCGCATCCCTTTATGTAGCACAGCGGCAACAAAGCCCGGTTCATTAGGCTTAACCAATACGTTACTGGTCAACGGTGCACCTTCCGCGACGGTTTCACGCAGCGTTGCGCCGAACAGGAGCGACTGGCTGTCTTTACCGCGAACAAAGTTAAAGGAACGAGAAACCGACTCATCTGTCTCCTGCCAACGCAGAGAGGAGGAGTCAAGAAAATCACCGGGATGCAGGTTTTTAGCCGCCACTAAAATAGCGGTTTTTTCCGGTACTTTAACCACTACAGGAGGCGGCGCTGGAGGTTCCGAAGAGAGATGGCTACGTACCACCAGCGCAACAATGCCTGCCAGAACGAGCGCGCCTGACAGTACGTATGTAGAGTTCACTTTCATTTCAACTTGCCTACCCTAGCGTGTGTGTCTTAAAGCTGCGACAGAATTAAAACAAGGGAAAAATCAGGACATACATCGCACCAAACGCAATGGCGACGCCGTAAGGTATGCCTTGAGAAAGATCGGCGGGCAACGCGGGTGGCATAGGCAACCGACTCTTGAATATCCGGTTGGTGGTTTGAATGCCCATCGCCACCGCTGTGGGTACGGTATTGAGCAGCGGCAGGCTAAGCGCCAAAACACCGCCAGCCAGCGCCGTCACCATGACGAAAACGATCTGGTGCCCTTGCCCAACCCACAGGCACAGCACGCTCATCAGTTTCACATCCCCGGCACCTAGTCTGCCGGTGAGGAAAAGCAAAAACCCCACAACCAGTACTGCCGCCGCACCAGGCAGCGCCCAAAGCGTTTTTCGTAGTGCCAACATATCTACCGCACCGGATTGCAGGACGTGTGAAGCGCTGAAGAACAGCCAGCCCAGCAATAAAATCAGTACCGCCCGATTGGTAATTTTGCGTACTAACAGGTCGGTACTGATACACCACAGCAGGCAGCCCATCAGCAGCGCCGTCTGCGGCCAGTGCACATAATCCGCCATCGTGTGCTTATTTCGCTGCGCCGGAGGTACCGCCGCTGGTGCCCGTGCCGGTAATTTGATCGGCGATTTGGCTGAATTTCTCATTCAGCGCTTTCACGAAGATACCGTCGCCGCCAAAAATAGCGCCAATTGCAGCCGCCATTGCCGCTGCAAGAATGCCGTATTCGATTGCCGTTACACCGCTTTCGTCACGCAGGAAAGAACGTAATTTTGCTTTCATGTTTTTCATGGGAAGAGCCTCTAATTCGCAGCCAAAGAAATCATGGCCTACTCGGGAATTCGGGGGCGCCATGATGATAATAAGATTAATAATGAGACTTATTATCAAGCGTCGCAAGCAGCAGAACATTAATATTCGTTAATCTTTCCATGCAAAAAATTATCAATATAAATCAATAATTAACACAAATTCCGTTACAGTGAAAATTAATAGATATTCATATTTTTTGAAGGGATATTCATAAGAAATCGAGAGAGGCGTGTCGTGGCAAGCTGGGGGAAAATCGCTCGCCACGCGTCTGTTCATCGTAAGAAAAGCGTATTAACAGCGATTAAGGCACAGGTAGACATTCAGGCCCGGCTCAGAGGAGTCCAGATAGAGCTTGCCGCCGTGCAGGTCGGTAATCGCCTGTACCAAAGACAGCCCCAGCCCATAGCCGGACTGAAACCAGGTATCCAACCGCTGAAAACGCTGTAGCGCCTTGGCATGAAGTGCGGGCGGAATACCCGGACCACGGTCAGCAACGCTCAGCGCGATCCAGCCGCGATAGAGCGTCACGCTCAAGGTAATATATTTACCCTGTGCCGCGTATTTCAGCGCGTTCTCCACCAGATTGGCCAGCGCCTGAAACAGCAGCGCCCGGTCGCCAAAAAGCTGGATACCGGCTTTGATTTCAATCTTCAAGCGACAGCCGCGTTCTTCCGCCAGCGGCTGATAATACTCGGCAATTTCTTCCAGCAGTTGGCGTGCCTCAATATTCTCAAACTGGTGCACGCAGCGCCCGCTTTCGATTTCGCCGATGCGCATCACGGTACGGAACAGCCCGAGAATTTTGTGCACCTCGTCCACCGCCAGATTCAACTCATCACGAACGTCGTTATCCAACCCTGCCCGCTCCGTCAGGTTGAACAATCGGTTTTGCAGATGCGTCAACGGCGTACGCAGCTCATGCGCGACGTGGCTTGATGTATTACGCACCTGCTCCATCAGGCGCTCAATCCGTTCCAGATTCTGATTAATGTCAGCGCTCAGGCTGTCAAAATCATCGTCATAAGGCGACAGTGGCATACGCACCTGTTGCTCGCCGCTGCTGTAGCGATGCAGCGCCGCACGGATTTTCTCCACGCTGCGTAAACTGCGTAAGCTGAAATGGCGGCTGACGAACAGGCAGAAAAGCAGCACGATAAACAGTCCTGCCCCCGCCACCAGCGGGATCGTCCTCACCCGTTCTAACATGGGCCGAATGTTATAGGCGGTAAACAGCACGCCCCCATCATCCAGCATGACGGACAAACCGATCAGATTGGGATCGTCAGGACTGGAAATTTCGGCCTTAAGGCAGCTGACATCCATCCGGCAGTCAGTGTGCTGCCGCATTTCCAGAGGATGGATATTGAGAGGAAGTGCCTGTAGAGAAGACGTTTTCAGAGGATGCGGTTTTAGAGAATGATTGTGATACAGAATATCACCGTCTTTATTCATCACCAGAAACAGCGGTAATTCATCCCCTTTCGCCCGATTATCCTGGCGTAATTGCGCGATCAGGCTATCGGCATTGGTTAAACGCGACTGCATCGAGTAATCGTAAATATTACCCAGAATAACTTCGCGGACATGCGTTCTAATCAGCGTTTCGCTGAGTGAACTGAAGCCGACAATACACATCAGCATCATCAATAAGAACAGAAAAACAATGGTTATTGCCTGACGAAAATTAGAGGTGCATAAAAAGCCAGGATATTGGCTTGCCCCCAGTAATTGCCAGTGTTTTATTTTTACCTGCCAGCGCTGCCCCAGCTTCTTTATTTTTATTTTATTCAGCGTGGCTGCCAACATCGGTTTTGTCCTTATCTACCGCGCCTAATGCGTAGCCCATCGCTCTTAACGTTTTAATTAATGGACGCGGGAAGCCTTTATCAATTTTCGCCCGCAGCTTTGACATATGAACGTCGATCAAATTGGTCTGTGGATCAAAATTATAGCCCCAGACACGCTCTAACAGCATGGTGCGCGTAATCGCCTGGCCTGGATTTTCCATCAATATAATCAGTAACTTGATTTCTTTATCAGTCAAATCGATACGCTTGCCGCCGCGCCATGCAACGCGCTGCATACGGTCCAGTTGCAGGTCTTCAAAGGTCAGCATAGAAGGATTATCGACATGACGTTTACCGCGCCGCGCCATAATATCCAGACGTAACCTAAGCTCATTAAAATTAAAAGGTTTGCCGAGATAATCTTCTGCACCGAGCTCTAAGCCCATCACCCGATCAACATCACGATCCAACGCCGAAAGCAGCATAATGGGTGGATGACGCGAGCCTTGTAATTCACGTAATACCGTGAATCCATCCATGATGGGTAACATTCTGTCTAACAGAACGACATCATAAACTTCATCCTTGATCGCTTTTAATGCGTGTGCGCCATCATGCACCATTCGGCAAGAATGGCCGTGGGAATGTAATTTAGACCCCAGCCAATGGCACAGCACAGAATCATCATCAACCACTAATACACGCATAATGTTCCCCTATAAACGTGGCTTATTACCTAATTAATTCAGGGTTAATGTCCGTTTATTTTTTATTTGGTCCTTTAAACAGCCATTCACCCCACACGGTGTTGATACCGTGCGGGCCGTTTTGTTCTTCTGGTTTTTTTACTTTTCTGCTTTTTACTGCTCTACTTTTCACCTCTAAGAAAAGTCCTACGGATAATAACAATCATTATCATTTAGTGACAAGCAGTTTACAATCGCCTGACGTTGTTCTTAGACCAGACGCATAAAAAACATCCCCATCGCTTACGCCATGGGGATGTTGAGGAAGGGAAAAGAAGAGAAAAAAATCAACGTGGTAGCGAGGATCACCTCACCACGGCTTATTCATTTTCGATCAGAAGCGCTTCCATCAGATCGAGATCGCGCAGCATTTTTTGCAACGTCTCATTGCTGATCTGCTGCGTAGCGCGCAGATGATACAGCTCCGCACGTTCGGAATTCAGCGCGGTCAGACGAAAACGTCGCTCCAGATTCTCAATCAGCAGGCCATTTTCAGGATCGTCTTTATCGATTAGCCGTCGGCGCAGATTACCGATAACGCGTGCGCTGACTTCTTTCAGCACCTGCTCATCAATGTTTTCCTCCCGATCGGCCGCCAGCCGCTCCTCCATTTTGCGCATGCTTTTGATCGCCACTTCTGCCACCGCCATACGCGCCATGCGGATTTCTTTGGCGTGCGCGGCTTTATCCGCCACCACCACGCCGCGCAGTAGAAACGGCAAGGCCAGCACACCACACAGCAGAGAAAACAAAATGACGCCCGTGGCGATAAACACCAGCTGATAGCGTGAGGGGAACGCGGTGCCGTCCGTCAGCAGCAGCGGAATAGACAGCACACCCGCCAGCGTAATCGCCCCGCGTACACCAGCAAAGGACGCGATCCACAACTCGCGCGTAGAAAATTCGGCGAAGATCATCGGGCGCTTTTTCTGAATGTGCATGCTGTATCTTTTCATCACCCACAGCCAGCAGAAACGCAGCAGCAACAGAGCGCCATAGATGATCGCAATATCGGTAAACAGCATCCAGGTTTCAACCGTCGGGTCCAGCTCCGCCTGCGTCACCGAGGTTTCCAGAATATCCGGCAATTGCAGGCCCAGCATGATAAACACCATGCCGTTAAACACAAATTCCAGCATCGACCACACGCCGTTTGCTCGCAGCCGCATCGCAAGGGGGGCACTACGGATGACGCCCGACTGGCCGATGGTCATCCCTGCCGCCACCGCCGCCAGAATGCCTGACACACCAATGTGTTCCGCGATCAGATACGATGCGAAAGGCAACAGCAGCAGCAGCACGATCTGCGTCGCGGCATCATCACCGCTCCAGCGGCTGATAACACGCAGCGATTTCCCGAATATCCAGGTCACGCCAACGCCCGCCAACAGCCCACCCAGCGCAACCTGCATGAACTCCAGCGTTGCGCCTGAAACAGTAAACACCATCGTGCCCATCGCAATCGCGACAGCAAATTTTAGCGACACCAGACCGGACGCATCGTTCATCAACGCTTCGCCCTGCAAAATGCCCATCAGTTTTTTCGGAATACGATCTTCACCCACAATGCCAGACAGCGCGACGGCATCCGTTGGTGACAGCACGGCGGCCAACGCAAAAGCGGCAATCAGCGGCATGCCCGGCACCATCCAGTAGATGAAATAGCCGATGCCCACCACGGTAATCAGTACCAGAACCAGCGCCAGACCAATAATTTCCCGACCGTGTTTCAGAAACTCACGCGTAGGCGTTTTCCAGCCGTCGGCAAACAGCAGCGGCGGAATGAAGAGCACCATAAACAGCTCGGGATTGAAATCAACGTGCAAACCGAACTGGGGCCAGGCAAGGATGGCACCAAGCGCAATTTGCATTAAAGGCAGGGGAATTTGAAAAGGTAAAATGCGGGTAACTACCCCGGACAGGGATACCACCAGGGTCAAAATAAGAATCGTAAAAAATATTTCCATGCTTTCCTTAGACGTACTCCTAAATCAAAAAATTCTGCCTGTTAGCGAGCAAACACCCCTTCCATATTTAACGCATTTAGCTCGGTATGAAAATGGGTTTTTGGCCGAAATCGAGATTAATAACAAGATTGATTATCACACAAGTAACATCAACCCAAAGCCAATAAAAGGGCACATGAAATCGCGTTTGGCGTGAGAAACGATAAGGAAGAGAAGAGGAAGGAAAGACGAGGAATAACAGACCTTCTGGGCGGCGCCAGAAGGTCTGTCGGAAGGGATTACAGCGCCCAGCCGCCCGAGTAGAACACCACCAGCGCGACAGCGATAATGACGGTTCCGATGTTCAGCTTACGCCATTCGCCAGCACAAATGCGGCCTAATACCAGCGCGCCAAAACCCAGCATGATACCAGTCACGATGTTACAGGTCAGTACGATGAATACGGCACAGACCAGACCGGACATTGCGTCCACGAAGTCATCAAAGTTCAGTTTGGAGACGTTGCCCAGCATCAGCAGGCCAACGTACATCAGCGCGGGTGCGGTGGCATAACCAGGCACCAGATACGCTAATGGAGAGACAAACAGCAGCAGCAGGAACAACACGCCCACTATGGTTGCCGTTAAGCCCGTTTTACCACCAGCCGCCGTACCCGCTGCCGATTCGATGTAGACCGCCGCAGGTGACGTCCCGACCAGGCTGGAGAAAATGCTGCTCACGGAGTCTGCGGTCAGCGCTTTACCACCGTTGATGATTTGCCCGTCTTTATCCAGCAGGTTCGCCTGTCCGGCTACGGCACGGATAGTACCGGTGGCATCGAACACGGCGGTCATCACCAACGCCAATACGCTCGGCAGAACCATCGGCTGCAATGCACCCATGATATCGAGACTGAAGATCAGCGACGAACCGTCAGCCGCCGTCAGACTCGGCAACGCAAAGAAGCCCGCGTATTTTACCTTCGGGTCAAAAATCAGTCCCAGAATAGAGATCGCGATGATAACCAGCAGAATACCGCCCGGTACGCGACGTTTCTCTAAACCGATGGTCGCCGCCAGCCCCAGCAGAGACATAATGACGGGGAAAGAGGTGAAATCACCCAGCGCGACCGGCAGGCCATCAATCGGGTTTTTTACCACCAGCCCCACACCGTTAGCGGCAATAATCAGCAGGAACAGGCCAATACCAATCCCCGTTCCGTGCGCCACGCCCATCGGCAGGTTACGCAAGATCCAGGAACGGATGCCTGTGACGGAAATGATGGTAAACAGCACGCCCATCAGGAAAATCGCTCCCAGCGCCACGGGAATACTGATTTGTTGCCCCAGCACCAGACTGAACGCGGTGAACGCCGTCAGTGAAATCGCACAGCCAATCGCCATCGGCAGATTAGCCCACAACCCCATCAGCAGCGACCCCAGCCCGGCAACCAGACAGGTTGCCACAAACACGGCCGCAGGCGGGAAGCCGGCCTTGCCCAGCATACTCGGCACCACAATCACCGAGTAAACCATCGCCAGAAATGTCGTCAGACCCGCTAACACTTCCTGACGCACATTACTGCCGCGCTGTGTAATTTTGAAAAAAGCATCAAGCGCGCCCTGCGAGCCTGCCTGACGAGTGGTGTTTGACATGGTGGTATCCCCTGAAATGCCATTATTATTTACGATCAATTTGACCGGTTCCCGCGGCCTTGCTCCGCAAGCGCACCAGCTTCACTGGCGCACCATGAACCGTATGGCTCCGCACGCAAACGATTAACTCGCTGAGTGCAAAACCGGAAAACGCTGTCTTATCAAGACATTGATGTATAGAAACGGTGCTATATCAAGACACTGCTGTATCAAAACAGACTGTATTAAAACAAGCTGGATAAAACAGGGTCTGGCAATGTGAAACGCGTGATTATCCCGCTTCACCTGCGCTTATTTCAACTGCTAATCGAGACAATTTACCTATCTCACTTAATCTGTCCGACAAGGCAGCGCTCGGCCAGTACAGACCGCGTTCAAGCAGGCAACTCGCTGAAAACGCATCAGTATGAAGAAAAAGCAGAAAAGGTGTTTAGAAGAAAATCAAAACAGCGGTTTATTCCTCACAAACTGATCGTTCATTTTTTTGTGATTTTCATCACAAAAAAGTTGACCGTTCGTATCAGTACGAGTATTCTTAAAAACGTGAACAGCATCACAGAAAACAAATCAACTAACAATGAGGAAATGACCATGAAACTGCTGAACAAAATCATCGCTATGTTTGAAAACATCAACATCAACTTTGGTACTTTCAACCAATAATTATTTAAGAATCGTGGGGATAAAAAAGATGCGCGTTGTCCGCAAAATCAATCAAATATTAAAAGCGTTGGGCAAAACCTATCGCGGTGTTAACCCCCACGCTATCTTCCGTTAATCGTACTCAGTACGTTAACCACCCTAAAATGGCTGCCATCCGGTGGCCATTTTTGTTTTACACGATGCGTCACTAACTCTGCTCACCATACCGACCGTGATGGCGCAACAGCGCCATCCGATATCATACGTGTTTATGCCATCAGGCGTAGAGCGACATTTCCCCCGCTGGTCGCGTTTTAAAGCGACGGTGCAGCCAGAGATACTGCTCAGGCGCACGCATGATTTCTTTCTCAATCACCTTATTCATATAACACGCCGCAGCCTGTTCATCGTGATAAGGGTAATCCTGTAATTCGGGCTGAATCACCAGTTGATAGCCAGAGGCATCGGGTTTACGAATCAGCACTGTCGTCATCATCGCCGGTTTTGCCAGACGGCTGAGCGTGTACGTTCCGCTGGTCGTCGCCGCATTTTTCACCGCAAAGAACGGGGCAAAAACACTGCCTTTAGGGCCGTAGTCCTGATCGGGAGCGAACCATACCGCTTCACCGCGTTTCAACGCTTGCACCATGCCACGCAGATCTTTACGGTCGATCATCGCCTTGTTCGAACGAGAACGTCCCCAGGTTTGTACCATCTCCATCGCTTTATTATTGTGCGGACGGTACATCGCCATCATCGGTCGACATAGCCCCATCGCCCTGCCGCCCAACTCCAGCGACATGAAGTGAATACCAATCACCATCACGCCCTGACCTTTTGCCGTAGCGTGGTGTAAGTGTTCCAGTCCCGAAACATCAAACCAGTGACGCACGCGACGATCGGACCAGAACCAGGCCATGCCGGTTTCGACCAATGCCATGCCGAGCGAAGCAAAGTTGCTGTCAATCATCGCTTCTCTTTCGTCGTCAGAGATCGTAGGGAAGCACAATTCAAGGTTGCGTCTGGCAATCGACACCCGACGTTTGAGAAAGACGCGGGACAGGCGACCTGCACTGCTCCCGATTTTCATCAGCAGCGGGTAAGGAAGTTGAACTAATAAAAACAGCACGCCAAGGCCGAACCAAGTCGTCCAATAGCGCGGGTGGAGTACTGCCCTGGTAAAGGTTTGCTTAATCTTCATGATACTCGTCTTTAAGTGATTAACAGCGTACCGCATAAAGAGTCGTTCTTATCGCGCTACATCTATCATGACACTTATTTATAGGAATCGTTTTAGCTGTGTGAAAAACTGCTTCTGACCGTTATCACGCATGAGGTTAAAAAGCAGAATAAACATGCTGATAACACAGAGGGGATGTTGAGCAATCTATGAGCAGTTGACGGCAACGGCATCATACCCGATTCGCTCTTAATAAAGGAGTGGTCAGACAAGAAATATTCGCAATATCACGTAGTCTAACGCTAACATCTTGGTATATGTCAAAAAAGCGCTTAACGTCCTGACGTGAAGAACAGGACGATGACAAGTAACAATATAATCAATAAGCTGATGAAAAATGAATTTTTCTCTCCCTTCCCACCTCACTATGCTCACGGCGCTTATCGCGGGGATCCCTGCTTTGGCGTTGGCTACAACGCTTGCCGATAGCTCTTTCTCTCACAAAGACTGGGAAGTAGTCTGTGATAACACGCTGACGTGCCGGGCCGCCGGTTACTCGTCAGAAAAACAGTACGCGGGAGAAACGCTCAATGATGATTGCGATAGATTACAACCGCAAGATGG
The DNA here is from genome assembly GCF_028335745.1 of Pectobacterium sp. A5351. NCBI lineage: Bacteria > Pseudomonadati > Pseudomonadota > Gammaproteobacteria > Enterobacterales > Pectobacteriaceae > Pectobacterium > Pectobacterium sp. A5351. The sequence goes on from NZ_CP116477.1 coordinate 3,579,891, forward strand.
TCAACGGAACCCATTGAGCTTACCCCCCTGAATGACAACCTGTCCCTGCTCAGCACCCTTTGCTGGCGTGCGGCGTATAACGAAGGCTATGCCTACTGGGTTATCGATAACGCCATACAGACTCAGCTCGTGACGACAGATGGCACAGATTACGAAAACGGTGAAATTACCTCTGTGCATAAGGGACGTGGACTTGCAGACTGCATGAGCTATGACATCTGGACATGGGATGGCAAAACATTCCAGCAAAGCAGTGTATCGACTACTGATTCATGCCGCATGATCCAACTCGGTGGCACCTGGGATTTACCTAGCTGGACAACAACCGTGGTGAAACCGGGTAAATGACAGGAATTGAGGTCACTCGCTGACCTCAAATTCAATCATGGGAAAAGCTGTCGAGGAAGAATAAAAACGCACCTGCCTTAACTAAACAGAATCAGTCCAGCAGCGTTGTTCCATAGGAATTATCAATGGTGCAAAGCCAGTTTCCATCGACATTTTTCCTGAACACATAAGTCGCTCGTCGCGTTGTTGTGACAATATTCCCTTTGTCATCTGGGTAATGAAGAACGGTTTCCATGATAACGAAAGCGTCTCCACCACCTTCAATGACCTGCATATTGCCTTGTTCAACAATAAGTTGATTTTTAAAATAATCGGCAATGGCGACAAACGCTTTTTTTATATCCTCTTTGCCTCTCGCAACCATGCCTGGCTTGATAACAAGTGCGGCATCCTCAGCGTAATAACACATCAGAGCATCAAAATTTCGCTCAGAAATTGCTTTATCACAGGCCTCAATAATCTCGCGTATCGGATGGGGTTTCATAAGCATGGCCTCAGTGAAATGGCGTAAAAACCCAATAAGGAATGACACACAACCCTATGATAATAGAGATGTTATTCATAATAATCTCTTGTATTCAGATTGCGAGAAAATTCTGCTTATGAATGCTCTGCTTTTTTCGGGAGATGGCTTTATACGCAAACTCTATACACTCTGATGTATAACTTTCGATAGACGAGGGTTTTTCCTGAACGACTGAGAAGTAGCGCTAAGCCTTGTGGTGACTGGATTTATTGGACTTGGATAGACGTTGAAAGAAGAGATATTGGAGCGAGTGAAGGGAATCGAATAAATCACATAACGCATTGATATTAAGATAAATCATCCATCTTTAACCTTTGTAGCTATACGCATTTCTATACACATTCACTCTCGCTTGAATTTTACCAACAGCGAAATCTTGATTTTGGTGTGAAGAGTAAAAACGTAGAAAATAGCATTCATTAATAGGTATAAACGTTGTCTGGTAGCACCTTACCACTACTAACCACTTCGGTTTATCTGGATGAAACGTAACTACCAGAGAAGATAACCCTATCCCTTCGGCTCAATCCCCTAATCTCGAAAATATCTAAAAATAACCTTAAGCACATCCCGGATTTGTGAAGATAATTATTAAATTTTATCTTTATTTTCAATAGGTAATTAAAAATAACAACATAACCATTGACTCAAAAAACAAACAACATCATCATAAACAAATCAAATATGATAAAAACAAACTAAGGTGTTGATATGAGAACGATAGAAATTAGCCAAGAAACCTTTGATCGTCTGGCTAAATATGCAACTGGGTTTGATACACCAGAAAATGTCATAAACCGTCTATTAGATACACAAGAAGTAGAACTCAGCCAGCGACCAGAACTCACATTCAAGCCAGAGAGTGAAGAGCTTTTTAAACAAGAGCTTATAAGAATAAAACATGCAAAAGTGGAACTATATAAGGCCGATGGGACTAAAGAGGAAGGAGAGTGGAATGCAAGAACCATTAATCAGACATCATCACTTCGCAGTAATCTTTGGTCTGGTTATCTTCGGAACTGGAAGGAAAAAGGCATCATTCGTGCCGTTTTTACAATCAAAGAAAATAAAAATGGGATAGATGTAAAAAGAAGCGCTATTTATAAAAATTTCAAAATAAACCAATTAGATACAGGAACCATCACTGTATATAATGCTGGTGAAATTGTTGATACCGTAATGCCTGTTTTGAGAGTAATAGCTCAGGAAATCGGTGTGTCGCCTGTGAATTCAAATGGAAATGATAGGAATACAAGGCAGTTAGGACTACTTATCATTGAAAAATTATCATGATCAAGTGTATAGCCTGACAAGGCTATACTTCGCCAACACATCACCCCTTCGGCTCAATCCCCTGCTTTCTCAATTCCTGACGGGCAAGCTCTTTGAACCAGTTGCCGAGACTGACACCTTCTTTTGTAACTATCTCATCAAGCTGTTCGCGTAGCTCAGGGGAGATCCGTATCTGGAAGGTTGGTGATTTCCCCAATGATGAAGATTTTTTCGTATCGCGTTTTATCGTTGACATGTACGTACCTTTTTAACTATGCTGAGTTTCATAGGTACGTACACTATCACAAAGTCTCATACTCATCACCCGTTTCGCCCCCGAAAGGTAGTGTAATACCAGACAGGGGCTCACCACGCTGTTATGGAGTTAACGATATGGCTATCAGCAAGTCTAAATAGCTTCGCCTAATACCGCTCCACTTTAGCCAGACCATGCTGATTGCCGGGGAATGGTGAAGCGGCATTCATAAATAGCTTTACCTGTTCCAGTAACTGCCGCATATATCGGCACCGATGGTTACGCGTTATGGTTTCGTGTAACGACAACCAGAGCAACTCGATTGGATTGAGCCACGGCGAATACGTGGGCAGGAACAACAACCGGAACTTCGTATTTTTTTCCAGCCACCGTTCCACCTTGCGGCTTTTATGAATGATGTAGTTATCAACGACCAGCGTAATGGTTTTCGCTCGCCGATATGTCCGTCGTAACGTCTCTAACAGATTGATAAATAAATCAGAACACTTTTTACTGCCGCCAACGTAATGGACCCGTCCCGTATCCGAATGCAGTGCTCCTGCCAGATAATACTTTTGATTATGTCCCGGCGTAGTAATACGTTTCTGTTGCCCTTTGAGCATCCAGTCTGCACCGATTTTTGGGTTCAGGTCGATATCCACTTCATCCTGATAAAATACCGGATGAATCGTCTGTTTCCGGGAGACGGCCTGTTCGATGGCGAGTCGCTTTTCCTCATAATGCGGGTCTTTGATTTTCAGTGTTGGCGCGGCTCTGCGCCAGACAATACCCGCTCGCCTCAGATAGCGGTACAACGTGGAAGGATGGAGCGCTACATTAAAAAGCCGATTAACGACAAGTGATAACAACTCCGTGCTCCAGCGGGAACGCAGCCAGCCAAAATCCTGAGGAGAACGCTGAACCAGAAGCGGCAAAGTAGGCAGGATATCCGCGACCGGCCAGGGTGGTGTTCGTCCGGACTTGAGGCTCTTTAGTCCTTCAATACCATGTAAAGTAAACCAATTTATCCATCTTCCAACGGATGAACGAGCGGCACAGAGCAGTCTGGCGACGTCGGTGACGGTCATTCCCCGATGGAGCATCAGTATGGCGATGAGTCGTCTGGAATGGTTTTTATCGCGTGTTTGTTGGGCTTCTTTACGCATTAGTCGTCGTTCTTCATCAGGGATTGCTGCTATGATCGGCATCGCTCAGTCCGGTTGGTGATTTGTGATGTTTGGCGATTGATCAGATCGCACAACTCGGACTGAGTTCCCTTCAAGTGATCTACTATTTGGCGAAGCTATTTAGCGTTACGGAGGAAGTTCCCCTTACGCCACGCATGCAACGCCTTCGTGCCCGCTATTTAGAAGCACGCCCCAGTATTTCTATTCCTACCACCAGGTCAACGGCGGCGGCGACACCTGCCCCGGCGACGATGTGTTGCTGTTTACCAAAGGCATGAAGGGCATCAAAGCCGACGCACAAGCAAATCTGGCTCAGCTTGATATGGAAGAACCGGAAGATATCGATCGTATCTATTTTTATAAGGCGCGATTGAAACCTGCGACGGCGTCATGGCCTATGCGCGCCGCATTGCGGCACACGAACACGAACTGGCAGAACAGGAAGAGGATGCCTCAAGGCGTGCCGAACTTCTGGCCATTGCAGAAGTAAACGAGAACGTGCCAGCTCATCCCCCCAAGACGTTGCAGGAAGCGCTGCAAAGTAAAAACAAACCGGAATCCGTCAAAGACTACTTCTTCGACGGTAAACACGTTGATGCGGGTAGCTAATCGCATCATATTTAGCAAGCCTGCATCAGAAATACGCAGGTTTGCTCTGTGGTATTTTCCCTCGGGTTAACCGTTAGTACGGGACAAAAATGAATGTTCCCTTCCCAGTGAAACAGCCCTACAGGCCGCTTCTACCGCTCTATTCGGTGATTCCCGCCTCATACCGCCGTTCCGCGTGCTGTTGCATTCGTTCAAGCGCTTCTTCATAACGTGGCATCGCATGCGCAGCACCTTCACGTTCCACGCAAAGTGAGGCATAGGAGGAAGAAAATAGCACCGCCCGCTCCAGAGAATCACCGGCCGCCAGCCTCGCCGCCAGTGCGCCGTTAAATGCATCGCCAGCCCCCGTGGTGTCCCTGGGCTGGGCTGGAAACGCCGGGATATGTGCCTGAACATCCCCCGTTGATAAGAATGCACCCTGCACACCAAGCGTAATGACCAGTTGGCGTACCCCCTTGTCGTGTAACACCGCAGCCGCCTGCCGTGCGCTGTCGATATCCATTACCGGAATGCCGGTCAACAACGTCGCTTCAGTGCTATTTGGCGTCAGGAGATCGATCTTACGCAGTAAGGCATTGCTCACTTTTTGCCAGGGCGCGGGGTTCATAATGACGAACGTGTTCGCCTCCTGTGCACTATCCACGATACGCTGAATTGCACTAAGATTATTTTCCAGTTGAATCAACAAAATATCTGCCGCTGCGACCGTCGGTTGGCAGCGTGCGATCTCCGCTGCCGTCACTGTCAGATTCGCACCTGGGTAGACGGAAATCATATTTTCTGCATCGTCGCCTGCCACATAGATCAACGCATTCCCTGTCGGTTTTTCTTTGCAGGTAAACAAGGTAATCGCATCAAAGCCCGTCTTTTCGAGATGGCGTCTGGCAAACAGACCAAAATCATCATTACCAATTTTACCGATATAGTGTACCCGCGCACCGGCACGCAACGCGGCGGTCGCCTGATTAGCCCCCTTTCCCCCCGGCCCCATCATGCTGCGGTGTGCAATCAGCGATTCTCCCGGCTGCGGAAAGCGGGACATTCCCGCCACAATGTCCAAATTGAACGAGCCAAACACACAAACTTTACCTTTCATATTTTCCCCCCGAATTGACGCTCTGCCGCCAGACAGGCACCACGACAGCCGGTATAGTCCGTGGCCTCACTGAACACCATATTGAGTTTCCCACGCGTCATCGGGGGACGCAGATGCCGCCAGATCCCATCGCGCAGGGCAGCATGCGGAAAATCAACCATCGATAAAACGCCACCGCCGAGAATCAGGTAGTCGGGGTCGAAAATATTCATCTCCGTTGCAACCACCTTCGCCAACCGATCAACAAATGCCAGTAAATCCGGGTGTGAGCCAAAATACGTAAACAGGGATGGCATGGTTGCGCCGTCCTGCTGCGTTGCCCAATGTTGTAACCAGTGCCCCGATGTCAGCGTTTCCACGCAGCCAAGATTGCCGCAAGGGCAAGGCCGTTGATTATCCTGCCAGGGAATATGCCCCAGTTCACCCGCCCCCCCGTGTTCGCCATGATAAAAACGACCATTGAGCCACAGGCTATTACCAATCCCGGTGCCGAGGTAAATACCAACCGCCGTGTCCGGCAGCATTTTTAACTGCATTAAGTCCCACAACATCAAATGATTAACGTCTTTATCCATCGCCACGGGTATGCCCAGACGTTCACCGATTTTTTGCGCAACTGGCTGGTCATTCAGCGCTGGAATAAATGGCAACGACAGCACGGATTGACGATCGCGGCTCAGAATACCCGGCAACCCGAGCATCACGCCATTTACCGCCTGCTGTTCCAGCGTCTGCGCAATCACATCAGTCAATGCTGCCAACGCATCACCTTGCTGTGCCCAGCTCGCCGTCGCTACTTTGCGAAATCCCGACCACTGGTGCTGCGCATCCATCAGCATTAACCGTGTGCTGGTACCGCCAATATCGATTCCCAGCCACCGTTCTGTCATGCAGACTCCTGTATCAGGCGCTGTGCCTGTGCGATGTGCCCCGTCATCATCTCCCATGATGTCGCCAGATCGTCATGCAGGTTAAAGAGTCCCGATGTTCCAACAATCAGAACTTCAGCCCCTGCCGCTAGCAGCGTACCGTAGGTTTTCTGATTACAAGAGCCATCAATTTCGATCAGGTAGGAATAGCCATGTTGCTGTTTTAACGCATTTAGTTTTTTGATCTTTTGGAGCATTTCCGGGATGAACGGCTGACCCGCATAGCCTGGATCGACCGTCATCACCGTAATTTTGTCCAGTAGATGAATATAGTGTTGGATAAATTCGACCGGCGTCGCGGGGTTCAGTACCACGCCCACCTTTTTGCCGAGTGAACGTATCTGATTGATTACCCGAAACGCATCCCGGTTGATCGTCTCGGCGTGGGGGCAAATATAGTCCGCACCGGCTTTCGCAATCGCATCGATAAAATCGGTAGGCGCTTCCACCATCAGGTGTACGTCTATCACGAGTGACGTATGTGGGCGAATTTGCTCAATAAAGAACGGCGACAGCGTGATATTTTTCACGTAGTGCCCATCCATGATGTCTACATGCAAAAAATCAGCACGCGAGTTCAGGACGGCCAACTGTTGTTTAATCTCAATCAGGTTCATGCACATCAGCGAGGGAGAGATTTTGGTCTGCATCAGACTTCCTTTTTTTCAGTTAAATGGTCGGCACGGGCGCGTAAAGCACTCAGGCGCACCGCACGATAATCGACGTAGCGAGCTTTAAAGAATTTCAGTGCCAGGACGACAATCAGCACGGCACCCCACATGGCCAGGCTGAAATGCTGGCTAATATTCATCAGGTTGAAGCCCGTAGAGAGAATCTGAAGCGCGATGAGTGACAACACCACCCCCGTCACCCGCCCGAACCCGCCATTCGGGTCGGTGCCGCCAAGGATGATCGCCAGTACCGTCAACAGCAGGTAGGAGTCACCGTACCCCATCCGCGCCGAGTTAAAGCGCGCCATCATCACTAGCCCCGCCAGGACACACATCAGGCTGGAGATGACATAAACCAGCATCAACATGCGATGCGTATTGATGCCGCTGAACCAAGTCGCGTTAATGTTGCTACCGCCCATATAAATGCACTTTCCTGCCCGGGTCTTACCGAGGAAGAGCGCCAGAGCTCCCGCAGCAGCCACAAACAACCAGAGCGGTAGCGGAATTCCGATCCATGTACCGGAACCCAACGTGCGCAACACATCAGGCATTCCGCTGACAGCTGCCCCTTTGGTCAGCCAGATGCCAATCCCGTTCACGGTCATCATGCTCGCCAGCGTCACCAGAATGGGGTGTGCGCCCACCTTCGTGACCATAAATCCGGTCAATGCGCCAATCACGATGGCAATAGCCGATGCCCCCAACAGACCCACTCCCAGCCACAGCAACTGCATAGCAGTTCCTGCACCTTCAGGGAGGAAATGCAGCAGAACCCAGGCAATAAACAGGCTGGTCAGATTGGCTGTCGCAATAATGCACAGGTTCAACCCGCCGCTAAGAATGGCGATAAACATTCCCAACGTCAGCAAGCCCAGTTCAGGCAGTTGGAACGCCATGCTCATGAACGTCGACGTCGTAAAAAAGCGGCCTGGTAGCATGACGCTGAACAGCGCACAACACAGTGCGATGAGGAGCAATAACCCTGCGTCGGCACCGTTTGGTTTGAAGATATATCGTTTCATCAGGATCCTCCGGTCGGTCACACAAAGCTGACGTCAGTTTCTTTGCGCTTTTTGTAATGTGTGACGGCAATAGCCAACATGATCACCACGCCAATAACGATATTCATGAAATAGCTAGACACCCCGATCAGATTCAGGCCGTTTTTCAAAATAGCGATGAGAAAGACCCCCATCAGCGTTCCCAACACCGTCCCTTTGCCACCCATCAGGCTGGCTCCGCCGAGTACGGTAGCGGCCAGTACGTCCAGTTCGCCGCCGACCAGCGCATTGGGCACCACTTCGCCCATGCGATAGGTCTGTACCAGCCCGCCAATGGCAGCCATCGCCCCCAGATAGCCATAGGCGAAGAGGTGGATCAGTCCAACCCGAATCCCGATTCGACGTGCGGATTCCTGATCGCCGCCGACCGCATAGAGCTGACGCCCCAGATGCGTTTTATTCAGCAGGAGCCAGGTCAACCCCGTAATCACCAGCAGGGTGACCAGCGGCAGCCCCACCTGAAACGTCAGGCCATTCAGCGAAAACGGCAAGACTTGCCGCAGCGTGACCCACCATTCGGGCAAGGTGTAAAGGCTGCGGCCATCGGTCAACCACATCAGCAGGCCAAACAGCAGCGACTGCATGCTGATCGTGATGATGATCGAGACAATTCTCAGCGAATAGATCAGCACCGCGTTGACCATGCCGCACAACATGCCGCAGGCAATCGCCAGCACAATGCTGAGCGCGGCATTATCAAATTGAAACTGGATAAAAAGTGTGGCGATCAGGTACTGCACAACGGATGCCACGGCGGCAAACGAGATATCGATCCCCCCCGTTACCAGCACAACGAACAGACCCAGCGCGAAGATACCGGTCACCGCGTAGCTCTCCGCCAGATCGAGCAGGTTTTGCATCGATAAAAATTGATCGCTGGTTAATGAGAAAAATACGATCGCAACCAGCAGTACCCAGGCCAGCCATCCCTGGCTACTCTTGGGTTTGAAAAAAGAGAAATCAGGCATTGATCACCTCCGCAAGCTGCTGTTGTTCAACCTGTTCGGGCTGGTATTCGGCATGGATGGCCCCGTTGCGAAAGTGCAAAATCCGGTCACAGTTGTAATAGACTTCTGGCACTTCGTCGGAGATCAGGATGATGGCAATCCCCTCCTGTGCCAGTTGGTGGATTAACGCGTAGATACTGGCTTTGGCACCCACATCAACGCCAACCGTGGGCGAATCCAGAATGAGAATTTTTGGCTGGGTCAGCACCCACTTCGCCAGTACGATTTTCTGCTGATTGCCCCCAGACAACGTGGAAATTGCCTGCTGGGGATCGGCCATCCGTACCCCCAACCGCTCAATCCACTTCACGATCAATTTATTTTTACGGTACTCATCAATCAGGTGAAAGCGGCTGCGAAGCCGATCGAGAATCGTCAGCACCATGTTGTCAGCAACTGACTGCTGCTGTACCAACCCCAGCGTCAGACGATCTTCAGACACGTATCCAATCCCTGCTTTAATCGCGTCTTCATGGCTGCGGAAGGTGACGGGCTTGCTGTCTAACCAGATTTTCCCACTGTCTGGACGCGTCATACCAAACAAAGAGAGCGCCAGCTCCGTACGCCCCGATCCTAATAGCCCACACAGCCCCAGAACTTCCCCTTCGTGTAGGGTAAAATTGATATCGTGGTACTGGCCTGAACGAGTCAGGCCTGCCACCTCTAATAATGTGCGTTCTGGATTCAACGTCGGCATTTTACGCTGGTAATCCAGCGTCATTCCCGTCATCAATTCGGTCAGACGATGACCATCCATATCACTGGCCGACCAGGTGCCAATCTTCCGTCCATCACGGATCACCGTGACGCGATCGGAAATCTCCAGCACCTCATCCAGACGGTGGCTGACAAACACCACACAGATACGCTTCTCTTTCAGGTAGCGCACGGTACGCAACAGTTGATTCACTTCGGTTCGCGTTAACGATGCCGTCGGTTCATCCATGATCACCAGCCGGGCATCCGCCACCAGCGCACGGCAGATGGCAACCTGCTGGCGCTGGGCGATGGACAAAGCAGAGACTTTTTCATCCAGATTTAGCTCGAAGTTCAGTTCGCTGATGACCCGCCGTGCCGTTTCCCGCAGCGTCCCTGCCCGATACCAGCCCAGCAACCCTTTCAGGTTATGTTCAAATGCAATGTTTTCCGCCACGCTCAGATTGGGAAATAACGACAGATCCTGATAGATCACCTGAATACCAAATTCGCGTGCCTGCTTAGGCGTCAGACGAGGAAAACGAGATTCTGTCGCGGTTTCACCATCAAATAGCGAGATCTGGCTACCCGCATCCGGCGTGTACACGCCGGCAATCACCTTTATCAACGTACTTTTGCCACAGCCGTTGGTGCCAGCAAGGCAGTGGACCTCCCCGACAGCCAGTGACAGATCAACGTCATTCAGCGCACGGCTACCGCCAAACGTCTTGGAGACAGAGCCGAGAGCAATCAACGTCTGTGGTTCGGTCAGCGTCATCGGCTTACAGCCCCATCTCGATTAGTTTTGGCAAATTAGATTTATCGAGGCTCTCCGTGTTATTGCCAAGAATGGTGCGTGCCTGCGTATCCACATTGACCTTGCCCAGCCCCTCAATCGTCATCCCGTCCGTAATCGGCTGATTTTTTTGCATCATATCGGCCAGCCGAACAAACACCTCTCCAGCCGTTTTCGGGTTCCAGATATAACCCCCTTTGATGGCCCCGCGATTTACCAGCGTTGCACCCTGCCCTGGGCTAAACGCACCAATCACACAAATTTGATCGGTTTTATTACGGTTCATCACCGCGCGCCCCGCACCGATCGGCCCCTGTGAACCAAAAGCCATGATGCCTTTAAGATCGGGGTATTTAGACATCAGTTCGTTACTGGTGCGGATAGATTCATCCAGCGATTCACCGACTCCAAATTTATCCGTCACGAGTTGCATTTTCGGATAATGTGCCTTCTGATAGGCTAGGGCCGCATCTGTCCATTCCTGATGCAGAGGCACCGTCAGGCTCCCCACATACATGGCGTATTTGCCTTCCTCTTTCATACATGCAGCCAGCGCTTTCATATGGTTGATGCCGTGCGTTGGCGCATCAACCAACTCAAAATCCCAGTCTGCATATTTCTGGCCAGGAGATTCATGTACCAGCACTTTAATGCCAGCCTCTTGCGCACGTTTGAGCACGGGTTCCAGCACTTTCGGGTCATTCGGCACCACGCCAATGATATCCACTTTCTGGGCGATTAAGTCTTCAATAGCGCGCACCTGTAGAGCGGGGTCAGCAGCAGTGGGGCCGACCTGCCAGGCATCAATACCACGCTTGGCCGCTTCGCTTTTGATGCCCGCCTCCATCGCATTAAACCAGGGAATACCACCAATTTTGACGACAACGCCCATGCGCAATTTCTCGGCGGCATCGGCGTGAGCTGAACTCAACAAGGCAAGGAGGGTACAGGCGAGGAATGTTCTTTTCATAATCTCTCCAGTGTGATGATCCTATTAATTATTAATTAACTGCATGGTCTGAGCACGTTGCGAGCAATCAATAATATTGACGCCGTTCCAGGCCAGTTCCTGTGTTAGATCTTTGTCGTCCAATTTTTCGGTAATAAGAAAATCCACATCCCGATAATGACAAATACGTGCAAAAGAAGGGCGTAGAAATTTACTCGCATCCATCAGCAAATATTTTCTTTCGGAAGCCAATAACATTTGCTGTTTTAGGTGTGCTTTATTTTCATTTCCCTCACGTAAATAACCGTCATTACCCAGACTGCTACAGGAGAAGAAAATCTTATTAATCAAAAATTCTTTTAACGGTTGCTCCGTCACCAAGCCGTTAAAATCCTCATGGCGGTCGGAATATTCTCCCCCCAGACAGATCGTGCGGATATTTCCTTTCGCTGCCAATGTTTGAACCGTCCGTAGTGAATTCGTTATTACCGTTAACTCTATGTCGGGTAATTGCCGAGCAAGGAACCAACATGTGGTACTGCTGTCGAGTAACAGACAATCCCCCACGCTAATAAAATCCAGTGCACGTTTGGCTATTTGCATTTTTTGCGAAACATGTTCATTCATACGCTGGCGGAAGGTTAATTCATATTCACTATTTTTAGTTATATTATTTATTATATTTCCCTGGTGTTTCTGTGCTAATACTGCTCCGCCATGACTCCGCTGCAATACGCCTTTCGCCTCCAACTTTGATAAATCTCGGCGAATGGTTTCCTGAGAAACCTGTAATAAACTCACTAATTCTGTAACCAACACGCGACTATTCAACGCTAATATTTCCATTATCCGGCGCTGGCGTTCAATCGGTAACATGATGACCTCCGGTGTTAATAAAGTAATGGATAGAGAGTTCGAAAAATGTGCACTACGCGATAGTACAAAAGGGGAAAAAGGATAGATTGCATTACGTGAAGAACATTGAAAAATAATGAAAATAAACAATGATGTTCATTATTTATTGTGACAAAACTCTCATTTAAGGCCGCTATACGCCATTTTTTTACCTCCATTCAAACAAGGAGAAAAACGGCGACAACACATTGCAATGACTGAATATGACCGAATTTGTGTATTTGACCGTTTCATCCAGTTGACGTTCATTAACAAAAAAACATCTTTTGCCTCATCTTTTCGCAGTAAATAGCGAAAATGCTGGAAAAAAGCGCTCTGAATCGCTGTTGCATCAATCCGATCCAGGTGGGAACAACGGCGTCGTCTGACAAACTTGCGTCAGACATACTCAGGTTTTCTCTGTGGCATTTTCCCCCTACTTAACTGCTAGCTCGAGGCTCAAAGATGAATTTTACCTTTTCCACTACGGGTGGGTGTTCGTCATTGTCCATCATGGCGAGCACCAGATGCCCGACCTCCGCCCCTAGCTTTTCATAATCGAGCCGCATCGCCGTCAACGCCGGGAACGTATGCTCACATTGTTCAGAGCCATCCAGACAGGCAATCGCCAGATCGTAGGGCACTTTCATCAGCCGGCGCTGGCATTCAAAGAGCGCGCCCAACGCAATTTCTTCGTGGCTACAGATAATTGCATCCAGCTCCGGCTGGTTTTGCAGCAGTTCCGTCATCGCATAGCGGCCAAACTGTAGGCTGGGGGCTTCCGGGATCGTAATTTTCAAATCCGCATTGTGATAGTGTGCCAGCATGGCTTTATTCCAGCCGTTCAACTGCTGCTTTTGCAAACGGTTATCCGTATGCGCACCGATATAAGCCACGTGACGATATCCCTTTTCCAGCAGCGACATTGTCAGTTGTTCCGCCGCTTCGGCAAGGGCGATATCAATAGTGATATTGGTATTCAACGCGGCAGCACCGGACACATTCACCGTAATGACGTTGCTGGCCTGTATGATGTCCTGAGTACGTTGCGAGAGTTGCGCACTGAATAACACCAGCGCCGCTGGCCGCTGCTGCAAGAGTTTTTCCACCATGCCCGCTTCAGTGTGCTGGCGATATTCATGGCAACCCATGATTAACGACACATGATGTTTGCCAACCGCCTGCTGTAATGCCTGCACAAAACGCACGCTGGCGCGGTCTTGCTGAAAAGGATAAAGCACCGCGATAGTGGGTTGATAGGCTGAGGCCAGCGCGCCTGCGGCCTGGTTCGGTACGTAGCCCAGCGTTTTTATCGCCTCATTGATTTTCTTCTGTGTGGCATCGGAGACCAGCCCTGGCTCCCTCAATGCGCGGGACACCGTCATCGCACCGACACCAGCATGGTTCGCAATGTCCTGTAGCGTGATGCGACTCGTACTCTCGGTAAGCTGGCTGGCTTCTTGATTGGGTTCATAGCCCAATGTTCTGGCGGCCAGTTCCACTTTGCTGCGTAACTTCTCAGAGACCAGATCGGGTTTGCGCATCACGCGCGATACCGTCATCGTCCCGACGCCCGCGTAGTCGGCGACATCCTGTAGCGTAACCTTACCGGTACTACGACGCTTACGCATGCTCACTTCCTCTCCATTCGTCATTTTTCTCATCGCACGATCGCGATAACAGCCAGTGACCTCTATTGCCTTCAGGCTGGCGTGAAGGGGTAGGCAACGAGCGAACAACCCCGATTTCCTTACTGCGTCATTCACACCCTGTCATCGCCGTTCATAGTGTGCCTATGGTGACATGGGGGAACAAATAATGCCCCCGCTTGTGCTAAGTCGGTCACAGTTAATGATAGGCATATCAGTTAGCGATATCTTTTTAGAGATTAGTCACATTATTTACGCCATCGCCACACTATCCTGCGTTCAGAATGATACAGAGGTGACTCCAATGCTTAACACTTTACTAACACCAGACGTTGTTCAGATTTTACCTGCCTGTGATGACTGGCGTCACGCTATCGCCTTGTCCTGTCAGCCTTTACTGGATAACGGTTCGATTGAACCCACCTATGTTGAGGCGATATACCGCTCTCATGAGGCCATCGGCCCTTACTATGTCGTCGGCCCTGGGATTGCCATGCCGCATGCGCGACCGGAAGACGGCGTGAACCAACTTGCCGTCAGCCTGACGCTGATTCGTGACGGCGTGATTTTCCATTCCGAAGATAACGATCCCGTGCATTTACTCATTGTTTTGGCCGCCACGGACAGCAATAGCCACATCGATATTATTTCACAGCTCGCTCAGTTGTTCGACACGCCTGATGACGTCGCCGCGTTACTCCACGCGACGGACGTAGAACAGGTGTTTTCCGTTATTTCTCGTTATTAATTGCCACCAGAGGACACAGATTATGAAAATTACAGTCGTATGCGGTAACGGCCTGGGTACCAGCCTGATGATGGAAATGAGCATTAAAAACATCGTTAAAGAGCTTGGCGTGGTTGCTGATGTGGATCACGTGGATTTAGGTTCAGCGAAAGGCACGGACAGCGATATTTTTGTCGGTACCAAAGATATTGCCGATCAGCTCGTCGCACAGGCGGTGGGGGGAAAAATTGTCTCCCTGAGTAACATGATCGATAAAGTGGCGATGAAAGAGCGTCTGTCGGTCGCCCTGACAGAACTTGGTGCCTTATAAGCTGGGGGATCAAAAATGGAATTTTTCCGTTTTTTAATGAGTGATGTGCTGTCTGAACCGTCTATCCTGGTCGGTTTGATTGCGCTTATCGGCCTGATTGCACAAAAAAAGCCGGCCACGGAGTGCATCAAAGGCACCGTGAAAACCGTGATGGGTTTCTTGATTCTCGGTGCCGGTGCCAGCCTGATCGTTTCATCGTTGGGGGACTTCGCCGAAATTTTCCACCACGCGTTTGGTATCGCCGGTGTGGTGCCTAACAATGAAGCCATTGTCGCCGTCGCACAGAAGAACTTCGGCACCGAGATGGCGATGATCATGTTCTTCGCGATGGTCATTAATATCGCGATCGCCCGCTTTACGCCGTGGAAATACATTTTCCTGACCGGCCACCATACGCTGTTTATGTCGATGATGGTTGCCGTAATTCTGGCGACAGCGGGCATGAAGGGGATACTGCTGATTACCGTTGGCTCGCTGGTGGTTGGGGTATCAATGGTACTGTTCCCTGCCATTATTCACCCGTATATGAAGAAAGTCACAGGATCGGATGACGTCGCCTTTGGTCACTTCTCTGCGATATCACAGTTGCTGTCAGCGTTTATCGGCAGCAAATTTGGTAATAAAGAGAAATCAACGGAAGACATGGAAGTACCGAAAAGCCTGCTGTTCCTGCGTGATACGCCGGTCGCCATCGCCTTTACCATGTTCTTCATCTTCATGTTTACCTGTCTGTTTGCTGGCCCGGAAGCGGTGAAAACGATGAACGCCGGTGGGAAAAACTGGTTCATGTTTTCGCTGATTCAATCCATTACCTTTGCCGCCGGCGTGTACATCGTGCTGCAAGGCGTGCGGATGGTGATTGCGGAAATCGTGCCTGCGTTTAAAGGCATTTCTGACAAACTGGTCCCCAATGCTAAACCGGCATTAGATTGTCCCGTGGTCTTCCCCTATGCGCCAAATGCCGTGCTGGTCGGCTTCCTGAGCAGCTTTGCAGCCGGGGTGGTCGGTATGGTGCTGCTCTATCTGTTAGGTATGACAGTGATCATTCCTGGCGTGGTGCCGCACTTCTTCGTCGGCGCAGCTGCTGGCGTTTTCGGTAATGCCACTGGCGGGCGTCGCGGTGCGATTTTAGGCTCTTTCGCCAATGGACTGCTGATTACCTTCCTGCCTGTCTTCCTGCTGCCGGTGTTGGGCAGTATCGGACTGGCAAACACCACGTTCAGTGATTCCGATTTCGGCGCGGTGGGTATTCTACTGGGCATTATCGTGCGCTAAGTCCGCATGATGAATCTCATCCGCAACACGAGTTTTCGTTAACGGGGGAAATGATGGAATTCTATTTAGATACGGCTGATGTGGCCGCAGTAGAACGGCTTGCTGGCGTGTTACCGATTAAAGGCGTGACCACCAACCCAAGTATTGTTGCACGCGGAAAATCCGATATTTATACCGTGCTACGGGACATGCAGGCCATTATCGGCACGGAAGGCCAGCTGTTTGCTCAGGTGATGTCTCGCGATTCGAAGGTGATGGTAGAAGAAGCGTTGAAACTCAGGGAGGTCATTCCCTCTTTGGTCGTCAAAGTCCCGGTCACACACGCAGGTTTACGTGCCATTAAGCAATTGACGACGCTGGAGGTTCCCACCCTCGGCACCGCCATCTACGGCGCGGGACAAGGATTCTATGCTGCATTGGCGGGGGCTCGCTACATCGCGCCTTACGTCAACCGCATTGACGCACAGGGGGGAGACGGGATTACGCTCGTGAAAGAGCTTCAAACCCTGATTAACCTGCACTGCCCGAAAACTCAGGTGCTGGCAGCCAGCTTTCGCACGCCGCGTCAGGTATTGGACTGCCTGCTGGCTGGGTGTCGAGCCATTACGGTTGACCCTGCGGTTGCCGAGCTGTTCCTGCAAGATCCGGCGGTTGAGGATGCGCTTAACCGATTTGATCATGACTGGCAGGCACGTTTCGGCCATGCCGATCTTGGCTAACTGATGGAAAAACACCACTCGCCCGTCGGGTGGTGTGTCCAACATAACCGTGTTCTCAAAACGATTGCATGACTAATGCGGTCGTTTTGCCAAAAGCATCAATGCAGGACGAACTCGCGGTATTTTTCCACCAGCGTCAGAAAATCATCCAGGCCGCATAAAGACAGGCTTTCCTCGTCGTAATAACTCATGCCTTCTTCCAACTCATCCGTGGTGAAAGATAGCTGATTCGCCTGCACCATCACTTCTTCTTCATCCAGCGACAGCGTGTATTCATGTCCCACGCGCCGCCACTGCCGTTCGCTGCCAGCAACAGAACGCGCCGCCTCTTCAACGTCAGCCAATATCGTCAGTTGGCCTTTTACTTCTTCATTGAACCAGTGCCCGATCGCTTCATGTCCCATCGACATACGAACGATGACCTGGCCCGTCACATCGCGCAAAAATTCATAGTCCATGATGCCATCCTCATTGTGATGTTTCTTCTGTTTAGTTTAGTCGCCTATGCGCCCTGCCGTCGTGACGCACCTTCACCTTTGATGTTGCACATGCACAATTGATATTGCAGATGCACAATGCCCGCAGCCAACGGCCAGCGCACAGACAACGTGAAGTATGAAAACAGGTAGAAAAAAGGAGGCCTGTGTAGGCCTCCTTCGGTAGAGATGCGAACTATAGCGAGTTAGACAGTCGTCTGGAAGATCACGCCATCGGCTTTCTCGGTATATTGGCCTAACTGGTCAAAATTCAGATAGCGATAGGTGTCCTGCGCGGTTTTATCCACCTGAGACATGTAGGTCTGGTACTCTTCTGACGTCGGCAGGCGACCCAGCAGAGACGCCACCGCCGCCAGCTCAGCAGACGCCAGATACACGTTGGCACCCGTTCCCAAACGGTTGGGGAAGTTACGTGTCGAGGTCGAAACCACCGTCGCACCATCTGCCACGCGGGCCTGGTTACCCATGCACAGCGAGCAGCCTGGGATCTCGATACGTGCCCCGCTCTTACCAAACACGCTGTAGTAACCTTCTTCGGTCAGTTGTGCCGCATCCATCTTGGTCGGCGGCGCAACCCACAGTCGGGTCGGCAACTGGCCTTTGTGGCTATCCAGCAGTTTACCTGCCGCACGGAAGTGCCCGATGTTGGTCATACAGGAACCGATAAAGACTTCATCAATCTTCTCGCCCTGCACGTCAGACAGCCAGCGAGCATCGTCTGGATCGTTCGGCGCACACAGGATCGGCTCTTTGATGTCGGCCAGATCGATGTCGATCACCGCCGCGTACTCAGCATCGGCATCGGCTTCCAGCAGTTGCGGATCGGCCAACCATTTTTCCATGCCCTGAATACGGCGCTCCAGCGTACGGCGATCGCCGTAGCCTTCGGAGATCATCCACTTCAGCAGTACGATGTTGGAGTTCAGATACTCGATGATCGGCGCTTTATCCAGCTTGATCGTACAGCCAGCCGCAGAGCGTTCCGCCGAGGCATCGGTCAGTTCAAACGCCTGCTCGACTTTCAGATCCGGCAGACCTTCAATCTCCAGAATACGGCCAGAGAAGATGTTCTTCTTACCTTTCTTCTCAACGGTCAGCAAGCCTTGCTTGATGGCATACAGCGGGATGGCGTGAACCAAGTCGCGCAGGGTAATACCCGGCTGCATTTTGCCTTTGAAGCGCACCAGAACGGATTCCGGCATATCCAGCGGCATCACGCCTGTCGCGGCAGCAAACGCCACCAGACCAGAGCCCGCCGGGAAAGAGATACCGATAGGGAAACGCGTATGGGAGTCACCGCCCGTACCCACGGTATCCGGCAGCAGCATACGATTCAGCCACGAGTGGATAACCCCATCGCCCGGACGCAGCGATACGCCGCCACGGTTCATGATGAAATCAGGCAGCGTGTGGTGCGTGGTCACGTCAACCGGCTTTGGATAGGCGGCAGTGTGACAGAATGACTGCATCACCAGATCGGCAGAGAAGCCCAGACAGGCCAGGTCTTTCAGCTCATCACGGGTCATTGGGCCGGTGGTATCCTGTGAACCGACAGAGGTCATCTTCGGTTCGCAGTATTCGTCAGGACGAATACCCGCGACGCCACAGGCACGACCTACCATTTTCTGCGCCAGCGAGAAGCCTTTTTTGCTGGCTTCCACTGCTTTGGAAATACGGAACACGTCGCTGTGCGGCAAGCCCAGTGACTCACGCGCTTTGGAGGTCAGCCCGCGGCCGATAATCAGTGGAATACGGCCACCGGCACGCACTTCATCCAGCAGTACATCGGTCTTGAGCGCGAACGTCGCCAGAACTTCATTGGTGTCATGGCGGCGTACTTCGCCTTCATACGGGTAAATGTCAATCACATCGCCCATATTCAGATCGTTCACATCCACTTCGATCGGCAGCGCACCGGCATCTTCCATGGTGTTGAAGAAGATCGGGGCGATCTTACCGCCCAGCACCACACCGCCGCCGCGTTTGTTCGGGACATAAGGAATATCTTCGCCCATGAACCACAGCACGGAGTTGGTTGCCGATTTACGCGACGAACCGGTACCGACAACGTCGCCGACGTAAGCCAGCGGGAAGCCTTTCTTGTTCAGTTCTTCGATCTGTTTGATCGGGCCAACGGTGCCAGGCTGATCGGGATCGATACCTTCACGGGCGTTTTTCAGCATCGCCAGCGCGTGCAGGGGGATATCAGGGCGTGACCAGGCATCAGGTGCCGGAGACAGGTCATCCGTATTGGTTTCACCGGTGACTTTAAAAACGGTAACGGTAATTTTTTCCGCCAGTTTCGGGCGGGACAGGAACCACTCGGCATCAGCCCAGGATTGAATCACTTTCTTGGCGTGCGCATTGCCCGCTTTCGCCTTTTCTTCCACATCGTAGAAGTTATCAAACATCAGCAGCGTGTGGGACAGCGCTTCGGCGGCAATTGGTGCCAGCTTGTCATTGTCTAACGCATCAATCAGCGGATGGATGTTATAACCCCCCTGCATGGTGCCCAGCAGTTCAACCGCTTTTTCCTGAGTCACCAATGGGGAAGTGGCTTCGCCTTTGGCGACGGCAGCCAAAAAACCGGCCTTTACATAGGCGGCTTCATC